>JABJHR010000014.1 GCA_018661705.1 Candidatus Woesearchaeota archaeon
GTTAGGATTAGTTTCCGTTGATAGAAAAGAAATGACAAGAGGATTTGCATTTTATAGGTGGGTAGGAGAAAAAGTTATTTATCCAGATTGTATGTATACAACAGAAGAGACAACAAAAGCAATTGTTGATCATATGGTGGCAATGAAAGATTCTCAATGGACTTCCCCAAATGAAGTCCGTGCTGCATTAAAAATTGAACAAAGAACAATTCCTTATAATGTGTTATCTACTCTTCTAAAACAAAATTTAGTTAAAAGAAAAAAAAATTCTCGTAATCTATTAACAATTTCTCCAGGTGAAAAATTAGTAGAATTTTGTGATTTCTTTTCAGGAATTGAAAAAGTAGTAATAGAAAGTTTAGAACAACAAGATGAAGAAACTAAAGCATCTGAATTACTTCAAGAGATGCAAGAAAAGCAAAGATTACTTACAAATGGATCAGATCAAAGCAAAAAGATATTAGTAGAAATGTTACAAAGACATGCATCAATTACTAATT
This sequence comes from Candidatus Woesearchaeota archaeon, assembly GCA_018661705.1. Lineage (GTDB taxonomy): Archaea > Nanobdellota > Nanobdellia > Woesearchaeales > DSVV01 > JABHXF01. The sequence continues at coordinate 501 of JABJHR010000014.1, forward strand.
CTGTGTATGAAAAACCTGAAGAAAAAGAAGAAGTAATTCCAAAAAAAACACCAAAGCCACAGCCAAAGTTTCGGATAATGGACGAATCCCAGTATATGTAGGCTGGTGGGTAACTTTAAGTCTCACTTTTGATAATATTAAGAATAAACGCCCTTGGGAAGACTTTCGTAAAAGTAAGTAGTTTTAAGTTGTAAGTTTGAAGTAACTTATCACTTCTTACTACATACTTTAATTCGAACTCCCGACCTCTCGGACCGCAACCGAACGCACCATCCAGGCTATGCTACAAGGGCATGAATGGATGATTTGTTAGAATGTTTAAATATTTATCTGTAGATGTTGTCGTGATGATCAAAATCATATAAAGTTATCTTATCTTCTTGTTTAACATACTTAAAAGTTAAAACAAAAGGGCCCTTTACATGAACTCTCTTCAGATGTTGTAAGGGTTTTCTTAGATTTTTGTAATGATCCACTTTGTCACAACTTAGTATTTCATCAATTTTGTCCATTAATGTTTGAAAAAGATCAGGGTCTTTTTTTAGGAGTTTATTCATTACCTTTCTTAGTTTTTTTTCAACAGAAAATAAACGCATCTTCCTATTCACCAATTTTTTCAATGTCTGTTCTTAATTCATCCAAGCTATTAAAGTCCTTAAAATCATTTCTTTTTTCAATATCTTGTATTTTCTGAATGAATTCAGGTTTTAATTCAGGTTCTAGGATTTCTTCTCCATAGTCTAAAACAACCTTCTCAATTGCTTGGGATTTATCCTTAAGGTTAAACTTAGCTTTTACAATATTAAGAATTTGGTTTGTATTTTTTGAAATTTGAATCATTGCTTGTACCATATATACCACCTATATTCAGTATATATACCAAGTATATATATTTTTTGGTTTTATGCATATTTAACTCTCACTTTCCCTTCAATTTCCGCTTAAATCTTTTAAGCTTTCAAACATTTAAGAGATTTTCATGATATTTTTCAAAGAATCTTCTTGTCCTTATCATACAGACATTTATCTATCACTCACCAACAAACACTCAACACAACCTAGACAAAGATCCACAAAAACTATTCCATAAAACACCAAAAATAGACTAAATAATCCCAACAAACAGAAATCAAAAGATTCAAGCAAACCTTAAATCTTAATAGCCTTAAAAAACACAATAATTCAAGCGATTCTTACATCTTTTAGGCGTAAAACATATAGCCTAAAGAACACAAATATTTATAAATAAGTGATGTAGTTACTTAACAATAATAACTATTTTGGGGTGAAAAATATGTTTGCATCAAGTTTTAAAGTCGGAAAAGGATTCAAAGCAGTAAGAAAAGACATGACAGCTCTAAAAGAATCTATGTCTGAATGGACTCTTTACACACAAAAGAACCAATTAGAGTTTGAAGAAAGACTATCTCAAATAGAGCAAAGATTAGCTAGAATTGATGGTATGATTAGTCAGAAAACGAGGAAAAAATAATGCGTTCTGAAGTTGAAATGATTCAAACACTTGCTGATGTTTTAGATAGTGTAAATAATACTTTTCTATTCAATATGACTAGTAAAGAATATTCAAAAATTGGTAAATATTTACAACATGCAACAGATCATAGTGGTGTAAATTTTTATACATTTCTAGAGGGTAAATTTGAAGTTCCAAGACTTCCACAAATGAATGATATTATCCAGGGATGTTATAATTGGGAACTATCTAGAGGAAGAACAGCAAGTTCTGAAAATCCTAATCAAAAAGCTACAATTATTATAAATAGTATGTTTGATTCCTCAGTATTTGGTGGAAATACTAAAAACTATTTTAGACTATTTAAAGATATGATTTCTGATGACAGATATAACCCAGGAATTAGATTTATACTTGTAGAAGATCCATTATTAAGCCCAAAAATAAGTGAAAAAAAGGGTGAAAATAATCCATTACATGGCGCTGTAACATATGTAAATATGGCTACAGGTGAATTCTCAAGAGAATTAAGATAATTATTAAATTTTCATTAATTTTCACATATTTTTCTTTAACACCATTTTTCTACCAAAATCCTATACTAACAGCTAGTCGTCGGAATAATGCCTTAACAACCCCATAAACCCCCTAAAAAACACCTTGAACCATATATTTGTATGTTTACCCTGGGTTATACAATCAGCCTATAATAAACTCATTTTCTGGAAATTGTCGGGATTATCCCTTACATTATTGGATGATTATCTAATTCCTCATCAAATTCGGGATTTTCCAAGAATTTGCCCATTTACCACCTACATCCATAATCGGGATAATCCAGAATAATCTGAAAACTAAAATATTTAAGCATTTTTATAGAAATTCATGATACATTATCCTTAGTTTAGGTGTAAAATGCTCTTAAAACTCATTTATTTGATTCTGACATAAAGATTTAAGCATTGATTAAATCTTTTATGTGTAAATCTTGGGTGTAAATCATCAATAACTCAAAGCGACTATCTACTCCAGAGTAGTTACAAATAGAAACATTTATATATTACCTCCTGAAGAGTATAAGATAATTACAGATATATTGAGGACTACATAAAATGGCTGAAAAAACAGTAGGAATTGTTACAAAATCAGGAATTATTAAAAAAACAGTTAGATCTAGATGTAAGCCTCTTATCATGGTAGGTATGAAAAACGGAAAAGAAATTAATGAAAGATGGAACATTCTCGAAGCATATAGTCGTGCAAAATTTGAAACATACGCTAATTTTAATGATACATGGCTAAATGATGCATATGTTCATTTAGATGGAAAATATCTACCAACACATGAGTTTGCAAGCTTTAATGAAGGAAGAAATGCACAATTAGGGCACGGTGGAAGTTATGTAATTGGTGATTCTTTTGTATTAATTAGTTCTTCAATTAGAGAGGCATTTGAAAAAGCAAGTATTGATAATAAAGCATTTAGAGAGTTCTTTGGAGACAGAGAAAAAATCTTTTTACAACCTTATGATGCAATGATCCATAATGAAAAAGGAGACATGCTTAAACCAGAACATTTAGATTTAACAATAGGGTATGTTCCATGTGCAAAAAAAATGTATGTTGACGTACATCATTACGAACAAGTTAGAGAAGTTCTCGACGCATTAAAAGATAAACATGGCGTTGAAATTCGTACAACAGACATTGATGATCCAGATGGATTCAGTGTTTTTCCAAACAACTTTTTTTATTTACCTAGTTTTAAAGAAGGAGAATTACCAGTAATTGTTGCAAATCCCTACAAAGGAATTAGTGAAAGATTAGAAAAAGATCTTGAAGGAAAAGTGAGAGTTGTTTCTCCTGCCACTCCAATAATTGGATTAGCATCAAATAATGGTTCAATTAAATGCATTACTAACCAAGTAGATGATATTTCTCTTTTAGAACATTTAGGGATAAACTATAGAAGCCAGCTTTAAGAAAAAACTATAAAAACTAGAGTCTTTTTCCTTGTTACAGAGATTAAAATGACAAGAATACAAGCAGGAAAAACAGGAATTGAAGTAAATGTTAAAGAACAAGACTTTGGTAATTCTCAATATATTTGGAAAATTGATTTAAAAAGAACAGAGATTTTAGAGAGTGCAGAAATTGCACACAGTATTCCAATAACAAATGATATTTTTCCACTTGAAAAAAGATTATTGGAAGAGTTTGAATCTGAAGAAAGAGCAAATGAATTAATTCCAGATGAAAAAACACCATTACAATTAGGCGAATTAATTTATATTTTTCTAGATCCTTTTAATGAAACAATTTGGAATAGCCCTATAGGAATTGGACATAGACCAATGATAGCATTCCAGAAAGAAATTATGCACAGAGTTAATGCAGCAAGAAAAGAATTAAGTTATATTGTAGAAACAGAATTAGGGGTATTAGGTATTAACGAAGAAAGAACTCAAACAAAATCATATGATTCACTACAAGAACTTTTTGATGATGTTTTTTTAATGTTAAATGGTGGAAGATTTAATGGACATGCGAATGCACTTATTAGAGAAATTGGGAAAAAAGATCAAGATATGACCGAGTATGTTGTTGCACACCTTACAGAAGCTGAAAGAGAAAAAGTTCATGCAGGTAGACATGGAAAAGAAAAAGGCAGAAAAAAAGGAAGAAAAACAAAAGGTGCTAGAGATGGCTTAGCTGGAATAAGAATAAATCAAGAATTTATCTATCTTCCAGGAATTAGTGACATTCAATGTATTTCGTTAAGAAGAAAACGAGATGAAAGAATTGCAGGAAAAACTGCATATAGAATTGTAATGACAGATCAAGTATTACATGATTATTTTTACAACACACCACAATTTGAAGATAGAGCTAAATTTGTTATTAATCACTTAGCAGACGAAAACCACCCTCAAAAAAGAAGACAAGCCAGGAAATGGAGATTATACGCAAAAGTATTATTGAGTGAAAAAGCTGCATCAAAAAAAGGAAAAACAAGCAATGTTTTTGAAAGACTTTATAGAGAAGCAATTTTAAAAGACATATTCAGCCATAGAATAATTGTTAAAGATGAAGAAGATGTTGTTGAAGTTTTAAGATCAATTCTACCAGGTTATGTCATGAATGAAATTTTAGGAACAGTTACAGGTGGAAGAAGAGCAAATGCAAGGGACATAAGTGATTATAGGAGAGTTGAAACAGACCAACACAAATATGGTGGTCCTATCAGGGGTTATTATGTAGAGAGACTAGAAAACCATCATAGAAGAGATCGTGCCAACCCATTTATTCAAGTTACATTAAGACCAACAAAAAGAAGAGCAAAAGAAACTCTTTGTAATGATAGTTTTGAAATTAGCATCCAAACACAAGAAAGTTTATTATATGGAATTGCTGGACCTGAAATAGGACACAGAAATTATGAAAAAGAAAGATTAGATGCTGTTAACGACTTACCAGATGAACTAAAAAGAAGATATGTTATGTACCATAATTTTATTTTAGATTTGTTTTCAAGAGTAGAGCCAATGCCATTATTAGGAGCACATAAAAGATAAGTTAATAGTATTAAGTTCTAAATTTGAAGTGGGATTAAAAAGGTAATAAAGGTTAGAAGGGTTTTAAGGGTTAGAAAGGTAATTGTATTCCTTTCAAACCTTTCCTACATTTAGAACCTTTCCTACGTCCATTCCCACTTATTACTCCTAACTTAAAACTACTAACTAAAAAAAGTTTATAAACCAAACAATATTTCTTTCACACATGGATTGTTCAGATTTTGATTATAGCTTACCTAAAGAGTTAATTGCGCAAACACCTGTTGATGTTAGACATGAATCTAAGCTAATAGTTGTGAAAAAAGAAGTTAGTCGTATGTCGTTAGACGTGAGTCGTGACCAAAGCACGACAAACGACGCACGACAAACAACAAACATTATTTCTCACAAACATTTCCACAACATAATTGATTATTTAAACAAAGATGATATTCTCGTCGTGAATAACACTAAAGTTTTGCCTTACAAATTTGATGGACAAAAAGTAACAGGGGGAAACATAGAAGTTGTTTTAGTGAACAAAATTAATTCTAAACAATTTGAAGCAAGAATTAAGTCAACAAATACAAAAAAAGGACATGAAGAATTTATTATAAACAAAAATAATCCTAAAGAAAAATTATTTTTCAAAGTAATTAATAAAATTGGTGGAAGATATACAATTGAATTTACAGACGACATAAGCGAAGAGAAGTTAGAAAAAAAGCTGAAAGAATTTGGTGAACTTCCACTGCCACCATACATTGAAAATTATCAAGGGGACATGAAAAGGTATCAAACTATTTATTCAAATAAAGAAAAAGAAGGAAGTATTGCTGCACCAACTGCAGGCCTTCATTTTACTGATGAGTTATTAGATAAAATCAAAAAAAAAGGAATAAAAATAGTTACAATTTGTTTGCATGTGAGCTTTGGAACATTTAAACCAGTAAGACCTGGAAATCTTGCAAAACATAAAATGGATCCTGAATATTATATTGTGGATAAAGAAAGTGCAGACGCAATTAATAACAGATCTGGCAAATTATTTGTTGTTGGAACCACTACATTAAAAACATTAGAAACAGTTGCAGAAAAAGATAAAGAAGGAAATGTAAAAATAAAAGCAGGCGAAGGTTGGAGTGATATATTCATTTATCCAGGTTATGAATTTAAGTTAAGAAAAGAAATTGATGGTTTCATTACAAACTTTCATTTACCAAAATCAACATTACTAATGATGCTAAGTGCCTATTGGGGAAGAAAAGAAATATTAGATGTTTATTCTACTGCTGTTTCTGAAAAGTATAGATTCTTTAGTTTTGGCGATTCAATGTTGCTGTTGAAATAAGGTTTGACTTTTGAAGAGTAATTAAAAAAGATTTAAACTAAAAAAAATTAAATGAAAACTTTAAAAAATCCTTAGTGAAAAAAAGGAGCATCCGCCATTGTTGAAGAGTATTACAAGTGCAAATTCAATACAAAAAACAACAACATGACTGGGTGAGCCGAAGGCGAATAGGATATTTCCTGTAAGGAAATGTCCGTCCATGTCAATGATGTTGTTGTTTTCTCATGCACTATAAACTAAATCCCTTTTCTACATCTAAATTCTTTTTTTCTCACTAAGATTCATTTGATTTAATGTGTAATTTAATTAGGGTTTTAACTCAGAAATTAAACTATTTACTCATAGTATAACAGAAAATTTATAAATAAAACATCTAATAAAATGACTTAGTGGGTAAAAAAGGGTGATTTGAGATTACAAAATACTTACAGTTAGTTTCAATATTTATGATTGTTCTAGTTATTTCTCTCCCTATATATGTTAGTACTGCTTATGCAGTTGATGTTGAAATAGAAACAATTGAATTTCATGATGATAATAATGTAAAGAATTATGTAAATGCAAATAGCGGAACAATGACTGTTGAAGCTACATTTTCTAATCCAATTCAACCAGACCAAGTAGAATATGTTGAAGATGGTGGGTTCTTAGATTTTATTCCTGACAGGTTTCAAACTTGTGAGAGTAATAAATGTATATTAGTAAAAGAATATGCTGCAAAATCACCTGGCAAATACACTGCAAAATTAAAATTAAATATTCCTGGCATTAGTCAAGAAAAAACAGCCCAGTTTTGTGCAGACGGTCAAGGTCCAGATGTAGAGATATTAGACTGGGGACAAAGTAAGAATGATTTAATTATAATTTTCGAGGCAGATGATAAAAAAACCGCATTAGGTGGGTGTTTAGGACAAGCAATTAAAGAAGCTTATTTGTATGTTAATAATGAAGCAGTTGATAAAATTGAGTTTGATGCAATTAACAATGTAGAAAAATCATCCTTCAAAATAGATGCAACACAGTATGGCGGAATTACCAATAAATTAAAAATCTGTGTGGAAGTAAGGGATGTTCTTGGCAATTCAGGACTGGGTTGTAAAAAAGAATATGTTAAATTAGATTTTGATACCCCTGTAATTCTTGAAGAATCATTAATTGTAACTGATGAAAATGGAAATGTTATGAATTTTATTATGGGTGGCTCTGAACCAAGTACTAGTGGGGATGCAGTAACAAGTGGTGAAACAGACACAAATAATGGTGGAGACGCAATTACTAGTGATGTAGGGACAGAAGAAGATACACCTGCACAAGAAGAAACAAATGAAGAAAGCGAAGAACCAGGTGATCTTGCAGGAGCTGCAATTGGAAATGTTAACACTGAACAATCTGGTTCATCAATTAACTTTGATTCAACAACTTTTGCTCAGATCAAAATTAATATTAGTGATACAAGTTTAAAACAAAGCAAAGTATATGGAGATTTTTCTGTATTAAACTTTGGAAAACAATCAAGTTATACAAAAAGAGCACCTGATTCTTGTGAATATTTTATAGGTGATAAAATAAGCGAATGTATATGGAAAGACATTATATATGATGGAAAATCAGAGGAGTTAACAGTTAGGTTTCATGCAGAAGATGAAGCAGGAAACTATGATGATTTAGAAACTGTTTTACCATTAAAACCAATTTCAACAGAACCAATTATTACAGGAATTTATTTTATTACCAAAGAACAACAATCTGAGAAAGTATATTTATCAGGAATAGAAAATGTTTGGCCAAAACCATATGGTTATGATATTGCAGTTGTTGTATCTCACCCTGTTGCATTTAACATTAACAAAGATCTTCAATTAAAATTTCCTTCTGAATTATTCAAAGATGCAACTAAAAAAACAAGTGGTTGTGTAGAATTATCAACAGGAACTTGGGAATGTTACTTTAATTCAACAAAACCAAAATTAGTTAATGGTGAAGGAGAAATTAAGGTTGTTAAAAGCAGTGAAAATGATATGGGGATTAAGATAGACAAACACAATTCTATTTTGTCATTGAATGTAACACTTGATAGCGAAGCCCCATTAATTGCAAAAGGAATGGATATTGAATCAGGGGCTGTAGAGAAAAACATTATAAAATCAGATTTATGTCCTACAGCAAATGGGAATTTAAAATTAGATTTTAGAGTTGGTGAAAAGAATTTATTTAAAGTTGAAGCAACTTATCCAGAAGAAGAAGCAATTAGTAGTGATGAACTTACCATCGGTACTTGTGGGGAAGCTGAGAATGGAATTCAAGATTGTCAAATTATTATTTCTAATATTTTACCAATTCCTTTGAAAGATGGCCCTATACTAATTAATATGACTGATCTTGCAGGTAATTATAATGTAGTTCCAACAACAACAGACGTTTGTATGCCAGAAACAGAGGTTACACCTGATTTCATTACTACAATTACTGTTGATGCATCTGTTAACTCAAATTCTGTTCCTTCTATAGATAAAAAAACATTATCACTAACTGATTTTCCAATAATGTTAACACTGAAATATGTCTTAAAGAATAAAAGAGTAAGAGTTCATTCTCAAACAATTACTTGTCAAGAAGCAAAGAACATTAAATTTGTTGGTGAAGAATCAAGTATTAATCCAGAAGAAGAAGATAATAAAAAAGATGTATATTTTATGATAAAAAAACAAACCTTATCTGAGAATGATCCTAATGTTGATCCAGAGGCAGATCAAAATATTGATCCGGATGTTCTTAACCTAAAATGTAAAAGTACTATGCACATACAATTTGGAGATAAAGTTTTTGATAAATTTGAAATAGAAGAGTTTGATGTTGAGATACCATTATATGGGCTAGCAATGGGTGATGCATCTGAGAGTGTTCAAAAACAATTAGCAAAAATTGACAAAGACATTAAAAAATATCAAAAAGATATTGATAAATGGGGAAATGATTTTATAAATAAATTAGAAATAGCTTGTAGTTATGCAAAAGCAGCAGGTGTTATTAATGGAATTGTTCAAAGCATGAAAGGAGTAATTGGTGGTATTTGCATTGCAACACAATGGTGGCCACCAATGAAAATTGTATGGACAACTGTATGTGGGCTTGCAGATTACATGCATGGTATAATTAATCAATATGTTTGGCCAATTACATCAGTTCCTATTCCCCCATATTACGGACACATTGTAAAATGGATTTGTATTATTTTAAGTTGTAAAATATTAGATCCTGATTTCTTAAGTGATATAGGAACAGAAGTAGCAAATATTGCTGTTGTTCAACCAATGGCAATTGATCAAATGAAAAATTTTAAACCTGAGATGAAGTATGGAGATACTTTGGCAGGTGCTGAAACAGGTTATGGTGCACCAGAACCACCAGATCAACATGAATATCCAAAACAAGAAGATATGGATACTTTAGGAGCAGATCCAAACAATGCACATTATAAAGAATCAAAAGCAAAATGGGAAGCTTATAATGCAGAAGTAACTGAATACCATCAAGGAATTGTAAAAACAACAGGTGAAACACAAAAGATGATGAGTCAAGCAAAAGAGAGAGGAAGCGTATGGGGAATGAAAGGGTATGCAAAACATACAACTCCTCAACTTCATGATACTACTGAAGTCATGGGTGCAATTTACAAGACAACTGCTGACCTCCCAAGTATTATTGGAGCTGTAGGATCATTAGGTGGAAAATGGTATGGAGAAGATTGGAAAGATTGGGATTGGGGTGGTGGTGAAAATGAAGATTGGGATCCTGATAAAGATGTTGAAGATTATATGTGGAATAATGCAGATTATGATAAATTAGGTGACTTTGGAAAAGTTGCTTTGAATCCTGAATTAATGAACCCATTGAGAATGGAAATGCTAGCATGGACATGCCCTCATGCAATGGAAATGAAATATAAAAAATTAAAAGAATTAAAATGTATCCAAAAAAGATGCATAAACTTAGCTGTTGTTGCAGGCTTCCCAGTTTCAACTTGTACTAAATTACATAGTACACAAAAATGTTTGTATGTTAAAAGTGCATCTGTTGAAATGCTTGGAGAAGGTAAAGTAATCGGAGCATTACTTGCAAATACAGTCATGCAACTTATGTATAAGTTAACTGTTTTAGCTGCATTAGCTGCTGCTTATATTGTTCCTTGTTATCCTTATTATGCTCCAACAGCTGCAGAGTTTTGCACCTATCCAATTGGTTATGGGGGTCCAAGGTCTATTTATTGTGGACTTGCAGGAACTGCGTTGTCAGGAATGGAATTATACAATGTTTTCAAATCAGGAGAATATCTTGATAAATCATTAGAAAAGTTCAAACCTTCACCAAGTTACTGTAATGAGTTTGATTACTAGAGGTTTAAATAAGAAGAAGAAGAAGAATTAAACAACAACAACCATGGCACAGACGGACTTTTTCCTTTGGAAAAAATCCTATTCGGTTTCACCTCGCCTGGCCTTGTTGTTTTTTACACACACAAAACATAAAAAAAACATACAAAATGACAAAAACAAAAAACTTACTAAAAAAATGCACCATACTAATTGCATGTATATTATTTTTAATTCCAATGGTCTTACCAATGCCTTTTTTCTATGATGAAAATACAGAGGCAATGTACAGCGCAATATTTGACCCTCGAATTCCTGGTTGGTATGAAATTTATGATTGGGAAGTTAAAGTTTGCATGAACAAAAAAGGCTTAGATTATGTTCCTTCTGGTACAAGTAATGGAGGAACTGTATTTTATGGAAAAATTATTGGTGCTTATGGTTATAAATTTGAAGTAATAGATCCAGAAGATCCAACAGAGATGACAAATATGTATGAGATAAGTTATTTTATTATGGCTGAGGATAAAACACCAGAACAAACAACACCAAGTGATGAAAATACAGAATATGAAATAATATTAGTCAAAGGTGGGAAAAAAGAAGTAATTAAAACAGAATATTGTTCAGGGCTTGCTGGCTGTTCTGATTATATTTCAGGCTTATATTATGAAGATGATTTTGATGAAGTCCATGTAAAATTTAAAGGAGAGATTCAATTTAAAGGAGCAATTATACTGAAAGAGGAATAGAAAGGAGAAAAAATAATTCAAAAAATAATAATTTAACATTGAAAACAACAACATGGCTGGGCGAACCGAACAAGGTGAGGTGAGTAGGGCTTTTTCAAGGAAAAAGACCGTCCGTGCCAATGATGTTGTTGTTTTTAACTAAAATCTCAACATAACAAAACCATTCAAAAATGAAACAAACAAAATCAAAAAATACATTAAAGAATCTTTTTACTAGAAATAAAACTGCTTATATTGATTCCTGGAAAAACATTAATGTATCTTATATATGGACAATCTTGTTAGACATCTCTTTTATTCTAATTGTTGTAATGATTTACATGTTTGGTTATGCAAAGTTAGGAGGATATTTACAAGGTGATTTAATTCCTGCAGCACAAGAATATGGTTTGCTTAAAGAAGAGACTATGAAAGATTCAAGTCAAATTGATATACAAGGAATAAAAGAGTTAGCAGAGAAACATCAAGAACTGGGATCTGAGGTGTATTCTTCTACGTATAAGATTGCAGGGTTATTAATTGCATTAATACTTTTAATGGGATTTATTTCAACTGCTTACAAGACAATTACGTGGTCATTTATTAGGCAATCATTTAAGAGATTTTGGAAATTCTTTTTATACAATCTAATTTTTCTTTTAATCTGGTTAATTATTTTTTTACCGCCATTATTTTTTGTAAAAGAAAGTCTAATCATGGGATGGTTTATGTTAATGTTAGTGATGTATATTTATTTATCACCTCTCTTGACAACAAAGTTCAATACAAAGAAACCAATATTTAAACAACTTTTTGAAAACTTAAAATATTCAATTACTAATTTTTATCATTTAGCAATTCCATTTGTTATTGCAATAATTAGCTTAGGTGTGCTAATTTCAATTCCAACATTATTAAATCCTATTTTACCAAGTGTTATTGAACCAATTGTTGCTTTAATAATTGTGTTCTTTGCTATTTCATGGTCAAGAAGATTTATTTATTATTATAATGAAGTTCAAGGAGAGAGATAATAACAATAAGAATTAAAACCAAAAAACAACAATTATGATTCCGACTAAAGTCGAAATTATTAAGCTTGATTAACATCAAACAACATGGCCGGGCAAACCGAGTTTACGAGGTGAGTAGGGCTTTTTCAAAGAAAAAGACCGTCCGTGCCAATGATGTTGTTGTTTTTTGCTCATACAAATAAAAAAACCACTCAAAATGAAACAAACAAAATCAAAAAAAGGTATGACCTCAGCAATGATGATTGTAGGTTTATTTATCCTAGTAACCATAGGAGTAACTGTTTATTATAATTTTGGCACAATTGGAGATATTAGTGCAAAAGCAGGTACAGATGCTCCAAAAGAATTTGCACCAATTAATAGTTTTGTTACTTCTTGTCTTAAATCATTATCAAAAGAAGCATTAATTAAAATAGGAGCAAATGGTGGTTACATTGATCCTCTTAATCCAATTTATTTAGGAACTTCTCTTTATACTAAATCAAATGATCCAACAGAGAGTGAAGTTTTAGTTTTAAGTGAAACAAGTAAATTACCTTATTGGCATTACATGTATACTCCAAATACATGTGAAAGTTGTGGAACAACTGAAAAGAATCTTCCAACTTTTGAAAACATGGAATTACAAATTTCAAAATTCATTGAATTAAACATTGATTCTTGTTTAGAAAGTTTTGAAGCATTTGAAAAACAACAAATTCATGTTCAGAAATTAGGAAACCCTGAAGTAAAAACAACAATTGCTGCAGAAGATGTAGATATATTATTAACTTACACCATCAAAGCTAGCAAAGGTAAAAAAGAACACACATTTGAGATATTTAATGCAAAACAAGCAATTTCCATTCCAAATATAATGACTATGGCATTAACTGTGTCAAGTGCTGAAAAAGAAAATAGATTTTTAGAAAAAATTACTCTTAATTTAATTGATACATATTCAGGATTAGGTGAAAACAGTTTACCACCATTTTCAATGGAAGAAAGTGGACATAGAAAAAAAACATGGGTAATATTTGATGTTGAAAAAAACATTAAAGACATGTTGAAATCTTATATTCCTTTAATCACAATTGAAAATACTGCAAATGCACAAAAAGTAATTGGAGAAAAAATAGTTGAACAATATGTTTACAACACATTATTCCTAGAAAATGACATGGAAGAGTTTAAAGATTTTGAGGTAAGGTTTCATTATTGGGACTGGCCAATCTATCTTCAAATAAAACCAGAAGCAGGAGGCCCAATATTAAAGCCAACAGTAATAAAAGAAAATAAAGTAGATTTAGGGGGCCTTATCCCTGATAGAATAAATAATAAATATGAATTTAATTATGATCTTGCATTCCCTGTTGTAGTTGAAGTAATAAGTAAAGGAGGATGGGACGGAGAAGATTATACATTATTATTTGCACTTGAAGCAAACATTAAAAAAAATAAAGATATCTTACACTACCTAAAATATGGTTTCTTTAATTGGGATCCTGATAAAATCTTTGAAGTAAATGCACAAAGTGTTCAGCCTGTAATGCCTGGAACAAAAGCAGATGCAGATAATTTAGATGTAGAAAATATTGATTTTGATGATTTTGCAGAGAACCCACAGTTTGCTCAAACCAGCCAAAGTTCTATAGATGAAAACACAGCTGACATGCAATTTAGAGCACCTGCAAAGAATTTCATGTGTGATGATGAACAAAAAGTTGGGACTGAATTAAGATTAACATTAATTGATGAAATAACATTAGAACCAGTTAATGAAGTACAGATTAGTTACAAGTGTGGACAGTTTAGTACTTGTTCAGTTGGTGAAACAGATGTAAATGGAAGACTTACCACTAAATTACCTGTTTGTTATGGTGGAGCATTAACTTTGTATCATGAAGATTATTACATCTTTCCCATAATGTTTGATTCTACATTAGACAAAAGCGAAGCTCCAATGGAGGTGCTTTTAACAAAGCCTTACAAAAAGAAATTTATGATCAAAGCTTTACATATTAATGATTCAAGAAACGTTGATAAAGATGATAATGCTGCAATTAATCAAGCAATTGAAGAACATGCAGTTCTTCCTAGCACAATTGACGAAAACTTAGAGATTCAGATTACACTTAGAAGAATTTCAGAAAACAATTATGAAATGGAATATATGGTTAACAAAAACTTTTCTGTTTTAGAAGGAATCCCGATTGATAAAGCAACAGGGGGGGGCCCTGAAATTGAGATTGTACAAGGGGATTATGAAGTAAGAATTATGTATATTAATCATAACCAACATGAAACATTAGAAAGTATAGAGTGTGTAGATAAATGTAGTGTTGAAGGTCCTTGGTCTGAATACAAGAAAATTAAATCACAAGAACTGGAGTCATACATCCAAGGTTATGCTGAAATTAATGAAGAAAACATATTATGGATTGTAGGATTAGATGACCTAGAGAATAGTGCAAAAGATACTATTGTGTTTTATACAATGAAAATAGACATGCCAGAATATACATCAGATCTTACAAAGATGGGAAAATTATTTGAATATTCAAAATTAGATCAATACAGAAAATTCATACAACCAGACTTTAGTTCATATTCACAAGAATTAGCAATTCCTTAACAAAAGATATAACTAAAATAATAAATAAATAATACATTATAAAAGATTTCAAAAAAAAGGGTGAGTAAGAATTAAACATTTACAGTTCATATCAGTATTTATGATAGTTTTAATAGTTTCTTTTCCTATTTATGTGAGTGATGTTTATGCTGTTAACATTGAAACTGTAGAAATTAAAGGAAATAATAATATTCCTGGTTATATTAATCCTAATTTAGATGTAATGAGTATTATTGCTACACTGAGTGAACCAATTTCTCAACAAGATGCTGTATTATATGATTCTGACAATGGTTTTTTTCAATCAACTGAGTTACCATTTACTTCTGAGAGTTGTGAAGGAAATGTTTGTTATCTAACAAAAGAAATTTCAAACAAACAAATGGCAAAATTCACTGCAACATTAAAAGTAAATCTTCCAGGACAAAGTGCAGAGAAAAAGGCATCATTTTGTGCAGATGGCCAAGGCCCTAAAGTTTTAATTAAAGATTGGGGACAAGTTAAGAATGAATTAATTGTTATTTTTGCAGCTGATGATACAAAAACAGCACCAGCTGGTTGTGCAGGATTACCATTAAAAGAAGCGGCACTATATATTGATAATGAAGTTGTTCAAGTAAGAAAAATCACTAATCAAAAATCAAGCATAGAAAATTCATTTACTTATGATATTGTTGCTTTAGGAGAAAAATATCAGAAATTCAGAGTTTGTGTTAAAGTTACTGATGTTTTAGGTAATGAAGGCATAAGTTGCAAAAAGGATGATATTAGGTTTGATTTTACAAATCCTGAATTTGATGATTATTTGTATGTGTTTGATGAAGAAGGAAATTTAATGACACATATTGTTGGTGGGGAAGAGTTTGTTGTTAAAAATGAAGATGCTGAAGATGAGGAAGATGAAATCATTAAAATGAAAGATTTAATGTTAGGGTTTACTAAAATAAAAAGTGATTTTATTCCATGGAAAGTAAGTTATCAAAAACTAAGAAATGAAGATAAAGATACAATTATATTTTACCTACCAACTGCATCTCCACCAAAGAAAATTGATGACATGGGTGAAATGACAGGCATGTTTGAAAATCAGCAAAAATATTTAGATTTTACAATTCCTAAGTTTGTTAGTTCTGATTAAATTTTTATTTTTAGATTATAAAAAAGCAGTTGTAACTTTCTTTAGTAAACAAGGTGTTAGCAAAATAAAATTAAACAAAGAAAAATCCTAGTGAAAAAATAGCATCCGCCGATGTTGAAGAGTATTACACTGTATGTCACTCTACAACACCAGGTCAGAAGGACATGTTTCTCACGAATTTCTTATTTCTCATTAAAAAATACATTAAAATAATATAAAAACCCAAAACAACCAAAAGATTTATTAATAGATATATACAGAATAGATTATATTACATAAAAGAGTGGTATTTAATGGTAAATGAAACTATTGTTAAATTTATTAGACAGTATAGTAGCCAGGGCTATGGTTTAACAGAGATTCGTGATTATCTTCTAAAATATGGTTTTCCGTTAACGCAGATTGATGAGGCAGTTGATTATTTCCAGCAACACCCTTCTGCTAATACAGGAGCACTTGCTCAGTCATCCCATATAGGTTCACATGAGCAACAATCTTTTATGCAATCAAAGCAACCAACTCCTCAGTTAGTTAATTATATACAACAACAGATTGCTAAAGGACATACACCTGATGTTATTAGAAATTATTTACTTCAGTATGGATATGATGCTGGCCAAGTTGAACAAGCAATTCAAGCTGCAAGTTCTCCTAATTCACATATCAAACATACAATTGCAATCCACCCAAAAACATTATTAGGCATATTCTTAATTTTAATTGCTGTTGCAGGAATTGTATTTGGAGCAATGAGTTTGTTTGGAAATTCATCTGATTTTCCAGAGTTATTAGATTATTCTCTTCAAATTGATGAAGGAGTTATTGCACCTGGAGAAAAACTTAATTTTATTAACAAGATTGCAAATTTAGGAGAGAAAAGAAGGTATGATATTTTTATTGAGTACAAAATCATTAACAAAGACACTTTAGAAGAATTAACTAGCTGGAGTAAAACATTTGCAATTGATGTTATTGTTGATAAGTTAGATTCTGTTTTAATTCCACCAGGAACTGCCCCTGGCAAATATATTTTGTATGGAGAGGTTTATTATGGAGATTTAAAAAATAAAGCATCTAACACATTCAAAGTTCTCTCAACAGAGACAGAAGAAAGTTGTTTTGATAATTTACAGAACCAAGATGAATCAGGAGTAGACTGTGGAGGTTCTTGTTTCCCTTGTGAAACATGTGATGATGGTCTTCAAAATCAAAATGAAGAAGATGTTGATTGTGGTGGAGTTTGTGGAGATTGTGAAACTTGTTTTGATGGTATTATAAATCAAGACGAGGAAGATGTTGATTGTGGAGGAATTTGTAGTATTCCTTGTGAAGGTTCAGGAACAACTGAGGATAACACAAATGCAACAGATATAGAAAATAAAAACAATGAAGATACTAATGATAATTCAGGTGGAACAACTAATTCAGTTGAGACAATCCTTTTAGCAAAAGAAACAGCTACTGATAATGTTGATTTAGCATTGGAAATTTGTGAAAAACTTACAGAACAAAACTTAAAAGATGGTTGTATTCGAGAAATTGCTCAGGTTAGTAAACAATCAGAATTATGTGAAAAAATAGTAAATGCGAATAAGAAAGATCCTTGTTACATGCATTTTGTTACAAATTATGAAGACTATGATTTATGTGATAGTATAATAAATGATGCTTACAAAGATAGTTGTTTGAATCTTAAAAAGATTTCTACACTTCAATCTACTTATGGCGAAGGAAATAATGGAACAACAGATAATGGTATTAAAACAGATCCTATTGTTGAACCTTCTCCAAATCCAGAACCAACCCCAAATATACCTGACGAGCCTGATGAACCAGAACCTAATAATGATCTTCCTCCAGAACCTACTCCGGAACCAATTGGTCAGGAAATTATCTTCACAAATATCCAAACAATAAAGATTGACTACAAAACATACAAAGTTAAATGGACAACAAATGTTCCAGAAAAAAGTGTACTTAAGTTTGGAACACATCCAGAAGCATTAATTAATATTGCTTATGATGAAGCAGAAGTAAGTAACCACCAGATCACACTTAATGATCTTAATGTTAATACAAAATATTATTTCATGATAATTAATCAGAATTCTGAGGGGGAATATTTTACTAGTGATGTTGAAAGCTTTGAAACAAAAGCTTAAGTTGTTGTGCTGTTTTTTTGTTTAAATTATTATATATATTGAAGAATGCAGCAACAAAAATGGCAAGGCTCACGGACAATTTCCTACGGAAATTATTCTATTCAGCTTCGCTTCACCAGCCCGCCATTGTTGCTACATACGCCCCTAAAAAAATTAAAAAAGACCTTAAAAATCACATCAGAAAAGCGAAAACTATATAAAGAAAATCGCTTTCTAAATTAGTATAATAAACCTTATTTTCTCGACGAGAAAAATAAATAAGTAAACAGAAAAATAAACAAAAGAAAGGACCTTTATAAAGCATCTAAAAATGGAACCAGAAAACACTGAAAGTCAACAAAATCCTGAAGAACAAACTCAGGAAAAACAAGAAAACACTCAAGAAATTAATGTTGAGACTCCTACGCCCCAAAAAAGTCCCGTGTTAAATGATGGGAGTTACAAGGCAGAAAAGATTCAAGTTTTAGGTGGCCTAGATGCAGTTAGAAAAAGACCTGCAATGTATATTGGTAGTACTAGTATTAGAGGATTACATCATTTAGTGTATGAAGTTGTTGATAATTCTGTTGATGAAGCATTAGCGGGACATTGTACTGAAATTAAAGTTTTTATTAACGAAGATAATTCTATCAAAGTTATTGATAATGGAAGAGGAATTCCAGTAGATATACATCCTAAGTTTAACAGACCGGCATTAGAAATAGTACTAACTAAACTTCATGCAGGTGGTAAGTTTGATAAAGGTTCATATAAAGTTTCTGGTGGATTACACGGAGTGGGTGTAAGTTGTGTAAATGCATTATCTAAAAAACTAATTGTAACTGTAAAAAGAGATGGCAGAATTTATGAAATGGAATTTGAAAGAGGAAAAGTTGCTAAAGAAATAAAAGAACTGGGAGATTCAGACGAACAGGGAACAACAGTTCAATTTTGGCCAGATAATGAAATATTTACAGAAACTGTTTTTAATTTTGACACATTATCTTCAAGGTTAAGGGAATTAGCTTTCTTAAACAAAGGATTAAAAATATCAATTAAGGATGAAAGAGATGGCAAAGAAAATGTTTTTCAATATGAGGGAGGCATTCTTAGTTTTGTTGAACATATAAATAAGAATAAAACACCATTATGTGAACCAATTTATTTCACAAAAGAAAAAGGTGAATATGAATTAGAAATTTCAATGCAGTATAATAATAGTTATCAGGAAAACATCTTTAGTTTTGCAAATAATATTAATACAATTGAAGGTGGTTCTCATTTAGCTGGTTTTAAAACAGCATTAACTAGAACCTTTAATAATTACGCAGAAAAAAATAAATTAAAAGATGTAAAGCTAAACAGCGAAGACGTTAGAGAGGGTTTAGCAGCAGTTATATCTATTAAATTAGCAGAACCACAATTTGAAGGACAAACTAAAACAAAATTAGGAAACAGTGAAGTAAAAGGAATTGTTGACAGCATTGTTAGTTCTGGATTAAACACTTATCTTGAAGAAAACCCTAGAGTTGCGAAGCAAGTTGTTGAAAAGTTTATAACAGCTGCAAAAGCAAGAGAAGCTGCAAGAAAAGCAAGAGATCTAACAAGAAGAAAATCTGCATTAGAAGGCAGTAGTTTACCTGGAAAATTGGCAGACTGTCAAGAAAGAGACGCTTCAAAATGTGAAGTATTCATTGTAGAGGGAGATTCAGCAGGTGGTTCATGTAAACAGGGTAGAGACAGAAAATTCCAAGCAGTTCTTCCGTTACGAGGTAAAATTTTAAACGTAGAAAAATCAAGATTACACAAAATTCTTTCCAGCCAGGAAATTGTAACTGTGATTACAGCACTTGGAACAAGTATTGGTGAAGAATTTAATATTGAAAAATTAAGATATCATAGAATAATTATCATGACAGACGCAGATGTAGACGGTGCTCACATCACATGTTTATTGTTAACATTCTTTTATAGATACATGCCAAAATTAATTGAAAATGGCCATGTATACATTGCTCAACCACCATTGTTTAAAGTAAAGAAAGGAAAACAACAATGGTATGTTTACAAAGAAGAAGAATTATTTAAAAAAATAAAAGAAATTGGCAAAGAAAATGTTAATCTTCAACGTTACAAAGGTTTAGGAGAGATGAACCCTGATCAATTATGGGACACAACTCTAGATCCTGATACAAGAATTCTAAAGAAAGTAACAATAGAAGATGCAGTTGCAGCTGATGAAATCTTCACTATCCTTATGGGCGATCAAGTAGAACCTAGAAGAAAGTTCATTGAAGACCATGCAAAGGAAGTAAAGAACTTGGATGTTTAAAGTCTACTACTTAATATAATGAAAATTTGCTATTTTTAATATTGTCTCGCCAACTATCTCCATGCTATTTTACAAATCAGAGATTTACAAACCCTCACAGCAAGCATTGAGGAAGCATGGAGTATTAAGGGCTCGTAAATTAATAGGCAAATTTTCACTCTTTCAAATTTAAGCGAGCTGTGCCCTACATCCACAACTTACTTCAAATTTTAATTTGAAGGCTTGCAAATTTTATTTGAAAGAAAAGATGTGGTCTTAGGCTTTAATTTGAAATAAGCCAAAAAACTGATATATAAATCTGATTTCCTGGTCTATATGGCTGAAACCCAAACATTGAAAACATATCTTCGTTCTAAAGAGATAGAATATTCTATTAAGTGTAATAATGACAGCTATAAATTAGATTTTGTATCTAAATTTCCCATATAATTACATGCAAGTCCATTTGTTTTATCTAAAATGGGTACAGAAACTCCTTTTTCTTCTAAATCTAATAGTCTTTCATTTATCCAGGTAATCCAAATATTTTTACCTGAATTTTCTATCTGGGATTTTATCTCAATCAGTATAACATCCCAATCTAAACCTCTTTGTGATAGAGAAACACAATCATCTAAATCACCTGGTCTTTCAGTCATAGTTTTTAAAGAGAATACATCTTCATTAGAACTTAAATATATCTTAACTTTATTCAAAGAGATTATTTCTTCAGAACGTTTTATCATTGTCTCAGAAAATGAAAACTTTGAACAAATTTCTTTTTGGAATACATCAATGTGTATATCTCCTTTTTTTAGTTGTTTATCTAAATTGAAATTGTCATAACCTATTTTAAGACTGGTATCTTCAAACCCCAAATGATGTAGTACCCTAATTAATTCATCAAATTCTTGTTTAGTATTAACAACAATGTCGATATCTTTTGTTGCAGGTTTAATATCTCTATAAAGTAAGACTGCACCACCAATTACATAAATATGAATATCTAACTCAGACAATTGATCAATTTCTTTAAAAAGCGATTCATAAGCAATAAATTGTTTTATCATTTTTAAACCTTAATATTATACACCTTTGCTCTTTCTTTAATTTCTAGAAGAGAAGGATAGTCATTTATATGTTCTCCTTTTAATATTTTTTTAATGTTATTTAAAATAATATTATTAATTTTACCTAATTTCTTTTTATTTTTTAAGTAGAATAATGCAACAAACAATAAATTTCGAAAATCTTTCTCCTTTTCTACAACATAAAGAGAATCTATAAAAATATCAACCACATTCTTTTTTTTAAATGGCAATGAATAATAGTTTTTTGTGGTTAGAATATTTATCCCAAACTCTTTATACTTTGAAAATGCTGTAAATGAAGCATTTTCTAAAGTTTTTGTAGAAAATACAATTAAATCTTTATTTTTAAAATAAATCTTTGAATTAGGTTTTACTCTTGGGTCTACTGAATCATTGAATTTCTTAAATTCAATTATAAAGTTTTTAAGATCAGCCCAAAGCTTTGTATTAAATAAATATTGATTATTTATTTTTTTGATAATACTCACTTTCTGAAATTTTTTGATCCAGTTATATATTGTTGCGTTATTTAATTTTGTCTTATCTACTATTTTAGATACACTGGTAATTGATAAACATTCTTGAATAATTTGAATTGAAGAACCAGATAATAAACTAATGAGATTTGGGTGATTTAGCAGATTATTTACTAGATAACTTGTATGGGTATTTGACATTAATTCAAATCCCCTCCTTTTTATTCGAACAATATTCATCTTATCCAAATCTTTTAATGCACGATATATTTGAGATTTACTTTTTTTTAAAGCTAAAGCTATTTCATTTATGCCATTTTTTCCATTGCCTTTTTCATAAACTATACCTAATTGCGTGGTTGTAAATCCCATATATTATAATATAATGCGACTTATTTATAAATGTTTCGCATTTAAATAGAATAATTTGTATTTATGATCATTAAAATAAAAATATATCCAAGGGCATACTAAAGAAGTAAGGAACTTGGATGTTTAGTTGTTAAGAAAAAACAATCTCATTTAATAGGCTTTGAAATAGATTTATATGAAAAATAAATA
The DNA here is from genome assembly GCA_018661705.1 of Candidatus Woesearchaeota archaeon. Taxonomy (GTDB): domain Archaea; phylum Nanobdellota; class Nanobdellia; order Woesearchaeales; family DSVV01; genus JABHXF01. The sequence goes on from JABJHR010000014.1 coordinate 23,347, forward strand.
ATAAAAATAACAAGAATAAACGCAAAAATTGTTGCAATTCTTTGTCCGCCATGGGTGTTAATAACAGTAAAATATAACATAATTAGAAAAATAGGAATAAAAACTAATCCAGTAAGTTTAAGGCGTTTTATAACATGGGCTTTATGTCTTTTATTGTATATATCCTTTGCATTTTCTGAAAAAACAAAAAAATCTGGACCAATAGCAACAGATAGGTATTTTGATAAAATCTCATCAATAATATCTTTAATTATTAAGAAAGAATTTTCAGGTGTTTGAATTGGTTCAATAGTAAGCACTGTTGAGTATAAAGAATTTGTCAAAAACCACTCTGCTAAAGCAGAGTGGCATGATTTATACACCTAATTCATAAAGTGGTTTTTGACATGCTCAGAATTCCACAGATCACTTTGTGGTTTACGTAGTAAACCACCATACTAAAGTATGGTGGAATTCCGACATTTAAAAACAAATGCAACTTGATCTGGAACATTTTCACCATCAACATTGGATTTTTCAGATGCAAAAATATCCGCTAACCAGCCCTTTCCATTATACTCATATCCTAAATCTGTTTTTTTCCAACCTTTCTTATTTGCAATTATTTGTTTAATGTCAAGAGATTTAGCAGACCAAACAGTTATATCATAACTCATAAAATTAGATAAAGAATAATCCGTATAAATACTTTATGGTGTTTCTACTAATAAACATTTAAACCTTAAATCTGTTTAGATTATATCCAAAAACTATATAAGTATGTATACATATAAAGATAGATAAATGTTAAAAAAGAGGGGAAAACAAGCTCAAGTTACTATTTTTATTGCGGCAGGGGCATTATTCTTAGTATTAATAGTTTTAGCTGTAATTACTTCTAATGTTGGCAAAGATTTTATTTTGGGAGCAACAGATAAACCTTCTTTTGGAGTAACTATCCAAGAATATGTTGATAGTTGTGTAAGAGAGATTAGTGAAGAAGGCCTTATATTTATTAGTATGCAAGGTGGATACTATAATGTTCCTGAACCAAATAAACAACAGTTTTTTATTAAAATTCCTTATTATTTTGATTTAGGTGAGAAAAAATTCCCTAGCAAACAACAAATAGCAATTGAGTTAAGCAATTATGTTACAGACAAACTTCCTTCTTGTTTAAATGATTTTGAACCATTCAAAGAGCAAGGTTATAGATTTAAGACAGAAACAATAAAAACAACAGCAATGCTTGAACAAGATGTCATTATAAATGTTAATTATCCAATAAAAGTAATCAAAGGAGAAAAAGTAACTGGAATAATTAGTTTGTTAGGTTCAAGTGAATCAAAATTTGAGCAGTTTTCTTCTTCTCTTCAGGAAAAGTTATTAGGAGAAATGAAATCTCAAAATACTGTAATACAACAAGCAATAATTAAAGAAACAAAAGACAAAATAGTAAAAGAATTAAATGAATTTACAACAACAATAGATATTAATTTTAATAAAGTTTATTCAATTGTTGAAGAAACAGTTGTTGAACAGGAAATAAACCCAAATTTTGTTCCAATTGGTCATGTTTCTGTTGCTGCACACACAAATAATTTTAATTTTGAATTAAGTTATTTAGACGATGATGATGTTTTTTATACATATACTTTTGAGGATTACCTATTAGATACAGAGCCATACACATTTATTTTTGGTTGCAGATATGATTGGGCTCATTTAAAACCAGGTGCTCCAGAGATTGATATTGAAGCAATTGACCAGTATTGTTATGTGGGTGATGTTTGCAGCTATGATCTTAATATCTACGAAGAAGAAATTGTTTTTGAAGACTATACTGAGTTATTTGAGATTTCAACAGATGGAACAATTGAATTTATTCCAAAACAAAAAGATGTTGGTAAACATAATATTTTAGTTAAAGCAAACACTAATGATGGAGGAGAAAAGCATATTTCATTTGAATTAGAAATTATTCCATTGAACAGCGCACCAGAGATTATTGAAATCGTTGACAAAACAGCAAAAGTTGGACAGCCATACACACATCAAGTTGTTGCAGTTGATGAAGATGATGATGAAGTTATATTCATTGATGATACTGAATTATTTGATATTTCGCTTAATGGTTTAATTGAGTTTGTTCCTTCTGAAGAAGATATTGGTTTGCATGTTATTGGAATTTCTGCATCTGATGGAAAACTAAGTAGTTCTATTTGGATGTATTTAACAATAGAATAAAGAGAGTAAAGATTATTAATCAGTTTGGTAAAGTAAAGATGGCAAATAAAATAAAACTCTGCACAGCAATATTCATTCTAATTCTACTTTCTGTTGCTGTTTTTGCCCAGGTTGGTCCTGAAAATCCAAATGATCCTTACACATTTGATGATTTTAAAGCTGATTTTGAAGCACACCCAATTATTGCTGCAAATATGTATATGGATTATTACATGCAATTAGTTAAGGAAAATCCAAAAATGGTTGCAAAAACACCAGAACATGCAGAAGCTTATAAAAATATTATTGCAAAGGATGTAAAACACTTAAACCAGAATATAGATGCGTTTAAAATTTATTGCAATGCAAGAGGAATTGAATTTACTGACATAGAATCTAATTTTTTAGGGTTTGATGAATCAACAGGGACATTTATTACTTCTGGACCAAACGGAGAAGCTGTTACAGAGTTTAAATTAGACGATTTAAAAGTGCTAAAAAGCTTAAATTGGGGAAGTCGTATAGATGTAAATAATCTTGGGCAGTTAATTTGGTCTGCAAAGGAAAGAATACTTACAATTGAAGGAAAAACAACAACAGAAGCTGGTTTGAGTGTACCAGAGTTTACAATCACTGAAGGAAAAATCTCTTTAGTACACCATGATTGGGATGGAGAAAAAGAGAATTTTAATTATAATTTAGAAATTGTTAAAGGCAATAAAGTCTATATAACAAACAACGAACCATATCCTAAAATAAAAATTAAAGCAACACAACCAATTGCCTTACCAATGGGTGTTTTATATCCCATCAAACAATATGGTCAAGAAGATGCAGTGGGTATAATTTTAGATCCAAATACATTTCACATGTGGCATGGAGAATTAGAAACAAAAAATAAAGTAAAATTTGAGGTAGAGAGCACAATTATTACAAATCAAAAACAAAATTGTGTTATACAATTCTCATGCATTATTGATAATCCTGGAAAAAACTTGTTTGTAGATCCAAAAAAATTTAATGATATTAAAATCACTGCACCTGATGGTTTGTATAAAAGCATTATAATTAGAGATATAAAATCATATCAAGGTAGTGTTGGGCCACCAATGAGCAACCCTGTCGAGCTTTTCATTGAAAAACCAAGTGGTAAGGTTCATTTTGTTTTTGATTGGAATAAAAAACCAATTATGGCTGGAAATCCTACAGATCTTCAAACAAACGTAGGACATATTATCACAACACAATCTGATAAAAAATACCCTTGGCTCTTGTTCAAGGGAAAAGAATACTCTGATCAATATAATGAAGGCATATTAAACAGAGAACTAACAAACAGTATTATTTCATCAATAAAAAAAGGATCTGACAAAGAGTTAATTGAATTATACTTTCAAACTTCAGGTTATTTTGATAAAGAAGATAAAGATGCAGTATTAGAAGTTCTGGGAGGTATTAAAGAGCAACATCTTGAAGATAAAGATGCGGCTGTACTCCAGAGTTATTTCAAAGATGATATCTTAAAATGGAAGAATGATGAAAAATTTATTATTGAAGCATTAATAGTATTAAGATCAAACAAAAATCTTCAGCAAAAGGTTATTAAAAAAATGCCACATATATATCTCTCAAATATTGCAAATAAAGACATTGATCGCCTAATGTGGAATTTAGATCCAAAAACAAAAAAAGTGTTTTTATCTAAAATTAATGATTTTTATACTGATAAACCATTTGTTGGAGATAAACGTAATAGTGATGATTCAAACCCCATTAATGACCCGGAAGTATTAAAATATTTATTAAAATATAAATTTAAACACTATTTTTTAGGACAGGATATAATTGAGAGTTGGAAACTAAATAATCTTGCTGAAAAGGATCCGGAATTTCTTGACTTATTAATTAAAAAAACATACATAACGCCTGAAACTATGAAGCATTTTATGTCTAAAGAAAAGTTTATTGAAAATAAAAAAGCCATGACTACTTTAAAAAAAGAAGCTAAAAAAGTATCTAAAGATATGGGAATTGCAGTTGATGTTTACGTAAAAGAATTAAAAGGAAAGGATTTAGAAAAAGCATTAAGTAAAGGCATATCTGCAAAAACAAGTAGAGTTTTAAGATATTTATATAAGGATCGTGATGATCAAAAAATTATACTTAAGAACACAAATGAATTTGATGGAGAAGATTTAACAGATTCAAATATGTTTGAGCTATTTAAAGACAAGGAATCAAGATTAGAACTAATCAAAAAAATAAAATCCTTGAACAATATGGATACATACAAATTAAATGAATTATTATTTGAACTGCAAAATCAACCAGAAATCTTAATTGAGATAGCTAAAAAAGTTGATGACTTTCAAATGTTAGGTGGTAATACTTTTTTTGAGGATAGCTTAAGCTCAACACTAAGATTAGAAACCCTAAGAAAGTTTCTTTTAGCTGCAAAAGGTGATGAAGAGTTACAAAGAGATTTATTTGAGAAATTCAATCACCATTATGATTATGGCTTTAACACTGATGTTGTTAAAAAAGTATATTTTAGTGATTCACTTGAAGGAGAAGAAGATATTGCTTTAAGGTATTCGATTGCCATGTCAGCTGATAAATTACTTGAGGATTTAAAAAAACCACCAACAGAGAAAAATCTAAAAGAAGCAGTTGCTCTGATAAAAAAACAAAGAAAAGATGTTGAAGATAAAGAAATAATGGGTCCAAATACATTTTTGATTTCTGTGACACACAGAGAAGATAGATTTGATCCAGAAAAAATTGAAGAGTTTGCAAAAGATGCAGGAGTACAACAATTTGCTGAAAAACAAAAAGGAAGTTGGGACGCAAAAGAAACAAAAGAAACAAAGGAAAAAACAATAGAACGCCTTAGGTATAGTGCACAAATGGATGAAGTTATGTTTTGGTTTAATGGTCATGGAAGTAAAAAACACATATCACTAGGTGCAAGTGCAGGAGAATTTGAAAGTTCTGACAAGTTATATAGAGAAGATGCAATTAATTATGAAGAGATTGGTAAGGCTTTGTTAAATAGAGAAATGAATGGCGGTGATAACAGTAAAGTAACCATGATATTTGCCACGTGCCATAGTTGGGACTTTTCAGAGAACCTTTATGACTATCTTAGAGAAAATGGTGCAGAGAAACTTCCAATTATTGTTACTGAGACAAATAGAGGACAATTAGGCTGGGGTACAAGTGATTCTGAGAAAAAACTACTTGGTACAGAAGATGCATGGTTTTTAATGTCACTTAAAAAAGCAAAGGAAGAAGGCAAAGTTTTGAGAATAAAAGACCTTTATGAAGCTGAAAAGATTCAGTTTGGAAAACAAGACATGGCAGTTAGAATCCCAACAGAACATGGAATTACTGATTTAGGTTCTAGATTTGATGACGGCACAGCTGAAGACATTAAAGAATTAGAGGAAAAAGCAAAATTAGAGCAAGAAGAAAAAGAAAAACAAGAGGAAGAAAAGAAAAAAGATCCTATTGTAATAGATGTTGCAGACAGTGAAGAAGAAATGATGGAGACTCTTGAAGCAGATAAATCTGCCCAGACATAAAATGAAACATAAAATACTCATTATAATATTATTAATTTTGTTCTCAGTAAATTTGAGTAGTGTTTTTGCTCAAGTTGGTCCTGAAAATCCAAATGATCCATATACATTTGATGACTTTAAAGCTGATTTTACTACCCATCCTGTTTTAGCTGCTGAAACATATCCTAGTTTTTATGTGCAGATTCTTAAAGAAAACCCAAAAGCATCGGCAACTACACCACAACACGTAGAAGCATATGAAAAACTAATTGAGGAAGATGTAAAGTATTTGAATGCGAATAAGGAAGCGTTTATGGCGTATGTTGATTCACAGGGATTTCATTTTACATCAATTGGTGGAGAATTTAAAAGTTTTGATAAAAACACAGGAAAATTTGAAACAAAAGGTGCAGATGGTGAGATGGTTGCTTCATTTACATTAAATGCTCTTAAGATTTTAGAAAAACAAGGGAAATATAATTTTTTAACAAATGATAATGGGGAATTAGTTTATGATATAGACGCATATGGTGATAATGATGAAACAATAAGAGTTTCAGGGAATGTTGAAGAAAAAAATGGTGAAATAATTTTACACAATGGAAAGATTTCTGTGGGCGAAAAATTTAATATTGAATTAACAGGTGGTAATAAAGCAAGACTTGTTGAAGGGCATCATTATTTGAAGGATTTTAAGAGTGGAAAAAAAGGTTTTGTAGAGGTAGAGGTAGTAGATTCACCAATAATTTTACCAAAAGGAATTCTCATGAATGGTAAAGCACTTTTGGTAACTGAGAATGTTATTGATTTATTACCAAATTCTAAGTATCAAAATGATGCAGAAACTATTTTTGAAGTGAGTAAACAAACAAGGCTAATTACAGATGACATCAGTGCTTGTGATCATGTTTTTCATAGTTGTATTTTATTAAGGAAATTTGAATCAAAGAATAGGGACAAATGGTATTACAAACCAAAAGAAGATGGAAATCTTATTGTTTATGCTATTGACGGAAACCAGATAAAAATAAATGCTAAGGATGGTTATTACAACAATATTATTGTTAAACAGATTCCTGAATCAAAGGTGCTTATTGGAACTGTTGGATATAAAAAATATTACTTGCTTGCTAATCGTGGTCTTGTGGATCAATTTGGAGGGGAAATCTATAATGTTAAATTATTAGATAAAATAAAAAAACATCCTAACTTTCAAATAGCATTACAAGAAACTAAAACTAATAGGGCTAAAGTTGATTTAACTTTAATGAGAGCAGATAACTCTAAAACAGAAATAGTATTTAGTAACTTTGCCCCAATATCAAAAGGAAATTTAAAGGGGTTACAAACAAATATTGGCAATGTTTTTGAAGATGTATCTTCTCAAAATTATCCTTGGATAATTTATAATGGTAAACCTTCTGCCAACACAAAAGGAAGATTAAAGGAAACACTTCCTGATAAGATCACAAAATTAGTCACACAGAAACAAGGAGCAAAACTTTCATTGTTGTTTGAATCTTTTGAAAGTTTGAATAAAGGAGAAACAGAATCAATTCTCAAAGAAAGCAAAAACATTGATTTAAATACTTTAAGACAAATTATAAATAAATATGAACCTGAAATCATTAAAGGTATTGAGGAATATGCGAAAGAAGATCTTAAAAGAATTCTGATCCTACAAAAATCAAATATAGATTCACCTGCTGCTTCTGAACTCCAAACAAAGTTGATAAATGATTTTAATTCGATTCAAAATGAATATATGGCTTTTTTAATAAAAGCAACTGAAGGTAGGGAAGAATTACAAAAAGAGTTATTAAATAATGTAAACAATATAGTTGATCCAGGTAGTGTTCTTGCTTCAATTGATTCATACAATCTCAAAAAAAGAGTTATTGAAAAAACTATTTTCATTGAGGAAGAATTTCTTAGTTTAGATTATTTAGAAAATTATTTAAAAGAATTAGAAAAATTAGATCCTAAATTACAACAATTAGCCATAGAAAACCTTGATTTAAATAAAGGACTTTTTAGGAAGGTTGACAAAGAAGGAGAAGCGTATAGGAGAGTTCTTGAATTCCACAAAAATAAACCTAAACAAATGGAGGCTTTTCTAAGAAAAATGCCTACTTTGCTTCATATAGGATTTGATCCAGAAAAATTCAGAACAATTTATTTTGAGAAACATTTTGAAGAACAAACTAAAGATTTAGACTTTGCAAACAAATATTCAGTTGCTCTGACTGCTGCACGTTATTTAGAACAGAAAGGAGATATGAATCAAGAAGATAGAATTAAGGTAATTGACTTAATTATCCAACAACGAGAACGTTTTGCTAATCATGTAATCCTAGATGAAAATACATATTACATCCCGGTTACACATGAAGAAGGGCATTTTGAAAATGGTAAAATGGTGCAGCTTGCCCGCGATTCAGGAGTAAAAGAAATAGCAGACCCAAATTTAAAAGGAAACAAAGATATTGAAAAAACAAAACAAGTAAAGGAAAAATTTTTAGGATTTGTAAAAGGTAGCAAAGAAAAAGGAAAGACAACCATTCATTTCAATAATCACGGCGGGCCTGAACACCAATGGTTATCTTCCGGCCAAGTTGGATCTGAAACATCAAACAATATGGATAAACCAGGTGCAATAAGTTATATTGAATTTGGTAATGCTCTTCTAGAAAGAGGAGATTTAAATGATGTTACAATTATAATTGATTCTTGTTATAGTAATGATTTTAAAGATAAATTATATGCTTATTTATACAAAAAAAATACAGCCAAAATGCCAATTATAATTACAGAAACTAATAGAGGTCAAGTTGGGTATGGTTCTTCGACAGGTTCTGTTTTTGGTAATGCTTTAAAAGAAACAATTCAAAAAGGCAAACCATTAACAGGAGCAAATATATACAAAGTAGAATCTAAAACTTTTTTTGAACAAGACTTGTCAGTAACAATGCCAATAGCAAATGAAGAAGAAGCAGAGTTTACAGATCCAGAAACTCCTGGAGTAACAACAATGGGTTCAACTTTTGATGATGGGGCTGCTGAATCACCAACAAAACCACCAGAAGAAGAAGAAAAATTAGAAGGACTTCCACCAACTGTTATTGAAATCTCAGACAGTGAAGAAGAAATGATGGATACTTTAGAAGCAGATGAATCTGCAATGACATAATTACTTTCTAGTATAAAACAAGTGCCTTTCCATCCAATAACTTTATAAATCAAACACTTAACTCTTTATAACATGAAACATATATTAAAGTGTCCTAAATGTAGCAAATATACTATGGGGAATGAATGTACTGTGTGTAAGGTTCCGGCAATAGATTTAAAGCCACCTAAATATTCTCCTGAAGATAAATATGGGAAGTATAGAAGAGAAGTTAAGGAAGAAAGTAGAAAGGAGAAGGATTTAATATGAAATGGAATTTTAAATTACTCGGCAAATTACCAACATTTAAGAGACCAGTTTTAATAGAAGGTTTACCTGGTATAGGTAATGTTGGCAAAGTTGTTGTTGATTATTTAATTGATGATCTAAAAGCAATTAAGTTATATGATATTAGTTCTGATCATATGCCTCATTCTGTTTTTGTTAATGAGGATAATCTAGTAGAATTACCTAGTATTGAGATTTATTATAAAAAAGCAGGTAAAAAAGGATGTAAAAATGATTTATTATTTTTAACAGGCGATGTTCAACCAATAGATGAGCAAAGTTGTTATGCTTTTTGCAATCAAATATTAGATTTAATGGAAAAACTCAAATGCAAAGAGATTATTGCAATGGGTGGTATTGGATTACAAGAAGTTGGTAAAATGCCAAAAGTATATTGCACAGGAAACACAAAGAAAATTGTAACTAAATATACTAAAAAAACTAAAGCATCTAATAAAATACATGGTGTTGTTGGCCCAATCATGGGTGTTTCTGGATTAATTGTTGGTTTAGCTAGCCCAAGAGACATAGAGGCGGTTGCATTATTAGCAGAAACAATTGCTCATCCAATGTTTGTTGGTGTAAAAGGAGCAAGAGAGATTATGAAAGTTGTAGAAAAGACACTTAACATCAAGGTTAATATAAAAGATATTGAAAAAGAGATCAAAAGCCTTGAGAAAGAGATGGTTCAAACAACTAAAGAACTAATGGAAGCAGGAAATGAAGTTTCTGGATCAAATAAAACTGATGAAGTTTCTTATATAGGATAATTTTTTTCTATTTAGTAAAACTTAAATATTAGTAATGTTTTGTAAATTAACATGGCATCAAACTTTATTTATATTTTACTAACATACGTTGTATCTGCAATACCTTTGAATATAGCAGTTAAACTATTAGAAGGAAAATCTTCTTGGTTTAAAGCAATCTTAGCAAACGTAATTGTAGCAGTTCTTTCTTATGTTATTTCTGCAAAAATAGGTAATTACTCAGGAATTATCACATTCATTGCTTTATTATTTATTTACAAAATCATGTTTCATATTGGTTGGTTTAGGGCATTTATTGCATGGGCATTACAAGGAATTATCATCGCAATTTTCTGGGCATTAATGTACTGGTTGTTAGGCGTTGTATTATTTTAATTTGTTTTATCTTATTCTTAATTAAGAATTTCTAGCTTTTATTAAGAATATTTCTAATTTTAATTAAAAAACTTGTGAGCTGTATTGGCTCCGCCCTAGTGTTGCAGAGTAAAATAAAGAATAATACTACTAAACAAAGGCGGATGCTCTTTTTTCACTAGGATTTTTCTCCAAGTAATATTATAACATAGTTGTTTTTTGTATTAAAATAAAGAATTAAAAATCTCTTCAACACCAGGGCGGAGCCAATGTCACACGTGAGTTTTCTTTTAAAACATCACTTAATCTTCCTCAAAACAACCCCAATATAACATTTCATCCAGCACATGTAGATAATAAAGAATATCAAATACAGGAAGAAATACAAGGTCCCTGGTAAAAACCTAATAAATATCATAATTTGTATTAACACAAACAACAGTATAAGAATTAAGAAAAAAGGTAAAATAAATAAGTAGATCCTAGCAAATGCTGTCTTAAAAAACCTTTTAAACGCTCCTCCAAGACTTTTTGCAGTAACTGCTGCCACACTGCTTGTATTAAATAAATGTATAAAGAAAGGCAATAAAATAAACAATGAGAAAACTAATTGAACTTCACCTATTACAAACCATGCAACAAAATAAAGTGCACCCATAAAAAATACTGATATAATCACGTTAAACAATGCAACTCTTAAAAAAGATTTAATGTCATATTTTATTTTAAATATTCTTGTCCAAATTAAACCTTTAAAGAAAGTATAGTTAATTAATTGTAAAATTAACATAGATACTAATAAGAATCCAAAGAAATACATGGATGTGTTAATCTCAGATGCCATTGCAGCTAATTGAGCCATTGGCATATTGTTCATGCCTTCTAATAATATTTTTGCTTCCATCATAAAGCTTGCCTTAGGCCAAACATACCATTTAAACATAAATAACAACACAAAGAAGATAAGATAGTATAAAAAATCAAATAAAACAGTCTGAACAAATGTTTTAATATTCTTTTTTCTAAAACAACTAAAACTTTCAACAAATGCACTGTTCATTAACCATTTTTTTATGTTCACTTTCTCACCACTTTTTTTATTGAATTACAATTTTTAATATTTAATCACATAAATTATAATCTAAACAAGATTATCAAACTTCAACTACAATCAGTATCACCTGTTTCAACATCCAATATAATATTATCTCCACCTAATTTAAAACATTGCGGATAACCTTCCTTAATTGTTCCTGAACTTGTTTCACCAATTCCTTCATACACATCCAAGCAAACATGACTGTATCTGCATTCTCTAATAAGATCTGTGTTTTCACAGTCAAACAACATTTCATCACCTGAAATGTGTTTTCTAATCACACCAATTGGATTTGCCATGTATATATCTTGATACCAACCAGCTGGATTACCACTAATTTCATAAGATTTACCATTTTCTCCCCTACATTCATTCCATAAATATACTCTTGCTAATTGCATTGGACCAACTGTTTGTAAACTAATTGCATATCTATAAATGTTAGTTGTTATTTGTTCCTTAATACCACTAACTTGAACATATAATATGTTATCTACATTTTGACCAAAATTAAGTGCAAATTTTGGTTGTTTATAAGCTTGATCATCAAACCCAGTAAGTGAAACCTCTACATCTTCATCTTCTCCTGTGTCATAATACTCTAAAGTACACATTCCGTTATAAATTGCGTACTCAATCTCTGTAAATCCCATACCAGTCCATGATCTAAACCATTTATCAAACATCTTTCCAAAATACTCATCTAATTGTGATCTAAAAGCTTCATTTAATTTATCATACCTATCACTAGCTAATTTTTCTACACCTTCACATCCCTTTGATTTCCAATTATTTTTGCATTTCTTAAATGTATCTTCATACATCCCCTTAGGATCAACTGCGCAACCAGTTTTTTTTTTGTATGTAACACAATATTTTTTACCTTTATCTTTTTCTTTACATCCAGCTAAATCACCACAATCAACTGCCCTACAGTTTGATTTTGTTGGATTACAAAATTCACCTTTTTCATCAACATAAACACCACCTTCAACACCTTCAAATAAACTTACGTGAGAAAAACTAAAGAAATCACCACCACTAGATCCTAGTTCTCTGTCAAATCTATCACTATCATCATCATCAGTAATAATAATATCACCATTTTCACCAATAGCGTAATTACCTGATTTAGTTGTTCCTTTACTCTCATCTTCGTCTGCACTTAATGCAGCTGTTTGTGTTTCATATTGAGCTTTTGCTTGTTTTTCTTTATGTTTTTTAATAATTCCATTAACATCTACATTAGGATTTTTCTTTTTTAGTTCTTCATATTCATCTGCAGAGACACCGTTTCTTTTTAACTTTGCAATATCATCTACACTAAGACCATCATTTGCTGCCATATATTTATCATATTCACCTTTAGAAACACCTGCACTTGCTAATGTGTCTTGATCATCATCCTCAACATCACTGTCGTCATAAGTTTTCTTTTTTGCTGCAATTTTTGTTTTTACTAACTCCTCTAATTCTTCCTTGTCTTTAAAATCTCCTGGGCCAATTCCTAAAAGATGTAATTCAAGTATATTAGTAGCATCATCAATTCCTTTTTTAGCATAAGCAGCAACAGTTGATCCACTAATACCACTTGTTGACATGCTAATCATAATAGAAGGGGTTGTAATTTTTCCATCACTATATAGTTTTGCCTCTTTTGAACTAATACCAGCTTCAAATAATTCAATTGCATCATCAACATCCTGTTTTGCATCTTTATATCCTTGAAGTGTTGTTGGTGAAATCTTTTTCTCTTTTAATTTTAACATATCACGAATATCATTTGCACCTGCTTTATTATATGCTGCTGCCTGTGCTGCACTTATTCCTTTTTTCTTGAGTTCTGCTTGATCTGATTGATCATTTATTCCTGCTTTTTTCCATGCTTCTTGTTCATTTTTATATTTAGCAGCTTTTGATTTTTGCTGTTTCTCCGTTGAACTTGCTACACTCAACACTTTTTTAAACTGCTTTTCATAGTCATCGCCAACTTTTTTCTTTAATGCATCTTCAATTTTTTCATGAGCATCTTGATCATCATCAAACTTTTCTCCATTAACAGAAAGAATTTTTCCATTTGTTCCAATCCTAAGTGTTGAACCATCTAATTCATATTCATATCCTTCTGGATTAGGTGCAGTTTCTGATGGAGTTGGTTTTGTTAATGTAACACCTCCAACTTTTACTTCTTTAAGTTCACCAGAATTAGGGTCATAAGTTGTTTTAGTGCTTGTAACTCCACCATCATTATCATATGTAAATACAAGAGCATTCTCAATTAATCCTGTTTTAGAATTATAATTAATCTGTCCAATAATATTTCCTTTTTCATCGTATGTGTTATCAGAACCCGTATTCCCTGTACTAACATAATATTCTATTTTCTGCCTTACTGTTTCTCCATCTTTATGATAAGTGATTTCTTTTTTTACATTTTCACCAGACTCATCAAATAATTTTTTGCTCTTAACTTTTCCCTTAGAATAAATTACTTCCTCTACAGGAACCCCCTCATCATCTTTATCATACCATGTGATTGTTCCAGAATAACTATTAAAAGTAACCCCATATTCAGTTATATCTCCACCAATAACCATTCGAATTCCTTTAAATTTTGTATCTGGAGAGTATCCTATAGAAAACTGCTGACCAGCACCACCATAGTCATCATCAAAACATCCTTGGTTAGTACATTCATCTTCATCAATATCACTAAGAGAAATTCCTTGATGTTTTTGCGCATATAGCATTGTAGCTATAATTTCATCTCTTGCTGCTTTACTTGTAGTTAATTTTTCATTCATGATCTCATATGTTTCCGGAGTTGTTTTAGAAACAACTTGATCATTAGAGTCTCTTAGTTCATAAAAATATCTTCCTTGATTATCCTGCCTAAGATATACTTTACCAAATTTACCCACAGCATAACCCTTATCAACTTTCATGTCTGTTTTTTCTTTTTTTCCTGTTGCCATCCCAACTAAATCTGCTTGTCCTGCTAAATCATATTCAATTGATCCATCTTCCAAAACTTTACCTTCAACATACCCATAATCCTCAACAAATTTAGGGCTATTAAATAATGCTATAGCTATAACAATTATTAGTAATATAATTACTGTGATTGCTGTATTAAACCTTTGTTTGTGTGTTTTCAAACATTTCATCCCCAATTATTGAAATAATAAAAATAAAATTAAAAAAACAAATTAGTAAGTTGGTAAATCACCAAATGCTTCTTCTTGTGATTCTTTTACATCTTCAGCATCTTCATCATCATCACTTCCAAAATCCCAACTAAAGTCAGTTCCAAATTCCTCTTCCCATGCAGCATCAAACTCTTTCGCTGTTTGGACAAGATCACCAAGTGCAAGAACCGCTAAAATAGCGTTTCTTACCCTTACCATTGCACAGTTCATTCTTTCAGGCTTTGGTTTTGGAAGACCACCAGGGGTTGTACATCCTAGTTCAAATACTCTAGCTATCATTGATGAAACTAATTTAACAAGAGTTTGTTTTAATAGATCAGTAAGCATACTTGCAAAAACACTTGCTAATGTAACACATAAAACTCCATTTGCCAGCTTACCACAATCTTCTGCATCCTCTCCTAATAAATATCTTTTATTCAAACAAGTATTTTCAGCAACATAAACCTGCTTAACTGTTTTCAATGTGTTTAGAATTGTTGGAATGCAAGGAGGCCAACAAATTAATGCAACTATAAAGTTTTTATGAGGATCTAATGGGATTTGAAGGTCTGATGTTCCTGTCCAAACTGGATCATCTGTATCTAATTGTCCTAAATTATTTGCTTCTCTTTTTGCATTAACTGCTCCAACAGTAGCTTCTTTTCCACCTAACCAATCAATATTACCCCATAAGGTATTATCCCATGAAAAACCACCAACATTTAAAACACTTTCAGCTCCTTTGCTTCCTATTGCACCATCCTCTGCTCCGAAGATCTTAGTATTCCATTGCCTTGAACATTGTGAACATAATGTTAAATCACAAATAAATCCAACACTTGGAAATTCATGAACATTCCAATTATCTGTGTTTGGTGTTTGTGTTCCATACCATAATTTAGAGAGGAAGTC
This sequence comes from Candidatus Woesearchaeota archaeon, assembly GCA_018661705.1. Lineage (GTDB taxonomy): Archaea > Nanobdellota > Nanobdellia > Woesearchaeales > DSVV01 > JABHXF01. Next base: position 38,898 of record JABJHR010000014.1, read on the forward strand.
TGCTTTAATTGCATAATTATAAGCAGCTGCTTCTGAACCAAGAAATACAGCAGTTCCTGCTTCTAAGATTAATTGTATATCATTAGCCATCTGCCTAATCAAGCTGATTAATTTACAATAAGGCCCTGCAAAATCTAAAAAGTCAAGAAGACTAATAATACTATCTAAATTATCAATTGCTTTCTTATGTTTTACAATTTTATCTAATGTGCTATCAGCAGGATTTGTAAAAGGAGCATCCTCTGTCATTGGAACTGTTAATTCTAAAGTAAATTCTTCATTTGGAGAAACTAATTGTTGAAGCTGATTTGTTTGAATAATCTCTGCATCACATGTTACAACTAATTCCTTATTTAACATTACTTCTTGTGCTTGTGCTATTTCACTCTTAGTTGCATCTTCTGCAGTAACTGCTTCAAATGAAAATTGCGGAATAGAAATAATAATTTCTTTAACTTCTCTACTTTCTTGCTCTTCCAAGAGTGGATATGTTTGCAACACAATACCAACTGGCTTAAGATCTTCAGGTGTAACTGGTTCACCTAATGTTGCAGTACAAGAAGTTAATGAAAAGTCATGCACAGTTGATTTAGCTGCTTTATGCCTATGATTACTTAAATCTAATTCAAAATTAAACAACGTTTGAGTAGATTGATGCAAAAAGTTTCTATTTAATTTATAATCCGTTCCTTTTTGATTAGCTGAGTTAGCAACAACGCTAACTGTGTCTGAGAAAAAATCAACAGACTCATCCTCAAGCTTGTGCCCATATATTCTAAAATAGGGAGATATTTGTTTTGCAGTGTTTTCTGCTTCATCAGTTGCACTAATTTCAAAATTATAAGAAGTTCCTGTAACAGAAACAGTACTTAATTCCCAAACACATAAATAGGTTTTGTTATAAGGATCATCTGGTATAACTGTACAAACAGATGCAGGTGTTGGCTCTGGCCATAAATCATGATTATTAAGCTGAGCAAATACTCTTGTTGCATCTAACATTGTTCCATCTTCTCTAATCTCAGCATTAATTATTATAACTTCATCTTCTGCGTTTGTAATAAGAGCTTCAATTGCTTTTCCAACAACATTAGTTGCTGCTGGTGCAAGATCCTCATCTGCATTTTCAGCCTCACTTGATTCAGCAGCAGCTTCTGGCACAACAACTTCTGTTGCTGTTTCTTCTACATTTAATGCCTGAGCAGTTGCAGATGTTACTTCAATTGTTACAATTACTGGAGCTGTTCCATCATACCTTAAAACTTCTGAAGCACTATCAGCATTATCATCAATTTCATTTCCAACAAGATCCGTGGAATCACCATGAATCTCTACCTCGCCTTTAACATAAACTAAATCAGATTCTGGATGATAATTAACTGTTTTACTTATCATTGCAGTTGGCATTGTATTATTCCAACTACAAGTAATATAGCCACTTTCTGTTTTTTCACATTGAGTTGGACTAACTTTTTGGTTTCCAGAAATATCACTTAAATCAAGGAAAATTGTTTCTTTTGAAATTCCTGATTGGTCTTCTATAATGTCAACAAAAATTGTATTTTTGTTAGAATTATTCAAATAAACACCGTTTAAATCTGTATAAATCCTTGATATTGTTGGTGGTTGCTCATCATAACTTAACGTAAAATCAAATGAAGACTCTGCTTGATTTCCATCTGCATCCTTAACATAAACAATTGCATTGTAACCTTCTTCATTATCTAATATAATATTTGTCCATTTCGCTTCATAAATAGTATATGCATCTTCTCCAGATCCTTCTGTATGTTTTATAATTGTGGATGGATTTTTAGTTTTATAGCTTGGTTTTTTTGTATTAAGATCAGAAAAATCAGCAATAATTCCTGAAGTAGATAAAACACCATTATCTGTTATGTTAAGATAAATATTTACTTTTGGTTTTTCTCCTGCTGTAATAAAAGTTAATGGTTTCCCATCTTTTTCTAATTTAAAACTATCATCAATAATAACTGGCTCATCAAAATCAAAATTAATTGTATCACATTCATCGTCATCAAAACCAAACATATCAGTTACTCTAACACAATATTTAGTTAACCCTGTTGCAATTCCTAATTCATCATATGTTTTAGAAATAGTTTCATCATAAACACAATCTTCAATTTCAGTAAAAGTATCAAATGGCTCTAATTCTTCACCATTTTCTTCTTTGTATAATTCAATAGAAGCAATTCCTGCACACTCTACACCACAACCAACATCACATGCTTTTTCAAGAACATCAATCTCAAATTCAATTTTTTGTTGTGCTGTATTTTTTTTCAGATCAAAGTCTAAATCAGGGGCATATCCATCAACAACAACTGTCCCTATAAATGTATCAATATCAGTGCTTAATTTATCTTTTAATGTTACTTTATATTCTAAAGAATCTGCAAAAGATTTATACATATTTGTTTGAAGTGTACAAGTGTAAATATTTTCTTCTGAGGATAAACATTCAGTTGGATTTAATGCTGGACCATTATTAAATCGAACTTGTACTTGATCTGGAATTACTTCATTTTCAGTATAAATAATATTTATTGTCAACAAGATATAATCATCCATTCCAACAGAGCTATAGCCCAAGATTCCATCTTTTCCAGTTGCAGTAACACTTACAATGTCTGCTGTTTCATCATCATCTTCTTCTCCTGCATATACAGAGCCGATGTAGAATGGCAAAGTTATAATCAAACAGATCATAAAACATGCCAAAAACTTTTGTGTCCATTTATTTAGTTTTATAATTGTGTTATCCTCATACATTTTTTCACATCTTTTATTTTTTTTATTGATTTTAAGGAAAGTTGGTTGTTCGTCGTTAGTAGTTTGTCGTATAAATCCAATTTTACTACAAACTACCTACTACCAACTACTAACTTCAATCATTCCTCTGAAACTGAAAACTTTGGTTTAACTGTTTCATAATTAATTTCTGAACATTTTTCTGTGTGAGCCATTGCTGCAAAATACTCATCAACTTTCTTTGGTTTGCCTTCATCAAACACATACAAAGTCATAGTATCTGCTTCTTCTGTCCACACTAAATCATCTTCAGTGATTGTAATTAAATACTTAGCACCACCAGCCATTACTGATTCAACTTCATAATCTTGGTCTGGAAAAGAAACATCTTTTGAATCTTGACCAATACCACCTGCGAAATGATAAGACTGACTATGTTTTTTAATATCTAGTTCACCATCCCATTTCTCATGTCTTAACAACATAATATCAAATTCATAAGTTCCAGGACCTAATTCTAGAGTTATGTCTTCACCTTGCTTAAATTTAGCAGCAATCATTGGTGTGTCACTTTCTAGAATTCTCTCTAGATTTCTAATTGTAATAATTGCTTCTTCATTCAAGGATAGAGGTGCTCCTGGACTATAAAGATTACATTCTTTAACCTCATTATTTTCCATAACCACTCCTTGTTTAGGTACAAAGCCAGTTGCTTCTGCTGCTTTAAGATCAGTATCTGAAATTGGTGGAATTACAAAATACTTTTTAAGATCTAATTTTAGTTTTGTTAAAGGCCGTATTTCAATTGTTGAATTAAAACTTATCCCAGTCATTACATCACCAATTATGTCACCACCTGATGCATAACCTGGTTTTTGAACAGAAACTAATGAACCACCAATACACGTTGGAAATTTAGCTGTTAGTTTACCGTCTTCGTCTGTTGTCCCAATCATACAAACATCACTAAACGGAGTTGCATTAATTAAGGCACCAGTTTCGTCATCATATTCTTCAACAATTCTTGGACCACATTGGAAATATACAAAAGCACCTGCCAATGGTTTTTTTGTAGCAGATAATGCACTTGTTTCAAGTACTATAACTTCACTATCTCCACTTTGACGTTGATCACCTTGACAAAAATAATTTTCACTTTCTCCTCTTTCAACCCCTAAAGCATCAAAAATTGACATTCTAGGAAAATTTCCTTCTGTAATAACCATCATAGGAAACTGAAACATGTATGGTTGTTCATCAAAGTTAGATTCTTCATCTAATAATGTAACTAGAACAGGATATTTATAGGTATAACCAAATTGATAAGTTAAAAAACAGGTTCTACCAAAAATATAATTTAAATCATATTTAACACTTGGTTTAATAACTCCTCTTTGACCAACAAATAACTCCAATGGAAAATTTGGTCTGTATTCAAAATAACTTCTGATATTCGGATAATCCTTGTTACTTGTTTCCTCAATTAAAGTATCATAAACACCTTGCATTGTGGCTCTTAAATCCTTATCTTTTTGTTCTTTTTTTGTAACCTTAACACCCTCGTGCTTAGTGTTACCTAATTTAATATATGGTATATTATTGGTTAACATACTTTTAAAATCTTTTTTTACATCTTCTTCTAACCAGAAAACCATTTCCCCACAATTAGTTACTTCCAGACCACCAAATAAAGGAGGTAATGCATCGGGATCAACCCTACCAAAAGCAGTAATAAGATCTTGTGTATCCTGTTCAAGGAAATTTGTTTCATCTTCGTAGATAACAATTTCCCTTGCAAGTTCATAGACTTCTTTAAATCTAATATTAACTCCTGTATTAAAAGAATCAACAGTTATTGTTTCTCCTTCTCTCTCAACATCCAAAGGATAGTATAAATTAGTTACTACACTTTCATCTGTGAATGTAACTACAGCAACTGGCTCAGCAGTTGGTTCTATTACTACACCTTGTTCTTCAAATTTTTTATAATCATTTAGACAAATAGGTAAACTTTCTACAATAAATCTTTCAAGTTGATCTTGAACAGAACCATCTAATTCATTTTTTTTCTCAAGACGTGGCATTTCAGAATCATCTAAAATTACACCACCCTGGTAAAACCAATAAGGAGCATATTGATAATCACTAACTTTTAGAACCGGAGCACTGAAGGGAGCATCATCTAAAAACTCCAATGCATAATCATCAAGATAAATGTGGCCTGCTTGCTGACCAAGAACTGATAATCCTTGTTTAGTTACTTCTTGCAAACATTCTTGTGTATATGCAGAAACTGGATCTGATGGTCCACCAGATATAGTTCCTGATTTTTGCATTACAGATGTAATGTACCCAATTCCTACAACTAAAATTAATGCAACTATGCCCACAATAATATAATGTGTAGCCTGTCCCCTCTTACTCCTCTTTTTTAACATTGAATAACACCTGCTAATTTTTTTTATTAATCAAAATTTGTTATTAATTTTGTTATTAGTGAAATCCCTATTTTTAATATAATTATTATATTAACATGTAAATAACTTTATTATAACAACTATTTAAATCCTTAGATTCATGATATATAAATGTTACGGTGATTTAGCTGTAAAGGGATATTATTAAAAAGTAGTGAAATTCGTCAAAACCTTTATATATCTATATATTATACTTTATATATATGGGGGAAGATGAGAAACCAGATATCGATAGTATTGTAGATTTAGCTATGCAAGAGTATGAAGAAGAAATGCGTATAAAAAAGAAAAACGTTGTAAGAACCCCTGCTTTAGATTCTCAATTTGTTAATTTTTGCCAAGATGTTTATGTCCATTACAATGATAAGCAAGTTGCCTTAGGAGAAGCCCCCATTACTGAAGAATCTAATGTTAAAGAGTTTATAGATGATTTAGTTGTAGCATATAATGAATTCTTCACTTTAATTGAAAGATCTCCTAAAATAAAAGCTCTGCATCAACAAAAAGATCCTAAACAATTTGTGTTTGGTTTTTTAAGTCATCTTCTAGATCGATCATTTGGTTTTAAGTATGAATTTGTTACAACCAAAATTGGTTACAAAATAAAAGACACACCATCAAAAGAGATACCACCACAAATTAATTTATTTAAAATTATAAGATCTTTGCTCAAAAACTATACAAACAAGTACATATCAGATGAAAGACAAAAAAATACCAAACCATTAGGATATGGAGAACTTGAAAATGTTACTTATGTTACTGAACAAGGAGAAGAGATACCTACAAAATTAAATGCTGAATTTAATATTAATTTCTGGAAAAATATATTTCATGATATTGGCACATGCAGATTTAATTTTGGAGATCATAATGTTGGATCCTTCCTTGATTCTGCAGATCCAAGCATTCATTATTTATGTGTTAAAGCAAGTAGACATACAAAAGAAGATGCAGAAATTCCTTCTCCTCTTGCAATGGCAATATTACATGAATCAAAAAATTCAAGATTTGAAAAATTTCTAGTTGTTGAGGGAGTATTTGGCAACAACATTAGAAATCTAAAAAATGCAGAAGGTAAATTAGATCCTGAGTTAGGATATGAATATTTGTATAACTGTTTAATTAAATATGCACATGAAACAAAAAGGCAACTAGCATTTAATCTTTGCTTTAATCAGAAACATCCGTCTCAAGGAACTTTTGAATTTATTAATTATGTTGCAAAAAGAATAGGTGAAGATCCTTATTATACCCCTGTTAATAGTGAAGAAAGAATTTTTAAATTTAATACAGACCAATATCCAAGATTAGAAGGTTGGGATAAAGTTAGAAAATACCTAAAATTAGAATCTGCTCACCACCCAACAAATGAAGAAGAAGAAAAAAGACAAGGACTATTAAACAAAGTAACAGGATTATTAAGATATGCAAATTTGTATTTTGTTGAGAACAGATTAAATGCAAAAAAAGCTCAAATAAGAGAAGAAAAAGAATATAAAGAAAGAGTCGAAGAAAAATTAGGAAAAAATGTAGGTGGTAAAAAATGGAAGAAAGTAAAAAAAGGGGAAAAAGAAGACCTTGAAAAACTATTAGAAAGAGAATTAGAAGATAGTGAATGGGAAAGCATCAGACCAAAAGTAATAAATGATGATCATTTCTATTGTGCATGGTCAGAACCTAAAGGATATGCAAGAGTTGTAACATTAAGTAAAAGTAAAGTAAAAAAAGAATATAAAAGAATTTTTGGAGATGATCAAACTAAAATTAAAAAACCCTGGTATCGTAGTCTACCAGGCATGATTTCAATAGGAATTGGAGCTGTTGCTTTGATTAGTGGACTTTTTTATAGTAATGGCGCTTTTGAAGAGAAAAGGAATTTTCATGATATTCCACAAACAGATGAATCAACACTAGTCAGCATCACTGTTCCAGAAGAAACAACTGAACCATTTATGATTAAAAGAGACCTAGTTGTGATTTCTAATAAAACAAAAGGCGATGTGAAAACAAGTGAATCTGAAAACTTTGAACTAACGCCTGCTGAAGTTGCAGTAAATGATATGTGTGAATTATCAAAAGTAGCATCAATGTTGGAAAATGTTGAAGATCATTTGAATCTTAGTATTGATGGTAACATTGTAACAGCAGGAGATACAGAGTTTGAGTTATCTGAAATAAAATATATTAGTCCCTTAACTGATATAAAAGGTACTTCAAGAGTTACAAAAGGATGTAGATTAACATTCAAAGACGGTAGTGATATAGAAATTGATTCAACACATGATGTAACAGAAGATAACCTAATTAAACTTTTGTTTGTTGATTATATAAAACAACAATTGGACATTACAACACCAACCCAGAATAATGATAATACAGATAAAAGTTGTGATCCAAAATTAAGTCAAAAGGAAAAAGCAGCAAGAAACTTAATTAGTGATAAATTACAATGTGAAAAGCTTGCTGTTTCTCAAGGTTATATTTATTGTATGAGGGATCCATTAATGTATCATTTGGAAAATTTAGTTAGAATAGACCTTGCTAATTCATATACAGAAGACAAATTTACTCATCCTGGATTCGATGGAGCCTATCTTAACTTTGCATGGATTGATCCAAAATCCGACACATCAGCAGACGAGTACCACTTCTTCCAAAGCAAAAAAGAAGAAGAAGGAAAATTACGACAACTTTGTGCAATAAAATCAAATGCATCTGAAGATCTTAAATCTGTTTTCCCATTAGACATGTTGTGTGCAGAAAGTTCCAAAACAGAATCCAACACAGAAACTGCAGAAGTTAAAGATGAAGATAATATATTTCAGGGATTTGATGAAGAGAAAAAGAAAAGGTCTTTGATCTACAGATTGATGAGCCAGATTAAAGAATGTCAAATTCAAGAAGGAGATGAGTGGACTGAAGCAGAAATAAAAGGAGTAAGAGGAATTCATGAAGGAAGATTATTTTATACATTAGTCTGTGAAAAAAACAGATCAACAACTGCTGAAGAAAAAGAAAAAAATCCAAAAACCCATACCACAGGAATTGTACCATTTGTTATTAATACTAGATTCATAAGAAGTGTGGATTTAGTTTATGAAGGAAAACTAGCACAATTAAATATTAAGATGGAATTTCCTGAAGAAGATATGGAAGAGAACATTAAAACATACAGTTACCATATGCCTGTTCCTGCTGCACAAGAGTTTCAAAACTTTTTAAGTAGTTTTATTATAGAAAAACCTTTAAAAGATCAAGTAGAAAAGAAAGCATTTCCTGGACTAAGAAGATTAGAAAGAGAAGAAACAGATATTGTTCAGATTAGTTATGAAAACTTTGAACCAGAACAAATAATTAAGGAGATTTGTGGAGAAACTTCAATTACAAATGGAAAATTTGTTTGTGAAACAGAAAGTTTTTTAGATGGATTAGATATAGAGGCATTACATTCTATTGAAATACTACCAGATGAATTAGAAAATTTAGATTCTGAAGACCAAAAACCAAAATATCTCATCAGATATATTTATATGAATGGTGAGTCAAGGATAGAATATTTAGGACAATCTCAACAAGACAACCCATCAAGTTTAGAAGCATCACTCAATAGATTAATTTCTTTACACCAAGGAGTTAAAAAATTCAAAGAAGATATTTCTGATAAAGAAGATTTCTTGGCTGCATTTTTATATTCATCAGATGAACGAAGTAAAATAGAAAGTACAGAAACAACATTTATGCCTTATTTTCATAATGGAATCCCTTCTGTTGAGATTATAGCTGCTAGAAATGGATGCAAAGCATTAAACGTAAATAGCAAAGGTGAATGTAACAAACCTTACGCACAAGAGGTTGCTTTTTTCATTGACCCAAGATTCATTACAGAGATAGAAATAACACCAGATCCAGAAAATGAAGGTTACTCTTCAATTCTTGAAATCAGACAAGAACTTCCAGAAGATCATCGTGCAAGAGAAATAATTCATCACTCCAGATATTCAAGTCTCAAAGCACAATTTTCAAAAGAAGATGCTGAAAGATTTAAGAAATTATTAGAACCATTTATGGAAAAACAAGAAAAAGAAAGAAATGGGGAAGAAGACATAGAAACGCCGTGGGGAAAATATCAATGTCAAGAATTAAAAATTGATGTTGAAAGTGAATTATGCAAAAAATTAAGTAATGAAGATAAACTTGAAAGAATGAGAATAGTAGATAGAGATTACTGGCTATCCCAATATTTTGAAGTTTTTTGTGAGAATCCTAATTTAGAAGGTTTAAGATTTATGTTTAAGTACAAAGCAGAAGCAGGACGAGAAAAAATTGCGAAAAAATTACTTTCATTAGAATGTGGAACAGAAGGAATATTAACTATGTTAAGTTATCCATGTGAAATTGATTATTTAGATTATTTAAAGTCTACAGTCCATTGCAGAAGTTATGAAGATGGTGTTTTCTTACCAAATAATTTTTTAAAAAATGCATATGGACTAACAACTGATTTTATGACAAAAGCATTATTACTTGCAACAATAGGGATGAAGGAAGAATTCAGTATAGAGAATGCCAAAAAGATGTATGATACTGCTTTTGGATTTAAAATGTCAGAAAAAGAAGTAGAATTTTTAAAATCAATTTATACAATAGATAAAATACAAGAAAAGTTAAGAGAAAAATGTGAAGATAAAGAAAGTAATATCGGAAATTCTGTAACTACAAACAACACCTGTAGTCAAGAAAGAGAATTTATAAAATCACAAGTATACAGAATTAATATTGTAAAATTACTTGCAATGGATCCTGTGGGGCGGATATTTTTAGAAAGAAAATATGAAGACAGTAAAGACCCAGTAGAAATTTATACAATTGGACATCATTTGTATACAGTAAATGATTATAATCCAAGAAAAGCTGAGAGAAAAAAAAATCCTTTTGGTTTTGCTTTAGAACCAGTATTTGGAACACCATCCATTGGTTCAATTAATGAAGTAGGAAGTAAAAGATTATTTTTACAAAAATATTTATCCAAATTAGCAGAACAAGAAGGTAAAGAAGAGGTAGTAATTACATTTGGAGAAGAAAATTGTGATTTCATGGACCCATTAAATGTTTGTAAAGTTTTACATTGTGTTGGAAATAGGTATACAAAAAATGTTGAATGCTGGTCAGAGATTAAAAGATAAAATTAAGAAAGAATGGGAGGAATAAAATGTCAAGATATGCAATAATTGGATTATTAGGATTAGCTACAATTGCAGCCAGTAGTTGTTCAAATAAAGCAAGTAATGAAAACCCAATGTATAAAAGATCATTACCTGTAAATCAAGAAGTTATTGTTATTACGCCAGACCAAGTTAAAGATAATCTTCCATTAGAGTTAAGAATTTCCGAAGGAGTTATGCCCTCTGCCATTTCTTTAAATGAGGGCACTACATTAACTTCTGAAGATGAAATAATTGAAACATATAAAGAAACAGAGGGAATAAATAATGATCCCCCTGAAGAAAAAGAAAAACATGAAAATAAATATTCATTATCAAAATTAATCAAAAAAACTAAAGCAAGAATGAGAACTGTAACAGAGGCAGTTAAAGCAACAATTGAAAAAGTCAAAACTATAAAACTTGAAGCATTAGTAAATACAAATACAGAACAAGGAAAAAATAAAGATAAAGTAGATAACTATGCAAAGATTGAATATAGACCAGATGGGAAAGGTAGAACATTACCTATAGATTTTGATTCAGATGATAAATCATGTGGGGAGGATGGTACAAAGGTTTTTATTGGACCAAAAAGCTGGAGAAAAGATACAACAAGAAAAGATATTATTAGGATATTTGATCACTTAGTTAACAATAATAAAGGTTTTGAGAATGAAGATTTATGTGATAGACTTGTTATTACAAATGAAGAAGTTGTTTGTTACCAATATGAATGTGTAGAAGGATGTGAAATTATGCACCACCCTTATGCATTAACAGAAATTATTTGTCAAGATGTAAATTCTGTTGAAAGATACTCATTCAAAAGAGATAAAGTAAAAAGTGTAAGTATAGAATATTGGGATGTTTCTAATATGCAATGCAGAGTAAAAGTTGGTGTTGCACAAGAAGATGACAAAACTGAAACATATGAATTTACATTTGTGACAGAAAATGAAGTTAAAAAGTTTCTTGAATTAATGGGACCATTTACAAAAATGTTAAAATGGGATGGAGAACATACTGTTCCTTCATTTCAATATATAAAAGAAGAGGGTCAAAAACCAACTATTTTTCCTAAAAAAAGAGAAAACGGTAGTGGAGGGTATGGAAGAGTTTTATTTGCGCCTGGAGAAGTAGAAACAGTAACAGTAGTTGATTCTTATATGAGGGATAAATGTCCCCCAGGACAAAATGTTGCAATATTAAAAACACAAGCAGAGATGATGGATATGCAAACAAGATGTAGAACTTGTAATCTTGATGCAGATGAGATTATTGATACTTATAATTTATTAAACAATTATGAAAAACAATTATGTGATTTTGCAGTCATTACAAAAGATGAATTAATATGCTCAAATAGAACACCAGTTGTTGCTTGTAATGGCACAATTGAAGACAGACCACAAGAAGGAAATGTGAGAGGAGTTATGTTTGGATTGGAAACAACAGGTATAATCCCATTAAGTCAAGTTTATGATGTTCAAGTAACTCATCCTTATACAACTAAATCTGGTTATGCAACTGCAACAATTAAATGGCAAGACAGTGAAACAAAACAAAAGTTAGAAATGCCATTTGTATTTGAAAGAGGAGAACGAATGGAAAAGTTTGTAGAGATTATGAGTCAATATGTGAAGTGAAGAATCTTTTGATGAAAAAATTGAGTAACAAATTAAGGAATTAATTAAAAATCTTAGTGAGAAAAAAGCCTAACGGCGGGAGCAGAAGAGTATTACTCTGTGTTTAACTCTTCAACACTAGGCCGGAGGCAATGTCACTAAGGAAAATTTTATTTTATTATAAATTAAATATTATGAAAAGAATTCTAAAGAATAAATGTTCTCCAAAAGAACTATTCAAAATTATCAGCCAGCTTATGCTGATTAAACATAATAATAGACTCAAAATTAACTAAGTTATCTGCAAAAGAATTTCTAAAATTATTTAACACATCATGGAATTGTGTGTTGCTTTCTGCAAAGATATTTATTTGATAATTCCATTTGCCAATGAAACGTTTATACCACAAAGTATTAGGTTCGTTTTGTAAGTATGAAACTAATTTGTTTTCATCTAAATCTTTCATGTACAGAAAAACCACATACCATTGCACACCAAAATGTGAAAAATTAATTAATGGTAAGAATCTTTTAATGACACCATTTGTAATTAATCGTCTTTTCCTGTTTTCAATTGTCGACGGCACAACACCCAATTCATCAGCCATTTCTCTAATAGTCATCCTAGAATTATGATTAACTAATTTTAAAAGTCTTTTATCTAATTTATCTACTTCAACAACAAAATGTTCTTTATTCTGTTGATCAAATTCTTTTTGAAAACAACTACCTTTGATTTCCTTAAAATTATGCAGATTGGAATCCTTTACTTCTTGAACATCCAAGAGAAAACCCCTTCCTGTGCTGTCTTCTCTTAAAAAATTCAAAACAATATAATCATGAACAAATTCTCTAAATTGATTTAAGACTATACTAAAAACACGATCAAAACCTTCTAAATCATCTGTTAGAATTTCAAAATGTAAATCATACATGCCAGAACAAGTGTGAACCGCGCTAATGTGAGGTGTATTTACAAGAAGATCTAACATTTCTTTTTCCTGACTAGTTGTTTTAAGTTTCATATAAACAACATGAATAAATTTTCCTAATTTTCTAGTATCAATTAAAGTATAGAAACCATTTATTACTTTATTGTCAAGCATTTTCTTGATTCTATAAGCTACTACTTCTCTTTTAATCTTAAGTGCTTTTGCTATTGCAGTATTTGAATATCTTGCATTTCTGCTTAAAAGGTACAAAATCTTACGATCTATTAAGTCCAATTTTTGTGGCATAATATTCTCATAGATTTGCCCTCTAAAAACTTCTTCCCCCATAATTTCTACAGTAATGCAGTAGAATATAAAAATATTGTGTTTTTTGTGGAAATCATGTGTAGTGGGATACTTATAAGAGTTATGTGTAAAAGAATAGTGGGGAAGAGAAACATCTAGATTATAGGTTATATTTCCAAAAAAAGGTTAAAAAAGCAATAACAAGAGTTAAAATAAGTATTTTTGTTGACGTAACAATTAAAAAAACACCAAAGAAATCAAGTAAATTCAACGAAAACACAAATTTTACAAAAAAATAACGCTTTTTTGTGGAAATTTCGCTAAAAGGTTTTATCATTAATCATTGTCATCTAATAGTTTAGGATGATTAAAAGCTCTGGAGGTAAAAGATGGGATTAAAAGAAATTATTTCAAGTTTGGTAATTGCAACATTGCCTTTGACTGGATGCATAGGCACTGTACACTCAGACCCAATGCCTAATTCATATATGGTTGGGACCAATAATGGAAATGCAGTAGGAATGCATAACCAACAGAAACCAGAACCAAATAGTGGTAATGGGTTTGTTGTAGTAAATAAAAAAGCAAAAGAAGAACCAAAAGTGGGGTATAAAGATAAGAGTGTTGGGGAAAAAGAAGCAGAATCATCTGCTGCAGTTATAGCTGCACATACTAAAACTCTCCCAAAGATAACATACATTGATTCAGAAAACCCTAACATTGCTATATACGCAAACAAGCTTGTTGACGCACTTACTGCATCAAAAGAATGTAAAAAAGTGTATATTACAAAGATGCAGACACAAGCAGGAGAACATACAATTGTTGTATGTGAGGAAAAGAAAAAAAGACAACTTGTTCCAAAGTACAGAATTAATCTAAATGATATTTGTGATGTTTCTTTGCATGAACACTTTGGAATGTTTGAGTGGATGAGAGGAGATGATGTAGCTGTAAGAACAAAACATGGATCAACATATACAATGAGATTATGGGATAAACATGCAAAGAATGTATACAATGTGTTGAATGAATATCTAAACACAATTAAAACCATGGAGGGTGGTGCAAGATGTCAAAAATGAATAATATGATAAATAAGGGGTATGAAGCATTAAAAGACAAAGGATACAACGCATTAAAAAGTGTTGGAGCAGGCGCAATAGCACTTAGTATTGCTGCCGGAGCTGTTGGTGGATTAGAAGGTTGTGTAACAGCCAGAAGTGAAGCAATGAGACCAGGCGGACAAATAGCAGAAACATACATCCCCACAGGACCTGCGTCATTAAAGATAAACAAAAATCCATACATTGCAGAGAGACAAAGAGGAACAATTGGAGAACAAATGGCAAAGCAATTAGAAAACGAATTTGACAAAGTAGAATGGAGCCTCATGGAATATGAAGAATTTGGTATGAAATATCAAGACTTGGTTTTAACTGGTTATAACTCAAACAAGTATGGTGATTGGGCAGAGTGGTCTGTAAACTTTGACAAAGCATGTAGATCATTTCATCAAGAAAAGAATTTTTTATTTATGCATATTAAAGACCATGTAATTGTTGAAGATAGTATGGGTTCAGTTGTTAAAAGTCCAAATTTAAAAAATTATATTGCTAAACAACTAAACCAAGTCTTAGGTGTTTATATCCAAAACAATCAAGAAGCTTGTAGAAATTGGCAAAACTTCATTAATTCTACTGCTGGCCCAACAGGCCCTTCAGGGAAATAATAAGTTCAAAACAACGAAGTAGTGAAGACAAATAAATCTTCACTATTTAATTTATTATAAAAAAAGAAAATTCAAGGAGGTAAAAATGGTAAAAGCATTAAGATATTTAATCACTGCAGCTGCTTTAGCAGGAGTTATTCAAATTGCTAATATTGATCAAAGTGAAGTAATACCTACAGTAGTTGCTTCTGAAGCAGTAGTTGCTTCTGATACTGTAGAAAGTTCAATTGGACCTGGTGAAGTTTCGTCAGCAGAACTTGAAAAAATTGTTCAGCAAAAATTAAAAATTGGAGCAGAGGTAAAAAAGCTATTAGATAGAGAATATGACAAAGTTGGTGTTTACATATTTGAGAGAGAGATAACCAACCCAAATACTGGTGAAACAAGACTCTACAAAGATCTGTTAGTAAGAGGATATGAAACTGACAAATATGGAGATTGGCCTCAGTTTGGTGTAAATTTAGATTGTGTTTGTAGAGCATTACATGAAGAGAAGAAATTATTTGGATTCATTAATGTAAAAGATGTTGTAAGATTTCATACATGTACAGGAAACATTGTTAACACAGAAAACATGAAACACAAAAACGCAATATTACTCAATAAAATAGTTAGCATGTATGTTGGTAACAATGGAGAAATGTGTGAAAGATTTGATACATACATAAATAAAACACACGGACCAACAGGACCTGCATACCACAAATAAATTTTACTTTTTCAACCAAATTTTCAACTTAATAATCAATAAACCTAGATGGAGGACTATTAAAATGTCAAAATTAACAAACCAAATTAAAAAAATTGCAAGTGCAACAGCAGCAGGAGCATTATATTTCATGCTTAGCACAGGAATTGCTACAGCTGATACTGGCATGGAAAATAGAGCTACTCAACAAGAGGCATCTCAAGGAATTGAAGCAAAACTAGTTGCATCAGGATATCCTGAGATGAAAGTAGATCTTGAAAAGTATGACCTTAATGATCTTTTAGTAAAACTTGGGGGTACACTTAAGAAAGGATTTAGTAGAAAAGCATCTGGAAAAATTGAAGAATATACAGATGGAACAATTGGATTTGGTGTTGCAACTGATTCCACCAATAAATTAATTCCAATGATAGACCTCCAATATGACAATCAAGTAATAGACAGATTCCTCTTCTCAAAAATTAATTCAATTAAATGGGCAATTGGAGAACTAAATGGAGATTATAATTATCACATTCTTATCACAGCTAGAGAACCATCAACCAATAAAGCAGGTCTTCAGGGTTTTTATGAAAGACAATATGATATAGTTGTAAAAGATAATCCTCAACTTGCAGCAAGTTATGTAGTAGCAATAGCAAGGAAATATGCAAACAATGGAGATGTAATCAATAAAGAAAGAGTAGAAAAATGTGAATGTCCAGAAATTATATGCGAAGAACCAAGAGCCCCTGTTTATATGACACCAAGAATCATGGAAGGGATATGTTCAGGCAATCCACATGCGATACCACAAGGTTATGATCTTGTATTTTTAGGGCAAGTAGATTATGACGACTGTGTTTTTAGACCAGAAGAAAGTAATTCTGGATTAAATGAAATGATTGCAGGAGCAATTGCAACATTAAAACCTGAAAATGGAATAATGTTGATGTGTGGAAATGCAGATGAAAAATCAGCAAAAGAATGTAAACTACCAGTAGAAAATAATTTTCAACTTTCATTTTTAAGAGGAAGAATCCTTGGAAATTATTTAGAACAAAATCAACAAACATCTGTAAGAGGTGTTTCATTAGTTCCTTATCCAATGGGCACTGAGCTAAATGAAAAGAGTACAAAAGTATATTATCTTTTTCAAAATGGAAACTGAGGTGTAAAAATGAATCTTGTTAAAAAAATAGCAATGGCTAGTGTGTTTCTGGGAGTATTAGGAGCATACACACCAAATATCCCTATTATTAATAATGTAACTACACAAGCAATTGCGCAAGAAAAACCAACAGTGTTCATAAAAGATTTTGATGAGGTCCTTGACAAAGACGAGCAAAAAGAAAAAGTCAGAATAGGTAAAGACGATTCAGTTGTATTCCTTGATGAAAGTGCATTTTATGTTCAAAATCTTGATACAAATACTGAGTACAAAGAAGTCTTAGGCAAAAGACTTACTGGAATTTTAGATGATGAATGCAAAGCAGTAGAATATATCTTAAAAGATTTTGGACAAGGAAGTGAAGATCTTGTTGTGGTGTGTTATGAAAAATCAGAAGGAATGTACAAAAGAACCTGGGCGATAAATGTTGATGATGTGTGCAGAGTTTATGCAAAGTTCAGAAAAGCAGGAGTAATCAAAATGAAATCTTACCTTACAACAGAAGACTCAATGGCGAATGTCAATACAAGGAAAATGAGTTATAATGCAGCTGAGGAACTTTTGAATGTTTTAACAAATTATTTGCCAAACAATGAACAGAGATGTGAGAATTGGAAAAGATTCATTCAAAAGAATTACGGACCAACAGGTCCAGCGAGGCAAAGTAGGTGAATAAATAATGTTAACCCAAAATATTGAAACAATTGTTGATATGCTTGAAAGGGAACCCATTGTTGAAATAGATCCAGAAAAAGAAAGAGAAGTAAAGAAAAAAGTTGCATCAACAGTTCAATTATTTTGGTATGACACAAATGATTTAAAACAAAATATTGAAGATTTATTTGAAGAAAAACCAGGACTTAAAATGTATTATGGCGGTGATTATGTTAATGAAATAATCCAAGATGTTAAAGAAAGTTACTTAGAACAATTTAGAAACATTGTAAAATTTGTAATGGAAAAAAGAAATGTGATTAAAGGTTTTGAAGTTCCAGAACTTGAACATGATTATGAAGCTATAAAAAGAGGAATTATGAAAATCACAGAACATGAAGAGAAAACAAGTATGAAAAAAGTTGAAGAAAAAGTAACACAAAACATGGGAAAAGCAGACG
Source organism: Candidatus Woesearchaeota archaeon (assembly GCA_018661705.1). GTDB lineage: Archaea > Nanobdellota > Nanobdellia > Woesearchaeales > DSVV01 > JABHXF01. Next base: position 56,926 of record JABJHR010000014.1, read on the forward strand.
TAATTGTTTATGGTATTTTTTATGACAGAGCACTTGAACACGTAAGGGAACTTATGTCGCAAGGAAATGAAAAAAAAGCCCAGTTAGAGATGGTAAGTAATTGGTTTACAGGTTATCTTGATTCAAGAAAAAGTAATTTAGTTGGATACGGGACTATTGTTGGTATGAATGAAAGAGAGCTTGCAAAACTTGACCCTGAGTTTGAGTCATACCATAAAAAAACAAATGCAATACGAAGTAATGAAAGAGTTTGTTCAAGAATTAAAAAAAGTAATCAAGCATTATACAATGCAATTGAAACAATGGTAGATGTAATTACCACATATACACAACCAAGAAGATTCCAAAGATATTATGGAAGAATGCAAGAATTAATTCAAGAATATAAAATACATTGCTCAAAGTATTCAGCAATATTGGAAAAATCAGAAATTGAAATAGAAAGAGAGTGCAAAGAATTTAGAAAACAAATTACAGATAATCCAAGTACTAATTTTTTGCATTGGCATTATAAAAATTATCAAGTTCAAACTGCAAGAGCTGTTTAAGTAAATGATTTAAGAAAAATTAAGTTAGCGATAGCTATAAACGGAGGAATAAAAATGAAAGGACTCAAAGAAATTATAATTGGTGCATTAGCAGCTGTTACATTATATTCAGGTTGTGGAACTGCATTTAAACAACAAATGGATAATGCTCCAACTGCAATAAATTTGGAAACAAAAACAGATTATAAAAGAACACAAAGAGAAATGGTAGAAAAGATTGTAGATGAAAAACTAAGTGATGACCCAAATACAAGAACAAGACAACAAACAACATTGGGAGAATTTTTTTCTGCGCAATTATTAGAATTTTTTCCACTTGCTGATTATGAACTTAGAGAAAATGATTATCAAGGGGATAAAACACCTGGAAAGGATCTTGTAATAAATGGTTATGAAAAAACAAAAGATGGACTCTTTCCGAGATATGGATTTAATATTGGCTCCATATGTAGATCTGAAGTGATTAAGTCTAAAGAAAGGAAAGGAGAATATCTCTTATTAACTGAACATAGTGATGGCACAATGATGGCTCTTAAAAGTAGAAAAAAAGAGAAGTTAGACGACTTAAGTAACATGTTAAATCCATACATTAGAAATAATAATGATAGAAATTGTGACAATTATAGAAGATTTATGGAAAGCCCATACAAAAGAAACAGAAAATAAAAAATTAGTATTGGAGGTAAAATAAAATGGCAGGAAATGTACAAGTAAAACAAGTAAGAAATTTAGAAAAAAAAGTTGGTGGAAATAGATTTTTGGATAGAATGAAAAAAGTTGGACAAACAGCAAAAAGATATGCAACAATTGCAGCAGTAGGAGCAGGATTAGTAATGGGTGGAAGTTATCTTGCTGGTTGTGGTGAAGAAAGTGAATGTTGCAAAGAATTAGATTGTAATGGGTCGTATGATTGTGTTGATCATTATGATAACACTTGCGAATGTAAATATGATCCCCCTTCATTTAATTTTGAATCACAAGAGTTTGGTCTTTCAATTGATGATGCAAGTGATGTTTTTGTAGACGATACATATTAGTAAAAGAAAATTATTGGAGGAAGAATAAAATGACAGGAAACATACAAGTAAAACAAGTAAAAAATTTAGAAAAAAGAGTTGGTGGAAATAAATTTTTAGATACAATGAAAAAAGTAGGACAAACAGCAAAAAGATATGCAACAATTGCAGCAGTAGGAGCAGGGTTAGTAATGGGTGGAGGTTATCTTGCAGGTTGTCCTGAACCAAGTGAATGTTGTAAAGAACTAAAGTGTAATGGTTATGATGAAAGATGTGAAGACCATTACGATGATACTTGTGCATGCGTATATGACCCAAGCCATAAGTATCAAACACAAGAATTTGGATTAAGCATGGATGATATATTCGAAGATGACACCGAATAATAAATCAAAAACAAATTCAATAGATGATCTTGCACATATGGATGATATGAGTAAGCTTGGGAAAGTAGGATATGTTTTAGGAAGAATGCTTCTTGGAGGCATGCTTTTCCTTTCCGTAGGTGTGGGATATAAAACTTGTATTGGTCCAAGAGCTATTGAGAACAGACCAACAAAAATTGTTGATACAACAGTTACATCAGCTATTGATGAAAGTTACTTGGATCAAGAAGTTGGACGTGAAGTAACGCATTATGTAACAATAGACAAATACGATGGTCGTCTTAATGACAGAAGTATGAAATTAAGCAAAAATGATGAATTAGATTATATCAAGATAAGTAAAAGAATAATTCCTGGCTCAAGTCCAGTGGTAATTGATTATAAATTAAAAAAAACAACCAACGAATAAAATGCAAACAAATAATCAAAATCAAAAAAAGAATGGAAGATTAGAAAGAATAACAGAATCAACTACATTCAAAAGAATAAAAAAAGGTGCTGCAATTACTTATGGGATTATTCTTGTTGGAGCCTTTATTGGTGTAATTGGTTACAATCAATATCAAGAACATATTGCATCCAAAACAAAAGCTTGCCAAGAAATAGAATGTAAATCCTCACCATATTTTGAATGCAGTAAAAGCTTAGTTGAAAAAGAAAAAGCAGAAAATTGTGCATATAATAAACAAGGCATAGAAGAATGTTGTGTGTGTACTTGTGATTACACGATGTATTAAAGATATAAAATAAAAACAGTTGGAAAATAAAATGCAAACAAATAATCAAAAACAAAGAAAGATTGGAAGATTAGAAAGAATAACCCTCTCAACTGCAATAAAAAAAATAACAAAAGGAATTGCAATTGTTTATGGTGTTGCAATTGCTGCTGGAATTGGTTACTTTCTTGGACAAGACACATATCAAGATGTAAAAGCATATCAAAGTCCTGCTTGTCAAGAAATATCTTGCTCACCAACATTTCATACGTCGTGTTATAAAAGAGTCACAACAAAAGAAAACGCAGATCATTGTGTTGTGAATGACAAAAATGAAGAAGAGTGTTGTGCATGTAAGTGTTATTGGGATTACATGTTATGAGATTAAAAAAAAGAATAATAAGAAAACAATTTGGGGGAAAATAAAATGGCAAACATACAAGCAAACTTAGAAAGGAAAGTTGAAAGCACTACATTAAAAAAATTAGGTAATTTAGGAAGTAAATTAGGAAAAGGAATTGTAAATAGATTAGGCAGTGCAAAAAAGTATGCAACAATCGCAATTGCAGCTACTGGATTAGCTGTAGGTGGAACATATGTTGGTGGTTGTGCCCCTGAAGAACTTACTGAATGTTGTGCACAATTAGACTGTGATGGCACATATGGTTCAGGAATAGATGAATATAGTTGCATTACAACAACAAACACAATCTACAAAGATCAAAAATGTGTAACAGAAGAAGATGGAACACAGGATTGTTGCAGATGCATTTTAAGTAAAACTTATGATGGACCTGATTATGATAAATATTAATTTAAAAAAATAAAAATGGAAAACAAAAAGAGTGGCATAATTAGCTTGCAAAATGAACCTAAACAACAATATTTTTAAATAAACTAACCTCACTTATCCCTATTATGGCTAACGAGGGGAAGAAACTAACAAAAACAAGTAAAACAAGCACAAAACCACATAGAATAGTTGTAACTAGTGCTCTACCCTATGCAAATGGTTCTATTCATCTTGGTCATTTAGTAGAATATATACAAACAGACATATTTGTTAGATTTCTCAAGTTAACAGGTAAAAATGCAATATATTGCTGTGCAGATGATACTCACGGCACACCGATTGATATTAAAGCAAAACAATTAGATATTAAACCTGAAAAATTAATAGAAAAATTCTGGAAAGAGCATACTAAAGATTTTAAAGACTTTCATATTGAATTTGATTCATATTATTCAACAAATTCTAAAGAAAATAAAGAATATGCAGAGTTTATCTATAACGAACTAAGAAAAAAGGATTTAATTTACACAAAAGCTATGCAATTAGTTTATTGTGAACATTGTAAACGGTTTTTGCCAGACAGATTTGTTAAAGGAACTTGTCCAGAGTGTAAAGCTAAGGATCAATACGGGGATGTTTGTGAAAAATGTGGTAATGCACATAAAACAACTGATTTAATTAATCCAAAGTGTACAATTTGTGATGGAAAACCTATTGAAAAAGAAAGTACACATTATTTTTTCAAACTAAGCAAGTGCAAAGCTCAATTAATTAAATTCTTGCAAAAGAAAACTTTGCAGAAAGAAGTTGTAAATTTCTGTTTAAATTGGATTGAGAAATTAGAGGATTGGTGTATAAGCAGAGATGCACCTTATTTTGGATTTGAAATTCCAAATTCAGAAAAAGAAACAGGCTCTCCAAAGTTTTTTTATGTTTGGTTAGATGCTCCTGTTGGTTATATTAGTAGTACTGCTAATTATTGTAAGAATATTGCAAAGAAAGGTTCAGAAAAAGATTATTGGATGCCTAAAAATAAAGAAGAAAGTGAAATAATTCACGTGATTGGAAAAGACATTGTATATTTCCATTATTTGTTCTGGCCAGCAATGTTAGAAAATGCTGGAATCAAACAACCTGATAAGATTATAACTCATGGTTTCTTAACAGTTGGCAAAGAAAAAATGTCAAAGTCAAGAGGTACCTTTATAGAAGCTAGGCATTATTTGAAATATCTTAATCCACAATATTTGAGATTTTATTATGCAGCTAATTTAACTTCAAAAATGGAAGATATTGATTTAGATATTGCTGATTTCAAAACTAGAGTTAACACTGAGTTAATTGGAAATCTAGGAAACTTTGGTTATAGAACAATTAGTTTCCTGAATAAAAACTTTGATAACAAAATAGGAGAGTTTGATGTAGAGGATAAAAAAGTTCAAAAGATTATTAATGAATTCACTGAAACAGCTGTTAAAATAAGAAAAAACTATCATGATTTTGAATTTAGGGAAGTTATTAAAGATATTTTACATTTAGGTAGCCTAGGCAATAAATATTTCCAAGATAGTGCACCATGGGCTTTGTTGAAAGGAACTAAAGAAGAAAAAGAACAAGCACATAAAATTTTAAGTTTCTGTTTCCACTTATTAAAAAATCTAGGAATAATCATTTCTCCAATCATGCCAAAGTTTGCAGAAAAGTTACATAAACAACTTAATCTTAAAGATTTAAGTTGGGATGACATTCATTTTGATATGAAAACTCATAAAATTAACAAAGGAGAGATCTTAGTTAAGAAAATAGAAGACGAAGTTAAGAAAATGATTCAGGAAAATGCCCCTCAAGATGCAGAATCCAAGAATAAAAAAGAAAAATCAGAAAACAATACTGATTCTGAGTTTATATTAGATTTAAGAGTAGCTAAAATTGAATCAGTAGAGGATCATCCAGATGCAGACAGATTATATGTTGTAAAAATACATTTAGGGAAAGAAAAGAGACAATTAGTTGCAGGATTAAAGAAATATTATTCAAAAGAAGACTTAACAGGTAAAAAAGTTGTTGTTGTTACTAATTTAGAACCTGTAAGACTTAAAGGAGTGAAAAGTGAAGGTATGATGCTAGCTGCTGAGAAAAAGAAAGATGTTGTAGTGTTAGAAGCAGATGAATCTAAAATTGGAGATCAAGTTTATGTAGAAGGTATTAGTTTACCTAAGAAATTCTCAACAATTACATTTGATGACTTCTTGAAGTATAAAATGAAAGTAAAGTATAGAAAAGTATTTTTAGTTGGAAATGAAGAAGCTGACAAAGTTAAGTTCTTAAAAACTAAACATGAAGAAATTAAAGCAAATATTAATGATAATGCTAAAGTTTGTTAGTTACTTTTTCTCAGATGAAGGTTTATTCATAAACTTAACTCCCAACAGCCCTGCAACCCCAATTAATATCAAAAACACACCAATCAAAAATACAACTAAGGGATAGATTTGTTTTATCATTATTGGTAGCATCATAAAGAATACTTTGCCCATATCTAAATCTGGACTACCTGAGGGCATGGAACCATCTTCACTAGGTAAAGCTTGGGACATTGTTTCCATTAAAGGAGTTGTATTAATTGGACTTATAGTTGTCCAAATTAAAAGAATTAAAAATGGAATTACTAACCAAATTCCAGTTCTTAAAAACATCTTTGCTACGTATCTTAAATATTCTTTTGGTTCATGCATAAAAAACAAGAACAATACTCCAAACAAGATTAAAACTAAGATTGGCAAAGAAATCTTAAATGGTTTCCAAATATTTTTTATTTTAGTATAAATTGCAGTAATTGGTGAATCTGCTAAAGGTGAATTTTTATCTTCTAATAGTTTGTCTGTTTCTGGCATACCGCCACTCATAATGTCCATGAAACTTATGAAGAATTCTCTTTTAGGAATACTTGGATCATTAAAGTTATTGCAAACTTTAACAAGCATCATTGTTTGTTCACTTTCTTCTCCCCTTGATCCACTTTGTTTTAGTAATTCTTCTAAACTTACATCCAAAGAATCAGCTTGTGTTTGCATATCAGTTATTTTATCACAATAAAAAGAAATTTTATTATTCAAATTTTCTTGGGCATCTTTATCGGCATATCCATAGATATCACCAAATGCTTCCTTAATATCAATGTTTGTAAAAGTTCCAAAAATTAGTGTAAATATACATATAGAAAGTAAGATTGAAATAATCCAAATACCTAGTTTCTTAAGGAATGCCATATTAAGTGTAATAAGGCCCTATTATATAAAAAGGTTTTTAAATCCAGATGCATTCCTTACCTTATCGTGACAACTGAAGCAGAGGATACACCAAATAATGGTAAGAAAGGTAAGAGAATAGAAGATCTTGTAAATTGGGGAAGAACACAAATGATGGAAATTCGTGTTTTTAATCCAAATGATGATCCTGAAATAAGAAGCGATATACAAGGATTAGTTAATGATGGAAAATACCTTGGAAAATATCATTTTATTGGAAGAGACAGAAGAATTAATAAAGGGATTTATTTGGGAGCACATCCAAGGGAAGCAATTTTAGTATTAAATAATGCAGAGCTCATAGTAAAAGCTTACGAAGAAGTTAAAAAAGAAATTTCTAGTAAAATTGGTGCGTATAATTATAGAGGATTAATACCATCCGCGATTTTTAATACTGTTAAATCTAAATTAAGATATGACGAAATTGCAACAAAACAATTTGTAGAAGGATTTGTAACAGAAGATAAAAAAGAACCAGTGATTCCACTTGACCAATTTATTAATGAAGGATATGGGGTTTGCAGGCATATGGGATTATTTTGTGCAGTATTATTTGAAAAATTTATTGATGAAGGAATTCTAGTAGGAGACGTAAGTGTTGATAGAAATAGTATTGGAATAATGGCACACGCATGGTGCAGGTATAAATCACTATCTAAAGAAGCAGTTATATTAGATGTTGCACAGAAATATATTGGACCTGCGTCTGCACATAATGCAAATTGGTTCTATGAAAGACCAGAAGATAGAAGATAAGTTTTGATTTCTTTAAGAATATTCTAGAAAAGATTAAAAAAGTTAATGAACTATATCTGCTTTAGACCCAAAGCAAAAAACAACAACCCTGGCACAGACGGACATTTTACTTTGTAAAATATCCTACTCGGTTTCACCTCGCCTGGCCAATGTTGTTTTTTGTATAAGATAAATAAATTGAAAAACTCTACAACATTAGGGCGAAGCCAATGTCGCTCACGAAAGATTTTAAAAAACAATAATTCTTTAATTCTCAAAAAATTAAGAAAAAATAAAAACTACTTCTTTTTAGGAGCTTTCATCTTTTTGGTGATTCCTAGTTTCTTTCCGCAATGTTCGCATTCAAAAACATAGGCTTTAACACCTTCAAAAGATTTTAGCTTGTAAAGAGTTATTGCTTCCCCTTCTTTTTTACAATGAGGGCATGTATAAGCAATTTCCATTTGACAAGTTTCTTCAAACTCTTCTTTTGGAACTGTATGTTGACATTCTGGACAAACATATTCTTTTGCTCTGATCTTTGCCTTTCCTGTTTTCTCATTAACAGGCTTGCCCATTTTTGCTTTGTGACATTCAAGACATTCTGGCCTGTAAACCCAAGCCATTGCTTTGCCTTCTCCCATTGCTCTCCTACTAAAATAAAATAAATCATCCATATCTTCCGGTATTGTTAATCCCATTGTTTCACCCCTGATGAAAGTAGGAGGTAATTAGTCTGAAGTAAGAAGTTCAATTGTTACTTCTTACTTCTTGTTTCCTACTTCTTCCTTTATTATTATTTTTTCTTTCCTTTCTTCTTTGCTACTTTCTTTTTCACTGCTTTTTTCTTTACAGCTTTCTTTTTCACTGTTTTCTTTGCTACTTTCTTCTTTGCAACCTTCTTTTTCACTACTTTCTTTGCTGTTTTCTTTTTAGTTACTTTCTTCTTTACTGCTTTTTTTATAGGAGCTACTGCACTTATTTTGTAACAAGACTTACAGTTTCCTAATTTATGCCCAACCATAGTTGAGAACACAATTACAACTAAAAAACCAATCCATAAAAAAAGACTATTCAAGATCTCACTGAAGAAAAACATATATCCTTCAATAAAGAGCGTAATTATAAACTCTAAAACTAACCATATGACAACAAAATAAGCACCCAAAAAAAAACCTTCCTTTGTTGAAGGGAAAGTCTTCTTAAAATACAGGTTTGACAAAAATAGAGTAACTAATCCAATTAAAAATAAAGGAACCATACTAACAACAAAAAAATTGTTATTTATCCCTGGAATACTCATTAAAATAAATTTAATAATTATGATCACGGCCCATAATAGAACACCTAACAATGTTGCCCCTTTCCAATTTTTACACATATTCCCACCCCTAATTTTTAAAAATATTTCTAAAGTATTTATTTATACTTGATTTTGACAAGTACAAACCAAAAAGAAGATAAAACCAACCAAGAACATAATAGATCCCAGCTAATGCTTGATGTAAGGAAAGAGATATAACACTAACTACAGTAATGATATAACTAAATATTACCATTTTCTTTCCTAAATTTGAATATTCGTATTGTTTCATGTACACTTAAAGTATTTATAGATATATTTAAGCCTTTCTATTTTAATATATAGATATATTACTTATCTAACCAAAAAACTTTATAAACTCTAAAATAAATAAAATCAATATGTTATTAACAGCAGCATTATTTGGATTTATAGGAGGGTGGGCAAGAGCCTGCGTTGGTTATATGAAATATAGTTATAAAAATAAAAAATCAAAATTCAAGCCTAGTGCATTTTTGTTAACATTCCTTGCTTCTGGAGTTATTGGATTATTTGCAGGGTTACTTGTTTCAACAAACTTTGCATTAGCATTATTAGCAGGTTATGCTGGAACAGATTTAATTGAAAATATTTACAAGATTAAAAAGAAAACAAAGGTGATAGTATAATGGTACAAGCAAAAGTAGTAGGAGGCGGTTTTGGAAATCATTTTGGAAGACGAATTAGTGGGATTGGTTTTGGATTAGTATTATTGATAATAGGAGTATTATTTTTATTAAGAGATTTAGGATACATTACAACTAAAATAAGTTTTTGGACATATTTTTTCCTAGTAATTGGTGCATGGTGGGTATTGGGAAGATTGTTTAGATAAGAAATTTGAATATGATGTATGATCAAAAAACAACAACATAGGCACAGACGGACTTTTTCCAAAAGTCCTACTCGTCTTCGACTCGCCTGGCCTTATTGTTTTTTGTATTAAAAAATTAATAACAACGCTCTTAAACAATTGCGAATGCTATTTTCTCACTAAGAATTTCTCTTTTTTACAGACTTAAAGAAATCATGTATGTAAATATTGATTAAAAAACGTAGAAACATCATTATAAACTTGTAAATTTTTTCTTCCAGTCATTTCTGGTTTTTCGTCTCCAAAAACTTTTCCAGTGTAACCAAAATATCTAAATCCTGTTTTATTAAAACAATGGTTGCCCATAAATTGTACAACATTTTTTTCACCAAAAATGTCATTAAATACTTTTATTCGTTTAGGACTTTTCAATGTTCTATCTTGTTTTGCAATTGCAACCCTTATAGGAAGATCTATACCAGGATTACATTCTAACAAAGTTGGATGTGCTAAAGAATGAATTCCAGATGATGCAGTTCCTCCAAAAGTATTAATATACCAACCAACCCATTCAATATCAGAAGCATCTAAAAAAGCACTTGCCATGTATAGAGCATTTAATTTATCTTTAAACCCTGTATCTTGTGCAGCATAAGCAGAAATTGTTGCCCCCACTGAAAAACCAAAAAAACCAATTGAGTCATACCTATCAACAACAGATTCAAGCACTGCTTTTTGATCCTCAATTGCCTTTAAAACAGAAAATTTTCCTTTTGATCCATGATGATCTTGAGATAGCGCTTGCCTAAACGGATCAAATTTATCTGTAAATTTATGGGCACGAAGAGAATATAATAAAACATCATGATGATCTGCAAGATGTTTTGCTAATGGGATAAACGCAGCTGCTCTGCCACTTTGTCCATGCGCAATAACAACCAATGATTTATGGTTATCAGAAATTAATAAAGCATCTAAATCTATTTCATCATTTTGTATCACTGTAGGAGTATACTGCATTTTAAGTAAGAAATAGCTTCGAATATATTAATATTGTTAAACAAAAGGCTAGATACTGCATTATAACCTAATTAATTAGAAAAAGCCCTATAAATCTTGGGAGAATTAATAACTTCTTTCTCCATAGCTGGATGTCTCTTTAAATATGAAGCTAATCCAATTGAAGGTGTAATCTGTGGTGATGATGCTACTAATTTATTATGAGTACTAATAAGATAACAATAGCTTAATAATCTATATGATAATGCCGAAAATATATCTACATTTATTTCTGGATGTGCAGCAATAACTTCCCCACCAGTAATAAGACCTTTTGCTTGAGAATAATGATTTAAAAAATCAAATTTAGGAGTATTTTCATAAACATAATCTTTTAAGTACTTTGCTTTTTCCCCCATAACCACTTTTGCAACTACCTCAACATGTGGTTGAGATAAAAAATGAAAAATATTTGATTCATCCAAATATTCTTCAAGTTCTTCGCCTAGTTCTTCATCTCCAGAAACATGCTCCATAAATTCATGAATATTATCTAAGTCATTTAATCCACTTATAATATCTTGAATTTCTTCTGCTTCTGGTTCAAGTGCTTGAAATAATTCTGTTGCACAAACTAATGCAGAAGTTTCTGGGTTTGATCCTTTATAATGAAATAAAAAGATTTTTTCTACATCTCCCTTTTCTGTATATTCACCACTAATCCCAGCACCATTAGCACTTGAAACAAATTTACTAATGCCTGATAATTCAATTAATTCATCTGAAGACATATCTCCGCCACGATAACCAGTTAATGCATCTATAGTCATGCTCATCAAAGAATCACCATCTGTTGGAATAGCTCCCAAAGGAATCATTTTTGAACAATAACGATCAAATCTTTTAAAATAATTAAGAGCTGATGTAGAAAAATTAATATCTCCACTTTTTGCAAAAGCATTAAGATATATTCTTACTCTTTTAAAAAGAATATCAATACTTGCATCAGTAAAAGTTTGCATATGAGCATAATCTTCAAATAATTGAAATACCCTTTCCCCTAAGGATTTATGTCCAGATTTCACTAGTCTCTGCAGTTCAAGTTCCATTTATCAAAGAAAATAAGCCTTATTTATTAATATTCTGGCCAAAATAACCATTATCTTTATAAATTAAAAGGGAATTTCTGTGTATTAAACACATACGCCTCCGTGGCTTAGCGGTACTTTACATAAGCAAAGGCTTGTGCAAAGCACTAGATAGCGCGGCATTGGTATATTTTGGACAAAGTACAAAATGCTTTGTTCCAAATAACAAAGATGCCGAGGTCCCGAGTTCAATTCTCGGCGGAGGCTTTTATTGTCTATTTTCTAAATTTAAATTAGAATAAGTTGTAGTTAACAATCAACTTCAGTTTCCCATTCATGAATTAATTTATTTTTTCCGTCGTGGAGCTTTTTCAAACTTAACTAAATCTTCTTCTGTTTTAATTCCTTCTTCTTCTTTTGCCATCTCTAAGAATTTATAGAAAATTTCTGTTGTTGCATTAACATCTGACATTGCACGGTGTGCTTGCTCATTAACAATTTCAAAATGTTCACATATGCAACTTAATTTTTTACTAGGTAAGTCCGGTAATAATCTATTTGCTAGTTTTCTTGTACACAATCTTTTATTTTCAATACCTACATCTAAATGTTGCCTTGCATTGTGTTCAATAAAACCATAATCAAATGATGCATTATGTGCAATTATAGGAGCATTTCCTAAGAATTCAATAAACTCTGGAAGAACTTTATGAATCGGTTCTGCATCTTTGACCATATCATTAGTTATGCCTGTTAATCTAGTAATAAAAGAAGGAATTCTTTGTTTAGGATTAACTAAAGTTTGGAATTTACCAACTACTTTGTTCTTCTTTATTTTAACAGCAGCAATTTCTGTTATCCTATGCCTCTTTTTTGACAATCCAGTTGTTTCTAAATCCAAAACAACATACTCACCCATCACCATCTATTATTTTTAGTTATGAAGTTGTTTATATTGTTTTTGGTAGTTGAGTTTATATATTAAAAAGTCAAGAAAAGTTTAATGAAAAAATTTTGTCATTAAAAGAAAAAATTATTAGTGACAGAATAGCATTCGCAATTGTTGAAGAGTATTATAATCTATTTTTTGCATCTAACTTATTAATCAAGGGTGGTTGGGTGGGGGCTCTTAGTGGGATGGTTGATCTGTTCTCACGAAATTTTAATGAATAAGATCCACATAAATCAAAACAACAAAGAATATAAACATAAACAAAAGCCAAACACCCATGATAGAATTTAACCCAGACGGTAGTTTAAAAGTACCTGGACAAGTAGCAGAGAAGAAACAACAAGACACTTCTAAGATGCAAAACACCAGGTGTTTAGAAATCAGAAGGGAAATAATCAGCTTTACTTCTCCAAAGAAATGCAAATTATTCTTAAAGCTTTCTGAGAGACTTACAGATAATAGATTTGTTGAAAATCTTTACAAATATTTTCAAAGTGAGTCAGAGGTTCCTACAAAAATCATTAAGATCAATGAAAAAGAGTTTGAAGTAGAGATTGGAACTTGCTTTAGAAGATGTAGTGATTGTAATTCTTTGATTAACAAATACAAAGATTTCATGGACGGCTGTGTTATAGAACATAAAGGTAGTTGCTCATATCAACCAAATAAGAATTTCTGTTATGAAGATTACTTTGATTAAAAAAAGAAAGAAAATAAAAAAGTTATTCTTCAGCCAATGGCTCTGCTTCGTCCCCATCTACAGGGAATCCTGGAAGAGAAGGCGGATCCTCAGAATCTTTATTTTTCCTTTCAAATTCACAATTATTGTTAGCCTTCAATGCCACACTATATCCATTGATGTCATCATCAAAAAATAACTCACTTACAGATGTAGATTCCCATTCTTGATTTTGTGAATCCCAAACATAAACCTTAGAAATATCGCAATCCCCCATACCTAATTCCTTAGTTGTCCAAAAATGAGGTGTCACAGTTACTAAATTCCAACCCTTAACAATTTTAAAGTCACGATCAGAATATTGTTCTAATTCTGCAACATTAGCTTTTAAATAAATAAGATCATCACCTTTAAAATAGAACCAAGAAGGCGTAAAATGAATATATCCTTCCTCATAGTAAGGGAATAAGTTTTGTTTTTCAGGTGGATTTTTTACAAAAGAAATTTTGAAATATTCCTTTTGTTTGGGAAGATACAAAAATCTATAGGGTCCAAAATTAGAAAAATCCTTCATTACATCAACGTCGTCTTGGTCCATAATATCCCAATCATAATCAACAAAATCTAATAGTGGTTCTGGGAGTAAATTCCACCCCGGATGTAATTCAACTTCAAATTTATATTCTTCAGGTATATTCTGAGGGAAACTATAAACAGACAAAGAAAATAACAATATTAATACAATAAATATAATTAAACTGTTTTTTTTCATTTTTATCAATCCTCTGGTAACGCTGGTGGTTGAATATTTTCTAAGGGACCTTTGGTGTTTTCAGATTCTGGTAAAACCTTAGGTAAAGAATCTTCGGATTCCACGTTTACTTCATTTTCAACAGGAAAAGAAGGCGGTGTTAAAACATCTTCTTTTTCATTTAAATCTATATTTTCATCTTGTTTTTCAACATAAACAACTTTTACACACCCAACAATAACAAAAAGTAAAATCAGTAATACTAAAATCATTTTTCTCATAAGATCACCTAATTAAGAAATAGAGTTAGTTATATATAAATATTTTGTATTTTGATTAAAAAAAGAAAAAGAAAAAAACAAATTAACTACATGCACCTGCTGGAACGTTTGGTGTTGTAGAAGCTGCAACTTCTGTATCGCATCCTTCTACATCATTATATTGGCAGAAATTGGTTTGGACAGTTGCTGCATCAATACCTGAAAACTTGTTTTGGTTATTAGCAATCCATGTTGGACTAGCACCAATACCAAGACCATTTGCAATCTTAATATCTTCGCTTAACAATTCTGCTCCTTGTTCACCATCAAAACAAGTTTCAACTGCTGTAACATCTACACTAAATTCTTCTGCACATGTTTTCCAGTTAACTCCTTTTACACCATTGGTGCTCCTGCAGTATAAATAGTCTAACCATGCATCAGGTGAATGTTCTTTAACACAAAGTTGAATAATGTTTTCATCTACTTCATATTGCCCATGCAAACTATCAAAACCATCTTGTACTTCATTTGCAATGTAATGAACTTCATAATCAACTGCATCTCCTAAGTTATCAACAACACCTTTCAATGCTTCAACACCTTTTCTACCGTATGGACAATCACTCATTATGAAAAGTTGTAGATTACCTTTTTCTTCTTCTCTGCAAACAAAGTCTTCTTTACAACTATCATCATCACAATCAATGTTTCCATTCCCAGTATCATCAATTTCATTGTTACAAATTTCTTTTATTGGATCAAAACTAGCTCCAACCATTAATGAAAGATATTCACCTTGAGGTACAAGATACTGTTGAACAGCTGCATAACCTTCACCTTCCTTGACTGCTTGATCAAACAAGAATGCTGGAAGTACTTTTACGCCTGCTGTTTCAAATAATTCTTTTCCTTCTTCAGACATATAATCCAAAGCTGTGACTTCTAGTCCTGGAAAAATCCCTTTTAATTGAGAAACAACACCAGTTGCCGCTTGACATTCAGCACATCTTTTATCATTCAACATAATTAAATTAACTTTTGTTGGTTCTGGGATATCATTACAAGCTTCTGGCTTGTCTGATTCAAAAGCATTACAAATTGCTCTTAAAAAATCATTCTCTGTTCTTCCACCAGCATATGGCTGATCATTAAGGAAAATAGTTGGGCTACCTCTAGCACTAACAGCTGTAGCTTTTTTAGCTGATTCACTTAATAATTCTTTACCTTCATCCCCATCATAACATGCTTCAATTTTTGCAACATCTAATTCAGAAGATTTTGCACATGCGTTCCAGTTACCAGGAATTGCTTGTGCATTTGCATTCATGCACACAACCATATCCATGTATTTATCAGGATAATATTCAGCTGCACATAACTGAGCAATGTTTCCTAAAACTTCTGGCGTTCCATGTAAAGATTGAAATTGTCCAGGAGCTGTCTCGGTTACAATAAACTCTAGATTAAAATCAACTGCCCCTCCTAATTGATCTAATACAGGTTTAACTGCATCCTCTACTTGAGTTCCATACGGACACTGACTCATAACATAAAAATCTAATTTAACTTGTTCTCCATCATAATCTGAACCACCACCTGGCATTTTCACCAGACTATAAGCAGAAACTAAACCTATTATTACAATAATAAGAACAGCTGGCACTAAAATATCATTTAAAGAAATACCTCTCTTAAACATCTTTTTCATTTACAATTCACCCCTTTAGTTTACTAATTTATTATTAATTTATACACTCAAGACATTTATCCTTTATATATTTTATTGAATAACTTATAGGGGCTTTTGTTATTAAAAGTAAGAAAAACCCTCGTGAAAAAAAAGCATCCGCAATTGTTGAAGAGTATTTCTCTGCAAATAACTCTAGAACACTAGGGCGAAGCCAATATAGCTCACTAATTTTTTAAATTATTTAGAAATAAGTAGTATCAAAAAAATAAGAAAAAAAAGAAAAAAGCTAAAAGCTTATTTTCTGCTTACTGCAACAATTAATCCAACAATAACCAGTATAACAACAAGAATTGCTGCTAATAACAAACCTAAATACAATGAACTGTCGAAGAAACTATTATCATCGTCAGCATCTACTGTAGTTGTGGTTTGTGTAGGTGTGTTTGTTGGAGTTGATGTTACAATAACTTCAACATCATCATCATCATCGCCACTGTCTTGAGTTGTATCTGTAGTTGTGGTAGATGTTTGAGATCCGCCGCAAGGTACAATTGTCAAAACAGCTGAAGCTGTTTCAATGTCGTCATCATCGTTATAGTAAGCTTTTCCAGTAACTACATATGTTTTTTCAACTGCATTTGCTGGAACATTCAAAGAGAATGTTTTCTTAAAGTAGGTATCATCATCATCTGAATTTCCTTCTTCAAGTTCGAATAATTCAATCTCTTCAATGTTTAACTCATCTTGTGAGATAACTAATTGAACATCTTCATCATGCCCACCAGTGTTTAATAACTTAACAGATAAGTCTAAGTTATTATTATTACAACTAAGTGTGGAAGGGCTTAATGTGAATGTTTTAAACTTAAGTTTGTTGTTTTCTTTCTCAACTTTAACAGTGAAATCAACAAAATCAGCTTCGTAGAAAGCACCAGTGTCTTTATCGTAACCAACTGCTTCTATTGTTCCTGAATAAGTTCCTTCTTCAGCATCTAATGGAACATTGATTGTGAAATCTTCTTCAGATTTATCACCATCATCAAGGTTTTCATAGTCTTTATCAAGATCATGATCTCCCTCATCTCCCATTTCTGCTAATGTTAAGGTTACTTCAATATCTTCTACTTCGAAATCATTTTCGTCATCCTTTTCGCAAGTATTTTTAACCTCAACTGTGAATTTTAACTTATCACCAGGTTCAACTTCATCAATTGATCCGCCGTTTTCATCAAGACCTGAGTCTTTATCATCAGCATCTTCTCCTGCATAAGCTTTAACATCATAAATTTCGATGCATGAAGGTCTTTTGACTTGTAATTTAAAGTCATCAGTTACTTCAAGTTGTTCACCTGAAAGAGTGTATGTAGCTTTTACAGTGAAATAATAATAACCTTCATCAAGTTCGCTAGGTGTCCATGATACAACTTTGTTAGCAAAACTCATACCAGCAGGAACTGCTAATGTAGGTGCTTTTGCTAATAATTGATATGACACTGGCAAATTACTTGGGTTATTAAGCTTTGATTCAACATTTAAACTAAATGTTTCACCATAAATAACAGTTTGATCAGCTATGTTTAAGGAAGGTGCTGCAGGTGTTGAAACTGTAATAGTATATTCTTCTGTTACTGTTTCTATACCAGGAGCACTAATTTCTAACTTAACATTGTCTGAACCAGCCTCTGTTGGTTTACCTGAAAGAGTAATACCATCCTTATCTCCGCCTTGCATATTTAACCATTCTGGTTTATTAACAAATTGGTAGTTAGGAAGAACATCATCAGGGTTTGAGATTGCTAGATTGTATTCATAATCTACATCAACTGTAGCAGTTGTTACTTCTGTAGATGTAATTGCAATACCATCAGCATTATCATTTGTAACTAAAAAACAGATATTATCTGTATCTTTTCCGCCATTTTTGTCTGTAACTTGGATTGTACAACAAGCATCATTACTGTTTGTGTTTGCATAATCAGCAGCAGGTGTGTATTTAAACTCACTACCATCTGATGCAACATTACAGTTTACTTTACTTGTATCTTCGCTTGTTACAACAAATACGAAACCATCAACATCTTCATCATCTGAAACATAACTTAACATGAATTTGTTCCATGCTGTTTCTCCAGAATCTTCTTCAATTGTTTCTGAATCATCGCCTGCAAAGTTAAGTACAGGTTCGTTATTTCCTACTGAAAGAGATGCAGTTTTTGTATTTTCATAATTTAAATCTGCGTCAACAGGATCTTGCCATACTGCTTCTACAACACAATCAACTGAGTTTCCTACTTCTAAACTAGGATCAGCCATTTCAGCTGTAATTGTTGTACTTAATTCAAAATTATCTAATGAATCATCAACAGCAACAATTTCATTGTTTACTTTCCATGTTACAGTTACGTCTAAGCTACCTAAATCATCCTGAACTAATGAATTAGTTGAGAATAACTTAAAGTTACAAACAGGTGTACTGTCATGGAATAATTCAACATCTCCACCAACGCCATCAGTAATTTTGATGTCTGCGCCAATTAAAAGATCTGTAGCAGCGCTAACAGCCATTAAACTAACTAAAAAGACCGCTAATACCGCAATTAATTTTCCAATTGCATTTAATCTCATTTTTTGTCCTCCGTTTAAGTTTTAAAAACCGAATATAAGTTCGTTATAGCTAAAACTCCACAGATTGCCCGTGTAAGTGTTATATAGCTAACTCTATCCCCTCTTTTAAGATACCACCTAATTTTTAACCCCTTTTACTAGTATTATATATTATATAGGGCCAAATACACCCAATATGATATTATTCAAGAGTAGTCACTACCATATATAAAGTTTTCGAAGATTACAACTAAAACACACAACACAACCTTATTTTATCTTCTGTACAAAATCCTTAACTCTTTGCATATGCTCATCAAAATCCTTTGCAACTTCTTTTGTCTTAAATGTCAAAGTTGCTTTTGGCTCTTTCCCAGATATTTCTGCCATATGCAAGAATGCCTTATCATCACCATTTCCACCCATTGTACAAAAGAATGCTACATTTTGAAAATGGCCAGAAAACTTAGAAAGATATGATCTTATTGGACTTGCCATTGTCCATGCCCAGATTGGTGTTCCAATTACAACTAAATCATAATCAGAAGGATCTTTCTTAACTTCCTCAATCTTTGGCAGTTTCTTCATAGAAGATTCTTTACCTGCTTTAAGATAACCTAATGGCCCTTTGTAATTAGTTTTAGAATGAATTTCCTCAATATCTGCTTTTATCAAAGAAGCAATAGTTTCTGCTACTTTTTTTGTAATGCCAGTTCTTGAATGATATACTATTAGTGTTTTCATCATAATACCTCACTTCTTTCTATACTCCAAATACGAATAAACAAACAAAAACAAGGCAGTAAATAATACAGGCACTAAAACTAACCAAATTGCAATTTCCTGGAAAAACAAACCAAAAAAAGCAATTATCCCACATGTCTTAAACATTTTCCCACCTAATTGATGAGTTTTCTTCCATACTTTATCACTGCTTAAAGTCCATGGAGTTCTAATTCCAACAAACCAATTTCTTTCTGCATTTTTTAATAAATAACCAATATAGAAAAACAACACACCCATTGCAGCAACCATCATCACAGACATATTAAACACATAACCAAGATTCCAAAGCAATGTCAAAAGATAGATATACAACAAAAACCCCAGCAAAACAACAACAAACCAATCATAGTAAGCTCTAAATTTTACAAAGTTCTTTTTGAGTGGATCAATGCTTGGTAGCAATAAAAATAATCCAAACATGAAAATGGAAAGAATTGGCATTAAGAACAATCCCCAGAATTTACTCATATTACCATCAACTTCTCCTTTTGCATTCCAATGGGATGCCATTTGATCAGGCATTGATGGATAATAATAAAACGCAAGCACAAAAGAAACAACAATAAATAATACACTTAACCAGAACGCTAGTTTAGACATTTTCATAGTATCACCCTCTTTTATGAAACACATTAATAATTTAATACATTAAATCAAGTTCATTTCAACGTTGTAATTGGTCTGCTTTGAAGCACATACAATTTACCTTTCTCAATACTCCATTCAATATCAACAGGGAATTTGTAATGTTTTTCCAGCTTAATTATAATATTGGCAACTTCTTTTATTTGTTTCTCTGTTAATTTCTGAGTTTTGCCCGTTTCCTCAGGTATATTTTGCCATTTGTTTTCAACACCTGCAACTGTATCAACCTTAACAAGCATTTTTTGTTGCGTGTTAACAGAAATATCTTCAATCACACCCTCTTTTTTCTTAACAACATAACTATCAGGTGTAATTTGTCCAGAAACAATTGCCTCTCCTAATCCAAAACCAGCTTCTATTATTAATTGATTTCTATCTTCTGTTACAGGATGCACTGAAAAACCAATTCCTGAAACTTCAGGTTCAATCATTTTCTGAACAACAACTGCTACTGAAATCTTTTCACCATGCAATCCTTTTTCAAATCTATAAAAAATAGCTCTTGGAGTAAATAATGATGCCCAACATTTTCTAACATTTTCTAATAAATCTTTTTTTGTTGTATTTAGAAAAGTATCTAATTGACCAGCCCAAGCAGCTCTTGCACTATCTTCAGCTGTTGCAGAACTTCGAACAGCAACAAACTTTGTACCTAAACTATTAAACTCTTCAACAATTTCATCTGCAATATCTTTTGGAATCTCAGTATTATTAATCAGGGCTTGTATTTTTTCAGAAGCATTTTCAATTGTATGCATTACTTCTTTATCAACTTCATCTAACGCCGCACCTACTTCAACAATTAAATCAGTTTCATCTAAGAATCTATCAAAAGCATCTGCTATTACAACAAAACCAGGTGGCACATTAAATCCTGCTTTAGTCATTTCCCCTAAAGAAGCTCCTTTACCACCAGCAAGATTAACATCTTTTTTAGTAATATCTGAAAAATCCTTAATATGTTTCATGTTTACTCATTTGAATATTTTGATTTATTTAAATTTTATGGGTAATGAGTATTGAGTTGTGGGTAATAAGTTGGTAATGGGCAGGTAATGAATATTGGGGTTTTGAGCATTGCTTCTTTTTCTCAGAACTAATTAACTCAGAACCAACCCATAACTCACCACCCACAACTACTTACATCTATAATTTCATATAAAACTTTATATACATCCCAACATATATGCATAATTATGCAATTTATGAACTTTACGTTAGACAAATTCCAAGAAGAAGCAGTTAATGCTATTGATAAGAATAAATCAGTGCTTGTATCTGCGCCAACTGGTTCTGGAAAAACATTAATTGCTGATTATGCAATAGATAAAGCACTAAAAGGAAATAAGAGAATAATATATACTGCTCCAATTAAAGCATTATCTAATCAAAAATATAAAGACTTCACAGAGCAATATGGTGCAGATAAGATTGGGTTAATGACCGGTGATATTGTAATTAACACAGAAGCACAAGTTCTGATAATGACAACTGAAGTTTACAGAAACATGGCAATTATCAAAGATCCAATGCTAGATGATGTATTATATTGTATCATGGATGAGATTCATTTTATCAGTGATGTTGAAAGAGGTCATGTTTGGGAAGAATCAATTATTTTTAGTGATAATAAAACAAGATTTATTTTTTTGTCTGCAACAATTCCTAATTCAGTAGAATTTGCATCTTGGGTAGGAAAAATTAAAAAACATAAAGTTGAAATAATTAGATATGACCACAGACCAGTTCCATTAAAAATTGTGTTTTACGATACAGACCTTGGAATAACAACATTAGACAAAATAAAAGAACAAAAAAAATTAGATAAATATCCCAGATATGGTCATTCTAGGAAAAGACAACGTTTTGCACAAAAAATAGAACCACCAAATTATGTTGATGTTGTTCAAGACCTTAAACATAAAGATAAACTACCTTGCATATTTTTTGTTTTCTCTAGAAAAAAAACACAAGATTATGCATTTAAATTAGCAAAAAAATATAATTATCTTACTGAAGAAGAAAAGAAAGAATTATCAAGCATTGTTAGTGCAGAATTCATAAAAATTAGTGCAGAAGTTGCATCATTAAATTCTACAAAAACTTTAAGACAATGTTTAGGCAAAGGTGTTGCATTTCATCATGCAGGATTATTACCAGATGTTAAACATGTTGTTGAAAAGTTGTTTGCAAAAGGTTTACTAAAAGTATTATTTGCAACTGAAACTTTCGCAGTTGGAATTAACATGCCTGCTAAAACAGTTTGTTTTGATGGGCTTAGAAAATATACAGGAACAGGGTTTAGATATCTAAACTCAAAAGAATTTTTTCAGATTTCTGGAAGAGCTGGAAGAAGAGGAATGGATAAAGAAGGACTTTCTATTTCATTAATTCACAGAAGAAGTGCAGACATTGAAAAAATCAAAGAATTTACTGAGAAAGATATTTTACCATTAAAATCTCAGTTCCGAATTTCATATAATACTGTTTTAAACATGATTAATTTACACAATGAAAAAGAAATTGAACAAATTTTAATGAAAAACTTTTTTACATTCCAAGAACTAGGAAAAAGAGCAAGTGGAACATATGTTTTAAGACAAATTAAAGCAAGATATGAAAGATTAGTTAGGACACTAAGAAAATTAGGCTACACAAATAAAAACGGACTTACAGAGTTAGGATTATTCACATCAAAAATTTATTCTGATGAATTAGAAGTTTCACAATTGTTTGCTGCTGATTTTGATTTTAAGTTTGATGAATACACAATTTTGCTTGCAATTGGAGCGTTAGTCTATGAAGAACGAAAAGGAACAACATTTTATAATTTGTTTCCATCTCAAAAATTAAGCAAACTAGCAATAGCAATAAAAAATCACCCTATTTTAAAAAAAGGGAAATGGTCTAAAAACATAAACAATATGTCTGCTATAGTCCAACCATGTTTTGAACAAAAGTCATTCATTACAATTCTTAAAAATACAAACATGCTTGAAGGAGACTTAATCAGAATAATGATGCAAATGTTAGACAAGCTTGAACAACTTGAAAGAGCATCAATGGACCATAATTTCACGGCACTGGTTAGAAATTCTAAATATTTAGTTAGAGAATCACTAAAAGGAATACATATATTTTAGAGTTAGTTTAAAATATTATTAAAAAATAAAATTCTAATGAAAAATAGATAATAGTAAAAACAAAATTCTAAAAAAATAAAGAAAAAACTTAGTGAAAAAAGTAGCATCCGCAATTGTTGAAGAGTATTACACTGCATGTCACTCTTCAACACTGGGTCCGAAGGACATGTCACTCACGAGTTATTCTAAGTTTTAACTATTAAATTATAAACACCATTAGAAATATCTTAACAAAAATCAACAAAATAATAATTTAAAAAAAGAAATAAAAATAAAAAAATTACTCAAACTCTAATTCTACACCAGATGTTTTTGTTGTAATTAAATTATATAGGAAAGCTCCTACACCACCTACAACAAATCCAAATATTACGTAGAGAATTGGCAGATAAATAAAATCCCATCCTAACCAAAATGTGCTATCAAAGATTGATAATACTAAATATACTACATCAACAAGTAATGCAACAATTAGCATTAAAATAGCATAGATTTTTGCTAGTGGAAGAATTCCAATTTTTTTCAAAACCATAATATTTCCTTTTTTTGCCATATTTTTCACCCCTTTTTTGATAATAATAATAATCTTATATTATTACTCTTATTTGCCATATTTATATATTTTTTGCCAATTTTATGCTGAAGTTACATAAAAGGGCGGTGGATGGGGGCTCCTAGAGGGATGGTTAATCTGTTTTCACTAATTATATACGCCACTAAGATAAGCAAAATTTAAATAAACTAATTCATTAACTAATATTATGGACATAGAAACAAGACAAGCAAAACACATTGCTATGATTATGGATGGAAACAGAAGATATGCTAAAAAACTCCATTTACCAGCTGGTGTTGGCCATGAAAAAGGAGCTGAAAAATTAAGTAATGTAATTAAATGGTGTTTGGAAGCAGAAATTAAAGAATTAACATTATACGCGTTTTCTATGCAAAATTTTCACAGAAAACAAGAAGAAGTTGAAGGATTATTCAAATTATTCAGGAAACATTTTGCAAAGCTTAATGATGATAAAAGTATTATAGAAAAAAAAATAAGAATCAAAGTTGTTGGTAGAAAACATTTATTTCCTAATGACATACAAGAATCAATAGCAAAAATTGAAGAAAAAACAAAACAACATGATAATTTAACAATAAATTTTGCAATGGCATATGGGGGCAGAGAAGAAATCGTTGATGCTGCAAGAAAAATCGCAAGTGAAATTAAACATAATGAAATAACTGCAGAAGAGATTGATAATGAAACATTTGCAAATCACCTTTATTTTAAGTCTGATCCTGATTTAGTAATTAGAACTGGGGGAGATTATCGAACATCTAACTTTCTACCTTGGCAAACTGTTTATTCTGAATGGTTTTTCACCCAAAGTTTATGGCCAGAACTAAACAAAGAAGAATTTCTTGACATCTTAAACCAATTTAATAATAGAGAAAGAAGATTTGGGAAGTAAGATAGTAAATTCTATATTAAACTTAATAAACCCCATATTAAAAAAAATAAATTTAATATTTGATTAGGTTAATTTTATATATCTCTTAGGTCTATCTATAAATTGGATACAATATCCTTCTAAATAGTTAATGCTAAGGTGTGGAAATGGTAAAAAATCTATATACAAAAAAGGCTCTTGTTTTAATAGTTGTATTTCTCATGTTTACAATGTTATTAACAACAGCTGTTTCTGCCAAAACCATAAAAGAAAATAAATCAAACAAATTTTTGCAAGAATTATTATCAAAAGATAACGTTGAAATAATTAAAGGTTCCACTAATAAAGAATTAGATCAGCCATTAGATAAAAAAAAGGAAAAATCAAGCACATGGGAAAAAATACAAAAAGAAAAGCAAAAAGAAAAAGAAAAAATTAAAGCAAAGAAAGAAAAAGCAAAGAAAAAATTAAAAAAAGAGCAAGAAAAAGAGAAGAAAAGAATTGAATATGAAATTGAAAAAGCAAAACAAAGATTAGAAAAAAGATTAAAAGGAAAAAGATTAACTGCAGATGATCTGAAAAAGGCACTTGCTAAAAGCAGATTAATTGCAAAATTAAGAGCAGAACTATTTTTGTCTGATGATATTAAAGAAGCCATAATTGAAGAAATAAAAGAAGAAACAGAATTTCTTGTAGATGAATTAAAGCAAATAAATGTAACCCCTGAAACAAAACCATCTTCAGTAACTCCAATCATCCCTGTTGTTGAGCCTGAGCCAGAACCATTAGATGTTGTGGATAAGAAAAAAAAGAAGAAAAGTGGTGGCGGAGGCGGTGGAAGTAGTTCAGCACCACCAAACAATCCAACACCACCAACACCAACAAGTGTTGCTGGCTGTACAGACGAAAATTATTTAGAATATAATCCTGATGCAGAAGCAGACGATGGAAGCTGTGAAACACTTATTGTTTTAGGTTGCATGGATGCAGAAGCAGATAATTATAACGTAAATGCCAATAAAGACGATGATTCATGTGAATACTTAGGTTGCACAGATGCAAACGCAAATAATTTTGATCCTAACGTTAACAAAGATGATAATTCATGCCAATATTTAGGATGTACAGATGAAGAAGCAGATAACTTTGATCCAACAGCCAATGTAAATGATGGAAGCTGTGAATTTCTAGGATGTACAGATGCAAACGCAGACAACTTTGATCCAAACGCAAACAAAGATGATAATTCATGTTTATATTCTGGATGCATGGATGAAGATGCAAATAATTTTGATCCACAAGCAAATGTCGACGATGACAGTTGCGAATATTTAGGATGTACAGATGTAAACGCAGATAACTTTGATCCAAACGCTAACGTTGATGATGAATCATGTCAATTTCTTGGATGCACAGATGTAAACGCAGATAATTTTGATGTAAACGCAAATGTAAATGATGGAAGTTGTGAATATTTAGGTTGCACTGATCCTGCTGCGAATAATTTTGATGAAAATGCAAATACCAATGATGGGAGCTGCACTTATGATATATTTGGTTGCATGGATCCCAATGCAAAAAATTTTAACCCATTTGCAAATGTCGATGATAATAGCTGCGAATATGATGTTCTTGGTTGTATGGATCCAAACGCAGACAACTTTGATGCAGAAGCAAATATTGATGATGATAGTTGTGAGTATTTAGGATGCATTAATCCAGAAGCGGATAATTTTGATGAAAATGCAAATGTAGATGATGGAAGTTGTCAATTTTCCGGATGTATGAATCCAAACGCAGATAACTTTGATCCAAACGCTAATGTAAATGATGGAAGCTGTGAATTTCTAGGATGTACAGATGCAAACGCAGACAACTTTGATCCTAACGCAAACAAAGATGATAATTCATGTTTATATTCTGGATGCATGGATGCAAACGCAAATAATTTTAATCCACAAGCAAATGTCGACGATGACAGTTGCGAATATTTGGGATGTACAGATGCAAACGCAGACAACTTTGATCCAAACGCTAACAAAGATGATAATTCATGTCAATATTTAGGATGTACAGATCCTGAAGCATTTAATTTTGATCCTAACGCTAATGTAAATGATGGAAGTTGTATTGCAGTAATTGAAGGATGCATGGATGAAAATTATTTAGAATATGATGCAGATGCAAACACTAACAAAGAAGATATGTGTGTAACTTTAATTGTTTATGGGTGCACAGATCCAGATTATTTAGAGTATAATGCAAATGCTAATATCGACGATGAAAGTTGTGCCACATTAATTGTTGAAGGCTGCATGGATCAAGAAGCATTTAATTACAATCCATTAGCAAATACTGAAGACAACAGTTGTATTCCAGTAGTAGAAGGATGCATGGATCAAGAAGCATTTAATTACAATCCATTAGCAAATACTGAAGACAACAGTTGCGTTCCTGTAGTAGAAGGATGCATGGATCAAGAAGCATTTAATTACAATCCATTAGCAAATACTGAAGACAACAGTTGTATTCCAGTAGTAGAAGGATGCACAGATGAAGAAGCATTTAATTACAATCCATTAGCAAATACTGACGATGGAAATTGTATTCCGGTAGTAGAAGGATGCACAGATGAAGAAGCATTTAATTACAATCCATTAGCTAATACTGATGATGGTAGTTGTATTCCGGTAGTAGAAGGATGTATGGATGAAAATGCAAATAACTACAATCCTTTAGCAAATATTGATGATGACTCCTGCACTTATGATATTCTTGGTTGCATGGATGAAGATGCAAATAATTACAATCCTTTAGCAAATATTGATGATGGTAGTTGCATTTCTGTTGTTAATGGATGCACAGACGAAGAGGCATTTAATTACAATCCATTAGCAAATACTGACGATGGTAGTTGCATTTCTGTTGTTAATGGATGCACAGACGAAGAGGCATTTAATTACAATCCATTAGCAAATACTGACGATGGTAGTTGCATTCCTGTTATTAATGGATGCACAGATGAAGATGCTTTCAATTATAATCCTTTAGCAAATACGGATGATGGAAGTTGTATAGCAGTTGTTAATGGATGCACAGATGTAAATGCAAACAATTACAATGAAAATGCTAATGTTGATGACGACAGTTGCACTTATGATCTTCTTGGATGTACAGATGCAAACGCAAACAACTTTAATCCATTAGCAAATGTGGATGATGGAACTTGTACGTATGACGTTGAAGGTTGCACAGATGCAAACGCCAACAACTTTAATCCATTAGCAAATGTCGATGATGGAACTTGTACGTATGATGTTGAAGGATGCACAGATGCAAACGCCGATAACTTTAATCCAAACGCTAATGTCGATGACGGATCATGTATTTATTCTGGCTGTATGGATCAACTTGCATTAAATTATAATGCACAAGCAACAATTGATGACAACAGTTGTGAATATAAATATCCTTGGCACGAAAATATTTTAACAACATATTTTTGGGTTGGTGAAGCACCAGGTGAAGAAAATAGTTGGGTAGATAATTTTGGGAGTGCTTGGGATAGTAAATGGATGGAACATTTTGGGGGAGTAGATGATCCTGATTGTAGAGACGGATATCATCCTTGCACATTTACCCCATTAGAAAATCCGTTTTATTGTGCTTTGCCTTATTCAGACTTTGACGACGAAGGACCAAAAGCAGACAGAGCAGATGTTGTCCCGTGGTTTGGTGATATTGAAAATGTAGACAACCAAAAATCAGTTATAAAAAACAGATGGATAAGAATTAAATTTAATGATGAATATGCATATTGTCAATGGAGCGATGCTGGTCCAGGAAGTAATGATGACACAGCTTATGTTTTTGGAGATTCTCAACCAGTTCATTGGGATGAAATTGGATTAGACACAAGTCCCGCCATCAGAGATTATTTAGGAATGGATGGGATGGACTTAGCAGACTGGCAATTTGTTGATGACCAAGATGTTCCAGACGGACCTTGGACAGACACCATAACAACAACAAGCACTTGCTGGATATATGGTGGAAGCCCTTGCCAAGAAGAAGACACATTGTTTAATCACAATGTAAATACTGTATTTAATAATGAAGCAAAAGACAGAAAATATTTTGTTTATGAACCAGCCGCATGTAAAAATGAAGATACTGATTGCCCATTATTATTTATGTTCCATGGTTTAGGAGGAACTGCTGCAGGCGTTACAGGAAACACTTATGGTTGGCAACAAACTGCAGATGATAATAACTTTATGGTTGCATTTCCTGATTCATTAACTTTAGAAGCAAAAAACTTTGGAGATTTTTCAGATCCAGCGGGAAAACATTGGGATATAACTCCATTAATATTTTCAGAAACACAAGACACTAAATTTGTAGAAGAAATGATTACAGAAATTGATTCAATCTATGGGGTTGATGAAACAAAAATATTTACAACAGGCCATTCTTATGGGGGGTATTTTAGTTATTATCTAAACTTCGTATTAAATAATAAATTCAAGGCGTTTGGTAGCCATTCTGCAGGTTTAATTCCGTATGATATTTTAGGATTTACAGTCTATTGGCCAGCTGAACCAAAAAACATATTACAAAATGGAAATACCCCTGCAATCATTATCCATTCCAGTGATGACACAATTGCCCCACCATTATTTGCAACAACTTTAGAATCACAAATGATTGCAAAACACCATATCCCAGTTCAAAGAATTGATCTAACAAACAAAAACCACAATTGGGATAAAACTAAAAACCAAGTGCAATGGGATTTCTTTTTAGCAAATAGTTAAATCATCTTTTTCTTAACAAATAAATGCACACCATAACCAATTAACCAAGAACCTAATAAAGAAACAATTGTTCCCAAGATTAAACCAAGTGGAACAAAACTAAATCTTACAAATACAACAAAAGCAATTACGCTTACTCCTGTAAGTATTGCTACTTTCATGACAGCAGATGAAAAATCCTTACCATGTGCAAAATGTGTTACAATTATTGTTCCAAGAAACGCTGCTGGGAACATTGCAAATACTCCTCCTAAGACAGGTCCAGAAACTTTTGCAAGTAAAACAGCAATTGCAATAATTATTCCAGTCATTGAACCCCTAAATAACAACATTGGCAAAGTATGTTTTAATTTTCTTTTTGATTCTGATTTTATTTTCAAAACTTTTTCAAGTACGTAGTATGAAACAATTAAAACAAACACTAAAACTATCATTGATATCCAAAAGCTTCTAAAATCTGTAGAATAAACACCTAAGGACAATACAAACCAAACTAATAATAATGAACCTAAAGCTAACCAAAAATTAATTTTCCTAACAAGAGAAAGATATACAAGCATAGATAAATAAATCACCGCCCCAATCAAAGGAGATAAAGTAGTTGCTTCAGCAGCCGCATTTGTTGATTGAGTCCAGCCAATAAAGAAAAAAGTAATTAATGCTGTTGATGGAAGTCCAGCAATTATTCCACCTAACTTAGTCCCACATTTTTCAGCAACAACAGTTGCATAAGTAATCCATGCACCACCTATAATGAATGATAAGATTAATTTTAGCAGGAATATTTGCTCCATACCTTATATTTCATATTAGAATCATATATAAATCTTACCAAAACCTTTATAATACCTATATATTACCTAGTATATTAATTATTATAGGGGTGTATTAGTTCAGAGAGACAATAGAGGTGTCAATATCTTGGAATTAGATAATGAGAAACTAAAAGAGATAAAAGAAGCTGTTAAGAGTGGAAATATTAAACTTTACCAATTAGAAGAGTATATTTTTGAAACTTTATTTAATTCTGATGCTGAGCAATTTAAACAAGCAGTTGAAACAGCAGAAAACCTAAGAGCAGAAATAATAGAAGAAGAATTAGGAACAACTTTAGACAAAATAAAAGATTCTGATAAATATAAAGAAAAAGATTTCATTAATACTTCTAAATTAAAAGAAGGAAATATTGTAAAAGGTACAGAATTAAAAATAGGAACTGCAAAAATCCCATTAAGTATTGCTGGCCCAGTTAAAATAAAAACAAATAATTTTGAAAATAGTTTTTATGTTCCAATTGCAACAAATGAAGCTGCATTAATTGCGGGATTAAACCGAGGTTTTAAAGCAACAAACCAATCAGATGGAATTAAAACTTCAGTTACATATAATGGAATGACAAGAGCACCATTATTAGAAGCAAATGATATTTATAATGCACAAAAGTTTGCAAATAGCATTAACGATGGAAAGTACAATCAATTATTTGAAAGGGTTGTAAAAGAAAATGCAGAATATTCTTCTTTTATGGATGCAAAAGCATTTCAAATACAAAATAAAATTTGGTTACGATTAAAGTTTAATACTGGAGAAGCAATGGGAATGAATTCTGCAGTAAAATACACAACCTTAATCATGAAAGAACTTCTTGATCAAAATAAACATCCAGAAAATAAAGATATAAAATTAATTGCATTAAGTGGAAATCTTTGTTGTGATAAAAAATCCGCATCAATCAATATAACAGAAGGTCGAGGATATAAGGCAGAAGCAACAATTATAATTTCAAAAGAAAAGATAAAAGAAATATTTAACACAACTCCTGAAAAAATAATCAAACTAAATTTTTGGAAAAATCATTTCGGCAGCAGTTTAGCAGGTTCTGTTACAGGACTAAATGCAAACGCTGCAAATACAATTGCTGCAATCTTTGCTGCAACTGGTCAAGATTTAGCGCAAGTTGTTGAGTCTTCTACTTGTTATACTTTTGCTGCCCCTGTTCCTGAAAAACAATGTGAAAATTTAGGTTATGAAAAAGGCGCATTAAAGTTTAGTGTTACTCTACCTTGCTTAGAAATAGGTACAATTGGTGGGGGAACTCAATTTGGAACTGCAAAAGAAGCAATTAACACAATTTTTGCATTAATCACAAAAGAACTAGCTAATACAAACAATGCAAATAAAGACGAGCTACTTATAGAAGATTTGAATAAATATATAAATCATGAGGGGACAAAAAACCCTAAATCAATAATCTTCGCACAAGTTATTGCTGCCGCAGTTTTATCACAAGAATTAAATTTATTAGCTGTACTTGCAAATGAATATGCATTATGTAATTGTCATATGGCACTAGCAAGAGGAGAAGTTGAGAGTGAGAGAGAATAAATTATAATTAATTAGAAAATAACAACAAGGCCAGGCGAGTTGAAAGCTTGCTTGAAACGAGTAGGATTTTTTGAACAGAGTGAAAAAAGTCCGTCTGTGCCATTATTGTTGTTGTTTTCTACATCAAGATCATCAAAAAAATAAAGGTTTACCACAAAATGATAAAAAAACTCAATATTGGAATTACTGGATTCGGTTGTTACATTCCGAGATTTAGAATTAGAACAGATGACATAGCTGTAGCTAATAACCAAAATGTTGAGTTAATTAAAGGAGCTCTTCTTATCAACGAAAAAACAGTTCCTAACAAAGATGAAGATGCAATTACAATTTCTGTAGAAGCTTCTAAAACCGCATTATTAAGAGCAGGTGTTTCACCAAAAATGTTAACTGCGATTTACATGGGGAGTGAATCACATCCTTATGCTGTTAAATCAAGCAGTGCAATAATTGGTGAAGTTTTGGGTGTTGGAGAAAATTTTATGGCTGCAGATACAGAGTTTGCATGCAAAGCAGGAACAGCTGCACTACAAATGATAAGTGGAATGGTTGAAGGAGAATTAATTAATTATGGTTTAGCAATTGGTGCAGACACATCACAAGGATCACCAGGAGATGCATTAGAATATAGTGCTGCTGCTGGAGGCGCTGCTCTTATTATTGGAAAAAATAAATCTGAAATTTGTGCAAATATTTTATACACATTATCAAGAACTTCTGACACTCCTGATTTTTGGAGACGAAACAAACAGCAATATCCTTCACACATGGGAAGATTTACTGGAGAAGAAGCATATTTTAAGCATGTAATTTCTACAACAGAAGCAATGTTAAATGAAACTGGTTTTAAAATTTTAGACTTTGATCATGTTGTTTTACATCAACCAAATGGGAAATTCCCATTAAAGGCAGCAAAAGCATTAGGAGCATCAAGAGAACAATTAAAATACGGCATTGTTGTACATGATATTGGTAATACTTATTCAGGAAGTTCATTATTAGGATTAGTTAATGTTCTAGAAAATGCACAACCTGGTCAAAAAATACTATTAACATCATATGGATCAGGAAGTGGATCAGACTGTTTTATTATTGAAACCACTGAAAATATCTTAGAAAAGCAGAAAATAGGCAAAAGATTAATAAATTACTTGAGTGATAAGCAGTATGTTAACTATAATCAGTATCGACAGATGGTTAAAATGATACATTGAGGAAAGTTGGAAGTAAGAGGTAGGAAGTAAGAAGTAAAAGAACTTCATACCTTTAATATTATGCCACTTATATTAAAAAATGGAAAAAATTGGAATAATTGGAGTTGGAGCAACAAAGTTCGGTGAACTTTGGAAGCATGGATTAAGAGACCTTTTAGCAGAGTCCCAACTAAAAGCAATAGAAGATGCAGGTATTAGTGAAAGACAAATTGATATGATTTTTACAGGAAATATGTGTTCTAGTGATTTTTCTGGCCAAAGCCATCTTGGTAGTATGGCTGCTGAAATTTTAAACGTAAATGTTCCTTCAATAAAAGTAGAAGCTGCTTGTGCTTCAGGAAGTGTTGCATTAAGACAAGGTTTGCAAGCAATTAAATCAGGAGAAGCAGATATTGTTCTTGTTAATGGAGTAGAAAAAATGACAGATGTTCAAACAAGACAAGCAACTACTGGATTAATGGGGGCAGGTGACGAAGAATGGGAAGGCTTTAATGGCTTAACTTTCTGCGGACTTTATGCCATGATTGCTAGAGCTTACATGCACAAATACAAACTAACAAGAGAACAATTAGCTATGGTGAGTGTTAAAAACCATAAACACGCTACTTTAAATCCAATTGCTCATTTTCATAATGAAATTACAGTTGATCAAGTTCTAAACTCATCAATTATTGCAGATCCTTTAACATTATTAGATTGTTCACCAATTACAGATGGAGGTGCTTCTTTAATTTTAGCAAAAGAAGAGATTGCTAAGAAATTTGAATCTCCAATTTGGGCATTAGGAAGTGGACAAGCAAATGACACATTAAGTTTACATGCTCGTAAATCATTAACAGAAATTCCTGCTACCACACATGCTGCACAACGAGCATTAATGCAAGCAAAAATAGGAATTGATAAAATAGATGTTACAGAAGTTCACGATTGTTTTTCAATTGCAGAAGTTATGGCAATCGAAGATTTAGGATTAGTGCCAAGAGGCGATGCAGGAAAAATAATGGAAGAAGGCTTAACTTATTTTGATGGCAAAATCCCAGTTAATAGTTGCGGAGGTCTAAAAGCATGTGGACATCCAATAGGAGCAACTGGAATAAAACAAGTTTGGGAAATTGTTAAACAACTTAGGGGAGAGGCTGGTAAGAGACAGATTCATAACGCAAACATTGGATTAACACACAACGTAGGTGGAACTGGAAGTACAGTTGTTGTAAATGTTTTTGGAAGAGAAAGAGGTTAAAAAGTTTGTAGTTGGTGGTTTGTAGTTAGTAGTAGCTAATAAATTACAACAAACAACTCACAACAGACATCTAATAAAATGCATAGACAAAGCCCAATACTAAGATGGAGAAGATATCCTGAAAGATATCGTTTAGAAGGAAACAAATGTCTTGAATGTAGTCAGATTTATTTTCCAAAAAAAGAATTATGTGAATGTGGGTGTAAAAGTTTTGTTAATTATAAATTAAAAGGAGAAGGAAAAATATTAACATTCACAGAAATTAAATCTTCCCCTGAAGAATTCTCTGAAATGACACCTTACTGTGTTGGAATTATTGAACTAGAAGACGGCCCAAAAATAACTGCACAAATAGCAGACGCAGATGTCACATGTCTTAAAGTAGGAGACAAAGTAGAATCTACTTTTAGAAAGTTCACAGCAGTTGGAGATAGTGGTGTTATCCATTATGGATTGAAGTTCAAGAAAGCAAAAAGTTCTATTAATTAACTCTATTTTTCTATTCAAAAACACATTTAGGAGGACCAATAGAAATAAACTCTTTATGAAATAAGGATATTTCCATTATTCTATTATCTGGAAATGCTTCCTCAACTCCTAATAACACATTTTTTAATTTATAGGGATCTTCAACAAATATTCCAAACTCAATAAAAGGATCACCAACATACTCTGCAATAAAACTTACTTGAGAATGTTGCTTTAAGTAAGATAGAAGTTTTTCTCTTTCATCAACCTTTTTATTTTTTGAGAAAATACTGTATTGAAACAATCCAATCTTAGAAACATCAACAAAAATTGAATAATTTCGGATAATTTTAGAATTTTCTAATTGTTTTATTCGCTTTGCAACTGCAGGAGCTGTTAATTTTACTTTTTTAGCTAATTCAACACATTCAATTCTAGAATTTGTTGCTAATTCTTTCAATAAAATCTTATCTTTATTATCAATAAGGTAATTTGATATTTTTGTTTGTTTTCCAGAGAAGAATTTTGTGTTGAAATATTTTTCATATAAGAAAGTATTCTTCCTATGTAAAGTAAATCTGTAATTAATAATATCATTTTTGAATTTATCATATAGAATTAAAAATTTCTCATCTAATTCTTGATTTGTCTTCCCAATTATTGACAAGCCAAACCCCCAAACTCCTGAATGCTCTGCCACCCAAGAGACAGAATCAGATGCATCCAGAAATTGTTTAAAGTTTTTTTCTTTGTGTGATTTTATGTTGAGAAAAACAGCTGCTCCAATAAAACCTAATTTTTCTATGTCTATTTCTGTAACAAAATCCAATATAATTTTGTCTTTCTTTAGTTTGTTTATTCTGTAAGTAATTACTTCTCTTGATGCTTTTATTTTCTTAGCTAATTTTGTTAATGGAATTCTTGAATTTCTAATTAGTTCTGACAGTATTTTGGCATCTAATTTATCTAAACAGCAATTTTCATTCGTTTTTGATTTATTGCCCATATTTACATAAATAAAGTATACTAGTTTATAAAGTTTATTATTGTAAAATATTTATAAGAAAGTCTTATATAATCTAAGTTAGTTCTTATTAAGAGGGGGTAAAAAAATGAATCCAGTAACACAAACAATAGAAGCAATAGTAAAAACCATAGGTACAGAAGAGTTCGAGAACACAGGAGATGTAAAAATCAATAGAGAAAAACTTGATGAATTCTGTACAAATTTTGATTATAAAAAAGCAAAATATTGGATGGATGATTGCCCAATAGATTTATCCTGGATGGACGAACAAGATAAATTAGCTTTTCTCTTTGTTTTTAACTCAAGTAGTTTTAGTTATTGGAATGATCCAGAATGGAAAGCAGAAGGTTATGAATATGAAATGTATAGAGGAACATGGAATATGCTTTTTGCTTTAAACAAAGCTATTAAAAATAATAGGCAATTGCTTGATCCAAATTATTTATCTACAATCAATGAGGAAGAATTAGGAATTATACTTAAAGGAAATATTAAAATACCATTATTAAAAGAAAGAGCAGCAATCTTAAGAGAATTAGGAAAAGGTGTTGTTGAAAGTTTTAACAGCGATTTCAATGAAGTATTAATGACTGCAAATTATGATGCAATTGAATTTGTCAAACTAATGGTTTCTGAATTTCCAACTTTTAATGATTCATCTGTCTATAAAGGACACAAAGTTTGTTTTTACAAAAGAGCACAATTATTAGCTTCAGATATATCAAATGGCTTTACTGATCTTAGCAATTCAGATAAATTAACTGCATTAGCTGATTACATAGAACCAATGGCATTACGGCAACTAAGAATTTTTGAATATTCACCAAGATTAGCACACATTGTAAATAATAAAATAGAAATCCCTAGCAAAAGTGAAATGGAGAATGAAATCAGAATAAAAAATGTTTACACTGCAAAATTAATCTCTAAAAGAACAGGATTAACACAAATGCAAATAAATGATGCACTATGGAATATGAAATCCATTATTTCAGACATTTACAAACATCATAGGACAAGAGGATGTAATTATTAATTTATTAAAAAAATTAAAAACACAAATTAAAAAAACTTCAAACTTCTTTATCTAAAACTTCCCTATTAAGTTCAAGGTTTTCCCCTGTATACAATACAGACCCAACTTTTTTAAAACCCGAGAAAGGCTTCCCAATACTTTCTAAGTATTTCATTGCTTCATTAGCTATTTCCCCATTATCACATGGAAATACTGAACCTGTATGTTGGTCCGTCATTAATTGATAAATTTGCAATGCTCTTGTAAAACTTTTTCTTTGATTAAATCCAGATTCAAAAGTATGATTACCTAAAACATTATTAATCAACAAATGTGTAGATTCATGATATGCTTTTAAAAAAGGAGTAGCATCTTCTTGAAGCGGCATAACTGCTAAATCTATATTTCCTTGATAAACATGCACTGCAGGATGTTTATAACCAGTATCAACAACTTCTTTTATTGATTTTCCTGAATAAAAAGCAGATAAAAGCACATTATGTAAAGAGTAATCATGCCCACCATTTCCTGGAATTTTAATTGGAAGATTCATGTTTCCAGTAGGGGTTCCATCTTCTATATTTTTAAAATCAAACTCTGTAGATAATACAGCAGAAAGCTTTTCACCTTTAGTATAACCATTCAAAAACATAGCAGAATGTGATACTAACATACTAACTTTATATTCCACATCTTTAAATGACGTTGTAAAACCAATCCTATTGGTTGGCTCAACTGTTTGTTCTAATCCATTAAGAATAGGTTGAAAATGTTCTTGTAACATTTCCCACATTTCACCAGACAAACTAGAAATATATTGGAATCTTTCTTTTTCTTCATTACTAGGGCCACTATAACATCTTTCAAAATGTTCTGGATTCAGAAACTTCAAGAACATCATCATATCGAATCGGGAATTATCCTGCATTGTTCTAGAAAGATCAGCAAGAGATTCATAGGCTCTTTTAAATTCACCATCACCAACATCAAAATAAAATGCCCTAGGAGGATTCTTACCAAATCCACCATCTGCATTAAGATTTTTTCCACTAACACCTAAATCAGATATTCCATGTACCATAATTATTACCCCATTACAGATATAAGATAAGAAATAAAGTATTTAAGTTTTATGGTAATATAGAACAAGCAATGAAATGAAATTCAACTAAATAGAATAAAACAGAATTAAAATTTAATTCATTAAATCACTAACAATACTTCTCAACTAACTCCCTAGCTATCTTCCTCAATTTAGGAATTCCAATTAAATCAGGATTAGCAGGGATAATTGCTCCTTTTAGATGGTCTGTTCTTCCTGCAGTTGCTGCATATTGTAAGGCACCTTTCATTACTTCAGTCATGTAAGCTGGAACTCTTTCTGAATGAGATAAATCCTGCATTACTTTTAATGTTCCGTGTTCATGGCTTGCATCTCTATCTAAATCAACAACAAAAGTTGCAGCTGCATATCTTCTTCCTAATTCAATTGCAGAAAATGCTTCAATAAGTGTCATTCCAACAATGTCTCCATATTTTTCTCTTACTACACCCTCTGCTTCTGTACTAAATCTATCCCCAGGAATAATAACAGCAACACCCTTTTCATGAACAGCATTAAAATAATTATTAGCTTTTGCTTTATACGAGAATAAAGCACTTAATCCTTTATCAATCAAGGGCCTTGGATTAACATGAACAATTAATCCCATACCAAATACACTGTCAAACTTTCCAGATTCATCTTTAACATCATGAGGAACAACTAAATCATAAACTTGTACTTCAAAAGGAATCTCCATCCCTAATTTTGCAGCCACTGAATCAACTTTTTTTACAACAGATTTGGGCATGTACTTTCTAAAAGCTGTTCCTAATTTATCCATAAGGCCTGAATTTAAACTTCCAACAGCACTTGTTGCTAAGAAAACGGCATTATCAACTTTATCATCTGGAAGAAAATCTCTAACTAACATTTCTCCCGCTAAAATATTTGCTTTATATTGTGTAACAGATGGCCCGTATCTTTGTTCATGGCCATGCCTTGGAATAAAAAAAACATTCCCTATTTGTTGATATTCTACAACCCCAGGTCCTAAACCCTCTGGAAAATTAATTTGTAATTCTGCTGCTTTATCAACAACTCTTGTTTCTTTATATCCAGTATCAATTGTTTTCCATTCAACATCATCAAAAATTGGACATTCATCCACTCCAGAACCACCAAATATTACTATAGCCCTATCATCCATTCCCATTAATTCTTCAAGATTGGGTGCAGGACAGTTTTTCATAT
The DNA here is from genome assembly GCA_018661705.1 of Candidatus Woesearchaeota archaeon. Classification (GTDB taxonomy): domain Archaea; phylum Nanobdellota; class Nanobdellia; order Woesearchaeales; family DSVV01; genus JABHXF01. Next base: position 96,094 of record JABJHR010000014.1, read on the forward strand.
TAAAATCTAAAAAACTTACCACTTATAAAGATTTATAGACTTCATTGAATATGTTTGAAAATTGTCAAGAACCATCGGTCAATAGACAAGGAGTATATTCACGACATATTAAAAGATAGAATTATTAACGTTTAGACAAATAACTAATTTCAGAGTTAATTCTAGAAAGCATTTGTTGCTGTTTTTTAGTTTTAGGCATCCTCATATGTTTTCTAGAATAACTAAATTGTGATATTGCTTTTTTTGCCCAATCTCTTTGTCCAGTTAAATTATACACAAAGGAAGCACCTTCAGCAGCATAAAAAGCAAGTTCTGTTGCTTTTTGTAGATCATTTGCATCAACACATTTTTCTTGCTCAGTAAATTCTAATCCTGCTAATTGTTTTAATGCAGAATCATAAATAAAAATTCCCAAATCAACAAAATGTGCTTTAACTCCTTCTGTAATAGAATCATTAATATTCCCCATCAAACCAAATATTTTTCTTGCATCCACTACAAGTGCATAATATTGTTCACTTATTTTTTCATAATCTTTTGTTGCTTCACATGTTCTTGTCGCATTGTAATTTGCAGTTAATGCTTTTTCCCAAACGCTTAATTTAGCAATTGAAGATTCAGACACTTTAATTAAAAACTTTAAAGCCCTACGAGATTTTCTATAAAAATCCATACAAACATCATAATTATCAACAAGAGAATGCAAGGTAGAATTTGTTAAATCTATTAATTCATGTGCAACATTTTTTCTTGCAAGAATACTTGAACTATGCGGCTGCAACATTTCTTCAAGTTGAGACGCCCTATTAATCTTATCTTGTAATCTAGATTCATGACCTAATCTTATTAAAACTGCTGGTTCAAATACTTCTCCAAACTCATCTCTTTTTTCCCCCAATGCATTCATAACTACAACCCCTACGTTATTAACATTAGGTTCTCCTTTTGTTGTTTCTTCTTTTCCATTAGTTGTTCTTGTTTTTCTATTACCTGTTTCTTCATCACCATCATCATGCATCCCACTCCTAATTAAATGTTCTGGAGTATAACCTAAAGAAGAATAAAACTCTTCTGCCCATTCACAAGTTTCTTTTATTGAATATGCTTGTCTTATGACTGCTTTAGATATTTTAAGCATTTTATCTTCAAGCCGTGATAATATTCGAGTATTTCCTATAGCTTCTCTTACTGATTTCGCATAAGATTCAAATGCTTTTTTTGCATTTGAAATATCCTGATTTTGATCAAAAAGTTCATGATAAGTTTCAGCAATAAGTTCATATTGTAAACCTAGATTACCAAGATTCTTTTCTAAAGTAAGTCTAATTAAATTTTCCATAGCATCAATTGCCATGTCTGCAAATCTTTGATTATAACCAAGACTAAGGACTTTATTGCAAAACTTTCCCATTACAAGATAAGTTTTACTTGCATGTTTTGGATCAACATCTTCCAACATTATAGCAGATTTAATAGAATCTTCGTAACATTTATCTGCTGTGCTTCGAAAACCATTTTTATAAGCTTCTTCGCTTACTTCCGCATCCTGCAATAAGAAAAAAAGACCTTCAGCCATTGTAGAAGCAAAACCAAGTGAATATGCAAGATGTTTTTTATGTCTCTCTTCAGATAAAACATCAGGAAATCTGTTAAATATTCTTTCTGCAAGTTTATATCCTGCCCTTGCTTTTGCTTTCCAAGTTATAACTTCAGAAATGTGGTCTCTGTGTTCAGCAATAAACCTTGCCATGTCTCCAATAACACAAGCATTGTAAAAAGAAAGTTCAGGATTAATTTCTGGACCTAAAGCAAGAGCTTTTGAATAGAATTTGTAACCAATAAAAGCTGCACTAAGAAGATTATCTTTTTCTGCTGGATCTACTTTTTTTCTTTTACTTGGCCCAAACAATTCAACAATTGATTTACCATATTCACCGACATGATTATAAATAAAAAAAAGAATTGATTTATCTTCAAATTGTTCTGCAAAATTAACAGCCATAAGATGAGAATCAGTTGCTTTTGTTATCCATTCTTTATTTTTAAGTAAAATAACTGCCTCTAAAGCAATTTCAGCAGCATTTCTGTAATAAACAGAAGCCAATTTAGGATTGGTTATACTCAATGTTTGAGCACACTTAAAATAATCATTAAAACATTTTTCAATCCATTTTTTGGCGTGATCTTTCTGATCATATTCTTTTCCATTTTCTTCTGCTTCTTGTTCATTTTTTACATCACCAATGTACATAATTCGTTGAAAAATATATTTAGCAGCTTCTGCAGCAAAACCAAATGCATGTGCAGCATGATCAACATCAATTATTTGACATAATTCAGCTGATCGTTTGTAACCTTTATACCATTTCTTTGCCCAAAATAAATCAGCTGTTTCTTTAAATAAAAGTCCTGCAGCATCTGCTTTGTAAGCATGAAGATGTGCTTCCATCTTAGCAAGATCAGGTGAAATTTCTGTAATATCTACATTTCCTCTTTCTTGTTCTAATTTTTCAATACCTTCGTTGCAATAATCATAAAGCTTATTAAAAAGAATATGATCAATACCTAATGGTTTTTCAGCAGTACCATCATTCCCTTCCCAAAGCTCATTTTTTTCCTGTTCTTCTTTAAACAACCTTGTAGCTACTTTTGTTATTTTTTTGATAAATTCAACACTTTCATGATCAACTGAATCATTTTCAACCATATATTCTAGAATTAAAGGAATTGTTTCTGCTTTGCCACCTTCAGAACTCCAGTTATGATATTCCCATTCAACTAATAAATCAAGCCTTTCTTTCTGATCACTATCCATATATATATTAGAATCCTATATCTATTTATATATTTTATTAGATATTACCATTAAATAGTGATTAAATCACAAGATCATTGCATAATATTGTCAAAAGAGAAAGTCAAACCTCGAAATCCTTATAAAACCCAAAAAATACCCGAAAGTATGGCAAAAGCACCAGGTAAAATAATACTTTTTGGAGAACATTTTGTTGTTCATGGAAGTTATGCAATTTCTGCAGCAATTGATAGGTTTAGTGAGGTTAAAGTTGAAACAAACAAAAAACAATTGTCTGAAACAAAAAAAATATCAGTAACATACAATAATGAAACCGTAAGAACAGAAAGCAAATTATGTATGGGAGTAAAAAACATATTAAATTATTTAAAATTAAATGAAAATCTAAACATAACAATTAACTCAACAATAAAAGGAAGTGGTTTAGGAAGTAGTGCTGCATTCTGTGTTGCTTTTGCAAAAGAATTAAATGAAAAATTTGATTTAAAACTAGAAAACCCAGACATCAACATTGCAGCATATGAAGGAGAAAAAGCATTCCATGGTAATCCTTCGGGAGTAGACAACACAACAAGTTTGTATGAAGGAATTTTATTATTTAACAAGGACATTAAAACTCAACTTTTGGATCATTCCACCATAGAAGTAAAAGAAAAAATAAAATTAATTTTAGTAAACACAGGTAAAAAAACAAACACAATCAAAATAGTTGAAGAAGTTAAAAAAATAAAAGAACTAGATCAAGAAAAGTTCAAACATTATATTGCAGAAATAAATCATTTAGTTGATGATGCAAAAGATGCAATTTTAAACCATGACCTCCCATACATTGGACAATTAATGCTCTTTAATCAAGCATTATTAGAAAAAATTGGAGTTTCAACACCAGAAATTAGAACAATTATAACAACAGGCATTAATAACGGTGCATTAGGTGGAAAAATAACTGGAGCTGGTGGAGGAGGAAATGTCATATTACTGTACGACGATGAAAAGAATAAGGAAAAGATTATAAATGAGTTAAATAATAAAGGATATGAGAGTTTTAGTATTGAAATTTGATAATAAAATTATGAAAGAGAAGAAAAAAATCATAAAAATAAATTTTAATAAAAGGTGAATAAAATCAAAGCAACAGCAATCGCACACCCAAATATTGCATTAATCAAATATTGGGGTAAAAGAAATGATGAATTAAAAATCCCAACTGTTTCTAGTATTTCTGTAACTCTTGACAATCTTTATACAAAAACAACTGTTGAGTTTAATGAAAAATTTGAAGAAGATAAATTCTCACTAAATGATAAAACAGTTACTGGCGGAGTAGTATTAAAACGAGTTATTGAACTTCTTGATTTAATCAGAAAACATTCAAAAAAAAATCAGTTTGCAAAAGTTGTAAGTGAAAATAATTTTCCAGATGCAGCTGGATTAGCAAGCAGTAGTTCTGCTTTTGCTGCATTAACAATGGCAGGATGCAACGCCATAGGTTATGGCATAAATAAAAAAGAAATGTCAATAATTGCCAGACAAGGTTCAGGATCAGCATGCAGAAGTATTTTTGGTGGATTTGTTGAATGGAAAAAAGGTAAAAAAGACGATGGCACTGATAGTTTTGCGGAACAAATTGCAGACGAAAAGCATTGGGAAGACTTCAGAATAATTGTTTTAATTGTAAATCCAAAAGAAAAGAAAATTAAATCAACAGAAGGAATGAAAATTAGTGTTAATTCATCTGAGTTGTATGAAGCTTGGATAAAAGCAAGTGAAAATGATGCTGGAAAAATTAAACAATATCTTTTGGAGAAAAATTTAACAGAAACAGGAAAAATTGCAGAACAAAATTGTTTACGAATGCATTCTGTCATGATCAGTTCAGACCCTTCATTAATTTATTGGAATCCTGAAACAGTTACATTAATAGATAAAATTCAAGCAATGCAAAGTAATGGATTAGATTTACATTTTACAATTGATGCTGGCCCAAACATAAAAATTATTTGCCAGGAAAAAGATGTTGAAAAAATTCTAAACTGTTTAGAACAAGCACCATTTATTCATGATTTTGTTGTATGTAGCCCAGGTAAAGGCGCTGAAATAGTAGATGATCATTTGTTTTAATTGTTTTAATATTCTTTATTGATTTTATGTTTTTAAAAATCCAATAACAAAGATGCAGACAGACCGGGGGTTGTCCCTTACGGGGTGGTCTGTAGGACAAAGCAAAGCTTTGGCCGTCTGCCATCATTATTGTTGTTGGATTTTTTATAAGCAATTGGTTCATCAGAATAAAACACCATCATTCAACAAACTATTTAAACACAAAAAAATTACAAACCCATATGATTACAATTAAAGCACCAGGTAAATTAATGTTAGCAGGAGAATGGGCTGTTTTAGAGACTGGTAAGCCAAGCATTGTTGCTGCTGTTGATAAGTATGTAGAATGTTCAATCGAAGAAACTAATTCTTCATCCATACAAATTCCAGGGATGGAAAAAATAGAATTTGTTTTTGAAAAAGATAAATTAAGATTTAGAAAAATCTTAACTTCTGGTGAAAAAGAAAAATTATTATTTGCAAAAAACACAATTGAAGTTTTCTTAACTTTCATGGAAGAAAATGCAAATCCAATTGAAAGTTTCAATATTAAAACAAAAAACCACAATACAACCATTACAATTCCAAACGGTAGTGACTCTGAAGGAACTGAAAAAAAGATAGGTTTTGGTAGTAGTGCCGCTACTTGCGTTGCAATTGGAACTGCAATTATGAAAAGTTACGATTATGACGTCACTGAAGAAAAACACAAAGAAATTATTTTCAAGCTTGCAAGTATTGCGCATTTTACTGCCCAAGAATTTAGAGGAAGTTGTTTTGATGTAGCGGCCTCAACATATGGTGGAGTTATAATATACAAAGCGTTTAATGGACTTTGGCTAAAAAATGAAATAAAAAGAAAAGTTTCATTAACAGAAATCTTAAATGGCGACTGGCCGCATTTGAAGATAAAACCAATAACACTCCCAGAAAATCTTAAAATATTGTGTTGTTACACTTCTACTTCTGCAGACACTAGAAAGATGATTGCGAAAATGGAAAAATTCAGAGAAAATAATTATGATGAATACATGGAACTAATAGATGAGTTTGAAGAAGCTGTTAACTCAATAATTGATGCACTTGGATTTGGTAATCCAAATGAGATCAAAATGATGTGGCACAAAAATCAATCATGTCTTAAAGAGCTTGACGAGAAAAGCAAGATTGGAATTCTAACGCCAGAACTTAAAAAACTAATTGAAATCGCAAATAAACATGACTGCGTTGGTAAAATAAGTGGTGCAGGTGGTGGTGATTCAGGAATTGCAATCTGTTTTAATGAAGAAAACTGTAAAAAAATAAAAAAAGAATGGAAAGAATCTAAACTTTACTTAATAGATATTAAAATAAGTGAAAATAAAATAATAAATGAAAAAGAAGAATAAAATTTACTTTACAACTTTCTTAAACTTAGCTAAAAAGTCACTATTTTTCTTTTCAAGTCTTTTACAAGCATCTTGAAGAATTTTTTGTGGAGCTTTACCTGTTGATTCAACCGTAATTCTTGGAATTCCAACTTGTGGGTGTTCAATATGATAACCACCAACTTTAGTATCTTTATCATTCCAAATTTCCTTTTTTAAGGCATTACACATAGCATGACCTTCTCCTTTTAATTCAACTACAAGAGTTTTTTTTGATGATTCAATAACATTTATTTCCATTTTACCACCTGTGATTATGATCTAAGAAACATATAGGTCATTTATAAAGTTTATCATCGTTTGGAGTTTATAGAGTGGAAAAAGATAAAGTAGCAAAAAACAACAACAATGGCACAGACGGACTTCCTGAAAATATGAAATTTTCAGGCCTTCAAATTAAAATTTGAAGTTATCCAAAAGTCCTATTCGCCTCAAGCAAGCTTTCGGCTCATCTGGCCTTGTTGTTTTTTGTATTAAAATTAAGAATTAAAACACTTTTCAACACTGGCGGATGCTTCTTTTTTTCACTTAGATTTGACCTATAAAACTAAAGATTAACACATAAGAAAAAACAATGACCTTCATGTTACGCCAACTTTTGCTGCCTTAGCATTTTGTTACTTGCGACATTGCCTAAATTTTAACATGAAGGTCCTGCTTTGGTTTTCACCAACACCTCGATTTCCCGAAACTATACAAACATACCCAATAGGGGAAGGGTATACGATTTTGTATACTAAGATACAAGTCATATTTAAATGTTTTGATTTAACACACAAAACAAGAATTAAGAACCACCAAAAAGTAATAAATAGGGAAAATAATAAAAAGAACTAGCAATACCCATACAATATTACATAAAAAACAATAAAATGAAATTAATATACAACAAAATATTCCTTGAACATGAAACAGGAACACATCCAGAAAACAAAGCAAGATTATTAGCGTTCCAAGGAATTGAAGAAACTCCTTTATCTGAAATTCCAAATGGTGAACAATTTCTTAGATTAGTTCATGGTAGAAGACATATAAGAAGAGTACAAGAAGCAAGTGTTAATGAAATTCCTTTTGATTTAGACACTTTAGCATCTATTGGAAGCTATGAAGCAGCATATTATGCAGTAGGAGCAACCTTAAAAGCAGCACAACAAGGGGATTTTGCATTAGTAAGACCACCCGGCCATCATGCAACTGCAGACAAAGCAATGGGTTTTTGTTTGTTTAACAATATGGCTGTTGTTGCAGCATATCTAAAAAAACAAGGTAAAAGAGTAGCTATTCTCGACATAGATGGACATTTTGGAAATGGAACATACGATATTTTTGAAAAAAACAAAGATGTTTTTTATTTTTCTTGCCATGAATTCCCAAATTTTCCAGGATCAGGAGATACTGAGGATATTGGAAAAGGAAAAGCAAAAGGCACAAAAATTTCAATGCCCCTTCCATATGACTCTGGAGATGACATTTTCCTCGACAGCATTAAAACAGCGTTACCATTTATCAAAGAATTTAATCCAGATATAATTGGAATCTCAGCAGGATTTGATGGACACCATGCAGATCCTCTTCTTTCATTAAGATACAGCGCAATCGGATACCATGAAGTTGGAAAATTACTAAAAGAAGAATTTACTAGTCAAGGAATTCCTGTGTTTGCAACATTAGAAGGGGGTTATAATGTAGAATATCTTCCAAGATGCGCAAATAATTTTGTTGCAGGAATTAATGGACAAACTGCAAGTTATCAAGAAGCTTCAACAATCTCTGCAACAAATATAAAAGAAATGTACGAAGCCAGAAAACAAGAAGTTTTAAAAAGATTAAAGTCATGAGAATTCTTAGAGATAATAATTAATTAAAATATCAAATTAGAGGTGAAACAATGAAAAAGTCATTAATAATTATTATTATATTGTTAAATACAATATTAATTTCTGCAGAAGAACTTACAAAAGAAGAAGTATGGGAACAAGTACAGGATTTCAAAGGACAAAAAGTTTTTGCACCACTAGACAAGTATTATAGTAATGAAATTGCAAATGTTGTTTTCTTAGATACTGAAGAAAGGATTTATGGAATTCTAGAAGATGGAGAACTAACAACAGTAGAACTAGGAGAACATGAAGATCCAACAATGGTTGTAGAAATTGATTCCTTTAACACAATTAATAGTATATTAAACAGCGAGAACCCAATTGATCAATTTGTCGAGGAAAAAGACGACAAAACAATTATATTCAAACCACAAGGATTTATTAAAAAAGCAAAATATTATGTTGCAATCGCAGCATTGAAAGTCTTTGGTTGGTTTTAGATTTTTTTTAATTAGATAGCAGAATAATAATTAAACAATAAAAATCACATCTTAAAAAACTTCCAACACCCAACACTTATTCTTTCAATTTTCTTTTTATGAAATTTCATTGATGCCCTAAGTGGAAAATTAAATTCATGAATTAATTTAGAATTAATTTTATGATCCCTAGATAACGCAGAAATAAAATCCTTAGAAGTTGTCTTATGAAAACTATAAATAGTAGAAGCAATTGTAAATGCTTTTTCTAAAAATTGTTTGTCAACATGCTTTTCTCGTGTACCAAAAGGAGGATTTTGAATAACAACATCTGCTTTAACTTGTACATGATACTCCTTATTAATCTCCTCAACATTCTTATTTAATAGTTTATATTTTCTAACAGGAATTTCAAGATCTGCAATATTTTGTGCCAGTATTTCCAAAGCTTCCTTGTCAATATCAATAAAATAAACAAATCTCGCACCTAATAAAATTGCTCCAAGTCCCAAAATACCAGTTCCACAACCAAGATCTACAACTATTTTGTTTTCTATATTTCCTTGCATGTAAGCATCCCAAAGAACAGTAGCAGCGACCTCACTATCAGTAGGATATTGCTCAAGTTTTGTTTTTGCATTGGAAAAAACCAATAACTTACTCAATTGTACAGATAGTCCTGATTTTGAAACCATGTGAAACCAAAAACATGCAGACATTAAATATTTTGTGGCATTAATCATGATAAGAACCATGATATCATAAAAATCTGTCATGAGTGTTAAACCCCATACAAAAATTCTTGATGAAATTTTTGTGCATAACTGTGTATGGTTTTCTATCACCAGTATATAATATAGTAAACTAAGTACAATATGAATAGCGAAACCTTTATAAACAACCTCAAATCTTTCAAGATTGCTTAATTCAAGCATCTATCCTCTCCCAAAATTCTCTTTTTAATCAAAGAGTCAATGTGAGTGCTTTATACTCAAAATAAAGTATGATTTAAGGGTTATCAATGCAATAAAGACCAATAATTTCTTTAAGTTAAAGCAAACCATACCAAATGAGTTCCCGTTGATCCTGCGGGAGGTTGCTGCTATTAGGATTCGACTAAGCCATGCAAGTCAGGGGTTGCTTCGGCAACACCGGCATAATGCTCAGTAACACGTCGATAATCTGCCCTTTGGTTCAGGATACCCTCGGTAAACTGAGGTTAAGACTGAATAGGAAAATTATATTGGAACATAGATTTTCTCAAAAGTAATGCCAAAGGATGAGTCGGCGGCTGATTAGTTTGTTGGCGAGGTAAAGGCTCACCAAGACGAAGATCAGTAGGGGCCATGAGAGTGGGAGCCCCGAGAAGGGTACTGAGATACTGACCCTAGCCCTACGGGGTGCAGCAGGCGCGAAACCTTTACAATGCACGCAAGTGTGATAAGGGAATCCTAAGTGCTTATACTATGTATAGGCTTTTTTCAAGAGTAAATACCTTGGAGAATAAGTGATGGGTAAGACTGGTGCCAGCAGCCGCGGTAACACCAGCGTCACAAGTGGCAACCATATTTATTTGGCCTAAAGCGTCCGTAGCAGGTTCTGTAAATCTTCTGTGAAATCGTTAAGCTCAACTTAACGGCGTGCAGGAGAGACTGCAAAACTCGAGACCGGGAGAAGTCAGAGGTATTTTAGGGGGAGCGGTAAAATGTTATAATCCCTAAAGGACCACCTGTGGCGAAGGCGTCTGACTAGAACGGATCTGACTGTGAGGGACGAAAGCCAGGGGAGCAAAGCGGATTAGATACCCGCGTAGTCCTGGCTGTAAACTCTGCGAGCTAGGTGTTACATATTCCACGTGAGCATGTAGTGTCGAAGCGAAGGTGATAAGCTCGCCGCCTGGGAAGTATGGTCGCAAGACTGAAACTTAAAGGAATTGGCGGGGGAGCACCACAAGGGGTGCGGCGTGCGGTTTAATCTAATTCAACGCAGAAAATCTCACCAGAGGCGACGGCAGGATGAAAGTCAGGCTGAAGACCTTACTTGACGAGCCGAGAGGTAGTGCATGGCCGCCGTCAGCTCGTGCCATGAGGTGTCCTGTTAAGTCAGGTAACGAGCAAGACCTATACCTACAATTGCTAACGACTTTTGGAAGGATCGAGCACATTGTGGGGACTGCCTTGGAAACAAGGAGGAAGGTGTAGGCAACGGTAGGTCTGTATGCTCCGAATCTTCTGGGCTACACGCGCGCAACAATGGTATGGACAATGGGATACAACTCTGAAAAGAGAAGTTAATCCTCGAAACCATATCCAAGTCCAGATTGAGGATTGGAACCCATCCTCATGACGATGGAATCCCTAGTAATTGGAGCTCATCACACTCCAGTGAATATGTCCCTGCTCCTTGCACACACCGCCCGTCAAACCACCCGAGCAGGGTTTTGGTGAGGCCTAATTTTTTGATTAGGTCGAATCTAAACTCAGTGAGGTGGGTTAAGTCGTCACAAGGTAGCCGTAGGGGAACCTGCGGCTGGATCACCTCCTTTATAATTAGAGCGTGAAGCTCGTCGATAAAATTATCGATGGGCCCGAACGCAGATTAGTAAATTTCGGTTTACGAAATCTGCGTTTAAATCACCTCTTACATTTTTGTGTGTTAGTCTTTTTTGATAACCCTTATTTTTTATTCGGGCTTGTAGCTCAGTCTGGTAGAGCACCGCCCTTGCAAGTTTAAGTAAGTGCAATTGCTTTACCAAAGACAGGCGGGGGCCTCGGGTTCGAATCCCGACGAGTCCATTTAACATTAATTTGTTAAATATTTGCTCAATATTCTTAATATTGGGTGAAGGTCAAATCAGTTTATGATAATGAGACCATGCATAGGGGATACATACTTCACGTTATTAGGTGGATAGTTTGGCTCAGTAAGATGAAGAAGGACGTGACAAGCTACGAAATGTCTCGGCGAGGTGCAGGTAACCGTTGAACCGAGAATCTCCGAATGTGACTTCACTTTGAATCTGTAAAGATGAGTAACGCAGGGAATTGAAACATCTTAGTACCTGCAGGAAAAGAAATCAAAAGAGATGCTGTTATTAAGGGCGACTGAAAGCAGCACAAGGCAAACTGAATCCTTTGCAGTAATGTAAAGGAGATGTGGTGTGGCCATCGTTATAAACCATTTTTGTGAATTGAAGTTTTCTGGAAAGTCATACCATAGAGGGTGAAAGTCCCGTAAGTAAAACAAAGATGGTTTTAGGTGGTACCTCGAGTAGTATTCATCGGATATTGAATATGAATGTGGGAGTATCAACTTCCAACCTTAAATACTCACTGAGTCCGATAGCAAAGGAGTACCGTGAGGGAAAACTGAAAAGAACCCTTAACAGGGAGTTAAAAGAACTTGAAACCTAATAACTATAGCAAGGTAGGGCTCTACGGAGTTCTGCCGTGCGTTTAGAATAACGTACCAGGGAGTAAATCTATGTGGCGAAGATAATCTTATACAAGAGTATCTATAGCGAAAGCAAAACCTTGCAGATTCGAGAAGGGGGGTACTAACCTGCCTTAAGTCACATGGATCTGACCCGAAGCGGGACGATCTATCCTTGAATAAGATGAAATGTAGGTCAAACTGCATGGAGGTCTGAAGGAGTGCTACGTGCAAGTGCTTCTCTAATTTGAGGTTAGGGGTGAAAAGCCAATCGAGTTCCGTGATAGCTGGTTCCTACCAAAGTTGGCCAAAGTCAAGCCTTGAGTCAGATAGCATAGACGGTAGAGCTACGGATTGGGGGCTCAGGGGAAGAAATTCCTCGGTTCCTTGTCCAACTCCGAATGTTTATGCATCGTAGCTCAGGAGACGCGTATACGGGGTAAGCTTGTATACGGAGAGGGGAACAACCCAGACTATAGTTAAGGCCCCTAAACGCTAACTAAGTGTTAACGGGTGAAGAGTGTTCATTCACACAGACAGCAAGGAGGTTGGCTTAGAAGCAGCCACCCTATAATAAGTGCGTAACAGCTTACTTGTCAAGTGGATGAGCCTCGAAAATGGACGGGGCTAAGTTAGCTGCCGATACTATAGACCATCTAAAAGATGAGTGGTAGGTAGGCGTTCTGGTTGGGCAGAAGGTTTTACAAGAGTAAGACTGGACCGATTAGAAATGAAAATCCTGGTGGTAGTAGGATCTTAGCAGAGTGAGAATCTCTGTCACCGAAAGGGCAAGGGTTCCTTGACAATGTCGATCAATCAAGGGTTAGTTAATCCTAACTGTTCTCATAACTTGAGAAACGGGAAAGGGAAACAGGTTAATATTCCTGTACTATTAAAGTAAACGTGGTAACACAAGTTTAATTCCTGACGCTTTTGGTTAGGCTAACACAAATTATCTTTTGTGCTAATTAGAATAAATTAATGGAGTATCATAACGATGAGAAATTAATTAAGTCTAAGAATGGTGCTCTTTGAGCATTTAGCTGATACCATGAGCCCATGAAAAGGGAATTGAAAATGATCTTTAATATTTATACCCAGAACCAGCACTGGTGCCCCTAGGTGAGAAGCCTAAGGTGTGAAGGTTTAATCTGACTAAGGGAATTCGGCAAATTAGCCCCGTGCCTTTGGTATAAGGGGTTCCTGTAATTGTTTCTGTATAGAGGCGATTGTAGGATGCAAATATTAGGGTGGTCCGACTGTTTAACAAAAACATAGCTTTCTGCTAGCCTGTAAAGGTGTGTACAGAAGGTGAAGTCTGCCCAGTGCCCGTACTTTAAACTCCTTTTCAAGGGAGCTAAGAGCGGGTAAACGGCGGGAGTAACTATAACTCTCTTAAGGTAGCGAAATGCCTTGCCGTTTGAATGACGGCTTGCATGAATGGCTTAACGAGATCACCGCTGTCCCTAGTCAGAATCCTCCGAACACCCTTTTCTGGTGCAAAGGCCAGAGATTTCCAGTGGGAAGTGAAGACCCCGTGAAACTTTACTGTAGCCTGTAATTGTGATGTGAGTTTTGTTGTATAGCGTAGATGGGAGTTGTTATGTTCTGGTCGCCAGATCAGGAATAGACGTCAGTGAAACACCATCCATCAAAACTTATGTTGCTAACTAGCTCAAAGCTAGGACAGTTATAGGTGGACAGTTTGGCTGGGGTGGCACCCTGCTGAAATTGTATCAGTAGGGCCCAATGGTTAGCTCAAGTCGGTCAGAAATCGACTGGAGAGTGCAAGGGCAAAAGCTAGCCTGATTGGATCTTCACTAATTCAAGATCTAAAAACGAAAGTTTGGCCTAGCGAACTCCTATACCTCATTGATGGAGGTTAGGAATGACAAAAAAGTTACTCCGGGGATAACAGAGTTGTCGCGCCCGAGAGCTCATATTCATGTTTGCACTTGCAAATATGATAGAGTAAATCGACGGCGCGGTTTGCTACATCGATGTCGGCTCTTCCTATCCTGGTCGTGCAGAAGCGACCAAGGGTGCGGGTGTTCACCGATTAAAAGGGATCGTGAGCTGGGTTCAGAACGCTGTGAGGCAGTTTGTTTAATATCTACTGGAAATGTTGGAAATTTGAAAGGAAGAATCTTCTAGTACGAGAGGAACGAAGGTTCGGAGCCACTGGTCCACCGGTTATCTGATAAGGTAAGCCGGGCAGCTACGCTCTAGAGGATAAGTACTGAAAGCATCTAAGTACGAAACCTTCCTTGAAAAGAAATTTCTTGAACTCTCATAAAAGATGAGGTTAATGGATACGGTGTGTAAGTACCAAGGTAACGAGGTATTTAGCATGCGTACCCCAATCGTTCATACTTGTATCCCCTATTATGGTTATCATTTTTTTTTCTTTTTTAAAAAACTATAAGTCTAGCGTTAGCTATATTATTAACCACGTTTTATAGAAAAAATGTCTGAAAAAAATTCAACAGTTCCAAATATTTTCCAATCTACTTATAAATAAATTGTAGTATTTCCGGAAAACCTTAACTTCCCCATATTATTCTCGAAAATTTTTCGGAAAAAGTTAAGAAAAATATATTAAGGCTACATCCCACTAAGTTTTTATGAAAAAAATACTTGTTATGAGAAAACCTGTTACATCAAGAAATAGAAAAACAAATTATAAGAATCTAATTGTATGGAAATTAGCATATAACTTAGTTTTAGATTTTTATGATATTGCAGAGTCCCTTCCAGAGTATGAAGAAAGAAACATTGCAGACCAGATGAGAAGAGCTTCTACGTCACTTCCATTGAATATTGCAGAGGGTGCAAGTTCTTCATTCAAGAAAGTATTTTTTAGTCAATTAAATTATGCATATGGTTCTGCAAAAGAATTAGAGGTACTACTAATGTTATGCAGAGATCGCAAATATATTAGTTCTGAGCAGTTTTTAGAGTTAAACGAAAAACTTGATAAGTTTAGATGCTATACTTACAGATTAATGATGAGAATAGAAAAAGAGTTACTATATAGATAAAAAAGTATGTGTCCCTGGTTAATAATTTTAGATTAACAAAAAAAAAGAATTAAAAAGCTCATTATAACAGTTAATATTATTTCTTTTTATGCAATTCAATTGTTTGTGTTGGGAATGCAAAATTAAGTCTTGCCTTGTTAAATCTGGTTAAGATCTCATGATTAATTTTATGTTTAGTTGTATATATTGTTTCCCAGTTTCCTTTTGCATCAATAAAATAGATTACTTTAATATTAAGTGAGAAATCAGCGAATTCATCAAAATAAACACTTGCATCTTTCACATTTACATTTTTATTCTTCTTCAGCACATCTTTAATTATTTGTATCCCTTTTTCAACTTGTGCAGGTTTTGTGTCGTATGTTAATCCTAGTGTAAACTTTATTTTTCTTGCAGGTTCTCTTGTTATGTTCTCGATAAAACCATCCGCAAATTTGGCATTAGGAATTGTAACTTGTGTTCCATCTAATGTTTTTAATTTAGTTGTTCTAAGATCAATTTTTCTTATTGTCCCATCAAAACCACCAATTTTAATTCGATCTCCAATTCTAAATGGTTTATCTGTAAAAACAGCTACCCCACCAAATAAATTTGCTAAAAGATCTTTTGCTGCAAGGGCAAATGCTAATCCTCCTAGTCCAAGACCTGCTAAGATTGAGTTAATATTGTAACCAAATTTATCAAGAATCATTAAACCAGCAATAATTATAATAAAGATTCTTACTAACTTTCTAATAATTGGAACAAGATGATCATCAAGATCACTTTTTGTTTTTGTTGTTAATGGTAAAAGATAATATTTAATAACATTATCTAAAAATCTAATCAATATCCAAGCAACACCTATAATAACTAAAACATGGGTAATACTACTGAATACCTTCAATGCTACTTCAGATAAATTCAAATAAGTGTATCCATAATAAAATCCAATAATTGAGATAAACCAAATAAATGGTGCACCAAATGCTTCTACTAACATATCATCAAATTTAGTTTCAGTTTTTGCTGCAAATTTATGCACAACATTTTTTATAATAAAATGTAATATTTTTCCTAATATTGCTGTTGCTAAAATAATACCCAAAAAGAGAACAAACCTCCAAACGGGTCTATTTAATATCTCTAACATGAGAATATTATTAATTATTTCCATTGACATGAATATTCCTAAGTATTAAGTGATATAAAAAGCTTCTGGTATTTTTAGTGTAACTTAATTATTAAAAAGTAATAAAACCTTGTTTTTTGAGAAATTTTATATAGTTGAAATACAACAAAACACAAGAGATGGTTAAAAAAAAGAAAAAAGGGGATAAAAAAGGTTTATTAAAGTATTCTGCACCTAATTTTTTAATTTGTAAAAGTGGTCCAGAACCTGAGTTTATATCTTTCTTAAGTGAAGTAAAAAATCGAGGTAAGCTTTTAGATGTTGGTTGTGGAATTGGTTTAGAATCAGATTATGCTCAGAAATTAGGTTTTGAAGTTGTTGCGATAGACAATAATTATTCTTGTATTAAAAAAGCAAAAGAAATTAATCATAGAGTTGATTTTAAGCAAATGGATATTTTTAATTTTGTTAAAAAAGTACCAAAAAATGAGTTTTCAGTTGTCCTTGATAGTAAGTTTAGTAATAGATTAACATTAGGACATCTCAAAAGATATTATAAAAATATTGCAAAAGCACTTCAACATAATGGGCTCATGTACTTACAAGTTTTATCTACAGAGGATACATATTGTAAAAAGCATTGTCCAAAAAGAAAGTGGACTAAAATTAAAGATGTTTATATTAGATTTTTTTCTAAGAAGGAATTAATTAAATTATTAAGATTAACTGGGTTAAAAGTTGAACAATTCAAGATTGTTAAGCAGAAGTCAACAACTGGAGAAAACGAAGAGAGACAGGAAGAAACGTATTATGTGATTATTGCAAAACAAACAATAAAAAAATGGTAATATTAATGCCAGAGTAAGAGATTATAGTTGAATTCTAATTTTATGCCAGAACTCTACTAGTATGTTCTGTTTTCCCGATTCTAACAATATGTTCTGCAAAGCTTTCAATTTTAGATTCATGACTAACAATAATTACTTGCGCAATATTCAATTCATCTAAAACATCTTTTATTTTATCTAGTTGTTCTTGAGAAAAACCATCAGTTGGTTCATCTAAAACAATAATTTCTTTTGTGTTTATGGTTGTAATAAAAGAATTAATAACTTTGTTAAGAGCTAATCGATAAGCTAGTGCAACTGCGCTTCTTTCACCACCACTTAGATTTTCAACTGAGGTTTCGTATCCGTTTTGGATGATGATAGGGCTAAAGTCTTCATTTAGTCTTGCACTAAGATTTTCATCTTCCATTAACATATCAAACCAATTAATAAACAACTCATTAAATTCGTGATATAATTTAATCATGATGTGCCGTTCCATGGTATTCATTAAGTTTGAGAAGAAATTATCAATCCATGAGACTAGTTTATCAATGTCATCAATCTTAAGCTTTGCTTGCTCTTTATTTTTAATCTCATCAGAAATTTGTAGTGATCTTTGTTCAAGATTTTCGATTTGTTTTTTTGTTAAACTGAGATTTAGCTCTAACTCTTTTTCTTTTTTTTGTTGACTAACAACTTCTTGTTTTAAAAGACTATTTTTGTCTTCTATTTCCGCAAAAGCAGTAATTTTCTTTTCTAAATCTTCAATTAAACTTTTAGTGGTTTGAATATCTTCTGAAAATTTTGTTAAGGATTCTTTTATATTTTGTAATTCTTGGCTTTTTTCTTGATAGCTCTTTTCCATTAGCTCTTTTTGTTTTATTCTATTCTCATATTCATTAATTTTAGTTAAAATTTCTTTTCGTTGATTAATTTTGTCTTGTAATAACCGAGGATCTTTATTTTCTAAATCAGCTTTTTTTTCATTTAATTGATTTCTAATTTTCACTAATTCCTCCAGAATTGCTTGTTTTTTTGATAACTCTTGATTTTGTTCTTGAATATTTTTAAATTCTGCCTTTAATTTTTCAATAAGTTTCTCTTTTTCACGAAGTTGTTCTATTAAATTATTTTTATCTTCTATTTCTTTTACTCTTTCTTTTCTTTCAACTTCCATTTCAGTTATTTCCTTATTAAAATCTTTAATAGTTTGATTTTCTGTTATTACGATTTCATCCTTGTGATTAGAACCAATATTTTGAAGACAAAGAGGACATTTGTCTATATCAACAATATCATTTTTTAATTTATTTGCTTTATCAATACCAATTTCATTTTCTTTAATTTTAAGATTAAGTTCATGAATAGCTTTTTCCATACTTTTTAATTCATTCATTAAGATTGATTTTTTTTCAATTTCTTTTTCAATTGACTCCATTTCTTGTTTCTTTTTTACTATATCTTTTGCTGCTTCTCTTTTTTCTTTTATTTCCGAGGAAAGTTGTTCTATTTTTGAATTATTAAATTCTATTTCTTTTGTTAAGTGAATTTTATCAGATTTTATTATTTCTAGAAGGTCTTCTTCTTCCTTAAGAGCTTTTTCAAGAATAGATTTGTTTACTTCTTCTGGTTTGATAATCTTAAATTCTGCAATTTCTGTTTCTAATGATTTTATTTGATTAAGCAGTCGTGTAGATTTATCCTCATTATCTTGTTTTTGTTGAATGTAATTCTTATGTTTCACTTCGTTAATTGCAAATTGATTTTTTAGTTCATGAAATTCTTTAATTTGTTGCTCTATTTTCAAGAGTTCGTCTGTTTTATTTTTCAATTCCGCAGTTGTTTTTTCCAATTCAGGTAAAAGTTGTTTTATTTTTTCTTGATGAACACTTTTTTGTTGAATAACTTCTTCATATTGCTTCTTTTTTTCTTCAAGATCACTTGATTTCCCAATTAAAATTGCTTTTCTATTTTTCAGACTTTTTTGAATATGGTAAGAATTATGATTGATTCGTTTATATTTATCAATGTCAAATACTTTTCTTAATGTATCTAATCTTACATTCACATTTTCAAATAAAATTTGTTTCATTTGTTCTTGTGGCGTATAAACAGTGTATCTATAGATTATATCTGTTGCTTTTGTAATCATTTCTTGTGGATAACCTAATAAATTAAGAACTCTTGTCTTTAACTCAACAGGTGTGCATTCTGTTTTGAGGTTATCTACTATAATATAACCAGATTCTTGTTTAACTTGGTTTGCTCTTCTTAGATTTCGTTTAATAATAACATTGCTTTCTGTGTTACCTTTTTTGATACTGAAATGTAGTTCAACACTTCCTTCATGTTTCCCATGCCTTAGAAGAAGATCTCCAGTGATTGTTTTTCTACTGAGTCCAAATAAAGCAAATTCCACTGCGAGAAGTAATGTTGTTTTTCCTGATCCAATATCTCCACTAAGCAAAACAATGCCTTTTGGAAAATTAATCTCCTCATCTTTATAGGAACGAATGTTATGAAGTTTTAGTTTTTTCAGGAACATGAAATCAGGATGTTGTGATGGTTTATATTGATTGTTAAGATTAAGATATAGTAAAAGAACAGAGACATAAAACGAGAAATTAGTCAATTTCTTAAGAGATTAGTCAAAATTACCTTATTGACCCATATATGTCATTAGGTTTATAAGTAATGAATGTCTCCTAATACAAATCATGACATCTAACAGAGTAGATCAATACGGGGAAGATGATCCATTTACTTTTAAGAATATTTTAATTCTAATTTCTGTTGTTGTTGTGATTATGCTGTTGTTCTAAAATCAGATATGACCTTTTATCATATTCTTAACTACCATTAGTTATAGAATATAAATTATCGCAAGTTTCAAAGCTAGATTGTTGTAATTCCTGATATAAGCTTTGTGTTACTGACATTAATTCAAGCCTATTTTGAATAAGAGCATTTGTATCATTTACAACCAAAGCAGTAATTGGATCAGAAGGTTGTGTTTCTATAAAGCCCATTACCTTTGATAACGCCTTTAAATCACTTTGTAATGTACAAGTTATATTTTCCAGTAAATCAAGATATTGATGATTAGTTTCTCTAGCTAAATCACTCATTTCTTCAATATCACCTTCTTCGTGATACTTTTGCATTAATTTATAGTTTGACTCAACTGTATCAAGAAGGGTTATTGCACTACGAACAGCATAAGCATGGCTTTCTCCAAGACCATTGTCATATTCTTTTTCAAGAGTATCAAATATTTTGATATAACCTTGAAAATGTTCTGGTGCAACAGTTTCTGATTCCTGGCCTAAATCCAACAACAAATGAAGACTTTTAAATGAATCAATAAAATTACCAGAAGGCATCAAATAATCCACTATAATGTAATTTCTCATAGCATCTGACTCTTCTGTAAATATTTCCATTAAATCATTTGCTTGATGAGAAGGACCATATAAAGGATCATCTCCCACAACTAAATTCTCCCCATTATTAACTTCTGGCCCAGATAAAACTTCTTCTAATCGAAAATTTTGAGTTGAAGTATCATTTGGTTTAGTTATAACATAATCATCTTGAGCAAATGCACCACCAAGTATTAATCTCCCAACAATCCCTAACACAATTATAGTATTATTCATAAATATCACATCCCCATTATTATTTTTATTGTTATTATTTAAGAACTAGTAGATATTATAGATATATAAAAGAAAGTAGTAGCGGTAAGGACAACATTAACCAAAATTAAGGATTAGTTATTTCTTGGTATACTTTTTTTATTAAATCTATTATTATGTCAGGCATTGTATCTTCAAAAGTTTTTTCTCCAGGTATATTTTCCCCATCATAAAGTCCAACATAACTTAGTGTTTTTTCTTTATCAACTCCAACAATAAAAGTCCGGCCTTTTCTTTTACGCCACTCAAATCCAATATCACCTGCGGGCTCGGGGCAAATATCCGGAGTTGGCACATCTTCAGGCAAAAGTTTAAGAAAAGATACTGCATATTGGTAAGTGACTTCATCTATTGGCTCAGCACCATAACCACCCCAGTTTGAAGATAAGCAATCCTTGTATACTTTTTCAAGCTCAGAAAGTGCTTTTTCTAATTCCATACTACCAAAGAAATAGATGGTTGTATAAAAAATGAGTGATTATGTTTTATATAAGTGAAAAAAGTCTGAATTTAAAACCAACCTTACCTCAATTTAATATTCCTTGCCAAATGCCTCTTTATTTTAGGAAGTGAAGCATGGTTAACTAGTCTTATCATATCCCAAGGTTTAGCTTGCCAATTTCCTTTTGAGATATAATCACCAACATTAATTCTTTTTCTTACAGCCGCTAATAATATTGCATTTAGATCTCCTCCCCTTTTATATGCATCAAAAACAAAATCTCCTGCTGAAGTATCTCCTGTGTTTAAAACTCCTTCAAGAATATGAGGTGTTGGGTCAAATGAATTTAATTTGAATGAAATTTCCCTAGGAAGCTTTGCTCTAACAGCAGCGTTAAATTCTGCAGCAATAGCACTTAATTTATGAGGGCCAATCATACCAAACTCTTCAAACGGAGTTCCAGGATGTGGCATTAAAGGATACATATCAATTCTAATCTCTCCTCGGCCTTTATGTTGCTTAAGTGTAGCTGCCGTTCTATGAATTAGATCAACATATTCCATTCTATCTGCAATTGTTTCTGTTGGAATTCCCACAATACAATACATTCTAACTTCAGTAAATGCTTTTTCTGCAATAACTCTTTCAATATTAGGCATCATTTCTGCATTTTTAATTGTTTTAAGTAAGATTTTGTTTCTTAAAAAATCACTTCCTGTTTCAGGAGCAATGTGTAAATATTCTTGATCTAAAAATTCTTCTATCTTATCAATATCATCTATTCTTACTGACCTAATAACTGGTTTTGCAGTTTTTAAGTTCGCTTTTGCCCATTCTAGAATTTCTTTAAGATCAGCAGGATCATAATTTGTTGAGGAAGCTCCTGCAAGAACAACTTTTTCAACACCCATATCATCAAACTCTTGAAGATAACGCATAACTTGTTCTTTTGCATTTGATCTGTACTTCCCTCTAATGTTTGCCATCTGACAAAAACCACATTTGTATTTACACGAATAATCAATAAAAGCAAATGCTTCTTTTCCTTTCTTCATAATTAAACTTGCTCTTCTAAAATCAGGTAAATTACCAATTACTTGTTGTTCAACAAAACCTTGAGAATTACCATTATAGATTACATCAACAAGTTCTCCAGCATCATTATATTTTCTTTCTGTAAATTCTGGAACATAAACACCAGGAATATCTGCAACCAGATGTAATAATGTTTTTCTATCTTTTCCATTAGTTACTGATTGCCATGCTTCATATCTCTCTGCAATCCTCGGCATTGCTTCATCGCCATCACCAATAACAAAAGCATCAACATAATTCTCAAAAGGAGCAGGATTTAAAACACCCATGTGTCCTGCAACAACTAAAGGTTGTCTTTGCTGTGTTTCATTTCTTTTTTTTCTTTCTTCTCTATTAACTGATAGCCCACTTAATTCTAACAAATTAAATAATCCCATAATTAAAGAAGGGTTTGAGATACTAACACCTAAAATATCTGCACTTGCAATGTTTTCATGAGAATATAATGTTTTTAATCCGTTTTGTTCTGCATCCGCCATTACATTTGGAAATGGCAGGTAACCAAAATCAACATTAAAAGAAGTTTGTCTAGCAACTTCATTTGCAACAATATGCATTCCTGAACCACGCCAAAACGCATAAGGAATATCTGGCATTGCCATAACCATGTTTAATCCATCTGAGTTGTAACCCAATTTATCTTGTCTAAGGTCTGGACTAACTAAAAGCTTTTGTGTTAAGTTTTGATTATAAGTTTTTTGATCTGTTATTTCTCTCACTATTTTCTCACCATACAATTTCTTCATTTTTATTATATGAAAATGCTAAAAATAATCCAACTGCAATAAAGTCAGCTGCTAAACCTTTTCCCATTTCTTGATAATGTGGCTGTTCAAAAACTTGATTATAAGCAGCAACAACTCTTTGATTTAAATCTCCAGAAGTATTTTGAATTACGTCATAAACTTTTCTAATGTCTGGAAAACCTTGAACAAATTGTCTGTTATGAACAATTGAATTTAAATTTTTGGAATCTTCTGCATCTTTTAATTCTGCAGCATAATAATCAAAAACATTAGTAACCGGATGCATACCAACATTTCTTTCAACTCTACTTAAGATATATGCAAACTGTTTCATATTAATTAAGGATGAAACATCTTCTTCAGTTGTATTTTGTAATAATTCTGTTGCCTTATCAAATAAAAAATCAACAGGTTTCTCACAATAAGGATCACAAATTGCCATTGTTGCAATTAATGGAAATCCAAACTCAATAATTCCTTGATTAAGTCTGCCCCCTCTTCTATTTAATTTACTAAGCACTTGCATGTTATAACACGCATCATAAAGTAATCCTGGTTGTTTAATATCTTGACCTTCTTCACAAGTTTTACCGTGTTTTTTTTGATAGTTCTCAACTCTTGATAACAATTCAAAGATTGCAGGACCCATATTAACTCCAGCAACAACAAACTGATCTAATTTTTGAAACTGAGATAAATCCCAATATCTTGTTGTACAACCTTCTTTATTAAATAAAGGTTCAAGTGCACATGCTTTTTGAAAATCAACCGCAACTTGCGCCATTGTTGTTCGAAAACCTTTTA
This sequence comes from Candidatus Woesearchaeota archaeon, assembly GCA_018661705.1. Lineage (GTDB taxonomy): Archaea > Nanobdellota > Nanobdellia > Woesearchaeales > DSVV01 > JABHXF01. The sequence goes on from JABJHR010000014.1 coordinate 119,934, forward strand.
CAATAATTCCTGCAAAAGTTTGGTTTACAATTTCATTAATACCAGGAGTTGCTTGATAAACATTTAAATCTACAAATTTATGATCTGTTTCTGTATCTTGAGATAATTTAATTTGTTTTTCTTTTGCATATGCTTTAACAGCTTCAATTTTATTTTGTCCGAGTTTTATTCCTGTTTCATTGTTAAGTGCAGCCTCTTGTTCAATTGCTTTGTAGTATAGTTGAATTGCCAATTCACAATCTACTTTTGTAATTTTTCTTGTAGGATGTTGAGCAAGAATCATATCTCCTAGTGTCAAGTAATGCTCAGAAGAAGATTCTGCTTTTTCCATGATATCAGTTAAAAATTTCCTATTTCTATAAATATGTTCGGGATTCCATTTTCCAAAATAAAGCATCCCAGCTAATAATCCTTTATTCATCATACGATCTCGAAGTTTTGCATAATCTTCTGTTTGAAAATCTAATATTTCAAATAATTGTGGATCTATTTTATAACACATATCGGCTTTTACTAAGGATTCATAAGCTGTCCTAAGATTTTCCATTCTATTTGCAAATGGTTTTCTTGTAAATCTTGTATGGCCTGGACCACTTTCATTTGCATGAATTGCTGCTGTCATCAAAGTAGTAGCATCCCCCACTGCATATTCAAGTGAATTCATTATTTTTCCAACAGAGGTAACTTTTTTGTCTTCAAATGGAACTTTAAAATTAAATATACCTGATTCATGTGCTTGAAGATGTGCGTAAGTATGACGTCCTAATGATAATTCAATTCTTTCAATAGAATTTCCTTTTTCAACTTGTTCTGCAGCCCATCTAAGAAATCCATTTGTGTTATCAATAAATTTAACTCTTGATCTCATTATGTTAACAACATAAGTCATTAATGCCATTGCTCTAGGCAAATTTGTTTCATCATAAATCATATCTTGAAATTCTTCACTAGAAACATAGTTTACTTTAACTTCATCTTTTGCATACAAACTTGCACTTCTTACATTCCCATCAATAATTGCCATTTCACCAAAAATATTTCCTGATCCTAAGGTTGCAATTTTTTTATTTCCAGATCTTTCTTCAAGAATAACATCAACTTCTCCTTTTTCAATAATGTAAATTGCCTCTCCGGGATCACCTTGTCTAAATATTCTTTGTCTTGGTTCAAAGGTTGTAGAATGTGCAAATAACATTTCTGCTATTTCCTCTAACGCCCCTTTTAATTCTTCCTGGGTTGGTTCATCTGTAAATTCTTTTTCATGTTCTACTGTTTGATCTGATAATAACCAAGCTTTAGAAACAATATTTCTACTAATAGTTCCTTTTTCAATTAATTCTAATAACTCAGAATGTTCTGCATTAATTCCCCTAAGCAATTTTGGAAAACTTTGATATTCCTGTTTTAGAAGTAAATATTCTTCTATTAATCTAGAATCATCTAATACTTCTTCTAATCTAAAAGTTAAAGATGGTAAATCACCAACCCTAGTATATTGTGTAAGTTTCTCTAAAACAAGATCACTTAAACTACCATTTTCAGATAATTGAATTACTTTCCCCATATAAGTAGGTAATATAAGTGCATTTATAAATATAGGGGGCAATTGTTACTAATAAGTGGTTTTTGAGTAGAATGGAACAAAACAGAATAAAATTAAATAAAATAAAGGAAAGAAAAAATTTAAGCTGTCAAACTAAACTTGCAGCACCCACAATACCTGCTCCTTTTAGTTCTGTTCTTACAATTTTACATGCGGGAACAAAACTTCTTTTGTTCATTTCTCTGACCATTGTTTTGTTAAAAAACCGCCATGCACCAGCAATTTGGCCACCAAGAACAATTACTTCTGGATCAAATGCATTTACAAAATTAGCCAATGCAACTCCTAACATTTCTCCGTATGCTTCAAATGTTTTTTTCGCTTTTCTATTATTTCGTTCCGCAGCTAAGAAAATATCTAAAGGATCATTAACTTTTAACCCAAAACTTTTTGCAATCTTAATTAAACCCCTTGTTGAAATAAATTCTTCAACACAACCTTGATTACCACACCTACACTTTGTACCTTTGTAATGAAGAGTTGTATGTCCTAATTCAGATGCATTTCCATTTCCCAAATAAAGTTTACCTTTAAAAATTAGTGCACTTCCAATGCCTGTTCCTAAAGTTAAACAAAGAAAATTCTTATATTTTCTTCCATAACCAAACTTTGCTTCTGCTATTGCAAAACAATTTGCATCATTATCAAGCTTTGTTTTTTTCTTAAACTTAGATTTAATAATCCCCGCTAAAGGTACATCATGTAAAGGTAAATTAGGAGTATCAATAACAACACCGTCATATGGATCTACAACACCCGCAACCCCAACACCAATTGCTGTTGTTTGTTTAGAAAATAGTTTATCAATAACCGTAAATATATTTTCAAGAACTTCATCTCTACCTGCTTTTGCATTTGTTAAAATCTTTGTCTTATCTATAATCTTACCACGATTATCAATTACTCCTGCCTTAATATAAGTTCCACCAACATCAACACCAATTGTGTACGACATATTAACCTCCTTTGTGAAGGTTTGAAAGGTTTGAAGGGTCGGAAAGGTTTGAAAGTGTAATCCTTTTTAACCTTTAATACCTTTATTACCTTTAAAACCAGTTATTTTATTCTTTTAACATATCCTTTAATTTCTCAATAATTTCAACTGGCCCTGCATCAACACCATATTCTTTAGCAAGATGCACACTTGTTAAATCACCCATCATAATTGCTGAAAATAATTTAGTTAATTTATCTGGACCAGAAATTCCAATTTCAGTAACAGGAACATTATAATGCTTAACTAAACTTTTTGTAATCTTAATTCTTTTTTTAATATGTTTATTATCTTCTTGATCTTTCAGAAAGATTACATGAAAATCCGCTAATCTTTTGGTATATCCAACTAACTCATTATGATTTAGTTCTGGAAGAATATTACAGAAAGCATGGATTTTAGTATTTTCATTAAATTCACATTTCCATCTATATGCAACAACAGCTAAATTATGTGAAGCATAAATTAAAGGAATTTTTCCAACTAAACTTTTTGCAAGATCTTTTGCAGCATTATCTAACATTGGTTTTTTTAATGCTAAAACTGTATTTTTTATGAACTCTGTTTGTTTAGGAATCAAATTTGAATTTTCTAACATCCTTAACATAGCAAAGAATGAATAACAGATAGCATTTCTTGGTTGCAAACCACCAGGTAAAGTAATAAATGGTTGATTTTTCTTAGTAAATAACTCTTTTATTTTTCCACCAGTTGCCATTCCTACAACTTTGCACTTCTTTTTCAATGCATCCCTATATGCAGAAATTGTTTCTTCTGTGTTTCCTGAATATGAACTTACAATTACTAAAGTATCCTCATCTACCCAGCTTGGAAGTTGATAATCTCTGTTTACTTCAATCCTTAAATCCTTCATATCTGATAAATATGTCTTAAGAACATCACCAGCAATGGCGCTTCCACCCATCCCTGCAATTACAATTGAATTTACTAGAGAATCTACTTTGAAATCTTTAACTATAGAAATTGCCTCAACTATATGCTTAGGCATATCCAATACAACTTGCCTAATATCTTTATCTGAACCCATCATAACCCCACTTTTTCATTAATATTATAATATTATAATCGTATATATATATTACTTTATATAGATTGTTGTGATTTAGGCTATAATTAAGTGTAAAATATAGTTTTAAGTAAGTAGTTTGAAGTTTGTAGTGGATTATCAGTAAGTAGTTTTGAGTCTTACTGTGTTTTCTCAATACTAATTAACCCATAACCAAACCTCACAACCAATCCACACATAACCAACTCATTACCCATTACCCACTAACAAAAACTCAAAATCAGGATAATTACACACATACTTCAGTAACCTTTATAAAGGGTAACTCAATCCATTGGTGTAACAGAGATGTGGGCGTCACTTGCCTGAATCTGTTATGATTAATAAAATAATGGATGTGAAAACATGGGATTATACAAATATGTTAGAGAGCTTTGGAAAAAGCCACAGGATTCTTTAGGAGATTTGTGGAAGCAAAGACTTTTCATTTGGAGAAGAGAGCCTGCTACAGTTAGAATTGAAAGACCTACAAGGATTGATAGAGCAAGAAGTTTAGGTTATAAGGCAAAGCCTGGTTTTATTGTTGTTAGACAACGTCTAAAAAGAGGAGGACGTATGAGAGAAAGACCAAGCGGTGGAAGAAAACCTAAAAGATATACAAGAAGAAAGAATGTAGGTAAATCATATCAGCAAGTTGCTGAAGAAAGAGCAGCTAGAAAATTTATTAATTGTGAAGTTCTTAACAGTTATTGGGTAGCACAAGATGGAATATCTTATTGGTATGAAATTATTTTAGTTGATAAAAGCCATCCAGTAATTAAAAAAGACAAAAACATAAAATGGATTGCTGAGCCACAACATAGAAATAGAGTTTTTAGAGGCTTAACTTCATCTGGTAAGAAAAGCAGAGGTATGCTGAATAAGGGTATCGGTGCTGAAAAAATCAGACCAAGTTTAAACGCTAATAAAGGGCGAGCTAAATAAAGCTTTTTTATTTTATTCTTTTTTATTTTATTTGGGACAGAAACATGAATAGCAGAAACGAAGATTTTGACATAAGAATTTTAGAAGCACATCTTATAACACAAGCAGAGTTTGATGCTTGTAGATTACCAGAGGACAATCTTGAAGAATTAATTATTGGAAATATCCAAGGTGTTGGTGGCCATATTTATACCGTTTCTCTTCAAAGAAATAATGAAGGTAATTCTCCAATTATTGAAGTTAAAACTCAATCTAAAGAAAGTTTTCCAAAGCATTTTAGAAGAGAAGAAGGAGAAAAATTAGCAGCTCAAACACTTTTAGATTTTAGTCTTGGATTAAGAAGAATCACAGGAGGTTATATTAAAGTTTCACCTCATGGTGTTATTTATGGTGGAGGAGAAATTCCATTTACAATTAATGGTGAATTACAAAGTCATAATCTTAAAGAAGGACCTATGAAAACGCAGATAAATTTATCTGACAAAATATTTAGAAACCAAGATGAAATATTAGATGTATATCACAAATTTGTACAAGAGTTTTATCCAGGCAAAAGTTTCTTAGATGGCGTTGCACCAAACGGATGCATTGATTATTGCGGATTTAAAAAAATATGGAAAAGAGAATTCAAAAAAACAAATCCTTGGCATCATCCAGCTATACTTTTTGCAGGTTATCTTGGTGCCCTTAATGTTGATATTCCAGTAGCAATGAAAATCAATAAAGGTTCAATAATGACTCTTACAGGATATTTGAGAGAAAAAGCATCACATAGTGAACCAATAGTTCAAAGAGCAACATATAAACGGTTGAAAGAAACAGATGTAATTAATTCTGGATTACCAGAAAGAAGGTATGTCATGTTAAGAGAAAATTAAAAAACACATAAACAAGAAAAAACTATTAAATAAAAGAAAGATAAAATTAAAAAAATATTTGTTTTGAATTACCAATCTAAATTTTCTAACTCGTCTAAGTCTCCATCAATTTCGTCTAATTCTTCATCAGAAAAATCATCTTCAAGAGTTTCAACTTCTTCTAAATCTTGAGTTGTTTCCTGTGTTTCAGAAAGACCTTCAACTGGTTGAACATCTGTTTCCTCACGCATTGCTGGTTCTCCATCATTATCTGGAGAAAAAGTTTGACAACCAACAAAAGCAACAACAAACAACAATAACATAATTGCAAATATCTTCTTCATACTAACACCTCGTTTATTGATATTATTTTTTTAATTTAGTTGTATATATAGTTTGTGTATTTGTTTGCTGGAAAATTATATAAATAAACAAGCATTTTTCTTATCTAAATGGACCTGTGGCCCAGTCTGGAAAGTTCATCTTGGACAAATAGGGCGATTGCCTCCTACATATTTTGAAGAAAGCAATAGGTCGGGAGTTCGAATCTCCCCAGGTCCGTTTATTTTTTCTATTTCTTGTTGTTCTTTCTACTACTACACTTCTTTATTAATCCCTAACACATACAAATGATTATGTCAGATCCAGCTATAGACATTGGTCTACAAACAAATAATATAACAATTCTTTATGGTAGCTTACCAATAATAGCTGTTGCCATCCATAATAAAGAACGAAATACAGTAGAAACTGCAGAGAAATTACATCAAGAAATAGGAACTTATTCTTTTATTTATCATGGCCCCAGAAAAACATGTTGGAGAGGAACTCAAAATGCTATGTATGAAGTAATGGATAATATGATTACTTCCTATGGTAGTGTTGGGGTGATTTCATTGCATAGGAGAAGTGATAAAATAAAAGTAGCTGAACCAAAAGATAAAAATTTCTTTGAATTAGGGACTCTGAATGATCATTCTTTAGATACTTTAATCAAAGAAACTTTCAGAAAGTTATTATCTAACCAAGGATTAGTTTTTGATGATAATATTAGGTTTGATGGTGGGCAGGAAATAAGAGGGATTCATAGAAGATATAATAATCCTGATTATGTAAAAGGAGATAAAAGTAGCTATGATGCTTCTAAAAATAAAGTACAGATTGCCCAACTCGAGTTAAACGGATCAAAACCATATATTATTGAACACTATTCTATTGCAAAAACATTAACAGAAAGTATTTTATTAAATTTAACTTAATTATCTAATCGTCTTAAACATAATGGGCAATAACATCTTTCTGAGAAAACTACGTCTGTTACTTTTGTGTTGAATTTAAATGTGCAGTGTTTACATACCATTTTATTATCCATATTTTGTTTGAAGTGCGATTAACTCAAGGTAATATTATTTAAGGCTTTGCTATGTGATATACGTATGTGCATAGCTTCTGTTATGATGTTGTTACTGCCTCAAATTTGTTATAGTGGCATTAAATGTGTTTTATATTTGGAACTGGAATCCTATTATATACCACATAATGTGTTTTAATAAATTATTCAATGGGATTTCAGTCACTATAACCGGCAGCAACAACATCTCTATTAGGAGCGATGCACATATTGATATCCATAATAAGACCATAGAAGTATATTAAGAAGTGCTGTCTTGTTTACTACAACTCTTAAATTGTTTAGAATATAAATCTTTAAATAATAGTTTACCCCAGATATTATATGGATAATTTAAATAATTAATAAGAAGAGATTAGGAGAGTAGTGACAATGATAACAGATATGCACACACATATTGGAGGAGATGAGCCACTCATAAAAAAATGGTTTAGGAGTTATTTCTTTAAAGATACTCAACCAAGATATTGGATTAAGGATTTTTCTCAATTTTGGAAATTATCTAGGGCTAGCGGCAAGTGGAATGATACAATTATGTATAATATGGGTTCTCTTTTAAGTATATTTGGTTTAAATCTGGTTAATAATAGTAGTGATGTATTAGAAATAAACAAAGCAGAATATGTTGAGAAGGCAGTTGTTTTAGCAATTGGTCCAAAAGTAACAAATGGTGAAGTAGATATATATAACTCTGCTTTTTATTGTTCAAATGATTACGTTATAGATTTCTGCAGAGGCCAAGATAGATTAGTTCCTGGAATTTCAATTAATCCATTAGCATCAAACGCAATTTCTGAATTAGAAAGATTAGTTAAAGGAAAGGAAGGTGCTAAAGTTATTAAATTATTTCCATCAATACAAGAATGGCATGCTGATGGTGTTGATGATGAAGGACGTAAACTTGAATATATTGAAAAGCTTGTAAAATTTTATGATAGAATAGCAAAAATAGGAATTCCAGCTATGATACATACTGGTGTTGAGGAAACTATTGATCCAGATAATGAATATTTCAGAATACGTGGTGGAGATATTAATAAATTATCCTTGTTAATTGCATCAGGAGCAACAGTAATAGGTGCACACTGCGGTTATGATGCAAGCTTTTGGTCAGCACAAAAAGACCAACACCAAGATATGGAAGCAGCAGTAGAAGCAATGAAAAAATATCCTAATTTTTACACAGATGCATCAGGAGCATTAACTTGTCAATACCCATATATTGGAAGTATTGCAACAGATGCATTTCCTGAACATCTTGACAAAATGGTTTATGGTAGTGATTTACCTGTAGAATTATTTGATCCATATGACATGTTAGGAAGAGTTAATGATGAAAGAAGAACTGAAGGTTCTAATAGACAACTTAATTTGATGTTTACCTTATTAGGAGATATGAGAAGAAATGAAAAACTAATGGCTTGCAAAAATAGGTTTGACAAACATTATCTTATGACTAAATCAATTTTACATTCATTAGGTATTTCTGAAGAAAGACAAGAGGCATATTTCACAAGGGGAGCAACTATGATAAAGAGATAGGATTAATATTTATTAAAGTATTATTTTAAGAACTATTCCATAACATTTCAAATTGTTGTTTATACATTTCATAAAATTGTTTATTTTCTATAATAAATACAATTGGTTCTTTTTCTGTCCAATTGCTTATTGCAACTTTATTACCATAGATCCAGAATACACTTAACATACTAAATTCTTTCTTTAGTGTGTATTTTGTTTTAACAAAAGGAAATTTTGTAATTCTATGGCCTTTAACTTCAGGATCAACAACATTTCTCATCTTAAATCCTTGTTTTATTGCACGTTTTTCCCACTCATCAATATATTTTGGACGAGCATCAACAAAATATCCTCTTGCGCCTATATAATCCACTTCACCATATTTTAACATGTCCTCAAACAGGAATTGAACAGCATCTACGCCACGAAGAATTCTAGCTTCTTGGTTCCAATAACTATCAAAGTATGATTTAAAAGTATTATAAACGTGTTTATCATCAATAACAAAAACAACCGGTTCTTTTTCTCGCCAAACAAAAAATAAAACTTTATTATTATATAAGTTTACTTGCATCCCTTCATAACTTCCTTCTGGCAAAAATTTAACTTCAGCAAGTTCTTTGTAATATTTTTTATTTTTTTCAACTGTTGGTTCTGTCCCAGAAACAAATAATAAATTTGCTTTTACACCTTTGTTAATTCTTTTTGTATGGAAATCTTTAAAGAATTGCAGAACAATATTTTTCTTACCTTGCCAATTTGCTCCCAAAACATAATATTCATCCCCTTTATTAAGTTCTCTTAACATTTCCCACCAAACATGTTCTACGTTTTCCTTTCCCTTATATATACTAACATCTTGATTCCAAACATTGTCAATATATCTTCTAAATGCATCTGTAATCTTTTTGTTATCTATAGTTATAACAATAGGATTCTCGTCTTGAGTGGAGATAAAAGTTTTATCTTTGTGAGGAATAATTTGCATTGGAAAATCCTCATCATAGGGAAGAAATTTAATTTCAGCTCCTTTTTCATCATAATACTTCCCCCTTACTTTATCTAATCTTTTTTTTGCACTTTGGTGAAATAACAGCTCTGCTTTAACACCTTTTTTATTTCTTCTTTTGTGATAATCTGTAAACAATTCAGTAAACTGTTTTTCTGTTTTATCTGTTCCAAGACCCGCACCAAAAACTCTGTATGTGTCTCCTGGTTTATTTTCTTTTAATAAAGTTTCAAATATATTTTTGAATGCTGGCATTCCTTTGCTAACAGTTGTTTCTTGATTCCATAAAGTATCAAAATAAGATTTAAATGATTCTGCAACAGCCCTATTTTTTATTTCAACTGCAACAGGGTTTTCTGAAGCAACACCAATAACTGTTCTATCTTTTATAATCTCAATCCAAGAAGGTGTTGATATATCAGTTGGCATATATTTAACAGATGTATGTTTAAGTTTATTTCTATCATCAAGATCTTGTTGTGGAGCATCCTGATTCATTAACATTTTCATACCAATGCCTAATTTAGATCTTTTTTTGTGATAATGAAGCCAATAATCATGCAACATTTGGGTAGAACTAGCAGAAGTTCCAAAAAGATAAAATTCATCACCTTTTTTTAGTTCATCAAAGGTTTTTTCTCTTACTGTTTTTATTCCTTTTAGGCCTTCGTAAACATTTACTTCTTGTTTTTTCTCAGCCATCTTTTGTTTAAGTAAAAGTTCAGGTAAAACTTTTTCAATATCATTTGTTTGTTCTTTTAGTTGAGATTCTTTTTCTTTCAGATAATCAAGAATTCTTGTTGGAGAAGCAGATTCAAAATATTTGGTGTTTGCTTTAATTACATAGCTTACTAATCCTTTTTGTATGAGTTTTTCTAATAATTCGTATATTTTAGATGATGCAACCCCTGATTTATCCACTATTGGACCTTTTGTTGAGCTTCCTAACTCTAATAATGCTAAATATACCTTAATTTCTGAATCCGTTAATCCTATGTTCTTGAGTGCTTCTATCATTTTAATAGTTCTTAATTAGTAATATTAGTAGTTTGTAGGATTACTACAAACCACCTACTACATACTACTAACCCTCAAGAGTATATAAATCTTTCTACAGATACCCCTTAAGGGGGGCTTAAGCTTTATATATTAGTTGAAAACCATTGAAGAGTAGTGAAAGGGACAAAGGTGAAATAAAATGACAGAAGAAAGAAAAACAGAACAATTGGATGAAAGAACAATTAGACTATTATACTTATGTGATATGGATGAGAAAAAAATAAAACACATGGCAGAGGCTTATGAAGTGTTTGATTCAAAAAACATTGGAGATGTTATTGCCAAGGAAGAATCAGAGAGAAAAACAGGAGATTATTCTATTAGTGATCCCCTATTAGATTTCTATAGAGAAAGAGAAATAGAAAAGAGATATTTGAATGGAGTTCATACATATTTAACAATAGAAGGGAAAGTTGAAGGAATAGATAACACAGAATTAATTGATGAAACTCGCGATGAGATATTTATCCTAGGAATAAAACATGTAGTTGATCAAAGTTGTGAAAATACATATGAGTTAGCAGGTCTTAATAAGATGCATAAAACAATGACAGAAGAAGATGCCATAAGGTCTCCAACTATCCCATTTATATTGCTTCAAAATTTAAGAAAAGCAATGAAAGATACTTTTGATCAAAGATTAAGACAAGGATACTTTAATGAAGAATTGAATGAGAACTTTTTTGATAAATTCTATACAGATATGATTTCAACAATATGTTACAGAACAACAGAAGCATTGAATAGAAATTTAGAAATAGCAAGGTGAATAAAATGAAACTAATTGAAGAGATTATGAAGTGGAGACAAACACACAAATTAGCAACAGCAATTATGGATGGTGCAGCAGTATATGCAACAGGTTGTGCAGGAGCAGCTGCATTAGATCAATTAGTATCACCACAACAACAAATAATTCAGACTGCAAATGCTGAAGAAGTAGAAGCATTAGAAATAACTGATGAAAAAACAGTGAAAGAAACAATTAAGAAAAGTGAAGATAATAAAAAGAAATCATTAAGACCTGCATTCATCTATGCTGAAGCATCTGCAGGGGAAGAAGCAATAACATTAGATAGTAAATTAACACTACCTTTTGATAGAATTAATGAAAAGCTGGATGGATTTAGGTTTTTCACAAGACAAAGAGTAACAAGACCTTATGAAAAAGAAGATCCATTAAATTATTTAGGAATCTTTGAACTAGGTTATGAAGCATTCAAAGGTTTTGACATAGTTGTAGATAGTTGGATATCAGGAGCAGGATTAATTCCACACGCAGGAGTAATCTACAAAAACAAAATTGGAGACCTTTCATTTTTAACACTAGCAAAAGTTACATTGCAAGAAGAATCTGGATTTATAGGGCAAGTAATTTTGTGTTACTCTCCAAGTCTTACAAAAAAAGTAAAAGGTCTAAAAGCAGTTATCAGAGGAGAAGAAATAGCAATGCCAACTTTTGATGGTGAAGGAATGCTTAACATATTCAGAGGCAGAGCAGGCATTAGATATAATGCAGTAGAAGTAGGAGCATTCTTAGACGCAACCACAAAATTTACTGAAAGATATGATAAAAGAGTAACAGACTTAGTTCCTGGTGGTTACTTAGCTTTATATTTTAAATCAAAATAATGGAAACTAATGTTTCCATTATTGGTCAATTAAGTTTTTAACTTGATTTACCAATAGATTTTTATTTTTTATAATAAAAAATTAACGTATTTTGATCATTGCCTTCTAAAGCTTTATCTAATGTTCTCTCTAGTTCTTTTTCAAGAGCCTTATCATTTGAAATTGGTTTTTTTGTTTTTACTCCTTTCTGAGATCGAACTTGTTGATAAACATCTTCAAAAAGCCCATCATATAACCCAGGATCATTTTTTGTACCCACAAAGTTAGGATCATTTACAGTATAAAGAACAGCCCTAGAACTCCCTTTGTATTCTTGAATAACTGTTAGTTTATTAGGTGTCCCATCACCATTACCATCAATCATTGTATAAACAAAATTTACTTTTTGACCAGCAATATCTTTCTTTTCAACAATTGACAAGTAACCCTTAGTATTTGGAACAAATATTGGATCTCTTGTTCTTGTATCAAATTCATAATTACCTGTTGCAACTGCTTTTTTAAGGTCATCAACATAACCTTTAACAAAAATATTTCTTAAAGCAACATAAGCATCATGAAATCGAGCACATTCTTTCCCCATTAATACAAGATCTTCTCCAAGATAGACCATATGAGGCAATTGTTGAGATGAAAATTCTCTTCTTGTGTCAACACCTAAAGTAATGCCACATAATGTTTTTCCTTTTCTTGTATCAACAAAATCAACATCTAACTTTGCAACCATACCAGTTGCAAATCCTTGTGAAGCATATTTTCTGATTCTTGCACCATCTTGATCTTTTAAACATGCAATAACTTGTCTAATCTTTTCTTCTTCTGTTCTCCCCTTTCCTAAAACAACATTTGCTAACCCTGATGTTGCAACTGCTGCTGTTCCTGCCAATATTTGTTTTATGAATTTTCTTCTACTTTCGTCTGTCATTTTAATTCCCCCAATTGATTATTTTTTTGTTCTTTAGAAACATAAGATGCTAATCTCTTGAGATTAGAATAAAAATTATTAAAGTAAGGCTTATTTTTAACAACATCTGGATCTGGACCAATATGAATAGTAGTCAATATATCTACTAATCCCTCATTAATTGCTAAATCAACAGCACTATGCCGCATTTCAACAAGTTGAGGATAAGTATATTGGCTAAGAGCAGCTTTTAGTTTTCTTTTCTTTTTCTGATTTACAATACCTGCTAACTTTTCTTCCAATCCAAAAATATCATACAAATGTGAACAAATATCTGAATAACAATGTTGTTGATATGGTAAAACACCATGCCTTCTTTCAACAAAATAGGCCTGAGTTTTAACACTAGCTAAAGCACGGTGTGCTTCCTCTAACCACGATAGTTTTACTTGTTCATTCCTAGATAATATCATTTTTCACCAAGATTATTTCTGCAAAGGTTGACCATTTGCACCATATGATGTTTCTGTAGTTCTAACTAACAGACTTGATTGATATTCTTGGACTGTTTCAGTATAGCCACCATTAGCATTATACTTCCTATCCATCATTATATGTTTCCCATCATCAAAATGTTTTTCAGCAAATACTAATCTATTTGATTCATCAAAGGTTTTTTCTTCAAGAACCGATTCTAAACCTGTTGTGTTTTCTAAAATTGAACTGTTTTCAGCTTTTTCAGCATCATTTTGGTAAAATTTGTCACAATTTTTTAATCCAACCATTGCTGTTAAAAATAATAACAAACCCCCCATAACTTTCACTTTAGTTTTACCAGGATTATACCAACTACCAACTTCTTTATGTTCCCAAGCTTTCCTAAATTCTCCACCTGCTTGCATATTTTTTTTATATGAATTTAATTCTTCTGGCATCATTTTTATTATCCCCCACCTTAACACCCACTAACAAGTTACAACAAAGAAGATTATTAATATGTTTTTGATATTATTAATATTAATAATATTAAAAACGAAAGATTTAAATATATCAAAATAAGACATTAATTTATGAGAAGAAAGCTAATAAAACAAGGATTAGGTGGGCTAACCTTTTATGTGCCAAAAAAATGGAGTAAAAGACTTAATCTTAAAGCAGGAGATGAGATTGATGTAGAAGAAGAAGGCAACATTTTGATGATTACTCCTGAAAAAATAACAAAAGATGAAAAAATCACAATAAACACAACAGATATGAATGATAATTCTTTGAAAATTGCCCTTGTTTCAGCATATTGGCAAGGTTTTGAAACAATAATATTAATATCAAAAAAGCCTTTTAAAATAGTTAAAGTAAATAAATTAGTTGGAAGTTTAGTTGGTTTAGTTGTTACAGATCAATCTGATAATAAAATAGAGATTAAAAATGTGGCTTCTGAAAATATTGAAGATGTTGAAAAGATAATCAATAAAATATTTATTACAACCCATTATCAAATAACAAAAGCAATTGAATTGTTTGAGGGAGATGTCTCACATATAGAAGAAATAAAAGAATTAAAAAAAGCAGTAACAAAACAAGGAAATTATTGTAGAAGAATTATATTCTCAACAAACTTCGGAAAGAGTAAATCATATGAATACAATATAATAATATTATTGCATAAAAAGATTACAAGTATTTTAAGTAGATTTTGTTCATCTTATAACAAACTAAGTCCAAAATTCAAGAAAGAAACAAAAAATTACTTAATTAAAATAGAAAAATGGTTTTCACAATTACAAAAATCTTATCTTAAATCTGATATTACAAGTGCATTAAAAATGCATGATTTAATGGCAGCAGAAAGAGATAAACTTTACATTAGCAGCGATTATCCACCTGCATTATCTGCACTAATGGAGTTTATGTTCAGTTTAAGCTCTAGAATTATTAGTGTATTGATAAAATAAAAAAAATAAGATAATAAAAACCTCAGTAAAAAAAGAGATGAAATTATGCTAAAAGAATCATTATACATGTTAAAAAGAAGAATAAAAGGAGCAAAAGCTATCAAAGCTTATGATGGCAATCCAGAAGATATTTGCTATCAAATAATTCAGGATTGTTATAATGAAAGATATTTTCAAGTAAGTGCTGGACATTTTAATAACTTCTATGTTAGGGATTTTGGTATGTGTGTAAAAGCTTTGCTTAAATTAGAGTTAAAAGAAGTTGTTCATATAACTTTAACATATGCAATGAGTGCATTTGAAGAAGAAGGTAAAATAACTACAACAATTACAGATGATGAAACAAAAGATTTCTTTGATATTTCTCCTGATAGTTTAGCATTCTTACTTTATTCATTGAGAGTTGCAAAAGAATTTGCACTTGTTGAAGCTTACAAAAAGTTATTGAACAAAGAAATAAACAGATATTACAATGAAATTGTTGAGAAATCTGGGAAATTTAAAGGATTAGTTAAAGAAGGTTATTTTGGAAGTATGAAAGATCATGCAATTAGAAATTCTAGCTGTTATGATAATTGTATGTTAGCAATGATTAGTAATGAAGCTGATAAATTAAAATTAGATAATCCATTCAAAAAACACAATTATAAAAAATTAATTAAAAAACATTTTTGGAATGGCCAACATTTTAAAGATGATTTAAATAATGACATAGCAACAGGAGATGCAAATGTATTCCCATATTGGTGTGAAGTGTTTGAGTTGAAAAAATCTGAATCAAAGAAAATGCTGAAATCATCTATCAAAGCAATCCAGAAGAATAAACTAGATAAACCATTCCCATTAAAATATTCAAATAAGAAAGCAAAAGATTATGGTAATTTTCTCTTCTGGCCATCACTATTTGCTCCAAACTATGAAGGGAATGCAATTTGGATGCACCTAGGATTATGTTATTTGGATATTATTGCAAAAATAGACAAAAAGTTATTAAAGAAGTACTTAAAGAGTTATACTAAACTAATCAAAGACTATAAAAACTTCCTTGAAGTGTATGATTGCGATGGAAAACCATACAAATCACTATTTTACTTAAGTGATGAATCAATGATATGGTGTTGTAAATATTTAGAGCTCAATGAAAGATAAAAATCCTAACTGGATTAATAATAATAATAATAATAAGTAAAATAAAGATGGCAAAGAAAAAAATAATAACAAAAAAACAACTCAAACAACAAAATCAATCCCTAGAAAAGATTGAAGAAAAATATTTCACAACTAAAGAAGGATATAGAATATTTTACATGATTAAAAGATTTAATAATAAAAAACCATTTGTCTACTTCCAGCATGGTTTAACAGGAAATCACACTGTTTGGAAAGGACATATGAAATATATGATTGAACATAAACAACCATTTATTATAATTGATTTACTTGGCCATGGAAATTCACAGAAAATAATGGGTAAAAAATGTTATGAAGTGAAAAACCAAGGAAGTTATATTATGCAAGTTCTTAGACATGAAAAAATTACTAATCATATTGCTGTTGGGCAATGTTATGGAGGCATGATTATATTATACAATGAAACTTATAGAAATACTGGATCAAAAGCATTAGTATTAATTGGTGCCCCACTAAGAAATCCAATAAAGATATTTATAAATAAAAATGCAGAACCATTTACTTGGTTATTGAGGATATTATTTGTTTATCCCACTGGATTGTTAGGAATGATTTTGGGAAGAAGAAAGTTTTATCCAACAATTAACTATCAAGAACACGTAAATGGAAGCAGATTTAAAATATTTATTTTAGATATGATCGGAACACCAAAAGCAGCTTATAGCTGGAGCATTGAATCAATGATTAAAATAAATTTAGTTCCTTATCTTAAAAAAATCAAAAAACCAACCATGTTAGTATATGGAGAGAATGATATTGAACCTTACCAAGAACCACATGCACAAATGTTAAAATCAATGAATATAAAAAAAACAATAATAATTAAAGGAATAGATCATTTAGTTACTATGAGGGCTCCACTTCAGCTGAGCAAAAAAATATTAAAGTTTGTGAAAGACATTAATACACACAAAGATTAGGAAGATATAATAAAAATGTTATCAATAATAATACCAACATTAAATGAAGAAAAGTATATTAATAAACTTCTCCATAGTATTAAAAACCAATTTCACAAGAATTATGAAATAATTATTGTTGATGGTAGTTCTACTGATAATACTGAACAAGTTGTAAATAAATATAAACATAAATTCAAAAGATTAGATTTCATTAGGATTGAAGAAAAAAATGTTTCAAAACAAAGGAATACAGGGGCAAAAGTTGCTAGGGGCGAAATTTTAATATTTTTAGATGCTGACATTATTATTTATGACCAACATTTTTTAGGGAAAATAAATAAATTTCTTCAAGGAGAGTATGTAGAAGAAACAGATGAAGAGAAAGATAAAAAAGAAGAGGAAAATAGTGTTAAAAGAAAAGGGGAAAAAGAGTTTGGGGCACTCACTTCTTATATTGAGATTGATCCAAAAGAAGCAAAAGCCATAGACATTATATTCCATAAATCAAATAATCTTTGGATAAAGATTTTGAATAAATTAGGAGCATTCATATCTAGAGGAGGGTGCACAATTGTTAAAAAAAGTGCATTTGGTAAAGTAAAAGGATTTAATGAAAAGTCACATGTTGCAGAAGATTTAGATTTTTCAAGAAGAATCAATAAGATTACAAGAGTAAAATGTGTTGATCTATTAGTACATGAATCTGCAAGAAGATTTAGAAAAATTGGTTATTTAAAGCTGTGGTGGCATTGGACAATTAATGGAATATGGACTTTTTTATTTAAAAAATCATTCTTGAAAGAATGGAAGGAAGTGCGGTAAGGGAGATTAGAAAGTAGAATGACGAGAATATTATATTCATTATCAGGAGAAGGCTTTGGTCATGCTACTAGAAGTCATGTTTTTTTAAAAGAATTATCTAAGAAACATAAAATAAAGATTGTGTGTGGTGGAAAAGGATATGAGTATCTTTCTAATCATTTTAAAGACATTGAAAAAATTAGATCTTTAAGAATAATTTACAAAAAAAACAAAGTTGCATCAATTTCTACGTTATTTAATAATATTCCAAGATATCTTAATTATTTTACTTATAGAAAAATAAAAAGATTAATAGACGAATTTAAGCCAGACGTAATCATTAATGATTTTGAAAATTTTACTTCATGGGTTGGAAGATATTATAACATCCCCATAATTTCAATCGGAAACCATCATGTGATTTCAAATGCTAAACACAAGTTTTCATTCAAATTTATTATAAATTATATCCAATCAAGAGGTGCAATTGATTTAATCACACCACATGCAGATTATTTTTTTGTAACTTCTTTTTTCAAACCCACACTTAAAAAGAAATACAAAAACAAAACAACGTACATACCAATTGTTGTTAGGGATGAGATTAAAAAATTAAAACCAGCAAATAAAGGATATGTACTTGTTTATCAGACATCTGATTCAAATAGTGAATTATTAAGAGTATTAAAGACAATAAAACAAAAATTCGTAATTTATGGATTTAATGTAAATAAAATAGATGAAAACTTAGAGTTTAAGTCATTTAATGAAAAACAAGTTTACAAAGACCTAGCAAATTGTAAGGCAGTCATTACAAATGGTGGATTTAGTCTAATGAGCGAGGCTTTATACTTAAAAAAGCCTATTTTTTCTGAACCAGTTAAACATCAATTTGAACAAATATTAAATGCAATTTACTTAGAAAGGAAAGGATATGGTATGTTTGTAGAGAAGACTTCAAAGAAAAACCTTGAGAAGTTCCTCTCAAGTTTAGATAAATATAAAAATAACCTAAAGAAACTAGATAATAAGAGAATAGATAAAGAGTTTAGTGATTCTATTAAGCATTTGAATAGGAAAATAGAAGAGCTAAAGATAATTAAATTAAAAAAATGAAAGAGGTAAGAAAATGAGATTCGTATTATTGGGTCCACCAGGCAGTGGAAAAGGAACACAAGCAAAGATGTTAATGAAAAAATATAATATTCCACAATTATCTACTGGTGATATTTTAAGAGCTGAAATTAAAAAAAAGAGTAAATTAGGTAATAATGTTAAAGCAATTATTGCTGCAGGTAATCTTGTTAGTGATGACATAATTTTGAATATTATTGAAAAATGCGATAAGAACGGCACTTGTAGAGATGGTTTTATTTTAGATGGTTTTCCAAGAACAATTACTCAAGCAAATGGCTTAAAGAAATTACTTAAAAAAAGAGATTTGAAATTAAATAAAGTAATCAACATTAATATTCCTGACAAAGAAGTTATTAAACGAATTTCTGGAAGATGGACCTGCACTAATTGCAAAGAGATTTTTAATGTTTATAGTAAACCTGAGAAGAAGAAAGGCAAATGTGATAAATGTAGTGGAGAATTATACCAAAGAGATGATCAAAAAGAAGATGTTGTTAAAGACAGATTAAAAGTTTATAAAAAACAAACAGCGCCATTGATTGAATATTATAAAAAAGAAAAAAACTTAATAGATATTAATGGAATTTTATCAATTAAGGAAGTGTTTGAAGAGATTCTAAAGAAACTTTAATTTTTTATATTCTTTTTTACTAGGTCCAAAGGACATGTTTCTCATGAATGTTTATTTTATTAAAAAATCCTAGTGAGAACATTATTTCACAAGAGCCAAAAACCACCCACCATAAAATAGAAAAATTTATATATTACATTGTATTACAATGGAATACCATGCAAGTTGTAACTGTAAAATTTCAAGAGAACGTGTTAAAGAAGATAGATAAAAGCATTGCCATAAACAATTTTAATTCTAGAACAGAATTCATTAGAGAAGCAGTTAGAGATAAACTACATGAACTAAGCAGAGATGATTTAATGAAAGAGTTCATGACATATTATGGCAAAGCTAAGAAAAAAACAACCTATGAAGAAGATAGAAAACTAAGGGGGAAACTTAGTAAAGAGTTTTTGGTAGAATTAAAGGAAAGATTCAAGTAATATGTTGCGGCCTTTTTGTTATTGCAATATCAGATAGGTCATTAATAATATGTTTATCTTGAGAAACCAATATTGCATTATGATCTCTTGCATGTACAGCATTAAGACAATCCACAAAAGGTAAATTTCTTTTTTCTGATAAGCTCTCTGCTTCATAAACTTCATGTTCTTTTATTTCAATTTTAATAAGAGTTTTAGTAATAAAAAATATATTAAGCATATTTAAAATTTCATTCTCATCAAACCCTGCTTTAAGTTCTTTAATTAAAAATTCAGAAAAGATAATAATTTCTTTACTAGAAACAATTTTTGCAATTAGTTTTGCAGCATATTTACCAAGAGGATTACCAGATTTGCTATAACGAGCCTGATAAAAATCTCTCCAGATACACGTATCTAATAAATATCTTTTTTCCGAAGAATCTCCGAGAGTCTTATTTGGGGTTTTATACATAAATATTATTAGAATGTTTTCAGCTTAAAATATTTTATCCCACATATTTCGGAAGATTTCCGACGAGAAACTAATTAGTCTTCATCTTTACATAGATCATAAAAGTCACATTGTCCTGAATGCCATTTGCATAATGCAGAAATCTTTTTAGGATAATCAGGTTTCTCTTTACTTACGGTGCATTCATGAATAAATGCAACTTCCAATCTTGCAAAGTCTACTAATTCTTCATCAGCATCTAAATACATAGGTGGTTCATCAAACTTTAAGAAGTCAATACCTACTTTTGCTGGCAATTCCCCATGCTTTTCTTTGTATAACATAGCATAAATCGCTAATTGTAGTTTGTATGGGGGTGACATTTTTGCACGTTTACTTGTTTTATAATCAATAACATGAATTTCTTTTTTGAGTTCACCATTTACTTCTGTTTGATATTCATGAATCGCATCAATAAAACCACGAACACCATGAATGTTTGATCGATATTCTTCTTCTGTTTTAGGTTTTTGGTGATTAAAGGCTTCTACTAAACTTTTTGTTTTCATATCTTTAACAACTTCATGAATAAACCTCTTGATCCATGTTTGAACCATATACTTTGTTTCTTCGTGATAAAAGTTTAATTCTGCATGTGTTAAACCTAAAGTATTCATTTCATTGATGTTTGCATTCCAATGTTTTTTGAATATTTCCATGATAATAATCTTTAGATCAAACATGAAATTTTCCTTACTAACATTATTAATATCAACTAAGAAAAAATCTTCTAGAACAGAATGTGTTAATTTTCCACGAATTAGATGAATAGATGGAAAAGATGCTAATTTCTCAATATAATGATGGAAATATTTTCTTGGACATTGTTTAAAAGTGTTAATAGAAGATGGTGATTGAACTCTTGGAAATTTAGATGTTGCAATATCTTCTGGTTTTCTATCTGCTGGAGCGATTTCTGGAACTTGATTACCACTAAGATCAACCTGCGCTTCATTATTATTGTTTGTTTGTCCTGTTTCCATTTAAATGCCTCTTTTTGTGAATTACTAATAATGATTAAATGTTTTAAGAATCATTTATTCTAAACCATATCAACTGCGTGATAATTTATAAAGATAATTGTTTTGTAGAATATGTTATATTGTGGTTATTAATACAACTAAGTTTTATTAGTATCAATCATCAATAGGTGTATAATAAAAACAAAATGTACATAAAATAGCAAAAATTAGCTAGAAAACAGATAAAATAGCATAAATAATAGAAAACTTTAAATACAAGGGTTACTTCCCAAAAGTAGTGAAACAGAGGGGTTTGTTATAATATGCCAAGATCAGTAAAAACAGACACAAAAAAAGCAAAAAAATCTATAGACCTTATTGTTGATAGTGTAAATCTTCTAAAAAGAATTTATTTAAATAGAAAAAATCCAAATATACCAAGTCCAATTAAATATCTTGCAGCAGTGAGCACATCTTTGTTTTTATGTTCGGAGATATATGAAGTATATCAAGAATATATAAAAATAAAAGATGATGTTTATAATGATCAAACACTTAATGCTAGCGAAAAAAGAGAACATTATACGCAAACAATTAGAGAAGGAATTGACTATCTTGCAGAAAATGCAATTAATTTAAGTGGTAACGCGCCAACAGTTAATATTCCAGTACCAACACTTCAATCTACAGAAAAAGTTAAAGTCAACATAGAAGATTTGGTAAAGGATGGAGAAAAAGTTATTGATATTTATACTAATAATGCTCCTATGTCATTCTTAAGAAAAACATGGAAAAAGATTAGATGTACTCTTTCTATTGTAAACACAGCCAGAAGAATATATGATAAATATTTAACAATTAAAGACAAAATTGACTCTGATACTACAATTGCACCTGCAGATAAAAAACATTATTTTAAACAAACAGCCAGAATAGGTGTAAATCATTTTGCTGAAACAATCATTAAAAAATATGTTAAATAAATCATCAGATTAGATTATTCATTCTTTTTAATAGAATTTTCGCAAATTATTTAAACCCGTAATAGTATGGGAATCTAAGAGTTAAGAGGGTTAGAAGGGTATGGAATGTTTGGAGGGTAAAAAACCTTCCAGACCTTCCAAACTCCTAACCTTCAAAACCTTCAAAAAATGTGGATATGTAAATTAAAATGGAAGCATGATTGCATCATAGGAAAAAGATGCGAAAAGTATAAAGTTAAAGTAATAGGTTACCCCATTGACTTCTATGAAGAAGATGTAAAAGTTAAAGGTAAGAATGTAAAAAAGTATTATTATTTACATTTTGAAAAAATTCATGGGAAAGATGAAAACATTAAAAAATTCTTTATTGATTTTAAGAAAGATAAAAAGCTAAAACATCTTGAAATAGAAGGCAACATGTTCTTTTTTGCATATGAAGTTAATTTATATGATATTCCTACTTCACATTATTCTAAAAAAACATTTTTTCTAAAACCAATCATAGTAGATGAGCAAGGTTATGAATATTGGGAGATTGCATCATGGAATCGACAAAATTTAATGGACTTTATCAAAGAAACAAAAGCAAAAATAAAAGACATGATTGACTTTCAAATTATGAAGA
Organism: Candidatus Woesearchaeota archaeon; assembly: GCA_018661705.1. GTDB lineage: Archaea > Nanobdellota > Nanobdellia > Woesearchaeales > DSVV01 > JABHXF01. The sequence continues at coordinate 143,040 of JABJHR010000014.1, forward strand.
TTGAGAAAACAAAATTAAGTGAAATCTATTTCCCACAAATACTTCCTAGTCTTTCTCCTGGACAGAAAAAAGCATTAGAATTAGCAAGCGATGAAGGTTATTTCAATTATCCAAGGAAAATAGAACTTAGAGATCTTGCTAAAATAATGGGCGTTAGTCTTTCTACATATAGAGAACATTTGAGAAGAGCAGAAGGTAAGTTGATCCCTGGCGTTAAAGAGAATATTTGATGATTAAATGAAAAAACAACATGGCCAGGCGAGGCGACGCCGAGTAAGACTTTCGAAGAAAGTCTGTCTGTGCCTATGTTGTTGTTTTTTCTAAGACTATAATTTAAACATAACCGTACTATAGCGGGTAAAGTATATTATACTTCTTATGGATTATAGGTTTTATGAGTTTGAAAGGTGTATGAAATGAAAACAAACAAAAATATGAAATTGAAAGCAACTGAGGAGAAATGTCCAGTAAGGACTGGTTGTATTCATCAACGATGTTCTATTTAGTTTTAATTATGCTAATTTATTTGTAAGAGAAATAATTTGTAAGGTTTGTAGGCTTCAACTTACCCTAATTACAAATCTTGCTAACCTTACAAATTCTTATTATGCCACAAATAGTATTAGTTTTATAAGTTTTCTAAATGGCGACGTTGGTGTATTGGTAGCATACAAGGTTGTGGATTCTATAGATAATAATTGTAGCTATAGATGCAAATACCTTGGGGATCGGGTTCAACTCCCGGATGTCGCCCTTTGTAATTCTAAGAAAGAAAATAAAATGTTAAGAGATGGAGATGAATAAAATGAGTCAAGATATAGCTAATTTAATTGATAAAGAAGGAAAACAAGAAATAATTGATCAAGAAAGTGTTGTTAACCAAGATTTTGGTAAGTTAGGAACACTAACATTAGATACAACAATAAAAGAAGTTAGTATTCCTGCAAACTTTATGATGGGTTTTGGTTATAACCCAAGATTAAGCGAAGCAGGAGAAAGATTAGACATATTACAATACTTTTCCTGGATGAAAGTTTTACAAGAAAAAGGTATTGCAAACAAATGGTTTATTTGGGATGCTAGTTGTTATGCAATTGTTAATAGTGCAAGAGGAAAGAATTTCAAAAAACTTGGAGATAACCCAGAAGCAGAAAGCATACTTGAATTCTTAATGAATGAATTAGCAAGGCCAAAGAAACAACAAATAAGAGATAATTGTGAATTAAGAGGAGCCTACTTAAGAAAAGCAATGGAAATCGTTGGTATGAAAACTGGATTTAATGCAAAATACATTGATGCAAAAAAAGTTATTGAACAAGACCCAGGATATGCCATTGCATTAGAGTTTGCACTAGAATATGTTCAAGATCTTGAAAAAACAACACCAGATCTAATTGCAAGAATCAATCCAAAAAATCCAAATCCTGTAAGTAAACTTTACTTGCCATTAGAAATTGCTGAAACAATTTATCTAAGAGAAACATATGACGCATTAGTTAAGTTTGGACCTGACAAAGAAGAAGATTTTGATAAATGCATAATTGGGTTTAATGAAGACAATAATACAAGTTACGCAACCATTAGATGCAATCCAGGTCCTAGAAAATCTGGTTATCTAGATGATGAATTATCAGTAAGAACAAGTAGTCCAGATAAATATGTTAAAGAATTGCTTGATAGAGATAAACCATACAGAGATTTTGTTAGATCTTTTCTAGCTTCAGTTGAAACTGAAAAAAGAGATTTGTTATCTTCTACACTATTTTTTAGAGATCAATTAAAGCAAGGCAGATTAGAAATGGAAGTGATAAGATGAATTCAGAAATTAGAAATCAAAAATTCAAGAAGATTGGAATCATAGGAGGGATGGGACCAGAAGCAACTGCTGATCTTTATCTAAAGATAATCAAACTCTTCCAGGAAAAGTTTAATGCCAAGTATGATACAGATTTTCCAGAGATGTATATTATTAATTTGCCATTACCAGATGTTGTTGAAGGACAAGATGAAAAAAGTGAAGTAAAGGAAGCAATGTTAATTGAAGCTGCAAAAAAACTAAAATTAATGGGTGCTGAAATAATCACAATACAATGTAACACAGCTTCATATTACCAAGGCAAAATCAAAAAAGAGATAGATGTAGATGTAATTAACATCGTAGAAGAAACCTCCAATCAAGTTAAAAATCTGAACCTAAACAAAGTTGGATTAATTGCAACAGAAATGACAATTAAAACAAAGATCTATGACAAATTTCTGCAGGGAAAAGAAATCAGAATTCCTGAGAAAGAACAACAACAAGAAATAACTAGAATAATCATGAGAATTCTCTCTGGAGAAAAGAATGAAAATGATAAAGAGTTCCTTTACAAGTTAATTGAAGATCTCCAAAGCAAAGGTGCTGAAAGAGTTATTCTTGGTTGTACTGATCTACCATTGTTAATTACAGATGATGAAAAAACAAATGATAAAGAAAAAAAGAACAAAATAAATAACAAAAAAACAATTGACTCAACTATGGAATTAGCAAAAGCAATTGTAAATGAGTCAAGATAGAATAAAATGACAGAAAACATTCAGATAGCATTAACAAGAAAAGAAGAAGACATAGTAGGAGAGAAATCATTAGATGAAATAACAATCAAAGAATGTAATGAACCTCTTGTAAAGATTATTGATTATGTCCCTTCTGCAATAATACGCATGAGAAAAGAAAGAAAAAGATTTCCAGAAGAAACATTATATGCAAGAAAAACTGTTGCTGAACAATTAGCAAAAATTGCAGAGGATGTTTTTCCTTTAAAATTAGTAATTTATGATGCATTTAGACCAATTGAGATACAAGAAGAATGGTACAACAAAACCTATAAAAGAATTAAAGAAAAAAATCAATCTTGGACAGCAGAAGAATTAAGAGCAGAAACATTTAAATTTATTTTCCCCCCTTCATGGGATTTACAAACACCACCAGCACACTCAACAGGAGGTGCAATTGATTTAAACTTAGCAAATGAAAATGGCATTGAATTTGAGATGGGAAGCGCTTATGGTAATTTTGATTCACCATATATTTGTACAAATGCAAAGGGCATAGCAAAAAAACAAAAAGAAAACAGAATATTATTAGTAACCACAATGTGCAAACAAGATTTTGTTAATTATCCTGGCGAATGGTGGCACTTTTCTGTGGGAGATAGAGAATGGATTGTTTATTCAGGGTTAAAAGACCAATCAGCAAGATATGGAAGAGCAAATGACCCTTGTAAAGGCAAATAAGAAGGTTTTGTTCAACAACATTTAAAAATCTAGCCATATTACTCCTATATATCTACTATCTTGATTATATATTGTAAAATAATAGAAATAAATAGTAGAGGCAGGGGAAATTAAAATGTATCAACCATGGGAAGTAGATTCTGTAGAAAGAGAACAAAACAAATAATTAGATCTTAAAATACTTACAAATCTTAGACAAAGTTTAGTTACAAATGGTTTAGAAGAAGACCAAGTTAAAATTTACGTTGGAAATTATATTCAACCTGATTTTGAACAAGATACTTTAGACCTAGAAGGAATTTCTAATAATGGTTTTATATTTTCAGAAGAAGAAGCTGAAAAAGCAAGTGTATTAATTAGATCTATTGGCTCATCAGGAAGAGATACTTATTTGCCAGAAAAAGCAGATGTTGATATTAATATTCAAATACAAGATGAAAATATTGCAGATTTTAAACATTTTATTGCAAGAGCATTAAGTATTGATGTTCCTGCAACTGATCAAGTTGGAAGAAGGGGAACTGATTTTGATCCTGAACCAAGATTAACTTATTCATTCAGAAATGGAAGAAGGGTTGATTTAAGTTTAAGAGTAGCAGATGATAAAGGTTCTTTAGAGCATGTAATTTCAGCTGTTAATTGGACAGAAGAACAAAGATTAGAGATGAGAAAAGCAAAACATTTCTTTGGAACAACGGGCGCATACCACAGATCCAACCATGGAATTAATGGCATTTCTGTTGAAAGATTAGTTTTAATGTATGGTAGTCTTGAAAATATTTGTGGTGAAGTTGTGAATGTTGGTTTAGTAGATGAGAAGAAAACAAGAGGATTAAAACCAAATAGAAAAGACGTTACTCCTCTAAAAGATGCTGATTTTGAAATTAATTTCCCAAATGATGATGGAAAAGGAATATTTAATTGGTGGGTTGGTCAAAATCCCAAAATGTGGGAAAGAATTGTTTTAGGTGCAAAAAGTTTTCTGGACTCTGGAATAATAAAAAGAGACTGGTATGATTTTGAAGATTTTAAACAAGAATATTCTGAAAATGGTTGGCATGTTTTTGAAGTTAACACAAGACTAGAAGGTGTTGATAATATCGAAAGAACAATATTTGAAAAAGCAAATAAATATTTTAATGAATATGTAGATAGAGTATCTGATTTTGATGTAATAACATGCAAGGATAAAGCATGGATTGCAATGAAACCTTACCAACAAAAAACAGACCAAAGCCCAGAACAATTAGTTGAAGAAAATATAAAATTATTTAGAAATTATTTAGACCATGAACTAAACGAGTTCATGCCTTATGTTGATGAGGAGAGTTTTATTATTAAACCAAGAAAACAATTAATTGTACACGGCCATAAAGCTAAATTAGGACCAAAATATGTTGTAATGGTATCTAATGACAGATATTTTGATATTGCTCAAAAAGTATTTGAAGAAAACCCAGAATATAATGGAAAATTAGTAAAAGCAATTACCAGAAGAGTTGAACGTTTCAGTGCAAATGATATTGAATTTGATATTCTTGATTGTGGTGGTGGTTCCATTGCAAAAGATTGGGTTGATAGATGCATTGGATTTGGTGCAAAGTATTTTATTAATGTAGGGATGGTTGGTTCTCTTGTTCCATATATGGATATTGGTGACATTGTAATTTCTGGAGAAATTGCAAGAATTGATAAAGATAGCAAAGACATGGGAACAGAATCTGCTTCATTACACTATGCACCATTAAATGTAAAACCAAGTTCTAGTCCAATACTTATTGATACATTAATTGATGCATGTGATGTTAATGAGTTAAATTGGCAGATAACAAAAATGGCAACTGTCACATCTATATACAGCGAATCAAGAAGTTTAATTAGACGTTTAAGAATGGATGGACATGCAACTACAGTAGATGCAGAAACTAGCCATATTGCAACAACAGTTGGTTTTAGATCACAAGGTTATTCTCCAGACCATCCTGATAGACTTCATTTTGGTGGAATTTATTTTGTTTCTGACAGATTTACTGCAATTGATCATAAAGATATGAGAGGAGATTCAGAATTAAGAAGAACAAGATCTCAACAAGTAATGAAAGCAGCAATTGATACAATTAAAATGATTGAAGAAAGATATGAACAAAGAAGAGCCTTACTTTAAAAATGATTGAACTAGCATGTTGTTTTCTAGAGCATATAGATGTTTTAACAGAAGGATTTAATTTAGAACAGTTTAGAAATACTGATATTCAATTAAATTGTTATCATGGTTTCAGAGGAGTAAATCATAAAAGTGTTATTGAAGCACTTGAACGTGAAAAAGTAAGAGTAATATCCCTACATCTTCCAAACATAGCCATTTCAGATCCTTATTTCATGCAAATGTTAGAAGAGTCAAAAGAATTTTATGGTGTAAACTTAGTTACAACCCATCCTGTGAAAGCAACCTATACTGGAAGAGCGAGAGAAGATATAACAGAAGATGATGTTGCAAGGCTAAGAGATAAAGAATTAGATGCCTTGGTTAGAAACTCAGGTGCAATTAGAGATTTAGGAGTTATTATTTGTTTAGAAAACTTCCCACAAAATAGATATAGGTGGGTGTCACAGCCACATGACTTATACCAACTTGCATCTGAATTTCCAAATCTTGCGATTACTTATGATTTTTCACATACTGAAAAAAATCTTAATCTAGAAAAAGAATTTGCAACAGTTGCAGATAAAACCAGAATAATTCATGCCAGCAATAGAGATACAAGTGATAATGACAAATGGAAAGTACACTTACCAATTTCAGAAGGAGAATTACCTGCTGTTGAATTATTAGAAACCCTTGATAAATTAAGTTTTCACGGACAAGTAATTTTAGAATATAAAAAAAAGTATAGACAAGAAATGATTGCAGATTATAGACTAATGCGCGGACTTAGTTCTTAATTATTATGTTGAAAATCCCGTAGTTTTTTATGAAAAACTATATAAATCTTTTAATCCCTTGAAGAAATTACAATGAAATCTAATAAACTAATCAATCTAATATTTGAACTAGGACAACTCAAGAGAGTAAAACATGAAGGCTGGCGTTTAGTAGGAGTAGAACATCCTGAAAGTGTTGCTGAACATAGTTTAAGAGCTGCACAAATTGGTTATCTAATTGCAAAACTTGAAGGGTATAAAAACCCAGAAGAGATTTGTGCAATGTTAGTATTCCATGACATGGCTGAAACAAGAGTTGGCGATATACATAAAGTTGCGAATAGATATGTAAAAAGAGATGAAAAAAGTGCAGCAAAAGCACAAACAAAAGAATTAGGGAAATTAGGTATTGAAATATTCAAATTATGGGAAACCTCAGAGAATATAAAGACTGTTCAAGGTATAATTGTTAAAGATGCTGATTTATTAGATATGGCATTCATGGCCAAAGAATATATGGAACAAGGCCATAAATATGCAAAAGATTGGATTCACAACATTGAAAAGAGATTAAAAACAAAAACAGCAAAAAAATTACTTTCTGGATTAAAAAAAACACATTCAAATGAATGGTGGAAAGGATTGAAGAAGATAAAGACAAATAAAATTTAGTTAGAAGCAGATAGTTATGGGTTTTGAGTAGTGGGTAAGGAGTTGGTTCTGAGTAAATCAGTAATGAGATTTGGTTATGAGCTAATTAGTATTGAGAAAATTCAACAACACCCAAAACAACTTACTGATAACCAACTCACAACCCAAGACTCATTACTCAAAACTATAATAACTTAATACTTAAAACAATATAAATCTCAAAAGCCATCCAATCCCAATAAAATAAGTTATTAAATAAGCAATTAAAAAACTAGGAACAAATGGAATTCCAACTTTAATTTCTATCTTTTTTGTATACTTTCCTGATTTTTTTAATTTAATTAATTTTGCAATTTGTTCTTTACTAATTCCTAAGTCTTTGGGACCACAGAGGTATTGTTTTTTTGTTTTCATATTTTTTGCAGATGTTTTTCCTGCATTTACCTTCCCAGCGTTAACATAAATATCCTTACTAATCCAATCTCCTTCTGTTAATTTTTCAGGGTTAACAAATTGAATCATTGCTATTTTCTCAATTGATTGAATAAAATAAAACATGTAAAAACTTAATATGAAAATAATTACAACACCAATTGGAAAAACCTTGAAAATAACATTATTGGAGAAGAGAGTAATCACAATCGCAGTTAATGCACAAATCAAAAGAATAATTTTTACAACTTGTGCAAGTTTAGTACTTAGTCTTTTCTTAAAATCAGGCAGAAATTTTTTTCTATGAATAATTGCTAGTCCAATGCTCCAAAACAACCCATAAAAGGCACCAACAATAATTGATAATATCAAAAATGATAAAAGAAATGGAAATCCCGCCCATAAAGAAAATGTTTCTTTAATTGAACTTAAGAATGTTGTAGAGAAAGTAATTGGTAGTCCAACTAATGCTCCTAAACCCATTAACATTTTACTATCGCCACCGCCCCATTGGCCTGTATAGAACATCAAACACCCAAATCCTAACATAATTAAGAATCCAATAATACTACCTACAATAATTGCATAATTACGAAGAACAATTGATAATATGAGAGAAACCCCAAATCCAGTAAAAATTAATCCATAATTCACCCAATCAGCTACTTCTCTTTTTTGTAGGTCTGTGTATGAACCGATTAATAATGCTGTCAGACCAATAATAAATATGATTAATTCCATAAATAATCTCTCCATTAATGGTAATATCAACTCTCGTATATTGCCTGTCAATTTCAGTCCATCAGAATAAATGCGTTTCTTTCATATGATGGACAACAATTATGCCTTACGATTTAATATGTGAAATTGACAAAAACGAGGCAATCACACTAAAGTTGATATTACTCTTATATGAATCAGAATTTAATAAAGTTTATAAACTTTTTTATGCACCCAATGTAAATGCTTGATGTACTTAAGTTTCTTAAGAAGAAGGACAAACCAGTAGAGATAAAGCATTTAGCTATCTCAATCAAAGGTTTAGTTAGATGGGCAAAGAAGAATAACAAGCCATTAGAAGATGCATTTACTAAAAGAGATGGCCTTATTACAGAATTAATCGAACTTATTGTTAAGAAAAATATTCCAATCCTAACTCTGTATGTATTACCAAAAGAAGGTGAAACAAATCAAGAATTTGATTCTGCAACTGATTCATTAATTGAGTTATTCAAAAAACTTTCAAATAATGATTCAATTAAAGAAAACCAAATCAAAGTTTCTGTTTTAGGTAAATGGTATTCCCTTCCAGGAATGGTTGTTGAATCAATTAAAACATTAATAGATAAAACCAAAGATTATGATCAATTTTTTCTAAACTTTTGCGTTAACTATGATGGAAAAGAAGAAATAATTGATGCTTTTAGATTAATACAACGAGAATCTATGGAAAAAAGTGCAGAAGATGAAGAACCAGTAAGCCAAGATCTAATAAAAGAAAACACTTACAGTTCTTATTTCATTCCCCCTGATTTAATAATTGAAACTGGCCCAGATCATAAATTTTCAGGAGTGTTATTATGGGATTCACCAGGAGCAAAGATGTATTTCATTGAAAAACTATTTCCTTTGATAAAGATTGATGACTTTGAAGAGATTGTAGAAAAAGCAGGAACTAAAAAAGAAGAAGTTAAAGAAGAAAAAGCTTTGGAAGAAAAAGATCTAAGTGAGAAAGAAGAAAAGGAAATTAAAAAAGAAAAAGAAGAAAATCCTAGTGAAAAAGAGCATCCGCAAGTTGTTGATGAGTCTAATAAAGAGAATTCTAATAAATCAGAAATTAATTAAAAATAGAAAAAGAAAATCCCTAGTGAAAAAATAGCATCCGCAATTGTAATGTTCTTAAGTAAATAATGTATAAGCAAAAAATAACAACAACAAAGGCACAGACGGACTTTACATTGTAAAGTCCTACTCGGTTTCACCTCGTCTGGCCATATTATTATTTTTTGTATAAGGAGGTTAAAGTATAAACTCTTGCAACACCAGGGCGAAGCCAATGTCACTCACTAATTTTTTAAGAAATCATAAAAAGGAATAAGAAAAAATTAATTAAAAGTTATTATACACCTATTTCCCTAGAAACCCTAATCCTTCGTCTATATTAGTAATTTCAACACCACTTGACATTTCCCCTATAATAAAACCTTTGGAGTTGGAAATAATACCTGACCCTAAACTTTGAGAACCAAAGTTAACAGTTGCTTCTGTAAATTCTTCAATTCCAAACAATTCCTTTAATTTATCTTTTTCCTTGTCTAAAACACCAACACAAATAATGGCATCAGTTTTATTAATAACACATAAAGAACCTGGAATTCCAAACAAAGCAATTGTTCCTGGATTAAGATTAACTCTTAATGCTTGTCTAATTTGTTTTTTAATACTTGCACTAAATTCAGGATTAACTAATGCACCAATCTCAGTGCAAAGAATATTATTACCTAATGCAGTTAAATCTGATTTTACAATTTCATATTTCATATCAACTTCTTTACAAATCCTATCTAATTCTTTTATCTCATGTTCAGTAACTGTTGATGGCACTAATAAACATTCATTATTTCCTGCACAAAAAACACCAACTAAATCAGTCCCGCAAATGGTGATTTCATAAACTGGAACACTTAATGCATCTTCTATTTTCTTAATAACTTTATTTTTAAATCCGTAGCCAACTAAGCAAACTTTATCATTTGCCCACCCAAACAAGCCAACATTTGGATTACTTTGACAATCTGTTTTTAAAACATGCATTTTATTTTACCTTCCCATTATTTATTTTTTTGATTTCTTTCCTTTTTTTGATTTCTTTTTTGTCTTTTCTGTATTATCTTTGAACAAATCTATTGGATCTTCTTCATCTTCTGCTTTATATGCATCCTTAGCTTCATCAATTTCTACTTGAATTTGTTCTGGAGTAAATACTTTTCCTTCTGGGAAAAAAACATCAATATCTGCTAAATGATATTTTTGATCAATACCAACTTTATGTTGATTTGTTAAATGCAATAAAGGAATAAAAGTAAAAATCTTTGCATCCCTATCATCTGAATTAACTAATTGAGAAAAACTAACTGTGTTTTGTTTTTTATCCCAAAGATAACCAATTATTTCTTGATAAATATTTCCAATTAATTCTGAAATATCATATTTTTTAGTTGGAATGTGCACTTCTATTGCTTCAATATCCATATGTCTTTTAACTCTTCTTTTTCTAACTTCTAAAGCTTGGTTAAGTGCTTCAACTAAATCATAAACACTAACTTTTCTTTTTCTTGGTTGTGGAGTTCTTGGGATTAGTTTAAATTTTTCTTCATCTGTAATAATTCTTCCTTTTTCTGCATAATCTTCATCCAACCCTTCATAAAAGTCATCATCGCTTTGTTCACCCATAGCAATAAGTCTATCTAATTCACCTAAATCATCAGTAAGAAGTTTATTTGATTTAATTCTAAGCAAAATTGCAGCTGCTAATATAACTTTCCCAGAAATGCTAAAATCCATTTCTTTAAACTGGTGAACCATATCTAAGAATCGCCTAGCTAAAGCAGAGATATCAATATCCCAAGGATCCATTTGTTCACTTTTCACAGCATTAAATATCATGTCTTTCCAAGTAACATCCTGCTGATCAAATAACACATCAAAGATTTTCTCTTGCATTTTATGAAAGTGATTTTGGGTGTTTATAAATGTTTTTACTGTTTATAAGGTGCTTCTGAAGATAATTTTACTCTTATTCTCTTATTCAAATTTCTAAACCTTCTTTTATTGCTTTTTTTAATTTGGGATGGTTATTGCATATCCAGGTAATACCTTTTAGGCTGACAGCAATCTTATTGCTATCTTCAAGGTATTCTAAGATTTGTATCAATGTATTATGATTTACCTGCCTAGGAAGATGCTTCTTAATATCTGCAACTGTAATTATTGAATTATCAGCATTCTTTATTGTCTCTTCAACCATTAAGATGGTGTTTAGAGTAGGGGAATGTTTTACTTTTTCAATTATTTTTTGTTTCATATTAATCACCAATTGTTACATATATGTAATCATTAGTGACATATAAACTTTTCGATTTTCGTAAGAAAATCGTAAAGGTTTGAAGTTTTACTTCAAAATGTTTTGATTATGTTCTTAAAGGATTCCTAATCCCAGTTATTCTTGAAGGATTTGGCCTAATATAACCATAAGTTGTCCTAATACTGCTATGCCCTAATAATTCCTTAATATCTCCTAAATGTTCACCTTGGTCAATTAAGTGAGTTGCAAATGAAGCCCTTAAACAATGTGGATATACTCTTTTATTGATTTTAGCTCTTTTTGCAGCTTTTTTTAGTATCATTTGAGCAGATCTTACAGTAAGATGGCCATTTCTGCCTGAAAATATGTAATCATTAGAATTTCCTGTGCTAATAGCATTAATTTCATCTGATAATTTAGCAATAATAGAAATTCTGTCTTTATTACCTTTGCCTGATTTAACAAATACAATGCCTTTATCAATGTCTTTAAATCTTAATTTTAAACACTCAGAAACCCTTAAACCTGAGCTGTAAAGCACCTTTATGAAAAATTTATGTTTAGGATTTTCTGTACAATTTATCATACTATAAATCTCCTCTTTTGACAGCACAAATGGAATAGTTTTCCCAACTTTTGGCCTTTTTATATTCTTAAAAAATCTTCTTCCAAGGACATCATAATAATAGAATTTGAGAGCATTATAGGCAGCTGCAAGAGTAGCATTTTTTAGCCCTTTATCTACTAAAGATTCCAGATATAGCCTAACATCCATGTTATTTACGCTTCTAGGACTCTTTTGGATGAATTCTAAGAATTTTTGATTAAAATAGAGGTAATTTTCAATAGTTCTTTTGCTAAAACCCCTTATTTTCATTTCCATATGCATGATTCTAAATTGTTTATCAAATTCCATAAACACTTAAGAAACGTTTCTATATTTAAACCTCACACCAACATGTCCAGTGCTCCATCCAAAACCAAAGAATCTCGAAAACCTTCCGTGTTTCTTTATAAACAACACCTTATTTTAGCCATTTTCATCCAGTGGACAATAACACATATTAAACAAATATTACACCCAAAATCTTAAAGATTTTGTCCAGTGGTTCGTTTAATAGGTGTTAAGTTCAATTGTGTTTAAGTTCTTTCTTCTTTTAGAAAAAGAAGCAAAATGGGGGGAGTTCGGTCTTTCAGACATATACACTCGCTACGCTCAAAAATTTATATTAAAAGAAAGGGGGAGTTCTTTAAAAAGAAAACTTTATAATGTTTATACTATAACTGAATATTATCATGGTTAACTGTGCAAAATGTGGTAAAAAGTTAGGATTATTTGAAAAGAAATTTGATTATGAAGATGAAAGTGGCAATCCTCTAAAATATTGTTCTAAATGTAATGACGAATTTGAAAAAGAAGATAACATAGATCAAAATAGCGAAAGTGTTTCTGAACCAGTTCTGGAAATGCCTTCTTGTTTTGACACAGAGAAAAAAAGAATAGAACAAATAAGTATTAGAAAACTCCATCTTAATGAATATAATAAAAATAATGAAAGAATTCTTGAGAAGTTAAGAATAAAATCTGAACCTATTCCCAACAAAGATTTTCTAAAGGAAGTATCTTCTTTTTGTTTTATATGTTTAAAAGAATTAAATACTAATCCTTACGTGAATTCCAATAAGGAATACACTACAATCAATAATTTTAAAGTATGTAGTGACTGCATTTCTAAAGTTGAAAAGACTTCAAATAAACTAAAAACTACAATAGAAAATTTAGATCCTAGATTATCTAAAGAAGCGAATTCAGAAACTGTTAAGTATATTGAAAAATATCTGTCTTCAAAGGATTTTGATTTCAAAGGGATTATTTTAGGGATTTGTAGGAATAAAGATTTATTTGGTTTAATAGAAGAAGATGATTTAGATTTCCTTCAGGAACATTTTGTCAAATTATATCAACAAGCACAAGAGCATTCTCCTTCAACATCAGCAGATTATGACGAATTAATGTCATTAGAATCAACTTGCAATCACGGACTTCAAATAATTGAAGACGTAAAAAAAATAAAAAAACTTCTTGATAAAAAAGAGATAAAAACTGACTACATCCAAATTTTTGAGGAGATGGCTCAAATTGTAGAACACGATATGAAAAAAACTATTGAGAAACTTACAATTCCAGCATATAAAAGAATATCCAAGATAACAACCACAGATAAAGAATTGATAATAAAAGAGTATCTTAAACTGGGTTTTGATGAACCAAACGAAATGATAATTAAAGACCTTTTTGATAAATTTGGATTAGAATATTCAGATTCTGAACCAGAACATCTACTAAAAGATTGTCTTGAAGAAATGGAATTAGAAGATTTTGAAAACAATTTAGGATTAGAAACCAAAAAGAAAATAGGGGACTTTTCTAAACTAAATGGTCATCAGTTTGAAGATTATCTTAAAGAACTATTTTCTATTTTAGGTTATCAAGTTATGAGAACAAAATTAAGTGGAGATCAGGGAGCTGACTTAATCATTAAAAAAGATGATATGAAAACAGTTGTTCAAGCAAAAAAATATGCCGGAACTGTAACTAATAAAGCTATACAAGAAGTAGTCGCTTCTAAAAAACATTATGGAGCAGATAAGGCTATGGTAGTAACCACTGGAACTTTTACTAAAAGTGCTATTGAACTAGCTAAAAGTAATAAAGTTGAGATTTGGGATAAGAATAAATTAAAAGAGATAATCAACAGTATCAACAAAACATCAAATAAAAGTAAAGGATTCCAAAACCAACAATCATTAAATCTTAAAGGAGACACTTTCCCTGCACATTGTCCTTTTTGTGATTCCGAAATTAAGCTTAATGTCAAAGATTTACCAAAGAAAAACAAACAAAAAACATTAAGCTGTCCAGAATGTAATGTAGATTTAGGCATTTCTATCCCAGATAACTTTTATTCTTGTATAGGTTGTAAAAAAGAGTTTGATACTGTAAAAGAAAGGATAGACCATTCAAAGCTATGTAAAAAAGTAAAAGAAAGACAATTCAATTGCTCACACTGTAAGAAAGAATTTACTTTAGATGATGATGAGTTTAAAGAATTTACCAAGAAAGGTAACCTAAAAGTTGAATGTCCAGCTTGTAAAAAAAACAATATGCTAAAAAAATAAAATGGCAGACCCAACACTATTAACAACTTTTTACAGTTTTACCTTAGCTATAATAATATTTCTAGCAACCAAATTTTTGGATCATAATGAAAAAATAAGAGAATTTTTAGCTTCAAATTTTGATAAATGGGAGAAAGATAAAGAAACTTATGAAAACCTTAAAGATGGCATTTATGGTCAAATTTGGATGATGATTCCAATACTATTCGCTATCTTCCTCAATCTTTATTTACTTGTGGATACTGTTTTTGAAAATTGGAAATCAATAGGTTGGAAAAATTATGTTTTAATAATATTTATCTTCATTAGTATATTACTAATCTTCGCACAACCAATAATAAATAACATTGTTACAGTACATGCAGGTTATGAAGGGAATCCTGAAAAATATATGAATTTTGGTAAAAAGAAAAGATAAGAACTCCCCCCAGTCCTACGGACAGTTACACTCGCTACGCTCGAATTGATTGGAACTTAAACACAACTCTAAAATTTTCCTTCGGAACGTTGCACTAAATTTTAGGTCTTCCCTTTGGTCAGACGAACTTAACAGCGATTAAGAGATTCCGAAGTCTTGCAGACTTCTCCATCCAAATTCGGTTTTGTGGGTTGCCTCAAAACCGAACTTCTCTTAATCGCGATGTTAAATACAATCTTTTGTTACCTCTAACGAGGCTGGTGCCGTAAATAATAAAAATGCTATTGCCTTCGTTTATACGTCTAAAAACGGAAAGAAAACCAATTACTTCGTAACTGGATATAACATTGTATAAACAGTTCACTTCGTTCTCCCAA
>JABJHR010000005.1 GCA_018661705.1 Candidatus Woesearchaeota archaeon
GCTTTAGAACCTGTTATAATAGCATTTTCACAGTTAACTACATGAACAGTTTCACCTAATAAGGCCTTCTTTGCAACAACAGTTGCAACTCTTCCTAATACTGAATTTGAAATATCAATTATCATCTTATTAACCCATTATTCTAATGCCTTTTCCTTTTGGATTAGCTTTCATTAATTCGTATATCGTCATAACTTTTCCTTGTGAACTTACTATTTTTTGTTTTGCTCCTTCTGAAAAATTATAAGCAGCAACATTTACTTTATGACCAAGTTCACCAACAC
Source organism: Candidatus Woesearchaeota archaeon (assembly GCA_018661705.1). Classification (GTDB taxonomy): domain Archaea; phylum Nanobdellota; class Nanobdellia; order Woesearchaeales; family DSVV01; genus JABHXF01. The sequence continues at coordinate 285 of JABJHR010000005.1, forward strand.
TTAAAACTTTACCAGGAACAACAACTGTTTCCTCTGGCTTTGTATATTTATTGATTTTGTAAATATTAACAATTCTTCTTTGCCTAGTTGGTTTTTCTAAATCTAATGCCAACCTTTTCCAAACTTTTACATTCTCAACACTAGCTTGTTTCTTTAGTTCCTCTACCAGTTTGAGTAATTGTATGTTTGTTTTCATTTTATTATTTTGATTTTTTTATTTTGATCTTGATTGTAATGCGAGGGACGTGGTTTGAACACGCGTAGGCACTAAGCCACAAGGCCCTCAACCTTGCCCGTTTTGTCTGAAAATGAAGTTTTCTGACTTTTGAAAATCTTCGATTTTCAATTGACCACTCCGGCACCCTCGCAATAATAATATCACGAGGTTTTATTTGATTTCTTTTAACTTATCACTAAAGTCATTAAGAGCCTTGTTAAAAACCTTAACTGATTCAGCTGTAATTTCTTTACAACTTAATTGGCCCCAAGATTCAATATGAAAATTAAATGTATCATTTGAATATTCAATTTTTACAATATCTTCACAAATACCATCACAAGCGTCTACAAGATTCAAATCTAAAATCTTTTGCTTATTGATTTTGCCTTTTCCATCAAATATTTGTTCAGGATATTTATTTTTGAATTCTTCAAATTTTGAACTTGAATTGTTAACAGTAATATTTGGTGCACATGTATAGTAAGCCAAACATGGTGCCCATTTAATGTGCTCTTTTCCTACACCCATAATTGCAAGTGCAACAAATTCAAGTTCCTGATCTTTTAATAATTTAACAATAGGCATTTTAGGAAAAGCAGGTTTTACATTTGGATCTTTACTTTTAAAATCAGATGCATAAACTGTTTTAGGTCCTTTTACCTTAAGTGTAATTTTTAATTGACATTGTGAACAACCAACTCCTTTACATTTACAATCTTTTGGAAGATTATAACTTTTTAAATCAGTTGTAAGTGGAACTAATCCCAATCTATGCGCAATAACTTCATCATATAATGCTGAACTATTTTTTCTAAACTCAACATCTTCAATTGCCATTGTTGGAACTTTGTTAATCATATATCGCCTTAATGAATTTGCATAAGCTGGCTCTACTCCTTTTAAAACAAAACTAAGTTTTGTTAATTCTTTATTTTTTTCTAAGAGTTGAATATCCATTTTTTAGCTCCGATTATACTCGTCTTCCTCTTTTACCGCCTTTTTTCCTACAACCATCGTGAGGAACAGGGGTAACGTCTTCAATAATTCCAATTCTCAAACCCATTCTTGCTAATGCTCTTACTGCTGCTTGAGCACCAGGACCTGGGTTAGAAGGACCATTATGTCCACCAGGTGCACGAATCTTAACATGAATTGCGTTAATTCCTCGTTCTCTTGCAGTTTCTGCTGCTTTTTTAGCTGCAGCCATTGCTGCTGTTGGTGAACTTTCTAAACGATCTGCTTTTACAACCATACCACCTGAACATTTGGCAATGGTTTCACAACCAGTAATATCAGTAATATGAATGACAGTATTATTATAAGATGCAAAAATATGTGCAACGCCCCATCTAAGTGGTTCTCTTGGTCTAGCACTTCTATGATCACGTGGTGGTCTTGGACCTCTTGAAGGGCCTCTTGAATCCCTTGGGGGACCTCGTCTTTCTTGTCTTTGTTCTTCTGCCATTTAATTAACCTTATTTTTCTTGAATACTCCTTTCAGGATGCTCTTCATTTGCTAAATTTGAATTTTCAGAGAAAGTCATAGCTGCTTCTTCTTCAGTTGAAACCAAATAACTTGGCGCAGTAACTTTTTTGTCTCCTAATTTAATATGTCTATGTACAATAAATTGTCTTGCTTGTTTCACTGATCTTGCAAATCCTTTTTTAACAACAAGTGTTTGTAATCTTCTTTCGCAAATATCTCTTATTGTTAAAGATAGAATATCATCAATTTGTCCGCCAGATTTAATTAATCCTAATTTTGTTAATCTTTTAAGTAAATTTTGATTTTCAAGCTCACCTTGTTTTGTTTTAGTAATAATAGACATCTTTGCTTGTTTTGAAAAGTTTTTCAATAATGAGTTCATTCTCCAAATTTCTTTTTTATTTTTTAGACCATACTCTCTAGTTAGAATCTTCTCTGCTTCAATCCTTTCTTTATTCCAAGGATGTGTTGGTGCATTATATTTTTTCTTTGGTTTTTTTGGATCTCCCATTTAAAATTCACCTAATCATTTCCCGCCTTTTTTGGCTGAAGCTTTTCTCTTAACACCTTGAACTTTCCCTTTATTTTTTCTAAAATTAGATTTAGTACGTTGGCCCCTTGAAGGTAAACCAAACATATGTCTTGTTCCTCTATAAGCCTTAATTTTTTTGAGTCTTCTTAGATCATTTTCTTTGGCAAACTTAAGATCTCCAACTACGATGTGTTTATCTTCTCCAGAGAAATAATCTTTTCTTCTATTAAGCATCCATTCTGGTGCTTTGTATTTTTTAGGATTTTGAACAATATCAGTTAAAACTTCTACTTCTTTATTATCTAAATCTCCAACTTTTTTTTCTTTATCAATCTTAGAAAAATTACATACCATGTTTGCAAACATTACACCAACACCTTTAATCTTAGTAAGTGCATGATAAAGTGGTTTGTTTCCATCTAAATCTGTATCAGCTATCCTTACGATATGCCTAAATGCTTTTTCTTCTGCCATTTTGTATCATTAATGCCACGAAAGCTTAGTAGAAGTTGATAATCAACAACCCTAAATGCGCTTTCACTCGGGCTTTTCTAGTATGGATTGCCGGGTTGTTTATAAAGTTTTTGGTTGAAAATATGAGAATTATGTGTAATTATATAAGAAAAATAGAAAAAAGAAGGGCGGTAGCCGGGACTTTCAAACCCATAGGATTTAATTATCCCTATTTGATATTTGAACCCGGACTAGGGGATAGCTGCTCACTCAGTAAAGATTGTATGAGTAAGTGCTCTTCCCTACTGGTTATCCACAGTCCCCTATGCTAACCAGATTACATCACCACCGCCATCTTTTAGGTTAAAAAACAATCAATCCCTTATAAATATTACTTTTTCAACAACATTTATAAAGAGGTTTAAGGTCCTAAATAATTATAAAGCGGAGTAGGGCAGCCAGGAACAATTTTGCTTATTTTCTGCATAGTTGCTGTTAGTGCCCGTCGGGCTCATATTTCAAATCAAAGATTTGTAATCCACACAAATCAAGATTTGTGGGTAACCCGAAGGTCAGAGGTTCAAATCCTCTCTCCGCTATAATTTTACTGATTCTAAACACAATCTTTAAAAACATCCTAGATTTCTATCCTTTTCATTACACTCATGTCGCGGTGGCATAC
>JABJHR010000010.1 GCA_018661705.1 Candidatus Woesearchaeota archaeon
ACACCAGATCTTGTGCAGAAAATTGCAGATTATGATAAACAACATTTAGATGTTGGTATTGTTCCTATTATAAAAGATGGCCAATTCACTAGGGTTGGAACATATGATGCACAACCAGATGCATATGCTCAAAGACATCTTAAAACTATTGTTGAGTTCTTAGAGAAATAGATTTATTTTCTTTCTTATTTACTTATTTTGATTGTTTCTTAATTTTAATCTTAAAAACTCGTGAGTGACATGTCCTAACGGACCTAGTGTTGTAGAGTGACATGCAGTATAATACTCTTCAACAATTGCGGATGCTCTTTTCTCACTAGGAATTTCTTTTTTTTAGAATCTTTTCCCACCTATTCACAAACTTTTTATATTATCTTAATCAATTAAATCTTATGGAACCACATATAAAAAAAACAATTGACTCTTACGATAAAACAGTTAAAGGTTATATTGAAAGAACTGATCCTTTATATCGGGAAGAAAGAGTTAAACTGTTTTTAGATTTAATTGATCAAAACTCTGATGGAAAAGAAATTCTTGATATGGGCTGTGCCCAAGGCAGAGATGCTGAAAAACTAGTTGAAAAAGGTTATAACGTAACAGGAATTGATCTTTCTGAAAATTTTATAGAATTAGCTAGACAAAGAGTACCAAAAGCAGAGTTTAAATTAATGGACATGAGGAAATTAGAGTTTAATGACAAGAAATTTGATGGTGTTTGGGCAAGTGCTTCATTTGTTCATATTCCAAAACAAGATTTACTTAAAACTTTAAGTGAAGTTAAAAGAATCTTAAAAAACACAGGCATTTTTTACATCTCAGTTAAATTAGGAGAAGGAGATGGAATTAAAGAAGATCCAAGGCATGAAAATGTAGAAAAGTATTGGGTATTTTTCATGGAGGAGCAAATAAAAGAGTATCTAAATAAAGCAGGGTTTGAAATTGTTGATACTACATCTAATGACTCCAACAATAAACATGTGGACTATACTTGGCTAAACTTATATTGTAAAAAGAAAAATTAATAATTTTACTCTTTCAACATCTTAACAACTTCTTTTCCAAAGCTTTCAGCTGCTTCTGGTCCATTTCCTGTTATCATGTTACCATCTCTGACAACTAATTCTTTTACATAATGTGCTTTGAATCTTTTAAATGCCTCAATTGCTTCAGGTGCTGGAAATACAGTTGCTTTTTTATCTACAAGAAGTCCTGCTTGGGCTAATAACATTGGTGCAATACAAATTGCGCCTATCTTTTGTTGGTTTTCCCACGCAGTTTTTATTACATGATTAAATTCAGGTAAATTTCCAAGGCTTAATGCACTTGGACCACCAATTACAATAATAATGTCATAATTAAAAATAGTTACACTATCAATTGCATGTTCAGGCATAACTTTTCCACCAAATTTACCTATACATTCACTTTTTTCAGGAGCAGCTGTTTCTACTTCAATATGTGCTTTTTCTAGAACATCTTTTATTGGATTGTACTCTTGGTCTTGAAATCCTTTTTGTGAAATAATTAATAATGCTTTCATTTTATGGCCTTATTTTTTAATTTGTAATTTAATTTTTTTATTTTTGAATTATTATTTTCACTTACAACTTCTTACTTCAAACTTACTACTTAAAACTTCCATCAGTATCCTTCTACTTCTATTTTCTCCTTGTTTGCACCTTGTTTTAATAAAATGTCTTTTACACTTTTTATAAAACCTAAGGAACCACAGGAAAAATAATATGGTGTTTTGAAATCTTTTATCATTTTAGATAACTTTTTTTTATCTAATCTTCCAACAAAACCATATTCTGGATTTTTCTCGACTCTCGTATACGTTATAAAATAATTGAAATTTTTACTTTTTGTTTTAAGTTTTTCAAACTCTTCTCTAAACACCGTATCATTTGGATGTCTTTCACTAACTATTAACGTAATTTTTGTGTTTAATTTTTTGTCTCTAATATAGTTAACCATACATCTAAATGGCATTACTCCAAAACCACCTGCAATAAGAACAATTTCTTTCATTTTTTTTTCAAATATAAATCTTCCATAAGGCCCTTCAATATTCATTATGTCTCCTTTTTTTAACTCCATTACATAATTTGACATTAAACCTTTTGGGACTTTTCTGATCGTTAAATCCATGTATGTTTCTTGAGGTGAACTTGAAATAGAATAAGCTCTTTTAACAAGTTTATTGTCTTTTTCTACCTTTATTTCTGCAGTTAACATTACAAATTGTCCAGGTTTAAAGTTTATTATTTTACCCTCAAGGGGAACTAATCTAAAAGTTCTTGTTGTTTTTCCTTCTTGTATTAACTCTTTTATTTTGTACTCCACTTTTACCTCTTTTAAGTTTTAGTGAACTTTTATTATCCTTTTATTACACCTAATGGTTTAACTTTAACAACTAGATTACCGATACCTAAAGCATTGCTAACTCTTACAACTTCATCAATATCTTTGTAGACACCAGGTGATTCTTCTGCAATTCCTCTCATTGATGCAGACTTAACCATTATATTCTTTTCAAGTAAATCTTTTTTAACTTTTTCACCATGGAATTGACGTAATGCTTCATGTCTGGACATTACTCTTCCAGCACCGTGAGCAGTACTTGCAAAACTTACTTGTTCTGCTTTTTTTGTTCCAACTAAAACATAACTTGCAGTTCCCATACTTCCAGGAATTAAAACTGGTTGGCCGCTTGTTTTATAACAATCTGGAAGTTCTTCTCTGCCTGGTCCAAATGAACGTGTAGCACCTTTTCTGTGTACACAAAGTTTTTTAATTTCTCCCTTTGCATCAGGATCATCAAGACTTCCTACAGTGTGTTTTTCCATTTTTGCAATATTATGACAAATATCATACACAACATTAAGGTCTGCATTTCCAAGAACTTTGTTAATACTCTCACGAACCCAATGAGTAATCATTTGTTTGTTTGCAAATGCATAATTAGCAGCTGCATTCATTGCTCCTAAATATTTCTGACCTAAATCAGAATTAATTGGTGCATTGATTAGTTCTCTGTCTGGTAAATTCTCAAAACCATATTTACCTTCCATCTCTTTAACATAATCACTTGCAACTTGATGTCCTAGGCCTCTTGAACCACAATGAATCATGATTGTAACATTGCCTTTTTCGTCTACACCAAAGATTTTTGCAATTTTTGGATCAAATATTTCTTGAATTTCTTGTACTTCTAAGAAATGGTTTCCAGCTCCCAAACTTCCAAGCTGTGGCATTCCTCTTTTGAATGCTCTTTCTGAAACAGCATGTGGATCTCCTTTTAGGTTTCCAGAATCTTCTGTTTTTTCATAATCTTCTTTTTTACCATAACCTTCTTTAACAGCCCATTGTCCGCCGTTAGCAAGAACTTCTTGTAACATATCTTTAGTAATTCTTCCCATCCTTCCTTTAGAACCAACTCCACTAGGAACATTCTTAAATATTTCTTCTACAATTGCTTCTCTGTTTTTAAGAAACTCTGCAACAGGAATACTTGTGGATAATAATCTAACTGAACAATTAATATCATATCCAACTCCGCCTGGAGAAACGATTCCTTCATCTACATCAAACGCCGCAACTCCACCAATAGAAAAACCATTTGTGGTTTAGATAGCACATAGCTAAACTAAATATCCTTGATGAGCATCAGGCATAGCATATGATGCTCTCTGGATTCCCTTAAGGCAAGCTACATTTGATATTTGTTGAATAGATTTATCTTTCTTAATTAATTCCATTAATTGATCAGACGCATAAACAATACCTGGAACATTCATGTTACCTGATTTAGGTATCTGCCAGGTGTTTTCAGCAATCTTTTTTATGTCCATTTTCTTAAACCTCCTATTGAATCTATAGATATATAATTAATTTATATAGTTTGTGTTATAGTATATTCATAAAACAAGAATTAAACACTTAAGTAAAAGGGTGGCTGGGTGGGGGTTATTAGGGGAAGGTTAATCTTTTCTCACGAATTTCATTTAAAATAAAATAAGAAAAATAGTGAGTGACATGTCCTGACGGACCTAGTAAAAAAAGAAAATTAATCTCCATACTTTTCCTTAACCTTATCCATCTTTTTTTGCGTCTCTATCTCTCCTCTTAACCTTCCTAAATATTCTTCATCCATATTTAGTGTGATGTATTTAGCAAGTAATGGGTATTTTTTATCAATTTCTGCCCAGCAAAGTCTTGCAATTTTGATGTAAGAAATATGTCCCTGTACAGAACTTCTTAATCTAATAAAATGTTCTAGTTCTCTTAGGTTCCATCTGAATAAAACCCTTACTCTAAATGCTAATGGGATAAAATATTGTGCTTCGTAAGGAAATTTTGTTTCTAACTTTTCATACAATGTTCTTGCTTTTTCCATCACTGCAACATATTCTTCTTTTAGACCAAATTCAGTAATTTCATCTGGAATTTCATAACCAAGATGAGTGTTAAATATTTGGTTTGTTTGCGTGTTCATTCTGTGTCTTTGGATGTCTCTAAATGCACCATAATCACAAACAATTTCAGTTGTAAAAAATGCATGTTCCCATGCTCGCATTGGTCTGTCAAATGCTCCTCTTCTTTTTACGTATTCATCAAATACTTTTTCTTTTTCTTCCCTTGGAAGTGCTTTAACTTCTGAATATACGTCGTTAAAACTTAATTGAGAATGTTCATAAAGAATTGCAGCAATTATTTTATCTTCTGCATTTTCATCTACACAAATTGTTTTTACTGGTTTTATGTTTGGGTCTTCAGATGTTTTTGCTCCACTCAATGTTGTTTGCACATCTTTTTTAAGAATAGATTGTGATAACTTTTTCATTTCTTTGTTTGTTTCAGAAATAAAATTATTATGTCCTGCAAACTGTAATAATGTTGGACAAATTTTGCTTCCTTCTTCTAATAACTTTTGACCTACTTCTCTTGCTTCTGTTAATGGGTGTGATAATAATTTTCGAATTGCATGTTCTGCTGCTCTTGCGTTGAATGTAAAGCCCATTGCAGTTAAAGTTCCTGCAGGTAACAAATATCTAATAACATCGCAAACTTTTGCTTTGATTGAGTTTTCATAAGCTCTTTCATTAACTTCTACATCTCTTGGGTTTTTTGCTTTTACTTTTTCAGTTACAATTGGCAAAAACTTTTCATAAGTATCAAATAAAAGATGAACTAGTTCTCTAACTTCTCCTTGAAACTCAGAACTCATTAGTTTTGGATCCCAATAAAATACATTCTTATCAAAAACTTGGTATCTTGTTGATTTTTCTGTGTAACTTCCTAGTCTGTTGTCTTCTAGGATTTTTGTAGCGACAATTGAAAGTTTGTCAATTGCAAATTTAATGGATGCATGTTCTGCAACACTTCCATGTCCATAACCAACAACCCATTTTTCATGGAATTTCATTGCTTTTTGTTTTGCTTCTTGCATTGAAGCAGCATCCCCATACATATCACTTACTTTGTTAACATCTAGATTTAAATCTCCACTTCCTAATAATTTTAATAAATTTCGTTTAAAAGAATTTGGACTTCTGCTAACATATGCAAATAAAACTGCAACAACTTCTTCTGGTAAGTTTTTGATGCAATAGATAGGATTTTCTATATCAGTAACATGTTTTTTTAGTAATACTTTTTCTTCTTCAGTAAACACTTCTTTTTCCATTATTAATGCCCCCTTTTGAAAGTTTGGAGGGTCCGGAAGGTGTGGAGGGGTTGGAAGTTTTACCTTCCAAACCTTCCCTGCCCTCCTAACCTTCCAAACCTTTCTATCATAAATCAACAACTACTTGCACAAAATCATCACAAATTTCCATTTCATTATATGTTACAGCTTTTACATCACCGCTAATTTCATATTTGTCAATTTCTGTGTCTCCGTAGATTTTAGCGTGTAACACTTTTCCTTCAATTTCCATTTTAATAACTTTGTGTAATAAAAATGATTCAGTATCAAGTAAAAATAACAATTCTTCTAGAAAGTTATATAATAATTGGCAATCATCATCGCCCGTTACATTAATTTCTTTGATAATCTGTGGACTAACTGATAAAGGATCTACCATAACATTAAACATAGCAAGAGCTGCATTACTAAACTGCTCTTCCTTTGTCTTTCCAAAGGCTTTAAATTTACAATCTGCTGTATGATCTAGGTATTCAAATGGTTCTTCTGTCATAGAATATTGAATATATGAGGTATTTATATGTTTTATTAATGATTAGATGTTAATATAGTAGTGGGTTTTGAGTAATGGGTTAGTTATGGGATTTGGTTATGGATTAATTAGTAATGAGAAAATACAGTTAGACTCATAACTACTTACTGATTACCCACTCAGAACTCATGACTCAAAATAATTTTAGAATTAATATCTACTTACTTGTTGCCGGAGGCAGATAAATTACCTTATTTTTAGGTCTGTTCCAATGGTTATATGCTTTAACAGCCATCATTATAACATATGGCATTGCTTCTACAACCTTTGATTCATCAATAATAGCATTAGGATTCTGTTTCCAAAGTGTTTGAGTAATATCTCTTGGCTCTGTAGGGAATGGATGTTTTGCAAATCCAGATTTTTCAGATGGACACCAACTTGTCATTAATGTTTGATCAGTTTGTTGCATATTAGCATATAGGGCCGAGATTGCACCAGTTTCTAGCATTAGAACAAGACCGAAGTCACTTGCTAATGTGGCTTTTGCTGGAGATGGTAATTCTATATAATCTCTTTCACTAGTTAACACCATGACAATTCCTCTTAGATTTTCATTACCAATATGTTCTCGAAGATGAGTTGTTGTAATACCTAATCTTATTTGAACACCTAAATATTCAGACTCAGATGGTTTTTCCAGTCTTCTAAATCCTTTTTCTTCAACCATATTACTTGGAAATCCTTCTGGAACAATTTTTCTGTATCTTTTTGAGCCATATAGTTCATCTTCAAGGAATTTAAACATAGGGAGAACATGGCTGCTAGAACCGGTTGATCTATACATAGCTACTTCTCTGCTTATTACTTCTAAACTATCTTTAATTAAGTCTCGTGACATGTATATAAGAATAAATTCTCTATTTATAAAGTTTATTAGTTTGGACTACTTGTAAGTAGTTATTGTCTGTTGTAAATCTACTTTCCTTTGAAATTGACCCTGACAACTTTGCCTGTTGAATATCCCTCAGCAGTTATATAGGCAAGAGCTGCTAACCATACTAACTCATGAGTATTTCTAGTTCTTCCTGTTTCTAGGCCTTTATTGTTAGCTTTGAGTTGTCTAGGTAAGTAATTTAGGTTTGTTTTATTTTCTGGATATCTTGCACCCCATCTTTTGACATGTGAATTTGGGGCCCACACATAACCAGCTCTTGCATTAGTTTCAGAATTAATATAATCCAAATGAATAATGCCTGTTTCAAATAATAATATTTGTGATAAATCACGAAATGGTTTTTTTTGAGCAATTGTTTCTTCATCATCCGTCTCATCTATTTTAGTTGATATTGGTGAATGATAGTTTATTATGATCGCATTCATGTTTTTTTCTGCATCTTTCTGTTTTAGAGCCAAAGGTATTATTCCCAGATGGAACTGCACATCAGAATAACTTCCCATTGCATATTGTCTAATTTCTCTGTGGCTGTTTCCATTTATTATATGTTGCTTATCAACAGATAATGGGCTATTTTCAAACCATGAATTTGTTTGATATATTTGTTCAACAAACTTAATTAAAGCATCAGAAATTAATCTGTTTCTTTGAAATGAAATAACATCATCACATCTACTATGGATTTCTCTTAAACACATTTCTAACATACTTGGCTTGTTCATATTTTAAAGATTGCTTTTATGTCTTTTAAATGTTTTGACCTATTTTTTGAGATAATCTTAACTTTTTTCCTATTTTTCTGATATAAACACCATCATCAATAATGGCGGCAGACGGTTGAAATCAAGATTTCAACCTATGGCCCACCCCGGATGGGGCAATCCCTGAGCCATCTGCGCCATTGATAATGGTGTTAACAACAAAATTTATATTAATCAAAAAAATCATGTTAATAAAATGAACAATAACCAAATAACACCAAATATATTTGGATCATTAATTGATCATACACAATTAATGCCATTTGCTACAAAAGAACAAATAAAACAACTTTGTGAAGAAGCAGTTGAGTTTGGAACAGCAACTGTTTGTGTGAACGAATCAAGAGTAGAAGATGCAAAGTTCTTTTTAGATGAACTAAATGCTGGGCATAATAGTGAAGATCATTCTGATAAAGATCATCACAAAGTTAAAGTATGTTGTGTAGTAGGATTTCCTTTGGGTAGTGTTACAACAAACATTAAAATAGCATCTGCAATTGATGCAATCTATAAGGGAGCAGAAGAAATTGATATGGTTATTAATGTAGGATATTTGAAAGATAAAGATTTTGATAGGTTTGAGCAAGACATTGAAGCAGTAATTGAAGCAATTGATAATTACAATGCAGAACACTCTACTAACATCATCTTAAAAATAATTCAAGAAAATTGTTATTTAACGGATGAAGAGATTGCATTTACAACAAAAACAATTGCAAAGTTAGCAATGAATTTTAAAAATGTAAAAGTATTTGCAAAAACATCAACAGGTTTTGGTTTACCAAAAAAAGGTCCAGTAGATAAAGAGGATGTTGGTGCAACTATTCATGATGTTGAAATAATGAGGTCTGCAATTTTAGATGTGACTGGTGAATATATTGTAGGTATTAAAGCAGCAGGCGGAATTAAAGATAAAGAAACAGCATTAAAGATGCTAAAAGCAGCAGGTTGTTTTACTGAAGATGACTCTGAAGAAGGGAATAACGACAGCAATTTAGTAAACAACTACAAAGAACTCTTTAGAATTGGAGCAAGTGCGACTAAGGAGATATGTAAATAAATATTAATTTTTTTATTTAATTTTTTTAATTCCTATACTCCTCTGTGTTATATTCTTTTATTACCTCATCTGCAATTTTACCAAGTTTTCCAATATAATCCATTCCTATGTTTTTTACTCTTTCTTCAAACTTATCTGTTTTTTCAGGAGCTTCTGTCATAATTCTTGCTAAAGGCATCATTAATTGTTCAATTAATATTTGTGGTGTGCCATCTGTTGTTATGAATTTAGTAATTCTAGAATAAAATTCATCTAAGCTTGCTTCAGATTCTTCTATTTGATTTAATGCATTACCTAATGTTTCATAAACTTCATGTTCACATTTAAAATTATGATAAGGAAGATCATTATAAACATTTATAAATAAATCACATATATCAAAAAAAGTGTCTGCAACTTCTGGAGATTCAAACCCATCTATTTCCCTACCAAGTATTCTAAGGTTTTCTTCGTCATAACAATCACTAAAAAAGTAACATCCTCTTGGACTTAAAACTTGACATGTTTCACTTCTATCATCAGGTTTTGAATTTTCATATTTTACTTCATGCCGTGTTCTTTTAATTTCTAAACCAATTGCTTTAGTAAAATAACCTGCTAAGGCTGGATTAAATGTATTTATTTCTTGTGTTATTTCTGCAATATCATAAAATAATCTAGGAACTAAACTTTTATCTGTTCCAAATAAAGAAGTGATTATTTCTGTAAAAAACTCAGCATCAGAACTATAAACAGATAAATTCATTGAGTTTGCAAATTTTTTAATATTAGTCCAATTAGCTCCACCAGGGGATGTAACATAAGCAACAGCAATGTCTAAAAAACTTTCTTTTAATTCTTCTCTTACATGTTTTAATGATTTAGCAATTGGTATTACATATATATTTGTTTTTCCAAGATCTTCACAATTATCTAATAATTCTATCACTGCATTTTGATATAATTCAAGATCTTCTTTATTGGTAGCAACTAATGTCTCTACCAATACATCACCAAAATCCATTAAATGTATGGGTGATAAATCTTTATTAATTGCATAAGCTACAATCTCTCTAAATGTTTCATATTTTCCAGTTAACTTAAGTCTTGCTTTTCCTGTCCATTTAAGAGATCTTTCATGTGATGCAAGCCTTCTCATTACATCAGGTTTAGTTAATATATCCTCCAGAAGTTCTATTTCTGTTGTGTTTTCTGTTCTTTCTTCTGCTATGTCTGTCATTTTAAGTATACCTCTGTTCAAACATACTTTCTTGCAATTTCAATTCCTTCTGCAATCTTATCTTTAAGTCCAGCAGTGAAATCTTTTAATTGTGTTAACTTATCAATTGTTGGTAATTTTTCACCTAATTCCTTAATTAAATATCCTGCATTTGTAACTGGCATTATTCCTTGTCCTTCTACTGTTTCAACTCTAGCAATTATTTCAGTACATAAATCTTTGTATGCAGCAAGGTATATTTGATCTCCTTTTAATTCTTTTATTCCTTCTGCTAATGGCATACCTAATACATTAAGAACATCTCTTACTTCATGGTTTCTTTCTTTTTCATGTGCTTTTTGAAGTAATTCATCATAAACAGTATGTGCTTCATTATTTTCTGAACTCATCTCAGCTGTTGATCTAACTAAATCCCTTATGTTTCCAAATTGTTCAACATATTGGCACATTTTTACTCCATATCTTTCTGCATTATTTGTGTCGTCAGCTTTTTTAATTGCATTTACTAAAAACATTCCATGTGGGCCATGTCCCATTATAGTTGGATAAACATCATTTTTTAAAGAAGCTTTTGAAATATCACAATAAATATCTCTTAATTTATTTCTTTTTTCTTTTCCCCCTTTTGTATCCATAAAGAGATGTGTAAGTCCTATGCCTGAAACAAGAATTAAAGTATTAATAGCTTCTTCATAGTGTCGATGATGATCTCTTTCATAATCAGCAGCTTTAATATGTGTTACAACAAGATCAGCAATTCTATCTGCATTGAAACGATTCATAGGATCATTATCTAATGTTTCAACTAATCTTTTGGGATATTTTTCGGATAAGTTATAACCTTTTTCAAATAAAGCAGTCATTATTTTTATGAATGGTTTCTCTGCTCTTCTACTTTGAATATCATTTAAAGCATCAATTGTTGCCCAAACTGCATCTATTGGTTTTGTAAGATCATTTGAATCAACTTCTGTTTGAGAGATGTTATCCATAACTAAACCAAGATGCACAAAATAGATTTTTTTTAAATCATTATTTAATTTTTTGAATCGTTTTTTTCTTAAATATCCAGAATTCTCAGCTAACTCGGTAGCTTCTGCTCTGTGTCTAATAACTAATTCTTCTAATCTTGATAGTTCTGTTGCTGTATCTGCCATTCTTTCTCCCCCATATGTAAGATAAGTATATATCTATAGGGAAACATAACTAGATTTAAAAAGATTATTAATCTTTAACCCTTAGAAATCACTATAATCTGCTAAAATCCCTCTGCATCAACCTTGCATCTACTTCAATATTAGGACTTTCAGAAATAACAATACCTTTCAACTTAAAGTCTTTGAAGGCTTTCATTAATTCTTTATAGTTCATATCACTTTCTTTCAAAATTAGATGATTTCTTTCTCCTTTTGGTCCATAATTAATTCCAGAAACATGGCAATGCATATTATTCAATGCATCTCTTCCAAGATGTTTTTCTACATAACTTAATATCTCACAGAACTCATCATAATTATTATATCTGTTTTTGTTTTCTTCAGGTCCAGCAGATCTTGCATGCACATGACTAAAGTCAATGCAAGGTAAAACTTGTTCAACTTCTTCTGATAATTTAACAATCTCTTGGAAAGTTCCCCATTGACTTCCTTTTCCAGTTGTTTCTGGTCTTATCCAAATTTTATTCCCTTCATTTTTTAAAGTTTTGACAATACCTTTCATTTCTTTTTTAACTTTTGCATAAACTTTTTCAGCTTCAAGCTTCATATAATACGCAGCATGAAAAGTCATGCTATAACCACCACACAAATTAGCAATTTTTGCAGCATTCAATATTCTTCCAACACTTGCAGTTACTTTTTCCTTTTCCAAACTATTCAAGTTAATATAATATTGGCCATGACAAGTAAGAATAATTTTATTTTTGCTAGCAATTTCTTTAATCAAAGGTGCTTTTTCCTCAGAAACATTTACTGATCTAACAAACTCTAACTCCATTCCATCTAATCCTAACTTCCTAACATGCTTTACACCATTAGGAATATTTCTATTAGGTGTAGATAAAGGAATTCCTGCAGTTCCAAAGAAAAGTTTGTTTGGTTTTATCATAAGTAATTATAGAACTATAAACATATATATGTTTTTTCTTTAATCAAGTATAAATTCCAAAACAAATTATAAAATTATTAAGAAAGGCATTTACTCAATACCAGCTAAAAACGCTCTTTCATACTGCTGTTTAACTGCTTTCCATTTTCTAAAGAATTCATCTTTAATTGCAGGGTGAACAATTAAGATTCCATTTTCTGTGTGTGGATTTCTTTTGTTATATTCTAAACTTTGTCCATCAACATCAGTAACACTTACCCCTAATGCATTTAAAATAACATGGCCTGCCACAGTATCCCATTCTTTTAATTGTCTTGTATAACCAATTATTGCATGTGTTTCTTGATTAATAACATGTAACATTCTTGTTCCCATACTTCCAGAAAGAACAACTTTATTCCTATCAATCCCTAATTGTTCATAAATTGTTCCATATCTTCTTCCACCATGATTTCTGGGATGACCAATTTTCATATCTTCCCATGTTAATGAAACATCTTTTAATGAAGGTAATGGGTTTATTTTAACAGCATCTGGACCAGTAGCAACATAGGCTTTACCTTTTTTCCTTGCAAAATAAATTTCACCTTTTATTGGATCGCAAATAACTCCTGCTTTTGGAACTCCTTTTTCAGTATAACCTAACATAAAACAAAAGTCTTTTCCCCCCCGAGAATAATTTCCACTTCCATCTAATTCATCTGCAATAAATACTTGATCATAATCCAATCTCTGAAGTGTATCTTTACTTTCTTCTGTTAATAGTGCAACATTCGGATATCTTCTTGAAATTGTTTCTAATAAAAAATCCCTTACTCTTAAATCAGCTTGTGTTACAATAGAATAATCTCCCTTTCTTTTTGTATTTCCATTTTTTCCTCTATTTTCCATAATGATTTTTCCAGATTTAACAGCAACATATCGCATAAAACTAAGCATGACCTCAAGTTCATCTTTACTTCTTATAGATGGATTTTTAGTTTTCTTTCTTTCTTTCTTCTTAGTTTCTTCTTCTTCTTTCTTTTGATCAGTTTCTCTTGTAGTATTAGTTTCTTTTTCTTTAATCCCATTATTTATAATTCCCATCATAACTGCTGCGTTAATCACTGCATCATATCCATTCATTCCTTCTTCTGATTGAAGTTCATAACTTAATGCATATAACCCATAAGCAATTTCTACCATGCCTTGAGATTGTTTTGTCCTTAGAAAATCTTTATTTAACATTCCTACTCTTACTCTATCTAATGCATCACTATCTTTTAGTATTTTCAATTCAAGAGTCATTTCAGGTGCACGATGATCATCAGGTTCATGCCATCTATTCAAATATGCAACTGTTTCAACATTAACTGTAAGTGAACTTTCTTGTTCTGGAATAACATCTGCATATTTTTCTAAGATCCATTCTGCACTGTATTGGCCATGGTTCCAACCAAAACCTTCTCCAATTCTTCGAGTATCATGTGTTGAAGCAGCCCATCTAGTTTCTTCATCATATTTTACTTCGTTTCCTTGTTTTTGTATTAACCTACTTATTAGTTCTGAAAAAACTAAAACTCTTGTAGAATGATCAACACCATGATCTCCATGAGATTTTCTAGCAAACCATTCTTCTTTTGTTCTATATTTTTCAAAGAAACTAGCATGCGGTAAATCATTTCCTAATAACTCTCTTAATAATTTAATTTCATATTGTAATTTATGATTCTCTGCAAAGTCTTCTAATATTGGTTGTGCTGTTTCATGAATCATTTTTATTTTTTTATTTTTGTTTACCTTACTAAATCTCTAATTCTACTGTTTCTGTTAAATTTTCCAGTAGGGAGATCCTGACTAGGAACAACATCATCTCTAAAATAATTTGTTAATATTCTTAATATTCCTGATTTGCCATCATTATACTGGAGTCTTCCAGTAAAGCTAATTGGGTTAAGACCAACTCTTTCTCTTGGTGGAAGATAGGCACCTACAAGACAATGATATCCTGTTTGTAAATTATGGACCATGTCATACATTTGTTCAACAACTTCTTGATCTGTTAGTGGTCTGTTTGTTCCTGCTTTAATTTCTTGATCCATTATTTCTGTATATTTTGAACCAGGCATTGGTGTTGTTGTTAAGAAAGTAATAAATCTTGGTTGAATTCTATTTAATAATTTTGCTGTCTCAACAACATGATCTTGATAATATTTAATCCCTCCTAATCCTGGCATTATCATAACAGAAGTCCAAATATCAGTTTGTCCTAATTTTAAACCAGCCTCTACCATTTGCTCATGAGTATTGCCTTTGTTTACATATGATAAAATAGAATCTGCTCCTGTTTCAATACCCCAATAAACCATTCCAAGACCAGCATTATCTAATTGATTAAGTTCCCTTGCTGTTTTTCTATTTATTCCTTCTGTTCTTCCGAAAGCAGCAATTCTTCTTATATTAGTTCTTCCATTATATTTTCCCCCATGATAATGGTAGTTTTCTATAGTATATGGTTGGTTATCAAATGTTTTTTTTGCAATTTTTAGATAATCAAGTAGTTTTCTTGTTGGCAACATAAATATATTTCCACCAGCAAGAAATATTCTTTGAATGTAAGCAATATCCTTTCCTAATTTTTTCTTAATTTCTTTTACATGCGCCTTAAACTTTTCAGGGCTTCTAACAAAGAATTTTGTGTCACCATAGGCAGTACAATACGTACATTTTGCATAATCACAACCATTACCAACTTCTACTTTTATTACTCTGTTCATTTCTTCTGATGGTGGTGAGAATGGTTCACTATTATATACGTCTTCGTCGTGATACAAAAACATTCTTCTTAACTTTGGTATAAAATTACTGTCAAGTAAAGCTTTAAATGTTGCTCTTAATAATCCTGTATTATCCTTAGCATATCTTTCATCAACTTGAGCTCTTCTCTTTACTATGTCATACTCTGTTCTAATTATGTTAGCTAAAACATCTGCTTGTTGTTTTGCAATAGCTATTCTTGCTGGTTTAAATTTAGTTAATGCTTCTGTGATTTGATTAATATATTGGACAAAACCTCTTTGTGAAGTAACTTTTTTCCCTTTTGGTTTCACTTTGGCTTTATATTGAAATGCATGTTCAGCTAATGTTACTAACTGTTGGAATGGTAAATCTATCTTTCTGATATCACCAATGCCTCTTATTTCATAATCAAAGTCGTCTCCTCTTTCAATTGCAGCAATTTGGTCTACATTTAAATTATATTCTCTTCTTAATGCAGTAGTCGCTTCTTCAACCTTTTTATCAAATGTAATCCCAATAATTCGTCTTGCTTCTTTTTTATATTTTGGCATTAATGATTCTTCAGCTTTTGCAATTAATTCAATGGCTGCTTTTTTTGCATTTCCATCGTATTGGGCAAGCATGCTTTCAAAAATGTTTTCTCCTGTTGCAGTGATTTCATCAGGATGCATCTGCCATGATTTGTATATTTTTTCTACAGTTTTTTCTTTTGCTGCCTTGGCTTCTCTTCTTCTTTTTCTTTTTCCTTTTTTTCTATTTTTCTTTTTTTGTCCACCATCTTCTGTTTCTTGATTTACATTTGGTATATTTTGTACATCATCAATTTCAAATAAAACTTCTAATCTATCACCTGTTCCTAAACCAATTACTTCACCTTTGCTTCTAAGTGGAATATCAGTTTCATTTCCACCATGATAATAAACAGGATCAAATGTTCCTTCATCATAATCAATTTCCATTAATTGTGTTGCTTCTACTATATCTCCTAATCTAATCTCATTTGTTTTATCTTTCTTTAACCGTTTCTTCATAGTTTTTTCAATTTGTTTAACTAATTTTTGTTTATAACCTTGATATTCTTTTTCTGTGTTTATATTTCCAAAATTTAATTCAATTTTAAATCTTTCACTAAGGTCTTTTAATAACTCTGCACCATATTGTTGATAATTAATTATTGGATTCTCAAGGGCAGCTGCTCTTTCTGTTTGTATTTCATTAACAGTTTGATCCATTCCTTTAAATTTACCCACAATTTCTTGTTTTAATCTTTTTTCCAATTCTTCAAGAGAAGGAATCTCATCTAGAAATGCATCAAAATCTTCTCTATGATTTATTCCTGGAATTAATTCAGAATAAGTTTCATATAACTCTGTTTCTCCTAACACACCTAAGACTTGTTTTAGTCTATCTTGAGCTGCAAGCTGATAAAAACTAGCAAAAAGATTTGTAAATATATCTTTCTCAGTAATTTGTATCTTTGCTTGTGCTTTTTTTACTTCTGTTCTTGCTACTGCCATTTTTTCTATATTTCTTTTTCTTACTATTATTACTTTTTACTATTTCTTTTTAATAATCTTTTTTCAAATGTATAACTTAATTTCAAATTTATAATTGTAACTTCCTTTGGACCATCCACTCTTGAAGCATTTGTGCTTTTTGTGCTGCTTCTAGCCCTACTAAACTTTCTTGAGTAATCTGTTCTCTTTCCATTCTTTTATGTGCATGTTCACGTAAATAACTATCCGCATTATATTTTGCCTCTGGAATTAATAAGCTTGGGTTGTGTTCCTCCCCGCCAAAATAGTTATATTCAATAGTTGACATTATATCCCTTTTTTCTCCTCTATGAAGATGTCCTCTAAACATAATTGGATTAATTGCTATTTTTGCTGCAGGAGGATAATATGTTGCTACAAGTGATCTATATTCACCAGTTACTCCCCTAACAATATCATACATTTGTTCAACAACTTCTTCATCTGTTAAAGGTCTATTTGTTCCTGCTTCCATTTCTGCTTTCATATTAGCTACATATTTTGTACCATGTTTTGGTGTTACTGTGTGAAAAGTTGTCCATCTTGGTTTTAGATAATTTATCATTTCTACTGTTCTTTGAACATGTTCTTCATAATATTTAATTCCACCTAAACCAGGCATTATCATTAATGAGAGCATCATACGTGTGTCAACAACCTTTTTTGCTGCTTTATCCATATCTTTTCTAGTAATTCCTTTATTAACATATTTTAAGACTTCATCAGAACCTGTTTCAACACCCCAATAAAGTAATCTTAGATTCATCCCAACCAATTCTCTAATCTCAGCAACTGATTTTTTTAATAAGCCTTCTGTTCTGCTGAATGCTTCTATTCTTCTAATCCCATTTATTCTTCTTCCTCTATTATTTCCTGTCCCATTCTGAATTGGTTGTCTATCAAATAATCCATTAACAACATTAAGATATTGTTTTAATCTTTTTGTTGGCAAACTAAATATATTTCCACCAGCTAAGAAAACTCTTTCAATGTATCTAATATCTTCTCCTAACTTTTCTCTAACTGCTTCTGCATGTTCTTTAAACTCAGTTGGGTTACGAACAAAATAATCTGCCCCTGCATATTCTTTACAAAAAGTACATTTTGCATAATTGCAGCCATTACCTGTTTCTAATTTAACTACTCTTGATAATTCTTCAGATGGTGGTGCAAATGGATCTCCTCCTTTAAACAAAGATCTATCAGCATACATTATTAATCTTCTAGTCCATGCAGCATTTTCTGGGTGTAATAATTGTTTAATCATTTCCTGCATTACATTTGCATTAGGATTTCTTAATCGTAATTCTCTTTCTTTTAGATAATGTTGCTTTGCAACTAGTGCTCCAACTTCATCACAAATAGTTTTTGCAAGTTTTATAGCTCCTTTTTTCCCAGTAACAGTTTTTGCTTGTTCTGTCACATATT
The DNA here is from genome assembly GCA_018661705.1 of Candidatus Woesearchaeota archaeon. Classification (GTDB taxonomy): domain Archaea; phylum Nanobdellota; class Nanobdellia; order Woesearchaeales; family DSVV01; genus JABHXF01. The sequence continues at coordinate 18,031 of JABJHR010000010.1, forward strand.
TTCTTAATGCCCTTTCTCCTCTTATTTTTGCTTTGTGAGGTCTTTTTATTTTGTCTTTCTGTTTGTTAGAAACTCTTATGCTTAATGCTTCATAAAACAGCAATCCTAACTCATAAAATGGTGCCCTTGCATTAGTAATTGCTTCTAGTCCAGCAACTTCATACTTGAAATCTGCTAATGCTTCATCTCCTTCTGCCTTATGAATTGCTAAAATCTGTTCAATATTTATTCCATATTTTTTTCTTAATGCAGTTGTTGATGCTTCTATTTCTTGATTATAACCAAGATTAATAACGGTTTTCTTAGCTTCTATATGTATTGGCATTAAAACTGCTTCAATTCCATCAACTATTTCTTCAGCAAGTTTTAATGTATCTCCTCCATGAGCATCTATATTTGCTTTTATATTATTAACACCTATTTTAGTTATTTCATCAGGGTGCATCTGCAATGTTTTGTATGTTTTTTCTCTTGTTTCTTCCCCTATATCTTTTCCAATTCTTGCTTGTTTCTTTTTCTTCACTCCTTTTCTTCCACTTTTTTGTCCACCATCTCTTGTTTCTTTTACTTCTCTTGTATTTTCAATTTCAAATAAAACTTCTAATCTATCATCAGCTCCTAAATCTACTACTTCACCTTTACTTCCAAGTGGAACATCAGTTTCATTTCCGCCGTGATAATAAACAGGATCAAACGTTCCTTCATCAAAATCAATTTCCATTAATTGGGTTGTTTCTACTATATCTCCAGCGTTAAATCCAGATGGATGTGCTTTAACAAATTTATCCTCTAGACTTTTAGCAATTTGTTTTGTTAATTTTACTTTATATCGGTTAAACCCTTTTTCAGATTGATTTACTCTTTCATAATCTGCTCTACTTATATTAATTTCAAACCCAGGGACGCTATTAATTCTGATTGAGAGATCATTAAGATATAGTTGGTAATCAATCAATGGGTTTTCAAGAGCAGTTGCTCTTTTTTCTTCAATCTCTGTAATCTTATTTTGCATTAGTTTAACTTCTTCAATTGTTTCTTTTCTTAATATTGCTTCTAACTCTTCTTGTGCTGGCAAACTTTCTAAATACTCTTGAAAACCTTTTGCATCTTTAATTTCTGGTATTTGTCCAAAATAAACATCAAATAATCGTCTTTTTCCAAGTACTTCTAAAACTTTTCCTAAGGCTTCTTGTGCCATTAAATTATAAGTAGTAGAGTATAATTTAGCTGTAACATCTTCTTTAGTTTCTTGTGTTTGTATCTCTTGCATTTTTTTTCTTGCTACTGCCATTTTAATTTCCTTTAATTATAATTTTTTTTGGTTTATTGGTTTTTTAATAACTTTTTTTTAAAAACAAATATTTTACATTAATCCTCTTTGATGAATATAATTCGGATTACTTACTCTTTCTGCAAATAATTCTTCTATTCTTGCATCATCAATTCCCATAGACCTAAATGCATCAATTGTTCTAGATGTAAGATCATCTATTTTTTGATATACAGTTGCATGTGCTTCTTCAGCTTTTGCAATTAATGGAGCTAATTGTTGTTCAATCCTTGTTTGTAATGCTTCATATTCTGCAAATTTTACTTTGTATACTTCTAATTTTTTCCCTTCTAATGTTTCTAAAGGATTAACTAATTCTAAATCCTTTCTTCTGTAATCATTTTGATAACCATTATCAAACTTAACTTTAGTATATCTTTCTTCAGTATTATCTCTGTAATCAGCTAATATTGTTCCAATTACTCCTGGTTTAGTATCAGTTTCATATTCACTATTTCTTTTTATTGTAACTCTTGCATCTTTTTTTAATTCAATATGTGGCATTTCAGGAATTTCAAATGCAGGTTCAAGTGCCATAAAATCAGGCATATTATCTCTAAAACACTTATCATTGTGATATCCTGGGAAATTTGCATGTATACTTGAACCGCAATCTTTTCCATAAGTCCCAATTGCTCCCTTTGGAACACTTTGTGCTGCTTGCATAAGCATTATTAATTGTCCTTTTTTAAATCCCTTTTTAGCAACTTTTGCTTTTTTCTTTCTTTTTTTATCAGGAGTTTTGTAACCATTTACTACTTTTTCTACCAAGTCTTCTTTAAGTCTTTGAAATTCAGAATTAGTTGTAATACTTCCTTGTTCATAACCACTTATGTAAATCCCTAATTCTTCTTTAATAGATTCAACTAATTGATCTGCAACACCATTGTAAGAAAGTTGTGATTGCATAATTCTAATTTCTTCAAATGCATCTCTTTCTGATAAGATACCGCTTCTTATATATTTACCCATATGGTCTTGTTCATTTCCTAGGTAAAGATCAAAAAATGTTCTGATAACTCCTTCATCAACACCCATTGCTTTAAGTGTTTCAACACCTGTTGTAACTAATTCATTTATTTTTTCTTTTGCTTCTCTATATTCTTTTTCAGATTCTTCTACAATTTTTGTTAAGGTTGTAGTTAATTCAGCTTTTTCTTCCTCAATTTTTCTTTTTTCTTTTTTCTTCAAGGGCATTTCAAGTTCATCAGGATGACAATACCAACCATTGCCAGAAAAATCAATATAAATTTTGGTCTTATCATCCTCAGTTTTTATTATTGTACCAACACTACCTAAGGGCACCCTACTTATATTACCGCTATAGTAATATTCATCTTGTCCATGCCCTCCTTTTCTTCCAAGGTTTTTTACAACCTTAACTTTTTCTCCTCTTTTTATTTTTCCACTTGCAAAATGAACATTTTCAAATATTTCCAACTCATCCATTGTAAGTCCGAAATAACTACCAGAACCTTTAGGAACAAAATCACCATCACTATCTAATTTTCCCCAGGTTCCAATTGGAACTCTTGAAACAGGAGTGCCATTACTATATTTAGTCCCACGTTCTGCGTTTACTGTTCTTGCAAATTTATGTCTATATGCATAACGACTTTCTCCTTCTTTTGTTTCTATTTTTTTATACAGTCCTACTTCGAGTCTTAACAAAGACTCTTTAAACTCTTCATAACTAGATTCATCTCTAAATTCATTGCTAATAATGAATAAACCTTTTTCTGCCTCAAGCTTTGCACTCATTTCTGCAACAATTCCTTTTAAGCTAATATCCACATCTTTTACTCCAGCTAATTCTTCTATCAAATGTTGTGAATAACCAAATCTTGATCTTAATACTTTATTATATCTTTCAAGTGCTTCATCCACATTTAGTTTTGCTAATTCTTCATCGCTTTGTAATGCAAATGAAAATACTGTTCTTAACATTATATCGTCTAAGTCTGCTTTTGGATTCATTATTTGAGATTGAATTAAATCAGCTGTTTCAGTTAATGTTGTGGTTTTTGCTTTTTCTTCTGTTCCTGCTTCAATTCCATCTTTTGCTTTTGTTCCATTTCCATTTTGAGAAATATATCTTTGTGTTTCTGCTAAAAACACAATTTTAGCTAATTCATTTGCATTTTTTACATTATTTAATCTATCTTCATATCCTTTTAATAATGGTAAGACTGCTTGTGCAGCAATTAATGCTTCTGCTTCAAAACCTTGGAAAAAGATATCTTGGTAAGGGAATTTAACATTGTTAAAATCACCAACTACAACATTTTTTCCTTCTACAGCCTCTACTTCAAGAGCATCTCCTTTTGTGGCATCTCCATTACCATTATTAACATCAACTAATTTGTCTTCATCAATTTCTATACTTAACATTCTTTTGAGTTGTTTTCCAAACTTCTCACCAACAAAATTCATATACTCTGAAAAAGTTCCGCTTCCAACGCTAGTTCCAAATCTCATTCCAGATAATGCTTCCCCAGATAATACCACGCTTGCAATATCTTGCATATTATTACTATGTCCATTAGAAATTAAAGATTGATAATTACTTGCAGACGTTTCTCTGACTAAATAATTACCTAATATTTTTAATAATGGGTTTGAATGTGAAAATTGTGATCTCGGATTAGGTCTTACTCCAAGTTCCAATAAATGTGCAAGTGTTTTCTGTGCATCATGTTCAATATAAGGAATTTCTACTACTTCTTCTCCACCATATAATCTATCGTTAATTGCATTATCAACTAAACCTGCGAAAAAATCATCATCCTCATCCTCACCCCATTCAATTCCATCATCTGCTTCCTTAGTTAAAGCTTCTTCAGGTAAAACTTGCGGAACTACTACCTCTGTTGTTTCCCCTTCTTGGGTTGGAATTTGAATTCCTATTGTATCGTCTTTATCTTGTGTCATTTTGTTTTTTTATTAAATCATTGATGCTTTTTTGTTGATATTCTTTTCTTATTTATTTTCTAGTTTTCTTAATTTATTCTGTTCCTGTTTGTTGTAATAATTGTGGATTTTTTGCAACAAATTTATCAATATCTTTTTGTGAAATTCTTAAATCAGGAACTGGTTTACTATAACAATCACATGCACCAACTAATTCTGATGTTCCAAACCTTGTAGATAAATCTGCTCGATACATTAGTTGGCCATTAAATGGTTCACCAAATTTCTCTGGTTCAAAAACACTTAATGCTGCAATTACTGCTCCAACACCACCAACAGCATTACTCATTACAACTGACGGATTTGGGTTTGCAGCACAACTTGCTCTTCTGATCATTTCTTCTTTCATACCTTCTTTATAGATATCCATTAAATGGTTCATACATTGTGTTTTTCCTTCTTGATGTGTGTCCCATCTTGCACTATCTGGCAAAGCACCTGAACTAATTAATGGTGTTCCAGTTGAGATTGCATATGCACAGTTAAGTGCTCGTGTATATCTGTTATCAACAAAATCAAAGACTAAATCATATTTTTCTTTTGTCTCAAATCCAGGTAAAATTAATTCATTATAACCCGTTGATCTCGTTCTTCCTAAAGTCATTGCAACTATTTTTGCTGCAATATGTTCTGATTTTAATTTATCAATCCCATCATATGCTAATAATTGTCTATTAACATTATGTGATTCAAATTTATCATAATCAAATGTATCAACTCTTCCAAAACCCATGTGAGAGGCGGCAATTGCACCCCAGTTACCTAATGCACCTACTCCTAAGAATCCTAATTTAAGTCTTGCTAATAATGCTTTATCAGGCAAAGGAACATCTTCACCTTTTTCTAAAAATCCATATCTATAACCCGGTCCTAGTTTGTATCTTACTGGTTTCTCTAAAAATTTATCAAAATTTCCCATTGCAACTTTTTTAACTTCTTCTGCAATAACTCCGCACATCATTAATGCCATTAGTGGATCTTGTTTATATCCTTCAAACATTGGCATTAACATTTCCGTATTTTGAGCTCCAAGATCTCTATTGTGATCAGTTGCCATTAATTTAGTATATCCCCATTTTGATGATGTACTAATTACAGGAATGCCTTTTTCTCGTCCATAAGCAATTGCTAATGATTTTGATTTTATTGAGTTAGTTGCATCTACAATAACAGTAGCGCCTTCTAATGCCATTAAATCCATTCTAGATTCAAGATTTGTAGTGTAACCTTCAAAATTAACTTGTTGATTTATTACTTTAAGTAATTCAGGATATGATTTTGCTCTTGAACCGCTTTTTACAACCATGTCTAAAAATAATTCACTTTTTGCAGTAGTGCCTTTTCTAACATTACTTCCATCAGCATCACTGCCATCAATTAAAACAACATTACCAACTCCTAAAGCAGCTAAACACAAAGCAGTATACTTTCCTTGCCAATCTAAACCAACAATTGCTACTCTCGCATTAGCTAATTTATTCTGGCCTTCATCACCCCAGAGCATTTTCTGCCTAAGGTATCTTTCAGCTTCAATCATTTCTGTTGTTTTTTCTTCTGTCATTTTTGGTTTTTATGATCTTGTTAATTTTGATTTTTTAATTATATCTTTGTCTATTTCTTATCTGTTCCTTTTTTAGCAGGACTTTTATTAGCAGAGCCTTTTCCAGTTGTTGTGTTAGTAGTAGTTTGTGGTGTAATTGGAGTAACAGTTGCGCCTGGTCCAATATAAGTTGTAGACATTGGTTGTCCATGTGTATCAACTATCCCAGTATATTCTTGGGCAGGTTTTTCTGCAGTTCCAATTGGTACATAGTTCTCTGGTCCTTGATCATATGATTCTAGAACGCTTTCAACATATGATTTCAATAAAACATTTCTTCCAAAAGTTGTTCCTACAATAAATTGAGACATAAATTGAACTGTTTCGTCATCATATTCTACTCCCTTTGGTCTATGAGCAATTTCCCCATAAATATTATCAGTCATGTTATTGAGTTTGAAAAAATCAATCTTATGTCTTTTTACAACTAATGGGTTGTCTTCTACTAATGGTCCTAATTCCTCAATACAACTTCTTAATCCCAGAATTGGCCCCATATCAATATAATTCTGTTTTCCTGCATGACTTATTGATGTTCGTAAGTTTGCAGATTTATGTGGACCATGGTAAGCAGAAAGTAAACTTACTAAAACAGATACATAAGTTGAATATTTACTTTGTGGATGTCTACCTTCTCTTAAATAAGAAAACAATGCAAGACCAAATAAATCTGTAATTTCAGATATTGAATAATATTTCCCATCTGATTTTTCTATTTGATCCTTTGGCATGTCTTTTTTCCCATTACCCATTCCAATTGCTTCACCAGTGTCAATTGCTTCTAATAATTCAGAACCAATATTATCTTCTACTTCAGGCTCTGGTAATACTAAATCTTCAATTCCTTCTTTTAAAATATGTCTTGCTGTTTTTCTTCCCCGTGCATAACTACTAGTTGCAGTGCTTGTTCCTTGTCCATGAAAACCTTGTGGTCCTCTTGCCCCACCTTGATAAGCTTTACCTTTTCCACCTTTACTTCCTTTTTTACCTTTACCCTTACTTCCTACATCTCTCCATACACCAGCTACGTTATCAAAGAATCTTCCAGCTGCTGCCTTAGCAACATTTTTTGGTGCTACATAAGGAAATTTAACTCTTTGTTTTACAATTGCAGCAACTTCTTCTGCTGTTGGAATATCAATTCCTACATCAGTTATTTCATAAGGAATATTTGCAATTGAATCATAATCTTCTGTTCCAGAAAATGCAAATCTTTCTCTAATCCCTAGCTTAACAAATGGATTATCTCCACCATTATTAAATACAAAACTAATTCCATATGCAACAATTCTTGGTTCATATGTTTCTTTACCAACCATGTCTAATAATCTTGCTAAAAATTCCGCTTTCTTGAAATCTTTTGCATCAGGTTTTAGACCAAATTCTTGTAATGCTTTGAAAAATAATTCATCTTCTGGATAAACAAATCTTTGAATATAATCAGACAGTGCATCTCCTCTTAGATAAATTCCATCATCACCATATTCTGTTCTTATCTTTTCTTGGAACAATGCAAATGGTGCATCATATGGAACTTTTGTTGTTTTACTCATCTTGTTTACAAGATTAACTAAAACTTCATTATCATCTTGAGAATGATAAAGGCCTTGTCCTTTTTCTGATGGATGTATATGAAACATTGCACCTATTCTTCTTCTTATTTTTAATACTTGATTTTCAGCTCTAACTTCTCTTGCTGCTTGATCATAATGTTCAGCAATGTAAATACTTCCTGTTGTTACTGGTAAATCTTTTGGAACAATAAAATCCATGAGTGTAACTTTATCTTCATCTATGTCTCTAAGAAAAAACCCGCCAACTTCTAATCTTTTTTTACCTTGTTTTCTTGTTTCAGGACCCACCATCTTCCCAAATTGGATGCATCTATCTCTAATGTAAATCTTTTCAGGAGCTAATTCTTTTAATGGAGTTACTTTCATCTGAACTTTTTCTTCAACTTCTTCTCCTAATACAGAAGCTAATAAATCATCTCCTAAACCATCATCATCAAATGAACCATTATTTAATCCACAAGTCCCATCAGGACATTCATCTACTGTTGTTCCTGTCTTTTTTGTCTTTTTAGTATTTCCAGTATCTCCAGATTGTTCATCTGCATAAGCATCAATAATATCATCCATATCTTCTGGTTCTTTTCCAGATTTCTTTTTTGTAGTTCCTTTTTTCCCTGGTACTTTTCTGTCTGTTATTTTTATCCTTGGCATTTTTTCATCCCCATAATCATTTGATTTATTTTCATGATTTTCTTAATTTTTGTTGAGTAACATATTTACCTTACTTTTGTCTCTAATACCTCAATAATTTGATAACCTTGTTTTTCTGCTTCTTTTCTTGTTAATGATCCTTGTAACAGGATTCTATCAATATGAGTTCCAAAAAAGGAGTGTCCTGTGTGTCTTTCTAAACTTGGCGTGTTTAATGGCTCAAAAAATGTCCTTACACCTTCATCTAATTTTTTTACAAAACCCATTGGAGTCCTAGCGTATTCTGCTGCATCTAATGTACACATATCACTAAATTCTTGATTTCTTTTATACATACAAGGATGGTCTTTTCTTTGTTCAACTGATTTTGCTTTTCCACTTGAATAAGGTTTTCCTCTATCCCATCCCATATGGATTGCAATTCTTGTTTCATCGTATGGCCAGAATACTTTTCCATTTCTGCTATCTTGTGTTGCAATCTTTGGTGTTCTTGAATAAACATAATAACTTCCATCATTCATAACAAATCCACAAGTACCTAAATCTAATTCATTTAGTTTAGCTAATTCATGCATTTGTCTTTCTGTAATATCTTCTGTTTTTAATTTATCTTTTATTTCACCAAATGCATCTTGGCTTCTTTCTAGTGCAGAAATTCTCCATGTTCTTTTTCTTCTTTCTAAACTTTCATTAGAAATTTGTGATACATTGACTGGCATTTCACTTGGTTTGTAAGTTTTACCGTTTAAGTTAAATACTAAATCTGTTCCATTAACTTCTGATCTTTTTACTAATTCTAATTGATATGCAACCCCATCTAAAATATACATTGGTTGTAATGCAGTAACTTCTCCTAAATATGAATTAGAAATTGTTTTATCTTTAAGACCCATTTTTCTTAAAGATTGTTTTTCACCAAGTATTGTACGTGTTTCTATTCCTTTTTTTTCCTTTCTTAATACCTTTTCTCTCATTTCCTCTGCTGGATCTTTTTCATCATCTTTTTTATCCTCTAATCCAAATTTTTCAGTTAATATTTCATGGATTTCTTTTTTAGCTTTTTCAACAGGTGATTCAACTTCATCTTCTTCAATTACACCAATTGCCGCTAGTAATAAATCATTAGAATCATATTTTCTACTGTACACTAATGGTAAAAGTTCAGTCATAATAAACTTTAATGTTCTTAATCTTGTTTTTTCTTGTCTGACTTCTAATTCTTCTCTTAATTCTTGATCAATTGTTTCTTTAACATAATTTCCACAGTATATTTCTATTTCTTTTTGTTGAAGACTTTCATCTAAATTTTCAAAGTCAGAAAAAGACATAGAAGGAACTAAATCCATGGCTTTTATTTGCCCAGCTTCTATAAAATCATGGCTCCCATTAGATTCCACAATATCATAAACTCTTCCGCCAAATAAAACAAACGAAGATTGCCTTTCAACAATCCTGTCTAAAAATGTATTTAGTTCCGTCATTGTTGTTCAACCAGTAATTTGTTCAACTCTTACAAATGGTATTTATAACAAATTATACCCTTGTTAAAGCCTTACTTTATTACTGATAATTACCTCAAATTTTAGTAACTAAATTGCCTTGTCAAGTGTAGCATATCTAGTTGTGTCTTGTTGTTTAGCCATATCTTGGTATTCATCACCAGGGATAATTATTGCTGTTACAACAAGTTCAACACCACCCATCATTTTTACAGGGTTTTTCCCTCTCATAAGTGGGGTGTCATTTTCAGTTACTTCTTTACTTGCTTTTGGAACTGGTTTATCACCGTCCATAACAAATGTCATTTCTTGGAAATAACTATTAGCGTATGAATCTTCAGTAACTCTTTGTCCATTAATTTGTACAGTGTAACCACCGTGTTTTCCACCTTTAGCTTTAATGATTTTTTCAATTCCTGCTCCTTCTCCTGTCATTTCAGCATTAATGCTTAGAATAGCATCTTTGAATTTGTCTGATGGGTTTCTTTTGAATGGTCTGTTTTTATAATCTGCAGGAATTCCTTTAGCAGTTAATGTAACTTCCTGTCCAAGTGAATATTGGATAAGTTGGCTAACTGTTCCATATGCAATTACTGCTCTCTGATCTCCTCGAACAGAGTATGTCATTCTGTCTCCCTCAGTACATCCACCATAAATGGTTAATGTAATTGGTAAGTCTGCAATTTCATCTAATTTAAACTTCTTTTTCTTAACCTTTTTTTCGCCTTTTCTGTCTGCAGGCCTTTCATTTCCACATTTTGTCATTTTCTATTCCTCCTATGTCTTTCACTTTTTATCACTTCTTTGTTAGCATGATCTCACTCTTCTTTTTTTGTTAAACTTAAAATAATAAAAATAAATATTTAAAATGTTAAATCATCTGTAGTTGTTTTGGTTGTATCTGTCCCTGCAAGAGCAGTTTGTCCAAGATCTTTGAAATGTCTTTGATATGATCTTGTGCCAAAATACCATGGTTCTTTTATTTTTCCACCATGGTTTGCTTTTAGTTCTTCAGCAAATTTTGCATCTCCAACTTGTTGTCTATATGCAATTGCAAAATCAATCATAACACCTGGAATATTTCCACCACCACAACATCCACCAGTATCTGGTGTGCCATGTTGGAAACATCCACCAGTTGGGCATGTTTCCATTAATACACCATCTGTTAATTGTAATAATGTTGGTGTTGCTGCATATTGTTCTTGAAGATTATAATATTCTCTTGCTGTTCCATATTGGTCTCTAAGTGAAGTAGCAAACAATAATTCATCTCTTGATTTTTTGACTCTGTCTGAGATTCTTTTTCCAATCTCAACCATCTCATTTACGCCTTCTGCTCGACCTTCTCCGATTGCTTTGAATAAACTATTTACAATAGTCTTTCCTACAAATATATCTTTATTATCATCATGCCATCCATTATATTGTGCTTTTATTCCTTCTGCATTAAACACTAGGACATCTCCATCTGGATTTGCTTTGTGAATTGCAGCTTCTTTTTTAGCAGTACTTGCTAAGTAAAGAACTGTTGCAGATGGAAATTGTTCTTGTATCTGGCTTTTTGTAATTGCTTTATCAGTAATAATCACAAAAGGCATTCCAGTTTCTTCTACTGGTGGCAAATTAATATAACTTCTAACTTTTTTTCTTGTATGTCTTTCCATCCCATATTTTGTTAATCCATCTTTCTTTCCAGAAAACAACATTACTAATTCATGGTCAGTTCTTAATGGCATTTTATATTCGCCTTTTTCAACCATTTCATCTACAAGTACTCTTCTACCAAGAGCTTCTAATTCTTCTCTAACATCATAAAAATGCTCATTGCCTTTTGAGATTAATTCCTTTGCTTCTTTTAATTCTGATACTATCATCTCTCCTAAATCTTCTTCTCCTTTTGCTCTTCTTGCATTGACGAAACTCAAATGATTACCTATAAGGTTTCTTTTTTCTTCGTCACCATTTACTTGAGATATATCAACAATTAATGCTTGAACTCTTTGATTTATTGCTACTTCATCAACAACACCATCAACTGCAATTATTCCTGCTGTTAATTCTTCTGTTAATGTTTTTTCAATTGCTGCTTTTTCTTTCATAGTTGTTGCTAAGTATAATACCGTTGATCTGTCATATAATCTTGAAACATCTTTTAGAGGAATAGCATCATTAACAATAACCATTGCTGGATTTTGTCCATTATTATTTGGACGAGCCATGATTTCTTTTGTATATTCAAATGCTACTTCAGTTATTTCATCAATATGATTTCTATTATTCTTAGAGGAAACAAAAATAGCATGTTTTTCAGATGGTTGTTCAAATAAATATTCTAGTGAACCCATTTTTTTCATTACTTTTTGGTATTGTGATGTAAACCCTATTCCTGGTTTGAATAAACCAATTTCTAAAAACTTACCTAACATTTCTGCTGCTCGTTTTCTATCAGCAGTCCCAATCTCAGCTGGAATTTCGTCAGTAGTTGAAAAAGAAAGTTTAGGATCTACATCTGCTAGTAAATAATCTAATCCAAAAAATTCATTGTCTAGGGTTGGTGCATCCATAACTGCACTTAAGAATTGTTCTCTTAATTCTGGTTTTAATAATGCAGTTGCATTAAAGACTTCATCTAAAAATCCTTGTTCGTCTTTGTTTTCTGCTCTTTTAAGAACAACATCAAGTGCTTTATCAAATATTTCTGCGCCAAGATATGCACGTGCAAATGGTGCAATTTTAACAATATGTACTGGGTCTTCAAATGCTTTACATGCTTTTTCTAAAAATGCTGCTGTATTTTTATACCCTGCTGCTAAATCTACTTCTTGTGTAGGATCTTCCATATTCATTCCAAAAGAAGTTAATAAGTTCATGCCTAACATTGTTACATTATCTTTGCATATAGCATTTGTTCTTACAGTGTTTAAATTTAATAGTTTTTCTAAATAAATAGTATGGTTTGTCTCAGTCATTTTTTAACCTCTCACCGTTTTACTAATTTCTTCTACTGCAATTGCTGCTTTTGCAACATCTGCTTGATTGTTGTAAACATAAAAACTTAATCTAACGCTTCCTTCAATTCCAACATATTGATGGGCTAGTGATGCACAATGATTTCCATTTCTTGCTTCAATCCCATTTTGATTTAATTGAAAAGCAACTGATTGTGATTCAATTCCATCAATTTCAAACGCTGCTAATCCACTTCTTTTTGTTGCATCCATTGTTCCATATATTTTAACTCCAGGAATTTCTGCTAAAGCATATAACATTTTCTGAGTTAACTCTTCTTCATGTTGCATTATGTTTGTCATTGCTCTTTTTACAACATCTCTTGATAATGCTAATCTTGCTTTTGGTTCTCTTAAGCTCGCAACCAATCCAGGATTCTGGCCTAGATAAGCTCTCCAAGTATCTGCTAAATGTGGTGCAACATTATAAGGAATGTTTAATTCTCCTCGAGGAGTATTCATTAAAACTTCTGTTTTAATTTGCTCTCCAGTTAATCTTACTTCTTCATCTTTTGATACATCTAAAATATTAAATATATTTCCTAATCCAATATTCATCATGTGCATAATTCCATAACCTGTTCCAATTGTTCCTAATATGTTTGGAGTTCCTGCTGTGAATTTCCATGGTATTTCTTTATATTCAACAAGTCCTTCTTGAACATCTTCAATCATATCTCCTCCATAAAGGAATGGATCTAATGATTCAAGAATAGCTTTTTTTGCATATAGTCCTCCAACACCTAATGGTAACGCCATTTTGTGGAATGACCATGCTAAGAAATCACAATCTATTTCTTGTACATCTACTGGAGTTCCAGGAACTAGTTGTGCTGCATCTACTAAGAAATATGATCCACTAAATCCATCTGGTCTTGGTTGAGAATAACCGCTTGCATGAGCAATTTTTCCAATTGTTTTAATATCAGGTTTAATTCCCATAAAGTTTGATGCACCAGTTGCAGTAACTAATTTTGTTTTATTATCAACTAATCTTTCTAGTTGTTGCATGTCTAGTTCTCCTGTTTCTTTATTAAAATCAACTAATTTTATTTCAATATCAATTCCTCTTCTAGCTAAAAGTTGTTGTAAACCATACCATGGAACATAGTTTGAATTATGTTCTAATCTAGTTGCAACTATATTATCTCCATCTCTAAAATCATCAGACATAGTTCTCATTGCAAGATTAATCATTTCAGTTGTATTTCTACCTAATACAATTTCTTGCCAATGCTCAGCATTTACTAAATTAGCTGTAACATTATATGCTCTTTCAAATTCTTCAGTAGTAATTTGAGAAGCATCATATTCTCCTCTGTGAATATTAGCATAAGTGAACAAACTTTTTGCAATATGTTCAAGAACAGGTAATGGTAATTGTGTAGAGGCAGTATTATCTAAAAAAGCTCGTTCTTCTTTGATAGAACTTTCAGCCCTAATTTCAAGAACTTGTTGTAAGAATGGAAATTGTTTTCTAATTACTTCTGTGTTTAACATTTAATTTACCCTGCCATCACCCCCTCTTTTAATGATTTTAGGTATTAATAATGTTATAAAATCTTGATTTTTTCAAGATTTTCTTTGGAATTATTAATATTTCACTTCCCCATAAAGTGAATTTTTAACTTTATCCTTCATTCTTATATATTTTATATAAGGATATTACAATTAGGATGGCTATCCCCTTTATAAATCTTTTGTTTAAAAACCACTGCATAATAGTAAAAACAGCATTCTTTTTCGTAGTATGTCCTAATTCATGTGTAATTATGGAATTAATTAGCAGATTATAGAATTAATTAGTATATTTACGCCAAAAAGAGGGAAGATTAACATTTTAAGCAAAATTCATAGAAATTAATGAAAAATCAAGAAAAAAGAAAATAAAAAGTAAAAGAAAAAAATAAATTTACTCTTCTTCTGGTTTTTTCTCTTCTGCTGGTTCTTCAGCAGGAGTTTCTGCTTCAGGTTCTTCTGTTTTCTCTTCTTCAGCTGGAGCGCATCCACAGCATCCTTCTTCTTTTTCTTCTTCTGTACATTCTTTTTTCTCTTCACTACATTCTTCTTTGTTTTCTTCTGTACAGCACTCTTCTGTTTTCTCTTCTTTAGGTTCACATGTTGAACATGTTTCTTCTGTTTTTTGTTCTTCTTCCATTTTAATTTCCTCCAATACTTTTTACCTGATATTCAGGTTTTAGTGTGATTATGACTTTTCTTTTTTATCATCAGTTTTTTCTAATTTTTTGTTCATATCTTTAACTAATTTTTCAATTTTCGCGTCGTCAAAACCATGCATTTTACAGCCTTGTTCTACTGATTCAAACGCAGCTCCACTACATCCTAGGCAATGCAAACCTGCTGCCATAATTACTTCACCAACTTGCGGATATTTTTCTAGGATTTCAGCAAATGTCATGTCCTTTGTTATTTTTGTCATGATATCAACTCCATTAATTTTTTAATTTTAAACTTGTAATGTTTTATAGATTTTTCATCAACAAATCTTTAAACATATTAATGAACATTTTATTTTTCAGAGAATAAGTAATAAAAAACCCCTGACTTATTCTAATTTGATTGCATTTACAGGGCAGCTATCACAGCCTTCTTTTGCTTTGCTTTCTTCGTCTCCAGAAACTTCTGATTTTTTAGCTTCTGCTTTTGTATCGTCTGTCATTTCATAGACATCTGGTGCAATTGCTGCGCATGCTCCACAACCAATGCATGTATTTTTGTCAACTGTTACTTTCATGTTTTCACCCTTATAATTCCTTAACAATATTAACTTGAGGCGGAATAATAAAATTCCAACCAAAAGTACAATCCCCGCGGACAGATTTGAACCGCCAACCTTTCGGTTTTGGCTGAGTACTTATCATTTTAGTGGAAATTCCACAATTCAAAGCACCATCTACAGCCGAACGCTCTCTAACGCCTGCATATATCAATATTATTGCTAATTTTGATCCACACTGGAACCGTTGAGCTACGCGGGGGCATTATATGATGATGTTTAAGCTGGCTTTTTAAATCTTTTGGTCGATTTCTGTTTTTATTCTAAATTCTGGGGTTATAAGGGGCTTTTATGGGAAGGTTAATCTTTTTTCATTAGGAATAATTCTTATAAAAACTATCATAATTTAAAACAAAAAGAAAATAAAAAATCTATTTTGCAGTTATGGTATTTGAGAAACATTTCTTTAATTTCTTCCCTGTACCTTTGAACTTTATTATTGCTGCTGGTAATCCTAATCCACCAATAATATTTAATTTAGATTTTATAGCATATGAAATAATTCTTTCTTCATAAGGCTCTAATGTTTTTATCTCCCATTTCAGAATTGTACCCTTATGTTCATGCCTAATTACCTTGTCTGGATGTAAAGTTCCCACATCAAACCCGTGATCTAAATTTGCTATTTGTGGTACTCTATCAATTAATTTAACTTCATCAATTGCTTTGTTAGCTCTATTCTTAACATGGACTAATACTTTTAAGTGTGAAATTCCTTCGTCTTCAACTTTTAAAACCTTTGCTTCTTTTCTTAATACAATTGGACTTCTAAATAAAAAGTAAGCGATAGTTCCAATAATAATTAGAATAATTGCATAAACTAATGGTCTATAATTTCTAGTTACTTGAACTGTTTTTTCTTCTCCAGGCATTAATTCAAATTCCCAAAAATAAAATCTGCCTTCATTATCTTTAATAATTGAAGCTTTTGGAGTTGTTTTTGTAAATAATCCCAATAATAAACTAGATTTTACTTTAACTTTTTGTGTATCTGCAACATTTCCATCATTTGTGTACTTATAGTTTCTTGTTTTTTTAAGGAAAGATTTTTCAATAACTTTATCCTCTATTAGTTCTTTGTATGGAACAATTGAAACATATTTGCTAGATGGTGTAAACTCAACATCTCCAGTTTTTATTTTTACAGTGATTATGTCATCTGTTGGTTCAAGATCATCTGCATAATCAATTTTAAATGTTTCAATTTTATTTCCAAGAGGTTCAAGTGCTACAATTCTGTCCATATTATATAATTCACTTCTTACAGAGATTACTAATTCCTTTATGTTTAATGGATTTTTGTTGATAAGATGAATCTTTAATTCAACATCTTGTCGTGGATCAATTTTATCAGGAACATCCACATTAAAACTAACACTTGGCATGTATGTTTTTGTTGGTGGTGTTGGGTTTCTTAATAATAATTGTAATGTTTCTTCTTTAGAAATATCACTTATTTTTGATTTAATTATCAATGGAAAACTTTGCATTCCATAGCTTAAACCATCTCCACTTGCTTTTATTGTAACATAAAATGTAACTTCTTCTCCTGCGTCAAGAGTGATTCCAGAAAGATATGATACTGGATCTGCTGAAAAACTCCATTTTGCAGCTGGTCCTAAATTAATTTTAAACTCATCTTCAGTATCTAATGGATTCAATAAGGTTATTTCAAATTTTGCAGTTTGTGTTGGATAAATATCATTTACCAATGTCTTAGTGATCATCTCAAATTCTACATCTGCTCCAATAACAGAAATCACACTAATGCTCATTATAAAAATCATGGAAATTACCACAAATAATAGAATCTTATTTTTCATAAACTCAAACCCCTCTCTATTTTTATTAATTTATATTAATTTAGGGTTGTTACTTATATATATAATTTTCGTTAGATACTATTGAAGAATGGGAACCTGATTCCCAACAAATCACTTTAATTGTAACTAATTTAGAATTCTAACTGTTTGTAGTAGCAAAGGGTATAGGTCCCCAGTAAGTAGCTACTTATAAGTGGATAATGTAGTAACATTTATATATCTATCTGGATTATTCTATTATAACATGGGGGAATTTAGTATTGATGATTTTTTAGATATAGATTTAGTTACAGATCGTGCTCTTGCTTATAGAATTCTTGGTGTTGAGTCTGGAACAGATAAAGATGCATTGAAAAAAGCTTACAGGGGTCTTGCTTCTAAATATCATCCTGATAAAGTTCAACAAGAAGAACCTGAATTACTAGAAAAACATGAAAAATTCTTTAAGTTGCTTAGTGAAGCTTATAGTTTTTTAACAGATCCAAAACATAAAAATGGTGTGACAACAGCAGCCCCTACACCGCCACCTGCTAATTTTAGAGATAGGTTTGCTGCAAAAGCTAAGGAAAGGGCAGCAGAGGTAAAAGCAGAACAAGGTGAGGAACGAAAAAGATGGGCAAAAGATCCTTACGGCAGAGGAAAAGTAACTCCTGCTGATTCAACTACTTCTGAGGCTTCTAAAATAATTATGGATGCAGATTCTGAGGGAAGATCTTTAACTTTAGATGATTTGCTTCAAATAGTTAAATCAAAAACAAAGAAATCAAAAAGTTACAATACATTTTATGATAAAATCACTGGTGATTATGTTGATGCCCAAGGTTTAATAGAGTTAAACTGGGGAGATCCACTTTTTGGTGCAGAATATGAAAAAGCAATTCAATTAATTATTGGTACTGATCAAAGTAAGTCTAGTAAAAGAATAGAAAATAAAATTGCAAAAATATCACAAATGGATTTTAAGAAGGAAAGATTTATACAAGCTTTATTATATGCAGAAAATATACTTTTTGATCATCCAACTCTTGCTTTTCCATTTCATTCTTTAGAAGTAGCAGAAGAAATGGCTGTTGCAAAATCACTTGAACAAATGTTGTTAGCTGGGACAGTAGCTGCAACTGTTTTAAGAGATCATGCTCTTAAATGGCCAGGTCTTTTTTCAATGGAAGAAGCATCTAATTATTCTGATTCTTTTCTAGAATTATATTCTGCTTTATTACCACATTGTTTAAGGCAACCATTAAGTTCTTTTTTATCTAAAGATGTTATAGATCGTTTTTATAATGATGCAGGGAGACTTTCAGATGATCTCAAAACATCAGATCCAAAAAATGCTGCTTATAATCCTGCCTTTATTGGTAATAGGGTAAGAGATCTTGTTGACATTGAAATCAGAAGAAGATATTCATCCATTGATTTTAAATCAGATGACGTCTGGTGGGAATTAACTGTTAATTTATTATCAAAAGTAATTAGGTCAGTTGAAAAGTTTACTAAAGATCCAAAAGCTGCATTTGTAACTGCCCCCCTTACAGCAGGCATTATGGCAAATGTTATTTCTGGAGAAGAAGATTTACATTATGTTGGAGAGGTATTGGATAGAGTTTATGGTACTATTCGTTTTAAACCAGAAAAAACACCTAACATAAATTCGTTGTCCTCTAAAATAAATAAAGTATTTTCAACTCTTGATCGAATTAAAGAAACACAGGGTTACTCAAATGAAAATATTAGTCAAATATTATATTTTGGGCGTTTAATTCAAAGCTATAAGTCAACTAGATTTTATATAAAAACACCTCAAAGATTTGCAGAGTTTACAAATATAATTGCAGATACAATTCCTATTGAAAACATGAATGAGGCAAGAGGTTTTCTTGAAGCATTATCAGTTGGTGCAAGCGAATACCAAATGTCAAATATAACTGGAATCTTTACAGAGTGGAAAGATGTTCTTCAAAACGCATTTCCCTTCTATTGTGGTATAAAACAAGATCAAGATAAATTAGAATTGTTCAATAAAGCTATGACTGCTTTTTCTGCATTTAAAGATTTTGTAGATGATAACTCTTCTTCGAGGAAATGGTATGAATGGATCGAGGTTCCCATTTCAGTTGCCGCTTATGGTGGACAAAAAGTTGTTGAAGAAGCATTAAAATGTGAAGACCCTTTAGAAGCTGTCAGTGAATTTCAGACATTTATATCAAGCTATGCTAGGTCTAAATATTTCCCTGCCAGAAAAAAGAAAGATATAATCTTCTTAGGATCAACACCTAAACAAGAAGAGGCATATAACTATCTACTCTCAATACAAAATAAAAAAAGAACTTATGGTGTTAAATTTAAAAGAGAAGAATTAGATAAATTTATTGATATTTATTTTAGTAAGGATCATTCTAAGTAAATTGAAATTTAATTAGATTGTAATCTCCTTCTAATCTTAATCTAATTTTGATTATTTTAAAATTCTCCTCTGAAAACTAAATTTTAAAATAACAACTTAAGAAAATAATAATTAAATTTTGTTTTTATTCAGGTCCAATTTTAGGGGCAGTTCCTTTTTTTAAACTTGCACTTCTTTCTGCTAGTAAATCATCAATTTTTGCTTCAACTTCTTCTGGATTTAATCCAAGTCTTTGAAGGAGTTCTTTTGCTCTAACTGCATCTCTAAGATCCATTCTATCTCTTGGAGCTCCTAATAATGCATAACCTAAACTTCTTTCGTGTTGAACTAATTGACCAACTAAATCTCCAACCGCTTCTTCTGCTTCTGTTTCTCCTGTATAAGGAATTAATGCTTGTCTTGCAATTTCTTCTACTTCTGCTTTTTCAGCAGCTGCTTCTGCTTCTGCTAGTTCTTTTCTTCCAGTTGATTTTTCCTGACTTTCAAGAAAGTATGCTGCCATTTCTTTGTCACCAGCTGCAATTTGTGCTGCAATTTTTCTAGCGCCTTCTAATTGTTTAACAGTAACTTTATGTTCATCAAGAACTTTACCTTTTAGCCGCATTACTACTGATTCTAAAAATCTGTTTGTTTGGCCTGTGATTATCATATAATTTTCTTGTCCATCAACATTAGGATTACCATCTTCCCATTTAAATGGTTCCCTATGCCTATAATGAATTGAAGCTTCATAACATTCAAACATTAATCTGCTTTCTGCTATACCCAATTTAATTTTTGTTCCTTTCTCATGTTCTTGAAGTCCACTAAGAAACATAATTACTTCTGGAAGATATTCATTAAATTCCGGATTAGAAATTATTCTGCTATAAGCAGGTTCAGAACTTGAAACAAATGCTCTTAATATTCCTCCAAGACCTGGGATCTCACCCATAATTCCATGGAGTGATCTTGATGATTTTACAAACTGGCTCTTTTGATGTGCTCCAACTTTTGCTGAAATTCCTTCTAAATAATGATCTAATCTTGTATCTTCTGCTCTAATCATTGCACCAGCATCTTTGCTTTCTTTATCATACATGTCAACAATTTCTCTAAATGTGTTTTCATTTCTATTATTATATTCAGGATCTGATCTAAATCTATGAACAAGATCTTTCATTTGTTGCGGATACAAATAATCTTTTGCTAATCCTAAAACAGATTCAAGAACAAGATTTCTGATCTCATTTCCATTTAATCCTTCAATTGTAGTTTTTCCAAATCTATCTTCAAGATCTAGCCTCCCCATACTGTTAAATGTTAAGTATAATGCAGCAATTGGTTGAATTGCAGTATGCATGTTTTTTGGAACAAATATTGCATCTCCACTATCAAAACCTATACCAGATTCATTTCCATGAGCATCTAAGAATGTATTTGGAGCAAGTTTATACTTTAATTGTTCTCCTGCAAAATCTATTTCTTTGTAAGGAAATCTATTTGCAGCAATTTGCACTGGATCATCTCCTACTTTTTGATCCAAATATAAACCTAATGTCCGAGTTTGTCTTAGTTCTAATCTCATGGTATTATTTGGAAATTTATTCTGATTTATAAAGTTTATTGTGTGTACTACTATTTAGTGGGGATTTGGATATGGTTTTATTTTTTATTAAGAACTTTTTTGATTTTAATTAAAAAATTCGTGAGAAACATGTCCTACGGACCTAGTGTTGTAGTGTTTTATTATTCTTTTTTTGATACAAAAAATAACAAGGCCAGGCGAGTCGAAGACGAGTAGGACTTTCTACGAAAGTCCGTCTGTGCCATTGTTGTTATTTTTTGCTAATATATTGTTTACTAAAGAAAATTACAATTGCGGATGCTTCTTTTTTCACTAGGGTTTCCCCCCAATTTATATTACAACATAGTTATTTTTTGCTAATACCTTGTTTACTAAAAAACATTATAATTATGGATGCTCTCTTTTTCACTAAGATTTATTTTTATTATTGGTATTAAATTTTAAATAATCAAAAACTATCCCTACAATTAATATAAATAATAAAAAGTAAAGAAAAAAAGAATTATTGTATTAATGGTTCACATGCACTTCCATCTGCGTAACATCCAGCACCTAAACCAGCAGAACTGCATTTGTCAAACTTGGATTTAATTTCTCCATTTTCACAATAATATTCCATATAAACTGCTGCATGGCTTTCTGTACTTCCTGAACAACTGTCTTTTTTACTTTCAATCATTATTCCATCTTCGCCTACAGTGTATGTTTCTCCTGCTACTCCTGGGAAAATTCCACCATCACTATCAAAACATGATGCTGTTTTCTCTTCTGGTATCCTTATTTTTGGTCTTCTTGCTTTGTCTTCGCAAATGCAATCTTGAAGAAGATTAGATAAGCTATTTTCTGATATACTATTACTTAGATATCTTATTGCATCAGTATTTTTTTTCATTTGTTCAAGTAAATCCATTTCATTTGCTGATGTTAATCTTGTTCCTTCATTATTTGCTTCTCTGTTAGAATTAAGATTTCTTGTTGCTTCTCCTACGAGATTTGATTTAGTTCCCCAATTATAAGAAAAAAATGAAACCAAAACAATTAAAAGTAGAATTATAAAAACTGTTGAAGTGTAGAAATATTTTTTATAATCTATTTTTTTAGTATTACTCTTTTTTATAGATTTTTTTGCCATTATATCACCTTTTTTATTGTAATTTTTAATATATTTGTTTTCTGAACAGAAGAGTATATATATTTTACTAAAATCTTAATCAGTTTTATGAATTAAATCTACTCCATCTTTTTTAGTGAGTGACATTGCCTTCGGCCTAGTGTTGTAGGGTAAAACGCGGTGTAATACTCTTTTACTCCGGCCGTCAGGCTTTTTTCATTAGGATTTTCCTTTTTTAAATTTCAATATTTTTCATTAAGAATTATTTTTATTTATTAGTTAATTAAAAAGAAAAATTATTCTATCAAAACGCCATATCCAATTAATCTAAATCTATTACCAATTCTTCTGGATATAGTAATTCTAGAACCGACTTCACAACATACTGGAAGTTTTAGTTTACATTTGATTTTATTCTTTGATAATTCAGTTACAAAACCAACAGTTGCTGCACTATTAACATTCAACATTAATGGTTCCATTTTTTTGATTGGTTCAACGATTGAATCTTCTTTTGTTCCAACAACTCTTTCAAGAAGATTAGTTTCAAGTGTGAATTCATAATATACCTTTGGTAATTTTCCAGGTAGTCCAACAATTGAACCTGTAAGTTTGTCTGATTTAACAATTGCAGGGTCTAATGTTGTCATCAAAGCCATTGATCCTCCTGGTAAAACTTGTTTTATAGAAACACCACCACTTACAATTGAAGTGATTTTAGTTTTTATTGGTTTGTAAACTTTTTGATTTCTTTCTTCCACAGCATAACCAGGTTTTATTTCTATCTCATCTCCAACGTTAAATACACCTTGTGCTACACTTCCTCCTATAACTCCACCTGTCAATGTATCTATCTTTGTTCCTGGTTTGTTGATATCAAAACTTCTTGCAACAAACATCATTGGATCTTTTTTAGGATCTCTTTCTTTTGTTGGAATTTGTTCTTCAATTGTTTGAATTATTTTATCAATATTAACATTAAATTTTGCTGAGATTGGAATAATTGTTGCGTTTTCATAAGGTGAGCCTTTAATGAAATCTTTTATTTGTTTATAATTTTTCATTGCCCCTTCTTTATCTATTGCATCTATTTTATTTTGAAGAATTATTACATTTTTGATTCCCACAATTTGTAATGCCATTAAATGTTCTCTTGTTTGTGGTTGCGGACAAGTTTCATTTGCTGCTACTAATAATAGTGCACCATCCATAATTGTTGTGCCTGCAAGCATTGTTGCCATTAAACTTTCATGGCCTGGAGCATCAACAAAACTAATTTTTCTAATTGCATTAGATTTTCCACCACAGTCGCATTTTTTCTTTACTGTGAATTTATCACATTTCTCACATTTTCTAAAAACAGCGTCTGCATATCCTAATCTTATTGTAATTCCTCTTTTAAGTTCTTCAGAATGAGTGTCTGTCCACTTTCCTGTAAAACGTTCTGTTAAGGTGGTTTTACCGTGGTCAACGTGCCCAATTAAACCAATGTTTAAAGTTGGTTGAGATTTTTCAATGTTTGATGAATCTACTTTAGATTCTTTTTTTTTAGTTGGAGTTTTTTTAACTTTTGTTTCTTTTTTAGTTTTTGTCTCTGTTTTTTTTGGTTTTTTTGTAGTCTTACTTTTACCTGCTTTAATTTTTTTTGCTTTTGTTTCTGTTGTTTTGGCTTTAGCCATTGTTATTCTGTTTTCTCCTCTACTTTTTCTTCTTTTTTAGCAGGTTCTTCCTTTTTTTCCTCAACAGGTGCAGGTTTCTCCTCAGCCTTAGATTTTTCTTCAGCTTTTGGCTCTTCCTTTTTTTCTTCTACTTTTTTTTCCTCAGCTGGCTTTGCTTCTTCTTCTTTTTTAGGAGCCTCTGCTTTAGGTTCTTCTTTCTTTTCTTCCTGTTTTGGAGTTTCTACTGGTTTTTCCTTAGTTGGCTTTGCTTCTTCTTTAGGAGCTTCACCTTCACTTGGTTTTTCTTCCCCTCCAAGAGGTTTTGAACCATGTTTTATAACCATAAGATTAATTTGTGAGACTTCTTCATGAATTGTGTTTCCACATACTGTTTTCTTTTGTTTTACACCATGTCTTTTTCTTCTGATTTTTCTATCTCCTTTTTTAGTGAATGTAACTTTTTTTTCCATACCTACTCCACTAACAGCAAAGATTTCTTTTCTACCAGTTCCTTTGACATCTTTTCTCATTGGAAAGCCGCATTTATCACTGCCACCTTTGATTTCAAATTCATATCCTGTCATATCTAGGAGTTCTCCTTTAACTTTTTCTCCTATTCTCTTGTTCAAGAAATGTTTTGCATTATCGTCTTTTACTTCTTGCTGATAACTTTTACCAGACTTAGGGTCAGAAATTACAATTTTAAATTCAACCATTTATATCATCTCCCCGAGCATTAGTTTCTACTTACTAACCTCAGCATACACATGGAAATGAAGGCTCTTTATAAAGTTTATTGTTGATTTCTTGGGTTTTCTTTGTTTAGTGTAAAGATATTTTTGTTGTTTATTGTAATAGTGGTGATAATGGCGGCAGACGGCTAAATCTTCACTGTGTTCAGATTTGTCCTACAGACCACCCCGGATGGGACAACCCCTGGTCTGTCTGCGCCATCACCACTTTTTCAACCTTAATTATTTTAAAGAAATACAATTTTTCACCGCAAAATATATAAACTAAACCATAATTCATTTATATATCTAGTTCTTCTGAAATTTGCAGAGCTAGATTTTAATACGATATAAATTCACCAATCAAGTTCATAATTAAAGATTAAAAAAGATTAGTAAGGAGGCGAACATTATGGTTATTAAAGAAGGAGATTTTATTGAAGTTGAGTACACAGCTAAAACAAAGGAAGAAGGTTTGATTTTTGATACAACTTCTGAAAAAACTGCTAAAGAAAATAATATTGCTCAAGAAGGCCAAAGATTTGGTGCAGTTATTATATGTGTTGGAGAAGGTCATGTTTTAGAAGGCTTAGATGATAATCTAGTTGGTAAAGAAGCAGGCAAAGATTATGTTGCATTAATTCCTCCTGAAAAAGCATTTGGGAAGAAATCAGCAAAAATGATTCAGCTTGTTGCTGCTTCTAAGTTTACAAAAGAAGGAATTACTCCCCAACCTGGTTTGCAAGTAAATATTGATGATATGTTCGGAATTGTAAAAACAGTTACAGGTGGAAGGGTTTTAGTTGATATGAACCATCCTTTATCTGGTCAAGATATTGAATATTCATTCAAAGTTCTTAGAATGGTTGAAGATGCAGGTGAAAAAGCACAAGGACTTATTATTTTACAGCTTGGAACAGATAATGCATCAACAGAATATAAAGATGGAAATCTTACAATTAAGACAATTGCAGATTTTCCTCAAGATCTTAAAGAAAAATTTGGAGAACAGATTCAAAAATTGATTCCGGAGATAAAAAAAGTAGATTTTACAAAAATGGCTGCTAAAAAAGATCAAGTTGTAGATGCAGTACAAGCTGCAAAACCAACTACTCCAGCTGAGCCAACAAAACCTGTGGAACCAACAGACTCTGTAGAAAAAGCAGAATCAGTAGAACCTGCAAAACCAGCAGAACCAGAAGATCCAGAAGAATTAATTGAGAAATCAGCAGAATCTATTGAGCAACCAAAAATTGAATAAAAGTTTAGGATTATTTCCTTTCATTCATATTTCATTTACTTATAGATGACAAATGCCTAAGTCTTTTAAGATTTAGATGTTATGAAATAATTAAATATATAAACAAAAACACACTGTAATATAGAAAAGAGGTAAAATCCTAACGGAACCCTTGTAGAAATCAAAAAAAGAAGTGATAAGAAAAAAAAAGTGGGTGAATAGAAGATGGAAAATTATGAAAGCGATTCTAACACAAAAGCCAATGAGAATGTTGAAGCAAACGTTAATACAAATGCTGAAGATTCAAATAACAGTATCAGTGTAAATGAAGTAAATACTAACAACATGGGCTCAGGGAGCGCAAATACTAATGAGCCTAGCAAACCAGCTATGGAAGTAAGAGAAAAACCTCACAGTGAAACTAGCTATAAAAAATCAACAGCTGATATTGATGCAGAGCTAGAAAAACTATTAGCAAAACAACGTGCAACCATTAAAGTTGTTGGAAGTGGTGGTGGTGGAAATAACACTATCAACAGAATTTCAGAAGTTGGAATCATAGGTGTTGAAACAGTTGCATGTAACACAGATGCTCAAGATTTATTATATACTACATCAAACAAGAAAATTTTGTTAGGAAGAGAGCTTACACATGGTTTAGGTGCTGGCTCAGTTCCAAAAATAGGTGAAGATGCTGCAAAAGAAAGCGAGCATGAAATCAAAGATGCGTTACAAGGAGCAGATATGGTATTTGTTACTTGTGGTCTTGGTGGTGGTACAGGAACTGGATCAGCCCCAATTATTGCTGAAGTTTCAAAGAAACTAGGATGTTTAACAGTAGCAATTGTTACCATTCCATTTCAAATGGAAGGTCAGCGAAGATATGAAAATGCATTAATGGGATTAGAAAAACTAGAATCACAAGTTGATACGTTAATAGTTATCCCAAATGATAAATTGCTAGAGCTTGCACCTGACTTACCATTGCAAACAGCATTTAAAGTTGCAGATGAGATTTTGACAAATGCAGTTAAAGGAATTGCAGAGCTTGTCACAAGAGCTGGTCTTGTAAATTTAGATTTTGCTGATATCAGAGCAGTAATGGGAAATGGTGGAGTTGCTTTGATCGGTGTTGGTGAAAGCGATTCTGAGAATAGAGCAACAGAAGCTGTTGAAAAAGCAATTAACAATCCTTTACTGGATGCAGATATTAGTGGGGCAAATGGCGCTCTGATTAATATTGTTGGTGGTCCAGACATGACTTTAGAGGAAGCAAAGAAAATTGTTGAGACTATTTCAGGAAGATTAGATGAAGATGCAAGGATTATCTGGGGTGCACAACTTTCAGAGGATCTAAGCAATATGATTAGAACAATGTTGATTGTTACAGGAGTTAAGTCTTCCCAAATTTTTGGGCCAAAGACAAAAGTATCACAAAAAGAGAAGAAAGAAATTGAAAGTGAATTAGGAATAGAATTTGTGGACTAATAATAACCAGAATCAAATGAGGTTAATAACATGGAAGAACAAGTAAAACCATCGCTAAAAAGTAAATTTAAAAACTTCATAGTTGAATGTAAAAGAGTGTTAGCTGTTACTAAAAAACCAACTAACATGGAGTTTAAAGCTATTGTTAAAGTTAGTGGCTTAGGTATTTTAGTGATTGGTGCAATTGGATTTTTAATTCAATTAATTCATATATTCCTGATCCAACCATAATCAAATTGATTAGATTGTGGGGAAAACAAAGAGAGACAGAGTTAAAGAGACACATAAGAAAAAACACAAATGGATTTGAGATAAATATAACTCAAACAAATTAATGGTGAAAAAATGTCAGACGAAAATCTTAATCAAGAAAAACAAGAACAACCAGAGGAAACAAAAGAACCTACAAAGGAAGAAACTCCTGATGAAAGTTCAGAGGAATCTGAAACAAAAGAATCAGAAGAAACAATAGAAACAACAGAAACAGAAGAAACTACAGAAGAAGTAGCTGAACCTGTTAAGGAAGAAGCTTCAGTAGAAGAAAAAGAAGAAGAAGAACCAGTAGAAGAATCAAATGATGGTCCATTAGGAAAAAGTAAAGCAAAGGGTCCACTTGAAACAGTTAAGAATGAAGAACCTAAATATGATGGTCCACTAAAAAAAGAGTTATTGCCAGATGAACCTGAAGAAGAACTAGAACCTGAAAAGCCTAAAGAAGAATCAGATTCTGATGGTAAAGATGTTCCTGTTCAAACAACTCATATTTTTGCATTAAGAACAACTGCAAACAGGGAAGATCAAGTTATGGATTTTCTTAGTAGCAATATTACAAAGAAAAAACTCGGTGTTTATTCTGTAGTAAGACCTCATGGTATGAGAGGTTACATCTTTTTAGAAGCAGATAAAAGAATTGAAGCAGAACAAGCAGCATTTAACATTCCTTATGCACGAGGTGTTCTTAAACATGAAATAGTATACAGTGAAATTGAACACATGTTAGAACAAGTTAAAAAAGAAGTTAACATTAAGAAAAATGATATTGCAGAGATTATCTCTGGTCCATTTAAGAGAGAAAAATGTAAGATTACAAGAATTGATAAAACTAAGGAAGAAGTTGTTGTTGAATTACTTGAGGCAGCAGTTCCAATTCCAATTACTCTTAAGATGGATGCATTGAAAGTTATCAGAAGAGAATCTGATGAAAACGATGATGATGATTAATCTTAATTGTTATTTTTTATTTTTTCATTAACAAAAACAGGTTTTAATTTAGATTCAAATTAAAATTTCAATCAGGAACTTAAAAAAGAAATTAAAAGCGAGGTGCAAGATGATAATAAAAAGAGCGTGTCTTTCATTTAGAAATATATTTTTTGTTATGCTTTTAATTTCATTATTATCTGTTTTTTCTTTTTCAGTTTTTGCTTATGAGTGTACAGAACCTTCAAGTGATTTAATTACAGAAGATACTACTTTATGTGAAGGATCTTATTATCTTCCTGATGGTGTTTCAGTTGATGATGGGATTAATTTAAATTGTGATAATACTGAACTTATTGGCAGTGGGTCTGGCCAAGGTTTAATTCTTGAAAATAAAGTTAATATAACTGTTCAAAATTGTAATTTTATGCATTTTTATGAAGGGATTTTTGTAGTGGACTCAGAAAGTATTAATTTAGATCATAACATTATTCAAAATAATACAAGAGGTATTGCAATTTACTCTTCTAAGGACATAGTTCTTACTAAGAATACTATGAAAGATAATTTAGATGCAGGTCTTTATTTAATTGATTGTTTTGAATGTCAAAAAAATAATCAGATTTTTGATGGAAACGGACAAGCAATGGTAATTGAACATAGTTGTACTGGCGGAGATAATCTTTGTCCAAGTAATTGTAATGGTTCAATTGATTATGATTGTCAAGCTATTTGTGGAGACCTTATTTGTACAACAGAAGGTGATTGTGATTGTAGTGAAGGAGAAATTCCTTTGGATGAAATGATCTCTACCACAGATGATGAAGATGATGAAGATTATGAAGATGATGAAGAAGATGAATCTACAGAAGATGATGAAAGTACAGTAAATGATGAATCTACAGATCTTGATGATGTAGATGAAAATGAGATTGAGGAATCTGAAACAGATGAAGATGCAGACTCTTCAGATAAAGATGTTACATTAGTAGAATTGTCCGAAGGTTTACTTGGAGAAGGTATCGATCATAATGGTAATGTTGATACAATAGATTTTGAAATTCTTGGTGTAATGGATGAAGAAACACCAGATGATGGACTAACCGTTTATCCAATTGTTGCAGACTTTAAAAATAATGTGCCATTAGTTGCTTTTGAACAATTAAAAGTTGATTCTGTGAAACATTCAGAGTTTTCAGATGAATTAGTTTTTTCAAAAGTCAAACGTTTGTATAAAGATAGTACAGAGATTGTTTTAAAAATAACACCAAAGAAAAATATGGTGTCATTAACTGTTTTTGAATATTTTCCCAAAGAAATTTTAAAAGATGCATCTTTGTTAAGTTCTGATATTCCTTTTAAGCCATTAAAAAAACAGCAAGCAGTAAAGATGACTTTAAAGAGATTAAAAAAAGGTGAAGAAAAAATAATTACTTTTACAATTAATAAACAAATTAAAGATGATGAAAGTTATACTTTGTTTGTTAAATCATTACCAAAACGAGATTGGTTTGTTGCATTATCATTTGTTTTAGTGATTCTGATGTATCTTTATTATGCATTACATGCAAAACCAATTATAAAAAAACATGCTATGTATTTGCATGATCACATGAAGGACAGATATTTCTTAATTGCAAAAGATGAACTTCTTATGTTATTTTTGATTGGTCCTATTTTAGTTGTTGGTTTATTTCTTTTAGAGCCAACTTTAAAGTTATGGTTTGGGCTATGGATATTTAGGATAGTTGTGTTTGCATTATTTGTGGTGTATTTGTTATTATCTTTAGCATTATTTGCAGATATCACTTATTTTAAAAAGAGATATAAAATTGGTGGCAAAAAACAAAAAGTGCATTTTCCTTAATGTTTAAAGTGTTACAACTATTTTCATTAAATTTTTATAGTCTTGATGTTTTTTAACTTTTTGAGGGATTAACTTGTTTGAAGCGAACGATAATAATGGAAATAAAGTAAGGGCAGCAATAACTTCTAAAGATCAAGGACCTTTTTTATGTACTGTTTGTAATGAAGATCTTTCTTATGTTAGTGTAGGAAAAAGAAGAGTTCAGTTAGGTACTAGGGAAATCTCTGTTAG
Organism: Candidatus Woesearchaeota archaeon; assembly: GCA_018661705.1. Lineage (GTDB taxonomy): Archaea > Nanobdellota > Nanobdellia > Woesearchaeales > DSVV01 > JABHXF01. The sequence goes on from JABJHR010000010.1 coordinate 48,783, forward strand.
GCCCCATTTTAGGCATAAGGAAAAAGCATCTCATGTTGTTTTAAGGCATACTGCTGAAACAGATGACATTACATCTCATTTAATTGATAATTTTGATTGGTTTGAAGATGGTTGTTTTGATGTTGAGACCGACAAAGTTTTTAACGCAGGAAGATTAGAGTTTGCAGTTAATTTATATGTTCAAGATCTTGTTGAAAGTAAAAACACTGCAATTTTTGTTGAGTCCACTAGTTTTAATGGAACAGAATTAGGGGATAAAGTAAGGTATCTTTCTGCAAATGGTATTCGTTCAATGTTAATTTTATCTTCTAAAAATTATTTTAAAGATGTTTCAATGGGCAAATATGCAAGGGATGATCTTAAAAGTATCAAAGGTAATGAAAAAGATGTTTATGATTTTTTTGGGAGAAACTTTTATTTTGATCATGAAAGTGAATTATTTTTAACAGTGGGTTTTAATGATTATGCTGATCCTTTAAGTAATAGAGATGATCCAAGGAATTATTGTAGAAGATGTCCAGGAAAAGCATCTGAACCAGAATATTTAATGGGTAGTTATGATGATTTTTGTACCTCACATTGGCATAGCTTTGGTAAATGGATTAAGAAAGGTGCAATTCCATATGGAACAGTTAAAGATCCAATTATAGAACTTGAAATCAAAAGGTTTGATTTAGCTTATTTTAAAAGAATGGGAACAACATTAATAAGCAGAATGAAGCCAGTGGAACAATAAACTTTATAAATACCCTATATTTCTTCAATCTAAAATGGCACGATTAAAGAAAGGAGTTGCATATAGAAGATTAGACAGACCTTACACAAGGAAGTCTAAATATAGAGAAAAGAATTTTGTTAGGGCAACCCCTACTTCAAAAGTTGTTAAATATGATATGGGTAACACCCAAAAGGAATTTCCTATTCATCTTGATTGTATTTCTCTTGAGTCATTTCAATTTAGACATAATGCAATTGAAGCAGCAAGATTAACTTGTAACAGAGCATTAGAAAGAGATTTAGGAAAGTCTGGATATCATCTTAAAATTAGAGTTTATCCGCATCAAATTCTTAGAGAAAATCCATTGGCAACTGGTGCAGGAGCAGATAGAATGAGTACTGGTATGAAGAAAGCATTTGGAAAACCAATTGGTTTAGCGGCAAGAATTAAAGAAGGTCAGGTTCTTTTTAGTGTTAGTGTTGAGAAACAAAATAAAACAGCTGCAAAATCAGCTCTTCAAAGAATTAAAAACAAGATTCCTTGTAAATGCAGAGTTCTTGAAAGAGTATAATCACATTCTCATTATTTTAATCTTAATAAAATAGAAGTAATAAAACATTTGAAGGGGGAGAGAGACATGGCAAATGATAAAAATGATTTCTTAAGTTTAGATGAGTTAACAACTAGAAGTGAAGTTTTTACAGTTGATAAATTAGTTACTGGTATTCTTACTGGTGGAGTAACATTAAAAGATTGGGTTGAGGTGCATGCTGTTCCAGCTGATGTAATTGCATTACCTGGTGTTAAAGCTGCAGCAGTAGAAGGAAATGATCACTTAAGATTAACAAATTATAGTTGTATGATATATTCTCCTGGTGGAGAAACAATCTTGTTTCCTGCAAGAGGAGATGATCATGTGTCTTCATTAGATGTTTCATATTTAACAGCATTATCTGAATTAAATTCTGATTTACATTCTGCAGTTATGGATGGGGATTTTCGTCTTTTTGGTCAAATTGTTAAAGTAAAAGATAGAAACAATGAAGTTGTTCCTTATCTTAAACTTGAAAGAATTGATTCAAGAGAATATCAGGTTGAAACTGGTGTTTCAGAACCTTCTTTGGATCCAGTTAGTATTGAAGGGTTTCCAATGGGTTTAGTTTCAAAGAAAGTTTGGGCTCAAAAAGATGGTGTTTTTGTATGTGACCGAGTTTACACAGGACATTTAGATAATGGTGCTGGTTTAACTCCATTTATTGGTTATGACCATGCAGAATGTCCAGCAGATTATCAAACTTTAAGAGCATTTTCAAAGCTAAATGCAAACGGTACTGAAGGACGTGTAACTCTTCATGGTAAATATGCATCTAGAGAAGCAGCACATCTAGCTGGTAAAGAAGTAGCAGTATTACATGTTCAGAAAGTTGAGTTAAGATAATTTTTCCTTTATTTTTCTAGTTTTTTCAATTTTTTCTTTTTCTTTTTTTACCTTATTTCTACAATACTACTCTCTAATGATCCCAAATCTTAATATAGTATAATCTATATATGAGATAAAATCAATTAAATTAATTAGATTAATAGATCATGAGTGATAATAAATGGGTGGGTTAAGAGCAATTATTATAGTTGCAGTTGCATTTGTATTAGCTTATGCTATCAAGGTTTTCTTTGAAAAAAAGTTGAAAAAGTCAATAAAAGAGCAATTAAATAGATTTAGAATGATAATCTATGCATTAATGGCCTTAGTTATTTCAACAGGTATTTATTTTGCATCTGAAGCATTATCTGTTCCAGTAGAAACAATCTTAGTTATTAAAGTTTTAGTTATGTTTGTTGCTCTTTATTTGTTATTTTTGTTAACTGATTACTTTACTGATCATTTAGTTCATGTTTGGTATCAAGGACAAATAAGGTCTAAACTAAAATTAATTACTTTTTTTAATTTGTTGATTAAACTTTTAACAACTGTGTTTGTTGTATTTGTTTTGTTCAGATTTTGGAGTATTGATCTTGTAGAAGTTTCAACATATGTTTTTTATCTAATACAGGGAAACTCTGCAACATTAGCATTATCAGTTTTCTTGATTTATTTAATTATTGCAAAAATTGTTTTATTTATTTTTAAAACATATTTTACAGAAGTTGTTAAAAAAACTAAAACAAAAATTGATGACATCTTAGTATCACGGCTTGAGTATCCAATATCATGGTTTATTGTTTTGTTAGGTATAATTATTTCTTTGAAAACAGTTGAAACTGGTGTGACGTATGTTATTCCTATTGTTAAATCAATTATCGTTGCTTTAGTTGCTCATACACTTCTTAAATTAGCAGACGATCTTTTAGAAGAATGGTGGATTGAAAGCCCTCAACAAGGATTAGATGAAGACATTATCCAAATCACGAGTAACTTTTTGAAAATTATTATTATTGTTATTAGTTTGATTGTCATGTTAATTGTTTGGGGCGCAGATATTAAGTCTTTATTATTAAGCGTAGGTATTATTTCCGTAGTTTTAGGTTTTGCACTTAAAGGTTCACTTGATAATATTTTTAGTGGAATATCTTTAATGCTCGACCACACATTTAGGGTTGGCGATGTTATTAAATTGGAATCAAGTGAGATCGGGGAGGTAATTCATATAGGTCTTAGAAGTACAAAAGTTAAAACTTATGATAATGAATTATTAGTTATTCCAAATTCAATTCTTGCAAATATGAGGGTTATTAATTATGCACGTCCAGATAACAATTTAAGAATTATAATCCCAGTTGGTGTTGCTTATGGATCTGATGTTGAAAAAGTTAAAAAAGTTTTAAGAAATGCATTAAAAAATAGAAAAGAAATTTCTCTACCTCATTTAAGTGATGTTTGGTTTGTTAAGATGAATGATTTTAGTTTAGACTTTAAAGTAATTTTTTATATTGACGATTATAGAAAGAAGTATAAAACAGAAAGTATTATTACAACAATGATTTATGATATCTTAAAAAAGAATAAACTCAATATTCCGTTCCCAACTAGGACTTTGTATATGAATAAAGGAAAGAATGGAAGGGAAACAAGTGAACCTCAAAGGAGAGTTAAGAAAACAAGTAGTTCTAAAAAGAAAGTAAGTAAGGGTTCAAAGAAGAAAGTTAGTAAGAAAGTAAAGAAAAAGTAAGTGAGAATTCTATTAATAAGTAATTAAGAATGAAAAAAAGAAACTCTTAGTGAAAAATAGCATCCGCAATTGTTAAAGAGTATTATGCTGTAATTTACTCTGGAACACTAGGGCAGAGCCAATACAGCTCAAGAGTTTTTATTTTCATTAGAAATAATAAGAAAAAATTAAAGAGAATTATTTCATTATTTTTTCGCCACAATAACTACAATGACTAGGGTGACCTTTTTCTTTAGTAAATGAGAATGTAAATCCGCAACTCTTGCATTTCATTTTTTCTCTGGTAGTTTCTTGTTTTGGTTTTTCTTTTACTTCATTATTTGTTTCTTCTTTTTCTTGATTATCTTCTTCATCAGAATTTTCACCAGTTCCTGCTAATTTATTTGTTTCATAGCCTAAATTATGGCAATCTTTGCAAACAAATGATCCTGTTTTTGTGTCTAAAACAGCGTTTCCTTCAATAATTGCTGTTCCGCAACCTCTGCAGATAATATCTTCCTTAATTTCTTCTTTTTTCCAAAACATAGTGTTAGTTGTGATTTTGTTGAAATTTATAAAATTAATTGTTCTTGAGGCAATATGTTTCTTAGTTTTGTCGCAAATAAATTGATTTTCTTAGTTAAAACCAAAACATTAAAGTATTACTCAATTTACTTTCAAATTATGAAACAAATAACCACAAATGACAACTCTATTACCTATCATAATGAAGAATACGATGAAACATATCATTCTACTAGTGGTGCAATTGAAGAGGCGCAAAAGAAATTTGTAGAGGCCTGTGAAATTAGAGAATTTGTTGGAAAAAAAGACAATAATGGTAAATTTGTTCATAATTCTATTTCAATATTAGATGTGTGCTTTGGTCTTGGATATAATACTGCGGTTGCAATTGATAATATTCTAGGCATTAATCCAGATTGTAAGATTATTGTGGTGGCATTAGAGAATGATCCTACTATTTTGAATGAAATCAATAAATTAAATCCCAAAATCAATTCTTTTCCAATAATCAAGCAACTAATCTCAAAATTAGCTTCAAATAACGAATATGAAGTTAATCTAAATAATATCAAAATCCTATTATTATTAGATGATGCAAGAGAAACAATAAAAACACTCCAAAATCAAGAAATTAAGTTTAATTTTTGTTTTTTGGATCCATTTTCACCTAAAAAATGTCCTGAATTATGGACAGAAGAGTTTTTCAAGGATATTTTCGCTGTAATGGCTGATAACAGCTCTAGCCCGGAGAATAACAGCAAACTTGCAACTTATTCCTGCGCTAGAATCGTGCGTGAGAACCTTGCAAAAGCAGGTTTCACAGTAAAAGACGGACCAATTGTAGGTAGAAGATCTCCTGGCACGATTGGTGTAAAGGAGTAGACAATTGTTTAGTTTTCTTCTATCCCAATAAGATTCTTACTGGCAGGTAGTAAATTAACCAAAACCTTTATATATTACCTATTTTTGCTATATATATATAATGGCAAGTTGGAAAGATAGGAAAAAAGTTAATTCTGATAAAGATTATTATGCTGTTCTAGAATTAACAAGTATAGCTGCAACTAAAGATGAAGTTAGGATAGCTTATAGGAGAATTGTCCAAACATGTCATCCAGATAGATTTCCTGGAGATGCAGCTGCAGAAGAAATGTTTAAAGAAGTTAATGAAGCACATGAAGTTCTTTCTGATCAAGATGCTAGACAGAGATATGATCTAGAAAGAAGATTAGGTGCTGGTGGTCCAAGTCCTCATTTTGGACATTCACATAGGCCATCTAGTGCTGGAGATCCTTTTTCAAGAGGTAGAAATCCTTTTGCACCTGGGGGATCTATGGATTATGTGGATATGGGTAATTTAGATCCGCGTATGGTTGAGATATTGAGTCAATTGTTTGGTTTTGATGTTACTTCTAGATCCGGTTCTAAAACAGGAAGAGGTTCTGGATTTACAGAACGAAGAGGTCCTGGATTTAAAGCAACTGGTGGTGGCATGAAATCTGGTTTTTCTAATGGTTCTAGTTTTGAAGATATGGTTAATGGCATGGCACAAAGCATGGGAATTAATCCTGATGATCTTGATGAAGATTTCCTTTCAAGGACTAAGAATAAGTATGAACAGAATAATGGTTCTATGCTTGATAATTATGAAAAAATGTTTGCTCAAAATAAACAACCAAAATCAGATGATCCCAAAGGTTTTAGAGAAGCATGGACTAATTTGGGAATGATTATTTCTAATATAAATCGTACAAAAAAGAAATATGAACAGATTGGACTTAATGCGATATTTGCATTTGGTTCAGATATTGGTATCTCATATGATCAATTAAATGAAGAATTAAGTAAATATGATGTGGAATTTAGACCTGATGTGGAATTATTTTTTGATAATGTTAATCTTAATCTTTTTGGTTTGGCGTCATTAGAACAAAAAATGTTAGCTTATCACAAACAAAAATCTACACATCAAAAAAACATTTTCACAATGGATGAATGGTTAGCTGGAGAACCTCAACAACATGGTCCATATCAAAAAGGAAGTTCTAAAGACTTTAGTGTTGAAGTAGAGCTTACAGTGAATTCAGGATCTTTTGCACAAGAACTAAGTATTGATCTTTTCATGGGAGATGCATTTATTGATACTCATTCAAAAATGGCACAACAAAAGTATAAACTAGGCAGAGCAGTAACAATCCGTCAAAAAGGAGCAACTGGACCTGTTGAAAGATTTTATGACTTTTATCTAGGAGCACCAGATACACCTCAAAATAAATCATTAGCAATCAAGTTACTTGATGCTGAATTATACGGGTATATTTCTTATCAAGGAGAAATTAGGTTAGATGGTGCATCAGTAAATATTCAATGTTCAAGTGATTTAAGAGTTTGTTTATCTGGTGGTACATTTGGGGAGTTATTTGGGGGTCAAGTTAATGTTACTGGTTCAATAGATTCTAGGGAACAGGGAATAATCGCTTCTGATTCAGCTGTGCCTTATGACATACCAGTTGAATATTTCACACCAAAAAACTATGATCCTGATCATGGTAGAACTTTAACTATACTTGGGAATAAAGAGTCTAACGTTAGTATTCGTTTTAATGGAGATTAACTTGTATCTTTGTGTCTATTTACGTCACAACCTTTAAAAAAGAATATCAATTACTTTACTTACATAATTAATAATCATCATATAGGGGGTTTTATCATGAAAATAAGAAAGCTATTTGTATTTGCACTCGTTTTACTATTAATTGTTAGTTTGTTTGGTTCTGCTGTAATGGCAAGAGAATCAGCTAAGGACTCAAATTCTAGAAAAATTCAATCTTTAGAAGATAATAGAATAACAAAAGATCTAAAGAAAGCAGATAAAACTCACTCAAAAGAATTACCTAAAGCATATGATGAAAGAAAATTTCAAGAATATCAAGAATATAGAGAAATAAAAAAACAACATGAAGAAAGAAAAGAAAACTATAGAGATAACTCAGATAATACTCCAAAAACAAGAGGAGAAGATGACGCAGATGATAACAATGATGCAGATGATGAAGAAGATTATGGGGAATTAAGTTGTATAGAAGGAGATAATGGTTTTGATATATTTAACTTTGCCTATGCTTTATATGATAATATTCCTGGTTCAATACAAAATCCTGCTTATGACTTTTGTAAAACACCTGAAATGTTAGTTGAGAACCAATGTAATGCAGATAACCACATTCAAGTTTCAGGAGTTAATTGTGAATTTGGTTGTTTTATGGGTCAATGTTTAGAAGAAGTAACAGATTTAAGTTGTGAAGATACAGATGGTGGTGCAAATGAGTTTGTTTATGGAGAAGCAACCGGTGTTTTTCCTTCTGATCCAGAATATGGTGTTTATACTGGTACAAGGGAAGATACTTGTGTTATAGTTGAAGAAAATGTTTATGTCTGTGATGTTGAAGATGAGAACTGTTCTTATGAAACTCTTATAGAAGAATTAGAAGAAAACCAATGTTTTGGTGAAGGTTGTGCGGTAGAAGAAATTGTTTGTAAAAGTGTGGATAGCTACAAACTAAATCATTATCCTTATGAGTTTGTCTCACACGAATATATTCCCTGTGAATATGGATGTCAAGATGGAAAATGTTTAACAGAAAATGAACTTTTTTTTGATTTAGCAATTAATGATTTTAAAATAAATTCTGAAGTTAACCCAGCATCTATTGAATATGGAACAGAATTTCAAGTTAGCTTTGATATTATAAATTTAGGCAATAAAGTTTCTGAAGACTTAGCAGGAGTACAAATTGTAATCTGCAATCCTGATGAAACAAATTGTCACATTCCTAATTGGTCCCCAATGCCATATAATATTCCTGCTAATGATGGGATCCCTGTAGAAGTTACATTACCAATGGTGTATCATGATAACATTGTAAACAGCCAAATTAAAATAATGGGTGCATTGGTTGGTCTTTATAATAATAATTTTCAAGTTTATCAAGATTTTAACAATGACAATAATGTTGTTGGAGAAGTAGTAGATGTAACAGATGTTTCAACAGTTCAGATTACAGACATTGAACTAAATGCTAAATCTGTAAAGGATGAGTTTGGTGATGTGATTCCTAATTTGTATTCTTTTGAAAAGTATGATGACGAATTAGAAATGGAAATAACTGTGGAGAATTATGGGGATGAAGATTATGAAAACCTTTATCTAGAACTTAATTTTATTGTTGACGAAGAAAACTATATTGTTGGTGTTGAAAGTAATAACTTTATTCTTAATGCTGGGGAAGATGACGAAATTGATTTAGAAGTTAATGAAAATATAATTGGGGATTTGCCTCTTGGAGAATATATGTTAGAAATTTCTTTAATGGAAGGTGTAAAGGTTTATGATGTTGATACAATTTTTTTACAACTTGAAGCAGGTTTACCTTATCATTTAGATCTTGATCACTTTCCAAATATTTTAAATAATAACTCCTGTAACTATGATGATTTATGGTTTATTGTTGGAGAAAATGGCTTGGCAGAAGATATTATTGCAATGAATTATGTAATGGGTGCAATAACAGCATATGTTGAAAACAGCGCTTGGTGCAATCCAAATATATTTAATTTAGGTTATGAACTAGGAAATAATCAATTCTTAGATAATTATTTTACATTAGGTAAATCTGCAAATGACGTTGATTCAATGTTAACAGAGGCAGAATTAAAAATGTTAAAAGATGAAGAATTTGAATATGAACTTGTAAATGATTTTGGTGAAAAAATAGAATATGAAATTGAATATAAACAACGAATTAGATTTGAAAATGAAGAAAACTTTATTTTTACATACGAAGATAATCCTGGTTTTCCTCCAGAATATTCTTATTATATTGCAATAGACGATTCTCCTTCAAAACCAATGTATAGTTATGAAGTTATGTTTGATAATTCTGTTGTTTTTGACATCAATAACTTTGATGAATTTGAGGATCAGTTAGTTCCATTACGTTTTGAAATGCAAGGCGGGATTGATGCTTATATTACTGATTTAATTAATGATGGCAGTGAAATAACAGGCATGACATTCTTTGCAGGAGATTACACCTGGTTAACATTTAATGAACAAAAACAAGTAGAGAATAAATTTGGAGACTTACTTGATATTGAATTTGTTGACTATGTCATTAATCCAGAAACCAATGAAATGGTTTCAGCTGGTTTTACAATTAATGGATTAAATGTTTGGATTGATGTTGGAACAATGGAATCTGCTTTTGGTTTAGATTTTGCATTTGTTTATGGTTCTTCTGAAGAAGAAGATCTTGAAGAAGATAAAAAAGTATGCAAGATGATTCTCAATGCAAGAGAAATTAAATTAGAAGAAGGAAAGGAAGTAAGGATCAACGACGAGAAGATTTCCGACATTAGTGGCTTTTATGCAACTTCTCATTTTATAGGCAATCCTGGACAGTGGTATGGTTTTTCTTATCAAGTTAATCCAGACAATGATATGATTTATTTTCAAATGAACGATCAAATAATTGATCCTGTCTTAGAGCAATTTAAGTTTGTGTTTTATGATATTGCTGGAAGTCCTGAAGAAAGTGAAAATTTTGAACTTACTGCTTCAGATAACTCTGGGCAACTTATTTTTCATAATACAGATGATATGCAAGTTAAATTAAAGGTTGAATTAGATGTTGATGGTAATGTTTATTGGGGAAAGTTACACACTTCTGATGAAGTTGATGAGATGTATTATTTTAATGGTGATGTTTGTGCTGGTCAAACTGAGATTACGGAATGTAAAGGCGCAATGTTTTTAGTTTCTTCAGGTGAAGAACATGAAGCACACTTTGTTAAACTTGATAAGATTGATACTGTTGATCACAAAATTAGTTTTGAAGACAAAACTTATGGGACAGAAACAAATGAATTAAGTTTTATTTCTTGTGTTGACCAATACGTCCATCTATCTGGAATTTCAGATGATTTATTAATTAATATTTGTGAAGCAAACAATACAGTGTCTTTCAAAAGTCTTGGTCAAGGTTATTCGGACGACAATTCCTTTGTTCAGTTTAAAACAAAAAACCAAGGGATAGTTAAATTAAGTTTATTTGATAATGACAATACTCATCCAAAAGTTGGAGATATAAGTTTTACAGAATCTACTGATGTTGATTCAGTAGATCATTTTATTGATGGGAGTTCTTTAGAGAATTCATTAATCTTTAATTTTTATTATGATCTTGTTAATAATGCTTTGGAAATTAATCATAATACAGAATGGGAAAATGGTGCAGATTGGATAAATGATTTTGATAATTTAAATGACGACAAATTATTTGTGTCATCATTAAAGGGCACATTTATTTCTCTTGATAATGATGATTCTCCACAAAGTGTTTATATTCAGCATCCACAATTTGATGAGCTTTATTATGCAAGAGTTTTTGTTGCAGAAGCAGACGCAACCACAGATGTTTATTCTCCAAATTTTGGTGTTGATCAGATTAAACTAGACACAGAGGTTACGCAAGAAGAAATTACAAATAAAAATATTGTTTTAGTAGGAAGACCAACTATTTATGCAGGAAATAATGCAAACCCATTAATTGATAACTATGAATTACCAGAACTAAATCCAGGAGATGGTTTTATTGGTCTTAGAGATAATGGTAATATTGACGATAATGGTTGGTTTAAGCCTTTAACAGCATTAATTGTTTCAGGAAATACTCCTCAGGATGTATTAAACGCAGGCCACATATTCAATGATTACAAATATTATGATCTAGATGAAGTTGGTCAAGAAGCAATAGTCAATGATATTAATGGGGAATTAGTTTTAATTTACTAATTCGCTATACTTTTTTTCTTAGATTATTATTAAAAATGTTAGTGAGTGATATTGCCTTCGGCCTGGTGTTTATTTTTTTAAGATAATTATGTGTTAATAAAAAACAACAACCTTGGCACAGACGGATATTTTACTTTGTAAAATATCCTACTCGGCTGCGCCTCGCCTGGCCATTGTTGTTTTTTGTATAGGAATCTGAGTTATAATACTCTTCAACACCCGCCGACAGGCTTTTTTCACTATGAATTATTTTTTTATGATGTGATTTTTTATATTTGTTGTCATGCTATTTTTTCAATAAGATTTTTTTTCTAATCCTAATTATATTCAAGAAATACTAATTAAAACAAAAAGAAAAAATAAATTATTTAACTCTAACTGCATCTAGATTCTTAGGACAGACTGTTTCCATTCTGCAACTTTTATGAAGAGAGCTTGCTAAGTCCATACATCTGGAAACTTCTCCGTGGTTGATCATAACCTTTCTAGGTTTTGGATCACACTTATGTACAAAGCCCATTAATTCTCTTCTACCACAGTGTCCTGTAAATCCTTCTAATGTAAGAACTTCCATTTCTACTTTGGTTACTTCAGTTTTATTGCTGCCTCTTGCAAATACAATCTCTTTTTCTCCTCTCTGTAGTCTTCTTCCTAAAGTTCCTTCTGCTTGATAACATACAAAAATAATTGAATTTCTTTTACTTTGTGCAAATTCTTTGAAATATTCAACACTTGGACCACCAGTCATCATTCCTGATGTTGCTAATACAACGCAAGGTCCTTTGTCATCAATAATTTCTTTTCTTTCTTTTGCAGATCCAACATGTTTGAAGATATCACTTAAGAAAGGATTTTCATTTTTATGGAAAATTAGTTTTCTTACTTGACTGTTTAAGAATTCAGGATATGCAGAGTGAATTGCTGTTACATCCCATACCATCCCATCAACGTATACTGGCATTTTACTTAGTTTTCCAGTCCTCATTAGATTTTCAAGTATCATCATAACTTCTTGTGCTCTACCAACACCTAAAACAGGAATTAAAATTCTTCCTCTTCTTTCTAGTGTTTCTGTTATTTTGTTTGCAAATTGTTCTTCTGTTTGTTTTCTTGGCGGTAACACATTATCTTTTCCACCATAAGTTCCTTCAATCATTAAAGTTTCTAATCTTGGGAATGAAGTTGCAGCAGGATCTAGTAATTGTGTTCTTCCAAACTTTAAATCTCCTGTATACAACATATTATGTAATCCATTTCCAACATGTAAATGAACCATTGCACTTCCTAAAATATGACCTGCATTATATAATGTAATTCTAATGTCTGGAGTTATGTCTGTAACTTCTTCATAACCTAAAGGAATTGTGTGCATAACTAATTGTTTAACATGTTCAGAAGTAAAGATTGGATCTTTTCCTTCTGACTTCATGATTTTAATAAAATCTAATAAAAGTAATGCAGCAACATCTCTTGTTGGTGAAGTACAGTAAACAGGTCCTTTGTATCCAAACTTAAACAAGTAAGGAATTAAACCACAATGATCTAGATGTGAGTGACTAAGAACAACTGCATCTAATTGTGAAATATCAAATTCTGGGGCATCAAGGTAAGGATAAGCTTCTTGTCCTACGCCTGCAACGTCTACTCCACAATCTAACAATACTCTGGATTCGGGAGTTTGTAACAAAAGACAACTTCTACCAACATGTCGTCCAGATCCTAAGTAGGATACTCTGACCCATTCATGTTGTTTTTCTCTGATCCATCCGTCATAAATTCTGTGCCCAACATTATCTAAGAATTTTCTTCTTTCGTTAGAATGTTTGTATAATGCGCCTCTGATGTTTTCAATTAATTTTGATCTTAATGGGGGAGTTCTTCTAATGTGTGGCACCCATAGTGTTTTATTTTTGATCTCTCTTAATAATGATCCTTGTTTTCCAATTGCTAATCCTGGTTTTTCTACTTCAACAATTACTCTACTTCTTTCTTGTTCAAAGAAAATTTGAGCAACACCAGCTTCTTCTGGAATTATTTTTCTTATTTTCTTCTCTGCTTCTTCAGGTGGGACAGTTATACTTGGATCTGATCTTAGTTCAACTCTTTTCTTGAACATTTTGACAACGTCTTTTATTGTTCCCCCATTATCAAAGAAATATTCTTTGTCTTTAGTATAAAGAACTATGTTGGCGCCTTCAAAGGCTACATCTGATATTTTTCCTTCTGGTAAATTCTTTAGAATTTCTTTTATTATTTTTGTCATTTTATTTAATACTCGTATTTTTAGATTTCAGTTTTAATTTAGTTTCTCCTAATTTTTAATTTGTGCACAAAAATTTCATCAAGAATTTTTGTATGGGGTTTAACACCCCACCATTAATGGTGAAATTTTTGGCATCCTAAAAATCCGTCAATAATGACAGATTTTTATGATTTTTTAAGATCGTAGTTGTTTTTTATTAAAAAGAAAATAAAAAAAAGTTATGATTTTATTCCAGTGTTAATGAATTTCTGAATTTCTCTTTTCACTCCATTTTTTGTTATTGTTATAACATTAATTCCATTTCCTGTGTATGTGTCTCTTTGAAGTGCTGCGTTTAATGCTTTTACTGCAAGATCAACACCTTCATTAATACTTAGACCGTCTTTAAACATTGTTTCTAAAACACCAATTGCAAATACGCTTCCAGATCCGCTTGTAACATACTTTTTTTCTTCTGTTAAGCTTCCATCTGCGAAAATATCATAAAGATAAAATCCTGTTCTGTCTTTTCCACCCATTATAAAATGAGCTACACCAGGAATCATTGACATTTTTCTAATGTTTCCATAAACAAATCCTGCTAATAAATTTGCAGCTTCTTTAACTGTTGCTTCATGTTGATTTCTGATTCTCATTAATGATAATTCAGCTCTAATATGTTTTGTTAATAATTGAGCATCACTAACAGTTCCAGCCATTGTTATAACTATGTTATCAGTTATACTATGAACCTTATCTGTTTCTTTATTCACAATCAGATTTCCAGCTGTTGCTCTCATATCAGCTGCCATTACAATACCATCTTTACATACTAAACCAATGGTTGTAGTACCCTTTAAAATTTTCTTATCGCTTTCTTCCATTTAATGCACCTTCTTTATTGTTTTATAAACCCCAATTTGTTCAGATTAGATACTTCAGAATTCATCTGTTTATGGCAAAGAGGGTTGTTTTTATATTTAAACTTTTCGATTTTTGTTAGATTAAGTTGAAAATCTAAGTCAAAGGGTGGTGGGTGGGGGCTATTAGGGGATGGTTAATCTTTTCTCACTATTTTTTATATTTTCAGTAAGTTTCCTTGGTGATATTCTTCTCATTCCATTAACTTTATATATCTCACCGTTATTATACTTTACAGAGGAGTTAAAATGGAAAAATACGAAGCAAAAAGCATTATAATTGGTAGGAAAAAACGAGTAGATCCTGATGATACTAAACATCCGTTTTTCATTAGTTTGTTTGATATTTCAGAACCACACAAATCAGGGGATGTTCCAAAGCAAATAGTTGATTTTCCTTTACTTGATAGGGTAGATATTACTGGATTAAATGTTTCTTATCTTTTGGGTGGGAATGATATTGTAATTGATAATCTTGAGTATATTGAAGTAGAATCAGATGATAATTTTAGAGTTTATATCACTGGAAAACAAACAAAATAGTAGATTTTTTATATTTTCTATCTTTTCTTTTTATTATGGCTCAAAAAATTGATGTTTTAGGAGATTCAAGTTTAGAGGGTATTATTCTACCAGAGGATATTGCACATGTCTCTTCTTTAATTGAAGATGCTCGTGATAGTCAAGATGCAAGTAGATATACTTTTTTGTGTGACAAATATGATGTATTTCCAGAAGACAATACATTGTATGAATCAGGTCTTGCAGCCATTGCTCATGAAAACGCAAAATGGGGATCTTATGAGGTTCAAGACGAGAGACTTTCTGGTTCTGTTGCGGAAATAGCAAAACAAGACAAAATATCAAGATTTCTTCATGATGCGGAGTCTTTATATCCTTTGGCTAGTTTGAGTAGAAATGCCGAGGCTAAGGCTGCTTTATTAGTTGAATATTTTCCACAAAAGTTTGGTGAGGATTGTTCTCAAGATCTTATTAAATATCCTAATCCTGCATCCATTGGTGCTATTTTTAAAAAACTTGTTGAGTTCTATGAAAAAAAATCAGTTGGTTTTAAAAAAGCCAGGTTCTGATTATTTGCCCGGGTCATAATTGTTTGTTTTAGTCAGTTATATCAAATTGTGGTCAAAATAATTGTTTATTTGTGTTTCTGGTCAACATGTTTATATACTTCTTAATGGCATAATAGTATTTATAAACAAAAAAATAACTACTGAAAAATGAACTGTGTGTTTTTTTGTATACTGGTTGTATGGCCTTTCTTGCTAATGGTCATAACCAACTGCTAATATACTGATTTGTTACATTAATTAAAAATAAAACAACTAATAAGATGCAAACGGAAAAACAAACATTCGATAGGGAAGTATTTAATAGGAGTATGTTACTTGGGAGTATACAAGAATTATTAGAAAATGCTACTTCTTTAATAACTGAGCAATCTCATTATCAAGTACCTAATCTAAATATTGCAAGGGAATTAACTTCTTTGCATTCAAAAATTAATTCTGCTCTTGATCAAGGTAATCCTGCTCTAAATCATTTTAGGGATGAAGTAGTTGCAAAATTCTTGGGGGAATTTTATGGTTTTTTACCAAACCAAAATATGTCCTATTTTGCATCTACTGAAACCAATCCTTTTGGCGTTAAATTAGTTAAAACAAGAACAAAAACAACAAAAAGATTAATTGAGAAATTAATGATGGGAGAAGAAGTTAGGGATACATATGGCTTAGCAATTGTTGCTAACTCTTGGCATGATATTGAAACAAATGTTAGGCCTTACTTAATGGATAAATTTGTTGTCTTGGCAGATCAAACAAACTTCTATAGGGATGATGTTGAAAAATTAAAAGGTTTCACGTCTGCACAAGTTAAAGGAAAAATGTCTTCTGGTTATGAGTCAGAGCATCATTATGTTCTATTCGGAGATACGATGATAAATGTACATTTACATAGTTTAGAAGGTTTTATGGAGGCTGAATGGGGAAGGGCAGCTCTTGATAGGCACTTAGTACAAGATTCACATGTTGTATTTGAATTAGCAAGGATGATAGGCTTGGGTGATGAGGATTTAATGAGATTATTAAATCAAGAAACAGATGTAAAAACAATTATGGCACCATCTGGAAAAGTCTTGTATGTTGGAAATGGATATGAATCAAAAGCAGATATTTACAAAGAGCGTGTAATGGGTAAATTAGCTGTGTTTTACAAAGGAATGGAAAGATTCTTAGACGAGGAAATGAGGTTGCCTTTCCCTGAATTATCTAGTCCTGATGTTGATAGGGTAGTCAGTGATGTTGTTAACAAGCATGCAGATTTAGCAAGCGTTTATCGTAATCCAACTAGTACTGATGAATTATTACATCCAACAATAAGAAAAGTAGTTGGAATTGCTGAAAGAAATGAAAAGCCATTAGTGTTGCATTAGTTTAGTTATAAGTAATAAGTTTTAAGTTTGTAGTGGGTAAGGAGTTAGTGGTTGGAAGTATATTCATAACTACTTACTATAAACCAACTTCTTACTTCAAACTTAGAACTACTTACTTATTTTTTACTTCTTAAATCCATCAAACATTTTTGTGCTGTTACTAAATCATCTTCCTCTACATAAATTAGAATTTCTGGTATGGCAATGATTATAGCTTCAATATTTACACTGTGCAATGCAAGTTCACTTGAAAGTCTGGAAAGAAATCCTCTTAAATGTGTTGCATCTTTTTCTAACATAATTCTTATTTCACATAAATTTTCTTTTACTCCTATGAAATATTCTTTATCAAATGCTGCTTTTTTCTTGTCAAGATCTTTTTGGTTAACCATAATTTTGATAATTTCTTTTGTTTTAACCATTCTAAAATTATGTTTTAATGTAAGTTTTGTTAAGAAGTCATTTGCAATGTTTGTGAATGCATCTGATCTTAATTTTATTGCTGCAATATTATTCTTAGTTAATACGACCATGTTTTGAAGTGCTTTTTCAATCTCTTTTGTGTGTTCTTCAAATTCTTCTTCAACAGCATATCTTCTAACTGCAGATAAAACTCCATCTAATGAAAAACTAAGACTATATTTTTCAATCAAATGTTTTGCAAGTGCCCTATTATTAACAATTCCTGCTGACAAACATTTCTGTATTGCAATATCTCTAGAAATAATATTCCATATGTGTCGATTTATGTTAATTTTGGCCACAATTATCTATATTTGGTTAATTCTTTATAAATTTTGTGGAGATGGTGGTATAATGAGATCTCAATTAATTAACAACATCCACAAAAATCTTTTAAAATAAATTTCAAACCTTTACCCTCAAAATGATAGTAAACTTTATAAATAACCCCCTCATTCAAAACAATAACAGATTATACTCAAATCCCAATGACTATCGTTGTTTTTTGGAAAAAAAACGTATTTAAACGATATTTGCGATAGTGGGGCCATGAGGTGCTATTAATGGATGAAGAAAAGATTAAAACAGCTCTAGAAGAAGTAAAGAAGAATTCTAAGAAGAGAAAGTTCTCTCAAAGTTATGATTTAGTAGTCTCTTTACAGAACTTAGACTTAAAAAAAACAGAACAACAAGTAGATTTCTACACAACTTTGCACTATTCAAGGGGCAAAGCAGTGAAAATTTGTGCTTTAGTTGGTCCTGAACTTAAAGATGAGGCAGAAAAGGTTTGTGATACCTTTATTACTGCAGATGATTTTCCTAAACATGCAGACAAAAAAGTAGCAAAAAAACTAGCAAATAATCATGATTTCTTTATTGCGCAAGCAAATATCATGGGTAAAGTAGCTGGTGCATTTGGTAAAGTATTTGGTCCAAGAGGAAAGATGCCAAACCCAAAAGCAGGTTGTGTTGTCCCTCCTAAAGCCCAGCTAAAACCATTATATGAAAGACTTCAGAAAACAGTAAGAGTTTCTGCAAAAACAGCTCTTATGTTTCAATGTGCAATTGGGACTGAAGATATGAAAGATGAAGAAGTAATTGACAATATTCTTACAGTTATAAAACAACTAGTTCATCATTTACCAAATCATGAAAATAATATTAAAGCAGTTTTCTTAAAGCTTACAATGGGTAAGCCTGTGAAGGTGTCAAAGTGACTGACATAAAACCAGAAGAAACAAAGGAAGCAGTAAAACCAGAAGAAGTAAAAGAAGTAGCTAAGCAACCAGAAACAAAATCAGAAGTAAAGAAAGAAATCAAAAAAGCAACAAAAGTTGCAGAAAAAAAAGTTACAACTGTTTCTGAATTTAAAGAATTGCTTAAAGAATATCAAATTGTTGCTGCTCTTAACATGGAAAATCTTCCTACAAAACAATTACAAAAAATGAGGGCTTCTCTTCGTGATGGTTGTGTCATTAAAATGACCAAAAGAAGATTACTTAAAATTGCTTTAGAAGCATCAAAGGCAGAAAAGAAAGGAATTGAAGAATTAATTCCATATCTGAAAGGCATGCCAGCATTATTATTTACAAATCAAAATCCTTTTACTCTTTACAAGAAATTGGAAAAGAGCAAATCAACAGCTCCTGCAAAATCAGGACAAACAGCTCCTAAGGATGTTGTTGTCAAAGCAGGACCAACAAGTTTTGCCCCAGGTCCAATTATTGGTGAATTAGCCCAAATTGGAGTTAAAGCAGGAATTGATGGTGGGAAAGTTGTAATTAAAGCAGACTCCCTTGTTGTTAAAGAAGGAGACGCGTTTTCAGAAATGGCTGCAGGAATCTTATCAAGATTAGGTGTAGAACCAATGGAAATTGGTTTAGCAATAACAGCAGTTTATGAAGACGGAACAATCTACACAAAGGATATTTTAGCAATTGATGAAGATGAATTCATGCAGAAGATTTCAACTGCAGCAAGTGAATCATTCAACCTTGCAGTAGAGATGGCTTATCCATGTGAAGATACAATAGAATTATTGTTGCAAGCAGCATTTAATAATTCAAAGGCTGTAGCATTAGAGGCAAATATCCTAGCAGATGCAGTTGTTGAAGATCTGTTAATGAAAGCCGAAAGAGAAGCTTCAAGTTTAAAGGCCGAAGCTAAACAATAAAATACAATAAATTAATCTTATAGGAGGAAACAAAAATGGAATACATATATGCGGCAATGTTAATACATAAAGCAGGAAATAAAGTAGATGAACAATCAGTTAAAAAAGTTTTGGAGGCTGCTGGCGTAACACCAGACGATGCAAGAATTAAAGCATTAGTAGCAGCTCTTGATGGCGTTAATATTGAAGAAGCAGTTAAAAAAGCAGCAGTAGCTCCAGCAGCAGCAGCTCCAGCAGCAGCAGCAGCTCCAGCAGCAGCAGCTAAAGAAGAAAAGAAAGAAGAAAAGAAAGATGATGGCGCAGCAGCAGCTGGCCTAGGAAGTCTTTTCGGATAAGATAATAATTAAAAAAGTTTTAAGTAAGAAGTGGGAAGTAAGAAGTTTTACTTCAAACCTCCAACTTCAAACTTCTAACTTATTTTAATACAATGACGTGAGGAAATATGTTAACACCCGAAGAAAAAAAATCATTATTAGATGAATTAAACAAGAAAAAGGAATTAATCAAAGAGCTTCGTTCTAAACTTAATGAGATTAATGAGCAGAAGGAACAGTGGTTCCAACAGCGAAATAATGCTTCTCAAGAGATTAAAAAGTTAATTGGTCAGTTAAAAGAAGCAAAAACTACACGTGATGGTTTTACTACAACAGTTAAAGGTAGTAAGGTTTCTAGAGATGATTTAAACAAAAAAATTAAAGTAAAAGTTGATGAATTAAAAAAATATGAAAAAGAAAAATCAGATATTGTTAAAAAACACGATATTAAAGGGGACCCTAGTTATCTAAAAAAGCAAATTGAACAATTAGAGTATAAACATGAAACTTCTGTTATGAGTTTTGAGAATGAAAAAAAAATAATGAAAGAAATTAGAGACCTTAGATCAAATTACAAAAAATTAAGTGCTGTAAGCACAGTTTGGAAAAAGATTCATGCTTTAACAAAAGACGTTGATGTATTGAAAAAAGAAGCAAACCTTTTCCATAGGAAAATGCAATCTCAAGCAAAACAAAGCCAGGAAAAACATGAATCTATGATAGAATCTTCTAAACTTGTTAAAGATTTAAAGAAAAAAGAAAATGAAGCACATATTAAATCACTTGAATTCAAGAAACAATTTACAGAGCTCAATGATAAATTAAAAGTAGATCTTGATGATCTTAACAAGTTATATGGGAAACTAGACATGAACAGAGAAGCAGTCAAGAAAGTTAAGAAAGAAAAACAACAAAAGACATTAAAACAAAAACAAAACGACGTTGACCATAAGCTAAAGACTGGTGGAAAGTTAACAACAGAAGATCTTTTAGCGTTTCAGAGTAGAAATTAATTCTTAATTTAGTTTAATTTATTCTGTATTATTTTTTGTTATAGGATACAATAGTTTTTAGCGAGAAAAGAGCATCCGCAATTGTTGAAGAGTAATACACTACATCTCACACTACAACACTAGGTCCGAAGGACATGTTACTCACGAATTTTTTAGAAAAATAGAATTTAAAAATAAGAATTATAATTAAAAATTAAAAAATTACGAATGATATGATTGCATCTCTCTATGGAAACTAGTATAGCTTTTTATTTTGATTCTACTTTCGTTTACTCTATTTCCACATTTTCTATCATCAAGGAATGTACTAACATCACCTTTTACAAATGCTGCTTGTGGTTTGTCATAACCAAATTCTTTTGTAACAACAAAGTGTACATCACTGCCTCTGTCATGGAATACTCTCCAGTATGCAAAAGATTTTTTTGCTTCTCCATCTACATTACTACCCATTCCACATCCAATACTTCCTCTATCTTTAATTTCTGCCATAGTTTCTAATAATGAAATCATTGCTTCATGTTTTGTTATATCAACTTTTAAACTATCTCCCCAATAATCACTTAAAATTTCAGGAACATCAAACCAAACAGCATCATAAGCTGTTCCATTACTACCGCCGTTTACAATACCTGTGCCGGTACTAGATACTGATCTTCCTTCATAGAATGCAAATGCTTGATCTCTAAATGTTTGTGCTTCTTCAAGATATTTTTCAAGTGTAAGTCCTTCTGTGTCTGTTGAATGTCTTGGCATATTATTTACCCCCAATTGTACTAATTTATGCTTGTTAACACATAGGTTATATTTAAATGTTTTGTTTCTGTAACTACTCGTGAGTAGTTCTTATGTCTTTTGTATTTTGAATTGGGATTGAGAAGCTCTAGAACACTAGGTCCATAGGACATGTCACTCACGAATTTTTAAAATAAATAATATTCTTCTAGCGAGAACTAATTGTATTTAATTATAAGAAAAAATAAAAATTAATTTTTTTCCATGTTTTAAAATTGAAAATTTTAAAGCCAGAAAAACAGTTTTACTGTTTTTCCATGTATCCGCATTTGCCGCATGTGTCTCTGTTCTTATGTTTTGCCATGAACACAGCTGGGCCACATTTTGGACATGATTTATTTAATTTTTCTACTTTGTCTCCGGATACTTTATAATTTTTTGAAACATTAGATGTTCTTTTTGGTTTTTTCGGTTTCTTTGCCATTTTATTTACCTATTCTTTTTTTTCTTCAGCATTTTCAGCTGGCTTTGCTTCTTCTTTAGCAGGAGCTTCTTCTTTTTTCTCTTCTACTTTTTCTTCAGCCTTAGGTTCTTCTTTTTTTTCTTCTTCAGCTGGTTTTGCTTCTTTTTTAGCAGGAGCTTCTTCTTTTTTCTCTTCTACTTTTTCTTCAGCCTTAGGTTCTTCCTTTTTTTCTTCTTCAGCTGGTTTTTCAGCTTTTGGTTCTTCTTTCTTTTCTTCTTTATTATGTTTGTCTATTAGAACTTTGCCTTCTAATCTTTCCATATATTTAGCGTCTTTGTAAACATGAGCAATAACTTTAGCAGTTTTTTGTCCATATCTTTGATAAATATGTCTGATAATAATAAGACTCTCATCTGTTTTTAGTTTCTTTGCAATATCTTTTCTTAATTGAACTCTTGAAGGAGTTTTATTTTCAAAATCAACCATTGCACTAATTCTAGTTCTTTCTAACAGTGGTGTTTCCCTTTGTTTTGTGATCTCTAATTCCATCTTAATTCCCTCGACATTATTTTACTTTTATTGCATATTCGCCTTTTTGTGCAATTCCAACTTGTTTTGCAATAAATGATTTTTCTGGATCGGCAATAAATAATCTTCCTTGCCAATTTGTTGAAAATGATGATGTTTTACATTCTGGACATTCACTTTCGTTTACGAATAATTTGCATCTTTTACATACTTTTCTTGCCATTTTTATTACCTTCTATCTTGAGTTTTTATGCACAAAAATTTCATTTAAATTTTTGGCATCCTAAAAATCCGTTTGTCAAAATGGGTGTTACGACATACCCCTACCTTTAGGTTTGGGTGTGATACTCATGACGGATTTTTATGATTTTGCTTTAGCGCCTTTTGCTTTTGTTCCTTTTGTTGTTTTTTTAGCATCAGCAGCTGCTTTTTTTGCTTCTTCATCAATCCAGTCTAGTTTTCCAAGGCCATGTTGCCTCATTGTTAATCCTAGTTTTGGATTTGTTTGATCTTTATAACTAATAGCAATGATTCTTGCTCTGCATAAATCATTTACTTTTAAGCTTCTTTTACTTTCTTTTCCAGCTAAAGTTTTTTCTTTAGAAAAACTTACAAAATCATCCATTGTTTGGGAAATGTGAATCATTCCATCTAATGGGCCAACTGAAATAAATGCACCAAAATCAGCAATGTCTTTGATTTTTCCAAGAACAACTTCTTGTAAATCTGGCTTGAAAACAAGTAAGTGGAACATTGTTTTATAATAAATAGCCCCATCACCAGCAATAATTATGCCTTGTGAAACTTCTTCAATATCAGAAACATCAATTACAACACCTAATTCCCTAGATATGTAACCATCATATTTCTCTCTGATTTGTTTTTGAATTGCTATTGTGGTATCTTCTCCGAATAATTTTGGGTCTACCCTTATATGATCCTCAATCTTTAGTTTGTAATACATGAATTTTGCCTCCTTGCGTTGCTTTGTTAATGTAAGCTGTTTTATGTATTGTTTTTAATCTTAAGTACAAATCAATAATTAACCAATTCTAAGTGGCTTTTCTGCCTTAAAACTATCACTCTTTTTAAATGTTTTTTTAATTCTTTGTCTGTTGTAGCTATAATATAGTCATTTTTGACTTCTTTTATTATATCATCAACATATTTATCTTTATATATACTTATTAACTTCTTATTAGTTTTAATAGGGATTATATTAAGTTTTCCATCTTGAACCATATTTTCAACAAGTTTCAATGCGATGTTTACGGCCCGTTTAGTGGTTGTTTTCTGTTTCCTGGCCTTCTCTGGCAGTTTTTTGAGCTCATCAAGGCTTTTATCCAAAATATACAACTTATACTTGAAATGGCATATACGTTCAATCTCTGTAAATATATCTACTCCAAAGTTTCCTGGAATCATAAGAAAGTTCGTATCTAACAGTATCTTTTCTTCATTGGGCATTTATAAAGAAATGTAGTGGTTGATTTATAAACTTTACTATCTTTTTTATAGTAACTGTTTGAATTCTATTCAAAAGTTTTTCACTTATTTTTATTCTTTTTTTTCTCTAATTCTTTTTCTTTCTCAAACAATCTTTCTTTTTCATTTTCTAATGTTTTTTCTGGCGTTAAAAACCAATGATCAAATTTGCTGACAAAGGTTGCAACAATTAATGAGAATAGCATAAATATAACTACTAGATTTAATATTGTTTGAAGTCCAGGTATTTCTGTAACTTTTGTTGCTAATGTAAACGCTACTACTGCTACAGCAATTCCTTTTGGAATGTTAAATGTCATGAATAGTTTTTCTTTTATTGTTAGTTTTTGTTTATTCATAGCCCACATTACTGCGGCGTATCTAATGCACAAATAAAATATAAACAGTATAAACGCTTTAATCCAAAAGATATAACTACTAAAAGGAACACTTATTCCAATTCCTACAAGAATAAAAACAAGTATCATTAATGAATTTTCAAATACAGAAGAGAAGCTATACAATTGTTCTTTCTGTTTAACATAAAAGTTTCCAAACATTAATCCCATTACTGTTACTGCTAAAACTCCGTTACCCCCTAAATTTTCTGCAAGAATATATGTTAAAAGTGCAGCAGTAATTAAAGCCAGAGGGCTTATTGTTTCTGAGTATGCTTTTTTCATTGCTTTTGCTACAATCAATCCAATTAAAACTCCTGCTCCAATTCCGACGACAAATTGGGTGATAAATGGTTTTAGGTTATCTAAAAGTTTTGAAAAAATAACTTCTTGTGCAGTTAATGATTGCATTAAATCTAAAATAATAAATGGTAATAAAACAGTTAATGGCGTATTAACAATTGATTCAATTCTTAATAATTCTACTATTTTGTGGTTGCCTTGTTTTAGCATTGACAAAATAACATCGGGACTTGTTCCAACCATTATGCTGGAGAAAATTAATACTAAAAACACATCTTTGATTCCAAAAAGTAATGATGTTGCAATTGCAAGTAAGAACATATTAAGTAATAAAAAGAAAAAAGCTAATTTTAATGCTCTTAATGTGTATTCATCAATCGTTTTCCATTTAAACCTAGAGGCAGCATCAAAAATAATCATAACTAAAGCAAGAACAGCTAACCCAGTTAAGAAAGTATGAGAAAACTGAAATAATTTTTCTCCATAATAAGTCATCTTAGACAAGATAATCCCTGAAATTAACAATAATAATAAATTAGAGGTTTTTAATTTTTTAGAAATAATTGCAATAAACACACCTATCAATAAAATTATAGCTATGTTTGTTAAGTAAAGTAAATATTCTTCCATTGTTTCCCTCTTTTTTTTAAAATATTCTTACTATTGTATATGTACTTATTTATTAGATTATTTATAAATATTTTGTATATTGTGTGTAACCTTTCTTTACTCTGCAGTAGTCCTAAACCAAAAAATATATAAATGATCTCTTTCCCCATATCTGTATTAGAGTACCAAAAGGGAGTGATTTCTTTGAGTCTTGAGGTGATCCAAAGTTAACAATTTGTCTTTTTTAAACAATTAGACATCTAACTAAGGTGAAAATATGGCAGGGAAAGTAACAGGTAAAGGCAAGAAAGGCCTAAAAGAAATTATGAACAGAACACGGTTTGACAAGTATGAATTAGAAGAATACATGCTTACAGACAAAGGTTTTCAATAAAATTTTATTTTTTTCATAAAAAGCTTTTTATAGTGGATGTAATATAATTCTAGTTTATGAAATACATTATTGAACATTTAGATGGACGTTTATACAAATGGTGTTTTTTAGAATATAAACATATTTCTAAAATAGTCGGAAAAAGCAGCATTCTATTTACAAACGTGAATGGAGTGAAAGCACGTGAAAAACTAGGTCCGTCAGGACATGTTTATCATGAAAGTTTTACAGATTCTGAAAATATAACAAGAAAGAAAATATGCGTTTTAGATCCAAATGCTAAACAAATATTAACAACTTCTGATAAAAATAAATTTGATTATCTTGTTTTTGGTGGGATTATGGGTGATTACCCTCCGAAAAAAAGAACAAAAGGCTTTTGTACTAAAATGCGAGAGAAAGGAATTAAATTTGAAACAAGAAATATGGGTAAAGAACAAATGTCAACAGATACTGCAGTTCTTGTTGCAAAAATGATAATGGATGGCAAAAAGTTTAATGAAATCAAATTCAAAGATACAATTATTATTGATATTAATGATTGTGAAGAAGTTGAGTTACCATTTAGATATGTTCTTAAAAATGAAAAACCAATTCTTGCACCAGGTTTAGTTAAACATTTGAAAGAAAGAGGATATTTTTAAAAACCAATTGTCGTAGTGTTTAATACACTGCATACTTTTATACTCTCATCTTCTATCATTTATTATGGTATTAAATGATTATGGGTTCCTAACAGCATTTGATATAAATCCAGATAATGCAAGAGATAGAGTTAGGTTTCTTTTTAATGAATTAGGAGTTGTTCATTTTCAGTTTTACGATGCAATGGAAAGATATGAAATTCCAATTGTTCCTGATAAAAAAGAATGGCATGATCCTATCGGCAGAACAATAAAAAGAGAAACCCTTGATGCTTATGTAGACGAGATCAGAAAAGTTGGAGGTGCCAGTTGGTTTTATACGGGTATCTACAGCGTATCCCCTGGTTTTGTAATGCCTGGTCTAGAAAAAGCTTTATTTTCTTTTTTAGAAGATAAACAAGAGTTTGCCCAAGAATGGTTTTGTCTTGATGATAACCCTGATTGGGCATTTGTTTCAATAGTAGACCCTTCAACTGAAGAGTGGAAACAGCATTATACAGAGCAATTAAAGATTGTTGTTGAAAATCTTGGTTTTACAGGAATACATTTTGATCAGTATGGTAGTCTTGATGTAAGATGGAAATTTAGGTATAAACCAGATGTATGGTCATTTGATAATATACATGACCCTGATTGTTTTGAAGAGGTTAATAAAATAGAATTAATAATTGATTTTTTGAAATATTTTAAACAGGAGATGCCTAATGTGGGTGTTACATTTAATGCAGCAGATGGTTATGGTCTTGTTGAAACGCAAAATCTTACTGATTTTCCCTATATAGAACTTTGGAATGATCATTCAATAGAACATTATTGTTCAAAGCTTAAAAATACTGGTAAGTTTGTAGTTGCAGCTTATAATTCTTCTGATGGAAAAACTTTTGACAGAAGTTTGTTTGAAAAGAGAAATGCTATTATTAATAATGCAGGTGGTGATTTATTGTTTAGAGGAGATGATAATAGGTATTTAGTTAATTGTTATTTTCCAAGTGCAATAAAACTAAATTAACATCCCTCTGCAGTTTAGATTTTCAGAAAAAGATTATATTTGGATAATCTTTTAATTCATTTTTGAAATCATAACCCATATAAACTACCTAATTAATAATTAAGACTATGGATTCATTAATTTTAATTTTAATCATATCTGTACTTGGACCAATTATTGGCTCATTAATTGGAGTAATTAAGAAACCATCACAAAAATTCATGTATAATATGATGGCATTTGCAGCAGGTGTGATGATGGCAATTTCTTTTCTTGAATTAATTCCTCAAAGTATTGAGTTATCATCTGTTTGGTTATGTGCAATTGGTGTTTTAATTGGTGCATTGATTATGTATCTCTTGGATAAATTAATTCCTCACATCCATCCTGAACTTTGCAGGCAAGAACATGGTTGTCAATTAAGAAAAACTTCAATTTATCTTCTTTTAGGAATTTTTTTACATAATTTTCCAGAAGGTATGGCAATTGCTGTGGGTTATGTTTCAGGAATTAAAGTTAGTTTAACAATTGCATTAGGGATTGCAATTCATAATATTCCAGAAGGCATTTGTACTTCTGCTCCTTATTTTAGTTGTACTGGTAAACGACTAAAATCATTTTTGCTTTCATCTGCTACTGCAATTCCAATTTTACTTGGATTCTTCTTTGCTAAGTTTCTTTATGGAGTTATTTCAATGAATTTTATTGGTGTTGCAATTGCAGCAACAGCTGGTTTAATGATATATATCTCTGCAGATGAACTTATACCTTGTTCTTGCTGTGAAAAATCAGATCATAGTAACATATTTTCTTTAATTGCAGGTGTAATTTTTGTTGTGTTACTTGGGTTATTATAGTTCTTTTCTTACTATTCAGTGGTTATCTACCAAAACCTTTATAAAAACTAGTAAAATACATCTATTTGGGGAAATAAAATGTTAAACTTACTAATTCCTTAAACTCAAAATTAAAAAATACACAAAATACACACAAAGGTTTTATTACAAATAAATGTTTATAATATAATAAAATGGTACGAACATTATTAGACACAGTTGAATTTGATGAGATCCCTGTATTTGGGAAACCTATTTTATCAGACCTTGTTTTAGAAAATCTTGAAGGAGCCACTAGAAGGATGACCTCTTATGGTGATGATATGGGTGATGAGGGGGATGAAAGTTTACGAAATTATGCATTTTCTCCAGATGGTCCTAGTTCAGATTCTTTTGGTTCTGATGCTGGTCTACAATCAAGAAGAATGAGATCAAGCGGTGATGCAAGAACAGAACAAGTTGCTCCTACTTCAGACTTAGGTGGTATTGATAGTAGTCAAGGACTTCCTGGTGATGATGACGTAGTTATGATTTCTTTGTTAAGTTCAACTGAACATGAAAGAGAAGTATTACTAGAAACTATTTCTGCGAAACCAGATGAAATTGTTACATTAGAACAGATTTTATCAGAGTCATATAAAGACAGAATTGAGATTACTAGTATTAATGAATTCTCTGCAACAAGAAAACAAGTTAAGGAAGTACATTTTCTTAAAGGAGATGGGGATTGGCTTAACAAAGTATGGATATTCAAAGCAGATCCAGTAGAAACAGCAAGAGAATTAATGATTTATCATTTAGCACATAAACATGGGATTCCTACTGGAAAACCAATTGGTTATAATCCTACGCCTGATCAAACTTATCCTTTTGACATTGCAATTTTAGGGGGAGTAGTTGAACATGCAGGTGATCCGTACAGAGATTTACTTAGAAATATGAGATTAAGACCAATAAGAATTTTTGACACTGCAAAACAAATTGCAAGAATCATTGCAGATTATCATGTTAAGCTAACGCTTGTAGAAGACGAATTTACAAAAGCAGGTGTTTCTTTAGAAACTTCTAGTCCTAGAAAAGAACTTGGTGAAAGATTTTTAGCAGGATTAAGAATTACAGAGGAAAACGGAGAAGAACTATTGAAAGCTTGTGATGATTTATACAATCTTCAATCTGGTGTTAATGTTGTTTCTCATGGAGATATTCATTTAGGAAATCTTGTTACTGTGAAAAGAAAGCATGAAACAAGTATTAATCAATTTGGAGTTATTGATTGGGGATCAATTGTAAAAGATAATCCTTTTGGTGATCTATGGGATTTTTGGATACATCATAGAAGAGATACAATTGATGCAACTGGTAATGGTTATAGTTATACTTTTGAAAGATTTGCAGCAGCTTATTTAACTAGAATTAATGCTTTACGAACAGAATATCGTGTTAATATTGATTTGCCTTCAGGTATTAATCCTGTAGATTCTCCAATACAATCTTCATTATGGAATTTGTATGAAATGTATGATCCTGTTAGAACAGATGCTAGAGATATTCAGAAAAAAGCATCATTCCATTGTTTGGAATTATGGCGTTCTTTAGATAAGGTTGAGAAATTTGGTGGCCAATACAGAGAAACAGTTCACACAATTAAAAAAGAACTAACAAGATTACTTGACAGCAAGAATTATTTAAAACCATATATGGTTGTTGGCGGATTGAGATGATACGTTTTTTAATTTTGATTTCTCTAATAAGAATTTAATAAAGAATAAAAGTCCTAGTGAAAAAGAGCATCCGCCGGTGTTGAAGAATATTACACTGCATGTCACACTACAACACTAGGTCCGAAGGACATGTCACTCACTAAGATTTTTTAGAAACCCTTATGTTTTCTTAAACACATCTTATTAAAACACAAGATTCAAACAAATATCACAAAACCAATGCAAAGTATCCACCTGCCCCATCATATGTCTTCTGTACAATATTAATTAAGTGATGATAAAACATTGCTTCTGTTCCTTTACTTTTTTCTAATGCTGTTGAATACTTTTTTACTAGACCTTTTCTTCCTAGATATAATTTCTTTTTTAGTTTTGGATCAAACTTGTAAAACATCTCATAGAATGCTAAGTAATAATCAATTGACTCTTTGAATGCAAGTAACACTTCTTTACTGATCTTTTTATTATAACTCTCAAATGTATTACAGATATACTTAAATTCATCTGCGATTCTTTC
Source organism: Candidatus Woesearchaeota archaeon (assembly GCA_018661705.1). Classification (GTDB taxonomy): domain Archaea; phylum Nanobdellota; class Nanobdellia; order Woesearchaeales; family DSVV01; genus JABHXF01. The sequence goes on from JABJHR010000010.1 coordinate 79,222, forward strand.
AATGTTTTTTACTATTTCATAAATTTGCATTGTTCGTTTTGGAACTTTGTAACCTTTTTTATTAAGAATTCTTAAACAAATGTCTGTAAATTTATTATTTAGTGATTCCATGTTACGAATTTCTTTTAGTTTTTCAAATTCTTGTTTTTCTAATGCTTCTAATACACTTCTTGCCATTTCATTTGTAATCTGGAAAGATTTTCTTAATAAAGTATCAAATTCAGTTTCAATTGTTGTTGCAATGCTTTTAATATATACTCTGTTTTCTTTTTGATCAATTATTTCATAACCCATGCACCCAACAATTCTTCTTTTGATTTCTTCAAGTGTGCTAGGATCTTCATATCTTATTACAATTTCATCATATCCTAATTGATAAAGATGGGATAAATTATTTTTAGTAAAAATTCCAGAATCAGAAACACTTACTTCTTTTTTTGGAGAAGCAATTTCTTTTGTTGTGGAAACCATTAAGATTGGTCCTGACATTTCCAGTTCTAATTCATCACCTTTCTTAAGATCATACTTAGTTGCCCATTTAATAGGTAATGTTATTGTTAATGAACTGCTTCCATGTTGGACTATTCTTCGTTTCATTTGGATTTTACCTTTGGTCTTGTAGAAAACAACAAAAACGGCAGGGCTCACGGACTTTTGCAAGCAAAAATCCTATTCAGCTCTTTTCAATCGCCTCATCAGCCCGCAATTGTTGTTTTCTTGTTTATTAGTGAACTTGTTTAGTATTTAAACTTTTCTAAAAATACCACATTTATCAAAAAAATACACAATTGTGTACTGGTGTGGTGATTACACTGGTAAAGTATATACTTCTTGAGTGTCTACTAATGTGTAGGATGAACAATGAAACATTGTTTGCCTAAAATAATACATTTTTAAGAATGGAGGGAAGAAAAATGGAAAAAGTAAAACAGAGATTAAAGGTAGGGGAAGTAAAAGTACACAAGAATTTAGCAGTTGCACCACTTTTGGGCAAAGATAGTGGTTTAGATTATCTTGTTTTTGATGAAGCAGTTAATCAAGGTTTGAGTGTTAGAGAAACAGGAGAGGTTCCAACATTACATTTTAAAAATGAAACAGATAAAGAAGTTTTAATTTTGCAGGGTGAATATGTTACAGGCGGAAAACAAAATAGGATGGTTGCAACTAATGTTTACATGGCAAAAGGTTTTGATGGTCCAGTTCCTGTAAACTGCGTTGAACAAAGTAGGTGGTCAGGTAATGAAAGAGGCGGCTTTACATCCGGTAATAGAAGAGCTCCAGCATCTGTTTCTTTAATGGCAAGTGTAGGCCAAGGAGAAGTTTGGGGTGAAGTAAGAAGAATGACTGAATCACTTGGAACGCATACTTCTACTGGAGACATGGGTGCTTCTTATGCGCAAAGAGAAAGTGATTTAGCAGAATATTTATCAAATTTTGAATTTCAAGAAGGTGCAGTTGGAGTAATTGCAGCAATGCAGAGAGGAAAACACAGAGTTTATGTTGCTGATGTTTTTGATCAAACAGCAACACTCCAAAAAAACTATAAAAAATTGTTAGAAAGCTATGCAATTGAAGCACTTAGTTACAAAGCAATTGGTTCTCAAGCAAAATCTGACATGCAGGCATTTCTTAAAGTAGCAGGTGACACACCATACCATAAGAGACAACCTGTAAGTTTAGGTGATGATTTAAAGACAGCAGCAGGTGCTGTAACTGGTTTTGCTTTAGTTTATCAGGAAACACCATTGTATGTGAATCTAGCTTCCAACTTTATGCCACAAACACAAGGACCTGGTGCTGATAATTTTGATCCAGCACAGACAATGATCTTTGAGAGACCTGTACGTACAGGAATGAGTAGGAGATTTTTCAGGTGATAAAAATAGAAAAGTCGTAAAAGGATAAAGTTTAAATATTCTTTTTCTTTTCCTTTAATTTTGTGGGGTTGGTTTTAAGTAATGTGAAAACAGTAGATACCCTATCTTTGGTGTTAAAAAATACAACCACAATGGCCAGGTGAGGCGAAGCTGAATAGGACTTTTTACGCAGTAAAAAGGTCCGTCTGTGCCAATATTGTTGTTGTATTTTTAATTATTAAAAAAGTAAAAAACAAAAAGGTAAAAACAAAATGATAGAAGCAGTAGTATTTGATTTGTGGTATACACTAGCACAAAAGGAAAGAGGAACATCATCTGTTCTTCGTGGACATTTTGATATCCCTGATAGTCCTACTTTCATGGCCGAGTATGAAACTGCAATTCAACTTCAAGAATGGGCCTCAGTTACCGAGATGGCACAGAGTTTTTTGCAAGCGTTTAAGTTAGGTGTTACTCCTGCAAATGTTTCTTTTTTTACTACTGCTATTATTGAAGGTGCACAAGGTGCAAAGCCTTATGATTGGGTTCCTGAAGTTTTGCATGGATTATCTGAGAATTATAAATTAGCTCTTCTTTCTAACACTTCTACTTATGAAGTAATTGATCCTTCATGGGGAATTGCTGATTATTTTAATGAAGTAGTTTATTCATGGGAAGCTGAAGCTATAAAACCTTCTGCAAAAAGTTTTCAAGCTGTTTGTTCTAGATTAGGTGTTCCACCAAAAAAATGTTTATTTGTTGATGATTGTTTAGCAAACATTGAAGCTGCACGAGAATTTGGAATGAAAGCAGTACACTTTAAAGGTTTTGATGGCGGAGATGTATTGAAAAAAGAATTAAAAAAGTATGATGTTTATTTGTAAAAAGAGAATTCAATCTATACAAATACATGCGATTTTTCTTTTTTCCCTTCGGAATCTTTTTAAATCCAATTCCATTCCTTTCTTTTATGTCAAGACCAAATTTTGATTTTCCTGGGTTTAATGATTTAGAGGGATTTATAACACTTTTATCTGATACTAGAGCAATCTTTAAAGAAGAACCTAATTATCAAGAGTTACCTTTAGACAGACCAATTGTTTTTGTTGGGGATACTCATGGAGATATTGAAACAACAGAACAAATTTTTGATATGTTTTTTGGTACACATTTAATTGCTATGTTAGGGGATTATGTAACAAGAGCTCCTGTTGAACATGGTTCAATAAAGAATATTCATTATTTATTTGAAGTAAAAAGATCTCATCCTGAAGATCTTATTTTATTAAGAGGAAACCATGAAACACCAGATCACGCTGGAATAATAGAAATTATGCTTGATTTAAGAGAATTTGGCGTAGATGCTTGGCGTAATACATCTTCTACTCTTTATGGTACTTTTTCTGATATGCCTTATGTTGTTTCAACAGAAAATGGATTATTGGGGTTACATGGGGGCTTGCCAGATATTAAATCTGTAAGGGGTTTAAAATTAGTTCCAAAAGGAATCGAAGGTTTTCCTAATAATGGCGAGGGACTTCCTGCTCATTATCAAACAGCATTACAAATACTTTGGAATGATCATGTTGCAACAGATGAACCATTAATTACTTTAGATGGTTCAAAAAAAGAAAAAGGAAATTCAGTTTATAATTATTCTAGGCATACTGGCAGATTATATAATCAACATCATTTCAACAACGTAATGAGTTTACTTGGAAAAAATGTTTTAGTAAGGGGTCATGATTATAATGAGAAAGGTTATGCTTTTGATGATAGGTTATTAACAATTTTTAGTGCATCAAAATTTGTAAATCATGGAAATTTAAAAGGGAAATATGTTGCTGTCATGGATGATCCTCAAAAAGAATTAAAAACTGCAAAAGAGTTAAGAATTGTACAATTATAATTTTCAAAAATAAAATTCTTCTTCTTTACAAATCTATCAATCGTTTCTGTCTAACGCATCCTGACAATTTTCCTTCATTTGTTCTTTTCTTATTTTATTACATATGGATTTATCCTTGATTTCCATAGCAACATTCCAATAACAGTCATCACCATCTCCCCAGTAATTCTCTTCAGCCTTATCGTCATATAAATCTTCACAAATTTCAAAGGAGGATGCTAAATTAGTTAAAGCATTGTTTACTGCCAAACTAATAATTTTGATAATCTGTTTATCTCTGACTTCCCTCGGACAGAATTCCCTTCCATAATCCCCATGATATTTAATTATGTTTTCACAAATAGATTCATTTCCTGATACCATGGCAGTTCCCCAATAGCACCTATCAGACTCCCAATTTTCGTCTATTTCATATAATCCTTTGCAAATTTCTAGAGAATAGGATAAATTAATTGAAGCGTTTCCTATTGCTGAGTCCGTGAGTTTGTAAAACTGGCAACTACCAAACTCTTCAGAACATTCTATTAAACTTATGGATGGTTCTTCAAAGACATCATTATAATTTTTTGTAATTGTTCTACATTCTTCATACGCAAAATCATCTATTTTAAATATCTCATTATAAAAACCAGGCATAAACGCAATTGAACAATTCTCAAATTCAAAAAAAGTGATGTTTAATTTATTATAGTTTGGAATTAAATCATTTGGCGCCGGAACTTCAGGACCTTGAATCTTTAAATATTGAAAATTCTGATTTGTACCTATTGGTCTTATATCTTTATACTTATAATTAATCTCTGTGAAGTTTAAATTATCTACTAACCATGAAACAATGTATTCTTCAGATAATACTTTTCCAGTACTATCAGCATAGCGATATTTTTTTATTTCTGTAAAGATATACTCTTCGCTTAACAATGGTAGAAATAATGGTTCATATTCTTCTGCAAAAATAGTGTCTTGTGATATATATCTCATATTATCTGGTTGATTTAATTCTTTCATAATATCATTAACACATGAAAATAATTCTTCCTTTGTTCCTGCAAACGATTCTAAATAAAGCGGTCTTGCATAAACTTCTCCGGTTCCTACTTCACCATAAGTATAGTCGCATCCGATTGAATATCCTCCAAGATAATCTTTATAATCATATATACAAAATTCAAATTGATCTGTTGGAGAATGATAAGGCACTAATTTAACAATCAAAAAATACTCCCTTGAATTACAGTTAGGTATTTTTTCAATAATCTCTTCTATGTTAATGTTATTAGTTTCTTCATTATCCAGAACATGATTAGAACATCCTATTAAAAAAACCACTAAAAAACATAATGCCAAAAGTTTTAATGTATTTGATTTCATATCAATATCTTTCTTTTATTTATTTATAAACTTTTTTAATAATTCACTTTGATTTCATAAATCTATCAATCGTTTCTGTTTTAATTTAGTATATTCAACTAAGTTTTTCTTTCCAATACAATTCTCCTAATTTAATTACAGCATTTCTGAATCCCTTACCTTTTGGATTTCCAATATGTTTCATTGCATCGATATAAGCTTCACTATCGATTGGACTCTTTGTTTCTGCCATACTACTATTACCCATATTTTCATTACAATATAAGACAAATAGTTTTGTAACTGTATCCTTGATTGATTCAGCGGGAACATAATTATCAGGATCTTGCAAAAAATCCAACGCAGTATTTAATCCGCAAAATTGTGATTCATAATTAAATCTGTTTGGGTTAATTATGATACCTTCAACTTTATCTGTAAGAGAAGAATCTCTACCCTTATAAGGATATACTGGTGCTCTTTCTGGTTTCTTACTGTCTGATGCAAAATAATTATCAAAAAGCATCACTGGCCATCCCAAATCAGGAATATCTTCTGCAGTTAATGTTCTATACCACATGCTTCTTCTAGGTCCGACCCAGGTTATTGCAACATCCTTAGGCAAGACATCTAAAATTGGTTCCCAATAATCCATAACACTTATCCTTGGTCCAACATATTCCTCACCACATATTGCTCTTAACTTTCCCTCAGTTCCCTCATACATTTGTCTTATCAGCTCTGCATGTGCTTTACCATCTTTTATTATAGCATTATGTTTTGAACTAGTGGGATTAGCAGCTTCCCAGAATCCTGGGTGAGTGTCATCCATAAAAAGATAAATAGCATCTGCACCATTTGCTAGAAAATATTTTGCATTATTGATAATTCTCCAACGATCTTTAGGATGAGAACAATATCTGGAATCACCTGGGTGCATTCCTGCCCATATTTTTACGCCTTGATCTTTGGCTAATTGTTCTAAAATCTTAAACTCTTTTTTGTGTTCTTCTGAGATTGGGCTGTTAGCTGTTCCCCAACTTAATCTTGACCACACATAAAGATTATTTCTACTCTCACCTATTCTTTTCACAAGGTCTTTTCTATGCTCTAATTCAAATTTCCTACCTTTATCTACTATTCCTTTAAGTTTGAATGTTTTTTTGTCTGTCATTTTATTATGATTAATTCTATAAATAAAGAAATTGAATTCGATTTATATATTTTCTATTTTTATGACGAAAATATTTATAACTTGTAAACTATAATTGTTTATAAATCAATCAATCGTTTTTGTTTTAATTTAGTGAATTCAACAACATCATCTTCTTTATCATTCTCTTTTTTTGATTCATCTACTGAATCAGAATTAGTTTTTTCATTCTTATCATTAATTATGTTCTTTTTTTCATTTCCGTTTTTTCTTCTTTTCTCAACAATAATCTTATCTCTCATATTATCTGCAACTTCTAATTTATATTGGATTTCTCTTGCTTTTTCAATTACATGTTTTGGCATGCCTGCTAATTTTGCAACATGCACACCAAAGCTTTTATCAGTGCCACCTTCTTGTAATTTTCTTAAGAATATTAGTTCTTCTTTATTTTCTTTAACAGCAATGTGATAGTTTTTAACACCCTCAAACTTTTCTAACTTTGTTAAAACATGGTAATGTGTTGCAAACATTGTTTTTGCTTTAACTTTTTCATTGATATACTCTGCAACACTCCAAGCAATACTAACTCCATCAAACGTACTTGTGCCACGACCAATTTCATCCATTATGATTAGTGATTTAGATGTTGCATTATTAAGAATTGTAGCTGTTTCATTCATTTCTACCATAAATGTAGATTGTCCATGGGTTAAATCATCATGCGCTCCTACCCTAGTAAAAATTCTATCAACAATTCCAATCTCTGCTTTTTTTGCAGGAACAAAACATCCAATCTGTGCCATTAAAACACATAAAGCAACTTGTCTCATTACTGTGCTCTTTCCAGACATGTTAGGCCCTGTAATTATCATCATTTTATTATCATTGTTAATAAAAATATCATTGGGAATGTAAACTTTTTCAATTTTCTCAATAACTGGATGTCTACATTCTTCTAATTTCATTGCAAATTTGTAGTCTACATCTGGCTTACAATAATTATTTTCACTTGCAATATTTGCAAAGCTTAAGAAAACATCTATTTCAGAAATAAAATCACTTACGTCCTGAATTTGAATTGTTTGTTCAATAATGGTTGAGCAAACTTCTTGAAATAATTTTAATTCTAATGTTTTGATTTTTTCTTCTGCTCCTAAGATTTTTTCTTCATATTGTTTTAGTTCTTCTGTAATATATCTTTCAGCATTTGCCATTGTTTGTTTTCTAATATAAACAAGGCTACCATCTTGATTTTTTGGAAGAAGATGTAAATTTGATTTTGTTATTTCAATAAAATAACCAAACACCCTATTAAAACCAACTTTTAATGATTTAATTCCTGTTTTTTCTCTTTCTCTTTTTTCAATGTCTTTAATATATCCTCTACCATTTCTACAAATGTCATGGTACTCATCTAATTCTTTATTATGTCCTTGTTTTATAATCCCTCCATCATTAACACTTAATGGTGGTTCATCTTTAATTGCAGCTTCAATTAGCCCAACTATTTCTTTCATATCACTTACAATACTTACTTTTTCCAAATACTTATTTTTCAAATATTTTTCATCTAATAATGTTTTATCTACTTCTGTAAAAATTCTTTTTAATTCAGGAATTACTCTTAATGATTCTTTTAATGCAATTAAATCACGAGCATTTGCATTTCCATAATTAACTCTTGAAATTAGTCTTTCAATATCTTTTACACTCTCTAAAACTTCTTTTAATTCTTGCCTAACAAGAATGTTTCTAAATAAAAAATCAACAGCATTTAGTCTTTGATTAATTTCTTCAATATCAAGAAGTGGATTAAGCAACCATCTTTTTAATAGTCTGGAACCCATTGGTGTAAGTGTTTTATCGACGACATCTAATAATGTATCATTTGAAGTATTATCTCTGATGTTACTTACAATCTCTAGATTTCTAATTGTTGATTTGTCTAGGTTCATAAATTCATTTGTTGAAAAATATCTTATTTTGTTAATGTGTGTTAAACTAGTTTTTTGTGTTTCTTGGAGATAACTAATTAATGCGCCTGCACTTGCAATACTAAGTTTTCTTCCTTCTAGGCCATACCCTTCTAAATTTATGGTTTTAAATTGTTCAGTTAAGTTTTTACTTGCAATATCATGGAAATAAAATCTATCTTCATATTCGTTTAAGTAAAAGTTTTGTTTTTTTAATTCAGTAATTACTTTGTTATTAACTTGCATACTTGGGAATATGATTTCAGCAGGACTAATTCTATGGATTTCACTCATTAATTTATCTTCACTAACTTCCGTTGTTAAAAATTCACCTGTTGATAAATCAACAATTGCAATTCCAATTACATTTTCGGTTTCTTTACTTTGGTTTAAAATTTTAGATGAGCTAGAAGTATTAGAATTAGCAAAATTCATTGAGAAATACAAACTCATTAAATAATTATTTGCTTTATCTGAAATTAAACCACTATCAATAATTGTTCCAGGTGTCACAACTCTAACAACATCTCTTTTAACAACACCTTTTGCAAACTTTGGATTTTCTATTTGTTCACAAATTGCACATTTAATCCCTGCTCTAATTAATTTTGCTAAATAATTATCTAATGCATGGTAGGGAAGGCCTGCTAATGGTACTGGATTTTTAGTTCCTCGTTTTGTTAAGGTAATATTGAGAACTTTGGATGCTAATTTAGCATCATCATAGAACATTTCATAAAAATCTCCCATTCTAAATAATATTAAACAATCTGGATGCTTTTCTTTAAAGAAAACAAACTGTTTCATAGCTGGTGTTAAGTTGTCTTTGTCCATCTCTCTTTTAAACCCCTCTTTAATTTGGATATTTTGGTGATTTATATAGTTAATTGGTGTTAAATATATATTACAAAGATTACCTCTATTTGAGTAGCTAAAACTTTAAAAATCTCCCCATATTTCACTTTTACATGGAAATAATCTTAGATATAGAAACAGCACCTCTTACAGAGAATGCAGAAGATGCTTTATCTCCAATGAATGGAAGGGTGGTTGCAATTGGAATGAAGTATTTGAAGGAAGAATTAATTATTATGGAAGATGATGAAAAAGAATTAATACAGAAATTCTGGGAGAAAATAAGAGAATTACACAAGCAATTTTCAATTATCAGATATGTTGGTTTTAATATTAGGGATTTTGATTTCTATTTTCTTATTAACAGGTCTCTTCATTTTAATTTAGAGATTGTAAGACCAACAGGTACATCATTTATTGATCTTCGTGAACATTTGGCTTTGTTTAGGACGTATGGGAAATCAGGAACATTAAATGATTATGCAAAATTAATTGGGGTAAAAGGAAAGTATAAAGATATTAAAGGTGGAGATGTTCCTTTACTTTGGAAACAAAAACAATTTGAAGAAATTAGAAATTATCTTAGCCAAGATTTATTTATGACTCATGCATTATTTGAAAGATGCAAGAATATTGGATTGATATTTGAGAATTAATTCTGTTTTTTATTTTTTATCTGTTTAGAATTTTTTTAATAATGTAGGTTGACAGGGGGTTGTCCCTTACGGGGTGGTCGATAGGTTTGAACGAAGTGAAAATCGTCTACCATTATTAAAATAAAAAAATTCAAATTCTTAGAAAAACCATCACAATTAAATTTGGTTAAAGAAATTCAGTTCTCTATCTTCTAATTCTCGCCATTGACTTCTTACTAATCCTCGTCTTGTTAACGTACCAAATTTAATTCTTTCCATAAATTCAATTTCATAGCCAAGGCTTGCAAAAACTTTTCTAACATATACATCACTTTTTTCAAAAACTTTTATTCTTAATAATGATTTTCTTTCGCTGGCAAATTTTATAATCCATGGCCTTAAGTGATGTTTTTTAAAATGAAAACCATTTCTCATTTCAATAAAATCTTTTTTTCTTAGTGGTTTATTTAATCTAATATAATATGTGAAATAGATTTTATTACTTCTTCTTATTTTCTCCACCATTTCTTTATCATCTGTTAAAACCATTAGTCCTTCAGAATCAAAATTTAATGTATCAACAGGAATTAAATTATCACTTACATAAAATGAGTCACCTGGTCTTCTATCATCATCCTGTGATCTTCTTTTGATTGGTTCTATATCAAACAATAGATTAATTGTATTTTTCTTTCCAATCATCCTTTCTTTTGGAAGTTCTCCAGTAATTGGATCTACAGAAATATATTCCTTTGGCTTGTTTAATACTATGTATTGAAATTCCATAATATATAATTAAAGGGTTCTATTAATAAATATTTGTATAAATACATATTAAATTATATTTAAACATAGGATTTAGTAACAATGTCACATACAAAAAACAACAATGGCGCACTTTAATAATCCAACAATAATGGCACAGACTGGCCGGGGGTTGGCTCCTTCGGAGTGGCCAGTAGGACTAATTCGAACATAGTGAGAATTTGGACGTCTGTTGCCATTATTATTGTTGGATTCATTATCTACTTATTTTCAATCAAAAACAGTAAAAACATTTATAAACAAATTACTTTTCTTAAGACATCATGGCGGCATAACTCAGCCTGGAAGATGTTGATCATCTGGGCAATTAGAGTGCCACGCTCATATTGTTGAGCTAGGAGTTCCTTAATTGGGATGATGACTAAACAAGAGGCACGTGGATGTCCCGAGTTCAAATTTTGAAAAAGTTATTTTTCAATTGAAAGTCTCGGTGCCGCCACTTTTTTATCTATATAATAAAAATTGGGGTGAAAGAATGAGAAAACTGATTGTATTAATGATTGTATTGTTTCTATTTGGATTTATTGGATGCACAACTGTTACAGAAGTTGTTACAGAAGAACAGCTAGAGAAGAGTATGGAAGAGAATGGTGCTGATGATGTTGAAGTTGACATTAAAGATGGTGGCAAAGAAATGACAATTGAGACAGAAGAGGGCACAGTTAATGTTAAAACAGATATGAAAAATGTTGATGATTGGTGTGCAACTGGTTCAAACTGGAAATATGCAGCAGATATTGATGATGGTCAAACTAATGCAAAATGGGAAGTTTTAGGTATGGCTTCTGGTGAATATGCTGGATTATGTCATGTAAAATACACAGCAGTTGGTCCAGAAGGAGATGCTACCATGGATTATTACTTCAGTGAAGATGGCGAATCTGGTTATTTTGAAATGGATGTAGGCGGCCAAGTTATGAAGCAAGAGTGGCACAACTAAAAGATAAGTAAGTAGTTTTAAGTCATAAGTAAGTAGTTTTGGTTTGTAGTAGATAAGTAAGCAGTGTACTACCAACTACCAACTACTAACTACCAACTACCAACTACCAACTACCAACTACCAACTACCAACTTATAACCCACTTCATACTTCATACTTCATACTTCAAACTTAGAACTCATATCCCCCTTATCTACTCCCGAGTGATTTAATGTTTATTCTTTATGATTTTGCTAGTAGAAAGGTTGTATTCTTAAATTTCTTATATTTTATAATCTCCTTATCGCAAAGTTTATAAACTACCAATTACTATAAAGGAATACATTAAAAGAGTTGTGTTGGGCTTTATACGCCCTAGTATAGTACTAAGTATAGTACATCGTATAATGTTTCATAAAAGCATTAACTAGTAAACAAGAGGTTGAACTCTACTTTCCAAGTAGATAATGCTCTTAGCTTTATCTAATGCTTTAATCCAAGTAGATAAAAGAATAAAAAACGAGTCAGAAAACAAACAAAATAAGAAAAAAACAAATAAAACAAGCAAAATACATACATAAAATACAAAAAAGTACGGAAAAGAATTGAGGTGAAAAGAATGAAACGGATTATGGCAATATTAGGATTATTGCTCGTGTTTGGATTGGTGTTTGGGTGTAGTGCCCCATCAGAAGAACCTGCAATGGAAGCTGACGAACCAGCAGCAGATGTCGCAGAAGAGCCTGAATTAGGAGAAGAAGAACCTCTGCTAGAAGAAGATGAAAGTCTAGATGCAGGGGAAGAACCTGAAGGTGACATGGAAGATCCTGAAGCTGATGAAATGGAAGATGAATCAGAAGCTGAAGATGGTGAAGAGGACCTTGAGGTTTAAAATGAATGGATTTTTTATTTTTCTTTTCTTAACAAAACAAATATGTAATCACTGTGTGATAGTTCTAAAAACAAAGATTTAAAAATCCACACGCACACCCTCCTTCTATGGCCACTAACTTAGCTAAGTTATTAGAATTAAGAACAGAATTAGATGGATTTCTATCAGGATATGAGCAAAGAAAGCATTTATTTGATCAAGTTCCTAAATACGATATAGATCTAGTATTCTCTCTGTGGGATGAATATTTGGCTTTTTTAGATGAAAATGCTGATGCAGAGAAAGCAGAGCGAGTAAGAAGAGCAGAAAAAAGAGTAAAAGAAGGGCAAGAATATGAAGAAACACCTGCAGTGCATTTAGATGGTGGTTTTCCAGAGAAGATTCGTGAACCTATTAAACATATTTACAAGGCAATGAATGATACATTAAATTTAGTTTTTCCTTCAACTAATATTCCAGAATTAGCTGAAAATGCACTAGGAGATCCCAAATTATGGAAATTCTTTGTTCATGATATTAATCACCTTGATTCAGATCTTAACAGACAACAATGGACAGTTAGTCAAGTTTATTTTGATGAGTCTGTTGCAAGAATGAGGCACAGAAGAGAAGAAATGAGATGGTTTTTAGAGCTATTCAATAATAATTCTGAATTTATGTATGGAGCTAAAATCGAACCATATAAAATGCTTGATTTTATTGTAGCAGATGAGCTTGGAGAAAGACAAAAGATGGCCTTCTTTAAACCAGCTGATTTGGCTTTGAAAACTGCTTTAACATTGCAAAACAGACATCCACAATTTGAATTTGCTTTAGTTAACGAATTAACTGATAGTTTACAAAATGAGATTGCAGTTGATGCTGAACCAGTTGCAATGTATGGGAATTCTGGCCTAGCTTTTTCAATTCTTTATAATTTAGCTAAAAATGCTTACAAAAAAATGGTTGCTGGAAAAAATACTGGTGAAAAAATGTTTATGCAAGTTTATGAAGCTCCTTTATCTTCAGTTGTTATAACAGTAGGTGATAATGGAACTCCAATTGATTTAAACAAAATGAAATCTCAAGTAAGAGAATTAATCAAAGAAAATGGAATTGAAAGTGTTGTATTTCCTAATAAAGAAGCAAAACAAAGATATCAGGGTTGGCAAGAATCTGAATATAAAATTGGAGATTTAACCATGAAAGATATTACAGATGTTGCATTCATGGCAAGAATGAGTGGATTTGATAGTGATAATGCATTTTCTTCAGGAATGGGTTTATATGGATTAAAATATTTTGTTGAGAAAATGGGTGGTATTGCTATGTATGGAGAAAACTTTGAAACTGGAAGTCCACTTTTCACTTGTATCCTTCCGAAGAAAATGGAAACTGGTGGGGTAAGAAGAGTTCTTAATTTATTATCATCTACTTATAATGCTACTAAACTATACAGGCATGGTCATGGAAGAGTTCAAAGAACAGCATAAATTACTTTAATTTTTTGATTCTGATATAATTACTTCACCAAGAGGATCATTATTTTTCATTGACAATGCTACTGAATTAACAGAAATTCTAGTTAGTTCATCTTTGTATCTTCTGTTTTTGTCTAAATCTTCAGCAACTTCTAAATAATGTGTTGCATGATTTACATAATCTTCTGAATCATCATATCTTTCTTCTTTAGTTAACAAATAAGCTTCATGCATATACACATTAGCAAGGTCCATAAATATTCTTGGATTATCTTTGTGTGTTTGAAGTCCTCTTTTAAGTAATTTAGTTGCATCATTAAATTTACAATATTTTGCTTCTCTCCAACCAACAGCAAAAGCATGGTAAACAGAAATATCTGCTTCTTCTTTTAGTTTTATCATTGATCCACATAACTCAATCATGGGTCTAACTAATGCGTCATATAATCCAGAACTATGTGTTCTTGCATACCAACGTGCATAAGATGTTGCAGAACCAGCTTCAACTAATTTAACTAATCTTTTTTTACCAAACACATCTAAATTTTTTCTAAGATAGTCTATTGTATCATCTAGTGTATCAAAAAACTTTGCTGATCTTGTCACCTCTACCATAATTTCACTATCTATTATCTACTCTATTTTTTTATTCATTTTTTTCAAAGGAAGAACAAAGATTAAATAAATTATTCCAAAACCTATGAATAAGTAAATCATGTCATAGGGATTCATTACAAAGTAAGTCATGTGAGCAATTACTGAAACAATTCCAATAATTCCCCATATTAATTTAAGTTTTTTTTGGTCTATCATTTTTTTGGTAATGGGTGGTGTGTTTTGAGTCTTGAGTTGGTTTTGGGCAAGTAAGTTTTGAGAAAATTGCATCAATACTCATAACTTCTTACCAACCCATAACTCAATACTCACAACTACTTACTATAATCATATCTTTTTCATAATTACTTTATGTTTATATTTCTTCATTTCTTTCAAAGCTTGTTTCCATGTTAGTAATATATTTTTTGCTCCATAACTTTGAATTACACTTTCTGCATTTGTTGCTGCTAAGAATAAACAAAATTCAATTGGTTTATTTTTTGCTAATCCTGCAATAAATGAAGAGGTAAATGCATCACCTGCTCCTGTTGTTTCCATAATCTTAACTTTTCTCGGTTCAATATGGTATAAATAATTCTTTTTTTCATCAACAAAACAATACGATCCGTTTTTCCCATCTGTAATTAACACAATATTAGGTCCAAGAGTATTTAGTTCTTTAACTAATCTTTCAATTTTTATGTTTTTGTTTTCACATTTATATCCTAATAATAATTTTGCTTCCTCTAAATTAAGAACTAATGCCGTTGTTTTGTCAAGAATTTTTTTTAATTTTTTAGGACCTTCTTTTGCAAGATAATTAGTAGGATTAAAAGCAATTTTTATCTTATTTTTTTCTGCATATTCTGCTAGTTTCTCTAAAGTTTTAAATGATTCACCTAACATTGTGCAAAAATAAAACCATTTTGCTTTTAATTTTCCTTTTTTAATTTGTTTATTTAGCTTGCTGAATTTTAATTGATTGCTCAATGCCTTATACGTGAGGATAGTTCGATGATGTTCAATACTATCAAGAATTACTGAATATGCCGTCATTCCTTTTTCTTCTTCATGTCCTATAAAAGAAACTTTTTCTTTTTTCAATTCTTCAATTATATGTTTTCCATTATCATCTTTTCCAACCATTCCAAGACAAGCTGTTTTTAGTCCCAATCTAGAAAAACAAACACCTGTATTAGTTGCTCCTCCTCCTGTCATAAAATCAAGTTGTTCTATAAGAACTTTTTTCCCGCAAGGATAAGCAATAAGATCTTCCTGGCATGTTTTTGTTTTTATTCTTATTAGTTCATTGTCTGTTTTAACAAATACATCAACAGTAGCAGATCCAACAGTTATTACATCATACATTTTAATTAATTCAGGGTTAAGGAAGTTTATAAATCTTGCTGTTTGATGGCAATGTCAAACTAATTGTGTTTGCCTACTATTTGTCATTTTCATAATTTAATGCTTTAGCATACTTTGTTGTCTACCACATTGAGGCGAAGCAAGATGGTTGGTAGGCTGAAAATGGCTGGCAACACATATAACATAACATTGCCATGTTTGTTAGTCTTGTTAATTTAAGTGTATTAATCATGAATGGGTGCCTTTTACACTTGAATCCATAAAAATCCGGGAAAGTGCCTCATCCCACATTAAAGTGTGGGGTATGATGAGGCACTTTCCCGGATTTTTAGGATCCCATGAAAGCATTATGCGGCACAGGACCACATCCAGAACCTAAATGATCTGGTATTGTGCTTTCATGTGGATAAGGGTAACTTTTATAAAACAAAAGGCCTTTCTTCCTATAATTATATCTCTATTATGAGATATACTCAAATAACGTACATTATAATAATGAAGCAAACAAGGTGAGACCAAATGACAGGAGATAATACAGGAATTGAATATATTGCAAGTGGAGCATCAGCTGTAGAAGCACAAAAGAAATTAGATGCTATGAAGAAAAAAGGAACAAAAGGAGCAAAACCATACAAGGTAGAGTATTTTGTTGAATTTACTGGAATTAAACCAGATACACAAGGTCAAGTTTTTGCAGGAGATAGAAGTACTGACAGCGGAAGAGCTTATGATAATGCCATGGCAAAAACAGGTTGTAATACTTTGGCAGAATTAACTGATAAATATGCTGCAACTTTTAAGGTAATTGGTCATTGGGGAAATCAACCAGCTAAAAAAGACGCAAAAGATCCATCTTGTAGAAGTCCTTCTGGTAGTGTAATTGATACAACTAGAAGAACAGAAGATCTTACATACAAATTATTTTAATTATTATTTTATCTTATTTTATTATTTTTCACAAAAAAGTGTTTTGAGACTTCTTACTTAATTAAAGTATAAAAACATAACGGAGAAAAACTAATATAAAATGACATCACCATTCCCAAAGCAACTAACAGAAATGGTTAGAAAGAGAATTGAACGTAGTGACATCTTTTTTGGTAAAGAAGAAAGTTTTTACAAACGAGCATATGATACTGCTGTTCACGGAAGAGATTTTTTTAGTTATGGTTTTTCTGGCTGTTTGTACACTGGAAATTTTGCACCTTATCAACATGAAATGGAGTTAGATGGATATAAAGGATTTAATTGTACAACTGTTATTCCTTCTTTATACACTTTTTGTGATCTTTTTGAATTACAACCAAGAATTGTTCAATTTATTAATTTTAGAGATATAAAAAAAACAAAAGAAGCACAAAAAAAACCAGAACCATTATCAAGTTCACATTACGGAATAATTGTAAAAGTAAAGGGTCAAGATTATTTTGTTGATCCATATCATTCTAGATTTGGTAAAATAAAAGAATTTACAGGTACATATATGGAAGTTGGTAAAAGTAGATCAACAAAAGCAGTTAGAAGAGAATTCCAACAAATTATTCCTTATACTCCTGAACAATTTGTAGAAATGATGGATCATCTCAGAACTCCCGAAGGTTCATTGGAAATGTTAATTGCAGGTCAAGAAATTAAAAAAGGGGGATATTATGGTGGTTTTAGGGATTGTAAAATAATGCTTCATTATTTTGATGATGTAAATGAAGTTAGAGTTAGATTAGAAATACCACAACCAAACATACAAGATAAAATTGTTTACAACCATATGTTTTTTGATGACGAAGGAGAAATAACAGGACAATCAACTGAATTACTTGTTACTGAATTAGCATATTGGGATGATTTAATAGATCCAACATCAATTGCAAAAGGAACTTTGCCTTTTATGAAATCAATTGATACATTACTTAAAGATAAAATTGATCTAAAAAAATCACCACGTTTAGGGCCGTTTTTTATGCAGCCAGATAATCAGGGTTTGTTTGGAATGATTGAACAAGAAATGTTAACTGATTTTACACAAAGAACTCCTGGTTCAGAAGCACTAATAAGGATGATTCTTGCAAGAACATTATATGAAACAGAAGCTCCTGAAAAAGAATATTTGTTTGATGAAGGAGCAAGAACAGCAGATTTAAGAAAGAAATTAGAACAATGGAGAGTAATGGGTGCTAAGTTTGTTACTCATCCTGATGAAGTAGAACGATTAGATATTTCAGTTGGTTTATTTAATCCTGATAAAGAATATAAAAGACGAAATCGAAGAATAACAAGGGCTAGATCAAGAAGACATAGAAAAATTGATGAGAATTTTGGGGATGATCTTAATTTAAGAGGCGTTAGCAGAGAAAAACACGATAGAGTAATGGATATGGTTTTATATGCAAAACAATTAGGAAATATTTCTGTTGATGAATTAAATGCAAGAGTAAAAGAAAGAAATGTTAATCCAAGTTTTGGTTATTTGGCAATGGTTGCTGATTTTATCCCTTCAATTTTAGGGGCTGAAAAACTTTTAACATTAGAACCTTTTATGGATGATATCAAAGCAAAAATTAAGGCAAGAAGAGCATTTTTGAAAAAATAATTTTAGTTTTTCTAGTAATATATAGGGTTATAACGCCTTTCTACAATTGCGGATGCTTCTTTTTTCACTAGGATTTTTTCTATTTTCAGTTTTACTAAGATTGTAGTGAGAAAGAAGGGATTATCCCCTCAAAGTCCCCATTCAACCATCCTTTTACTATCATTAAATACTAAAACCGTACCCAAAGGCTTATATACTCCTGTTCTATTCTATAACTGATGAATTATAACAAAATACTTGATTTTCTGTACAAAAAAGGGATACACACAGTAGATTTGGGTCTAGAAAGAGTTAAAATGCTATTAGAGAAGTTAGGCAACCCTCATTTAGATTTAAACGTTATTCTTGTGGGTGGAACAAATGGAAAGGGAAGTACAGCTACAATGATTAGTTCTATCCTTCAGGAAGCTAGTTTTAAGGTTGGGCAGTATAGTTCTCCTCATTTGATCAGATTTACAGAAAGATTTAGAGTAAATGGAGAAGAAATTTTAAAAAAGGATATTGAAAAGATCTTTGATCAGGTAAAACCACATATTACAGACCAAACTTATTTTGAAATCATAACTGTTATGGCATATCTTTACTTTAAGGAAGAAGAAGTAGATTTTGCAATTATGGAAGTTGGTATGGGTGGAAGATTAGATGCAACAAATGTAGTTGATCCAATGGTTTCTGTTATTACAAATGTTTCTTTAGAACATACTCAACATTTAGGAAAAACAGTTGAAGCAATAACTTTTGAGAAAGCAGGAATTATTAGAGAAGGTGGTTATGCTGTAACTGCAGCAGAAGGTGAAGCTTTAGAGATTCTTCAACAAATTGCTATGAAAAGACAAGCAACTTTATTGGTTGCAACACCAACTGGCTTAGAATTAGGATTAATGGGTGAGTTTCAAAAAACAAACGCAGGAATTGCAATTAAAACAACAAAATCGTTAAAACATTTCGGAGTAGAGATTCCAAAGATTGCTTTTGTTAATGGTTTGTCTAAAGCAAGGTGGCCTGGAAGGTTTGAGTTATTCAGAAGAAACATTATAATGGATTGTGCACATAATGTTGCAGGTGTTGAAATTTTAATGGAAGAATTAACAGCGCTAAAAGAAGATTATGAATATGAAAAAATGCATCTTGTATTTGGTGCAATGGAAGATAAAGATTACAAATCAATGATTTCTATTTTAGAACCAATGTTTGATAAGATTATTTTTACAAGACCTTTGGGTGAAAGAGGAGAAATGAAAGAAAGATCTGCTGATCCAAAAGTAATGGCCAAATTAGTTGATGACCATAAAAAAGTAATTATTTTAGAATCACCGACAGAAGCATTCAAGAAAGCAAAATCATTAACATCAGAGGAAGATTTAATGGTTGTTTGTGGTAGTTGTTTTCTGGTTGGGGATTTGATAAGGGGATAGAATTAATTAGTTGTTTTCATAACTTCTTGCTCTTTTTTCAAGTTCTTCTTGAGATCTTCTAAGTTCTTCACCTAGTTTTTTTGAATTTTTTATGTTTTGCTGAACTTGCACTATACAACCCTCTAGTTGCCTGTACAATGCATCAGTAATACTAACAAAGGATGCTTTATCTGTTGTTTCTCTATATTTTGGTTGTAAAATAGAATACATTTTTCCTTTTACACTTTTTATTTTTCTCTTTAATAAATAATTTCTAATTTTTCCAACTATTCTCATAGGGGATAGATTATATTTTAATTTAGTTGTACCATTTCTTACTGCATAATATGCTGAATGTGCAGGAATAAAATTATCAAAAAAAGACAAAAGTCTTGAATTTGGTGATTTTTCTTTTAATTCTTCTTTAAGTTTTTCTGCAGTATTAGTTTCTCTTATAGATTCTGCAGCGTAAATAGCTCTACAGTATGCATATTTTGTATCTTCTTCTTTTGCTTTTTTTATAATAACATCAAGAAACTGTTTTCGAAGATAGTAATTCTCAATTAATGGGAGACATTCAACAGCAGCGCCTTGATTTTTTTTAAATATCCCTGAATTAAGTATAGTTTCATCTAAATCTTTATCATAATCAATATTACATGAGCCACATTCACCTGAAGACTCAAGTATTCTAGAAAGGTCTCTTTTTCTAATTCTTAGCTCTAACTCATATGCCCTATAAAGTTCAAGTATTTCTTCTTCTAGATTAACTTTTTTATTTGCCATTTTATTTATCTTCTAGCAATTACTATTTCTGTTTTATGTGGATCATAAGCAATAATTAGGTTTGGATCTTTATTTTGATCTCTTGGAAAATATTTTTGAGCTACTCTTTTAATATCCTTTGGAGTAATTGCTTTTATTTTTTCAGCTTCATCTGATAAACTAAATCCTCTCTTTTTGTACAATTGAGTTAAACGTAGCATTCCATCATTAAGTGGATCTTTGTCACTATTTACAGAGGAGATTAAGCTTGCAAGACAATTTCTTTTAAAGATTGATAAATAACCTTCATTCATTTGTGATTCTTCTAAATCCTGTAAATCTCGTATTAAAGAAAAGACCTCTTTAACACATTTTTGCCAGTATCTTGCGTGTGGATTAATATCTATTCTGAACAATCCTGCGTCTTCTTTAATGCTGTCAGCTGCACTATAATTACAACTACCTGAGTAAGTTAAGCCCCATTGTTCTCTAATCTGCCTATAAACAGGAGATTCAGATTCAGCAATATCAAACAAGTGTGTCATTAATTGAATAACTGTAATATCAAAACTATTTTCTGGTTGTATTGGAAACGCAATCATTAAATTTGCATTACTTTCTTCTCGGTTAGTAGGATTAATAAGTCCCGGCGAAGCAATATGACTATAGTAAGGAATGTTTAGGTATTCTATAACTCTTTCTTTAGTTTTTATTGGTGTTCCTGGTGTAAGTCCACCAAAACATCTAGTAATTTGTTCTTCAATATCTTCTGGTAAATTCCCAACTAAATATAACTCCATGTTGTTTGATATGTGTGTTCTTGAAAAATATGCTTTTAATGCTGCTGGTGTTATTCTTGAAATTTCTTTTTCTGTTCCCGATAATAAAATAGGTTCATTTCTTCCTTCAATAATTTGAAAGATCTGACTATCAACACTTTTACCAGAATATAACCTCTCAGCAGTTTCTCTTAAAATGACTTTTCCTTCTTCTTCACAGATTTTTCTATCAAACTCTGGATCTGTGAATGTGGTTCCAAATGCTTCTAAGAATACACTAATTTGGTCAGAAAACCCTTGTACTCCATATTCAATTCTATGGTGACTTGTTCCACCATTTGAAACTGTTCCAATTGGCATCCCTTTTTCCTTACCTCTGATTCTAGCTTCACGTACTATTACATGTTCAAGAAAGTGTGCTACACCTTCTTCTCCTGGGTTTTCATCTATTGCTCCATTATTTACAACTAATTTACCCGAAAAAAGAGGTTCACCTGAATCATATATGACTACTTCTAACCCATTATCAAGTGTAAATTCTCTATATCTACTCATATCTAATATGTAGTTTTGCCCCATATCTTCTTTCAGGTAATCACCCATATATAAATGTTTTCATTATTAACCACTTTCAAGTAGTTAACACAATAACATTTATAAATAAACCTGGGTTTCCTGTGTATATGCATTTCACAGAATCAGACCTTAAAGAAAGATATCTAGAGAAATTACTTAGCTCTGCAAAGGCAACAGCTGCTGAACCAAAAGTAATTAGGTGGTTATCTCAAATGGGTAGGGGTGCCACTGAAGCACACGTAAAAGATTTTTTAGGTTCTATTGCTACTAATAAAATGATTAAATTTCAGGAAAGAGCAATGAGAGAATATGCTGTTGAATGGGGGAATGTTTCAACAGCGCATAAAGAATTTGGCCTTTACAAAACAATTGCTGAATTTATGGGACCTCAGGAAGGTTTAGGTGTTGATTTTGGATGTGGTGTTGGTCATTTAATTGCTGAAATACAAAAACTAAACAAAACACCTATGTTAGGTATTGATCTTAATTCTTATACTTTACAGTTAGCAGAACAATTGCTAAAATCAGAAGATCATGATGTTACAAGAATGTCTGACTCACATATTTCATTTGATCCAATGAAAGGATTTGTTTTAAGACCAGTTCCTTATTCATTAGATACACCTGTTGATTTATCAGGAATAAATTTATTATGTGAGGATTTTGCAGATATGAAAAACACAACAAGAGTTTTATACAATCAAGGTAGGAAAGCAGATTTTGCAACATTTACTTTAAGTGGTGGAAAAGAAACTTATGATTCTGGAAACTTTTTACGAGTATTAACTCCTGAATTAGATGATATTCATTCAAAAAAAAGTCCGCATTATTTTATGGATACTATTATAAATAATCTTTACAGAGTTTGTCATTATGGTGCAAAAGTTTATTTTGCTATAAGGTTTCAAGCTTTAGCGAGTGATGGGGGAGAAATTGTTGAAGTTGGTGAAACAAGTAATGACTCTAATTTAGTCTTGCTTGAGGAAGTAGAAAAATTTCATAGAAATCATTTTCATGACAGATATAATGGGAAATTAGAACTTCTTAAATTTGGAATCACAGAAATGTTAGATGAAACTGGGTTTGATGGAATTGGTTTAAATAAAGGTATTATTGGAAGCATAACAAGTGATGCTAGTGGCGGAGATTTAGATGAACAAGTTGTTAAGTTTGATCAATACAAAGTTGTTTTAATTGAAGCCAGAGTTTTGGGGAAATAAAATGCCATTAGAATATTGTTTAGCAGCAAAGTTAGAAGGATATGGTGGTACATGTAGTTTTATGACTCAAAAACTTAAGGGTTTAACAGAAGCAAAAGTAGATGATAATCTTCAAGAAAATCCAAATGATCCAAAAGCTTATATTATAAAATCTTATGTTATGCTGCAAACAAGAGATCCTAATGCAATTGCTTTTACAGAAAGTGCAATTGATAAGTTTCCTGAGAGTGAAGTTTTATATCATGCATTAGGAATGCTTCAGGCACAAAACGGAGATAATAAACTTGCTTTGGAAGCATACAAAAAAGCATTTGAACTAAATCCAATTAGTCTTGAATCTGCAATAAGTGTTGGAACAATGTTAAATAGATTAGAAAGATATGAAGAAGCAAAATCATTTTTCTATAGAGCAATTGAACTTAACCCAGAACATGTTGGTTGTTGGGTAAGCCTTGCAAAGTCTGAATTGGAAACAGGAGAATTAGAAAAAGCATTACAACATATGAGTGCAGCTGTTTATTGTGCAGAGTTTTCTGGTGAAAAGAATCATGAGATTGCTTGTTTATCTAATAGGATGGAACTTTATGATAAATTAGGAAATATTTCAGAATTATTAGATGATTTTGAAAGAGTTTATAATTTAGATCCCAGAAAAGCATCCCACACAATCTCTGGAATCATTACAAGTAGATTAGGATCAGATGATCTTTTAGTAGTTAAGGAATTAACAGAAGGTTTTGAAACAAGAATTCCAGGGTTTGGTGGTGATTATAATTTTTATTCTGTTTTAGGTATTGTTTATGCAAAGTTAGGTGAACAAGATAAAATAGAAGGGTTAGCAAAAAGAGCAATGAGATTTGGAATGAATCCTTCATCATTATATGGGTTAATTAATCAAGTTCTTGGTTATAATGTTCTTGGTGAAAGTTCTAAATCACAAAAAAAAACCAAAGAAAAAGGAACAACTGTAAAAACAGATAAAAAAATAGGAAGAAATGCTTTATGTCCATGTGATAGTGGAAAGAAATTTAAGAAATGTTGTGGAAATCATTAATTATAAGTTCTAAGTAATAAGTTTTAAGTTAGAACTAATTTCTCCAAAAATATTCCTAACACTATTTAAACTTCTTGGTGTTTTTCCGGCTGTCGTCGTAAATCTTTCAGAAAAAGCTTGATCGAACTTATTAAGATGTTTATCTTTAACTAATGATATGTATGAATTGGATGTAAAACCAAGGGCAGATAAGATTTTCTTTAAATTATCAAAAAAGAATTCTATTATGCTAACAGCAATCCAGAAAAAAATAGATGAAATTAGATTAAATCCTCATCATGAGTATAAATTCCTGAGAAAACCACTACAAAAATTCAATAGAGTTCATATAGATAAGCATTTTGTTTTAGTATTTAGAATTAATCACAATAACAGAGTTGTTGAAGTACATAATTTTGACCATCATGATTATATCTACAAATGGATACCAGTAATAACTTTACTATTCTTTTAATCCGTATCTCTTTGCAAAATCTTTTACCCTTATACTCTTCTGTTTTTGTATTTTCTTCATTTCAGCAATAAATTCAGGTCTTAATTCAGGTTCTTCTTCTTCAATATATTTGCATACAATAAATTCTATTGCTTTTCCTTTGTCCTTAAGATCAAACTTTGCTTTAACAACATTCAAAACTCTATTTGTATTTTCATTAATCTGTACTAATGCTTGTACCATATTAGCTCACCTTAGCTTAACTAAGTTAGGCTTATTTATATGTTTTTTGATTTTATGTGGTTCTTTTACTTTGAACAAAAAAAGTTTCGTGAGCTATATGTCCTTCGGACCTAGTGTTGTAGTGTGACATGCAGTGTAATACTCTTCAACAATTGCGGATGCTCCTTTTGTCACTAAGAATTTTAGTTTTATTATAATTCTAATAGAAATAAATTAAAGAAAAAGAAAATAAAAAAATTAATAATTCACTAAGACTTCGACATCTTTACCAAAGATCTTTTTCATGTCTTCAAAGATTTTCTCTTTAATGAAAACTTTTGATGGAATCTCTATCTTAGCTAGGTGTTTTTCTAGCTCTTCTAGGTTACTCTTTTGAGTTGTTCCAATTCCACCATCTTTATTGATCTTTGCTATACTGATTTCTTTGTCTTTGTGATCTATGTCATGGATAATAAATGCTGTATCATCTAATAATAATACTTCACCGTATCTGTTTCCATGTTTAACTCTAATTTTGGTTCTTTCTAGTTCTCTTCCACGCTTTCTTTGCATGTATTCTACTAAGAATCTAATTAGTTCTCCAGAAACTTTTCTTGCTTGTTCAATTTCTGTTTTACCTAACTTGCCTTTATCATAATCAGCTTTTGCTTTGACTATTTCATCAAGCATTCTTAGATATTTTTGTGGAATTAATCCTTTGTGAACCATTTCATTTTCAAAGATTTTTAAGATTTCAGAATCTTTTACTTTTTCAATTCCTTCTAATCTTAAAATATCTCGAACAATTGTTACAACAGATTCATAGATATGAACAATTGATTCTTTTTCTTTCATAACTTCTATCTGTGTGAACAGTTTTTTGATTCTCTTAAGGAATTTCTCTGCATCCGTTAACAATTTGTCAACTTCTTTTCCATTAAGTGATTCTTTTGTTCCATGTTCAAGTTCTTTTCTAATTTGGATGTTGTGTTCGAGGATTTTAACATATTCTTCCTCTAACAGTTTTTCCTTTTTAACAAACACTTCTCTAAGAAGTTTTGCTGTTTCTCTTGGAGCCGGTGGTGGAACACCATACAACATTAAAGCTGCCTGTGAAGGAGTTAAGATTGCATAGTAAGTATCTTCCATACCTATTTCTTTAATCTTAAAGCTAACTCTTTTCAACATTTGCTCACCAGAGTTCATGAACATATCAATTGCTTCCATTGATGGTTTAATTTTTCCCATCCTGAGCAACTGTTTCCATGGCATGAAAATTCCTCTGTCGAAGAATGGCACACCATCTCTTAGTAATGTAAAGATTATTGGGTTTGCTTCTTTTAATGAGTCCCAGAAGTCTGTTAGGATATATACTTGGATGTTAAGTTTGTTTTTAATTCCAGTAATTTCTCCTGCTTCAATACCCATTCCAATAATAATTGCTCTCAGCTTATCTTTAAGCTCAGCTCTTGTCATTCTTTTGACATCTGTATCATCAATTACAATGAAAACGTCAATGTCACTTGTAGAAGTTGCTTGTCCTCTTACTAAGCTTCCGCTTAATACATAGGTTACAATATATTTTTCAAACTTCTTAAGAATCATATTTTTGTGAAGCTCTGCAATTTTAACTGCGCTCAACATACCTGCGTCATATACAGGGGCTGATAATGCAATTAATTGTAGAACATCATATTTTGCGTCATAACAACTTTGCCAAAGTTCTGAAAAAATAACTGTTCTTGCTTCGATATTTTTGTCTGTTTCTTTAGCAATGTTTTCAATGATTGATCCTAATTTTGATTTTAACTCTTCTTTAGACATTTTCTTTGAGTCAGTATCATCGATAAGAACTAAAACATTGATTTTGTCTAAATTTGGTTTTCCACCTTCTTTAGGTTTTTCTGGTGGTAGTAATGCAATTCCTGCAATATAAGATTCAAATTTTCCAAGAAGTTTTTTCTTGAATGTTTCTAATTTCGCTTTAATTTTATCTAATTTTTCCTGTGCTTCTTTTGGTAGCTCAGGTGCTCCTGGTGCAACTGGCACTGCAGGTAATTTTTGAACTTTTTTAACTTTCTTTGCTTGTTTTTTACTCATTTTCTCACCTTTAGGTTTGTTTTATTAACTAATTGGCGTCTCATTGTCACTTTTAGTGACAACCATATAATTAATAGTATATTTTCGTTATATAGTTTATAAAGTATTGTTTACTTCACAATATAGGTGTGTGACAAAATAGTCATATTTTAGTGTTTTTGGGTAGTTTTATTCTTCACTCAAGAGTAGTTATGAATCGAAAACTTTAAATATAAGTTAGGTCTTAAGAATATTAATTTAGGGGTAATATGCATGACTGATAAAGACAAAGATGATAAATCTGGCAAAGGTATCTTTGGTAAATATAGTAATGCGGCAATAATGAGTTCTCTTCTTGGTCTACATAAACAACAGTCTTCTTATGGGATTGGTAATATCTTAGCAACCACAAATAATCCTAGTGAAATTGATCCTGATCTTAAAGAACGTATGGGTAAAAAGAAATTTACATTAACAGATGGTTCTGATGATAATACAGGATTTTCTTATAGAGGAAATGCTGGTCCCTTAGGTGATAGTCTTTCTACTAAACTATGGCATGATGAAGGTTTTAGATTAGGAGCACAAGGAAGAATGCCACCAACTGATTTAAATGATGTTATGAAGAAAGAAGCAGTTGATCTAAAACCTAAAATTAGATTTCCACATAAAATCAGTGGTATGGAAGATACTGGTTTCTTTGATATGTCTGGAAGTATGCAACGTGCAGAATACCCGCAATATGATATGTTTGGAAATCCAACTAATAATGCTGCGATAAAAGCAGAAGTTGAGAGATTGGGGCTTGGTTCTAATTTTGTTGATCTTGGTTTAGAAAAAAAATCAGAGTCTTTGGATTTTATGAATACGTATAAAGAACTAAAAAAATCAATTTATCAAGAACCTATTCTTAAGAAACAAATTACTAACTTAAAAACTAATAAAAAACTAATTAAACCATTTATTGATAGTGATGGTAATGTGCAACATCTTGATACTGCAGAATTTGCTAGGATACTTGCTGAGGCTGGACCTAAAAGAGAACCTACTTTTTATCTTGGTCCAAATCCTGCTTATGATCAACAACAGACTGAAGAATCTGGACAAAAACCTTATGTTGGAGAAGCTCTTGCTCAACCTATAACAGTTCGTGACGAGGGGAAATTTGCAAGAAGAAATGGTTATGTGGAAGGTCTTGAAGGTAAGTTTATGCCTCAACATGGTTTAGACTTTAAAAAATTAATACCTGAAGGATTTGGTGTAGGTTCTGTTGAAGAAGTTATTACAAATCCACAATCATTTATGGAATATATTAGTGCAGTTCAATTAGGTGCTCCAATGTCTGGTTCAAGAAGTAATCCAAGAATACTTGCTGGAAGAATTTTAGGATTTGCAGTTGCAGTTGCTCGTGAGGCAGGAGTGATTCTTGGGGCAGAAGATGTTCCACTTTCAAACAAACATTATAATGTTTGGATGGGTGGTTATAATGGATTAGAAAGGGCAGCATTAGAACAAGAAAAAGATAATACTGTTACATCATTTTCACAACAACCAAAACAACTATCAAGAGAAGATTTAGAAGATGAAGCAATGTATCATGCTGGATTAAGAGTTTGGGCTTCACAACATGGTGGAGAACATATTCCTGTTAACTTATTAAGAAATCCAATTGCTTTAGAAGCATGTAAGAGAACATTAGAAGGGGGAATGCCTTCACCAAATTATCAAATGAAAGATATGGCTTATTATATGACCTTATCAGCTAATATGGATCCACATATGAAAATGCAATTTTTAAGTGGCGGTCCAGTTGCAAGAGCACAACAATTAGTATCTCAATCATCTATTGCAAATAGGGCTGAAAGCGATAAATTATTCTATGAAATAATTGGATATGAATGTGGTTTAGCTATGAAAATGGCTGGAAACTCAGTTGTTGATCAGATGAATAAAAGATAAACTTCTTTTTCATTTTCTACTCTTGAGTAGTTATAAAACAAAAGATTTATATAGTAAACAGGTGTATTTTCTTTAAGATTAGGGGTAAATTCAATGTCAGATGATGATTTTTTAGCAGAGCTTGGAATAAGTGAAGAAGATTTTGTTAAGCATAATAGAGAAATTGCTAGAAATAACCAGCTTTCTGATGATGATTTTGAAGAAGTTACTGCAAATCAAGCTATAGAAACAGAAACTGCTGTAGCAAGACAAAGAAAATATGAGCTAGGTTTTGAAGCTGGTTCTAAAGGTATTGAACCCCCAAATGGGATTTTTGAAGTTTTAACTACTACAACAAAAACTACTGCTAACTTTGACATTAATAGGGATTTGTATGCACATGAAAATCCAGATGAACAAATTGCTATTCCTGAATTAACTGCTAAACCAACTGAGCATTTATTAATTAATCCTGACACTCAAAATCTAGTTTTTAATGCCATAGAAAAAAAAGCAAGGGCTATAAAAAATGCACAAACAAAAACCGGGCATAAAAACGTCTCAGGATTAACAGGTTATATTGAAGGACTAGAAACTAAATTTATGCCAGAACACGGAATTATATTTGACGACACTATTCCAGCAGTAATTCCTGTTAGAACTATTGAAGAAATTTTATCTGATTCTAAAGCTTTTTCTGAATTTGATCAAGCAATTCAATTACATGGCCTTTATTATGGTGACTTAGTTAATCCCTACATTGTTGCTGGAAGAATTTTAGGATATGTTATTGGGGTTGCTAGAGAAACAGGTCTTGTAATAAATGCAGGAGAGGTTCCATTAACAACACCTCAATATAAAGTTTGGATGAATGGTTTCAATGCAACTGAGAAAGAAATACCAAATGGAAAAAAGCCAGCTCAACAAACTTTTGAAGAAGAAGTTATGTATATGGCTGGTCTTAGAATTTGGTTAGCTAAAAATGGTGGTCAACATATTCCTGCTCAAGAATTAAGACATCCTACTGCATTAAAAAAGTGTAAAGAAACTTTAATTGGTGGTGATAATCCTACTTATTATGGGACTAGGGAAGTTTCTTATTATCTAACTTTAGCAAAATCTATGGATCCACAGATGAAAATGTATTTCTTAAGAGGGGGTCCAGTTGCACATGCAAGACAACTTGCATCTTCATCATCTTCAATGGCACAAAACAAAGAAGAATTATTTCAGGAAGTAATTGGCCATGAATATGGGTTAGCGATGAGAATGAGTGTGGGAATTAATAACTTAAAATAATTCTTTTCTTGTGAATTTAAGCTTTAATTTTTTCTTCATCTCTTTTTTCTTATTCTTCTTTTTATTTACTCGTTAGTAGTCCTCAAACACAATATTTATAAACACTTATTTGATTCTTTATGTAATAAACATACATATGAGGTTATAATTATGGCAGGAAATGTACATACAGAAACAGCAGGATTTTCAGAAAGAGAAACTGGTATAAATGCTCTTTTAGCTGAAGAAGTTGAACCAAGACTTATAGATGAAGAATCAATTCCTTTAGATGTTGAACTTAATCAATTTGAACAGAGAGTTTATGATGCTTTAAGACCTAAGTTTGAGAGAGTAGGTTTTGATGTGGTTGTTAAAGGTTCTACACATAAGAAACATTTTCCAGAACATGATTATAGTTGGATTACTAAAGAATTAAGAAGAGCTGGAATTAATGCTCCTATAATTAAACAAAAAACTCCAAGTAATTTCAAATATTTAATTGTAGAAGTTTCTCCGAGCGATGGACTTAGAAATGATGATCATTCCTTTGACCATAGTTATCACTTAAAATCTGGATTTCATTCAAGATTAAATAAATTTATGACTGGTGGTGCAGTTCCACTTGATGATGCATCAAGAATTCCTGGCTATAAAAATGATGGTGTCTATAAATATAGATTCAAAGTTGGTCCAGAAAGAGAAGCTCATGTAGAAATAAGATATACAAATTAATTTCTTTATTAGACTAATATTAAACTCTCTCGTTCACACCGACCAAGATTAAGTGTTAATATCTTAATGTGGTCGGACAAAACATAAATTTATCATTTTACATTTTGCTCACTTGCCAAAATTGGCGATAGTTTAATATTAGCCTTTTTTATTAAACTTTATATATCATACAAATAATAACAAAAAAATGAAAGAAATAACATCAGAAAAACTAGCTAAATACTTTGATGTAACTGGCAGAGCTTTAAAGAAAGTTAAAATAGTTGAAGGAAAGAAAGAAATAGATTTTAAAGCTAATGCAGAAGATTTCTTAGACATGGCTCAACGTTATTATAATGATGCAAAACATTTTGAAGAAAAAGGAGATGTTGTTAATGCGTTTGCGGCTCTTAACTATGCCCATGGTTGGTTAGATGCAGGTGCTCGTCTTAATTTATTTGATGTTGATGGAGATAATGTTT
The DNA here is from genome assembly GCA_018661705.1 of Candidatus Woesearchaeota archaeon. Lineage (GTDB taxonomy): Archaea > Nanobdellota > Nanobdellia > Woesearchaeales > DSVV01 > JABHXF01. The sequence continues at coordinate 110,535 of JABJHR010000010.1, forward strand.
TGTTTACAGTAGATGCAAAAGAAGATAAATAAATTCTTAAATCATTTTTTTAATTTTCTAATAATCTTTTCAAACCATTAAGACCATTAGTTTTGTTATCTCCGTTAGAATACATTTGAGGAATTCTTAATACTGGTCCTGGTCTTATTTCAATAACACCTGCAGATACTTTTTCTTCTGCATCTATTGAATATTTTATTTCAGGTACTATTTCAACAGTATGATATTTTACTTCTCCATCTGTTTCTTTTTTCAATAACTTTTTCTTTGGTTTTGTTTCAACTGTTATTTCCCTAACAACACCATCAAAGCAGTTTATTAGTGTTGGTGTAAACCCAGGTTTATATGTTTTTAAAAAATTCCATGCCAGATTAACATACGGCATATCTCCTGCATAAATATGAATGTCTCCTGCTTCATTTCTTTGTTGTAATCTATAAAACGGATCAATCCCTATAACTTTTATTCTCATTGCAGAAGCTCCTAATGCATTGAATTGTTCATAAGGTAATTTTTCACCATCAACATGAACTGTTGCTTCAAGTGGTTTTAAAATTTCATGATGATATGATGTTGGAAAACCAATACTTCCCAAAACTAAAGCACCCATACCTCTACCAATTACTCTCACTGCTTTGATTACACTGGGTCTGTCCATTGGATACATTTTAAATGTTTCTTCTAATATTTGATCAATAAATTCACTTACTCTTTTTGTTCTTGCAATTTTATCAAATGAAATATCCAAAAGTTTTTCAACATATTCACTTGCTGGGTGAGTTACTGGCATAACTTTAATTAGTCTATCAATTGTATTTTCTATAACTGATTTGCTTACTTTTTTTAGTCTTTCTATATCTCTGTCTGTAAATAAAGCTTCAATTATATCATACAATACATGTCTTGCCATTTCATTTCCCGGCACTTTATCAACAGTTTTTTCAAGTAAAACTTTACTGACTTCTCTAACTTTGTCTGAGTCTTCTCTGCCATAATATTTTTCAAGAAAATTAGTTACACCTCCTGCAGCAAACACAAAACCATATTCTAGACTTTTAACATCATGTGGTTTTCCAATTGGATATGTTCTAACTTCAAGTGTTTGTACTGGAAAAGTTGGAAATGTTTCTCCTCTATAATTTGCTTGAACAATTTTACTTATTAAAGTTTCAGGAGAATCTTTTATTTCAACAAGATTTGCAGTAAAATTAATTGTGCCTCTATTTCCAGGATAAATCAAAGGTAATTGCATAATTGGTGTTTCTGATACTTTTCCAGGATTTTCAAGATATGCTTTTCTGAGTCTTGCTTTATTAATCTGTGCAACTTGGTTAAGATAACTAGTAATACTTTGTTGGACTGTTCCATCGCCCCCAAATATTACTAATTGTTTAACACCAGCCTCAATAAATTCACTAACAGCATTTGGAACATCAGAAATATCTTCTGTTTGTCTAACTATACCATCATTTCTAACAATTAATTCTAATCTCTCTGCTAACTTACGATCTTTTATATTTCCTTTAGCCTTTGGGTTTACTATGATGCCTATCTCTGTCATATTAGAAGAAAATCGCTCATGTTTTTTATATGTTTTGGTCAGGTTTTGTGTTATTATAAGGAATTTTGTTTTTTTTATGTGAAAAAGAAAGATTAATGAGTGACATGTCCTACGGACCTAGTGTTTAATTTTATAATGTGGTGAGATAACAAAAAACAACAACAAAGGCACAGACGGACTTTTTCCAAAAGTCCTATTCGGCCGGTACTTGAGAGTTCGTAGAACTCACTCTCTTCGCACCACCTCATCTGGCCGTGTTGTTTTTTGTACTAAGAAGATAATATTTAATACTCTTTAACAATTGCGGATGCTATTTTTCTCACTAAGAGTTTTTATATCTGTAATATCAAAAAAGAAAATAATCTTACCATTTACCAAATAAATACCCTAGAATTAAACCAACTATTAATCCAATTAATGTTCCAAATGAGATTATATGTGCTTTTTCTCTTAGATCATCAAGGGATGTGAAATCAAAAGATTTTTTATTTGTTTTTTCAGCGTTTTTTGCAACAGTCTCAGTTTCTTTAATGTCTTGTTCTAATAACCCTTCAAAACTTGTAAAATCTTCGTGTTTTTTAATCTCTCCTTGAAGTTCTCCAACTCTTGTTTCTATTAACTCTGTTATTTCACCTTTTGTGTAGAAGCAACTAACTGCCTCTGCTAGGTCAGAGTCTTTTAACACATCTTTAATCCAGTTTGAGAAATCATTTTTGTTTTCATTAACATGATGAGAAAATGATTCTTTATCCATTGTTTTCAATGCTTTTAGAAGTTCTTCTAAATTTACTAATTCTCCACCACTAACTACTTTAAACTTAAAATCGTGGTGTACATTACTTAATATTTTCTTGGCTTTTTTATGCATCATTTTTGTTTAATCTTTTTTTAATTAATTTATTTAAATGATTTTAACTCATTTGTAATATGTCTTAAGATTAATAATTCATTGCTTGACTTTGTTTTGTATTTTGCTAAGTCATTTGCTAATGTTTTTTCACCCATACAATCTTTAATCCATTTTGCAAAGTCATTTTTCTTGTCATTAACATGATGCACAAAATGTTCTTCTTTCATATGTCTAATTGCTTTTGCTAAATCTAATAGATTATTAAATTTGCTCCCACAACTGCTGTGAAACATTTTATCATTTCCAACATCTTTACTAAATTCAAAATTATGTTTATCTCCTAAATTTAGATTGTTATTCCATTTCTTATCTTTTATCCAATCCATGTTTATGTTTTTATCTTTAAAGTTTAGATTGGTAATTCCAACATTATTTGCTAGGCTTAATAATTCCTTATCTACAACCTTAGATTTCTTTGTTTTTGTTTTTTTTGCTTTAGAACTTGCAGTTTTCCTAGATTTAACTTTTTTTTGTGACATTGAAAATGTTTTTGCCATAATATGCACCTCTTTTTATGATATAATCTTTTATAATGTAATATTATCTATATATTCTATACTCTGTAATAAAAGATATATAAATATTACTATTAAATTGGGGTTAATATGAAATTTTCGCTTGTTAAGGCAAGTGAGAAATAATTACCTTCTTACGCCAACTTGTGCATAAGGTAAATGAATAGTTTGAGAATCTCCTATCATCTGCCCAACGATATATGATCCTTGTTTAGCATCTTTTCTTTCAAATGATTTGTATAATAAGAATTTGTTCAAAGCCTGAATATGGGCGACACCATATTGGTCAGATACTTTTTTGATTATACCAACTGCTTCTTTTAGTTCTGTATGTGTTGCATATGAAAATTTATTTACTTGTTCATTTGAAAGTAAGGTTTGTCTATATGCCCTGCTAATTTTTCCAAGTACTTTTCTTTTGAGCGAGAAATGAAGAAAAACATGGCTTGCAAACGGTTCGCCTGCAAAGGGTCTTGGATTAGATAAATGATCGTAACTCTTAACATATTCGCTTCTTTGCTGTGCTTTATCTTGTAATACTAATGCATTTGGTTCTACTTTTTGGCCTTCTTCTATTGGGATAAATGAATTTGTTCTTGTATCATATCCTGCTGCTACATACATGCCGTCTTGAAATATCATAAACTTAGGTAATTCTTGTGGTAGTTCAGCACCGGGATTTCTCACATCTCTTGTTTTTAATGTTGGAATAAATATATTTGAACCAGAACCAACAAATGCTTCTGACATTATATGTGTAAATCTTGAATCTAATTTATCTTCAATTTTATAACTTCTATCTGCTATTTTCTTCCCTCTTGCATTTTTCCATGTATAACCATTATGTCCTGCATTCAAAAAACTAGGGTCTCCCACTGGAACAACATCTTCTAGAGAAAAATAATCTGATTTTCTTATTCTTGTTCTTACTTCAGCAGCATCTCCAAGATCTGTCTCTCCAACTAATTCAGGATTTAAATCATTAACAAAAATTGCATGAATAACATTCCCTAAGTCTTCTGAATCTTCAGAAAGTTTGTGTACTTCTCCATCACATAATGCCAAATTTAGACTCATAAAATATGTTATTCTAATTAGGTTTATATATATTATTGTGATTAAGTGTTATTTATCGTAATCTTTACATAAATCTTTATAAAAATCAGAAAAACACTAATTATTATGAAACATGATAGTTCAAAGTTACAACTAAGGCTTATTTTATCATTCTATGCAGTAATCATGATTGTATTTGCTAGGCATGCGTATCTTACAGAAGCAGTTACTTGGTTATGGGATTGTGTTGTTACTTTTTTAGTTGGTTTAATAGTTTACAAATTCAGAAATAAACTTAATTTAACACCTTTATTATTTTTTGTGCTTATGTTTAGTTTAGGATTGCATACTGCAGGTGTTTATGGGTTGTATGCACAACAATTTTTAAATTTAGATTTTGATCATTACACACATTTCTTTGGAAGCATGGCGATGTGTATGATATTAACAAACTGGTTATTGCATTACAAAAGTTTGAAATATAAATTAGGAGTTGTTTGTTTTATTGCGATTCTTATGACCCTTGGAATAAGTGCAATCCATGAAATAATTGAATTTCTAGGATATTTCTTTTTTGGAGAAGGTGAAGGATTTTTATTTGCAGGGGCAGGTGATGGAATATTAACTTCTGCAGACATTGGAGTAAGTGGAACGTATCATAATGCAATGATTGATCTTTTGTTTAATGCAATTGGTGCAGTTGTTGCTTGTATTGTTTTGGGTTTTAAAAAATTATTTTTATAATCTTGGAAAAAAATCCTAGCGAAAAATAGCATTCGCAATTGTTAAAGAGTAATAATATTTAATATTTTAATACAAAAAATAACCATGGCCAGGCGAGGTGAAACCGAGTAGGATTTTTTGAGTGGAACGAAAAAAGTCCGTCTGTGCCTTTGTTGTTATTTTTTGTTCTTATACTTTCAAAGTTTTATTAATGTCATTAAATAACTTTAAAATGGATTTACAAAAAAGAATTGAAACAATAAGAAAAAGAGTTGCAGAGAATAAAGCATTTAACCCTAATTGTTTTGGTGTTGCTTTGTACTTAGCTGGGTTTAGTGATAATTTGGCTTCAATTAGAAGAATAGGTGCTGAAGCTGTCTTAGGAGAAGAATTAACTCTTCCACAACCTGGTTGTTTTGTTACATTTAGATCCAGTAAAAGATATATGGAGTTACATCACCTAGGAATAATTCTTAATGGCAATCCCAAAGAAATGGCCCATTATCATTCAAATACAGGCTTAGTTTTAGACGAAAACATAAAGGCATTTCAAGAAAAACATTATAAGGGATATATGGTTAAATATTATCAAGCGAATCAACAAACATCATAAAAAAACACTAATTTTATATACTATTTTCACAATGGAATGCATATGAGAACTAAAATCATTGCAACTATTGGCCCTGCTTCTATGAAAAAAGTTAAACAAATGTGTAAAGCAGGAATGCATATTGCAAGGATTAATACGAAATATGGTAAAACCAAAGAGTATGAAAAGATTGTTTCTGATTTAAGAAAAACAAAATGTAAAATTATGTTTGATATTAAAGGTCCTATGCATATTGAATGGTTAAAGAAAAAAGATTTTGATTTTATTGCGGTTTCTTTTGCTCAAACAGCTAAACAAATTAGAGAAATAAGAAAAGCATTTTCTCCAAGACGAATTAGAATTATCTCAAAGATTGAAAACAGAAAAGGTTTTCACAATTTAGCAGAGTTAATCAGAGAAAGTGATGGAATAATGGTGGCAAGAGGAGATTTAGGAAGACATGTTCCATTTGAAGAAGTTCCAATACTTCAAAAATTAATTATTAGAAGATGCAATAAAAAAAATACAATGGTAATCACTGCAACTGAGATGTTATTATCAATGGTTAAATCTAAAATTCCAGAAAGAGCAGAAGTAAGTGATGTTGCAAATGCAATATTAGATGGCAGCAATGGAGTAATGCTATCAGAAGAGTCTGCTATTGGCAAACACCCTGTATTAGCTGTCCAAACAATGGCTAAAGTGATTACTTGCACTGAGAAGAATATGGGTAGATTGAGTGTTTGTGATTGATTACTTTAAGTGATGTATTAAGCTACAACAAATGTTGTATTATTTTTCATTAATTTTAACCATTTAGGCGGCTCCGACAAAATGGTCTGTAAACTCTTTTTCTGTTATATTTCATTTTATTGATACTACCAAAACGATAAAATACCATTAATTTTATAAATAGATTCTTGTTTTTAAATTCTAACGCGCCAGCGTGGCACAATCTGGTACTGCGCAAGCCTGGAAATGTGCTTTTGCGCAAAGGTTAGCTTGTTGGCTTCGGCCTATCCCGGTTCAAATATCAAACTGTGTTTAATACACAAAAAAACGCAGTTTTTTTGAATGTCCGGGCGCTGGCGTTTTTTTATCTATCTAAGCTATTTCTTTCCATCAATTTTAAATATAACAATCTTTATAATATAATTTTATGAAAAAAATGTATTATATTGTTATTATTGTTCTAATTATATTATTTATATTTGTGGCAGCTCCAGAGAATGAGGAAGTAGTTGAGGATTTGCATGGGCAAGCAGGTGAAGTATACATGCCTGCTGAACAAAACTCTATAATAGATGATATTGAAGAACAACCAATTCAAGAAGTAGAACAAAATCAGAAAATAAAGAATGAACCTAAAATTAATCCTCCCTTTGTACCACCACCAATTGAACATATTGAAGAAAGACCTGAACCACCACAACCTGTTTCTGAATTTCAAAGTTGTGGTGATAAGATGGATTTATTAACTCATTCGCCTTTAGATTATGATGATTTTATTAACATTGTTCCTTTAGGTAATCTTAATCCTTCTGGACATACATTTCCAACTGATCATATCTATTGGAGATTACGTCCTAAAAATACTAATAAGCCTTACATACTATCAATAACATCTCCGTTAATTTCTCCAGGAGATGGTTGGATAACTGAAATAAGTTCTTCAGAACATCTTTATGCTACCCCTACTTTTACAGATTATAGTTTTAAATTAGTTTTTTGTGAAGAGTTTAATATAGAATTTGGTCATGTAAGTTCTTTATCTGAAAAATTAGAAAAAGCATTTGATAATGCAAAAAGAAATTGTGATAAATATGATACAGGGGGAGGTGGTTATGCAAATTGTTGGACTGAAGAATTAACTAAGTTAAAAGTTTCAGCAGGAGAAGTCATAGGGACAGCTGGTGGTAATCCTGATCAAGATGCATTAGATATTTGGGCACATGATTTTAGAATCACACCATTAAATTATGTCAATCCTAAACGATGGGATGAATTTAGTTTACATGTTGTTTGTGCTTTAGATTATTTTGTAGATGAGGAAAAAGAAAAGTTTTATGATCTATTAGGTGGTTATAGTCCTTCTGCAGATAAAGATAAGAAAAGAACAATTGAACCTTTATGTGGAACAGTTGAACAAGACATTAAAGGAACTGCACAAGGTGTTTGGTTTATTGAAGGAACACCACAAAAAGTTTCATATAGTGAAGATTCTCATCTTGCATTAGTTACTGATAATATTGCTCCTGACTTTAATGTGTTTTCTGTTGGAACTTCTACTGAAATAGAATCCGATACATATCTTTTTGAACCAGAAAAAACAGGAGATGTTAATATTGCATTTGCTGATGTAAGGCCCGGAAAAACATATTGTTATGAACCATTTAAACCTTGGGAACCTACTAAAGGATATGGTTTTGTTATTTTATTAGAACTTTTAGATGAAGAAACATTAAAGATTGGAAAAAACCAAGGAAAAAGATGTAAGAAACCTTATTCTTTTGATGATTATGTGATGTTTGAAAGGTGATGTCTGGGAGTAACCACTTCTGAGTAGATATTATTCAAAAACTTTATAAATCCATATGTGATCTTTTGTTGTAATATGGGGGAAGACTTTAAATTAACTGAGTTTGAAAGAGTATTAGATTTCCACACACATGTTGGTGAAGGTAGAATGACTTCTTTTTCTGTGTCTCAATTAGGAAAAGCAATGTCAGAAAGTGGAGTTACGGATGCAATTATTTTTCCTTTTGGTGTTGAAGGTCCAATTTCTGAAACTAAAAGTCTTAAACTAGTGAAAGAAGTAGAATATTTTCCAAATTTATTTCAATTTTTAAGGTTTGATCCTAAAACAATGACTCCTGAAAGATTATCAGAATTATTACCTTTATTCTATGGTGTAAAACTTCATTCTAAATCAGAAAATTTTGATCCTATTAATCCAACTTTTTTTCCATTATATGATGTTATTGCTAACTCAGGAAAACCTTTATTGTTTCATACAATGGTTTGCAATTATCAAAATACTCACCCAGATAGAATTGTTGCCATCACAGATGAAATTCCAGATCTAGTTTTAGTATTGGCACATTTTTGTGATTGTTTTCCTGGTTTACTTGATAAAATAAAAACTAATGATAATATCTATTTAGAAACTTCCCTCGGAAGATCATCCCCATATTCAATCTGTTCTGCAGTTGATAAAATTGGTGAAGATAGAATTTTATTTGGTTCTGATGCACCATATGGTGATCAACTAATTGAAAGATTAAACGTTGAGAGAACTAAATTAAGTTACAAACAAAAAGAAAAAATTCTTTACAGGAATGCTGCAAGACTTTTAGGGCTTTAATAACAAGTAAATTCAAAAATTTCTTTTCAAATTTTTCTATTAATTCATGACAACATAATAAATATCTTTTTCTCCACCAACACCTATTGCATCTCCGTCTGAGTTTGTTGAATATCCATATAAACCATCTTTTTCAACACTAACTTTTCCAGGTATCTTGAATGATTGTCCAGCTTCAAATGTGCCGCAGTTAATATTATCTCCGTCTTCTTCACACCCCCAATAATTTTCTTCTGCATTACTTTTAATTCTAATTCCAACTGCAGAATAATCAGAAAGATATGGTCTTACAGTATCTGCTGTTGTTACATCATCAACTATAAGAATTTGATAACTACATTTTCCAGAGGCCATACAAACAATTGTATTAGGAGCAATAATTCCTTCCACAATTACATCTTTCCCTATTAATTCATTATTTCCAATAATATCTGAAGGTTTGTAAACATCAACTTCTTGTTCAATTACCTTTTTTGTGCATCCAAATGTTAGAACAATTAATATTAGTAGTAAGATAGTTTTATATTTCATGGTAATATGTTTTATTAAGAAAGAAGTTTAAATAATTTGTTGTTAACTAGGGATGAAAAAGTAATTCCCCTCTTCTATTTATAGAGGTTTTTAGGATTTAGGTGTAGATTTATGTATCTTAATTAGCTTAATACTTGCAAAATCATGCAAATTAATTTAAACTTGGCTGCATTTCCTTTAAAATAAGGGGGATGAAGTGATTTCAATGCAAAAACAAGATTTAGATGCAAAAGTAGAGGATAATTCTAACAACAGGTGGCTATCTGGCAAATTTGGAAGATTATGTGCTATGACTTCATTATTATTTATTGCATTAACTGGTTGTGCTGAAAAACCAGTTGAGATTACTGGGAAAGTAACAAGAATAGAGGCTCGTTCTTCAACATCTGATCCTTATAAAAATAAAACAACTGGAGAAATAGAACGCGAGTTTTACACCTCATGTAATATATATTTAGATTCAGGAAATGGGGAATACAAATTAGAAATGATTAGTGGATATAGTATCGGTATATGTGATCAAGTTATTGAAGCTAGTGCAGGAGTTCAATGTTGTGAGGAGTTTAAGTCAGAATATGAAAACGGTGAACTAAAAGAAACAGTTGATTCAACTGATACTGAACAAGATGTAGATAAAGCAGCTAAGAGAGATCAATGTAATGGTGTTAAGTGTTATTTTTTTGATTCAAATCCTACTGATTACAATTATAAAGCAGTTATTGAAGATAAATCAAAATCACCGGTAGTTACATGTTCTGTCCATGTTGATGATATTAGTACAGAAACTGGTAGTAATGGTAATGAAATAAAAAAAGTTAATGTTGATTATAGGTACTGGATGGAGAAAAATGAATCCTCTACATTTTTAGTTAAAAAATCACCTTTCATGAGAAAAAAAACTGATTTTTTCTTTCACTATTTAAAGCGTTAAATAAGTACTATTAGTAACTAATTTTTGCAATTTCTATTATCAAGAACAAATATCTTTATAAATAACATTAACATACTAGACTTTGGTGATATGGTTTTTGGTGGCGACTTCGGTTGCCTCCCAGGAACCATTTTATTTAATCTTAATTATTTAAAAAAAGGAGGGATATTTATGGAAGAAAATAATGGCTTAGGTCATGAGTATACTGATAAAGATAATCTTAGTTCTGGTGAGAATAATTCTACTGAAATGAATACAGATGAAGGTAATTCTAATCCAGCTAATAATGATGAAAACAGTTCTAATGAAATGAATGCTAATGAAGGTAGTCCTAATGAAGTTAATACTACTGAAAATAGTTCTACGGAAATGAGTTCTGATGAAGATAGTTCTAACATGCCGGATTCTGATACTGATAATTCTGAGGAAGAAATGGAAGAAGTAGAGGTATGTGCTACTTGCAGTAAATCAGATGAAGAATGTAATTGTCCTTGTGCTAAATGTGGGAAATCTGCAGAAGAATGTCAATGTCCTTGCTCAGATTGTGGAAAAGTAGAGTGCGAATGTGAATGTAGTGATGAAGTAGAGGAAATTGCAGAGCATGCTGATGATAAAGTAGATGCATTAGTTTCTTTATTAGTAAAAAAAGGAATTATTACAGAAGCAGAATTACAAAGTGAATATGATGATTTGTTTGAAGAGGATAAAGAAGAAAAAGAACATCCTGGAGAACCAATCGCAAATTAATTTTTTTCTTTTTATAATTCTTATTAAATCAAGGATCTTAAAGTATTAACATAAGTTGCTAATTCTCTGTCAGTATACTTGTCAGTTTTCACTTCTAAAATAATTGGTAATGCAGAACGTCTGAATCTTTTTATGAATCTATCAAAGTGTGGTAGGTTTTCAGGTGTTGCAAAGATGTGTTGGTCGTCTTTATAATCAGTACTACTAATATAACCCTCGTTTGAATGAAAATGTAGATTATTAACTTCACCATAACTGAATAATGCTGCAATTGACATTGCATGATTAAGTCTTCTATGGCCAGTATCGACTGTAATTCCAACATGAGATGTATCTCCAATTAGTAAATCAATTTGTTTTGGTCTATAACCTAAATTAGACACCCCAATTCTTTTTGGTGCAACCATATTTTCAATATCAAACTTAAAACCATAACCTTTTCTAATAATTAATTCATCAATTTGTTTATATAATTCAATTCCTGCATCTAAAGCTTCCTTTTCACTCCATTCAACTATGTCTACTAATTTAAAAGCAGGCGGATGCATTGTTAATACTGTTCCAAGATCATATTTTTCATGAAGTTCTCCAAACATTTCCATTCTTGATAATAATAGGGGGTGATGAGATCTATCTGCTTGACATAAGCCTGTTTCAGCAGTTGGGTCCTGAAAATCTTCAAAAGGAATATGAATTTGTGCTTCAATACCTTTTTTCTTTAGTAATAGCATTATATTACTGGCATTTTCATGATTAATAGAAAACTTTTGCCCATCAAATGAATACAATTCAATATTACTTTTTCTCTTCAAATGATCTGGTTTAAGTTCAACAAGATCAACAGTTGGGACATTAGTTACTCTGACTAACTCTTCAGCAGATCTAACATGAAACCCTAGTTTGTTTCTATATTCTTGGTCATTGGGCATAATAGAAAGGTTACAATTGGGGTATAAATAGTTTTTGCTGTTTTTTAGACATTTCTAGTAATATTTGACTTAAAAAACAAAATTCACGAGAAACATGTCCTTCGGACCTAGTGTTGTAGGAGTTATTACTTTCTTTTATGATACAAAAAATAACAACTGGGCCAGATGAGGCAAAGCCGAATAGGATATTTTACAAAGTAAAATGTCCGTCTGTGCCGTTGTTGTTATTGTTGCTTGATGTTAATCATGTTTAATAATTTCGACTTTAGTCGTAATTATTATTGTTTTTTGCTAATGCTTTGTTTACTAAATAAAATTACAATTGCGAATGCTACTTTTCTCACTAATATTTAGTTTTTTACTTTAATTTAAAGATTGATTAAGATAATTTCGCACAAAATATAAATACTTCTTAACTATTAATAACTAAATCATGAAAAAAACAATACTTGTTTTAATAATGGTCTTCTTAGTGAGCATTTCTATGGTTTTTGCTACCGATTGTGTATGGAAGAAGGTCATGGAGAGCTCTACTGAGTACAAAGGTCTTTTTGAAAATAAAGGCGACGTTTATGTTGCAGAAGCTGGAAAAATTCATTTTTCTGAAGATTATGCAACTACATTTGAAGAATATGGTGAAAAAGAAACTTCTACATTTATAGATTTAGAATTAGATGGTAATGATTTAATTGCTGTATCCACAAAAGCAGCGTATTTAGTAGAGGATGATGGAAAGGAGAAAAAGTTTACAAAGTTTTTTGAAACTGATCCAATGGATAAATTTAGTTTGTTCGTAGCAATTGGTTCTGATTTTTATGGTACTGATGGAAGTGAAAAAATAATTTTTAAAGACGGTACAGATAATGAAGACCAAATTGGAGAAGAAACAGCAGCTCTTACTGGTGTTTCTGATATTTCAGAGATGGTTAATATTGACAAACAATTATGGGTTGTTCCCAAAGCAGATTCAAAGTTACATTATTCCAAAAACCCATTAGACGTTTGGTATACAACTGCAAACATGGGAAGTATTCAAGACCTAGGGAATGTTAATTCAATTGGTGATAATGTCTATATTACTGGTAGAAAGAAAGGTGAAGATCTTAAAATTAAATTTACAGTAACAGATAGTTCTTCATGGAGTGATTATCCTGCACAAATAATTGGTGTTGAAGAATTTAATGCATTATTAATGTTTGAATCTACCAACCCATTTGCTTTAGTTAAGTTAAATGATGGTTCTGTTAAAATCTATAAACAATATTCTAACACAGAATGGAAAGAATATGGGACTGGATTAGGAGCAGAAATTGTTGGTGGTGTTAGTTTAATTAAAATGAGTAATGATAAATTACTTCTTTTGGCGAATACAACCGGAGATAAAAATGCATTGTTAAGATGTGAACCAAATAGTAAACCTGTTGCTAAAGCGGGCTTAGATCAAAAAGTTTTTGTTGGTGAAACAGTTAAATTGGATGGTACAAAATCATTTGATTCTGACGGTGACAAAATGAGTTATGATTGGCAACAACCAGCTGTTGATAAAGTAATGTTAACTGGTGGTACGACTTCATCTCCTGAATTTTTAGCTTCTACTGCTGGAAAATATTTATTTAATCTTTTTGTTCAAGATGAGTTTGGTGGAGCATCCTCTCCCGATACTGTTGTTGTTGACGTCATAAAGGGAACAGAATATTATTTAGGGTTAGAATCTGAAACCGATCATTTTTCTTGGGTAGAGGGTAATGATTACAAGTTAGGTAGTGTTTTCTTTGATGGAAGCAAACAAAATGATTATTACTTAGCATTTAAATTTTATCCAGGAGTTGGTAATGTAGTTAACACACCACTTCCTTTTGCAACAGCAACTTCTACAAGTATTTTCACAAATAAACCTGTGCAGAAAGTTATATTCAATGACGTTAATAGTATTAAAATTGCGTCCGTCTACCTTAAGTCTAGTGCAAATTTAGAAGCAAAAGGTGATGATGTAACTTTAAAGATTAGAAAAGGAAGTATTGGTGGTGAAGTAATTGCAGAATCTACACAATTTGTTTCAAAGAAAACTTATCCAGAGTGGGTAGAGTTTGTTTTTGCAGGAGCTGGTGATAATGTTGATGTTAGCGACGAAGCAGATACAAGCGACGACGTTGATACTGAAGAAACAGAAACAGAAGAAGATACAACAACTACTGACACAACTAAATCTAGCGACGACAAAGAAGTAACAACTGATGCAGACGAAACAAAAGATGATGAAACAAAAACAACAAATGCAATGTTTGGATTATCCAAATGGATGGCTGCTGGTATTGTTGGAGTTGTTTTATTAATAATAATTGCAGTTGTTGTTTTAATATTTCTTTTGGCAAGAAAGAAGTAGTTTTTTTAATTTTTTATTTCTTTTAATTTAACTTGTTAAAAAACAAAAATTTGTGAGTGACATGTCCTTCGGACCTAGTGTTGTAGAGATTAATTATTTTCTTTTATGATACAAAAATAACAACAATGGCCAGGCGAGGTTAAACCGAGTAGTATTTTTTCGACAGAATGGAGAAAAAATGCGTCTGTGCCATTACTTGGTGTTAATCAAGCTTAATAATTCCTGACTTTAGTCGGAATTATTTTTGTTGTTGTTATTTCGTTATTATATTAATTATTAATAGAATTTTCAAACCAACTTATTACTTAAAACTTAGAACTAACAACTTCACTACAACCTATGGCCCATTCGTGCTTTCTTTGTTCCTAGATATTTTTCATTGTGTTTGTTTGGTTCAATTTTAATTGGTGTCATTACTGCATGGATTCCTTTTTCTTGTAATGGTTTTACTTTTTTTAGATTGTTTGTTAACAATCTTAGAGAACCAACTTTGAAATAGTCTTTTAATATTATTGCGCAGGCTTCATAATCTCTTAAATCTGGAACAAAACCAAGCTCCATGTTAGCTTCTACTGTGTCATAGCCTTTTTCTTGTAATTTATAGGCCTTTGTTTTGTTTTTCAGGCCTATTCCTCTACCTTCTTGCCCTAGATAAAACAATAATCCATGCCCTTCTTGAGCAATTAACTGCTTTGCTTTAGCTAATTGTTCTCCACAATCACACTTTTTGCTATCAAATAGGTCTCCAAACATGCATTCGCTATGTATTCTGCACATAACATTTTCTTGTCTAAACACTTCTCCTTTTGCAAGAACAGAAATATATTCATTAAACCGCTTAAATAGGAAGAATTTGGTATCATCCCCTACTTGTGTGGGCAGATTAACTACTTCAACTAACTCTACATCTTCCTTGTCAAAGTGTTCTTTAACCATGGAAAATAGGAAGTGGTTATTGTTTTTAAATGTTATTGATTTAAGTTATGTGTTTTTTAGTTAATATTGATGAGAAAGCATCACTTAGTAAAAAAACTCTTAATTTTGTCTAAAAAACTATTATTTTTACCATGTGTTATTTCTTGTTCTATTTCAATTTCTTTTTCTTTGTGTTTTACTTTAGTTGACATTTTTTTTTCTGATTGAATCTCTTTTATATGTTTAATAATATCATTTGTTGACCAATTCTTAACACAATCTTGAATTCTTCTCATTCCAGAAGCATAATAAGCAGAAAATGCATCGTTTATTCTTCCTGATTCTAATAGGTTATCAGCAATAACTAATATTTCTTTTTTTTTATAATCTTCTTGAAGTTTTTGAAACCCAAATTTTTCACCAATCAATATCATTTTTTTTATTTCTTTGTTTTTTATAAACTTTAGTTCATCTTTTTTAGTAGTTGGATTAGTGATAATTCCTATTTTCTTTCCTACTTTTTGTAGTTTATCAAATTTTTCTATTAATTTCTTATTTTCATCTTTATTTAAAATGTATTCTGTAGTCTGTACTGTTTTTTCTTTTACCCTTGGTTGATTAATTATTGTTTCTCGTAGTGTTATTGGTTCATTTATTTTTTGTTTGTTTAGGATACATAATCCTTCATTTAGAAAATCTCTTTTTTCTTCTAATGTTAAGTAATCATTGTTTAAACCACGGATTATTAAGTCAATTGTTTTATTTAAAACATTTTTATAATCATGATGGTGAAGTGGTATTTTTTTCAGTGCCCAATAATAAAGCATTAGAGCTTCTTTTTCTTTCTTTTCCTTTAATCTCTTCTCTGCAACTTTAACTTGTGTTTCATAAGGTTCCTCTCTTGATGTTACAGCAGGTAATTTTTCCCACCCATCCATTGTTCTTAAGAAAGATGACTCATAATCAACATACCCACATTTTGGGCAACTATCTACCCATGAATTATGTGTCTCTTTTAGACTAGAAAGTTTGTGGAATGGTTTTTCTGGCTCTTTTATTATTATACCCATACATCCACTCAAAAAACCTTTTCTTCTAGCCTCATTTTCCTGAGAAATCATTACATTACATTTTGGACAAATCATACTTATAGAATAGTTCTGCTATATATAAATATTTCCTCTTTTTGTTAGACTTTTTTCTTGTTTAATGTTTTGGGGAAAATAAATTAATTTTCCGTAATATTTCCTAGTTCTCGAGGAGAAATTAACTTTTTTTCGGGAAAATAACTTTGTTTTCCTCACTCTATAATAGCCTCACAGAAACAGAAAGCTTTATATACCTCCTCTTTCAGTGAAATACTTGAGTGGGTAAAGTATTATTGGGAATATTATGTGTAATATAATTCATAATACTATTTTCGTCGGGCCATCATCCTAATCTCTAAAGTTCGATACTCCCCGGATTAGGATGTTTGGTGTTTTGGGGGTGTCATAGACAATTTATGTGTGTGTGGCATTTAATGAGTGGAAATCAAAAAGAGGTTCAATTAAAAGAAGTGTTTAGGGGTAAACATTTCACAGAAAAAGACATTTCTAGAGTTCTCAATCTTTCACAATCTAATGCACATTATTTCCGTCATAAACTTCTAAAACAACAGAAAATTGCTAGGATAGCTAGAGGAAAGTATAAATTTACTAGTTCTGAACAAGAATTTAAGCACGACTCACTTACTCAATACATACAAAAATCATTATCTATTCTAAACAAAAAGTTTGTAATTACAGGAAGCTCTTTCTTTAATAGGTTTTATCCACTCTCAAACCACATTGTTATTTATGTAGAAAAAGGTTCTGCACAACTATTTCTTGGTTACTTAGCCTCACTCCAGTTAAACTTTGTTGCTTTAGCAGAGCCAAAAGCAGAAGAGATTGAATTGTTAAGAACACACGCACAAAAACGAAATTTTATAATAATCAGGGAGAAAAACTATTTCTATGGCTCAACAGAAGGAATTGCTTCTTTAGAAACAGCATTTGTTGATTATTATTTTGAAATTACTAGAAAATTATTACCAATTGAAAATAAGGTAGAAGATGTTCTTGATCATTTACTCGCTAACCACACATTAAACATTTCCACTCTTCTTAGGTATGCAAAAGAAAGAGGAATTAGAACTGAAATTAAAAATCTGCTAGAAGATGTAAAAATGTTACATTATACAAAGCAAGAAAAAGATAAAACGACTAGTGATAGTACTTCTTTAGTTTCTGATAACAAACAAAATACAGATTCTGATTTTGATCCAGAACAACATAATTTCCCGGACAAAAAACCAAAATCATTCAGACTAATCAAAATTAATGATGGTGATAATCATGAATAAAAATAAACACGCACAACTTTCCTTATTTGTATTATTAGGAGTAATTGCTTTGGTCTTATTAGGTGTTTCAGTTTATTTTATTACAAAACCAGCAGCAGTTGTTGAAGAAGATAAACCTGTAACAATTAAAACATTTGTTGAAAGATGTTTACAAGATACAACTTTGGGTGGGGCATCTTTAATTGCAGTTCAAGGCGGAGTAATTTATGATGTAGATGAAATGCTTGATACAGCTGCAATTGATATTGAAAACAAAGTTGCTTATGGTTATTATAATGATAAGAATTTAGTTGTAACAAGAGAAATAATGCAAGACGAGATGAGTGATTATATTGAAAATGCATTACCTAGTTGTATTAATAACTTTGAACAATTTGTTGGAACAACTGTTGAACATGGGGAAATTACAGCAGAAACAACAATTACTATAAATAAAATAATTGTTACTATTAATTATCCAATTAAATATGATCAAGGAGCATCAGAAGAAACAATTGATCAATTTAATGCTGAGCTTGATTTAAGATTAGGTTATATACGAGAGATAATAAATGAAGCAGTTGAAGCACAAATAGATGATCCGTTCTTTATTGATTATACAATGTTAGGACAGATGGCACAAGGATTGCATGAGTTTAAACATTCTGATGTTGTAATAGGTGGACAACAACCAATCTCAGATAGTATTGATATTATTCCTGTAGATGAACAAAATTATTTGTTAGCAATAAATGATTCTGGATTATTATTCTTATCAGCGTTTGAAATCAAACAAAATAATGCTCCTTTGATGGAAATCCTTGAACAATTTGTGGTTACAGAAGGTGAAGAGTTTATTTTCACAGTAGAGGTTGAAGATGATGATTCTGAAATTGAGTTTAGTGATGATTCAGGAATGTTTGACATCTCTGCAAATGGATTAATTAGATTTACACCAGAAATTCCGGGAGAGTATGAAGTTATAATCACAGCAACAGATCCTCATGGTAATTATGATTCAAGATTAGTTAATTTTGTTGTCGAAGAAAAGCAAATTGGAGTAACAAATGATGAGGTGGTGCTTGAATAAAATTAGAGATTAAGATCTAAAGCAAAAAATAATAACATTGGTGCTGGTGGGGGTGGGTTGGCTCCGTCGGAGTACCCGCCAGCTGCCGTTGTTGTTATTATTTTTTGCATCTACAAGAACACATAAAAAAACATGGTAAGAAAAACTAGCAATTGGATGGAGAAAGCAAAGAAGGTTTTTGCTATTTTGTCAATCTATTTAATGATAGGTATGGTTTTTGCTAGTTCTGTGCTTAGTGCACCACCAGTAACTCCTGAAGATTATCCAAGCCAAGAAACAAAACCAACAGAGTTTTGGAAAGCTGTGAAAGCAGGTGGAGAATGGCAGTATGTAGATTGGACAAAATCAAGTCTGAAGGATCCAAATTACTGGGTAGAAAATGATATTGATCAAAGTAAAATCCCTCCAGAGTATATTGATAAGATCCCTCCAGAAGTTGTTGATGTAAACAAAGTAATGGATAAAAGTAAATTAACATCCGATCAACTAGCTTACAGCGAGGATGGAACACCTAATGTAGAAAAAATACCTGATTTAGGAGTATTAGATCAAAAAGAACTATCAGGTGCAATAAACAAGGCATATGGTACTGAATTAAAGATATTTGTATTACCTGGATCAACTATTAAGAATGGTGTATTAAGAGGGCCTGGACAACCTGGTAATTCAAACATGCCTGGTGTTGATTGGAGATTTACAATTGATTTAAAGGATGAAAAAGTAAAGAACGGCTTAAAAGGTGCATTAATCAGTGGGGTTGATTATAATGACCAAGGAAAACAATATTCTGGATTCATAGTTTGTGTTAATGATGGGACTTGTACTCAGTTTACTGGCCATGTTAAGGAAATTGCAATTACTCCTGATGGTGATTTTGTTATAACACCAAAAGGAGAAGGAGAACCACTTGTTATTGGTAAAGGTGGAAATTCTCATTATGTTGTAACTGCTGATGGGCTTATTAAAGTAGAGTTTGGAGAAAAAACAGACTTTTCATTTAAAGGAGTAAGTTTTGTTGCAGAAGGTACAGATACAACATCTGTTATTTACAATGAGAATGAGATGAGAATTTCAGGACCTGTTACTTTTGAAAGTTATTTAGTTAGTGGTTATAATAATGAAGGTGTTTCTTCATTTAAGTTTAAACCAGAAACAGCTGAACTTGTATCTGTTAAAGTTTCAAATGGTGAACTTACATTTAATGATCCTGATAGAAATGGTGATAGTAGATTTGTAGGTGGGTTTGAAATAAATATTGATGAAAATCATATAACTGATTATACACTATTATCTGAAGGAAGTTATTCACACTTAGAAGAATATGGATTAAAGAGATTTACATTAAATGATAATGGTCCACATAAAGTTAAACTATACTATAAAGATGGTGAAGAAGTATTAACAATAAGAGTAATACTTGCAAAACAAAATATTTTACAAGATAAGTTTAATAATCTTGCTCAACATGTGAAAGATGAGAGAGAAAGATTAGAAGAAGTAATGGGGAAATGTAAAGATGATCCTTGTAGAGAAGATATTACTAAGCAATTAGATACATTAGAAGCAGACTTAAAAACACAATGGGAAGAAGAAATAGTTAGATTAAATCAAGAAGTAGAATATTTCAGAAAAGTACATGATCCTGAAGTTGGTAAAGAACAAAGAGATGCACTTATTGCAAAAGAAATTGCTGACGAGAAAGCTGATTATGAAAAGAAATTAAAGAAAGCTAAAAGAGCAAAAGACGAAGACAGAATAAAACAAATAACAGAAGAGCATAAAGAAAAATTACAAAAGTTACAAGAACATCAAACTCAATCACAAGCATACTTTAACAGCATGCATATTGTTGGAATATCAGGAAAAGAAACATATAAAAGAGACGATGGTCTAACAGAATATACTGGTCAAGTTGTAAATTTAGGAAAAGTTACATACGGACAAAGATCTGATTTAGATCAAATAATTGGA
>JABJHR010000016.1 GCA_018661705.1 Candidatus Woesearchaeota archaeon
AAACAACTGTTTATGATGGTATTGATAATAGTACATCACTAAACTCTTCAAATATTACAATACTTGCTGTTCCTAATACGGCACCTTCATTAACTTTATCCCTAAAACCAACAACAGCGTATACAAATGATACCTTGAATGTAACAGCAAATTATACTGATGCTAATTCAGATACAGGGACTGTATACTTTAATTGGTTCTTGAATGATACAATTAGTGCAAGTACTTCATTTGGTAGTATTAGTGCAAATGCAAATGTTTCAGACAACTTAACTTCAGGAAATTTCAGTAGGTGGACAAATGTAACTGTGCAAGCAACACCTTATGATGGAACAGAAAATGGAACCGCAGTAAATGTTAGTATTAATATCTCTAACTTTGTTCCTGAAGTAACTAGTTTATTATTGAATGGAAGTTCTGGTAATTATACAACAGAGAATATAACTGCTTATATTGAAGGATTAGAAATTGATGAAGATGATACAGTCAAGAATATTACAAATTGGTATGTTAATGGTTCAACTTTTGCTCTTATAAACATGCCATTTGAATCAGGAAGTAATTCTACATTTACTAAAAATTATGCTGGCTCTGATGGTGCTCCTTATGGTGCAATTTGGAATGCTACTGGTGGATATGATGGAAGAGGAGCATATAATTTTAGTAGGGGTGATGGTGATGTTTATATAAACATTACAAATGATGGTAGGTTCGATATTGAGGCCAATGAAAGTATAACTATTATTGCTAGATTTAAAGCTAATGCGTTTGGTGATGGTTATTTATGGAGACAAGGACACGGAGATTATTATGGTAGACCATATGCAAATGCTTTTGCTGGTGGTTTTAATAATGGTAGTGGGGATACAACATTCAATGTGCCATACACATTTAATCTTGGTCAATGGTATAGTATTGCGATGACATGGAACAGGACTGTTCTTAAATATTATATTGATGGAGTTTATCAAACAGGAAAAGATGACTTATTTGCTTTAGATTCAACAATTGGAACAGGAGAAGTATTTCAAATTGGTGGAGACTCTAATTCTCCAAATGACTTTGAAGGAAGTATTGATGATTTTATGTTTTTCAAGAAAGTATTAAGTGAAGAGCAAATCAAAGCTATTCATAATGATACAAGTTTAATTGTAAGCCAAGAAACTTCTATTGGAGATAACTGGAGTGCTTGTGTTACACCAAATGATGGTGTTGGAGATGGAACAGAAGTATGTAGTGCTAATTTAACTGTATTAGAAGTTCCTAATAGTGCGCCTTCATTAACTTTAAGTTTAAAACCAACAACAGCATATACAAACAATACATTAAATGTTACTGCAAATTATACAGATGCAAATTCAGATACAGGAACAGTTTACTTTGATTGGTTTATTAATGGCACAATTAATGCAAGCACCTCATTTGGTAGTATTAGTGCAAACGCAAATGTTTCAGATAATTTAACTTCAGGGAATTTCAGTAGGTGGACAAATGTTACTGTACAAGTAGTTCCTTATGATGGAACTGAAAATGGAACAGCAGTTAATGTTAGTATTAATATCTCTAATTCTGTTGCTTATGTTAATTCCACAACTATTTTTTCTCCTGATAATATTACAACCACACCAATAAATGGAACAATCACATTCCATGATGAAGATGTTGATCAAGGAATAGTTTATTTTGATTGGTTTGTAAATGATACAATTAATTATTCAGAAACAATTGCTGGTGCAAATAGTGGAGATGAGGCAAGTAGAAATCTAAGTTCAGGTAATTTTACAGCAGATAATGTAGTAATCTTACAAACCACTGTTTATGATGGTATTGATAATAGCACATCATTAAACTCTTCAAATATTACAATACTTGCTGTTCCTAACACGGCACCAGCATTAACTTTATCCTTAAAGCCAATAACAGCGTATACAAACAATACTTTGAATGTAACAGCAAATTACACTGACGTTAATAGTGATACAGGAACTGTATACTTTGATTGGTTTATTAATAATACATGGAATACAAGTACTTCCTTTGGTAGTATTAGTACAAATGCAAATGTTTCAGATAATTTAACATCTGGAAATTTCAGTAGATGGACAAATGTAACAGTGCAAGCAACACCATTTGATGGAACTGAGAATGGAACTGCAGTTAATGTTAGTATTAATATTAGTAATATTTTTCCACAACAAATTGGTTTGGCGTTAAGTCCTGATACTATCTATGCAAACTCAACAAACTTAAACGCAAGTGTTGTTGTTTGGGATGATGATCAGGCAGAAGGAACTACTTTAACTGCATACTTTGATTGGTTCATTAATGGAATTAATCAGTATGCAAACTTTACTACTGGATTAACAAATGGTACAAATGTATCTGCTTATCTAAATCCAAGTAATTTTAGTAAATGGGATAATGTAACTGCACAAATTGTTATTTATGATGGCTATGAAAATAGTAGTGCTGTTAACAGCAGTTGGTTAAATGTAAGTGGTTATGATCCAGAATTAACGTTATCCTTAAAGCCAACAACAGCGTATACAAATAATACATTAAATGTAACTGCAAATTATACAGATGCTGATTCAGATATTGGAATAGTTTACTTTGATTGGTTCAAAAATAATACTTATTATACAAGTACTTCGTTTGTAGGAATAAACACAGGTATGAATGTTTCAGACAACTTATCCTCAGGAAATTTCAGTAGATGGGATAATGTTACTGTACAGGCAACACCTAATGATGGAATTGTAAATGGAACAGCAGTAAATGTTAGTATTAATATCTCTAACTTTATTCCTGAGATTACTAGTTTACTGTTAAATGGTTCTGGTAATAATTATTCTACTGAAAATATTACTGCGTATATATCAACCTTGGAAATTGATGGAAATGACACTGTTAAGAATATTACTAATTGGTATATTAATGGAAGTTCAATTGCACTTGTGAATATGCCTTTTGAAAATAATGGAACAGAGGATGGAACAACAGATTATAGCGGTTATGGAAATGAAGGAAGTCTAAATAATGTAACTTGGAATGCCACTGGTGGTTTTGATGGAAGAGGCGCATATGCTTTTGATGGAAATAATGGAACTTACATTGAACTTTCATCTTCTGTATTAGGAAATGAGCAACATACTGTTTGTACATGGTTCTATGCAGATTCAATTAATGATACTAATGGTGATATTATTTATGCAGAAAGAAGTTCTTCATCCTCAGACCCAATTACTGGTCAATTATATTTATCTCAAGGAAATATTTCATACATAGTAAGAGATAATTTAGGTGTGGAAGCAATTGCAAAAGGAGATCCAATTAATCTTAATACTTGGCATCATGCCTGTGGCGTTAGAGATGGATCAAATGTTTATGTTTATCTTAATGGAAGGTTAAATGCAACAGAAAGTAATACTTTTGGAACTATAACTGTAGATAAATATTCAATTGGCGGATACTATTGGGCAAATGGTGGTTCTCATAGATTAAATTGGAATGGAACAATTGATGAATTTATGATCTTTAATAGGTCATTATCTTCTCAAGAAATTTTAGCATTGTATGAAGCTCAAGAAAATATTTTAGTTAGTGATGAATTAAATAATGGTGATAATGTTAGTGCTTGTATTACACCAAATGATGGTATTGAAGACGGTATTGAAGTTTGTAGTGAGAATTTAACTGTTCTTGCTCCACCTAATGTTGCACCATCTTTAACTCTATCCCTAAAACCAACAACAGCGTATACAAACAATACATTAAATGTAACTGCAAATTATGTTGATGCTAATTCAGATATAGGAACAGTTTACTTTGATTGGTTTATTAATGGAACTCTAAATACAAATACTTCGTTTGCAGGAATAAGCACAGGTACGAATGTTTCAGACAACTTAACCTCTGGAAATTTCAGTATGTGGACAAATGTAACTGTGCAAGCAACACCATTTGATGGCACTGTAAATGGAACAGCAGTTAATGTTAGTATTAATATCAGCAATTCTTTACCTTATATTAATCTTACAGATATTTATTCACCTGATAATTGTTCAACATCACAAATTAATGCAAGTGGTGTGTTAGATGATAAAGATGGAGATAGCTTAATTTATTATTTTGATTGGTTTGTTGAAAGTGCCAATAATATAGGTATTAATTATTCTGAAATTATCACTAATGTAAACGTTGGTGATAATGTTAGTAGAAATTTAACAACTGGTAATTTTACTATTGGTGATGTTGTTACTTTACAAATTACATCTAATGATGGATTATCAAATGGAAGTGCAACAAATACTACTTCAATGACCATCTTGGACTGTTCAGCTCCTGTTATTGTTCCTGGTGATGGTGTTGCTGGTGGCGGTGGTAGCGGAGGCGGTGGTGAAACAATAGACTATGTTGATTGGTTAGATGTGGCTATTATTACATTTGATTCCCCATTACAACCTGGTGATTTCTTAGACTTCACTTATCTTATTAAAAATATGGTGAGTGATTCTGGTGATATTACAGTTGAATTTTGGTTAGAAGGAAAAGACGGCATAGTTACTGAAGGAACAGATGTGATTTATTTTAGTGCTTTCCAAGAAAAAACAACACCTGCAAAACTATTTTTACCTACTGATGCGGATGCAGGGATATATAATCTGTATGTTAAAGCAACTTTTGGAAATTATGACGCAACAAGCGCAAGAACAATTAGTGTGTTAGATGTTCAAACACCAGAACTAGATCTAGAATTAAAAGATCTTGTAGAATTCCAAGAACTTGTTGATAATGTTCCATGGGAATTTTCTTTTGTTTTAAATACAGGTCTTGAAAGTTCTGTACTTGTGAACTTAGACATGAAAATAAGTGGTGAAGAAGGTTTAGTTTGGTCAAAGACAAGTGATGTTTCAATAATACAAGAAGATGAATTTACTTATACAATTAATGGATTAAATCCTGGAGAATACCAGTTAGAATTAGAAGCAAAAAGTGGTTATCAAACAGTTTCACTTTTCCAAACTTTTAATGTGATGGCACCACAGGAGCCTTCTGAAAAAGATTTATCTGGGAAAGCTTTTGAAATTCCAAAAGATGAAAAGAAAATAAGATTGTTGATTCTTATAATGCTTCTCATCTTATTATTACTTACCTTACTTGGATATGTTCCTTACAAAATCTATAAGTATTACCTTTTCAAAAAGAGTCCAGATTATCGTCGTTGGATAAGACAAATACATATTGATGAATTTATACATAAACGTCGGTGGACACGCCACATACCAATAGATAATTCTATACAACAATTAAAAAAATATGTTGGTAATCAACTAAGAAAAGGACGTTCTCGAAATGATATTTCTAAAGCATTATTAAAAAAAGGATGGAGTACAGAAACTGTTTATTATGCTCTTTATATGAAAGATGTTGATTCTGCAATTACTCTAAGAAATTATACTGTAAAACAACTAAAAAAAGGAGCTAAACTTAATGATATTAAAGCAGTGCTTCTAAAAAAAGGTTGGGATAAAGAATTTGTTAAAGATGTTTTACGTGTTATAAATTATGTGGCTAGGTCTGATTCTGGTACTAATAATGTTCTTAACAGAGGGGGTTCTAAAAAATGAAAACTAAATTAAAAAATACTTCTGTGAACAGAGTCAAACAATATTATGAAGATAAAGATGTTATTAATTTGTTGAATCAATATAAACAATTGTCAACGAAGTATGGTGATCAAAAGATTATTGATATGTTAGACAATGATGTTTTAATCCCAATTAGTTTGTTTAGTTCAAGAGTTGGTTGTATTGAAGTAATAGTTAGATATTTAGTTGATGTGAAAAAATATGATTCTGAAACAATCTCAGAAGTTTTGGGGAGAGACATAAGAGTCATTAGGAAAGCTTACAAAAAATCAATAGATAAATCTCCTGCTAAATTAAAACACATAAATGATATAAAAAGCGAGGATAATATTACTATTCCTTTAATTATTTTCAAAAATAAGAACCTAAGTATGTTAGAAAGCCTTGTTAAATATTTGAAAGAGGCTCATAATTTAAAATATAGTGCAATTGCTGTCTTGCTTGGAAGAAATCAAAGAACTATTTGGACAGTTTATAATAGGGCATGCAAGAAGATATAAAAAAATAAACCCCAATTTTGTGAAATTTTGTGAAAAGATTTTTAAACTCCTCTGGTTTTTTGATCCTTATGATATTAATAGATGTACATGCGCACTTAGACTGGAAAGATTTTGAGAGTGAATTAGATGATATTGTAAAAAGAGCTGAAAATGCTGGTGTGAAAGTAATTATTTCTGCAGGTATTGATTCTAAATCAAATAAAAAAGTATTAGAAATTGCAGAGAAATATGAGATTGTAAAAGCTGCACTTGGTTTATACCCGCCGGATGCATTAGCTAGAGAAACAAATTCTGAATTAATCTCAGAGTTTAAGTCTGATATTAATTCCCATGTTGATGAAGAATTAAAATTTATTGAGACAAATAAGGATAAAATTATTGCAATAGGCGAGATTGGTTTAGATTTTTTATCTAAAAAATCAGACTTAAAGCTTCAAATGGAAACTTTTGTTAAACAATTAAAATTAGCTAAAAAATTAGATCTGCCAGTTATTGTGCATTCTAGGAAGGCAGAGGCAGATGTTGTTAATATTTTAGAAAAAGAAGGTATGAAAAAAGTTGTTATGCATTGTTTTTGTGGGAAAAAGAGATTAATTAAAAAAGCAATTGAACTGGGCTGGTATTTTTCTATTCCTACAAATGTTGTTAAGAGTCAACAATTTCAAGACATGGTTGAAATGATTCCATTACAACAAATTTTGACAGAAACAGATTCTCCTTTTTTATCGCCTTATCAAGGAATGAAAAATGAACCTGCTTTTGTTTCAGAAGCAGTAAAAAAGATTGCATTAATTAAGAAAATAGAGCAAGAAGAATTAGCTAACATTATTTTTAGTAATTATCAAAGATTATTTCTTTAATTTAAATTTTCATGTTTTTTTTAGTTCTTATGGTTTTTACACGTTTTCTTTTTTTCAAATAATTTTCTTTAAGATTACTTAAAATAGAAATTACCTTCCAAAGTAATTTGCTACGCTTAATCTTAAGAAATTCAATTTTAAAGTTATTTCCTTCATTAATTATATAACTTGGTCTATAACCCCTATCTCTTTGCCAACTCCCCCAATTATAGAATTTAGTGCCTTTGATTTTTCCTCTCATAGGTGTGTGTGTATGGCCAAATATTAAATAATTTGCATCAGAATAAATGTAATGTTTTCTTCTTAATGCCAACCAAATGGTTGGTCTGTCAAGACCAAATCCTAGCTTTGCAATTCTGAATCTAAACGGGGCCCTTAATGCATTTAGAAGACGATTGATTTTTTCTTCACTATAAGCCATTATTTTCCCCATGAATTCTAGGTATGCCCTATATTTGTCAAATTCATGGCCATGTAATACTTTAACTTTCTTTTTTCCTTTAGTTAAATATTGATAATATTTTTTTATAATAAAACCTGCTTTTTCTAATTCTTCAAGATTAGAATCATGATTTCCTTTAATGAAAATAACATTTTTATTTTTTAAATTATTGAATAATCGTTTATGTTTAATAATTAAGTTAGAAACCTTTTCTCCTCTCCATGGATCAAAAGTATCACCACCAATAACAATACAGTCATAATTATCATTATTAATAACATTAATTAATTCTCGTTCGAGATTAAAGTTAATATCTCCTAAATGTAAATCTCCAAATAATAGGACTTTGTTATATGTTTGCATAATCATAAGGTAATGAATCTGGGCTTTTAAATTTAATGGGTAATTAGGTGTAATTTTATCAAGAAAAAGATGATTTTACATAAGAATTATGGTGTGAGTTTTATTGTTTAATTTATTTTAGTTTAAGACCACAATTACTACAGAAATGGTTTTGTGGGAAAATATCATTGCCACAATTACATTTAAAAATCTGTTTTCTAGAAATATATCTTGATTGTTGTTGGGTAGTTTGTTGTTTTTGTGTATTTGATTGATTCTGTTTTTGTTGTTTTTGCTGTACATTTTGCATATTTGGTTGCTGTCCCGGAAAACTTTGCATGACTTCTTTTTTTGAGCTATGCCCAGTAATTATTCTAAAAATTAGTTTAAATGTTCCATATAATAACATTAATCCGCCAATATATCTAAAGAATAATAAATGTTCAACAAATAATGTGGTGATTATAACAATAAGGCCGAGTGCAATAAATACTCCTTCGTGAATTCTCATTTTTTCCCTTTTATAACTTTAATTTTTATGAATTATTAATTTATTGTTTCTTAATTACTTTCTGATTATTCATGTATGGTTGTAAAACTTTTGGAATTTTAATATTTCCTTCTTTGTCCTGGTAATTTTCTAAAATCGCAACTAATGCTCTGCCAGTTGCAACTAATGTACTATTTAATGTATGTGGGATGATTTTTGTTTCTTTACCAGCCTTATCTTTGCCTCTATATCGTATTTTTAGTCTTCTGGCTTGATAATCTGTACAATTTGAACATGATACAACTTCTCTATAGGTTTCTTGAGCAGGCATCCATGCTTCAATATCATATTTTTTTGCTGCCACAGTCCCAATATCACCCGTACATATATTCATAATTCTAAAATGTAATCCTAAACTTTCAAAAAATTCTTTTGCATTTTTTAATAATTCTTCATGAAGTTTCCAACTTTGTTCAGGTGAACAAACAATTACTTGTTCAATCTTATTAAATTGGTGTACTCTAAAAATTCCTTTAGTATCCTTTCCATGGCTACCAGCTTCCTTTCTAAAGCAAGTACTATTTCCAGCTAATTTTATTGGCATATCTTTTTCTTCTAATATTTCATTCATGAATTGTGCAGTTAATGGGTGTTCTGAAGTTGCTATTAAATAAAGATCTTCTCCCTCAACTTTGTACATGACATCTTCAAAATCACCTAAATCAGTAACACCTTCATAGGCTTTTCTATTCATCATAAATGGTGGTGAGATTAAAGTATAACTTTTTTTTATCATGAAATCTACACCATATTTTTGTAATGCAAGTTCTAATAATGCAAGATCTCCTTTTAAAAAATAAAATCGACTTCCAGCAATTTTTGCTGCCCTTTCTAAATCAGCAATACCCAATTCTTCTAATAAATCTACATGACTTTTTGGTTTGAAATTAAAATTTGGCTTAGAACCATGATGTTCTGCTGTTTGATTTTCTTCATCACTATCGCCTTGTGGCACAGATTCATGTAATATATTTGGTAATCTCATAAGATAATGATTAATATCGTCTCTTAGTTTTTGTTGCTCAAATTCAATTTTTTCTATCTTTTTATCAATAGTAGGGATTTTTTTAAGATGTTCTGCTGCTTTTTTCTCATTCTTTGCTTTTTTTGCTTTTCCTACTTCTATACTTTGTTGGTTTTTCTCTTTTTTTAAATCTTGAACTTTAAATTGTAATGATCTCCAATCTTTGTCTTTTTTTACTAATTGGTCTACCCATTTAAGTTTATCAGAGTCTTTCCTTTTTCTTAAATCATTTTTAACAATTTCAGGATTTTCTCTTATTAATTTTATATCTATCATGGTGAATATATAGAAGCAGAGCTTATTTATATGGTTTGCTGTTTAAATTTCTATATAAAGTATATTTGTTGCCTTGGAATGACGTTGTGAACTATTTTTTGTGCTTTGTATGTTTTGATGATTTTTTAATAAAAATAATTATAGTAATTAAAACCACAAGTACTGCAATGATACCAAAGGCAAGCGTGGGGTTAGAATTAACTTTATTTATATATAATATTATTTTTTCTTTAAATGTTAATTTTTCAATATTAATTATGAATTCTGTGGTTTCTATATATTTTTTCTCTTCTTGATCATAATACTCAATTCCTATCTTAAATTTATTAATATTAGATGTTAATTGGTTCGCAGGGATAGTAATTTCAAATCTATTATTTTCTTGCATATCTGTAATCTCCCAGTTTTCAAAACCAAAGTCATAAGTTAATTTAGCAATTACATTTTTGGGAGTGGACAAAGATTTTTTTACAACTGTAAATCCTATGTCTAAAGGTTCACTAAACTTTGCTATTTTTGGATAAGTTATATCGTCTATTTTTAGTTTAGGAAATTCTTCAACTATAAAACTTGCCTTTGATGTTTTTGTTATTTCATTGCTTTCTGCTGAAATAATTAATTCATATTGTTGTGCTTCTAAATCTTTTTTAGCAAAAGAAACTGATCTTTCTTGTGAAATTCTTAATTCAATCTTTTTACAATCAGAATCACTACAAACATTTAATTCATTTATGTTTACATTGCCTTTATTTTTTAAGTCACACTTTATTATAACTTCTTCTCCTAGATAATATTGTTTATTATTAGGTGTACAAACCATTTCAATTTGTTTTGAGTATTCTTTTTCTTCATTTTCTTGTAAAGAATGGTATAACTTTTGCATATTATCATATGATAAACTTTTTTCACCTTTTTTTGCTTCAAGAGTAATTGTGGCTTGTTCACCAAAATCAGTATAAATTAAAATGGGGAATGTATACAAATTAGATGCAGATAATTTTTCAGAAACTTTTAATCTCCATACTATCTCTCTTTCTTCACCTGGTTTAAGGAGAATAAATTTTTTGTTTTCATCAATTGTTTCTAATGGTGTGATGCCATTAAGAGTATGAACTTTTGATATGTGTATTGTTAATGGTAAATAATAGTCTTCTAGATTTTTAACTTTTGTTAATAATAAATTATATGAACCAATATCTACTTTATCACCCCAAAGCGTATTTGTGATTGTAACTTTTTCAGGCATTTTACTACCATAATCTAAAATTTCTGCTCCTAAATCTAAACCTTCAGAATTTACTTTTACTTTATATCCTAACCATTCAAATGAAGAGGATGTTTTGTCAGAATCATAACTTTCTTTTAATTTAATATGTGTTGGATCAACATAACCAAATTGGCCATAAGTTACATCAAATGGAACCCATGCATAACCAGGAATATAAACTTCTGCCCATCCATGTGCTCCCCATTTTTCAGGAAATTGGTCTGATTCTGTATAAGAAATTCCGGCAACAAACTTTGCAGGGATATCTAATGCTCTTGCAATCGAAATAAACAAATTAGTTAATTCATCACAAACACCCTGTCTATGGCTTAAGACCCATGATGCTGGTAAGGATGCTTCTGCAGTTAATGTATTTAAAGAATAAACAACATTTTCTTGTGTCCAAGTCGCAGCTTTAAACAAAGTAGCGTAAACATCATTTTCACCTTCTGCAAGTTCTGTGGCAAGCTCAATTATGGCTTCGTCACTATAATCCATTAATTCAGTTTCTTCTAAATAAAGTTTATATTCTTCCGGAATATTTTTAATTGGAAAAGTAACTTTTTCAGTTATTTTCTTTGGCATATTAATTGTTCTAATGTTTGAGTTTATACTTATTATGTGTTTTTTCTTTTCGGGATTTTTCCAATTAAACATTAGTTCTTGTCCTTTTTCATAATTTGTTGGTGTTACTAAAAATGAAACTAATGTTTGTCTATAATCATTTCTTGGGAAAAATGAAAGTTCCAGAGTCATTTCTTTTACAAAAGCATCACTACTTTCTTCTTCTACATTTAAATCTGTAGTTAATTCAAAATCAAGTAATAATGAATCTGCAGTATTTTGCCAATTATCATATTCTGTTTTGGAACAAAGGGTGTTTGGTAAACAAACTAGTAGAATTAATAATGTTAAGACTAAAGCTAATAAAATACCTCTTTTTTTCATATATCACCTTATTAATTTAATCTTTTAAATAGGTTGCTATTTAATTAATTACTCTCTAAGAGGGGGCGCACACAACTTTTGGTCTTGTTAACGATAGTTTTATTAGTCTTTAGTCTAGAAATGTTTTTATAGTTGTTATTCTTCATTAATTATTATGCCTAAAAAAGACCAGAAGTTCTGGAAAAGTATAAGGAAAATTAATAAGAAAACAACTCGCAGTAGTTTAAATAATTCAATAAAAGACGGGGCTGCTTATTCTGTTATGAATGGTTTTGGAAAAAATTATTTATCTACATTTGCAGTGGCATTACAATCAACAAATCTTCAATTAGGTTTGTTAAATTCTTTACCTATGTTGGTTAGTAGTATTGCACAATTAGTTGGTGCAAGAATCTCTGATTATACTGGAAAAAGAATGAAATTAATATTACAAACAGTATTATGGCAAGGATTATCTTGGATTCCTTTGTTTTTTTTACCTTTTTTTTTCAAATCTATAGGTCCTTGGTTTTTGATTTTATTTGTCAGTCTTAATCTTATGTTGGAGGCGTTATCAACTCCTGCATGGAATAGTTTATTAGGTGATATTGTAAAAGAAAATGAACGAGGTAAGTTTTTTGGTAAGAGAAATAAAATAATTGGTGTAGTTGCTTTTGTTTCTGTTATTACTGGTGGTGTTATATTAAGTTTTTTTGAGAATATTAACGTATGGATTGGTTTTTTTATATTATTCACAATAGCAGGGTTATCAAGAGCCGCCTCTTATTATTACATGAGCAGAATATATGAACCTAATTATAAAATTAAAGTCAAAAAGAAATACAAATTAACACAATTTTTAGACTGTTTAAAAGAAAAAAATTTTGGAAACTTTGTTAAATTTAACACATATCTCAAATTTGCTGTTAATATAGCATCACCTTTTTTTGTACCCTTTTTATTATTGACTGTTGGTTTTAATTATTTACAATTAACAGCTATTTTATCAGCTTCTACAATTACTTCTTTTTTAGTTATGTTGTATTGGGGAAAAAATGCTGATTTATTTGGTAATAGGAAAATAATGATTATCTGTGGTTTTTTAATTCCTATGGCTCCAATGTTATGGGTGCTTAGCAATAACTTTTTCTATATTTTTTGTGTTCAATGTTTATCGGGGTTTGCATGGAGTGGATATAATTTAGCAAGTTCTAATTTTGTTTATGATACTGTTGCACCTGAAAAAAGAGCAAGGGGTTTTGCATTCTATAATTTTACTTGGGGTGTTTCAATGTTTATTGCAAGTATGGTTGGTGTAACACTTACTTACATTTTACCTAAAGCAGGTATTAATTCATTAATTGGATCTAATTATGAAATAATTTTTTTAATTTCTGCGTTACTTAGATTAATCATAATGTTGGTATATGTTAGATCTTTTAAAGAAGTTAGAAAGGTTAAATCAGCTGAAACACATGTTTTATTTCTGAAATTAGTTGCTGTAAGACCATTATCAGGTATTGTTGTTAATACCATGGGTAGTTTAGACTTTACTTACAACCAGGTTAAGAAACATTATAGAAAACCATATGATTTCACATCTGAACAACTAAAAAAACATTACCTGAAGCCATATGAATTTACTTCTAAACAACTACAAAAACCATATTGGTTTGTTAAAAATAATGTTAATTTTGATGAGTTGTTGAAGAAAAAGTAAAACGTCGCGGCTGGGATTTGAACCCAGATAGGCCGAAGCCAACAGGATCATTACGTAATATTGTAGGTTATGTACCAGCAATATTTTATAGCAATCCTGCGCAGTACCAGATTGTGCCACCGCGACATGAGTGTAACGATTGTCAAGGTGGCGCCCATGAATCTTTGATTCAGGAGTATGCCACCGCGACATGAGCGTAATGAATGTTAAAGGTGGCGCCCATGAATCTTTGATTCAGGTGGATGCCACCGCGACATGAGCGTAATGGATGTTAAAGGTGGCGCCCATGAATCTTTGATTCAGGAGTATGCCACCGCGACATGAGTGTAATGAAAAGGATAGAAATCTAGGATGTTTTTAAAGATTGTGTTTAGAATCAGTAAAATTATAGCGGAGAGAGGATTTGAACCTCTGACCTTCGGGTTATGAGCCCGACGAGCTACCGAACTGCTCCACCCCGCACTAAAGTGGCGAGATGATACGCTGTTATTAAGTGTTTGTCTAGTCTATTTTTACTTATTCTAGAATAAT
>JABJHR010000004.1 GCA_018661705.1 Candidatus Woesearchaeota archaeon
AAAAGGTGCTTCTGTTCCTTTCTCTCTCAAAATATGGTATTGTTCAGGACTAAGTTTCTTTTTCCATTCGTTTTCAGACTTATTCATTTTTTCTTTAAGAAATTTAATAAATTGCAGGAATAATACAAATGTAATACTACAAAAATAATTAGTGGATATATTAGATATGAATGAATTTTAAAAGATAATGGTTTAGTTAGTAACCCAAAAGTCAACATGCCCATAATTTTAAATTGTGTTATTCCTAATCCAGTTATTATAAACAAAACAATAGTAACTAATGAAAGATATGCAACAGATTTATTTATAGTATTTCTATTCATTTTAAAAAACCCTCATTTAAATTTCCAGTATCTGAATAACCTCTTTGTTCCCAATACCCTTCATAATTCTTATCATTAGACAATTCAATTTTAGTTATCCATTTTATCCATTTATAACCCCATTTACTTTCAGCTACGAGTTCAAACGGAAACCCTCTTTCAGGAGGAAGTATTACATCATTCATTTTATACGCAATCATGATATCATTATCCAAAACATAGTTTAAAGGAAAAGAAGTTGAATATCCATCATATGCATAAAATATAATAGTATTTGCTTCTGGTAAAATTTTTGTTTCTCCCAAAAGATCTTTAACTAATATGCCTTCCCACAGAATATTAGCACTCCAACCCTCTACACAATTAAGTTGAACAACTTTCTTATATTTTTGATGTTCTAAAACTTGTTCATAATTTAGTTCAAGCTCTTCTTCTATAAGACCAGTCAATTTAAGAGTATAATTTTCAATGTCAATATATTGAGGACCCTTGATTGAATTTTCTCTAAAATCACCAATTGAAGATAATTTTTCCCCTTCATATTCACGAATTTCTGATTTTTGAAGTGTTTTAATGTTAGAATTTGTACAACCAACTATTAAAATTAAGAATAATGTAAAGAAAATGATTGTTTTCATGCTTTTACTCATAAAAGAACTTATTTATTTAATAATCTATAAATCTTTTGTTTATGAATTATGCATTCTGATTTCCAAATTTTAATTCCAGTAAACAAAGCCATAAAAAGATAAGAGATTTATGATAAAAATCAATAGATTTATAACAAATACTTGCTTTTTTCCTCATACAATGGGAGAATTTAGTAAATTAGGATTAAAGAAGGAGATTCTTGAGGTTTTATCTAGATTAAAATTTAAGAAATCTTTTGAAGTACAAGATAAAATAGTCCCACTAGCAATGCAAGGAAAGAATGTTGTGTTCACATCTAAAACAGGAAGTGGAAAAACATTAGCTTATCTTTTAGGTTTTCTAGGAAAAATCAATAAAAAACAAGGCCTTCAAATGATTGTTCTTGTTCCTACAAGAGAACTTTGCGTACAAGTAGGTAAAGAAATTAAGAAGGTTTGTGATCTATTAGGAATTAGTGTTGGTATGCTTTATGGTGGCAGAGATGTCCCAGGAGACTATAGAACATTAGATAAAAAAAATCAAATAATGGTAGGAACCCCAGGAAGACTTCTTTTGCATGTAAATGAAAAGAAAATTAAAGCAGGGGAAGTAAGATATTTAGTTTTTGATGAATCTGATCAAATGTTTGATCATGGATTTTATGATGATTGTGTATATTTGAAAAGAAGAGTAAGCAAAACATCTCAGATTATGTTCTCATCAGCAACAATGACTGAAAAAGTTAAGACCTTTATTGAAGAAGAAATTGTTGATTATGAATTATTAAATATTGGAGAATTAGTTCCTAAAAACATTGTACAGGAAAAACTATATTGTGAAAAAATAGAGAAAAATGAAATATTACTAAAATTATTATCAGAAAGAAAATTCAAACGTGCAATGATATTTTGTAACACAATCATAAAATCAAGAAACATTGCTAAATTCTTGAAAGAAAATAAATTCAATGCGAAATCATTAAGTAGTGATCTTGAACAACAAGAAAGATTAAGCCATCTTAATTTATTTAAGGCTGGGAAGATTAGGATATTAGTAACAACAGATGTTGCTGCTAGAGGATTACATATTGAAAAAGTAGATATAATTGTAAATTATGATGTTCCTACAAGAGAAGAATTCTATATACACAGAATAGGAAGAACAGGAAGAATTGATAAAAAAGGATATTCTTTAACATTTATCTGTCCAGAAGATGTTGATAGGTTTTATAATCTGGAGTTTGAGTATCAATTAAAGGTAAAAGAGATTGAGAAAAAATTGTTGATGAATGAAGAGTAAATGTATACTTTTAGGTTAAAAACACAGCTATAATTCTTAAAATTCAGTATAAAGATATAGATTGCACACAATTAAAAACAAATTCTTTAAGGCAAACACAATTAACTTGATATTGCTATTATTTAACAACCTTTATAAGTATAAAAAACTGCCAACATTCATTATGGATAAAAAATGGGTTGGAAGAATATTTATGTTTGTTATTATTCTAATATTCATCTCATTCTCCAGTATAACAAGATTAATCACAGATTATATGTGGTTTGATGCATTAGGGTTTGACCAGATCTTTTTAATATCATTCTTTTCTAAGATTAAGTTGTTTTTAGCAGCAACAATAGTCTTTTTCATTTTTGCATTAATCAATGTTTGGATATCCTCAAAAATCATTGAAAAGAAAGTTATACCTTTCAAATTAAAATTATTAGTCATTGCAATTTTATCTTTTGTAATTGGAATTGGTGTTTCTCCAAAATGGTTTAGCATCTTACAATATATTAAACAGACATCATTTAATCTAGTAGATCCAATCTTTGCAAAAGATGTTTCATTCTATGTTTTCACATTACCTTATTACCAATTCATCTTAGGCTTCTTAATGGCTGCAATTAGTATAACAGCAGTTATTGTAATATTAGATTACTTAGCTTCATACATGAATCTTAAACAATTATTTAATAATAAACCAACAGAAATTCCAGAAGGAGTAGTTCCTGTACAACCTAAAGCATTTGATTTAAAAGAATTGTTTACTAAAAGAAAAGCAATTACTCATGTAGGAATTCTATTGTCAATATTCTTTTTATTATTAGCTGTAAAGCACTATCTTTCAAGATTTTCAATTATGTATTCAAAGCAAGGTATTGTTGTTGGTGCTGGTTATTCAGATGTTGTTGCATACTTGCCAATGATCAAAATCTTAATGGTTTTAGCAGTTGTAATGGCAATAATGTTATTAGTTTGGGTTTTTGTGATTTCAAAACAAGCTAAGTTAAGAAAAAGACATATTTTTGTTTATGCACTAATTGTTTATTTATTGTTTGGATTTATTGGTCCAACAGTTATTCCTGGAATGGTACAAGCATTAAAGGTTTCACCAAACGAAATTAATCTTGAAAAACCTTATATTGAAAATAATATTAAGTTCACAAGAATTGCTTATGGCTTAGCAGATGTTGAAGAAGAAAACTTTGATGTTGAAATGAGTATAACATCTGATACATTAGATAAAGCAAAAAAAACTATTGATAATGTAAGAATATTAGACTGGAGACCATTAACTAAAACATACAAACAAACGCAAGAGATAAGATTGTATTATGATCTTGCAGGAATTGATATTGACAGATACAACATTGATGGAAAATATACTCAAGTAATGCTAGCTCCTAGAGAATTAGATCAAAAACAAATTACAGAGAATGCAAAAACATGGGTAAACTTGCACATGGTTTATACACATGGTTTTGGTGTTGTAATGAGTCCAGTAAACCAAATTACAAAACAAGGATTACCTAATTATTTGATTAAAGATATTCCTCCAGTTTATACTGTTGAAGAAGAAAGTTTAAAAATTTCAAAACCACAAGTGTATTATGGTGAAAAAGATAATGATTTTGTTTTAGTTAATACAAAAACAAACGAATTTGATTATCCTAAAGGAAATACTAATGAATATATTAATTATGATGGTAAAGGTGGAATTAAATTAGATTCTTTCTTAAAAAAAGTATTAATGGCAATTAAATTTGGGGATATTAAAATACTATTATCATCTGATATTTCAGAAGAAAGCAAAATAATGTTTTCTCGGCATATTGTTAAAAGAATCGCAAAGATCACACCATTCATAAGTTTAGATGAAGATCCTTATTTAGTCATTGATAACGGAAAGTTATTATGGATAGTAGATGGTTATACGTCTTCAGGAAATTTCCCTTACTCTGAAAAGTTTGGGAAAATAAATTACTTAAGAAACTCTGTTAAGATTGTTGTTGATGCATATGATGGAACAGTAACATATTATATTATGAACATAGATGATCCAATCATGGAAACTTATTCCAAAATATTCCCTAAGCAATTTAAACAATTTGAAGAAATGCCTGAGAGCATAAAAGAACACATTAGATATCCTGTTGATTTATTCAAAGTACAATCTTATATTTATAGTAATTACCATATGGACGATGTTAAAGTTTTCTATAATAAAGAAGATGCATGGCAAATTCCTTACGAAGTTTATGGTGTTGGCCAAAAAGTTAATGTTGAACCATATTATATAATTATAAAACTTCCAGAAGAAGATAAAGAAGAATTTGTTTTAATGACATCTTTCTCTCCAATTAAAAAAGATAATATGGTAGCATGGATGGCCGCAAGATCAGATGGAGACAATTATGGAAAATTAATATTATACAAATTTCAAAAAGATAAATTAATTTATGGACCTTTACAAATTGAAGCAAAGATTGATCAAGATTCTGAGATCTCAAAACAACTTACACTTTGGTCTCAACAAGGTTCTAGTGTTACAAGAGGAAACTTATTAGTTATTCCAATAGATAACAGCATCCTTTATATCGAACCATTGTATATACAAGCAGAAACGGGACAATTACCAGAACTAAAACGAGTTTTAGTTTCTGATGGTGAAAGTGTTGTAATGGAAGAGAATTTAGCAATGGCTTTAGAAGCTTTGTTTGGTAAATCTAAATCTGTTACTGTTAAAGACACTTCAACCACAGATAGTGATATAGAAATTGATTTCTCAGATAAATCAACAATAACACTTATTGAAGAAGCACAATCATATTATGAGCTTATAGAAGATTCCATGAAACAAGGAGATTGGACAGGTATTGGAGATAATTTTGATAAATTAGGCAATGTTCTTGAAGGTTTGAGTGAAGAGTAAAGTAAATTCTTAGTATATTATTTTAAATAAACATTTCTGTGTAAGGTGAATACATTTATAAAGGGTAACCAATATCTATGCCTTATGCCACCATTTAGAAAATCAGGAAGCGGAAAACCTAGAGGAAGAAGCTCAAGTAGAGATTCTGGTAGAAGTTCTAGTAGAAGAGGTCCTAGTAGAGATGGCGATAGCTTTGTTAAGTTTGAAGACAGAGACAGATCTAGGGAAGGAAGTTCTAGAAGAAGCAGTGGAAGAAGTGGCGGTAGAAGCTCAAGTAGAGACTCAGGTAGAGGCAGAAGTGGCGGAAGAAGAGATTCTGAACTAGAAATGCATAGAGTAATATGTGATGAATGTGGTAAAAGTTGTGAAGTTCCTTTCAAGCCTACATCAAGCAAACCAATTTATTGCAGCAATTGTTTCAAAAAAGATGGAAAAGACGGTAAAGTTGATAATTCAAAAGCATTCAAAGAAATACATGAAAAATTAGACAAAATTATGGAAGCTTTGAATATTGAATAAATTCTAATCACAAGATTTATTAAACATAGTTTAAAAGGTAATAAATTATGAAACTATTAATAATAACCCCAACATATTATCCAAACATTAGTGGTAATGCTATAGATGTTGAAAGAATTAGTTTAGGACTTAGGAGATACATAAATAAGATTATGATAATTACTTCTGAGAAAGTAAATATTAAACATATTAAAGAATTTAGTCCAAACATTATACATGCATATCACGCATATAAAAGTTCTATAGCTGTTAGATTATCAGAAGAGTTAGATATACCTTTTGTTCTTACTTTAACAGGTACTGATTACAATCAAGATTTAAAAAAGCCACAAAAAAAGAGAATAGTTTTAGATACAATAAACAAAGCTAGTGCCATAACTGTTTTTTCTGATAAAACAAAAAAAGTAATTTTAAATAAATTTCCAAGGATTAAAAATAAAATATATGCAATAAAAAGAGATAAACCAATGTTAGAATGTATAAAATGGGAATTCAAACACAGAAATGAAATAGATAGAAAAGATTTTGTGTTTACTTTAATTGCAGGAATCCGACAAGTAAAAAACAATAATTTTCCTATTAAACCATTAAAAAGGTTACATAAGAAATTCCCTAATATCAAATTTGTAATGGCTGGGCCTGTTTTAGATAAAAATTATTTTTCAGAAATAAAAAATGAGATAAAAGATAAACCATGGATAAAATACATTGGCGCAATCCCAAGAAACAAGATTAGACAAGTATATGAAGATTCAGATGTAATAATTAATTGTTCTAATTCCGAAGGATTGAGTAATGTTATTTTTGAAGCAATGTTTTTAGGAAAAGCAATCTTAGCATCAGACATTCCAGGTAATAGGTTCCTAGTCAACAATAACATAACCTGTTTAAGTTATGAACATGGCAATGAAGAAAAATTCTATAAACAAGCATTAAAACTTTATGAAGATAAAAAGAAACTTAAAAAATTAGGTTTTAATGCTAAAAAAGAATGTGATAAGTTGATAAATTCAAAAGAAGCAGAAGAATATTATAAAATATACCAATCCGTAGTAAATTAATTCTTTTTAATAAGAAACTTATTCAAAAAGCCATTAAATTTTCATAAGAAACATTGGCTCCGCCCTAGTGTTGCAGAGTAATATATAGCATAATACTCTTCAACAATTGCGAATGCTATTTTCTCACTAGAATTTATTTTCTAAAAAATTACATGAAATTTAAAAAGATTATGAAGATATAAAACGTAGTTAATTATCTTTCAACAACAAAATATTTATTAATAATGCCAGATTAAGATTGTTATAATGGAAATAAATGATAGAGTTTACGGCAAAATTACAATTAATGAACCTGTTTTAATTGAATTAATTAATTCTAAACCAATTCAAAGACTTAAAGGCATTAATCAAGCAGGAGCTTCTCAATATGTAATAAAAGGTAAAACTGTAACCAGATATGAACATTCTTTAGGTGTAATGATTTTATTAAAGAAATTAGGAGCAACAATTGAGGAACAAATAGCAGGATTACTTCATGATATTCCGCATACTGCATTTTCTCATGTTATTGATTTTGTATTCAAAAAACATCAACATAACCATGATTTTCATGAAAAGTTTCATGAAAAGATAATACTTCAATCAGAAATACCTCAAATTTTAGAAAAGTTTGGTTTTGATATTAATAACATTATAGATGAAAACAATTTCCCATTATTAGAAAAAGAATTACCTGATTTATGTGCAGATAGAATTGATTACACATTAAGAGACATAACTGCTTCTTATGGATTTAGTAAAAAAATGAATGATTATATTTCAAGTTTTATAATTCACAATAATGAGATCATAATAAATAATGAACAAATTGCCAAAATGTTTGCTGAAGATTATCTAAAAACAGACCAAGAAAAATGGTCACACCCTCTTGAGGTTGCTTTATTTCAAATTCTTGCAGATGCAATAAGAATTGCATTAGATGAAAAGATTATTATTGAAAAGGATTTATTTGAAGATGATTTATTTGTATACACAAAATTAAAAGAATCAAAAAACCAACAAATTTTAGAGAAATTAAAGATGATTAATCCAAATTTAAAAATTATTGATGATCCAAATGACTTTGACTTTCATTCTAGAAATAAATTAAGATATATCAATCCAAAATATCTTAATCCTGATAAATCTATTAATAGAGTTGCAGATAAATTCAAAGATTTTGCAGATAAGCTTGCA
Source organism: Candidatus Woesearchaeota archaeon (assembly GCA_018661705.1). Lineage (GTDB taxonomy): Archaea > Nanobdellota > Nanobdellia > Woesearchaeales > DSVV01 > JABHXF01. Next base: position 7,926 of record JABJHR010000004.1, read on the forward strand.
AAACATAAAGAATGGGTTAAAAAAGGTAACTTTGTTAAGATTGTATCATATTGAAAAAGAACTTAGATATTGAAGCATAACACTCTTCAACAATTGCGAATGCTATTTTCTCACTAGAATTTATTTCATTAATACATTATAATAGTTACAAAACATATTTCCCAGCAGACAAATCTTTAAATAAAAGGGAAATAAGGAATATGCTATGACATTAAATGATAGTATTAGGGAACTTGTAATTACAGGACTTGAAGGTGTAAAACTTTCTACTCTTAATACGTTTGCAAAAGAATATGGTGCTATGATTTATTCTTTATATCAAGAAAAAGTAATTAGTGATAGAGATATTGATACAGCCTTAGAAAAAGTAATCTATGAACAAGCTGCAAAAGATTATGGCAGAATGACAAATGAAAAAAGAACACACCCATTACATGCAGACCATGTTGAGAGAACAGATTGTCTAGCTTATGCATTGGAAAAAGAAGCTTTTTCAGTTGAAGAAGTTCAACAAATCCCATTTGATCATGGGCAAAACCAAATAACATTCGTAGCAAGATATAGAAATGAGAATCTTCTAAGAGAATTAAGAGAAAAGTTATTTCAGCAGGAGGAAGAATTAACAAATAAATAATTATCTATATTCTCTTGCTTGTTTAACAACAGCCATAAAATCCTTAATCTTTTGTCTATCTAAGGGATTGTAAGTTTTATCATCTACTTTAAAGCAAGTTCCAACAATTGCTCCATTAGAAAGACATAATTGTTCGTAAGCATTCTCCGGTGTTAATCCAGCACCAACAATTAATGGATGATCTCCAATAATTTCTCTAAACTTTCTTATTTTATCAAGTGGTGTTTCTTTTCCTGTGCCTTGTCCTGTTACAACAATTGCTTCTGCTCTTTGCATACCTATTTTCAGATCTTCTTCTAGACTAGAACCTTCAATAGGATCATAATACTTTGGCCAAACACCACCTAAAACAACTGTACTTGAAAACATCTCTTTAACTTTTTCATATGCTTCAAAATTTAAACTTCCTCTACTATAAGTTCCAGCAATATGATCTAATTGAACAAAATCAGCACCAAATTCAGATGCTAATGCTAAAGAATAATGAAATTCATTAAGAAGAACATTTACACCAACAACTAAATTTGGTTTTCTGTTATGTGTTTCTCTAAGAGTACTATGAATATTCTGAATAGAACCATGATAGTTTTCAACAATTACTCCGTCTACGCCTTCTTCTTCAAAAATAGCAATTTCTTCTAGGGCTCTCTTAATTGGGTTTGAACCTGCTAAATGAATCATTCCAAGAATAGGTATCTTTCCAAAAATCTCATTAAATCTATCATTTAATTGCATAGAAAATGAGATATCATAATAATTAATAAATTTAATTGTTTTCTGAGAAAAAAGAAGATAAAAAAATAAAAAAACAAATGTTTTAGATGCTAAATGAATCCTTGAATAATTATGAAATTATTCTGAGTCTAGTGAAACATTCTCTGCTTTAGGGCCTCTATCGCCTTCAACAACGTCGAATGTTACTGCATCATTTTCACGAAGTCTTACGCCTTCATTTAAACCAGTTTGATGTACAAAATACTCTTTGCCATCTTCGCCAGCAATAAATCCAAAGCCTTTGCCTTCGTTATAAAATTTTACTGTACCTTTCATTTTACGCTTCCTCCAATAATTTTTGCCTTTTATTACATAAAGACTATGATGTGTTAGTGAAATGAAAGGCTTGTAAATCTTTGATTTAGATTGCCTTTCATTTTACGCTTCCTCCAATAATTTTTGCCTTTTATTA
>JABJHR010000003.1 GCA_018661705.1 Candidatus Woesearchaeota archaeon
CAATCCAAGCATTATTATCATCAGTATCAACAAACAGCAAAGTTCCTTCCTCACCATCTGTTGCACTTCCTGGCCCTGAACCACCAGTAACACTACTTGCACTCATATTATTTAAACTACTATCATTAAAATAAACAGCAATTCTACCTCCTGAACCACCACCACCATCTGCACTACCACAATCTCCACCTGCACCACCATCTGCTGAGAAATTACCAACACCCATAAAAATATTTGAACTTACCCAAATACTACCTCCACTACCACCTCCTGCAGCATAATAAGAACAAGTTGGAGCACCATCGGTACCATCTGTTGTGATAGTACCACTTAAATTAAAAGTATCAGTAGAATTTATTCTTACAACACCACCACCACTACCACCAGCTCCTGAACTTCCAGAGGTTCCACCACCACTACCAAAATGAGTAGGTCTTAAAGCACTACCATAATCACTACCACCAGCATAACCACTCTCACCATTACCACCATCACCACCATAAGCAGCTCCTCCAGCACCATTTGGATAATCTCCATCTCTTCCTTCACCAACACCAGCAACAGTAGTTCCTTGACTAGCACAACTATTTTCATCATCTGGACTTTGTGAATTACCACAACCATTTGCATTTGTTGTAATAGTGCTTTCTGCATCAATTGTCAAATTTGCAACATTTATATCAAACCAATCAGCATCCCAAGTATCACTTGTTAAATTATAACCGGAAGTTAAAGACTTAAAACTAATCATTTCATAATCACTAAAAGTTAAATTATTTACATTAAAACTTTCGCTGATATTAAAAACATCTTCTGTCCAAACTTCCCCTCCTTTATATACAAAACTAAGATTTGTTTCTGAAGGATCACCATCAAAAGTCATTGTATCTTCTATAATTGTAAAATTACCTACATTAATAACACCAGTCATTTCAAGACGTAATAAACTTCCAAGTAAAGTTAAATTATTAAATGAAAAATTTACATTTTGTGAGACTTTAAAACTACCATCACTTGCATAGTCAGTTACATTAAACTCCATCCCTTCATCAATCCAAGCATTATTATCATCAGTATCAACAAATAATAAAGTTCCTTCTTCACCATCATCTGCACTATTTGGACCAGAACCACCAGTTACACTGCTTGCTGACATACTATTCAAACTATTTTCGTTAAAATAAACAGCAATTCTACCTCCTGAACCACCACCACCACTATCAGAACCACAATTCCCACCTGCACCACCATCTGCAGTAAAATTACCAACACCAGTAAAAACATTAGATGTAACCCAAATACTACCACCACTACCACCACCTGCGGCATAATAACTACAACTTGCTCCACCAACACCACCATTTACAGTAATTGTTCCTGATAAATTAAAAGTATCAGTAGAATTAATTCTAATTACACCACCACCACTACCACCAACACCTGAACTTCCAGAAGTACCACCACCACTACCAAAATAACTTGGTCTTAAAGCACTACCATAATCACTGCCACCAGCATAATTACTTTCACCATCACCACCATCACCACCATATGCTCCACCACCACCACCATTTTGATAAATCCCATCTCTTCCTTCACCAACACCAGCAACAGAAGTTCCTTGACTAGCACATCTGTTTGAAGCATCAGGGCTTTGTGAATTACCACAACCATTTGCATTTGTAGTAATACTACTTCCTGCATCTATTGATAAATTTGCAACATCTATATCAAACCAATCTGCCTCCCAAGTATCATCTGTTAATTCATAACCAGAAGTTAATGATTTAAAACTAACCATTTCATAATCAGTAAATGTTAACCTATTCACATTGAAACTTTCACTGATATTAAAAGCATCTTCTGTCCAAACCTCCCCACCCTTATACACAAAACTAATATTTTGCTCTGAAGGATCACCATCAAAAATTAAAGTTGCTTCATCAATTGTAAAATTTCCTACATTAATAACACCAGTCATTTCAAGACGTAATAAACTCCCAAGTAAAGTTAAATTATTAAATGAAAAGTTTACATTTTGTGAAGCCTTAAAACTACCATCACTAGCATAATCAGTTACATTAAACTCCATTCCTTCATCAATCCAAGCATTATTATCATCTTTATCAACAAATAATAAAGTTCCTTCTTCACCATCAGTTGCACTTCCTGGACCAGAACCACCAGTAACAGTACTAGCAGAGAAATCATTCAAACCACCATCATCAAAGTAAACTGCAATTCTACCACCACTACCACCAGCACCATCTGCTGCACTACAGTCTCCACCTGCACCACCATCTGCTGAGAAATTACCAACACCAGTTAAAACAATTGAACTAACCCAAATACTACCACCACTACCACCACCAGCAGCATAATAAGAACAAGTTGTACCACCAGCACCACCATCTGCTGTAACAACACCACTTAAGTTAAAAGTATCAGTTACAATTATTCTTAAATTACCACCACCACTGCCACCAACTCCTGCATTTCCAGATGTTCCACCACCACTACCAAAATGTGATGGTCTTAAAGCACTACCATAATCACTACCGCCAGCATAACCACTATCACCATTACCACCATCACCACCATATCCTCCTCCACCACCAGCTTCATGATAAATTCCATCTTTTCCTTCTCCTACTCCTGCACCAGTTCCCTGACTAGAACAATTATTTTCATCATCTGGGCTTTGTGAACTACCACATCCTTTCTCATCTGCACTTATAGTAGCACCAATATCAACTGTTAAATTAATTGCAGTTAAAGCATAATCTCCATTAACAGTTAATGTTGCAGAATTATTTACAATAATAACATCACAAGCTGCACTTGAATTTAATATATAACTTTCATTTACAACCCAAGTTTGACCAACACCTGGACAAAGACCATCTAGAGACACAGGTGGACCACCAAATCCAAAAATTGTTACATTATCTGTTTCATTAAAAACATCATATCCTAACAAACTACCATTACAACTTATGTTATATTCAAACTCATCTTCTGATAAAAACGTTCTTTCATATTCATAAAGTTGGTGTGCAGCAACAAAATCCATTTCATTGTTTATGCTATCATTAAAACTAATCAAACAAGTAACATTATCTCCAGAAACATTACCACCAATTAAACTACCATTCGGCATTGTATAGTTTGCAAAGAATTCAACTTCATCCAAAATATACTTTTCTTCATCCCCTCTAAACACGCCTTCATCTGTACTATCCCAAATAACTAAACTAGTTACATTTGTAACATTTGTTTGGTTTGTTTGATTAATTGATGCATAAATAGTAATATTATCCATAATGTTCAAAGGGACATAACCAAGCAAAGAACCATCACAACTTATGTTGTAATCATAATCACCTGCTTCTTCAAAAGTATTATCAAATTCATATAAATCATATGCACCAATATAATTCATTTCATCAGAATCACCATTTGAAAAATTAATTACACAATTAACACCTTCTCCGTCTGTTTCTTTTCCAATTGCACTTCCATTTTCCATACTGTAATTTGCAAAAAACTCTACTTCCTCATAAGTAAACATTTCCTGATTACCATGAAACTCTCCAAGATCTGAATTATCCCAAATAGTTAAGTTTGCAATGTTTGTTTCATTACTTCCCCCACCTGCATAAGCAGTAAAGTGTGTTACTGAGAACGAGATAGTATTTCCATTATCAACAAAAGGTGTATTTGTTTCTTGCCAACCATGAAGATCAACACATTCAAACTCTTCTTTATCAAACTCATCACACCTCATAATATACTCAACATTATGTGTTTTAGGTAAAGTTAGAGATGCGCTTTCAATTTCTACTGTATCAGAGGCAAAAACAGCTGTCTTAATAAAACCAAATCTTTCATCATCCTCATCTAAAGTATCAATGATTGTTTTTAATTCAAGACTTTCATTGTGACTATTAATCCCATAAATCTCAACAATTGCTTCAGGAGTTTCCCCTACATGTACAAGCCCAGGAATACCAGGGGAACTACTTAAGGTAACATCAAATAAATTATCCTCTCTTTTCGTAATATCATGGTGCCCTGTTGCATAGCCATATTGATCGTGTAAATCAACATCAATAATTCTGACTTCCACATCTGGATTTTGATCAACAAATGCCATTCCTGTTATTAAATTCCCACCAAGATTAAAACCACTAAAAGTTATATCCTCTCTTAAGCCAATATGAAACACAACTGCCACAATCAAAACTAAAAGAATAAACCCAACACCAGTTGTTTTGTTAATTCTTTGTTTCATTTTAGTTTTTTACCCCTCATAGGATTTTTTTTGTGGGGATTCTTTCTTTCAGAATTCAGTTTTTTTATTGCACGATTGTATACAGTCCAAATTGTTCTTTGATTTCTTCCAAGAAGTTTTCCAATTTCATTATATTTCAATTCTTTATCATCTTTCAAGAACTTAACAAGAGCTTCTAACATACTTAATTTAGAAACAAAAATATTTAATGGAACAAACACAATAGCACCAGTAACTTTTCTGTGTTTATCAACAACATTAATTGTTCTAAATTTCTTAAGATGTTTCTTTGATGCTTTTGAGTAACTAATTCTTACATTAGCTTCACTTTTTTGTAGTTTTGCAGCAATATCTTTAAGTTTTAGATTTAGATTTTCTCGGAGATATTTAACCACAGCTTCTAAACAACCTAATTCAGGAACAAATATAGAACTAGGCAAAAAGATCTCATTATACCAAGATTTTATGATTTTTTGAGGGTCATGATTAGGTTTTACCTTGTGATAAGCATAAACAAGTTTAAGAAAATCTTTGTCATTACAGATTTTTTGATGATTTTTTGTCATCAATCTGTTAAATTTATAACTAAAAACCTAAGAAGTCCCTCCTAATAATTCAAACAAAAAACCCATATTCAACATTTTCAGCTCATTCATTTCTTACACCCCTTATATTTTAGTTATATTATATATATATCGATCAGATAGATCCATTTTATAAACTATGTAAGTATCTATTTATAAACTTTCTTATAAAATACTTACAAATAGATATAAATCAAGAATAATTAATAATTATTAATAATAATTAAAGATAATTAAATATAGTAAAAAATAATAAATATTTAATAAAAAGAAATAAATAACAATAAAAAACACAAGTTTAGAATTATTCAATGAATTATTTAATGAATAAATCAATAAAAAACAAAGAAGAAACGTGAAAAAAAGAAGAAAAGTTAAATTACAAGAAATCTGTTTCAACATTTAAAGAATCAACAGTAGGATATTCTTTAACAATTGCAATTTTAATAGATTTAGAACATTTTTTAAGTTCTTTTACTAGTTTTTCAACAACAACTGTTGTTGTTAGTAATCTTTTTCTTTTTTTATCTAAACCATAATACTTTTTTGGAACATTATTTTGTTTTAAAACATTAATTATGCACTTCAAACTAGTTCCATTATGATAATAAATTGCTCCCCTAATTAACATTCCTTCTTCATCAACAATATCGTATGGTTTCGCAGCATTCTTTGACCTTTTTTTAATTCTATTTCTTAATTGAACATTATCTTTTAATTTACAAGTGCAATAATGAACATTTAGTTTGTATTTTTTTGTAAAAATATATTTCAAAAGTTTTTTTGATAATTCTTCACTGCCTTTAACTCCATAACTATACTTGTCTTTTGCTCTAAAGCCTTTCTCGACGAGCTTACAAGCATTAGTATCACTAATTTCTAGTTCATTTAAATTCAAAAATTTAATTTTATTTCTTTTTTTATCTTTATTACAAAGAAAATCAATCATTTTTTTATACTGTTTTTCAATACCAGGAATTACTGGAACTTCAACACCAATATCCCAACCATATTTTTCTGCAAGAGTTATTTTTTCCCAAAAATTAGAATTATAAACATCTAAATGAAATCTAATTTCATCTAAACCAGCATTAAAAAGTTTTTTTAATTTATTATCAGCAACAAGTTCCAATGGGGTGTATAAATGAATATGAAATTTTTCACCAAACCTTTTTTTTAGTGCTTTAATAAATTTAATTGTTCGTTCTAATTTAATTAATGGGTCCCCTCCTGTGATACCAACGCCTTTACTACCACAAAGTGTTATTTCAGTAAACAAATCATTAATTTGTCGAGATGGCCATTCATTAAAATAGATTACATCTTTATTTTTTTTCTGATCACTAATTGGACAAAAAAAGCAATTTTTACTGCATAATCCAGTGATTAATAAAACTGTTTTTTCACCTTTAATACATTGTTGACAACCTTTTGCAAGACTACCAATTTTGTAAGAATTAAATTTTGTTTTTTGTATTTTTTTTATCATTTTATTTAAAAAAGATAATTGATTATTATAAAATAAAAAATAATAGTTAATCTGCCCCGCAGTAATCATGTCCTGGACATAATTTTAAATTTTTATTCTGTTCTTGAATTTTTTTAACTTTTTCTAAACTTTTTTTCATTTCTTCTGAAATTGACGTGGGAAGATCAGTTCTTCCAACACATAAATTAACCCCTGTTTCAATATTACCACCAAAATAAGTATCACCAGTAAACAAAACCTTATCTTTTTCATACCAAAGACAAATACTTCCACGTGTATGACCAGGAGTATTTATGGTCTGTAAACCATTCATGTTCACCATTGGTTTTAATTTTTCATCCAAAAACTTCATCCTTGCAATAATTTCTGCATCTAAGACAGTAAATTCAGGATTTTCTTTAAAATCTTTAATTTCTTGTTTTGAAGCAAAAAATTCAGCATTAGGAAATAAATCTGCGTTCCCAATATGGTCGTAATGTAAGTGAGTAAAAATAACTTTTTCTACTTTATCTAATGCAATCAATTTTGGTAATAATAATTTTAAAACACTTGATTTAATTCTATCACCAGTATCAATAATTATTTTTTGATCAAAATCTAAGAGATATAGATTAGAATCTAACCCTAATTTCCAAATATTGTTTGATATCTTTTTTAACATGATATATAGTTAATAAGGCTTATATTTATACTTTTGGCATTTGTAAGAAAATCATAAAAAGACTTAATTTGTCAAAAACTATATAAATCAAGATAATAGATATAAAATACAATGGAAAAAAGCATAGAATCATTTGATGGAACAAGATTATTTTACATCCATAAAGAAACAAATAATCCACACACAATCATTTTTTTACATGGGATTGGCGGGAACTGGACAGTTTGGAGAAAAGAAATAGATTTTTTCATTGAAAAAGGATATTCAATAATTGCACCAGACTTGAGAGGACACGGATTATCTGATCGCCCTGTTGAAAAAGAAAGATACGACATACACCATTTTAGCGACGATATAAAAAATATTTTGAAGAAAGAAAGAGTTAAGAAATTTAGTATTATTGGGCATAGTTTAGGTGGTATGATTGCTTTAAATTATTGTGAAATAAGTAAACAATTACCAAAATCATTAGTGCTTATTGATACAGCACATAGATTTCCTTATAAAACAGATCATGAGTTTAAGCTAAACCCATATCTAATACATTTATTAAGGAAATTATCAAATAGTAAATACCATTTAGTAAATTTCTTTCCACATTTATGCAATGATAGAGAAGAGTTAAAAAGTTTTAAAGCAAAGCACAATATTTTGTTTAGTTTAATATATCATACTCCATTAAAATGCATTTTTAATTGTGTTGATAGTTTTCATGAATACTCAGATAAACATGTAAAAGACACCGAACAAGTTCTAAAATCCTTAAATATACCTGTATTAATTATTGCCTCAAATAAAGATAGAACAATTAATCCAAAATATTCAAAAGAATTGCATGAATTAATTAAAGAATCAGAATTAAAAGCAATTAATCATAGACATCATCGAGTCCATATTAGGGCTAATGAATTAAACTCAAATATTTTCGAATTTCTAACAAAATACAAGTTATAAAATTAATTTGCTAGATTTGAATTATATAAAACAATATAACGGCAAAATAACAATAAAAACATTGTTTTCATTATTGAAAAGAAATAATAAATAGACCGGTATAAAGGTAGCGTCGACAAAAAGAATAAAATTTGAAATCACTACTCTGAAATAACTATTCCAACACATATTTCTATTTATATTAGTTTCTAATACTTATGATAAAATGGTAGGAAAACTGTTGGGAACATTAGCAGGACTTGGTCTTGGTATGGGTGTTGTAGGAACTGCAAATGCTGCAGACATTGATGATTACTTAGCTAGAAGAGCTATAGAAAATATTTCTAATGTTACAATTGAAGCACCTGAAATATTATTAAGAGGGCCCCTATCCATTTATGCAATGGAGAATAACAAAGATGACAATGCTTATATTGGACCTGATCCAAATGAAAATACTAAAACAGAAGATCCATTAATGGTTAAATTACCAGATTTAGATAATATTAGAGAACCGCAAAAAGAAGATACTCCTTTAATTAAACCTATTACATTATCAAAAGGTTGGGATTTAGATTTAATGTTTGAATTTCTCATAGTTCCAAAATTAATGGGATGTGATGCACTAGAAGAAAGATTAGATGTTACCAGAGAAGGCTTTGAAGGATCAATGGGTGAAGAATTTGGTAATCAATTACAAATTAGTCCAATGTTTGGATCATTAGGTGTAGTAACAAGATTAACATCACCATGGGGATTTACAAGCAGAGATCATTTAACATTTTTATTAAGTGCACATTATGCATCATCTTCAATCTTTGGAAAAATAACAAGTAAAAAAGATTATAATGCAACATTATTAGATGGTGTAATTGAATTAGGAAAAACAACTGCACTTTGGGAACAAAATCTAAATCACCATCTTGCCCTATTAGCAGGAATTGGTTATGATTGGGATTTAGTAAGAAAACCTAATTTCAAATTAGGAGCAGAACTTAGTGCAAGAGCCGGCCTAGCTTATATGGAATTTTCCACATTATTAGATTTATTTGTTCATGACACAACCCAATTTGAAAAATTTACTTACGAGGTTGCTGCTGCCATTGATGTATACAGACATAGATTTACAGAATCAGAAGGAGATGCCTGGGGTGGCCTTGGAAGATTTGAAGGAACATTCCAATTTAGATTCTGGAAAGGTCTTGCTTTAGATATAGGTGGTGGTTTTCAGGTAGAAGAATATTCTAATTTTCATATGAATGTAACAGAATATTCAGGAGGATTTCCCGATCAAGAGATTAGTGAATATTTGGTAAGAAAAAATCCAATTAATGATAGAGATGATGTTGGAAACATAGATAACAATATTAATCCTATGACAAGAAATGGATGGTATGCATTTGCAAGACTAGGGTGGACATTTTCAGGTATTTTTGGTACAAAAAAAATTGAAACAGAAACAGGGGAGAAAGAGTTATATTTACCTATACAATATTTAACACCAGCAACAACAACAGATAATTCAACAACAACAGAAACAAGACTCTTAAGATAGAAGTTCTTAAAACTTACTTTTTTCTTTTATCAATCTATATACTTATTCTTAATCCTACAAACATTAAACAATTCATGATCATGGCAATGAAGACAGATACAAGGATTAATAATAGATCTATCGTTCAAATAAGATTCTTTAAAATCAGAATTAATTTCCATTAATCTCTTTAAAATGATATTATGATATAGCTGTTTTAAATTATCATTTGCTTTAACACCTTTGTTTAAATGAATTTTAATATTAAAATTAATATTTTCTTTTTTATCATAATCCACACCAATTCTAAAACTTTTAGTAGATTTAATTAATCTTGGATGAGAATGGAGACACATCTCTATTTGGTGAGGATAAACATTTGCGCCATCTAATGAGATTGTACCATCACTTCTTCCAACAACATACAAAAATGGAAGTTTAAGAACATCATTTTTAAGAACTTCTTTTGTAATAGATTTATTTCCAAATTTCTTTAATTTTTTTGCAATTTTGGGTTCATATTTATCTAATAGTTTAATCATGTCTGTATATTTAATCACACCGCCTTCATCATGAAGATTATATTTTATTTTAGGACTAACAACATTCTTATCAAGTAAACTAATTTGATATTCTTGTTTGCCTTGTTTGTTGATATGATTAGTAATACAATGCATTGAAGGATTATATTGAAATAACATAGGCAATTTTTCATGATGTCCAAACAATTCCATACTTAATTTTTTATTCTTACTGGCCACCTTTCTTATTAATTGCGAAAACGGAGTTTCAAAACCAACACCTATATCAATATCACTTGCACCATATGAACTAATAACTTTAGCTCCTTTTTTGAGATGATTTTTAACATAATCAACCCATTCGAGAATAATACCTTCTCCACCCGTAATGATATCAACATTATAGTCTTTCCAATTAATTTTCTTTTTTCCTTCATCAAGCAAATGTTTAACAAAAGGCGGATAACCAGCAATAATATAATTATATTTTTTACCAAAGGTCTTTAGTGTTTTGATTATATTTTCAACATCTGTATCAGTATTTTTTACAAGACAATAATGTTCGATAATTTCGCAGAATTTAACGCCAGTTGCCCACGGACCAGTCGACCATGCACTTAATACAATGTAATCTTTATTATCAGAATCAAAGGTATAATTAAATTCAAACTTTGCTGCTTTAAACAACATATCTTCTTCCTTTACAGACCTTATCCAGTTTGTTGGACTCCCACTACTACCAGAACTTTCGTCAATATTTCCCCTAAAAGGAAGCACACCATTAAAACATCTAGCTTCATACCCATATTTTTTAATATAATTCTTTTTATTTGTTTGAGGCACAAATTTGTTATAATCTTCAAAAGTTTTAATTTTACTAACATCCACATTATTTTTTTTCAAGAAATCAGCATAAGCAGGAACATTCTTGGCTGCGTGTTTAAAAACAGCAATTAATTTTTTTTTAGAAATTTCTTCTAAAACTTCAGGATTAGACTTTGTAACAAGAATTTTGGCTTTTTTGTAATCATTCATTACAAAAGACTCAAACCTAGTTAAAACTGATACAGGTAATAATTTCACCAAATTTTTCATTGTTCTAATTTAGAGATATATCTTTATATAAAGATTGTGGTGAAACATATATTTTCAATAATGAAAATAAATAAATAGATAAAAAAGTTTATATATAGATATAGATAACTATATGGTGTCGGTTACCATTAAAGTGTGACAAACAACATAGTGATTTGGTGATAATATCGCAGAAACAGTAATTGATTTTTCAAACATTGTACTTGATAGAGTTAGATCAGAGAATAGAGTAAGTGTTAGTTACCTTTGTGGCATGTATGCTATATACAAAAGCAAAGGAAAAGATGATTTAGAATTAGTTCTTAAAGATGTTATGGAAAAGAATGTTAGGGCAAAATTAATCCCCTTTGAAGAATTTAGTGCAATAGTTACAAACCCAACACAAAGTGTTGATGCAATCCTATATCATGTTATAAAAGAAAGAATGATCCAAGAAACAGGATTGCCAAGAGAAGAACTATCTTATTTAACAGGTTATAGGGGAATATTAAAAGATCCTGAGTTTAAAGATAGAATACACTTAGCCCCTGTTAATTTTATGTTTGATCAGTTTACAAAACTAAATGCAGATAAAAATAATGTTGTAGATGGAAATTCTCTTCGTAAAGAAAGGATATTAGGAGAAAAATTAATGATTAGACATATAGAAAGGGCATGTACATTAGAATATTTAAAAGCATTAAGATTACATTTTAGAGACGATAATGAAACCATTAGTCAATTATTAGAAGATGATTGGCACACTACAAGAGGTGCTTGGAATGTTTCTGGAGAAGCAAAAAGTGATGAAATAATTATATCTGATTTTTTAAACTTAGATAGTTATACAAAAAGCACAAGAAGAAAATCAATTTTATCAACGCCAGGATTTAGTGGTGACGAATATGAAAGAGCAAGTGAAGGATTAAAATTTGTCTACACATTAAATACAATAACGCATCGAGATTCAGGATGGTTAAGAAAACTTGGAGAACTTTTAAATCCATTTATAAGAACAAGACGAGAATCCAGAGAATTACTTATGGACCTAGATAAAGGTGCATCATATAAAAAAGAGATTACCACCTTATCTCAACAAAGAGAACATGAAGCACTAAGAAGAGTAGAAGAAGCAGAAACACATTTAGAAGAACAAAAAAGATTAACAGAAATTGCAGAAGATGCAAGGGACAATGCTGAAAATGCAAGAGACCACGCCCTAGTAGCTCAAAGAAATGCTGAACAAGCAAAAACTGAACTTGAAAGAATCTATAAAAGATTTTCACATGATGTTGGAAACACCTTAAATATGTTAGCACAACAAGCACATTCTTTGTATAATAATGCAAAAAAAGCAGAAGGTCTTGATGATATTGTAGCATTTAGGACATTTCATCAGAGACATTTATTGGCATTAAAATCTCAAAGTGAATTAAGTAAAATTAATCATGGAATTGCAGAGGCTAGTCTTTTATTCTTAGATAAAAAATATGAAAAAATTAGAACCAAATCACAAATGTTAGATCTAGAAGAATTATTTTCTAATTTTTTACCAACAACAGCGGGCATATATAATGGACTTTTAACCAATTACGAAGAAGATAAAAATTATGATTCAAAAAAATTATTAATTACTGAAGTGAAATTTGAACCTGGAGATTATAAAACGTTTTTACATCAATCATTATTTTACAGTTTTGCGTTTAATTTATTTAAAAACGCATATGATGCAACAACAGATAACAATAACGAAAGAAATATTGCAGTTTATGGAAGAGACTTAGGTGATTCAATTGAACTAAGATTTAAAGATAATGGTTGTGGCATGGATGAAGAAACAAAAAGAATATTGATGACGCCGGATCAAAAAGTAGTATCAAATGAAGGAACAGGCCTTGGTTTTTTTACAATTCGACAATTCATAGAATTATACAAAGGAACATATGAAATATTAACACAACAAGGAACTGATTCATACACAGAATTAGTTGTTACATTACCAAAAGAGCAAGTAAAAGTTCAAACAAGAAAAAGAAGAAGAACTATTGGATAGTTTGGAGGGCAATAAAATGGTTGGAATAAATGATGATGAATTACAAGCAAGATTAAGAACAAATCCAGAACCTGGGAGGGGCACTAGACATATTATTGAGGATTATCAACTTGAAGAAATTGAAACAGAATTAGGAACAAAGCAAGCTGAACAAGAATCAAAAGTAGAACATGAAAAAGGCACATTTTTAGTTGTTGATGATAGCATTTTAGTATGTAGAACAATTACAGATGCATTAAAAAATTGCGGTTATCATGCAGAATTTGTTCAAATTGATAGTGGTAAGGCAGATGGACTTAGTCAAGTAGGAAACAGATTAAGACGTGGCACAGAACAAGGAGAATTTTTTGATACAATCTTAATGGATGTTGACATGCCAAGTCCAAACAATGGACCAAGCATTGTTATGTCCTTAGATAAAATAATGCACAGTGGTGATTTGCCTTATGCAAACATGAATTTCTTTACTGGACAAGAAGATGTTGAACCAATTGAAGACATGTTAAGGGGTTATACACTTAATGAACCATGCGGATTTTATTTAAAATCAGAATTAAGTAATATTAAAGAGATTGAAGGGGAATTAGATGGCCTTGTAAGAACCGGTAGAAGAACAAGAAAACGTGTTTATGAAAGAGTAAGTACTGAAAACACAAGGGATTTATTGTATATGTTAGGAAGAACACTAGTGGGAAAAATCGTAAGAATAAAGCCAGTTAGAGATAATACAGAAGCTAATGAATTAGTAAGGGGATTTTATCAATCACTAGAAGCCGCATATAGTGGTTCTAATCTAAAAACTTATCCTGTAAATAGATTAGTCCAGGATTTAGAAAGAAATGCTTATGTAAGAGTAGACATAACATCAAGAACAAATGAAGTTGTAAATTGCGATGTGAATTCCACTGAAATTGATAAAAGTGCAAAATTAAATCCTTTTATTAAAAGATTACCAGACGTTATTGGAAATATTGGACAACAAGCTGCCGCATACACGCAAAAAGAATCTGATTATGAAGTGAGATTAATCGGAGACACCGCAAGAAATTCAATAAGAATTACATTTAGTGGGACGCTAGCAGAAGGTAGAGATTACAGAGAAACAGCAAAAGAATTATTACAAAAAGTTGAGAAAGACATTGCATTTTTAAAATATATTGGCGCAAGCATTAGTCCAACACCAGAAATGTTAGATGAAAGGACAGGAGAAACAGAGAAGTATAAAATTCCAGCAACACAAAATTTTAGATTTACAATGTTGCTTAAAAATGCCTACACCAAATAATTAATTTTTTTCTTTTTTAATTTTATTTTTAAAGATATAAATACCAATATAAGAATCAATAATAACAGAAAAATCAATAAAAATTAAATCAGATTAATTCCCTACTATGTAACACATATCCAATATACATTCCCACAATAAAGAATATTAAGATATATTTTGTTTCTCCATGAAAACTTCCAAAAACAAAACCCACTAAATAAGCAATAGTTATCAAAACAAAAGGAATTTGAAAGTGGTATTTCCTTAAAAGCCAACCCCTACCAATAATAATTCCAGACAGAAGAATAATCATGTAAGTAACAACCGCACTTCCAGACCATAAAGCAACAATAAAACCAATTATTAAAATAAATATGAAAGAATACTCTACCCAAAATCTAGTAAGATTAAAAAAACCAGCTTTTTTGTTTTTCAATATTTCTATCATATTTTCACCAGCACATAATAATTCAATAAACATGCATTAATCTGCAAGGTTCCACGCCCCTCTTTCAAACAACACATAGTAAACTAACCAAACAACTAATCCAATTAATGCGGCAAATATTAAGGAATAAAACTTAAATTGGAAAAGGAAGATATAACCTATTAAAAAGAAGAGTATGATAATAAACCAATTTCTGTTTGCAAAAAACATATGTGTCCCATCATGCCTTGGGAAAGGCAGCATTGCAAAAATAGCAAAGTACAAACAAATGAAAGTAACATGATTAAAAAAAGCAGATGCAACATTAAACAAAGCTAATGTCTTAAAAAAGGTTGCAACTAAAAGCAATGCTAAAGGGCCTGCAGCAGCTATAAAACCAGTTGTAAAATAATTTAATCCATACCTAAAATGCCCTAGTCTTAAAACTACCATGTGATGAAATATAATTCCTCCTGGTAAAACAACATATAATTTTCCTCCAGAAAGAATGGCAACAATTACACCGATTAACAAACCATTAGACCATTTTTTATATTCACAAGTAAAATTCATAAATAATGATGCGGCTTTATGAACAAAATCATAAACAAAAATAACACCACTCATAATCAAAATATGTTTTAAATAATTAAATAACCAATAACTCAATGTAAAAGTTGGTTGTTTATCATTATACGCAAAAATGAAAGCTATAACTAATACAGTTATAACAAGATCTTGCACCTCTGCTTTTTTCCACCTAAGATGACGCCTTAATTTCATTAAATATTGGCCCATATATCTATCTATTATATTAAGTATTTTTAAATATTGTGATATTTTATAGATATATTCTCTTTTTTATAATAATATAGTAATAAGATAGTAAGGATATAATAAGAGTATACCATGAAAAAACAAAATTTAGTGAAAAAAATAGCATTCGCAATTGTTGAAGAATATTTTACTTTATTTTCTATTATAAAAAACAACATGGCCAGATGATCCGAATAAAATGAGGCGAATAGGATATTTTCTGCAGGAAAAAGTCCGTCTATGCCATGAATGTTGTTTTTTGTTCATTCATTATTTCTTAATAATACAACATATCAAATCAAAAACAAAAATCATAAAGAATAATAATCTTGCAATACAATTTTATCAATTTCTTTAACATCTTTTACAACATATAATTTACCATTACCGGTTTCAGCTAATTTTTTTGCTAAAATCTTTCCTGGCTTATCAAGATTAATTCCAACTACAGAAATAGTAATGCCATTCGCAGCAGCAATGTTAGCAGCATCCAAAGTTTCTTGTTGAGGATCTTTTCCAACTGTTGGCAAAGCATCTGTTAATATTAAAAGATGTTTTGTAACATCTTCTGCAGGAAACATATTAATTGCACGTTTAATTGTAACTCCAAAATCTGTTTCAGAGGTTGCTTTAATCACTGAAATTTCTTTAAGTAACATTAAAAAGTCATCTGTCGGCATTATTTCTTGTTTTATTTCTTTTCCAAACACCATTAATCCTACTTTGTCTTTTTCTTCAATTGCTTTAAACGCTAGAGAGATTCCTGCTTTTTTACACATGACTAGTTTCTCTCCTTTCATACTTCCACTACTATCCAAAGCATAAACAACATACACCTTTCCTTTAGCTTGTCTTTCAAAACTTTTTAGATCATTTATCTTTAAACTAGAATGGCCTCTTCTAATTGCAGTCTTAATTGATCTTTTCAATGCAACATCCCTATATCTATCAGATTTTCTAAAAATTTTAGTATTTGTCTTACTACCATAAATATGATTCTTTTTATGAAACCTTTCTCCAAGAACACCTTTTGGGGTTAAATTATCAATTTCTTCTGTGTATAAAATCAGACCAGCTAACTGAATTCCTTCGTCAGTGATTGTATTATTTTTATCAATAATTCCTTCTGCTTTAAGATCTCTTAATTGAGATTCCATTTTTCCTGCTAATTCTCTTTGAAACTCAGGAATTTTAATATTTTTTTCAATATATCTTGGATCATATCCACTAAAATATTTTATCAAAGATTCACCATAAATATTTTTAGCTAATTTATAATTATCAACAAACTTTTCCATCATTAAATCTGGTGCAAAAGAAGTTATACCTTGGGTTAATGCACCCATAATTAGTTTTCCATTATCAATAGTTTTTTTATCATTTTCCATGATAGAATTCATTAACTGGCTACCCTTACCTGGTTTTCCTTTTTGTTCAAAAGATGGCTCGGTTTTCTTAACCTTTGCCTTTTTACCTTTTTTTAATTTATCTACAGATTTATCACCCTGACACCTCGCCTTTCTTCTCACTATTGGAAGAAAAGCCAGGGTTTTTGTCTAAAAATTTTTCAAATTCATCTTTAACAAATTTAACAGGATCTTGAAGATATTTCACAGAAGGTTTTAATTTTATCCTGTGTGCAATTACTGATTCCATTACAGCTTTTATATCATCAAATTTAACTTCATTACTTCCATTTAATTTTGCATTTGCTTGCGCTCTTTCGTATAAACCTAGGGTAGCCCTTACACTTGGTTTTTGTTCAAGATTTTCATTCTGTCTTAATTCTTGAATAAATGCAACACAGTAATGCAAAAGATCTTCTGGAAATGTAATTCCTAAATCAAGACCTTTTGATATTGCAATCTTTTTTTCTATTTCAAGATTTTCAGGGTAACCCATGTAAACTAAATCAAATCTATCTAATAAAACATCATTTAATTTTTCAGTTGAACTATCATGCGGATTCATTGTTGCAATCAACACAAAATCAGCTGTTAAATCAACATCATAACTCCCAATAGTTGCTTTTTTCTCCTCAAGAACTTGTAATAATGCGTTTTGTAATTTTTCAGGACACCTATTTAATTCGTCAAAGAACAAAACACCATTATTTGCCTTAAAGATCTTACCAGGGGTAAATGCTTCTAATGATAATGGACCAAATTTCATTGCTTTAATTGGGTCAATATCACCAATTAAATCTTCAGCTGTTAAATCTGGGCTTCCTTGCAGTCTTACAAAACGTTGTATTCCTGAAATTTTAATTTGTTTTACTTTTTTTCCTAAACGACAAGTAGGACATAAAGGTTCAGATGGCAAACAATTATAACCACAATCATTAACCTCTATTTCTGGTAACAATTTAGCTACACTTTTTGCTAATGTTGTTTTACCAATACCTGGTGGCCCCACTACTATAATGTGTCTGCCACATAATAAAGCAGATTTAAGATGATGTTTGATTTCTTGTTGTCCAAGTATGTCTTGTAAAATGTCTTTCCCCAATAGTTTTAAATCTAGTTTTTTTGATATCATGGCCATTAAAAAAACCACATGGCCTTTATAAAGATTCTCCTTGAAATTAACCAGAAATTATATAAATTAATTAACCTTAACAAACGCATGGAACTTTCACCAGAGCAACAAAAGGCATTAGAGGCACAAAAAGAACAATGTCCATTCTGTAAGATAATTAAAGGAGACATCCCTAGCCAAAAAGTCTATGAGGACGATTTAATTACTGCTGTTTTAGATATTAACCCTGCAAATAAAGGTCATTTGTTAGTAATGCCCAAAGAACATTATCCGATAATGCCACTAATCCCACCAAAAACATTTGAACATTTAGCCATTAAAACAAAACAATTAAGCAAATCTGTAAAAGAAGGTGCATTAGTGTTTGGAACAAACATATTTATTGCAAATGGGGCAGCAGCAGGTCAACAATCACAACATTTTATGTTACATATAATCCCAAGAGAAGAAAATGACGGCATTTCTGCGTTTGATTATGAAAAAATTGATGTAGATAAAGCAAAAGAAGACGAAGCATTCAAAATTTTAGGTCATAACTTGCCAAAAATGTTAAGAGATGTATGTAAAAGATTCCCAATGGAGGGGATTCAACAACCAAAAGTAGGTTATTCAAAAGAAGAACTTCTAAAAATAATTGAAATGAATCCACAATTAAAAGAGGCAATCATCAAAAGCCCAGAACAATTTAAGCAAATGATACCCTCTAACCCACAATTAAAACAACTATTTGAAAATATTGATGTTAATGAAATAATTGAAACAGTTAGTGGTAAGAAAATGACAAACGCAATTGACGCTGAGTTTAATGCTCCTGAAGTTACTGAAACGCCAGAAGGAAATGGTAAATTTGATGCAATCCAACAAGTATTACAAGGAGGAGCACAAGAAGGCATTACAGGAGAAGAAACAACAAACAAAGATGAAGAACCAGAAACAATTATAGATACTATTGAACATAATCCAAAATTAAAAACATTACTAATTAATGACCCTGAAACATTAAAACAAAAGATTCAGGACGTTCCACAATTACAAGAATTATTTGGAGATCAAGATATTGATGCATTAAGAAATGAAATTTTAGAAAGAGAACAAAATAGAAGTGAAGAAAGTAGTGATGATGATGAAGACCAAAACGATGAAAATCAAGAAAAATCTTCAGATGATGAGGATTATGACGCAGAAGAGGATAGCTCTAATCAAAATAAAACAACTAAAATTCCAGAAGAAAATGGTACAAGATCAGATGACATAGCTGATATATTATAAAATGACTGACTGCAAAATTTGTGCAATTATAAATAAAAAAGTTCCAGCTAAAATTCTTTATGAAGATGGAGCTGTAATGGCAATTTTATCAGATGAACCAACAATATTTGGGCATTTGTTAATTTTTCCAAAACAACATCATCAGACATTAGAAGAAATAGATGATAAAGTAACTTCACAATTATTTTATGTTGCTAGTTATGCTGCCACTGCCATCTTTGAAGGTCTTGGCGCAGAAGGAACCAATATTGTTATTTGTAATGGTAAAGATAGTTCACAAAAATATCCTCATTTAGTTGTAGATGTTCTCCCTAGAAAAACAAACGACGGAATTAATTTTCAATGGGATCCTAAAAAACTAACACCAGAAGAAATGGAAGAAATGAAAACAAAAATTAAAGATAAAGCAGATGTAATAACACTAGGTAAAGAAGATACAAAACCAACACAAGCACCCTCAGAAGGAAAAGAAGAAACAATGAATTATGATGAAGATAATTATTTAGTAAGGCATCTGAGAAGAATCCCCTGAAATTCTAATTAAGAATTAACAAATTAACACCAAAATTCTAAACTCTTATTAAAAAAATAAAAGAAGTAAAAAATTTAATTTAAGTACATCTTCCTTCTGAGCAACTATTAGGACATTCCATGGTCGTATAACCAACACCACCATTTGAACCACATTTATACTCTTTCAAGGTTTTTCCATTTAAACAAGAATCAGAAACAAGACCTTGTGCACCAGATCCAGACATACCGCCCTTCACTACTCCTTTAACAGTAGGTTCTTCACCACCATCTGAATCAGTACATTTAACTGTTCGACATTTACCTTCTACGCAACCAAAATCGCAAGATGCAATTTTAAAGTTAGCAAAACCATCTTTATCACAATAATGTTCTGTTAATTTTTTTGCTGAGATACATTTATCATTTTCATCAACTTGTTGTCCTTCTTTTTTTTGACCAGTGGTTGTACCAGTTTCAAAAACATTAAATCCATTATCTGTTTCTCGGCATAAGTCTTCTCCACATTGTCCCTCAGTACAACCATATTCACATTTTTGAAGATTATATGCTTTTTTGCTACAATCTGAAAACTGATAATACTTTTCTACAAAAATTCTACCGTGTGGATCTTTGTTTTTCCCACAACGCTCTGTTCCAGGTAAATATCCGTCATCACAAAAACCTCGGTCTTTAATGTAAATTTCACAACCTTGATTACCTTCAATAAAACATTGACAATATTTGTCTTGTCGTTCATAAACTGGGGGGGGATATTCTTGTTCTGCTATATCTATACAATCTTGATAAGAACCTAATTGTTCAAAAGACACTTCGGCAACAGCATAACCCTGCATTGCAAGTGTTGCTTTTCCAACAAAGGTCGGATTTGAACCAAGGATAGAAAAGACCAAAAGAATTGCAATAATCCCTACTAAAAATAAGAATATATTTGATATTTTTTGAAGTTTCATAATAATCACCTTTTTTTGTTATTGAAAGTATATGTATAGTTAATTTTTTTAGATATATATAAATATATTGGTTATTTATACAATTAAACACCAAAACACCACAAATAATAAAAACCAGTAGTACGAAACAAGTATTAATATGAGAGTTTTAGCTGTAGCAGATATCCATGGAAACCAAAAAGCCATTGAAAAGGTTAAAAAAAAAGCAAAAAAGGTTGATTTAGTAATTATGGGTGGTGACTTTACAATTTTTGGTAACCATATGGAACAAATAATGCGAAAATTAAATGCCATGAAAAAAAAGACACTTGTTATTACTGGAAATCATGAAACAGAAAGCAAAGTAAGGACCTTGTGTAAAAAATTCAAAAATTTGTATTTTATGAATAATAAAATTATGAAGATAAACAACATTCTAATTTATGGTTATGATACAAATGGTTTTAGTTTTAGGGATCGACCATTTGAAAAAGATAGTAAAAAGTTTGTAAAAGCAATAAAAAAAGAAAGAGCTGTCTTAAAAAAAACAAATAAGAAAAGAAAAGACAAAATCAAACTCGCAGATGCAAAATATAAAAAACCAAAGATTCAGATATTAAAGACAATATTTATTAGTCATGCACCAGCTTACAAAACAAAAGCTGACAAAATTATGGATGAACATTGTGGCAGTAAATCAGTCAGAGATTTCTGCATAAAGAATAAAATAGATTATTGCTTTTGTGGACATATCCATGAAGGAAGTCATACTGTTGACAAAGTTAAAAACACAATCGTTGTTAATTCAGGACCATATGGCATGGTGTTTGAGATATAATTAGATTCTGATTTTTTATAGAACTTGTTTTTTAAAATTATTTTTTAATCAAACTTCATAACCCTACCATCAAAATCTTCTTTCATTAATAATACTACCCTACTTCCTTCTTTCTCGTCAATGATTTTATATCCAGTAAACTCACAAATTTTTTTAGAAAATTCAACTATTTCAGGATGTCTTGGCATGTATTCAATTCCTAATCGTTCTCTGGCATAACCAACTGACATGTAGGATTTCACTTCTACAAACAATGGTTGTGCTAATTTAATTATTTCTGCCCATTGTTCTGGAAAAAGATCATTCATGCCCTTAATAATTGTAAATCTCAAACTAGTTCTTGCTTTTTCTCTCCATTTGGGCAGTAATGATAAAGTTTTCATTAATCTTTGCCAACCATCTTTTAATAGAGGATTATCAATCTTCTTAAACAATTCTTCATTAGGAGCATCTACTGAAACATAAAGTTGTGTAGGTAATGCATCTTCTTTTTCTAATTTTTCTAAAACTTCTGGTTGTAAACCATTTGTAACTAAAAAAGATGTGGCCCCAATACCATGGATTGTTTTAATTAATTCACCAAGTTTAGGATAAAGGGTTGGTTCTCCTGTTAAACTAATTGCAAAATGTTTAGGTAAAGATGCTTCTTTTAATTTTTCCATGTTAGTTCCATCATAACCACCTAAACCACTCAATAATTTTTTTTGCATTTTAAGACAACCATCAATTATTGATTTAGGATCATCAATTTCTCCCTCAATTTTAATAGAAGTATGTGCAGATGTATCTCTCCAACACAAAACACAACGATTGTTGCAGACCATAATAGGGGTCATTTGGCAACAAAGATGGCATCTAATACCATAGAACTGTTCTTTATAACAAACATCTTCTTCTTTAATTGATCTTTTAGTATAAGTACAAATCTTGCAAGCACTATGTTGACCTACAAACCCATACTGCTGCTTTTGAAGCTGTTTTCTTATTTTTTCTTCATGATTCTCATCTTTCATTGCCATTAGGTAAAGAATCATTACCTAATTTAAAAAAATTCCCCATTATTACATAGAAATTGCAAAATCTAAGGGTGCAGATATAATAAAAAATATAAATGGCACACATACTTAAAATATCTATGAAAAAGCTAATTAAAGATAATCTTAAACTATTTTACAATGTTTTAGTGTTTTCTAAGCGTACATTAAGCTTAAGAGACAGATTTTTCCTATTTAGACATCTTGATAGAATATGGGGGAAAGTTTGTGAAACACCTCACCTCAATTTTTTGTCTCAATTAACAGATTATAAACTAATCGGGGATGTTCTTGATGGAGATGTTGAACATTTTTACAAGTCACGAAATAGACTATGGTTTAAAAATTACTTTGAAGATCGAGATTTATATGAGATAATAAAACAAGATATTGAAAAACTTTATCCAAAGTATAAAGAAATAAAGCTTACCATTACCCACAAAGGCATTATTGTTTTTGATAATTACAAACCCAACAAATTTAATTCATTATTATTAACAATACATAATGGGACTTGGATAGATAAAGAAATTAAAAAAAATATGGCAATGCCAGACAAAAAAAGACTAACAGAAGAAGATTTAGGTTCTGGAATGTTATATGCAATGACTGTTTTAGAAGAAGGTGGTATATGGATTGATTGTAAACAATCCAGATTTATGTGTGATTTTAACAGAAGCTATGCTAAAGCCATTTATGCAAATAATCAAGAAAAAATGTTAAGGTCTGTATGGAAAGAAGAGTTAAATGAACAACAAAAAGAAATTATTTTAGATTCATATAGGCATTTTTATTATATTCTTTCTAGACTAATAAGTTCTTATAGATTCAACATAATCTTTGATGGACATTCAATGCGAGATAAAGATAACAGACCAGAAATAAGTTTTGGTACAAAATATGTACCTGCATTTTATATGCCAATTGTTCAAGCATTTAGACAACGATTAAAAAAGTTAGATTATAAAGACGTTAGAATTAATGATCCATATAAGGGTGGTTATATTTTAAAGTTTCTTACTAGCAAATTTCCAAACGTGTTTATATTTTCCATGGAAGTTAATAAGAAACTTTATATGCGAGCTGATGAAACAACCATTGTTAAAAGTAAAGTTGATAAAATTTCTCAAGACATCATAAAAATGTTAAAAATAGAAGCAGATGAAAATGGCGAAGTTAAATAAAGAAAAAGAAGAATTAAATCTCGAGTCTAAAAACCAAGGAAATAATAAAAAAAGACCCTTGAAAAGATCCATGATAGGACTTGAAATGGAATTTATGCTTTTAAATAATAAGGGCAAAGTAGTTAATAAAGCAGACGAGATTCTTGCGGCAGTTAAAAAAAAAGAACCTGAAACAAACATTGTCAAAGAATGCGGCAAAAATATGGTTGAACTTGGTTGTTATCCTTCTGTTAAAATGTTTAACACGGCATTAGATATCCTAAAACATGCTGAAACATTATATGATGTAGCATCAAAAAAAGATTTATTACTACATTGTTTTGGAACTTACCCAGGAAAATTTGATCCTGAAGTAAGAAATAATATTAATTATTTAATGAAAAAAAAGATATTTGGAGAAGAACGATTTTTAGCAGCAGCAAGATGTATTGGTTTTCATCACCATTATGCCTTACCGAGGGGAATGTATAATCCATTAACTAAATTTATAAGAGTAACTTTTGATGGAAAAATTAAGAGAAGTTTTATGGGAAGTTATAACTTTGAAATTGCGGCAGATCCTGCTTTAACATGTATTATGCAATCTTCTCCATTTTATCAAGGCCAACATTTTGCAATGGACACAAGACTACCAGTTTATAGAGGAGGGAAAAAATTAAAATACATGGATGGAGTTTATGCAAACTTACAACAGATTGGTGGGCTACCACCATATAAACAAACAGAGATGGATTTAATTGAATCATTAAATAGAAAAGTACAAAGATGGATGAAGGTATTAAAAAAACATAATGAAAATGCAAAATTTGATGAAATTTATAATAGCAAATTAGATGTTAATTGGGGACCTGTAAAAGTAAATAATCATGGAACACTAGAACAAAGAGGTATGGACATGAATTACCCCAGCAATATTATGGCTACTTCTGTACTTCTTAAATTTTGTTTAATGAAAATTCACAGAGAATTTTTAGAAGTTGAACCTGCTGATATTGGAATAAAAGAACCATTTAAGATTGAAGATAATAGAATGTATGTTCCACCACACACATTTGTTAGAAACAAACTTCAGTATTTTAGTGCATATGAAGGCCTTAATAATAAACACATGGAAAACTATGTTAAAAGGTTTCTAAGAATGGCAAAAAAGTTTACAAACAAAAGTTACCAAAAATCAATTAGACCAGTTATTAATATGTATGAAGAGAATAATACTGTTTCAACACAAATTCTTAAAAAAGCAAGAAAATTAGGTTGGGAAAAAGAAACCGAATTAGATAATGAAACCGCACAAGAACTTTCATTACATTTTACAGATAAGTTTTACAAAGATTTAGTTAATACAATTGAATTATTAAAAAAGATAGATGTTACCGCTAACTATAGTTTTTAAAATTAAATTTAGAAAATTAATTAGGGTTTAAGAGGTTAAAAAATGAAATGTGAAGAAACAATTAAAAAAGTAGAAGAAAGCAATGAATTTAAAGAATTTAAAAAACAACATCCTAATGCTTATTTAATACATGTATTCATGATGGATGCAGCAAACACACAAGTTGGTTACTATTTAAAAGAAAACAAACACATAATTACTTTTGAAATTTCAGATGCTGGCATAAGAGCAGAAGAAGCAAAACCATTTCAAAAAGAAGAGCACGACATTGTTGCTCTTGACCTAGATAAAATAAAAGTAGATTTTGATGAAGCAAAAGAAATTGCAGTTAAGACGAAAGAAGAAAATTATAAAGGGGAAATCATAAACAAAAGTATTTTAATCTTACAAAATATTTCTGAAGGACAGATTTATAATGTTACGTTTATTACTGCATCATTTAAAACATTAAATGTAAAAATAAATGCAGAGACAAAACAAATTATTGACCATAATCTTGCAACATTAATTGGACTTTAATTTTTTATCTTTTTCTTATTCTGAGAGGGTTCTTTTACAAATAATGATAGCAGAAATATTAAAAGGCCCACCAAAATTACGTTTATAAAAGCATTGTTCTTAAGTTTTGTATTAAAAAAGAGACTCATACCAGTAATTAAATTATGTTCTTCATGATTTATGGAATTATTAAGAGACGTGTCAGTAAGACCATCATTTAAAGATTCATTTGCGAAATAAAATTCAATAGGATTAATTTGATTAGTAATATTAAGTCTGGCTTTTACACCAATACTGCTTTTAATTTTTCTTCCAGGTTTATAGACGGAGATAAGAATAATATCTTCATAAATTTTGCTATCAAAACCTTGTTTTTTATTTACAACCACAGAAATACTTTTTTTACTATTCTTAGACAATTTACCTTCTGATGGGAAAAAGCTCAGAAATTCATTTGTTGAGGAAACTACAAAATCAAAACTCGCATTATTTGAATTAATAATCCATAAAGTCTGATTTACAGATTCATTTTCAAGAAAAATCTTTGGTGGACTAACACCAATACTAGCAGCATTAACAGAGATTGAAAATAAAGATAAACCAAGAACAAAAAAGATAAGAAATAAAAAAAAATTTAATTTGTTCATGAAGCAACACCCACAATGTTCATGTTTGCACCATACATGTCTGGTTTCAAATATTTTTCAAGGTGTAATTTAAAACCAAGACCAATTGTTTGGTTCACACCAAAATTTAAACTTTCCATTGCCATTACCAACTCAGGTGTTACATTATAATATTCTGCACCAAGACTATATTGTAGGTTATTATCATTAATTGCAAGATCACCACTATAAATACCATAACTTAAGTTTGTATTACCTAAATTTTTAATTGTTGGGCTAGTTGTAGTACTAAAATCTAAATCGCCATTAATTTCTGCAGTTTCTTTATTCTTTGCATTATCAAACACAAGAGATTCAGCATCAATATCAAAGGCAATTAATGGTAAATATTCCATTACAAAATTTTGTTCACTATTTTCACTACTTTTATCAGTAGCACTTAACAAAAGATTATAATCACCTGGCGCATTGTAATAATCAAAAAGAACATCTCCTGAAAATAAAACCCAGTCAGTATTATTCTCAGTGTTTGTTAGTACTACTTCTTGCACATAATCTTGCGCCGTAATTAAAACTTTAACATTGTTAATATCAGAAACACCATCATTATCTGCAACAACAACATTTAATGGAATTGTTTTTATTGCACCGGGTTCTGGTAATACTTGGTATCCTTCTTCTTCATTATCATCTACAGTGAGATTATAGTTTAGAATAAGGGGAAGGGAATTAGTGAGATTAATAAACAAGGGTAGATCCACTTCAGAGTCATCTGTATCAGGATCTTCTTGTTCTTCCTCACCACCATTCCCTTCATCTTCGGGATCACCCTGTGGGACTTCAACCACAGAACTAGAGTTGTGAAAATTAGGTTGAGAAATTATTAAGTCATTAAGATTATTGTCAGTATCTACAAAATTTAGTCTTGCTAAAACAAAACCAGAATCTGGATTATAAGCAGGTGTTGTTTCATATAATCCTGGTTCAATACTTTCAGTATCACCCCAACCAATTACATCAACAATAACATCTTCTGCAGTAATTAATGCTATACCAGAATTTGTATTATACATTGTTAGTGCTTCTTCATGGTCTGCATTTGGCCAAGATTCGTTATCTTTAAGAACACCCCAGCCATTATCAGCAATCAAATAATAACTATTTGCGCTGATAATGGCTCCATCTAATAAAGTCACATCACTATTGCTACTTTCAGTTTTTATTTTGTATCCAGAAATATCAATCTCTGATGTCGTAGGATTGTATAATTCAATTGCTTCCCCACCTGCTTCAGTATCCACTGCATCAACATAAACTTGATTAATAACAATATGTTCTGTTGCCATTGCTGAAATTGCAACTACAAGTATAAAAAAACCAATTATTGGTAATAATAAAACTATCTTTCTCATGATTTCACCTTTTTTAATTTTTTGTCATCATGAGATCAATTAACCCAAAAACTATAATGGAAAACTCCTTAAAATACTTTTACTAAGATTTTCTGAATAATTTCCGACGACAAGTAACAAAAACAATCAAATTTCGGAAATGGTATTTAAAGCAAGAAATATCATCGGAGATTTTGTATTGAATCTGAAAAGATTCCGGAAGAAAAAGTAATATTTAAGTGTAAATTAAAAATAATAAAGAAAAATAAAAAGTAAAGAATTAAACATTCATCCCTTTCAATCTACTTATCCTTTCTTTCATGGGTGGATGAGTACTTAATAATTTCATCATACCACTTCCCTTAAAAGGATTTGCAATAAATAATGATGACGTAGATGGACTACCCATCTTCATTGGATTTTGTTTAATACCTGAATCTAGTTTTTCTAATGCACTTGCTAAACCATGAGAGCTATGCAATATTTTTGCTGCACTTTCGTCTGCTAAATATTCTCTGCTCCTAGAGATTGCTAATTGTATTAACATTGCTATAAGTGGCGTTATAATTGATAACACAAGTAAGCTAATTAAATTTCCACCATCTCTGCTTCTCCCACCAAGTCCACCAAAAATTGCACCCCATCTTGCCATGATAGCAAGATAAGAAATAACACCTGCAATTGTTGCTGCAACTGTTTGAATTAAAATATCCCTATTTTTAATATGACTAACTTCGTGAGCAATAACTCCTTTTAATTCATCCTTACTTAACAATTGCATTATTCCTTGCGTACATGCAACAACTGCGTGTTTAGGATCTCTACCTGTTGCAAATGCATTAGGAGACATAGTAGGAATAACATAAACCTTTGGCATTGGAATATTTGCTAGATGTGCAACTTCTCTTACTAATTTAAATAATTCTGGTTGCTCTTTTTCAGTTGCTTCCTTTGCTTTATACATTGCTAAAACTAATTTATGAGAAAAAAAGTATGAGAACACATTCATTAACACTACAAAAACACCTGCAATTGCTAACCCAGTTGGTCCTGCAAGAGCCCTGCCTGCAAAAAGTAGCACAGCTGTTAACAAAGCCAATAAAATAAATGTCTTTAATTGATTCTTTATCATAATAACACCCAATAGAATAGAGGAATTAAGGTTTTATAAAACTTGTGGAAAAGTATTAGTTTGTATTAAGAAAAAGATTGAAAATAAAAAGAAAATATAATCTTTTTGTGAGAAGCATTGGCTTCGCCCCGGTGTTGTAGCGTAACAGTTTACAATTTACTCTTCAGCTCCAGCCGTTAGGCTCCTTTTCTCACTAAGATTTTGATTTAATTTTTAAAATAGATTTAAACTTTGGCCGACAGGCTTTTTTCACTAAGAATTCTCACATAAAAAAAGTAAAGAAAAGAAAAAAAACAACTTATCTAAAAGTCATCTACTGTTAAAACACAAACAGAGTTGCTTGATTTTGCCTTAGCACCCATTGCTACTAAGAACTTAACGCCAGATTTCTCTGCAATTGAAAGAATGTTTGCATCGATTTCTCCATCAAATACAACAGCATAAATTCCTGATCCAAGACTCTTTAGTGTGGTTGTTAGCTCACTTAATGGAACCTTACCGAGGATGTTTAGTTTGTTATCTAAAACATAAGCTCCTCTTGTACCAATTAAATCTTCTAACAATTTACTAAATTTCTTTTTCTCATCGGCAGTTGCTTTTACTGGTGTAGCTTTTGCTGCACTTGGTTGTGGTCTTGAAGATTGTTGATAAGATCTCTGTGGAGGTCTTCTTTCAAACCGTTTATTTTCAACAGGCCTTTCTGCTTTTTCAGTAGAACGCCTATCTTCTCTAACAGTATCAACCTTAGCTTGTTCAGGACTAACTTTACTTCTGATGGCTTTGTGAATTTCTTTCTTTGTTAACTCTTCAACTTCTTTACCATCTGGAGCTTTTGTAACAAAGTCAATTTCTGCGATAGAAGTTAGTTCCTTAATAATTAGGTCTCCTCCCCTATCACCATCAACAAATGCAGTTAAGATTTTCTTTTTAGAAAGCTCAACAATTGTTTGTGGAACAGAAGTTCCATTAACAGCAATTGCGTTTTTAAATCCATGCTTTAGTAAGTTAAGAACATCTGCTCTGCCTTCTACGATGAGAACTTCATCAGAATCATCAATTGAAGGGCCTGCAGGTAATCTTTCCTTACCATATTCTGTAATTTCCATTACTCTTACAGAATAAGCAACCTCATCAGCTAATTCTTGTGAATCCGGCATAGACGTATCCATTAAATGTTTTAACAATTCTTTAGCTCTTTCAACTACAAATTGTCTTTTGCTTACTCTAACATCTTCAATTTTCTCAACTCTAATCTTAGCGTTGCAAGGACCAATTCTTTGAATTACTTCTAAAGCAGCACCAACAATAGCTGTTTCTGCTTTGTCTAAACTAGAAGGAATTATGATTGTACCTAATGTTTTACCTGTTTTAGTTTCAACATTAACTTCAATTCTACCAATTCTACCGCTTCTTTGTAATTCTCTAAGCTCTAGATCTGCTCCTAAAAGACCTTCTGTTTGCCCAAAAATAGCACCAATTACGTCTGGTCTGTCTACTACTCCACCAATATTAATAGTTGCGTGAACAATATATTTTGCACTTACTGGGCTAATTTTACCCATAAATATCTACCTCCAATCTAGAAGGAGCCATCTACTTTATCAAGCATAAATCTTTTGTGTGAATGATAAGTGATGCAATGAATGTGAATCATTTTACTCCTTCTCCTATTTTCTTATTTTATTATCTTTCGTATTATAATGTGTTTAGAACAAACCTAACTATAGGAAACCTGCCTTAAATGTACCTAATTTACATGGTACCTCTCTGGTCCCCCCATCTTAATCAAATAAATAATGATGAAATGAATGATGATAAGCTTGTTCTAAGCATTTATAAGCGCGATTTAGGCTTCTTTAGCCCAAATAAAGGTTTGTTGCCCGAAACACTAACTCCCAACTTCATAGCTTGCTTTTAGCGTGAGCTTCATTGGGTACTCTCGTGCCGGGCTGGTATACGCAAGAGTGGCTCTAATTCACAGCCATAACCGATGTTATTGCTCGTAAGAGGACCAATTTGCATACAATTTACTAATCTTTACTAAAGATTAATAAGTATATAAAGGTAGAGGTTTTATATAAAGTTTATTATTTAAGAGTAGTTACTATTAAATTGGAAAAGTATATTAGCTGGTAAGGAGATTTAACAAACAATGGCAAGAAAAGCACGTAAAGAAGAATGGAAAGTATGGGGTAATGTATTTGATAATTATACCAATAGAAATCTATTCAAGCTAAAAGGACAAGGTTATTTTGATGAGTTAGAAAGCCCAATATCCGTAGGAAAAGAAGCAAACATATTCTCAGCTAAAACAAAAGATGGAAAAAGAGTAATTATTAAGATTTACAGATTAGAAACATGTAATTTTAATAAAATGTTTGATTATATTAGACAAGATCCACGTTATGCTGGAATGAAGAATCAAAGAAGAAAGGTTATTTTTTCCTGGACACAAAGAGAACAACGAAATCTTCTAAAATCAAGGCAAGTTGGAGTAAGAGTCCCATTAGTACATACTTGCTTAGACAATATTTTAGTTTTAGAATATATTGGTGATGATATTATTGCACTACAATTAAAAAATCATTTTCCAAAAAATAAAACTAAGTTTCTAAATAAAATTATTGAGTATATGCATATAATGTGGAAAAAAGCAAGACTTGTACACGGTGATTTAAGTTGTTTTAATATATTAAATTATAATGAAAATCCCGTATTTATTGATTTTTCCCAAACAACAGACATAAAATCACAAAACGCAAAAGAATTATTAATCAGAGACATAAAGAACATTTCCGTCTTCTTCAGAAAAATAGGATTAAAGAATGTTAATGAAGAAAAGATACTGAAGAAAGTGTTAAAATAAAAAATTAAAAGAAAAAAGAAAAATCAGTTATCCTTAATCCCATCCTCTTTAACCCAGAATGTACATTCTGCATCCGGTAAAGCAGGTGCGTCTACTAATTTAGCTACCCTACTCCCTTTCTTACCTTTACGCAAGTAAATTCTGAATGTAGAATTATGGGCAACAATATGGCCGCCAATTGCTTCTGTTGGATCTCCAAAAAATTGATCTGGCTTAGACATTACTTGATTAGTTACATATACAGACAAATTATGTATATCAGCTAATCTTGCTAAAACATGCATATGTTTGTTTAACTTTTGTTGTCTAACTGCTAATGTACCACGACCAACAAACTCAGCCCTGAAATGTGCAGTTAAAGAATCAACAACAACTAATTTAATATTTTTACCTTTCTTAGTAATTAATTCATCAACTTTTTCAGATAATAACATCTGATGATCTGAATTATAAGCTCTTGCAACATAAATGTTTTTCAAGACTTTATCAGGATCAAGACCAGCACCTTCTGCAAATTGCTTTATTCTTTCTGGACGAAAAGTATTTTCAGTATCAATGTAAACTGCACATGCATCTTCACCATAACTTTGTACATTAACTGCTAATTGATGTCCAATTTGTGTTTTACCACTACCATATTGGCCGAAACATTCAGTTATTGCTCCCGTCTCAACTCCCCCTCCAAGAATATCATTAAAACCATCACAATTAGTTGAAATTTTATCAATTCTAGCTCTTTTTTTTAAGAGTTCATCGCCAGATTCAAAACCCATATCCATGGCATCCCGACTAACATTAATAAGTTTCCTCCCAACAGTTTCAGTTATGCCAGACGCATCAACTAATTCTCCTGGTGTTGCTACGGCAATTGCCATTAAGGTATCATAACCACTCATTCTTAATTTCTCCGCCGTTGCTGCTCCAACTCCTGGTAGATCCTCTACTTTAGTAATTTTCTTAGATTTAGTTTCTTTTACTACAACATTATCTTCTTTATCAGATTCTTTATTATCTTCACTAATTATTTTTTCTTGCTCTTCTTGAGCTTTATCTCCAATTATATCTTCTTCCATTTTCTTCGCTAACATGGGTAGCACCTCCTTTAATAAATACTTTATTGTTAAATCAGCCTTTTTAGAGCCTAATTGAACAATCTTAAAAACTCCATCAAGTTTCCAATGTGGAAATTAGCTAATTCCTTTTTTTAGGAAAGCATAACTTCTTAAAATGTTTAATTCAGATTTTTTCGGAAGATTTTCACAAGACCTGAAAAGATTCTGAACTCTACCGAAAAAACATAATTAAAAAAAATAAAAAAATGTAAAATTTCTGGGTGTGTCGGAAATGTTACGGTGTTTTTCGTCTTGGGCAAAAGACATTTAACACCTATTCCCGACGACAACAAGAAACTACTGGGCTTGAACGTTTTCTTTTAATACAAGATACTCATAAGCTTTAGACAAGACAACAACAGCTTTAGGTAGATCAGCCACCCTTAAGTTATTGGTGTTTTGCCACTTACCTTCTTTATCTTTGTAACATCTTCCTAAAGACAAAGAAGAAAAATTATATTCTTTCCCATCTTTTTGGCCATTATTAGACCATATTGTAGCAGAAATAGCTCCTGCACTAAACTTTTTTTCAGGCATATTTGTTTGGTTTTCCATTTG
The DNA here is from genome assembly GCA_018661705.1 of Candidatus Woesearchaeota archaeon. GTDB lineage: Archaea > Nanobdellota > Nanobdellia > Woesearchaeales > DSVV01 > JABHXF01. Next base: position 33,556 of record JABJHR010000003.1, read on the forward strand.
AGTCACCCTCATTTTGCTTTTCGCATTTTATTTCATCATCTCCTTAATTAGAAGCTACGAGGCTTCAAGAGACTGAAGGTTTGTTGCAATTGCAATCAACAATTAACTTAAGCCCGTTCTCATTTATATACCTCACAACAGAATGTCCAGTGCAACCCAAAAAAAGAGCTGAAAACACAGTATATAAACAATACAACGGCTCTATGCCAGTGGACAAAGTCTAAAATGAACCTCCTTTTGTGTGTAAAAAATCATAAAATCTGTCTAGTGAAGATAAATCGAAAATTATATTAAGACATACATTTTTTAGAAATCTCATGGAATTAAAGAATAAAATTGAAGCATTGTTATTTGCCTCTGGCAGAAAAATGTCATTAGAAGAAATTGGAAAATTAGTTAAAATTAAAGATAGTGCTATTCTAAAAAAAGAATTAATTGAACTAAAAAAAGAGTATCAAGAAAGAAGCAGCCCAGTTATTGTTATTGAAGATGACGATGGTTGGAAACTTACAACCCATGAAGAACACGTTGCACTTGTAAGACAAATTAATCCACATACTGAGCTTAGCAAAACAATGATGGAAACTTTAGCAGTAGTTGCTTGGAAACAACCAATGTTGCAAAGTGATGTTATTAAAATTAGAACAAATAAAGCATATGATCACATTAAAGAATTAATGGATATGGGTTTTCTTGTAAAAGAAAGATATGGAAGAACATATTTATTAAAATTATCTCAAAAATTCTTTGAATATTTTGATGTACGAAATGATGACTCCTTAAAGTCCTTATTCAAAGACATAAAAGAAGAAGTTGTTGATCAAAAACAAATGAGTGATTTTAATGAAGGTGATGAACAAGTTTCTAATGAAAGTGAAGAAACAACTGATGAAATAGAAACCCCTAATGAGAATGAACCGAAAATAGTTAAAGAAAATAATGAAGAACCTTTGATTTCTGAAAAAGAAGAAACTGAAACCCCTAACGAAAACGAGCATCCGCCAGTTGTTGAAGAACCTTCTGAAGAGAAACATGAAGAATCTTTGATTTCTGAAGAAGAGGAAAAAGAAACCCCTAACGAAAACGAGCATCCGCCAGTTGTTGAAGAAAATCCTGTAGAAGAAGAACCTGAGCAAGAACCAGCAACAGAAGAGCAAAATACTGAAGAAGAAAAAGAAGAGGAAACAACAGTAGAAGATTCTAACCAAGAGGATAAAGAAGAATCTGAGAATCAAGAAACAGAGGAAAAGCATGAAGACTTATAGAGTTAAATGTAAGAAATGTGGCCATAAAATGAATTATTTGCCACTAAAAAAGATTTCTCCAAAAAGTATGAAAAAGTGCGTTTATTGTGGATATTCTATTAAGGTAAAAGATTACCTGTGTTAGGAGATTTTTCAACTAAATTTAACACAAAAATAAGTGTAATTAATCGAAACATATTTAAATAAACACACATTCATTTCGAGTATGGAAGACCCTAAAAATAGCGACGAGAAAATGCCTGAAGATTCTGGTGAAGAAATAGAGCAAAAAAGCACCGAAAATGAGGAAAAAATAGAGCCTCAAAACACTAATCCAGAGCCAGAAGAACCTGTTCCAGAAAAAGGAATTTCTCCGATTATGATTGAAGATGAGATGAAGAATTCTTATATAGATTATGCTATGAGTGTTATAGTTGGCAGAGCCTTACCAGATGTAAGAGACGGTCTTAAACCAGTTCATAGAAGAATTCTGTATGCAATGAATGACATGGGCATGTTACATAATAAACCATATAAAAAAAGTGCTAGAATTGTAGGAGAATGTTTAGGTAAATATCACCCACATGGTGACCAAGCAGTTTATGATTCTATGGTTAGAATGGCTCAAAGTTTTTCTTTAAGATACCCTTTAGTTGATGGTCATGGAAACTGGGGAAGTATTGATGGAGACAGAGCAGCTGCAATGAGATATACTGAAGCCAGACTAAAAAAGATTTCAGAAGAAATTCTTCAAGATATTGAAAAAGAAACTGTTAACTTTACTGACAATTTTGATGGAAGCCTTAAAGAGCCAACAGTTTTACCTTGTAAATTTCCTAATTTATTAATCAATGGTTCAAGTGGTATTGCTGTTGGAATGGCAACTAATGTACCGCCACACAACATTTTAGAAACATGCGATGCTATAATTCAAATCATCGATAATCCAGAAATTTCAATAAGAGAGATTATGGAAGTTGTTAAAGGTCCAGATTTTCCAACGGGTGGAATTATTTGTGGAAAACAAGGCATTGGTCAGGCATATACAACTGGCAGAGGTAGAGTTATTGTCAGAGGTAAAACACACATTGAAAAACACAAAGAAAGAGAACGTATTATTATAGATGAAATCCCATATATGACCAATAAATCATTATTAATTGAACATATTGCTGATTCAGTAAGATCTAAAGTAATAGAGGGCATAAGTGATATTAGAGATGAAAGTGATAAGCGAGGAATGAGAGTTGTTATTGAATTAAAAAGAGACGCTAACCATGAAGTTGTTCTTAACCAATTATTTAAACATTCAAGATTACAATCAACATTTGGAATTATCATGCTCGCATTAGTAAATAATGAACCTAAAATTCTTAATTTAAAAGAATTAATGATGAATTTCATAGGCCACAGAAAACAAGTTGTAACAAGGAGAACACAATATGAACTTAAAAAAGCAGAAGAACGAGCACATATTTTAGAAGGCCTAAAAGTGGCTTTAGCAGACATTGATAAAACAATTGCCATTATTAAAAAATCAAAAGATGCGGCAACAGCAAGAGCACAATTAATAGAAGTTTATAGTTTAACAGAAAAACAAGCTCAAGCAATTTTAGATATGAAACTTCAAAAGATCACATCATTAGAAACAGAAAAAATTCTTGAAGAGTTTACCCTGTTAATGGAAAAGATTGAAAATCTAAAAAATATTCTTGATTCTGAAGAAAGAATTAGAGGCATTATAAAAAATGAATTAACAGAGATTATGGACAAGTACGGTGATGTTAGAAGAACAGAAATACTTGAAAATTTTGAAGAAGAAATTGAAATTGAAGACTTAATTGAAGAAGAAGACATGGTTGTTACAATCAGCCACGCAGGTTATATTAAAAGAATCCCACTTACAATGTATAAGGCACAAGGTAGGGGTGGAAAAGGAATTATTGCTGCAACAACAAAAGAAGAAGATTTTGTAGAAAACCTATTTGTTGCAAACACACATGATTATTTACTTGTGTTTACTGATAAAGGAATTGTACATTGGATTAAAGTATTTAGATTACCAGAAGGTTCAAGACAAGCAAGAGGAAAAGCAATTATTAACTTAATTGGTATCGAAAAAGACAGCAAAGTAACTGCTTTTATTCCTGTAAAACAATTTGATCCTAATCATTTCTTAGTTATGGTTACTAAAAATGGCACAGTAAAGAAAACAAGCTTAAGTGCATTTTCAAAACCTAGACAAGGTGGAATAAGAGCAATTAATATTGAAACAGATAATGAACTAGTGAATGTTTTAAGAACAGATGGAGATAAACAAATCATAGTTGCAACTAGTAATGGTCAAGCTGTTAAGTTTAATGAAAAAAATGTAAGACCAATGGGAAGAGCATCTTTTGGTGTTAGAGGAATTAAACTAAAAGAAACAAAAGACAGCGAAGGCAAAACAATTTCAAAAGATTATGTTGTTGGTGGAGTTATTGCTGATGACAATAAAACATTATTAACCGTAACCGAACACGGATACGGAAAAAGAACTACTATTTCTGAGTATAGATTAATTAACAGAGGCGGTTCAGGTGTTAAAAACATAATTTGTAGTGAAAGAAATGGTGGTGTAGTAGCCATAAAAAGCGTTACAAATGACGATGAAGTCATGTTAATTAGTCAGAAAGGAATTATTATCAGAACAAGATGTAATTTAATCTCAACAATTGGTAGAAACACACAAGGAGTAAGATTAATGAGATTAGGTGCAGGAGACAAAGTAGTTGCAACGGCAAAAATCATTGGTGAAGACAGAGACGTTGAGGATGTTATAGAGGAAGAAGAAACCTCTGAATAAAAAAATATTTATATCTTTATTCTATTATAATCTTAAAATGGATGAATTAAACAAACTAAAAAAGAAAATAAAGAAAGATTTTGAAGAACATATTGAAATAGATGAAGATTCGGATCACCCAGTACATGAAAAATTTACTAAAGAGAAGAAAATAAAAAAATAGAAACTAACAAATAACTTCTAATGCCCTTTCATACATTTTCACACTAACAGGTGTTTTCCCAATAATCTCAGCATCTGCATGTGCAATTACTTTTTCAGAAGATGAAACCTTAATTTTCTTAGCTCTTACATGAACCAAATCCTTAAATTTGTGCATTTGTTTTGTTGCAACACCAAACATACATCTAAAAAGATCTCCAATTTCTTTCTTTTTAATAATAATTACATCAAAATAACCATCATCATTTCTTGATTTCGGAATCATATCAAATAGTTTATGAAATTTAGTAATATTACAGATTAATACATAATAACCATAATGAGATTCATGATTAATTCTTATTTTTAATCTATGTGGTTTATAATTAAAAACAGTCTTAATAAACGACAAGGGATATGCAACCTCTCCAAATATTTTTTTAATCTTTGGTTCTACATTTTTATACATTTCAGCATCTAATCCAACACCACACCCTATGGCAAAAAATCTTTTGTTAACTTTTCCAATATCTAAGTCTTTTCTTCTATTATTAGAAATAATTTCTACTGCTTTTGCAAGATTTTTAGGAATACTAAGAGATCTTGCCACCATATTAGATGTTCCTGCCGGAATAATACCTAAACGTGGCCGAGAATTTATGCTTTTTTGCATTAAACCATTAATAACTTCATTAACTGTACCGTCACCACCAGCTGCAATAACAACATCTGCTTTTGCTTTTTTTGCATATGTTATTGCATCTCCTTGTTTTGTAGTAACTTTAATAACTAAATCTTTCCCTAAGAAATGCTTTCTTAATTCTTTCAAAATCAATTTATGATTTTTTTGACCTGATTTGGGATTTATAATCAACACATATTTCATTTCGCACCTATTTAATTATTAACTAACTGTTTAATATCAGATCATTGAATATCAAACTCAACAATCATTGGTAAATGATCTGAAAACTTAACTTTAGGAACAATTGTTTTCTTTATTTTTATTTCTTTTGAAAATAACACGTAATCCAGGGACTTTTTTGGTTTCCATGCTGGAAATGTCTTTCCTTTATGCTGGGCAACCATAAGATCAGTTTCCTCAACAAATAAATTTATTTCTTCTTCCCCTGATAAGGTATTAAAATCACCTAAAACAATTTTAGGATTATTGTTAGAGTTAACGAATTTAGCAATTTCTTTAATTTGTTTTCTTCTTGCTCTTTTTCCAAGAGCTAAATGAACCAAAAAAATACTTAATTTGCCCTTACCATGATCAATCTCAACTTCAATTACCAATTTTTTATTCCCACGTTTCAAAAAATGTTCCTTGATTGAACTAAATTTGTATTTAGACATAACAGAGTTACATAAATGATGAAAATAAGGTAATTTTGATAATGCAGACTTTTTACCATACTTGCAAAAACACGCCATAGACTTAAAATCCAAAGTTTCTTTAATAAATTCCGCTTGATCAATTTTTCCTGCACGAAAAGAGCCATCATCAATCTCAACCAAGCAAACAATATCAGGTGATTGTTTCTTAATAAAAGTAGAAATATTCTCTAAAGCTTTTTTTCTCAAATGAAGGTGTGCATTTTTTGTAACATAGTCTTTAATTCCTTTACCAACACCCATACAATAACACACATTGTATAATAATAATTTCATTTTATAGTTTCAACCTCTTTTTATCCTCGCATTGTATTAATTTCATCTTAACAACTTTATTTCATGCCAGCAACAATCGCATTCTTAAACAAGGCTATTTTTGGTCCTCTATAACCCTTAACTTCAATTATTTCTTTTGATAGCCACATGTTTTCAATAATTTTAAACATATTACCAATGAACATTCCTCCTTTGAATGGTTTTCTAATTATTTTGCCTGCTTTATTTTTCTCACTAATGTAACCTAACCTAATTTCAGCAGAAAAGTCACCAGAAATACTGTTAGGAACAAAACTAGAGAATGAAACAATCTCTACTAGAGGTAATGTTTGTTTTAAATTTTTCATACTCTTCTTACCACCATTAACTTCAACTGCCCCTAGTGCCCCTGTTGCCGTTATTCCTAAATAATCAGCATATTGTTTTGAAGCAAACCAATTCTTAAAAATACCTTTTTCAATTAATTTAACTTTTTTAGAGATAACACCATCCCCATCAAACAAAGAAGAAGTTGGATTAAGTTTTAATAATGGATTTGTAGATATAGAAATTTTATCTCCTTTAAAATTAGCAATTTTTTTCTTAGGAGAGTAAACACATAATCCCATTTGTTTTATTTTTGCAGATGCATGCATAACTAAAGGACTTAAACCCAAATGGGGTGCAAAAAAATCAGCAGCCGCATCATCTGTTAAGACCACATTTCCTTTAAAACTATTAATAAGATCTGAATTTAAAACATCTTCTACAATATTAACATTTTCTTTTACAAATTCCTTTGCATTAAATTGAGATAATGACGCATGTTCTTTCATTGCAACAAATTCTTGTTCTTGAACTTTTCCATCTGCCTTTTTAGCAGTTGTTAATGTTAATTCAACATAAAAACTAGTTTTTTCCTCTTTAAGATCAACACCATTACTATTAATTACATTTAATTTGAGATATGATCCTTGGAGTTCGAGATTATTTGGCTTGACATTATACTTCTTCAAATTAGTTCTAATTCCATTAGCAATTTTTCTAAGATTTTTTAATGGACTTATCAATTTTTTATCCACGAGAATTAATTTTTTGGGCTTAGACTTTAATTCTGATTTTGTAGGTAAAGAAAATTTAGGTTTTCGAGAATAATCACAAATAACTAATGCATCATCAATCATTTTATTTATAGATTTTTCATTAAATTCAACGATACTAAAACTACTCTCACCAATTTCCTCCCCATAGTCTTTATATACAACAATCTCAATAGAAAACCTATCACCAATTAATTCTGATTCTGATTCAAGATTTTTTGTAAAATATAAATCTGTACTCTTGGAACTAATTACTTCTATTTTCCATCCAAAAATTTTTCTTTTTTGAAGTAATTGTTTTATTTTATTAATCATTTTATTCAGTTTAATTATTTATGATAAATTAAGCTAAATCAACTTCCTTTATCAACAAGTGTGGTCCTCCTTCCGATACCCTTACCCATTCTTTATGGCCTTTACCACATCTTCCCGTTCCAGGAACAATTAATTTATCACTAACTGCTTTAATATTCTTAAGTATTGTTGGAAGATAACCCGTCATTCCAATTTCATAAAATAATTCACCAGTTAACTTTCCATTCTTAATTTTCTCAGCAACAACTCCTTGAATTTGAACATGCCATCCTTTTGGATCTTCCATCCCACCAGAAGAATTGTGTAAATAAAGCCCATCTTTAATACTTTTAATCATTTTACTAAGTTTTGCTTTTCCTGGTGCAAAATAAGTATTACTCATTCTTGCATAAGATTTATGATCATAACTTTCTGCTCTTGCATTTGCAGATCTCTTAACATTAATACCTTCCATGCAAAGCCTAGAAGCAGAATACATATCTGTTATAGGTGCTTTAACAATTCCTTTTTTAATTAAATATGTTGGAGAGGCCATAACACCCTCGTCGTCAAAGAAAAAACTACCATTTCTTGCAGGAAAGGCAGGATTATCAATAATTGAAACAAATTTGGGGGCAATTTGTTTACCTAAAAATTCTTTTGCTTTAGCACGATCCTTATAGAGTGTATCTGATTCCATACCATGTCCAAAACTTTCATGAGCTAATAACCCAGATAAATGTGGACTTAAAATACAAGTATATTTTCCAGGGGTTAATTTTTTTGCTTTAGCAATTTTATAAGTGGTGTTAATTAATTTTTTAATCTTTTGTAAAGGAATTTTCGTTACTTCATAACCAGAAGAAAAGAAACTCTTATAATTATATCTTGTGTTGCCATCAATTGCTTTAATAAATGGCAAAGTCATAAGAAAACAGCTATTAATATTTTGAGAAAGTTGTTTATATTGGTTAACAAATATTTTTAATTCTTGTTCTTCCATATACAGAACACGTGCATTAATTATTTTCCCACCAAGAATTTGTTTTTGTAATTTATTCACGGTTTCTGCTTTCTTTCTGATACTTATTTTGCCAGGATCTAGTTTTCCTTTCACAAGAAAATGTTTATTAATCTTTTTTTTACAAATGTTTAATCTAATTTTATTCAATGCTTTAATTTTTGATAACTTAACAGCTTCTTTTTCTAATCTTGGCTTATCAAGACCACTCATCCCAAAAACATGAAACTGTTCTCCATCAAATAATCTTAGCTTAACACCAAAATCCATACCATTATCAATATTAATATCAACATTATCCTTGGAGATTGTTAAAGAATTCTCCTTAATTAGCAAGACATCAGCATAATTGTTATTTTTAGTCATAATTCTAACTAACTTAAGAAAAAACTGTTTTACACCTAAGACTTCCTTTTTATTCATAGTTACACACCAAGAAGGGAAGTTTATATATTTTGTTGTACAATTGTGTGACATTTTTCACATTAAGATTTATATTTATTAAAGTAAATTAACAAGAAATGAATAGTTCTAACTATGGATCTTCGCCAAAATATGATCAAAACAGCCCATTATCAAATAAAGATAGTGTGAAGAATAAAAAGGGTAATCATGAAGATGTTGAAGCAATAATAACTGAAGAGATAGTTAGAAAAAAAGTTTTAGAAGTAAACATATATGAAAAACATTATGGAAATGATAAATACACAAAATCAGAAACATATAGTATCCCATTAGAGGGATATGAAGAATTAATGTTAAAAGATTTATTAGATATGAGCCGTTTTTTCCCTGCAAAACATTTACATATTGAATCTATGCCTGATTATTTATTAGGATATACGGCAATTGGTTCACCAAATATATTCAGAAATTCAAGATTAATTCCTGGTAGTGAAAAAGCATATGAAGTTGATGTCCATGAAACAATACATACAAATGACGAATTTGAGACAAGAGTATTAACATCATGGATATTAGATAATGATGTTAATAAGTATATGTTTGAGAGAGGTATTGTGCTAAAATATGATAAAGAAAAAATTAATTAAAAAATTAAATTAAATAACTAATTAATCATTTTCTACCCTTGGTGCTAGAATAAAGCTAAGCATGATTTTATCAACTGCTTTATAGTCCAGTCTTAAAGGATAGTCTTTGTTAAAGTTAATTTTGACTTCTGGAACTAGTTTGCCTGCATTCATCATTTTTTTCAAATATTCAATGCTGTATTTTGCTTTAATAACTTCGCTGACATCACTCATAATTTTAACTTCTTCAGTTTCTTGTATGGCAATATTTGCTTCACTTAAGTCACTTTCGGCAGATATAACTAGTTTTTTCCCATCAATCATAAAACTTACACTTTCTCCAATAATGTCTACATCCTCAACAGCATCACTTAATACATATGATGGGGCGGAGATAGTAATTGGAAAGTTCAAATCAGGAACTTTTTGTTCTTTTTCTTCTAATTCAATGATTGGCAAGGAAAATGTTCTCTTACTTGCTCCTTGAAGAATTATTTTCAGTTTATTTTCATGTACTTCTAAACTCAACATATCACTTGGCTTTGCTCTTCTTAGAACTTGCTTCAGATTGCTAAGATTAATTGCAATTTCTGTGTCTTCTTGCACATCATATTCAACAAATGTACTTGATAACAGCTTAAAAACAACCATTGCTACGTTTGCTGGATCCATTGCAACTAGTTCAATTGCATTTTTAGTAATCTTAAATGTAGCTTCATTTACTAGTTCAGAAATTATTGATACGCTCTCTTTTAGATATTTTGGCTCTGCTAATGTTAATTTCATCTTTTTAAACCCCCTTTGGACTATTAATTGTATTATTTTATATGTAAATCGTGAATGAATTCCTATATATAAAGATTTAGATTAATTTTCATAATAATATAATCTAATGTATACGATGCAAAATAGGTAATTTAATATGCATAATGGATTGGTTTATTTAGAAATAGGGTTTTTAAGAGGTTTTTTTGATAAAAAAGAAATTTCCGAGGTTACATATCCTTCGGACCCAGTGTAGTGGTGATATGCAAAATAATACTCTTTAACACCGATGAATGCTCTTTTTTTCATGAATTTAAAAAATAAAATACACAATCAAAACAAATTATTCAGAAAAAATCAAAAAACTAAGAAATATTAATTCGATCGCCATCATTAACCATTAAAATCTTCTTAACACCGCATTCTTCTGCTAATTCTTTCATTGCAATTTTCATATGATCTTCGCAATGTGCAGGTATTAATGACTCCGGTTTAATCATGTTAATTAAATCTCTTAAATCTTCTTTTGCAGCATGACCACTTACATGAATATCTTTAAAAATCCTTACGTGTTTTTTTCTAAGCTCATTTTCTAATGCTTCTCTTGCATCAATATTAATTTTATTTGGAATAACACTACATGAAAAAATAACTGAATCATCTTTCTCTAGCTTAAAATCAAACTCACCCCTTGCAATTCTGCTCAAAACAGCTTTGCTTTCTCCCTGATGTCCTGTAACAACAATCAAATATTTGGATTTGTTTTTTTCAATTAATTTTAAAGCATTTTGAACTTTGCTACCATATTTTACAATTTTAACATCTTTAGAAAAATTAACAAGATTAACTTTTTCAGCCGCCATTACATATTTAGCTAAACTTCTTCCCAGTAAAATAACTTTTCTGTTAATTCTTTTTCCATAATCAATAATTGATTTTAATCTTGCAATATGTGACGAGAAAGTTGTAACAATAATTGCATTATTACTAGATTCAATCCCTAACAACAAATCTTTTAACATTTGTCTTGCCACACTTTCTGAAGGTGTTTTCTTAGCATCATCTGCCCTTGTTGAATCACAAATTAATACTTTCACTCCTTTTTCTCCAATTTCCTTCAAACGTTTAAAATTTGGTTTTTTTCCTAAGACTGGAAAACTATCAAACTTAAAATCATTACAATATACTAAGGTCCCATATTTAGTATGTAACGCAACCATAACCGCATGTGGTGTTGAATGAGTAGTATGAATAAACTCAACAGTAACCTCCCCCATGTTATATTTTGCATTTGGAGAAAGTGATTTAATTCTGTTCATTAATTTAATTTTTTCATCTCTACAAATAGTTAGTACTAGTTCTTTGGTATAGGGGGTACAAAGTATTTCTGCATTAAAATCATTAGAAATAAAGGGTACAGCACCAACATGATCAAGATGTGCATGAGTTGGAATAATTGCAACAACTTTATCTTTCCAATCCTTAATTAATCCATTATCAGGAATTGCACCTTCTTTTACTAAAAGAGGAATTGGAATATTTTTAATATCTTCATCTTCAGTATATTCAATATATTTTGGCAAATAAAGCCCCATATCAATAATAAAAACTTGATCATCAACTTTAACGGCAGTCATATTTTTACCAATCTCATTATAACCACCAACTGCACAGATTTCTATCATGATTCAAACTATCAAACCTACATTTATAAATGTTATCAAAAGAGTAAAGTATATATGTAAGATAATATAGATTAATAAGAGATTACATGATATTAGACATAATTCCATTAATTGTACTAAAAAAGAGGAAAACTAAATGAAACTTAAAAAAAGCAAAAAAGCAGCACATATGTGGTTAGAAGAAACAAGTAAATGGGTTTATATTATTGCTATTATGATAGGTTTGTTAGCAATCTTATTGTATTTTACTAGAAAAAACATAATGAATCTAGTTTCAAGAATTATTTTTGGATAAAATATAACAAGTTAATTACATTGGCTTAATCCTATACATCATTCGTTAAAAATTATTAAAAAAAAGGAATTAAAAAATGAAAACAAAAAGAGGTATGACTTTTATTAGTTGGATTGTGATTGCAATACTTTGTGTTGCGTTTATTATGTTTGCCCCAGTTATGGTTAACAAGGTATATGAATTAACAAAAAGGTTTGAACTACCTGATAATGCAGAACAAAATCTTCTTCAACACCAACAAGATCAAGAACAAAAAAGTAATGCAAAAAAAGCTTTTGAAGCAGGACAGTATAATGAAGCAACACAAGGTTATCAACAATTGATTGATAGAGATTCAAATGGAAAAGAAGTTCAAACATCGTTATTTGAAATTGCTAAATCATTCTATGAAACAGATAAAAAAGATAAATCAATGATGTATTATAGATTATACGTCGATACTAGTCCAGGTTATAATTTTAAAGTTAAGATTGCATATCAAGATTTATTATCAATTTACAAAGAAAAAGGTATGGGAACAGAAACAACTGCTTTATTAAATAAATTTAAAGAAACATACCCAGAAAGAGAATTTGAATTTAATGAATTAAGTAAAAACATTCCAGGTGATGCAAAATGAATAGAATAATGAAGAAAAAAAACAATAAAGCTCAAGGTTTAAGCTTAAATATGGTTGCTAGTTCAGTTATTGTTTTAGTTGTTATAATTGTTATTATTATTATTTTCACAGGCAAATTCTCATTATTTTCTGGAAGTATAAGTGCTTGTGAATCAAAGCCAGGTGCAAAATGTGTTCAAGAAAATAATTGCCCAAGTACTGAAACAACACCCCATTATTTTTCACAAAAAATGGATTTTAAATGTCCAGATTCTAGCCAAGTTTGTTGTTATAGCCAATGTAAAGCAATTAGTGGAATTTGTAAACCAAGTTGTGGAAATCCAATAAATGATCAAGGACCAGCAGACTGTAAAGGAAATAATATCTGTTGTAAAGAAAGTTCATAAACTAAACGGTGATAATAATGAATTTTAAAAAACAAAATAAAAAAGCACAAGGACTAAGCTTAAATACGGTTGCAAGTGCAGTGATTGTTCTTGTAGTAATTATTGTAATCATAATTATTTTTACAGGTAAAGCATCACTTTTTTCAGGAAGCGTAAGTGCTTGTGATTCAAAACCAGGTGCAAAATGTGTTCCAGAAACTGAATGTCCAAAAAAAGCTGACAATGTATTTTATTCACAGAAATTAGACTTTAAATGTGGAGATAAAGATCTTGTTTGTTGTTATAGCCAGTGTAAAGCAATCAGTGGGAAATGTGAACAAAAATGTAAACCAGATGATGATGATGTAGGTCCGGCAGATTGTATTGATGGAGAAACATGTTGCAAATAGGAATTAATCTTAATTTTTTTCAATAAAAATAATAACAGGTGAAAACATGTCAAAAAAAGCATTAAGTTTACCACAAACCGCAATTGTAGTCTTTATTGTATTATTAGTTTTTTTAGGTTTAAGCCTTGTTTTTCAAGGAAAAGGGTATGCGTTTGTCCAAAAAAACATATTAGGGGCAGAAAAATGTATCACACCATTAGATTGTTCCACAAGCCTTAATCCAGGGGCTGGCGAAGATAATGACGGGAATGGAGTATATGATGGACAAATCACAACAAAAGAGGGTGTGGTTGATTGTGGTGCAGCAAATACTTGTATTATGGGAAACGCCCCTTAACAAACCCATGTAAAAAATTAAAGAACAAAAAACATTCAAAATTTAATATTAAAATTTTCAATTAAAAAATAGAAAGTTAGTAAAAAAGTAAAATGTTTAAAAAAAGAGGTACGATTGATATAGAATTCTTAGTTAATTTAATTAGAGGTGTCTTGGTTTTATTTGTATTATTTATTATTGCAGCCTCTATTTACAGCATTTTTATTTCTGACAATAATCAAGAAAGAGTTTATGAAAATTTTTTAGGTTTTGTTGAAATTATTGAGTATATGCCACCAAACAGCCATTTAACATATGCACTTGATTTAGGTGATCCTGAACAATATTCTATTGTTGATACAATTACTATGGGTGGACCAATAATTCCACAGGAAGAAACAAATGGTGAATGTAGATTTAAAGATTGTTTATGTTTGTGTGAGGGTGTTAGAAAAAATTGTGAAAATCCAAGATGTGTAAGAGTAACCTCAAAGATTGGTGCAAATATTGATGCAAATGAATTAGATTTACACCAATTTTGGTCCTCATCAAAAGATTATGTGGAAATAAATTATTCAGAAAAAGAAAAAGAAATGATCATGCCCGCAAGAGTATTACTAAGAAGAACAGGTAATGAAGTTGCGATTTGTAGATACATACCTGGGGAGCCGCAAGTTCATGATTCTTGTTTAAGAAGGTTTGATGCTTCAATTGCAGATAGAATGTTAGATGATCTTTCTCAATCATTAGAAAGGTGTGGAAAAAATAGTGCTGTTAGTAGTTTATTAACACCAATTATTGACGAAAAAACAAAACAACAAACATTTGTAGAAAATATTTATCAATTTGATTCTGATACAAATCAAGTTTGTAGACTTGAGACACAAGAAGATAAATTAGAAAAATCAGATTGTCACAAATTAGATAAACAAATTATTCCTAAATGGAATTTAAAGAGTGAAGATGAAACATATGACACAAGAGAAAATTTAGGTTATATGTTTTTATACAAAACAGGCCCAGGTAGTAACTATATTGTAAATTGTGATGAGATAGAAGATCCAAGTAAATTTAATGATTATTATGCGGAGATTAATACAGAAATAACCAATAATAAATATTCAGTAGGATCTGGTTTTTGTATTGATGGCGATACACAACAATTTTTATCAACAGTTCAAGAATTTAACATTAATTTTGAAACACAATCTGCCCAGGGACCAGATGCAGACATAATTTGTTGTGAAACAGACATAGAAGAATACTATAGTGAGGAGGAAAAAAGCTTTGGTTGTTTAGAATGGACAGACTTAAACAATTTAATGTGTTTAGATATCCCAACACCATACAAATCAAAATCAAACCCTGATTCAGTTCAATATTGGCAAGATCCTGAAACAAATAAAATTTCTCTAGCAATGAATTCTTGTTTAAATAACTTTAATATTCCAAATTCAGCAATGTGTAAAGAGGAGTATGAAACAACACAATTATCCCAATTTCTAAACGAATTAAACAATAAAAATATTAAATTAAAAGCCTATCTCAGAGTTCATGATAATAGCCAAGTATATTTTTCAAAAACAATTCCAATCAAAAGAATAATAAAAACTCCAGACGGTGAAGAACTAGATTATGAAACTAATAAAGAATTATTTTCAGAATCTGAAATTCAAGAGATAATTAAAATAGGTAATTTAAATGGCCTAGATTTAAAAGAATTAGAAATTTATTTTGATTCATACACTACAATTGATGAAGGAGATTATCTTTACCTCATGCCACAATTATTTGAAGATGAAAGTAATAAAAACATAAACAAGATTAGTTTAACAACAGGAGAGATAATGCCTTTGTATGATGAAGAAGGTATGAAAACTAAACAACAAGTATTTATTAAAGAAGAAATTCAAGATTTAATTAAAACACAAGGAAATGTGATTTGTAGGGAAGAAATTGAAAACACTTTACCTGCAGAAGCAATAAACACAGAAACTGGAGAGATTGAAATTAGTGCAACAGGTTATAGCCTAGTTATTGAAAAAAATAAAGCATATATTGAATATGAGGGAGTTAAAGGAACAGATATTGTTTTACCAACAAATCTTGATTGTGTAATTTATACCTTTGCTCCTGGCAGTAATGAAGAATATAAGTTTGAGTCAAATGCTCCAAGAATTACAATAACACCCGCTGACCAAAACCCAAATCCTGAAATAGTTGATATTGGAATAGGAGAACCTTGTTTATGGCTAAAAAAGCCACATATTGAATTTAAATAACCCCTGATACATTTTATGCATTATTTAATTCACTAAATTTTATGTTTATTAATAAAGATCTTTTCTTTTAATAAGATTATAGCATATAGTTATATTACCATTATACTCTTATATCATTATAATGTATTTTACTCTTAAAGACATGAAAAACTATATAAATCTATAAATTAATTGATTTATATACATGTTTAAAAATAAAAGGGGTATTACACTAGATAAAGTCTTTTTAGTAGAAGCTATACTCATTGTAGTTGTATGTGCCTCCATCATGGTTTACATTGGAAATTTATATAATGATACTTCATTTGACAAAAGAATAATTGCAAGAGATCTTGCATTTTTAGCTGATTCTGCTCAATCTGTCCCGGGAAATTTATATTACGAATATACATCTCCCTTGGGTAAAAAAGATCATTCATTTATTTTTTCAAAAAACACCGCAATAATTGCAGAAGGTTGGTTCGCAAAGGTGGGATATCCTTTTTTCTATAACAAAAACATGATGTTTGAGTCATTTCCAATTGCTTTCAAGAAAAGTTTTTCTATTAGTAATTTTAATAATGTTTTAGTAATATCTCCTGAAAAAAGATTTGGGTTAAAACAACCAAAAGATCAATTTTATGTGGAAACTCCTTCACAAACATATGAGATAAGTGAAACTAAACAAGTTGCTGAACAAACATTAGAATGCACACCACCAAAACTAGAAACTAAATTTACATTTGACATAATTGCTATTGATGCTGATGGAAATTCAGATACACCAAAACAAAACATTGCGGGAACACAAGTAGAGCATTTAATAACACATGATATTTCAAAAGCAATAATAGAAGAATTAAACATAATTTTAGAAGGCATTATTATTGAAACAAGACCAGAAATAGATACAACATACGATACAGAATCAAAATTACTTCTTATTCCACCTTCAACAAGTTTTATTTTACAAATAAGTACTGAACAAACACAAAATCAAAACAATAATCCAGTATATGCTTATATTCCAAAGAATAGTGAACTAAGCAATTACCTTGCTTGCACCATATTACAAAATTTGAAAAAAGAATTGCCAGAAGTAATCACGGAAACAAAGATATTAACACAGAACCAAGAAGATAATTTATTGTTATATGCAAATAAAGATCCAACTGGTGTAAATACAAATAAACAAAATTTAGCTATAAAAATTGGAATAGGAAACATCCTGCATGATAATAATCTATTATATGAAAAAGAAACCACGAATATAATTGCTTATTCAATAGCTCAAAGTATTGAAGAATTTCAAGAATCAATTAACAACTAAAAAAGTTTGGGAGACACAACATAAGATGAACAAAGTTAAAATAAATAAAAAAATTGGAAAAATAGGGAAAAAATCACAATTAGCATACTTCCAACTAATGTTTTTGTTCATAAGAATTGCGGTTCTTTTATTGGTATTATTTTCAATTGTTATACTTGTTCATATGTTCATAAATGAGAGTACAAATATACAAAAAGAGGAAATCAACATGTTTACAGAGTTTTTATTATACTCTAAACACGGACTAAGCCATTACGACAAACAAGCAGGTAGACTTTACCCTGGAATTTTAGATTATGCAGAGTTAACTAACACAGGTTTAATTCAAGCAAAATTAGATTATGCTTTTGATTATGGAGATTACAAAGTAATGGCAATTAAATTTAAATTTAACAGTTTAGTACCAGAAGTATCCGAAATCCAAGAATTTTATTATAATAAAGAGAGATATGATGAGTGGTTACATTTAACAGGACTTAAAGCACGAATCACAAAACAGTTTGTTACAAAAAAACAAAGAACTGTTAATGTTATCATCAGAAAAGAAATTGAAATAGAAGGAATAATTAAAGAACAGTTTTTCCCTACAAAATTAGAATTAACAATGCTAAGCCCAAACACATAAGAGAATTAAAAAATGATAAAAAACAAAAAAGCACAAGAAACAATTACAACAGATGCAATAGTTACACTTTTAATTGTTGTAGTGATTACTATGAGCTTTTTTTATGTAAATCTATTACCACATAACAAAGTAGAGAATAAAATTGAAGCCGATTATGAGGATTTAGAATCAAGAAGAGAATTATTTACATTACTAAAAACCCCATTAGACACACCATTTGAATCAGACTACGGAAATTCAGCAGATAATAACTTTGCAAGCCTAATTGTTAAGTATCATCATTCTGAAGGTGATGTAAAACAAGAGTATAAAACAAAAGTTCAAGAATTCATTAAATCCTATACTCAAGAAAAAAGTCTTTGCTTTAATTTAGTAATAAGTGCAGATAATGATTATGAAACAGAGTTTATTGGTGATAATTCCATTTGTACAGAATATTATTTAGATTATATTTCCATAAATGAACTTATTGCACATTTACCAACATTAGACTCAGAAAAAACAATCATGGTTGAAATGATGAAAACTAGATTTAAGGTTTGGGAAGGCTAGTGTAAGAAGAAAAGAAAAAATCAAATGAAAAAAATAAAAACAAACACCAAAATTTGGAAAAACAAAAAAGCAGCACACGTGTTTATGTTAATCTTATTAGGAATTACAATAATTGCATTTGCATCACTAATAGGAATTTTAAACATAAAATTAGGGCACGTAAAGCCTCTTGGTGAAGCCCCAATAACAATTTTCAAGGCTGTTCATGAGGGAGAGGATATATTAAATTATGTTGATGAAGGGGCAAAACATGCCGTAAGACAAGCAGAGTTTGACCTTGCAATGCAAGGCGGCGTATTAACATCTGGTTGTGGAAATCTAAACGGAATTAATTATTGGTATAAAGATGGGAAATTATGCATGCCAAAACAATACAAAGAAGATTTTAAGCAGATTTTGTCTCAAAACTTGAATGTTGGTTATTACATTAAAACATCTGGATTAGACATTCCAACAAATAACTATGAAATAAAAATTCTCCCAAACAAAGTCTTAGGATTGGCAAAAAAAGAAATTGTTATTGATGGAACAAGAGTAGAAGTTCCGACAACTTTTAGTTATAATGTAGAATCCACTAATGCAGCAATAGAAAAAGATAAATTAGAGCAAACAAAAACACCTTCAAGCAATTTAATAACTGAAAATAAAGAACAAGGTAAAGAGAATATTATTTTACTGGGACAAGAATGCCAAATCACTAATTTTATTTTAGATTCTGAATCATTATGGTATAACAATGCAGGGGGCATTAAAAATGCTGCAATGATTGAGGAATCAACTGAATATTACTACAATCCAAATTATCATCGTAACAAGTTTTATGGTACAATAGAAATGGTAAATATGCTAGAAAAAGCAAGCTGCATTACAAAAGAACTTACAGGAGCAAGAACTAGAATACACGATCTTAGCGCAAAGCAAGGAGGAAAAATTGGTCACAGATCACATCAAAACGGAAGAGATGTTGATACAGGTATTTTAAAAAACAGTGGTGGAAAAATCACATCTGTATTTAAAAATTTAAATGGTTCTAAAATAGATCTTTTTGATGCAAAAGCAAACTGGATATTCCTTAAAGCAATTTATTTATCTGCAAATATTGAAATGATAGGAACAGACAAAGAATTTATTGATAAGCTAAAATCATATACAGAACAAAATGAACCAGATAAAGAACTTGCAGCTAATATCATTAAAAAATTATCTTATTGGAAGGGTCATGCAGATCATTACCACATTAGAATTTATTGTAGCCCAGAAGATAAAATGTGCAAAGACGGGTCTGCTAAAAGCTCAGAAAAAGCATACTGGAAAAACCAAGTAGAGGAGTATTTGGAAACATGAGAAAAACCAAGTTTAAAACATTAGTTCAAACAATATTGGCATGCGTATTACTCACAATGTTAATGTTTGTAGTTTCAACTACTATTTTTGGCGAAGAAATCATGTATATTGAAATCAATGAAGAAGACAACCTAAAAACCCTTAAAATCCTCGATGACTCAAATTTATTTTACTTATTTGGAGAGGATGAAGAAATTTACATAGGGGAGTTAGGAGAAGAAAGTTCATTAGAAAAGAAATTTATTGTTGAAGTAACAGATCAATTCAAAAAAACAATTTTAAAAGAAGAATTTAGTGATACAACAATATATATCCCTTACAACAAGAATATAAGACACATAAAAGCCTCAACATTTGGCCCTCAAATTCAAGAGAAGATAATAATAAACAAGGAATTCAATTTTTGTAACCAAAATAACATTTGTGAACCGTGTTTTGATAAAACCTGGTGTGAAGTAATGGAAAACTTTGTTTCTTGCCCAGAAGATTGTAATTCTGGCAGTAACGATAATTATTGTGATTTAGAACAAGATAGTGTATGTGATCCTGACTGTATTAACACAAATGAAAATAATGTTGACAAAGACTGTGAATCCTGCCAAATATCTGATTATACCTTAGAAGGATATGAAAACATAGAAGAATTACAGGAAGAAACAAACAAACAAGAAATAACTCAAAGTAAAACATGCTATTACAACAATCTTAATCATCATTGTATGTTTGAATATAATGGTGTAAAATGCAATAAAAAACAACATTGTTCAAATGGGGAATGGATTACACTTGAGGACAATACCGCATGTTGCTTAGAAGGATACTGTTTAGATGATGAAATACTAGCAATAAACACACTAGAAGAAGAAAATTCATATCCTGCTGAAAAAAAAATAGAACCAACCATTAATATTGAAAAATATAAAGATTTTGGAACAGAACAAAAAGATTATATTGGAACAATTATTTTATTTAGTATAATTATTTTGATAATTATAATAACTGGAACCCTGTTATTGTTTTATGAAATTAAAAAATCTAATGGTCATCAAGCTTCACCAGTGAAAAATAAATTACGGGCAAATGAATTAATCAGAACAATAAATGAATTACATTCCAAAGGAATGAATTATTCTAAAATTAAACAACATTTGATTAGAAGAGGATATTATGAAGAAGAAATAGATAATTACCTAAATCATCATCATTCTTCAAATAAAAATCACAATTAAAAATTAATATGATTATAACAGTTTAAAAAAAATGAAAAAACAAAAAATAAAATTAGAAGGCAAGCAGTTATTTGTTATAGCCTTAATTGCAATTTTCATAGTTGCCAGCATATTATTTTTAAGTGATTCAACAACAAATGTAGATAAAAATCTTATTGGAAAAGCCACCACTACCCAAAATCAATATCCGGAAGATTATAAAGTCGTGTTTCTTTCTGACACACATGTATCATTAAATGGTGGAGTTAGACAAGACTTTAAAGATGCTGTACAAGCCACACTAAAATTAAATCCAAATATGGTTGTAGTATTAGGTGATATGGTTAATGGTGGAAGAAGTTCAACAAGCACAATAAAAATTCAATCTGCATGGGAGAAGTTTGATGAAACAATACTGCCTTTAATAGATGCAGGCATTGCCGTATTTCCTGTTGTTGGAAATCATGATGCCGCTTATACAGATGAACTAGAACAAGGTTACAAAAAACATTGGCAATCATACACAACCCCAATATCATTAAAAAGTGGAGTTATGAATAATTATTATAGTTTTGAATATAGTGGGGATTTACATATTGTGCTTTATGTTCCAAACAGAATAAAACATGATAAGCAACAATTAAATTGGTTAGATGAACAATTAACACAAGCACATACATTAAATCAATTAACAAATGAAAAACCGTATAGAAATGTTTTCTTATACACTCACAAACCAATTATAACAATTAGTCCGCAATCAAGCCAACTTTATACCAAAGAGTTAGGAGAGATTATTAAAAATAGAATTTCTGCTGTTTTTTCTGGCCATGATCATGTTGTTGGGGTAACAATTATTGCAGATACAAACGTCCCACAATTTATTATTGGAACAACAAGTGGTGCCCTTGGAAGAAGAAACAGCGATGGTGTTTTAAAACCATACACTGATTTAGAAGGAAACTCATACCAAAATACCTTTGGGTATATGGAGATTAACTCTCAAGGCTACCAAGTTACAAATATAGAAGAACCATTTGATCAATTAACATCAGCAATAGGTTATACACCAGGAATTCCACAACCAAAAGATTGTAAGGACATGATTGGTTATGAACACATGCCAAAAATTCCAGAAGTTGATAAATTTGATAATGAATTTTTTGAAGAGTATATGAAAAAGATTTCTGAATATGAACCATACATACAAGAATTATATGAAAATGAGAAATATCAAATTAGACCCGAATTAATTAAAGCAATTATGGTTCCTGAAAGCAGAGGTAATGTGTATAGAAATAAAAAATACAAAAAAATTGATAATGCTGGCAATAAAATTGAACCAACTGCAAAAGTATTATGCAACGGTAGGTGCAAACAGTGTAATTTTTGTGGGGGTCCAGGTGATGCTGAATTGTGCATGGAAAACAGCAAAGAATGTATTTATTATGATAAAAACACATGGGAAAAAAGCATTAGTTCTTCTTGTGGTTTCTGTAGTTTGATGCAAACTAACATAGGCAAATGTGAAGACGTAGAAGAATGTGATGTAGAAAGATTCCTTGCAGGAAATCCCAGAGATGCAATTTTCTCTTCTGCAAAGTACATAAAAATGATTATGCAATCTTACAAGAACACAGTAAAAACAGTAACAAATAATAAACTTCCAGAACACAATTATTATTGGGCAATTGGTTTTGCTTACAACAATGGCCCCGGTAGTTTAAAAGTTGCAATTAAAGAGATTACTAAAAACAAATATGGGGGAGATTATTCTAGATTTAATTGGTGGGAATTAACAAAAGAGGATTTTGAACCAATCATGCAACATTTTTCACCACATGTTTCTGTAAAAGATCCCCTTGGCAGAGTTTTGTATGCGTTGCGTGTACTAAAAATTCTTCAACACCAAAACTTTAAAGATTGCGGACAACCAAATGCAAATTTTAAATCAATAACAGAAACAACAACAAAAGAATTAAGTACACCAGATACTATCTACATGGATATTGAAGATCAATTTGTTTATCAAGTAGATCCCAGCTTTAGTATTCCTTTAACACATGATCTTGACGTATATGTAAGATTAAGAGAAAAAGTATTTTTAATTGCAAAAGAAGTGGAAGATTGTCATGAAAGTGAAAAATATTTGGTAGAGGTTATTAGTAAAAACACATATGATAAATGCATGACAAAAGTCATTTCAAATAATGCAGAAATAAACTTACCGCCAAAATTAAAATTAGAAATATGTGAAACACATGACACCATTCCAAATTATGGTTTATGTTTTGAATCAAAAGAGAAAGTATTTGTGAAAACCAAAGACAAATACTCAATACAACAATTAACATACAAGATAGCATTAGGTTTTGATATACCAGAACTAAAAAACAAGGAAATTAAGAATAAAGAAATAAAAATACAAGGAGCCCAAACACAGTACGCAAGTGGCGATACAATAAATTACGACGACAAGATTTCATTTACTGAAACAACCCACAATAATAAAGAGACATTAATTATTTCATTAGATCCTAAACATTTTGACATAAAAGTAGAAAGTGCAAAAACAATTACAGGGAATCAAAAAGCAACACTAAAAGAAATGGTTGAGAAAACGGGTGCAATTGCAGCCATCACTGGTGGTTTTTTTAATGTAAACACTGCAGAAGCAGGTAAAAAATGTTCAAGACCAGAAAAACGAAGTGAACCACTTGGATTGGTTGTTGAAAATTCCAATACTTTAAGTGAAATGTTTAATATGGATTGGGATTGTCATTTAATGCAACAAGGAACAATTGATCCGCACCATATTTTTGTTGTTGATAAAGAATCACCAGATGAATTTATAATTGAGAGAGAAGAATATAACACAAACTATTTTGACTCAAACACTCCCAATTATGCGCTTCAATCTGGAGCATTAATTTATAATAATGAACTTTTGGAATGTCCGTTCTCTAAGTCTTTTTGTACATCTTCACCAAAAAGAACTCTTCTTTGTATTACAACAGACAATAAAATAAAATTAATGGTGTTTCAATCATTAGCTTTAACAAAACTTCCATCTTGGATAATTGAAGATTGTAAAGATTTACTTAATTTAGATGGTGGTGGTTCAACATCCATGGAATACAGGCAAGGAGAGTATCATTCTGTACAATGGGAACACAATAAATATGAAGATGGCCAATTAGTAAAAAAGAAAGAAAATCATTTTACAACACAATCAACAACAGATGGGGGAAGATCTATTGTTAATGGAATATTTATTTATCCAAAAAAAGAACAAAACAAAGATTCAGAATCTACAACAACTTCTGAAGAAAGAAAGATTGCTGTTTTTGGTGGTTCAGTTGTAGCTCAAGCCACAAGTAATGACAATTCTGTAGAGGACTTTATTACAAGATTAAATACAAAAAACATTGGTGAAATAACGGGATATGGTGACTATATTGTTGAGAGCGGCGATATAAAATCAACATTATTAACAACACTAGATCAAAATCCCGATAATGAATATCATGAAATTTTAATTTTAGCTGAATCAGATAATGTTTGTGAAAGCTGGGAAATAGTTAAAGAAGATTTACAAGATATGTACACTTATGCTAAGAAATCTAAAAATCTGCGTGTTGGAGCATTAACTGCGTTACCATTTAAAGGACATTTCTCTTGGAAACCAAAATGTCAAGAAGGCCTTGAAGCTTTAAACAACTGGATAATGCAAGAAGCAATTGATGTTGATTTTAGAGTAGATCTTTATACAAAACTAGTAGATCCAAATGATAACCAAAAAATAGCTGATTCTTTAACAGTAGATTTTTATCATCCTAACAGTTTAGGACATGAAAGAATTACTGATGAAATTCTTCTAATAGGTTATTCATAATCTGAGCAGCAATTTAAGTAAATTATCACTAAAATTTAAGTTAATAATTAGAAAAAATTGATTTCACACAGAACATATATTATCTATACTATAGGTCCAAATATAAGAACCCATATAAATAAAAGAAATTTGCTATTATTTATAAGATAAGGGGGGATTTATTATGATTAATATACCATATGATGTTGTAATTAAGAAAATTACAGAAAAAACAGGAACTTCTCAAGCAGAGATTGAAATTAAGATAAAACAAAAAATGGAGCAATTAGCAGGATTAATTTCTAAAGATGGGGCTGCCCACATTGTTGCTAATGACCTTGGTGTTAAGCTAATGGAACAAGGTGGTCCAGTTAAGATAAATGAAGTCTATGCAAATATGAAAAATGTGGAAACACAAGGAAAAGTAACAAAAAAATTTAATTTATATGAATTTCAAAGAGGCGAAACAACTGGCAAGGTTGCAAGTTTTTTTATTGGGGATGAAAGTGGACAAATTAGAATCACATTATGGCATGACCAAACAAAAGAATTTGATAACATAAAAGAAGGAGATATAATAAAAGTTAAAGGAACTAATGCGAGATTAAACAATAATTTTGTAGAGTTACACCTTGATACAAACTCACAATTAATGATAAATCCAAGTGGGGTTGAAGTTGGAGAAGTTAAGCAATTCTCAAGACAAAGAAAATCAATTGCAGACCTAAAAGAAGATGATAAAAATATTGAGTTACTAGGCACAATTGTCCAAGTATTTGATATTAGATTTTTTGAAGTTTGTGGAACATGCAATAAAAAATTACAACCAGGCCCAGATGGCCCACATTGTTTAGAACATGGAAAAGAGAAATTAGATCACAATTATGTATTAAATGTATTCTTAGACGATGGAAATAGCACAATAAGAGTTGTTTTCTTCAGAAATCAACTACAGAACCTATTAAAGAAAACACATGAAGAAGTTTTAGCTTATAGAGTTAATGCAGAAGGTTTTGAAAGTGTTAAAAATGAGCTATTAGGAGAAGTTATTAAAGTAATTGGCAGAGCTACAAAAAACAAAATGTTTGACAGATTAGAGTTCATGTCTAACCTTGTTTTTGTTGATATTGATCCAGAAGAAGAAATTAAAAAAATGGCAGCTGAATCAAAGCAAGAACCACAAACACAAAACCCAGTTACACCAGAAACAAAGCCAACAGATCAACCATTGTGAGCCTTGTAAAGCCATGTATAAAAGATAAAACAAAAAACGCAAAATGATGTTTAAAACACACCGAATCTTTATTATTCTTTTTTGTTTAGTTGTTTATCTGAACCCATATAATTTATTTAATTGGATTTCTCTACCAAATTTATTCTCATTTGAATTTCTAATTTTCATATTAATTGCCATATTTGCTTCAATGGTTCCCGATATCGATAACCCCAGTTCAAAATTAGGTAAAAATGTTAAAATATTTGGTTATGTATTCAAACATCGTGGGTTTTTTCATTCTTTACCTGCATTATTACTTTTTTCATGGATTTTTTCTAATTTTGTTAACAATACCTATGCTGCAGCGTTTGCTTTAGGTTACTTTTCCCATCTATTATTAGATAATCTTACCCACCAAGGCATTTACTGGCTTTACCCATTTAAATTTAGAGTAAAAGGTATTGTTAAATCAAATGGTTGGTTTGAGAAGATATTATTTTATGTATGCTTACTTTTAATTTTAATACTGTTGTTGTTATTAATTTAATCAACTAATATGAAACCATTTTTAAGAATACCAATATTTAAATATTAGATTTCCTTAAAGAAACAAGAGTTGTGAATAAAAGTGAAAAGAAAAGTAATTCAAATTGCTGATAAGACTTTTGTAGTTTCTTTACCAACTGAGTGGGTTAAAAGATTTAATATTGCAAAAGGTGATGAACTTTTTCTTAACAACAAAGATAATGACTTAGTGATCTCACAAGATTCCACACCAAGTGCAAAAACAATTAGGATTACTATCTCGGGGCTTGAAGAAAGAGTTGTTAGGTGGTATTTATCTGCTTTACACAAGGCAGGTTATGATGAAATTGAGATAGTATATGAAAAAAATCAGCTTTCTTTGATTTATGAACTAATGAAAGATCTATTTACTGGATTTAATACAAGTGCTGAAACTAATTCCAGCATAACTTTAAAGTCCATTTCATCAGAAAACAAAGAAGATTTTAATACTGCTTTAAGAAGAGCTTTTCGTATTACTTTATTAATGGGAAAAGAGCTAATTGATTATATAATGGCTATTAATTCAAGAAGGGAAGTTAATAACCAAACCTTAAATAATATAGCAGAAAAAGAACTATTAAACAACCAATTAACTAATTTTTGCCAAAGATTAATTAATAAATACAAATTTGGTGGAGACAAGGGTACATTTCTTTATGCAATTCTCTGGAATTTAGAAAAGGTTTGTGATAATTATAAATATATCCTTAATGAATTAAATAGTGAAGGCAAAAGAACACAAGTAGGGAGCCAAAAAATAACAATTTCAAAGGAAATTATTGAAATTCTAGAAGAAACAAACAAATATTTAGAAGAGTACTATGAATTATTTTACTCCTACAATCTTGAGAGATTAAATAAGATAAATCTAAAGACAAAGCAAATAAAAGAGAAATTAAACCAAATTAAGCCAGAAAACCAAATAGATACTAAATTATTGTGTCGTCTCTCCACTTTAAGAGTACAAATAACTGATTTCTCTGCATCAATAATTGCCTTAAATCAGAAATAAAAATTAAAGAACATAAAATAATTAAAATAATTCATTTATTTTTTCTTTGGTTCATCAACAGTTTCTTTAGACTCATTTTTTGGCTTCTTTTTTTTAGTAGAAACTTTAGCATTATCGCCTTTCCAATACTTTGTCAAGAGATCAACTAATTGGTGCGTATCCATCAAATAATTTCCTTGAATATTATAGGTTCTATTTGCTTTTTCCTTTTTTTCAGAGTATGTTATTTGTATCTTAAGCTCTCCTTTTTCATGAATATGTCCGTATGAAAACCATTTAGTGGTTATACCTTTAACAGATGCCCAAGGAACAACATATACAATATCAAAAACTCTTTCAATAATACCATCCATTGTTACAATCAAAACTTGTCTTTGTGTTTTAATTATATTAACTAAACTAATAACAATCAATGCCATTGCCCCAATTGCCAGTACAGAGAACAAAACAATAAGGAATACTTTAAAATTAATATTAAAACTAATATCCCCTAGCCCTAAAAAAGGTGTTAGGCCCACTAATTCTAAGATACTCATAGTAAATCCAAACAAGAATACAAATGATAACACAATTGCAAAAATCTTCCAAAAATAACCTTTTTTAGATTCAAAATAAAGTGTTTTATCATTTCCATCTTTATTTTTAACAAATTTTAAAATGTTTTCTGGTAACATTTTGTTATGAATAGATAATCCTAAAACAATTGGCCAGGATTTTAATTTTGTTTCAACTTCTTTTGTTTCTACATCTTCTGCTTTTGTTTCTTCAATCACAACATAATCAGATAAATAATCCTGAATCTTGTTAAAATGATTAGAAAAAAAGTCAGGAATATTAAAAGATTTAATTCCTTTTTTAAATTTAAACAATAATTTAATGGATGTTACAAAATTATCAGTTTCTCTTCGCTTAGAACTATAATTAGTAATAGAACTCCAAGGTATAAATGAAGCTTTTTGATTTTTACGTATTACAAAAAATTCTGGCGTCACTAACATAAAGAATTTTTCATGTTTAAAATGAGCACATAAACCATGTAAAGATTGCCAAAAGAAAAATATTACAAATAGTAACAACAATAATACCACAATAGGAAATACTGTTAAAGAAAAGATATAATCAGGATAAGATTTAATTTGAGATAAAGTTAGTATTACAATAGAAACTAATAATAGAAGTGCAAAAATTCCTGCAAAGATTTTGAGCACAAGTGCCCCTTTTTTTAAGGGCTTTGAATAAAACACATTTTCCTTTTCAGTAACATTTTCAACCATATCCTTCAAATTATCAGGTAAATTCTTAATTTTCTTATTCAGATATAGATTATTTTCTACCATATATTAGTAAGAGACTAACTGGTTTATATATTTTATTTATTTAATACACTATTGGCCCTGGTTCAGTTCATTAATCAATTCCTTAAGTGCATTAACAGCAGCCCCAACATAATCATCTGTACCTTGTTTTAGGTATGCAAAGTTAATTCCAGAACTAGAATTAATCCTATGTAATGCAAGTTCATTTCCTGTGTTTTTAAGAGCTTCTACAACCTCCTTTGCACTACCTCCTTGGGCACCTACGCCCGGAATTAATAATGGAATTTCTTTGCCAGAATCAACAAAAAATTTACTAATTTGTTCTAATTCTTTAATATAAGTAGCACCCACAACAGCTCCAATTCCCAGTTTATACCAATCTCCTGCTAATTTTTCTGCTGTTTTCATATAAATCGTGGTCCCATCTTCTGTTTTTAGATTTTGTAAATCAACTGCCCCATTATTAGAGGTTCTACACAAAATATAAACTCCTTTCCCATTTTCTACATTCTCTCCAGAGTAATTATCACAATATTTAGTAAAGGGTCCAACTGAATCTGCCCCCATATATGGTGCAATAGTAATTGCATCTGCTTTCCAAACTTCAAATAATGCTTTTGCATAAGCTTTACTTGTCTTTCCAATATCTCCACGCTTTGCATCTAAAAGTACTGGTATTTCTAATTCTTTACATTTGTCCATGATTTCTTTCAAAGCTTTTAGACCTTCAAAACCATATTGTTCATAAAAAGCAATATTTGGCTTAACAATTGCTGGAATAACTCCCTCTTTAACAAAACCTTCTAGCATTGTAACGTAAAATTTAGCAATTGCTTTTCCTGGTTCTGATTTTTTATTAACAAATTCTTCACAACCTTCAGAAGGAATCTTTTCTAAAACAGGATCTAGGCCTACGCACACAATATTTCCTACTTTTTCTGCTCTTTTTCTTAATTGTTCAATATAATTCATGATTTCACCACACAAAGTCTATTCAAATTTTAATTCTCTTAATCCATGCTTTTCAAATCCTGATTCTACTTGTTTTAGTACTTCTTCACTAGGATTAAATTTAATCTTAGCCATTGGTAGCAAAAAGATACTATCACTCATAGCATAGTAAGGAACACCTAATTCATTAACTGCTTCTTCAACACTTTTTCCATCATCTCTTTTTTCCATTCTATTAACAATCCCAATTGCTCCAACAATTTCAACATTAACTTCCTTTAATTGTTTAATTGTTTTTATTAAAGAACCGCCAGTTGTTGTAACATCTTCCAATACCAAAACCTTATCTCCTTCTTTAACTTCCCCTATAAAATATTTATCTTTAGGAGCACCATATTCCTTTATTCTTCCTCTACCAATAACAATTCTTTGTTCTGGTCTTTCCATCCCTAGTTTATAATTAACAATAACTGCTAATTTAGTAGCTCCTTCAGGAACCCCATAAACATAATCAAAATCTAGATCCTCTGATTTAATAAAGTTAAGAACGTACTGTGCAGATTTATCTAATAATTGAAAAGTATTAGACAAATATCTACAATTAGCATACCAATAACTTTGTCGTCCTGATTTTAAAGTAATTGGTGTATCAAAAAATCCAACAACATTACTTTCAATAATAAATTTGTTAAATTCATCTTCATTAAATATAATATTTTCATTAGACATTGTAATTTACCTCCTCCCCATAATAATTTGTTTTTAATACTACTTCACCAAGATTATAATCATAAACAACATTACCATTAACAATAGTCATAATTGGCCAACCTTTTAATTTTTTACCTGCAAAAGGCGACCATTTACATTTTGTAAAAAGTTTATCATTATCAACAACCCTTTCCATTCCAATATCAATGATAACAAGATCTGCATCATAACCTTCTTTAATAAAACCTTTATTTTTTATTCCAAATATTTTTGCAGGGTTTTCACAACATAATTCTTGTACTTTTTTCAGATTAAATTTTCCTTCATTAACTGCATTCAACAATAAAGGCAACATAGTTTCACAACCAGGAACGCCATGTGGGAATTTAAGTTGTTTTTTATCTTCCAAAGTATGTGGAGCATGATCTGTTCCAACAGTATCTATAACTTCATTAGTAACGGCCCTCAACAAAATATTTTGATCTTGGTTTGATTTAAGCTCTGGCTTCATTTTAGTAAACGCATCCTTGTCATCATCTTCAGAGAGAAATAGATGATGTGGTGTTACTTCAACAAACATAAAAGGTGTTTTGTTTGCTCTAATATAATCTAATTCTTCTTTTGTTGAAACATGACAAAGATATAATTTAACCATATACCTTTTAGCTAGGGTTATTGCTTTTTTAATCATCTCTCCTTCTGCATGTACTGCAATCATTTTCTCGTTAGTTTTTGCAGTAACAAATATTTTATCAAGTAAATCATCATTAGTAATCAGAAGATTACCAGTAGTGTCATTCATATAAATCTTAATGGCCGCTATATTTTCAAGAGGAGAATCAGAACTAATAACTTTTTTTATTTCATCAACATTATTTTCTGCACTTGCCCCAAAATAAAATCCATAATTAACAATGCTTTTCTCTGCTAATCTCCTTTTTTTATTTAATAAGTCAAGAGTAAATGTTGGTGGATTTGTGTTTGGCATATCAAGTACTGTTGTAATTCCTCCTGCGGCCGCAGCACAACTTCCGGTTAAGAAATCTTCTTTGTGCTCCATCCCTGGTTCACGAAAATGCACATGTGGATCAATTAACCCCGGAAAGAGAATATTATTGGCACAATCAATTATTTTTTCAGCAATAAGTTCATCACCATTTTCCCCCAAGAGAATTGTTTTAATTTTTCCTTCAGAAATAAGAATCTGGCCAAGAATTAAATCACCACCCTTAAAAATCTTACAATTTTTTAGTAAAAGACTCATTTTTTTCCTCTTTACATTTGCAGATATGATTTCCAAAATCCGGCAAATTCTTTAACTCTTCTAAATTAAATACAGGTCCGTCCATACAAACTAATTTATGATTAATTGAACATCCACCACAGATACCAAAACCACAACCCATATATCTCTCTAAACTCACTTCACATCCAACATTATATTGTTCACATAACTCAACAACCTTTTTCATCATAATTTCAGGACCGCAAGTGTACACAACATCAATATTATTGTCCCCCTCTTCATTTTGATTTTCATTAAGATATTTCTCAAGTAATTCAGTTGAAAATAATTTGTCTCCTTCGCTACCATCATCAGTACAAAAGCAAGTATTATTATTACAAATTTCAGGAATAATATCTTTAAAAATTAGCCCATTACAATTCTTTGCACCATATAATAAATTCATCTTAAAATTTACTTGATTAATAGTTCTATTTTTAATGTTTTGATATAACAAGCTTAATGCAGCCATACCTATTCCGCCAGCCACAAGACACACATTTTTAAAATTCTTATCAAGATTAAAAGTATTACCATAAGGCCCCCTCCACCCTAAAAGATCGCCAACTTTTAATTCAAATAAGGCTTCAGTAAAGGGCCCTCTTTTCAATGCTGTAAAAGAAAATTTATTTTCTTTAATACAAGTAACAGTAAATGGTTTCTCCTCAACATTAGGAAACCACACCATAATAAACTGCCCTGGCTTAATTTTTATGTCTCCCTCTAACCAAACAGTTACAAAACATTCGTTATGTTTAATTACTTCAACAACTTTTGTTGTTAATGGAATGTCTTGTCTAGGAAGCTTCTTTTTTATGTGACCATCATTCATGTGCAGCACCCATTAAATCTTTAATGTTAGAATAACCATTATTTTTCATCCAATCTTCTATTTCTAAATTAACTTTAGTAAAAACTTTTATCCCACCATAATAAGCGGCAGTTCCAACACCTAATAATGATGCGCCCGCCATTAACATTTCAATTGCATCTTTGCCGGTTGTTATTCCTCCCGTACCAATAATAGGAATCTTAACAGTTTTATAGATTTCATATACATTTTTAACAGCAACTGGAAAAATTCCTTTTCCTGAGACACCACCAAATTTATTAGTTAAAATTGGCATTTTCGTATTAACATCAATCCTCATACCAGATAAAGTATTAATTGCAGTTATACCATCTGCTCCAGCTTCTTCAACTGCCTTTGCAATTGGTTTAATATCAGTTACATTTGGCGTTAATTTAATAACAACGGGAATATTAGTATTATCTTTAACTATTTTTGTAACTGCTGCTGCCGCTTCTGCACTAGCCCCAAATAATTTGAATTCTTTTTTTACGTTTGGGCATGAAATATTTGCTTCAATAATATCTGGCTTTGCCTCTGTTACTAATTTAGATAACTCTCCAAATTCATCAACCGTTCCACCAAAAATACTTGCAATAATCGGAGTTTTAACAAACTGTTTTGCTTTTTTAATCATTTCAATTGATTTATCAATTCCAGCATTACTTAAACCAACTGCATTCATAAAACCATGATCATCACAGAACATAATTGGGTTTTTGTGGCCTTTTCTTGGTTTAAGAGAAATAGATTTAGTTGTAATGCCGCCCACACCACTTTTTTCAAGTGTTTTAAAATATTCGGCACTAACACCTAAAATACCAGAGGCTAAGACTAAAGGATTCTTAAATTTAATATTAAATAAATTTGAATCAATCATTCTAATTTTATCCTCTCATGGTTAATTATTTAAAGTTAATCTTTT
Source organism: Candidatus Woesearchaeota archaeon (assembly GCA_018661705.1). GTDB lineage: Archaea > Nanobdellota > Nanobdellia > Woesearchaeales > DSVV01 > JABHXF01. Next base: position 67,367 of record JABJHR010000003.1, read on the forward strand.
AGTTATATATATTATTTTTTGAAGTTTATATTAAAGTTATTTCTTCTTTATCAATTGTTCGCTCACAATAGTGGCACTTAATGTTAAGCGGTGATTCTTGTACAACATAAAAATGTGTTGAAACCTCTTCAACATTGGTGATACAATTAGGATTATTACAGTTAACAATTTTTTTAATTTCCCTTGGCAAAGATAATTTTATTTTATTTGAAACATTGTAATCAGTAACAGTACACATAGTAACATTTGGAGCAACAACTGCAACCTTATTAACTTCTTCTTCTGTTAAAAACTTACCACTTATTTTAATCATTCCTTTTTTTCCTAACTTTGCACTGATTAAGTTAGTTGCTGACGAAAGTACATGGCCATAACCTTCTAAATTCAAAATTTTAATTAATCTAAAACATAATTCTGGAGGGATGTGATCAATAACTGTTCCATTCTTAACCTTACCTAATTTCATTTGTTTATATTCTGAATAATCATTTGAATTCTTAGTTTCATGGTTAGTTCCTCGAATTATTTCATCAGAATTCATTTTAACACCCCCAATAACAATGCAATTACCGCCATTCTCGTTGGAATACCATAATGCGCTTGTTGAAAATAATGTGCATGTTCCGCACAATCAACATCTTCACAAATTTCATTAACTCTTGGCAAAGGATGCATAACTTTTAATCCCTGTTTTGCATTTTTTAACATTTCCTTTTTAAGAACATATGCATTTTTTACGGATTCATATTCAATAGGATCTGGAAAACGCTCTTTTTGTATTCTGGTCATATAAAGAACATCTACTTTATCTATAACCTCCGTTATGTTTTCAGCAAGAAAATATTTAATTCCCTTTTTGTCTAAAACATCAAGAATATCTTTTGGCATTTGAAGTTGTTGTGGGGCAACAAAATAAAGGGTGGCGTTAAATAGGCCCATTGCAGTTGCCAAACTATGAACTGTTCTACCATATTTTAAATCTCCAACCATTGCAATTGTTAATCCTTCAATTTTTCCATGAGATTTTCTAATTGTATGTAAATCCAACAAAGTTTGTGTTGGATGTTGATTAGAACCATCCCCACCATTAATGATAGGAATTTTTATAGAATTGGCAGCTAATCTTGCCGAACCTTCAACAGGGTGCCTCATTGCAATAACATCACAATACCCCTCTACTGTTTTTATTGTATCATATAAGGATTCACCTTTTTTTCTTGATGTTGAACCTTCACCACTAAAACCAATGACGCTTCCACCTAATCTTTTCATTGCTGATTCAAAACTAAGCCTTGTTCTTGTACTTGGTTCAAAAAATAACGTCCCAAGGATCATTCCTTTACACAATTGAGAACAATCTGAATTTTCAACCCTGCTCACCACTTCCAGTATATATCTTATTTCTTCTTTATTTAGATCATTTATTGAAATAATATCTTTATTTTTAAAATCCACTTTTACCACCCCTGTAAAAATCATAATTAAAGAGACTTAATAAATCAAACACACACAATATACAAAGAAAAACAGATAATAATATATTAAAAAAAGCCGTAGAAAAATTTTCTTTTGTTATTAATTGCATCTCAGGTTAATCATATCTAAAAAGAAGCTTTATATTTTTTGTTATGATTAAATATATGGTTTAAAGCAAGACCATTAGAGAATACAGAGTTGCTATTCTGCAGTTGTACAAAAACTTTTAATAAGAAGTTCGTATATATAGATAAAATTGGTTATATTTACATATATTTGATATCATAAAATAAAAGGGTGTAATTAAGTGGGGTTATTTAGTTTTAAGAAAAAAAAAGTAAAGCCTAATTTTTTAGAGGCGCCACCAGCTGTTAATATTAGATCTGAATCCAATAATTCTGTTTCTCATTTAAGTGAACCAGACATACCACCAATTGGTCCCGCTAAAGTTTCAGCATCCGCTACTACACCAATGTTAAATGATGACCAAGGCAATAATATGGATGAAGCACCTATGCCACCAACACAATTAAAGGAATCCTCTGATTTTCCACCTATGCCATTAACAGAAGAAAAAATAGCAAAGAATGAAATTAAAGAAACACAAATGCCAGAAGATCTAGCAAGCAAAAATGAATTACCAATGTTTCCTTCAATGCCAGAAGAAAATACACAAATGGCACAATTAAAAACCAGAGAAACACAAGATTTCAATAAACCATTACCATTTGAACACAGTTATAATAATATGCCAAGTGAACAAGAATTAAAAGAAACATTTAAACCAAGACAGGAAACACAAATTAAAAAACAAGACAGGCATTATTTAAATTATGATCAATTTTTAACACAATCAACAACAGAAAGAATAATTAAACCAAAAACTCATTTTGTTTCAATTACAGAGCTTGGTTTTTCAATTGAATCATTAAATTTAACAAAAGAAATCATTAACAATCAAGTAGATACTGTTTTAAGAATTAATAATATTCAAGAAGAAAAAGGAAAAAGATATGATAAATTTCAAAAATCATTAGAATTAATATATAAAGAGTTAGCAAGATTAGATGGATTAATGTTTGAAACATGAGTATAATAGATTATTAAAAAAAATCATTAAAATAAAACAAAATCATAAAAAAATAAATGGTGAGAAAATGGGGATCGTAAACGACAATTCAATGTTCATCAAAGTTGAAACATATAAAGAAGCATTAGCAACAATTGATAAAATTAAAACAAAAATCGAAGACTCAAAAAAGAGTTTAGCAAGAGTAGCAGAATTAAAAAAAGAAGAAGAGGTAGAGATGGAACTTTGGCAAAGAATGACATTAGACGTAGAGAAAAGAATAAAGAAAATTGATGAAACATTAGTTAATGCAGGACACAGATAAAAATGGCAGATTATTTCATTCAAGTTAATCAACAAGACAAGTTTAGAATAGATCTTCTTACAGTTCAAAAGGAATTATTAGATTGCTTAAAAAGATGCGAATTATTTAAACAAATAAGATCAGAAAAAATTAAAGAGATTGAAAATTTAAGGCAAAAACTAAAAGAACTTACAACATTATGTGATGAATTAAAAACACAAATGCCAAAAGCAAAAATAGCAAAACTAAAAACACAAGAAAAAGCTTATTCAAGAGAAAAAAAACCACAATCCTTTTATGATTACAGCAAAGAATTAGAAAAACTAAGCGGTAGCATTGAAGAAATTGAAAGTAAATTACAAGAGTTGGATAAATAATATTATTCCCATATAAAATAAAGAGTTCTTAAATAATTAATTTAGAATATAAAAAATGAGGGAGTAGGGACTTTCAAATCCCGGGAAAATGCCCCCGGTGGAATATTTGAACCCTAGTAGGCACTAAGCCAATGGATGACTTATATTTGGTTTCTTCATCGCACTCAAAAATGAGCTCTCAGCACTCAAATACCTTGAGTCCATCCCGTTTGATCTGAAATCGAAGATTTAAGATTATTGAAAATCTCTGATTTTCATTTGACCGCTCCGGCACTCCCTCATTTGATTAAATAAAAGAACTAGACTTTATTTATAAATTTAATGCCTGTGTAATTATGTTTTAATGTATTAGAACCAAAATTAAAAAATTTGTGAGTGACATGTCCTTCGGACCTGGTGTTGTAGCGTAACATGCAGTGTTATACTCTTCCACACTCGCCGATAGGCCCTTTTTCACTAAGATTATTTTGCTAAAAGGGGTTTACAAGCCTTATAAAAAATTATCAATCTGGCCTATAACCTAAAGGAACAGGAAATTCACAATCCAAATTGTTTATTTCTTCAGGATTGTATGGAAATAACATTACAACAGCCGCATGATCTGTTTGCTTAGAACTTGCCTTAGACGTAGCAAATATTGTTCCTCCTAACATTGATCCTGAAACAATTGGTAAGCTTGATATTGTACGGATTACGGGGTGTTTATGTGCAAACAGTTTAGTAACTACCTTGGCAATAGCCCCAAACCCTAAACCTTCTTTGGCGCCTTGAATCGCCCCCTCTACTTTGGTTGTATAATCAACTTTAGGATAATAAAACATAGTCATGTAATCTAAATTTGTATCAATAATATTTACATCTTGATTAATTAATTTTTCTCTAAATTCTTCAGAGGTTGCTTTACCTGTTAAATAATCATGATAAACTTGGTTACTAAACATTCGCGGTGTTTTTTCCATTAACAAAAAATCGTTAAACCCTTGAATTTGTTGACCTTTTGCAACCCCTTCAAAGCTAAGAACACCACAGATCACACAATAATCTGTTTCTTTATCTTTAACACCACTAAAAAGATTTATTTCTCCTTCATTAAATTTATACCAACAACCAGCCATTTGGTTTGCTAGTGTTCGTTTAATATAATATTCATTTGAATCTTTGACTGTTTTAAAAATAATTTCACATTCAAGATCTTGACCAGAATTTTCTTGTATTTGCTCCATTTCACTTGTTGATTTTTTAGGCATTATACTATTAACAACACCCCCAAACCCAGTACTAGATGCTGCAGAAGTAATAAGTACAGAATTTTTACACCGATTTAGTTTATCAATATCTTCATACTTATGCATTGTTGAACCAATAATTATGATTGTGAGGACTAAAAAAGCTAAAACTAGTATTGCATTGATAAGAAAACTTCTAAATTGTGATTTTTTATTGTACATCATTTTTGTTTAATTTAATAACGGTGACTAATTTTTAGTTCATAATAGCTTCACAAAGAAACGTATTCATAGCATCTGTTGGAATAAAAAATACTTGGGCACGAACATTTAAATCCATTAAATTAAGATCCGCCACAAATTGATACGGTGCAGGATTAGCCCATATAAAATAAAGTAAATCATAAGATTTAATTGTAGAAGCAACAATAGCTGTATCTTGATCCATTCTTAAATGATCTTGAACTTCGTTATAATAATCTGCTTTTTCAACCATATCATTCATTTCTTTTTCAGTCATTGGGGCCTTCATAAATAAAAAAGTGTTAAGTGTTGGCTTATTCAATAATATTTGCAAATGCAAATAATCATGATATGATTCATCCTTGCCAGGAACATCATTATTAACCAAATAATTATAAAAATTTGAGAATACAATGCCTTTATTTGCAATGCTGGCATCAAAAGTTACATGTGCGCATCTTGCACAATTTTTTCTACCTTTCCAAAAATCTCCTTCAAAGATTTCACTGCCAGCCCCAAACTTTTGCCAACAACTAACCATTTCATCAGCTAAAACTTTATAGAAAAAATCTTCAGGAATCACACCAGAAGGATTTATTGAATCAAAATCATAAACTATTTTTGTATTTTTCCCTTTTAAAATTTTAGATGCAATAGGCACACCATTCTTTGTAATTTTTGATTTATACACTACAATCCTATTTTGGGGACACTTTTCTCTAATAACACTAAAACTTCCAACTTGAGTAAAATCTTTTAATCCTACACTAAACCAACAAATACTATCTCTTGATTTAACACTCGTCCAATTAAAAACAACTTGTAAAACAATTAAAGCTAAGACTAAAAAGATTAAAATCAGTATTAATTTAACAATTCTGCTTCTTGCAACAGATTTCTTATACATTCTTGGTGACATTTTTTTAAACCGATGATAAATCAAATAATCTTTTTACAGTTCATCTAAAAAGAGTTAGAACTAGGTGCTTTCCAATCACAATTAGAAAACCAAGTAATAGCACACCGAACACTATAAGTACTACAATCTCTGGCATTGTGAGTTCAGACCTCTTTTTTTTAAACATTTTAATACCTTTTTACTTCAATTTTAACATGATTTAAAATAATTTTAAATTAAATCATAAGTTGGTTAATATATCTATTTATATTCTGTAATTAAGAAATATTTAAATGTTATTATAATATACCTTTAGATATGGCAGATCTTGAAGAGAGAACTGAAGAATTAACACAAACTATGCCAAAAAAGCTAATTTCTAAAGCAAAAGCTACAATTATGAAGCATTCTAGTTGCATAATTGCAACGTTATATTTAGGGACTAATTCCTGGTTAGGTTATAAAGCAGATTTACATCTTCATCCCATCAATGCAAGTTTAGAAGAAAATATTTTTAAAAGTTTAATTGGTGCTGCATTTATATATGTAGGATTTTACAATGATAAAGAAAATACCAAAAAAAATCAACAAAACCAATTAAATAAACAGAAAAAAAGAAAAAAACAATTAGATTGGGGAAAGACCATTGGAATCATCAATGGAGTAGCATTAATAAGTCCAATATTAAGGCAAAATCTTTGGTTATTACAAAGTCTTTTTTCTGAATGGCACTTTGATTCAAAGTTTGGAAATTATGTAATTTTAGAAGAAAGCCCATTAGTTCCAAATTATAAAGGAAAAGGCATAGGACATATAAAATTTATTGCAGAACAAATCTCTGTTAGTACTGCTTATGCTGGTATGTTAATGCTGCCCATTATGCATGGAACAAAACTTGTGTATGATGGGATAAAAACATTTGTAGGAAAAGAAAGCAAAAAATTTAATAATCTTTTTTTTAAATATTGGTGGGCAAGTCTAAGAAAAGAACATAAAAAGGCACAAGGATATTGTGCAGAATTAGAATCCCTTTCTATAAATGATTATAAAGTTAACATTTCAAGAGCATTAACTTATATTCAACAAGAGTTGTATTCTGAAGCTGTTTTAGAGCTAAAAAAAGCCAAAGAAAAATTACCATACAGATCAAAAGTAAAATTTTTAACTCTAAATCCTTGGTTAGAAAATACCACCTATAAAATGTTCACGTATTTTACAGCAAAAAAACTTGAAAAAAGATTAAATAAAGATAAAAAACATGACGTAGATGAAAAAGAAATAATTAAATATTATGATTTAGCACAAATGTATATTTTTATTGGAAAAAGAAAAAAGGCAATAACTGTTTTAGAATCCCTTTCAGGATTATATCCTGAAGATTTGCGTATAACATTATTGTTTGCAGAGGAGCTATTAGATAAAGGAACAAAAAAAGAAAAATCAAAGGCACTAGATCTTCACAAAAAAATTTATGAAAAAATAAAACACAGGAGTGATTATAATTTTGAAGGCTGTGGAGAAACGACAAAATCAGTTAAACAAATTAGTTCAGAGAGTGATTTATTATTAAATGCAACATATATTTACAAAACAGATTCTCTAAAAGAAACAAGGGCGGCATTAGAAAATCAAAATATGGCAGAACATTTAAGAGATATAACTCTTGAAAACCTGTTATATGGGCTGGCAAATACAACGGAACCTAGTGCAAAAATAAAGCTACAAAGACGATACTCAGCAATATGTAAATTAGAATTTACTGAAAATTTAGTTCAAATTACAGAAAACAATCAACAAATCCAAGTAATAAAAAGAAGTATTGGTGATACACTTTTAGAAAAATTAACACAATATAATGCAAAGAAAGAAAATCCTGTTGAAGAGAATGTTTTGGAAACATTAACAATGTTAGCATTTATCCATGCAAAAATGCCGATAGAAGAAAGAAAAAAAAGAGGAAAAATAGAATATTTTGAACAAAAAATAGAAGAATTGAAAATCCTAGGTTTAAACACAAAAACAATTGACTTATTGACGCAAAGTTATATCGGTTTTAATAATTCTCCTTTTGTATTCAACAAAGATGCACACCCCGAAAATTGGATTATAGAAACAGGTATTACTCCAGGGCTAAAACCAGAAAAAATAATTGCAATTGATTGGGATGAAAAAGGTACAATTGAACAAGTACAAGAACTAGTAAATTTATTAGATTATACAATACAAATCCCAAACGGGAAAAAGATGCAGTACATTGCATTTTATTTAGAAGAATTTCTCTATTTTGCAAACAAAGATCTCGCAAGCTTAGAACAACACGATACATTTCAATTAAATTACTTAAATTCAAAGTATGAAAGATTACTAGGATTATGTTGTGCTTGGTCTTCTCCAAAAAGACCAAAAATGCAATCTCAACGCCAACAAATTTTAACAACGGCATTAAATTCAGTAGTACAAATTAAAGTTAGGCACAGTTATTTTTATAGAGAACATGAGCAAGAATTAATAAGTAGAATACAAGGGATAGAAGCACTAAAAAAAGAAATCTTGTAAGTGATGTAAATAGAATTATTAATTATTTCTAATAATTAAATAAATTATCTTTCATAATTAAGAACATAATTATTTGTAACAACCCTCATTTCATATCCTTCTCCCGGATTAATGCAATCAAAATCACCTGACCATACAACACCATTATACGATGCGACATCATATTCTGCAGAGACATAATTGTACCGGTATATAGAATCACCACTTGTTGCATTATAAAAAATAGTATCTAAATCACATTTTGTTTGTGGCGTATTTAGTCCAATTACATTTAACTCAGTTGCATTTCCCGCCATATTTGTAGATGACTTCAGAGTTATTGTTGAATTTGTTATTGGGACAAAACCAACAAAAGAAATATTAAAAGCAGTTGAAATTGGTTTAAAGATATATCCTTTATTAATCTCAAAGATTTCAATACCGCCAAACCACCCAAAACCATCAAAATATTGTGAAGATTGGGGCAAAGCATTTTGTGTGTCGTAATTATAGATTACGTCAGCATCAGAAGAACTTGAAATTAAAGAATCTAAATTAAGATTTGTTACATTTAAAGGTACACTTACAAGAATTTGTTCAACACCAGTATTAGGAGTAGCGGTTGTAATTGGAATTTCTTTCTTAAAAATGCCCAGAGTTATATTTGATGCATTTTGTCTTGAAGTTGAATTTTGTGAAACAAGTTTGTAATATCTTTGTGTTACAGAACCCAAGGAGTTATCTGTATAATTTAATTCCGTAATCCCAGTAATATTTGGCACATCATCTTCATTAAATTCCCATAATAATGTAACATTATCATCATAAAAAACACCATAAGTAGAAGCATTAACAGCAGCAGACCAAGATAAAGTAATAGAATTATTACCATTAAGAACAATTCCTAAACTAGTTGGTTCTTGGGGATAAACAGCATTAATATCAGAGACAGTAGTATTATTATTAGAACTTTGATTTAAAAAGTTTGAAGCAACACAAGTAATGTTATATGAATAATCGCCTGCACTTGAAAAAGTCCTATTATATTGATAATAGGTAATGGAGGAATTATAATTCATTGTAAACAGTGAAGAAGAGTCATTAAAAGAAATATTACATGTTGCAGTAGAAACTGATAAAGAAGAACTATAATTAGTATAATTTGCATAAAAATAAACTTCTTCATTTTGATTTTTCTTTGCAATACCGCCATAAGGTTTTCCTGCATCTAAAGCATCCCAAATAACAAAGGACGTATTTTCCACAGAACTATAGTTTGAAGCAACATCTAAAGAAACAAAAGTATAAAACTCAAGATTTCCTGAAGAACTATCAACTATTTCACAGTCTGAACAATGTACGCCATCTTTATATGGCATCGGGGCTTCAAAGTCAAGATTAAAAAAACCAACAGTAACATTTGAAGCAAGAGATGAATGCAAACCACTTTGATTAATCCAAAGATTGTTATTTGCAATGATAAGATTACTATCAAAATTCACGTCCGCAACATAAACATTATCATTCCATGTAATGTTCCCATTATTTGAATCTTCTAACACCAAGTTTGTTTTATTATAAAGATGTTGCATGGTTCCAAAATCACTTGTATCCCCATCAAACTGCGTTACAATTGGACTTACATTTAAGGGACCAGAAACAACCAAACCATAATCTTGATTGGCATTGCTAATTAAAAAAGCAGAGACATTAATAGAATAGGTTCCATTTTCAACTTCCCCCGTTGATGAATCCAAAATTAATTGTTCAACATTATTTATTCTATCTTGTGAAGAATTATATGGCCAAACAAAATTATTACCATAATATTTTGTGCCATTTGGGCTTGTAACAACAAGATCTAAATCATTAACTAAGTTTTTTGATGCAGAACTACTTGATTCTTCGTCTGTCCACACGAGTGTAATTTTAAAATCGGATGTATCGTTAATAACATTAAAAGTATGAATATCATATTGACCAGAACTACTAAATCCTGTTTTGTTATCAATAAATTTAAAATATTTCGGATAAGATGGAATTAAAGAATTTGTTAAATTAACTCTTCCCCAGCCAGTATGATTACTTGGAATACCATAACCAATATCTTGAGCTCCATTAATAATAAGTGCTTTTAATAATGCTGCCGTTGGATTACTAATATCTAAATTTTCAATAAAATTTTCCCGAATTAAAGATACATAGCCCGCCACTAATGGAGCAGACATAGATGTTCCAGAACAAGTTGAATAATAACCACCCTCACCAACAGACGAAGTACAACTAGTAGATGCTAAACTAGATTTAGTAGAAACAATATTTGTTCCTGGGGCCACAACATCTGGTTTTGTTCTATTGTCATTAGCAGGACCACGACTAGAAAATGAAGCGATAGTATTAACATTTGTACCATAGCCACTTCCAGACCTATTACTCTGGGTGGCGCCAACTGTTAAACAATTTTTTGCGGTTCCTGGATCCCTAACTGTTTGCAATGAAGAACCGTCGTTTCCTGCAGACACCACAATTAAAAGATCATTATTATCTCTCATAAATTTATCAATTTTTTTTGCAAGTGCGTTGCTATATTCGGTTGTGCCTGAACCCCAACTATTACTTTGAATTCTTGCACCATCATTATACATGTTTTGAAGCATTGTATCAAGGGGAAAAGGATATATTGCCGTGCTTCCTGAATCATCACCAGCAGCATAAAATGTAATATCACTAGCATAAGAGATACCCTTATATTGATTAGAACTTCTTGTACCATTTCCAGCCATTGAACCAACCGTATGTGTGCCATGACCATTTTGATCATCAGGATCTGTACAAGATGCCCCATATAACTGACAATAAGCATTAGCAACTAAAGAAATATTAACAAGCCGATTATCTAAATCTAAATGTATGTCTCCTTCAACATTTAAATCATCATCACCATCATCAACACCAGAATCAATAATACCTAATATTTGGCCAGAACCATTAATATTTAATCTTGCTGAGGTTGTGTCAACATCCATAATACCGACTGCATAATCATTAACAACAGATATTGGTTTTAATTCTTCAATAACATTAATATCCTCATAACTAAGAATTTTTTTTAATTCTGATTTTTTTACTTTTATCAAAAAAGAATTTTCTGACTCTTGTACAACCATGGCATTAGATTGAAAAATGTTATTTGCAATTTCATCATTTGATTTAAATGTCTCAAGAAAAAGATTAATTTCCTCTTCTTCTGCCATTAAATTAATTTTTGTTGCTGTAGGCGCAGAAAGTTTTAATTCTGATGTATATTCAACAAGATTAGAAATAAAATCTAGCTTTAAAACTTCTGGAATCTGCTTTTTCGGCAACCAGATTTTATATGAGAATTCAGGAACATAATCAAAGAATTCAACGCCTAATAATTCCAATGTAGATTTCCATTCTTCTTTAACTGGACCAATAAATTGCAAAAGAAAATAATTTTGGGTTGATGATTCCAATAACAGTAGATCTTCTTTAGATTTAGTTGCATCAATAACTTGATTATTAATTAGTATTGATTTTTCAATAAAATCCTCATAACTAAGCTCTGAATTAATTCTTTTTATTGCAGATGGTCTAAGAATCACCGAACCATCTTCAAGAATTATTTGATCTGGAACTGATTTTAGAGCAAAACCTATGATAAATATAAAAACAAACACAGCTATAACTGATATTACAAATACGCTCCTTTTTTTCATCTATTCTTATCATGCATTAAAACAGATATTTAAAGGTTTTTATTAATTGATAAATAGATTTATATAGAATAATTGTTTAATATTATAAATGATAATTGGAATTACGGGATATATGGGCGTTGGAAAAACAACTGCTGCAAAGATTTTTGTGGAACAAGGGTATAAATTAGTAGATGCGGATGCATTAGGTCATGAACTGTTAAAGGATAATGAAGTTAAACAACGCCTTATTGCAGAGTTTGGACAAGATATTTTAAAACGAGATCTTGAAATTAATCGGGAAAAACTTGGCAAACTTGCCTTTAGTAAAACAGAATTACTCCAAAAATTAAATAAAATTATGCACAAAAAATTAAAAGATAATCTTCAAAAAATAATTCTAAAAAACAAAGAAGAAAAAATATCAACAATAGTAGACGTTGCATTACTAGTTGAGTTTAATTTAGAACAAGATTGTGATAAGATAATTTTAATAAAAGCAGACATACAAAATGTATATGAACGATCAACAAAAGGTTATGAGAAAAAACAAATCTTGGTAATAATGAACAACCAGAAATTACCACAAAATCCCGATTTTGTTGTGAACAATAATCAGTTAATACAAGAATTTAAAAATCAGATAATGTTAATTTGGAACAAGATTAAAAAAATAAAAAAACAGAATAAATAATTGAAATTATTCTTTTTTCTCAGTAACTGGTTTTTCTGTTGTTTCTTCCTTAGTTACTTTCTTATCATCTGTTTCCTTTTTTGGAATAGAATCTTTTTTGTCTACCTTAGCTGTTTTAACCTTAACATCTTTCTTTATTTTTTCTTTTTTAGGTTTTTTTGGTTTAACTTTTTTTTGTTTAATTGGCCTTGGTTTTTTTTCTTTTACAGGTCTTGATGTTTTTTCTACACATTCGATACCTTCTTTTTTAAGTGCATCAATAACTACTTTAGTATCTGCACCTTTAACAATTGAAACAACCTTATCAAGTGGTTCTAAATGTTTAAAATTACATTTTTTCCTTCTTGTTTGCCCATCAATTAAAGCATAATTATCATCAAGAATGTCTACAATAATTCCTTTTTTACCAGCATCCCTACCAGCAATTTTCACACATACTCTTCCAATTTCCATCATTTTGATCCCTCCGATCTCTTGTTTCTATGCCGTTAGTTACCAATGCGGCAAAGAGATTATACTTCAAATTTTCGTGTTAAATTCTTTATGTTAAAACCTTTTTTAAAATCAAGATAATAAGATTATTAAGTTCTAGCAGAAGCCTTAAATTTGCCCCTCATACACTTTGAACACAAAACACCACCATAAGGTCTTTCGGGTCTTTTTGCAGTCTTAGGAAGATTCTTCATTTTAGAAGGCAATACTCTTGGAATTCCCTTTAAAACAACACCGCAATCTCTACATTTAGCCGGTGAAGGATTCCTTCGTTTATAGTGAGTTACTGTTTTTCCACCCGGAGTTCTAACACTTAACCGCCTGAGTGATCTTGACCTGTATTTTGGTGCTACCATTTTATATAGAAGAATAACAAGTGATTTATAAATGTTACTAATATTTAAGTTACAAATAACACACCAAAAATATGAAAAATAAAGGTAAAAATAGATAAAAATCATACACAAAGTAAAGAGTATAAGAATTAATATACTTTAAACAATTTTCTTAAAGTCAAACTAAATATCAAAGAAAAGAGAATATAACTACCTAACCAGCCAAAGCCACCAAACCAAGGTAAAGTACTTAAAACAGGAATTCCTTCAAAAGCAAGAATTTTTTGATTATTAACAGTTAATTTACTAAGTTTCATATTACGAAATTTCTTTATAGGTTGTTTGTAAACTCTATCTTGGCCCTGGTCTATAATTATAATATCGTTTTCATAAACTTCCTCACCTAACATAAATTTAAGAGTATATTCTCCCGTTGCCCCCTTTAGTTCAAATTTGACAACATCTTCCTTTATTGTTTGCTTTTTATCATTCAGAGCTTCAATATCTGTAATATCTACTAATTCAACAACACCTTCTGTTCCTTCCTTAAACTCCATTAATACATCAAATGATTGATCCTCAACTAAAGGAAAATATGCCATGTGTGAGTTTAACCAACCAAAAATAATAATAATTGGAATAAAAGTAATTAACATAGGTTTAAATGAATGCATCATGTACTTCATATTTGTTTCCATGGCACGTTTTTGAACTTGCATCATTTCTTGTGGTTTGTCCCTAAGTTTACGCATCTCCTTTTGTAATTCTTTAATTTCTCCCTTTAAATCCTTCATTAAGCTTTGATCTGTAAACTTTTTATATGCAAGAATCATAAGAAACGAGATTATAAAAGAAATAATAACTATTGCTAAAAGAAATGGTAACCTTAACAGAGGAGAAAAAATTGGATTTAATATTGTTTCAAAAACCACCTTTTTTTACCTCTTATTTTATTTAACTATGCTATTTTTGTTAAACTTTAAATTAAGTTTGATTAAACTATCCACCCATCATTTGTCGTAACATTGGGTGCATATCCATCATATGTTGTTTAGCAATTTCTTCATATAATCTATAAATAATCATAACAGTAAGCATAATTCCTGTTCCAGTTCCTATTGCTCCCAATATATCGGCAAGACCAGCTAAAAAACCAATTGTTGCCCCACCCATTAATGTAAGTGGACCAATATATCTTGTTAGTAATCTTTCAAGGATTCTTTCATCTTTTCTAAATCCAGGAATTGTAAGGCCTGAACCAATCATTTGTTTAGCTTGGGATCTAGCATCCATACCTGAGGTTTGAACCCAAAAATAACTGAATAACATACAACCCAATATCATAATTAACAAATAAATTAAAGATTGCCCATATGGTCTAAAACCAATATCAAAGCCACCATTAGTAATAATCATTCCAACAAGGCCTTTACTACCAGCCGGACTATATAACCATGAAACTAAGCCAGAAACTGCTGTGCCTTGTTCATTAATTTTACCTAAGATTGGCATTCCCCAATTTTGAAGTAACTTTGCCCAAAGTTGCATATTTGCTAATAAAGCAGAAACCAAAATAACTGGAATAACATTTGCATATGTAAAACTTAATGGCCACCTAATTCCATGACCCCTTATTCTACCAAAAGATAACGGAATTTCAATTTTCATAGCTTGAACATAAACAGCAATCACAAAAACAAGAACTGTTGCTACAATTGTTGAAATTGCTAAGAAAGCGGTTCCAGGATCTCCCGCCCCTAATGCTTGAAATAATTGTGGAATAACTCCTGTTGAATAGGTTACATCAGTTGCAACTTCTGCACTTGACACCCAACTAAATGTTTGAACAAAAATTGTCTTAGATACACCCGCCGCAATAAACAAAGAGATACCAGACCCAAAACCCCATTTACTTACTATTTCATCCATTAGAAGAATCAAAATACCTCCAAGAGTAAGTTGAAATACTAATAATAATTGTAATGTGAAAAATAATGATGTGCCTGCTACTTCACCAGGTGGTGCAAGACCCCCCATAAACACATAAATTCCTGCTTCAAACACAATAAAAAATATTGCTAATAGCTTATTAATACCTTGAAAATTTCTTTTACCATTGGGTGTTGTTAAATCAAACTTAACTATTCCAGAACCATTAAGTAATTGTAAAACAATAGATGCTGTTACAATTGGTCCAATACCTAATGAAATAATTGAACCAAAACTTGCTCCAAGAATAACTGATAAAAATTCAAATCTCGATAATGCATTTGCTCCTAGACCAAACAAAGGAATTATGCCTAAGATAAAAAACAAAACTAGAATTATGCCTGTCCACTTTAATTTTTCTTTAAATGCCAATCGTTTTTGGGTAGGTCCCGCAACTTCAGGCAAATTGTATATTATTGATTGATACCAAGCCATGGAAATATCCTCTTTGTACTATTTATTTATTTGACAATTATTTATATGTGTTTTTATAGATTCAAACACAAGTTATGTGTAGATCACATATAATTAACTATAAGATGAAAACTAATATTTATTATTATCTATTTTTCAGACTTTTCTGTATCTTTAGATTCTGATTTTTCAGTATCTTGAGATCCTGAATTACTAGTATCTAAAGGTTCTTCTGTAACAGGTTCTTCTGATTTTACCTTAGATTCTACTTTAGGTTTATCTTTAGATTTATCTTTGGATTTTGCCTTAGACTTTGCATAAGACTTTGGTTTAGGTTCTGGTTTTGGCTTTGGCTGTGGCAAAATAATTTCTCCACCCGCTGCTTTAATTTTTTCAATTGCTTTAGCACTAGCTGCCTTTGCATGAACCTTATATTTTTTAGTCGGTGCTCCGGTACTTAATAATTTGTCTGCATTAAGAGACTCTAAATTAATAATGGAAAAACCAGATTCTTCTTTAATAATTTCTCTTTGAACAAAGTTAGTATAATGTGATTCTAAATCTGCAATATTAACACCACAAACTAATTTTTTTGTAGCACAATGAAAACCATTTTTTCCAAAATATTTTGCACTCCAAACACTTGGTTTTTTGGTATCTGCTCTTTTCCCTGTTCCAGCCATACCTCTACCACCACGATTTCCTGCACCACGATTCTTTTTCATAGAACCATAGCCATGTGTTTTATGTCCACGATGTTTAACAACTTTCTTTCCTTTTCTTGCTGGCATTTAAATCATCTCGTATTTATTTGATATTAATATAACATCCTCTTAAGTAAATCATTTATTTTTTCTCCACGATTGCCTAAAGCACCGCCCGTTGAGAATGGTTTTTTAATTCCTTTCCTACCATAGCCTTTTTTTGGTGAATTAAGTCTAAAAAATGATTTTGTTCGAGTATTGTCTTTAGGATTTGGTTGGCCCCTTGTTTCAATTAATTTTTTCAAAACCGGTTCATCAATTTCTCCCCATGTAATATAATCTTTAGCTTTTTGTACCATACCCACCACTGATGGTGTTGCTTTGTAAATACTACAAAAATTTCTTTTATGTAATTTAAGCATATCTAAAGTATCCCTAATTTCTTTACTAATCCCAATTTCTCCCCTAATTCTAACTAAAGCTAACAAAACCTCTTTTGAAGATTCTTTTTTTACCTTAACATCCTTAGTCGGAGTTTGTTGATTTTCTTTGTTTTCTTTTTCCATTTTTATCATTTAAATAAATTATTTAATTTTTTGTTGATTATTTTTTTTCTGTTTTAGCAATAGTTGGCTCTTCAACAATTTCTTCTGCCATTTCTTCTGCAATTTCTTTAAGATTATTAGATACAAGTTTTCCTTCACAAACCCCCATTTCTGATTTTTGTTTGTGTGTTAATCTTGTTTTCATTAAATTATCAAGTGCCACTATACATGCCTTTACATGATTAATTTTAGTTTTGGTTTTACCAATTGATTTTGACCAAACATCTTTTATGCCTGCTAAACCTAAAATCTTACCGCATTCTTTTTCAACACATAATCCTGTTCCTTTAGGAGCAGGGAAAAATTTTACTATAACGGAACCACATTTTCCCTCTGTTCGAAAAGGAATTGTGTGGGGATTACCACAGTTGCATTCCCATGATCCGCATCCACGTGGAATTTTAACAACATTAAGCTTTGCCCTTCTAATTGCTTTTTCTCTTGCCGGAACAGTTTCTTTTGCTTTTCCATAACCAATTCCAAAATAACCGTCCTTATTTCCAACAAGTGCGTAAGTTGCAAACTTTGGTTTATTACCTTCTTGGGTCTTTTTTTGTGTTTGTCTAAAAACTCTTCTTTGACCACCACCAAACTTACCTTTAGATTGCCCAATTAATAATAAATCGGTTTCTAAATCAGGAATTAATAAATCTACAATTTCAGGTTCCAATATTCTTAAACCATTATCAAGGATATAATCAATATCAGTAATTTCTTTATTTTTAACTTTTTGACCAAGATCTGTTTTAGGTTTCCATGATTCCATATCTTGTGTTCTTCTTTGGGCTTCCCTTGCTTTTTTCTTTTCTTCAGCAGTAGATTCACCGTCAACAGGTGTAGCCTCAATAGTTTCAACATCTTCTGCAGGCACTGCCACAACCGGTTGATCAACACTTATCTCTTCAACTTTTCCCTTACTTTCGATAGGGGTTTTAACTTCTTCAACAAGCTTAGTATCTTGAACATCCTTTGTATCTTCTTTTGTTGGTTTTTCTGTTTTATTTTCCATCTTAATTACCTTTTAAGATCTTTTCTTTAACTGATAAAAAGTCTTTTTCCAGATTACTTAAATTTTCTTGTTTGGAAAATTGTGTTTTGGATTTTTCTTTAGCAATAGCAGCAAATTCAACAATATGTTTTCCACTAAGTCTAGCTTCATCTGGAAACATTTCATCTCTGCATGGCACTTTAAGGCCGGCATCAATTGCACCCTTTACTGCTGCATAAATTTTTGATCCTTTAGCACTAGTTTGTAATCCTAAATCTAAAATTGCTTCATTCACTTTCTTTTCCATAGAAAGCTTTGCTAACATTGCGCCTGCAAGATAAGATGCAGGTAAATTATTTTTAGCATGTTTCCAACCAGACTGATCTAATAATTTACTGCTATAACTAACAATAATCTTATCACCTGCTGGTTTGTATTCTACAATTTGAAGTAGAATATATCTAAGTGATTTTCTAATTACCAATCTTGGTTTAGAGGCTTTTAAAAGCTTTAGCCTTTTACTATAATCTATTTTACCGTCTCGTTTTCGCCTAAATTGGATTTTTACTTTGTTTTTCATTCTAATTTACCTTTATGTTTTTGATTTTGATTCTGTTTTTGATTTTTTAGTTAAAAATAATTTGTGTTCTTCAGTATAATTTTTTAGATGTTTTCTACTTCTAAAAAAACCACCTTTGATCTTCATATACAACATCCTAAAATTAATAGTTGATAATAATTTTTTTTCACGTAATTCCTTAAGGAAATTTCTTTGAAGCCTAACTTTATTAATCCAAATTCGTTTTTTAGGGGCTCTAGCATTAGCCGTACCTTTTCTTTTTCCTTGGCCCCTTTGTCTTCCTTTTGTACGTTGAATTTGTCTTTTTTTGGCTCTAACTCTTGATACGCCCTTATCTTGTTCTTTTTTAATTGCTTTTTCCTTAATTAAGGTTCTTAAGTCTGCTTTTGTAATTGCTTCTTTAATATCTTTGAGTCTTTCAGTATCAAAAACTACTTTTTTCCCTGAGCAATCTAATATATCTGCCGCAATCCGTTTTTGAACTTTAAGTTTCATTGTTTTTACCTGTTTTAATTTTTTATTAATTGATTATTATTTGAGTTATTTTTAATTTACATCTTGAACTACAAGAGTAATTAATAACCTCCGTCCTTTGCAGTTAAAAGCTTATCCCTTTCTTTTTTCTTTTCTTTTTCTAACTTATCTCCTGCTTCATCTGCAATGTTTTCAATTGAATCTTTTTTCTTAGCTTCTTTATCTAACTTTTTATCTAATTTCTTTTTCTTTTCTTCTTTATCCTTGGCTTTTTGTTTCTTCACTTTGGATTTTTGCTTTTGTTTATCTACAACTTCTTGAAGATATTTAACAGGATCTTTAACATTTGCAATAAGTATCTTTAATTCTTGTGCTTTTTTAACGATTTCAACCTTTTTTCTAACACCAGTCTTTGCCATTATAATAATTGCTTGTGTTTTTGAATCAATACCCTCTAATTTTGAAATATTATCAACATAAACAGGAAATAAACCATCACAAATTGTTCCCCTAATTGCTTTTGGGGACTTATATCCTTTGGAAACAGATTTTCTATAGCCTCTTCTATGAAGCCTCATTTTACTTTGAATACCTTTTGGTTTTCTCCATTTTTCACCCAATCTCATTTTTTTATGGGCGTCTTGCCTAATAAAATTTGGTTTTCTTGTTTTAAGGTGCTTTCTATATGAAAGCTGGGCCTTTACATGATCTTGACTATTTTGGTTTTTTTCTGGTTTTTCTGATGTCATAGTGAACCCTTCTTTGGTTTTTCAGTAATGAATATGCCTTGTTGAAATATTCTTCTATCAAACCCAACACGTTTACTTAATATTTCAATTTGTGCCGCAGTTTGACCCGCAGTTTCAATATTAATTGCTTCAACGACCACAAATTCGCCATCAACAACAACTTTAACATCTGGATTTAATTTTAATACCCTTGGCACTTTCTCACCAATAAAATTTTTAATTATAAATTCATTATTTTTAACACTTACGTTCATAGGGAAATGTCCTGAACAAATTTTTAATTTGTAAACAAATCCTAGTTCTACGCCCCTAAACATATTTTTTATATGTGCTACAAACGTTCCTAATTGTGTTTTTTCTCTTTTTCTCATTATTTGAATATCAAATACAATTTGTTTACCAACAATGGCAATTATAATTTTAGGATCAAAAAAGTCTCTCTTAATTTCTCCCTTCTTACCTTTAATAGCTAACTCCGTACCATTAAGTGAGATTTCAATTCCCTCAGGAACATCAATTTTTTCGTGGTAGTCTTTGAATTTCATTTTTTATATCTCAAATTTTTAGTAGCAATATGCTATTAGCTTTCCACCAATATCTTTGCTTTTTGCATTATTATGAGTCATTAATCCTTTTGGTGTGGAAATAATTAATAAGCCCATATTTCTTGCAGGTAAAAACCTTTTTTCAAATTTATCAAATTGGTCCTTCTTAACTGCATATCTTGGCTTGATTACACCACATTTATTGATGTTATTCAAAAGATTAATTTCAATATAACCGCCTTTGCCGTCATCAACTTCTTTAAATTCTCCAATAAATCCTTCATCTTGTAGGATAGTGAGGTTAGCAGCAACCATTTTTGATTTAGGTCTAACCCTACAGGTCTTCTTACCTAAGTTTTCACAATTAAGTATATGTGAATAAACATTTGCTAACACATCATTTAGTACCATTAATTTTCACCTTTCGATTTACTTTAGTTGTATTTTTTAAATCCTAATTTTGTTGCAATCTCTCTAAAACATTGCCGACATAAATGTAACCCATATTTATTAATATGGCCTCTTATTCTTAAGCATCTTCTACATCTTTTGTTTGAAATACCCGTGGATCTTTCTTTAGGGGAGTTATGCTTAATGTACTTTTTATATTTAGGCGGTTTAACTTCCAATTGTTTTAATTGTTTTTTATAATGACTATATGTCAATTTATTTCTCCTCCACCGTGATATTAAATTCTTTTTTCATATATTCAATTGCATCATCTTGTGTAACTTTATGATTCATAGGAACTTTCTTCTTCATTATACGCCTATGTTTAATTCTATAACCGTTTCGTTTAAAGGTGACACAAATTTGAAAACCAATTAATGCGATATCTGGGTTGTATTTTATATCAGGAACATCAATATATTCATGAACGCCCATAGCAAGGTTACCTTCTTTATCAAAGTTGGTTCTTTTAATTTTTCCTACCTTTGCCTTTAATACTTTTTTTAATAATTCCACTTTTTCAGGACCACGTAGAGTTAATTTACATCCAATTGGTAATCCTGGTCTTAAGCCCCAGGCAGGAATTCTTTTACTTGCTTTTGTTTTTACAGGAGGAATCCCAGTCATATATTCAATTAACTTAACTGCATTTTCTAGGATCTTTTGATCTTTTCCAGCACCAATATTTATGGTAACCTTCTCTATTTTAATTTCTCTATTTACATTCATTTGTCAGACTCCCGTTCTAATAATTTAATAACTGGTTTATCTTTACCAACAACAAAAGCATATTTTGCTGAAGTTCTAAACATTTCATTATCTTGTGTTCTAAATATCAAGACTTTATCTTTAATACTTTCAATCTTAGCAACCGTACCAGCATATCTTCCGCCAGTTAAGTAAACTGCGTTTCCTTTTTCTAAGTTAAATATTTCACTAATTTTTTTCTTTACAAAGTCATAAACAACAACACATTGTGTTTTAAAATCATCTTTTTCCACAATAAGATTAATACCATTTGTAAAGTTAATTTGGATTTTGCCACCCTTTAATTTTGTTTTACCTAAAACCTTAAGTAACAAGATGTTTTTTTCAGCATCAACAATTTTAGTGGCAATTAATTTTCCCCCACTATTGATTAATAGCCTATAAGATTCATTAAGCTTATTTATGTTTAAAACATCCATAAAACCAAAAGCGGTTTTAACATCAGTTCTTCTTTTCCCATTGATTAATACATCATTATGATTAAGTATATGCTTTATCTCCTTTGTTGTCTTTCCAATTTTAATAAAATCTCTCAAGACAACATTCAAAGGAAGACAAAAACTCATTTCTTGTCCACCAGGCATTGGCCTAGTTACAAATACATTTTTCTTTCTTTTTATGACCCAACTTTTGGGAACACTTAATCGCTTTAGATGATTTTTTACCATTTTTTTACCTTTTTACTTTTTATCAGTTTTTTCATTAGTTTTTTCTTGAACATTATTTTCTTTTGTTTTTAGTTTTTTCTCAGCTGTTTTTTCAACTTTTTCATTTTTAATTGCTGGTTTTGATTTTTCTTCTTTTTTTGTTTCTTTTTTTGAGTTATCAGATTTTGCAGACTTTCCTAGTTTTGTTTGTTTAAATCTACGTTTATCTGATGTATCAAGATCAGTAATTTGTAAGTTTGATGGTGATAAAGGTTTTAATGCTTTTGAACCGTCTTTTTTTGTTTGTTCAATTTTTTCGATAAAGACTTTACTATTTTTGGGATCAACTCTTTCTACTTTACCTGTTTGCTTTTTATTATCTCCCCTTAAAACTTTAACCCTATCTCCTTTCCTAACTCGAATACTTCTAATTTCATATTTTTTTCTAAGTTCTTTGGATAAGTTAACATTCAAAAATCTTGAAGCTATGTGAGTAGGAGCGTTAAATCTATATTTTCTCTGCTTCCTTGTTTGTGTACTTGATTTCCATGATTTTGAATAAACTTGTTTCATTTTAAACCTCTAAACAATGATGCTTGCAATTTTTGCAATGCCCGGCCATCTCTCACATGATTCTTTTGCAATTGGACCTTTGAAAATTGTTCCTTGCGGATTACCTTTATCATCTTTTAATACTACAGCAGCATTACTTTCAAACTTCACTCTTGTTCCGTCTGGTCTCCTGTATTCCTTTTTTTGTCTAACAATAACTGCAAAAACCACTTTTTTTCTCATTTCTGGCTTACCCTTAATAACACTTGCTAATATTAAATCACCAATACCGCCCGCGGGAATTCTTCCTTTAGTTGTTTTGATTTTTTTAACAGAGATCAATCTAAGTATCTTAGCCCCACTATTGTCACAAACGTCAATCTGTGCGCCGTGTGGTAATGCCCTTGTTATTTTTGATTTAACTGCTAAAATTTTCTTCAACCTCATTCCATTTTTTGAATTACTACGAAATTTTTAGTCTTGCTTAATTTTCTGGTTTCAGCAATTTTGACTTTATCTCCTATAGCAATGCCCAAACAAAGAGGACTATGTGCCCATACTTTTGTTCTTCGTTTTTCATATCTTTCATATTTAGGAATATACATTCTTCGTTCCCATTCAACAAGCGCATTTTTTTGAAATGTTAATTCTTTAACAATTCCTAAAAATACCCTACCCCTTACTTTTGTTTCGCCATGAAACGGGCATTTTCTATCTTCACATGTTGTTTTTGGGCCAGGCACGTCAATGCCAATTTTTGTTGTGCCGTTATTTTTTGTTTTTTCCATGAAATTCACCATGATTAGTTTTATATCCTTATTTCTTGTTTTTGTTTTTTTGTTCTTTTTCTTGAATTTTTTATTTTTAATGATTTATTTGATTTTGATTCTTTCTTCTGGCCTTTTTTCAAGTAAAACGCCGTCGACATTAAAGGTTTTTTCCTTAATTTTAAACTGAAACACACAACCTTTTTTTATAATGGTTTTGTTATTGTTGTTTACCAAAACAACAAATGTGTGTTTTGTTTCGTCGATAATTTTACCGTTCAGGCCTTTGAGTGATTGGTTTTGTGCTTCAATGATTTTGACTGACAAACCAATCAGTTCTTGTTTCAATACCTCT
Organism: Candidatus Woesearchaeota archaeon; assembly: GCA_018661705.1. Classification (GTDB taxonomy): domain Archaea; phylum Nanobdellota; class Nanobdellia; order Woesearchaeales; family DSVV01; genus JABHXF01. Next base: position 91,322 of record JABJHR010000003.1, read on the forward strand.
TTATTTGAAACCATCTTGGTTTTCCTTTTTTTGATTTTTCCAAGAGATTATGATAATTCAACTGTTTCAGGCGCAAACCCGAGTTCAGTTAAAGCATCTCTTACATGCTGTTTGTGATTCCCTTGTAATTCTATTTTTCCGTCTTTGAATGTTCCGCCACAAGCAAAAGTTGACTTCAACTTTTTTGTGAGCTCTTTGATACCAATCTGTTTTGCATCAATACCATCAATCACTGTATACATTTTCCCAAACTTTTTTTTGATCGTATACACCTGAATTTTTTGTTGTTCCTTTGCTATTGTTTCACAAACGCAAAGTTCACTTGGTAGTCCGCACGTGGAACAAATTTCACTCATACTTTTTTACCTTCCTTTTTTTTTAAAGACCCTAACAAAAAATTAATTCTTGCCACATCTTTTTTTAAATTCTTGATTATCATGGGATTTTTGAGTTGTGTACCAGTAACACGCTGAGTGTTCTGCTTCATTAACTCTTTCTTTAACTCACTAAGCTTTTCTTTAAGCTCTGGAGCCCCTAGTGTTTTATATTCTTTGAATTTCATTTTGAATTATTACTCTCATCATTTTTTGCATCAACGTTTTCAGTAGCTACATCTTCAACTACCTTTTCAGTTACTTTTGTATCTTTGTCATCACTTTTCTCTTCTTTTGAGCTAGGTTCCTCTGTTGTTTTTTCAGTTTTGGTTTTTGTTGATTTTGAGACTTTACGTTTTTTTGATTTTGTTTGTTTTGAATCATCCTTTTTTCCTGACTTTTTCTTGTCTGTTTTTTTCTTATCTGTTTTCTCATCAGCTTTTTCTGTGCTTTCTACAACCACGTTTTCAGTTGATTCTTCAACAAGACTTCCAGGATGTTCTGAATAAATTTTAATCTGGTCCGGTAAAATAACTTCTGGTGGTAGAATTCTAACTTGAATTCCTACTGTGCCGCTTTTAATTTGAGCAACAGAATATGCTGTTTTAACCCCAGTTAACGCAACATCCCCGCACTTTTTTAAGTATCCTTGATAAAATCTCCATCTTTTTGCCCTACTACTTGGGATTTTTCCAGAGATCAATATTTCAACACCTAATGCGCCGGCTCTCATTACTTCTTCCAAGGATTTATGGCCAATTGATTTAAATCTCATTGGTCCAAACTTCTCAAGGGAATTAGCAATTTTCTCGGCAATAATATTTGGATCTAAACCGATTTTTTCTATTTCATTAATTTCAATTTGTGGATTTTCTAATTTAAATTTATTTTTAAGAGCCAAAGTTAGTTTTCTAATACTTTGACCTTTTCGACCAACAATTAATCCTGGTCGTGAAGCATTAATAATAATCTTTTCACCTAGTGGGGTCATTTGAAGTTTAATACTACTTAAACCAACTTTTCTCAAGCTAGTTCTAATATATTCATTAATTTCAAATTCCTTTAATTTTTGATCAATAATTTTACGAACAATCATTTTTCTACCTTCTCATCTTCTTTTTTTAATTCTTGTGATTCAGATTTTTTAACTTCTAATTTTGGTTGTGATTGTGATTCTGGTTGTTCAACAACTTTTTCTTGAGGAACTTGTTCTTCTTTCTTTTCTTTTTCTTCCTTTTTTTCCCCAATTACCTTTTCAACTTTTTCTGGTTTGACTTCCTTTACAACTTCAGGTTTTACTTCCTTTGTTGGTTCTGGTTTTTTTATTGATTCTGATTTTGTTTCATTTGATACTTCTTTTTTCTTTGGTTGTCTTTTTTCAGATTTGGTTTCTTTATCAAGAGTTTTAACTTCTTCTAAAACAACTTCAACATGAGTTCTTTTCATTTTAACTCCCCTTTGTCTTCCAAAATGCCAAGGAGTTGAAGCTTTATGACAACAAATGTGCCTTATAACCATATTACTTGTATTTAATCCTTTAATTTGTGCATTTGATTCAGCAGATTTGATAATGCTTAATATTTCTGTAGATGCTTTTATTGCATACCTACCTGGCCCGATTTTAGTTTTATGACCAACATCACTATTAAACCTTCTAAAAGGAATTGCTTTTTTTCCTTCCATGGCTTCCTCTAATATTTTCTTAGCTCTTGGCAATGGTTTTTTTCTAATTGCATTACAGATTTCTACACCTTGTTTTGTAGAGAACCCTAAGCTAAGGCCACATGCTTTTGACATGAGTTCTGCATTATATTCTTCGAATGCGTATTTTTGTGTCATTTTTTTGTTTTATTTTTTGTTTTTTTGAATTTATATTATTATGATTATCTTACTGAAACACTTGCACTGGACCTTGTAGCTCCAACACCTGGTGCACTATGGCTTACCTTTGACCTTGTCAAGGAAAATTCACCAAGGAAATGCCCTAACATTTCTGGTACAACAATAAGTGCCACAAAAGTTTTACCATTATATATTAAGATGGTTTTATCCAACATTTGCGGAATAATAACCATATCACGACAATGTGTTTTAACTCTTTGACCTTTTTTATCTAATTTTTCAAGGAATCTCTTTTGAGCATCTGTATTTCCTCTTAATAATGATCGCTTTGATCTTGCAGGTAAAAGTTGAGCAAACTCTTTAATACTCATCTCTTTTAATTCTTCCAATGTTTTTCCGCGATATTTAAATTCTTGAATAGCCATATTATATTACACCTAATTACCTTTTCTTTCTTCCTGTTCTTCTAGCAGCCACCATACCAACCTTTCTACCAGGTGGTGCATTAGATGACGCAACTCTTGCTTTTGCTTTTCTTGAACTTCTTTTATTACCAAATGGATGATCAACAGCATTCATTGAACCACCACTTACTTTTGGATAAAGTCTGTTCTTAACTTTCATTTTATGAAATTTAGTTCCTGCTTTTAGGAATGGTTTTTCAGGTCTTCCTGCACCCGCAACAACACCCACACAGGCCCTACAATTATTATGAAATATTTTTTGCTTCTTTGATGGCAATAACACAGTTGTTTTATTTCCAGTATGTGCCATAACTCTAGCAAATGTTCCTGAACTTCTTACAAATTTTCCACCATCTCCTGGAATACCCTCAATATTAAATATTAAAGTTCCTTCAGGGATATCTTTCAAATGCAAAGTATTACCAACATCTGCATTTTTGGAAGTATGTTCAATAATTTGATTTAATTTAATATTTTCTGGTGCAACCATTAAAACGGTTTCGCCATTATCATAAACAATTTTTGCTAATGGTGCGGAATGTGATTGACTGTGTATAAGATCAATAATTTTACCTTTAATTGCTTCTTGAGAGATAGAGGGATGTTTAACACCGCCTTTAAATCTAAAAGAGGGACACCTATAAGTCGTACTTCCTTTTCCTCTTCGTTGTGCAATTATTCTTTTACCCATTATATCATCACTTAATTTATTTACATAATACCTAATTTCGTTGCAACATCAATTGCTGGTTGATCCATTGGCAATTTAATGAATGCTTTTTTTTTACCCTTTGGAGTAATTAAGGTATTAACTTGAGTTGGTTTGATTTTAAACATTTCCTCAAAAGCTTTTTTAATTTCAATTTTAGTTGACTTTCTACTTACTAAAAACACTAACTTATTTTCAGCTTCCATTAATCTAATGGATTTTTCAGTTGATAATGGACATTTTAGTATTATTGATTCTTCCATGATTATCACATTTTGTTCATATTATTTTACATGAATAGCTTTTCCTTTTCAAGCTTTTCAATTGCTGCTTCTGTAAACAATGTTAATCTTCCCATTGTTGTTCCTGGTGCAAGTAACTCCGCATTTAATTTACTAACTTCAACAACGTCTAACCCAGGTATGTTTTTTGCAGATTTTAGTAATTTACATTCTTTTGAAACCACTAACAAAGGACCTTTTCGAGTTTTATATTTTCGGCCCCTCATTTTTCCTTTACCTGCCCTTACTTTTTTAACAGATGACCTTGTTAATTCATCTGAAAAACCAAAGGTTTCTAATAATTTTTTAATATCACATGTTTTTTCAAGATCTTCTAATTTATTTTCAAATATAAATGGATAATGTTCTGGGATTTTATGGCCTCGCTCTGTTACTAATTGAATAACAACTGTTGCTGCTAATGCGCTCCTAATAGCCTTTCTTCTTTCCTTTTTATTAATTTTTTGAGACCACACCTTATCTGCTTTTGGTGGATGAGCTCTTCTTCCCCCAACAGTTCCTGGCGCAATAGCACCGGCCCAATTAAATCTTGTACCCCTACTAGATAAAATCTTTCTAGGCACTCTTGATATACCGTGGCCATAACTTGTTTTATAATTATTTCTTCTTCTACTTAAATTTCCACAATGTCTTAAACCAGCCCTTGGATCAGCACCATAAGGTTGACGTTTATTACTTTGAATAGTAAAGACTGCTCTTTCAATTAAGTCAGGCCTAATTAATTCACTAAACTGTACTGGCAAATCCTTTTTGCCTGTTTCTGATTTTGTTAGTGTATATATTGGTAGTTTCATTTTCTTTCCTTATTTGCTTTGTTGTGATTTTAAGCTAACAAATTCTATACTTGGTGCTTCTTTTGGACTTTTTCCTCTTGATCTTGTTGCAAAATTAAATCTTAATAATCTTTTTTTAGGACCACCAAGAGATCCTTTTACTAAAATATAGTCTGTTTTAACAGACCCTGAACCAACAAATCCTCCTTTTGGATTAACTTCTTCAGGTTTATCAGATATTTTTAATAACCATTTATTATATTCTGTTCTTGTATGAAAACCCATTTGACCAGCATGTGCAACCCTATACATCATATGTCCTTGTCCACACCAACTACCCAAACTTCCTGGACCCCTGATTACTTTTTCAGATTTATGATTTCTTAAAGAAACACCAAATCTTTTAACAGGGCCTTGAAATCCTTTTCCAGTTGTAATTGCATGAAAATCTAGTTCTTGACCAGGTTTAAATACATCTGTAACTTTAATTTCTTTGCCAATATTATCTTTAACATATTGAAATTTCTCTTCTTTAGTGCCGCCAACACATAATTCAAAAACTTCTGGTTTTTTCTTACCAACTGAAGCCAATTTAGGTTGCGTATAAACTTTCATTCTAACATCATCATAATCTTCTAAATTAATATTGTCTAAAGAACCAGTATTTTTTGGTAATTTAAGTTTTCTACCAACTTCTTTGTCAGCTTTAAACATCACTTCTTTCTTCATAAGCCAATTTTTATTATCAAGTTTATAGAATAAAATTGAAAGGATCTTTAATGGTGGACATTCAACAATAGTTACTGGTAATGTTAATTCTCCGCCTGTCTTTGCTTTTCCAGATTTTCTATGATCTATAATTGTAATGTGAGTCATACCAACCTTATAACCTGCAAAACCAAGAGGTGTTGCTTCTTTTAGCACTGGCCAGGATCTAACTCTAGGATAAATTCTTTTAGCCCTCTTTCGGGGCCAAAATTGCATACTTCCTGCTCGTGGTTTATGTGCTTTTGGCATCTTGTTACCTTGTTTTGTTCTGTTTATTTATTTAAGAGTCCTTAGTCTAGGCCTTAAGGGTTCAATAGCATAATCAGCCTATTGATTGCGTTTTTTCTCAGAATGAAAGCCGATTTTAATCGATTTTCAACGAAAAACGCCTTTTCAGGCCCTGTTAAGGTTTATCTAGGACATTTACAACCGTTTTTTCTATTTAAATGCCCATTTCTTTTTGATGGTAAGAGCAGCAGGTCATTTATAAAGATTATTGTTTTGCACACTAAGTAACAAATAAGGGATTTAAGGGCATAGCAAATTGATTTCAAACCAAAAAAAACAATATGGAGAACATAGAGAAACAATAAACGGGCCTGGAGGGATTCGAACCCACGGTCTACGGCTACCTTCATTTAACCCATAGGCAGAGCCCAAAGGGCATTTAGAAGGCCGTCGCATTATTTATCTTGCCCCACAAATAACACTAAGTTATTAGATAAAGCAACCAGACTATGCTACAGGCCCTTATAACCTTGAGATTAAACCTAGGGTTTATAAATTTATTGCCTTTAAGAACTTTGTAAAAAAACAGAATTATTAGTTAAAACTATCTTCTCAAAACCGCAAGATCTAACCTACCCCTACAATAATCGCAATTAACTTCTAGAAAACTCTCGGCCATCCAAGATTCAACATCATTAATAATACCACAAGATTTACATTTAACCTCAAGATATTTTTTGGTTTTGCCATCATAAATACCATAAGGAAGTTTCTGCACAATTTCAACCATAGATTTTGCCCTCTTTTAGAAATTAGGATTATTAAATTATATATTAATGTTTGTAAATTATGTGCACCTTACCCAAAATTATATATATAACTTAATCAATGATTTAACTTATACTAGACAAAAACCTAAACAACTGAGGTGATTATTATCATGAAAAAAAGAGCTCAAAGTGCTGCTGGTGCAGCAGGATTAATTGCACTTATTGCAGTTTTTATTGTATTATATTTACTTCTTATGCCGCCACAAGAAAGGGCAGAATTATTAGGAGAATCCCCTTCATCACCTACTTATTCCTCTGGTGGCAAGGCGGCAAGTGTAACAGAACCATTTACAATTAAAAAAACACAATTATCTACATCTCCTGGAAGAATTGAATATCTAAAAGTTAAATCATATGAACATCCTTTGCCGTCTGTTAATCTTTATACTACAACCAACGCAAATGTTCTTACAAAAGAAGAATCCCTTTATACAAAAAATGGCGTGTTTGATTATTCTTCCAGAAATATTACATTTAATGTGGAAGATATAGAGTATACAAATAACATTTTGCTTTCCGCTAACACACAAAAAGCATCTGGTAACTTAAGAATCTTCTTTAATGAAAATTTGATTTATGAAGGTGTGGCAAACCCATTCCCTGCAATCGAAATTAAACAAAACCAATTAAAACCAGTTAACACAATTTTATTTGAAGTAAGTCCTGTTGGTTGGAGATTTTGGACAACAAATGAATATTTGTTAACAGATTTAAAAATTACTGCAGATATTACTGATGCAAGTGAACAAGCAAGTAAAACATCATTTTTAGTAACAGACACAGAAAAATTTAATCTTGAAGAAGTTGAACTAAGATTTTTCCCAGATTGTGACCCAAATAGTGTTGGCAAATTAAGAGTTTACATTAATAATGAAAACATTTTTTCAGCCATTCCAGATTGCACACAACTTAATTTAATCCCAATTTCACCAGATTTAATCTCTGCAGGAACAAATTATGTTTCTTTTAAGACGGACAAAGGTTATTACTCAATCTACCAAATAAAGGTAGATACAGAACTAAAAAAACAAACTTATCCAGTATATTATTTTGAAGTTGATGAGAGATTATTTATTGGAGAAAAAGAAGACGATGATGAAAACTGTGGAGAAGTAGATGGTGTTTGTCCAGCTGGATGCGATGAAGATCTCGATAGAGATTGTTGCTTCCAAGAAAATAATATGTATTGGTGTGATGTCGTACCAAATGAAGAGGGAGATCGATGCGTGGCAGTAACAAATGCAGACATCTGCGATAGATGTGATTCTGGTTATGAAGACCAATATAATGATGCGCCAGAAGCTTGTGAAGGGCTTTGTGGCGATGACGGTGATAATGAATGCCCTGGTGGGTGTGAAATTTACTATGATGAAGATTGTTGTTATGACGACAATGAAGGCAATTATTGGTGCAATGATGTTCCAGTGTATGGCGTAAACAATGTTTGCAAGCACAGCTTATCACAATCACAATGTGATGATTGTCCTTCTGGATATAAATCTGAAACAGGATCCTATAATTGCGATGCTGATGAAGAATGGGACATTAAAACATTAAGACCTGATTTTGAAGTTGAATTGGTGTTTAAATTCTTAGGTGATAGCGAGAGAAAAGCAGCACATGTTTATGTCAACGGACATAAATTCTATTTAGATACTTACAAAGACGAATATACTCGAGTTGTAAGCAATTTCATGGAAGCTGGCAGCAATGCAGTTAAGATTGAACCAGATGTTAGCAGCATAGATATTATTAAGTTAAGTGTTGAAGTTAAACCAAAGAAATAAATACTTGCTTTCTTTTTTTCTTTATTTATGGCATTATGCATCAAAGTTCCAAAAAAAGAAGCTAATAAAGTAAAGATAGAATTAATAAGAAACAAAAATCTTAATAATAAATACAAAGTTATAAGTGATAAAGAAAACATATATTTTCCAATTAATAAAGAATTTAAAACAAAATATAAAACAACAAACAAAAAATTAGATAGTATGAAACAAGAGATTACCTCATTAAAAACGGCCCTTAAGAAGATTCTAACAAAAAAAGAAATTGAGATGGTTAAAACGGCATATGATTTAGTCGGAGACATAGCTATCTTAGAAATTGATGAGGAATTAAGAAAAAAAGAAAAAGACATTGCAAAAGCATTACTTAAAATAAGAAAAGATGTTAAAACCGTCTTAAGAAAACAAGGCAGTCACGAGGGCGTATTTAGAACACAAAAAATGAAATATCTTGCAGGAGAAAAGAAAAAAATTGCCTTACACAAAGAAAATAACATTAAATTAAAATTAAACGTAGAAACGGTTTATTTTTCTCCAAGATTATCCACAGAGAGAAAGAGAATTACAGAACTTGTAAAAAAATCAAAGAAAAAAGAAGATATTCTTATAATGTTTTCTGGGTGTTCACCATATTGTTGTGTTCTTGCCAGAAATGCAAAAGATAAAATAAATAGTATCATAGGTATTGAAATAAACCCAGAGGGACATAAATATGCATTAGAAAATATAAAATTAAACAAATTAACTAATGTGGGCCTAAATAATGGTGATGTTAAAAAAATTGTTCCAAAATTAGTTAAATTAAACAAAAAATATGATAGAATTTTAATGCCATTACCAAAACTTGCTGAAGATTTCTTAGGAGAAGCCCTAGCAGTAAGCAAAAAAGATACAATAATTCATTTTTACAATTTCTTGCATGAAAAAGAGTTTGAAAAAGCTGAACAAATGATTAAAAAAGCCTGTGTTAAAGCCAAAAAGAAATATAAAATTCTTAAATTCGTTAAATGTGGCCAACATTCACCCGGCACATATAGAATTTGTTTAGATTTCAAAATAGTTTAAACTTAATTAAAACCAGCAGATTCTCTTAATTCAACTAATTCTAAGAAACATTTTTATACTCCAACACATTATTATAACTTGCGTGCAATGAGATTGTGAACACCATGGGAGCTAACGCTGTGACCGACGGAAGTAACTATCGAGCACGCATCTTTTCTAAATAATAAAACAAAAGAATCAAAACCACCTATAGAACCAAGATTTAATTAAATTATCCAAACATTTTCAAATAAGAATCATCATATTTTTCTTTTTGTTTAACTTTTATGATTGCTTGAACAAAATCTTTTTGTAAAATTTTTGTTCTTTTACTTCTAATTGCAAAATAACCTGCTTCTGTGCACATTGCCCTTACTTCTGCCCCAGAAAAGTCATCCATTTTCTTTAAAAGCATTTTAAGGTTAACGCCTTTATCTAACCTCATCCTTCGAGTATGAATTTTAAAGATTTGTTCAATACCTTCTTTAGAAGGAAGACCCACTTCTATTAATCTATCCAATCTTCCTGGCCTAATAACTGCAGGATCTAAAATATCTTTACGATTAGTACAACCAATAACTTTAACATTTCCTAAATTCTTAAAACCATCTAATTCTGCTAAAAATTGCATAAATGTTCTTTGAACTTCTCTTTCCCCTGATGTTCCAACTTCAATTCTTTTTGCTGCTAAGGCATCAATCTCGTCTATAAAAACAATAGAGGGGGCTTTTCTTCTAGCTAGATCAAAGATTTCTTTAACCATTTTTGCACCCTCACCAATAAACTTTTGGACCAATTCAGAACCAACAATTTCAATAAAAGTACTATTAGTTGCATTAGCAACTGCTTTTGCAAGGATGGTTTTTCCAGTTCCCGGTGGCCCATACAAAAGTATTCCTTTTGGCGGCACAATGCCCACTTTTTCAAATAATTTTGGATTAAGCAAAGGTAATTCTACTACTTCTTTAATTTCTTCAATTTGTTCATTTAAACCACCAACTTCTTTCCAAGAGGTAGTTGGTTTTTCCATAATAACAAATCGTTCAACATTAAATTTCTTTGAAACAGAGATTTTTTTAATAATATTCAAGTTTTTTTGTTCTGCAAGAACAGAATCACCTGGTTTTAAATTTTTTACTTCACTAGAAATATTTACAAAAAATTGATTGCCGTTTGGTGTCTTAATAACTGCTTGTTTTCCAACAATATCTGCAACTTCACAAACCATCAATGCTGGTTCTCTTAATTTTTTAATTTCAGATTGTAAATGTGCAATTGTTTCTTTTAAAATTTTATTTTCTGCTTCAAGACGATGAGCATTAACAGTATAGTTATACATTACATTATCTAATGCCTCATTAGTCTTAGGATTAGTTTTACTTTCCATTACAACTAAGATAGCAGATTAGCTTTATAAAGTTTGTGCCAAACCAGAGATAATGTTTAGAAAAGATTATGAATATTTGGGGGATTGTTTCAAGTGATCAACAGAGTTAAAAAGTATGGTTTGATTCTGGTTTTTTTGAATATCAAAAATAGATATAGATGTTTGATCAAAATGATCAATTTCTGATAAATCATGTGCAGGTAGATTATTTATTACAGTAACCAAAGATTTGTTTATTCCATTATGGCCCACAAATAAAATTGTTTGATTTTTATGTTTTTCAAAAACAGCTTCAAGGATTATTCTTACTCTTTTTTGCATATTATTTAATGATTCTGCATCATCTGGCCTTTTCTTCCAATCAATTTCACTTTCTTTTTTGCCTGTAAAACTACCACAATCACCTTCTCTTAATTCTTTAACAAAGTAAAGAGGTATTTTAGGATGAAATTTGTAAATTTCTTTTGCAGTATCAGCCGCTCTTGCAAGATCACTAGAATATATTGCATCAATGTTCTCATTTTTAAGTCTTAATGCCAATTGTTTTGCTTGTTGAATACCATTCTCTGATAATTTACCGGGATTTTGGCCTTGCAGAATACCTTTAATGTTATCAACTGTTTCGCCATGCCTTGTTAAGATTAATTTCATACTCTTTAAGAATTAATATAAGTTAATAAAGTTAACGATTAATAACAACTAAATCCTTGGGTGCTTTTGTTAATTGAATTAAACCTTTCTCCCCAAGCAGATAGTCGTCTTCAATTCTAATCCCTAGTTTATTTTTTATATAAATCCCTGGTTCAATTGTAAAAATCATCCCAGGATAAAATTTATCCTTGGCTTCTGTTTTTAAATTAGGAAACTCATGAATTTCTAACCCAATTCCGTGTCCTAAACCGTGAGTAAAATATTTTTCATACTTTCCAAGAGCTTGTCTTGTTTTTTTAGTAACAAACGCCGTTCTTTTTCCAGGGGTAATTAAAGTAGAAGCATAATTTTTAGCATTATTCACAAGATTATAAAGTTCAATTTCTTTTTTAGTTGATTTTCCAACAAAAAAAGTTCTAGTGATATCTGTACAATATCCATTATAATTAATACCAAAATCTACAACACAAAATCCTTTTAACTTATTTTGTCGTGGAGAATAATGGGGAATTGCTGCGTTTTTACCAGAAGCAACAATTAAAGGAAAAGAAGTTTTATAACCATCTTTTTCAATCTCTGCCTCAATAAATTCTTTTACTTGTAATTCTGTTTTTAATTTATGTTTTTTTATTGCATTAATTGTTTTAGCCCAAACAGTTTCAGTTAATTTTGATGCTTGTTTATACAAGAGAATTTCTTTCTTTGTTTTAATTGCCCTAAGTTGTTTCAAATCTTGAGAGAGATCAACAATTTTTATTCCTGAAAATAATTTTTTTAATCTTTTATGTTCACTTACTGTGACATAAGAAAAATTTAGCCCTATCTTTTTTATTTTATGTTTTTTTATTAAAAGTTTAATATTATCAATTGCTTTTTTATTTAATTCTTTAAAATTTTTAATAGAGGATTGTTTCTTCTTTTGTTCACACTCCAGGGCAGAGCAATAAATTCTCGTCGGAAATTTAGAAGAAACAAACATAAATGCGTGTTCAGGAATAACATCTGCAAAATAAAAAAAAGAAGGATCATTTAATCTTGAATTAATAATTAACCCTACATCAATTTTTCTTTTTTTGAGTAATTTTTTAAGTTTATTAATATTGAGTTTCATAGTTTATTATTTGAGTTTATTTTGGAAGTTTAAATTCTTGAATTTGCTCAAAAAGTTTTATTGCTTTTTTGCTTTTTTCTAACTTTTTTCTTACGGGCGATAAGAGTTTATCTAAATAATCAGCAACTGCTTGTTTTAAATCAGCTGGGTGCAATTCTCCTTTGATGAAAGCTTTTTCAAGTTCTTCGTAACTAATAAATTCTAAGTTGCCGCCCCATTTTTCTGGTCTTTCAATCACTAATGAATCGAATTTTTGAAAGATAATATATTTACAATATTCCATAATTGGATTTTCTTGGACTATTTTTTCAGGACAATATGCTTTTTTTATTTTCCGAGTAATGTCCTCTGTAGTATCATTCATAAAAATAGCAGAATCTGGTTTGGATTTTGACATTTTCATTGCCAACATTCTTTCTTCAGGGCTTGCTTCTTTCCCTGGTGGCTGTAATAACCCCTGTAACATGTGGTGACTAACAACAACTGGTTTATAATAACCTAATTTAGGGCCAACCTCTCTTGCAAGAACATTAACTTTTCTTTGGTCCATTCCTAACTGCGTAATGTCTGCACCAATCTCAAATATATCGGCACATTGCATGCAAGGATATAATATTTGAGATGCCTGTAGGGTATCCTTCTCTGTTCTACCCATTATTTGCGAACACCGGGTTATTCTTTTTACAGTATTACTTCTTGCTACCCTCATTACTGTTTTCCAGTATGTTCCATTATTAATAAGATCAGTACTCCTCATAAATTTAACATTGTCCAGGTCCATATCACAGGCTTTCCAGACTTCTATTAAATAATCACCAACAACATTGATTTTTTCTAAATCCCCGCCTAATTTATTATTTGCCCAACCATGCCAATCTGCTGCAAGCATAGTAAATTTAACCCTTGCTTTTGTCATCTTGTTGATATTAATTGCTCTAAGTAACCCTTGTGCAATATGAACGTTTGTTCCAGAGGGCTCAAAACCATCATAGGCAATTGGGTGTTTCTTTGTTTCAAACAGAGTTCTTAATTCTTCTTCTGTAAGAACCTCTTCTCCTACTTCCATAATTAGATTAATTTTATCTTGAATATTCATTTTACTAAGATGTTGTTTATATGCTATATAAAGATTATTGTTATAAACCCCCAAAGTTCACAACTAAACACTCCTAAATAACCTGCATTTAACAGTTTTACCAACGAAAGATTTAAATACAAAAGACGCTCTCATGTTCTAATAATTGACATAAATTGATATACGATCATTAAAGAGGGGATTTATAATGGCTGAAGAAGATAAAAAATTTTCAAAACAATTGCTTGGTAAGGTAGTAGTATCAAAATCTGCAAAGAGATTTGGTGAAGTGGGAGACTTAGTTTTTGAGACTAGATCTGGTGAATTGATCCACATAGTTTTAGTTAATCCTACACAATATACTGAGAAATTAGAACTAGAAAAGGACAAAAACAGCAATATTCTAATACCATTTAGTGCAGTTATTGCAATTGGTGATTATTTAGTAATTGCTGAAGAAGATATAATTTAATTTTTTTATTTTATTAACCTATTTTTTCTAGAATGATTAACTTTTTAAATCTAGCCCCGTTCACAATTTCTAAATATGACAAATGATGAAAAACCTAAATCTTCTGCAATTTGGATAGAAAAGTATAGACCAAGTACTTTTGATGAGATTAAAGGACAACACGAGATTAAAAAAAAAGTTCAGGCTTTTATTAAACAAGGCAATATGCCGCATTTAATGTTTTCTGGACCAGCCGGCACAGGAAAATCGACAATGGCGCTTGTTGTTGCCAAGCAAATGTTTAAAGAAAACTGGAGACAGAATTTCCTTGAATTAAATGCAAGTGATGAAAGAGGGATTGATGTTGTAAGGCACAAAGTTAAAGACTTTGCAAGGACAAGAGCATTGGGAGATGTCCCATTTAAAGTTATATTTCTTGATGAAAGTGATGCATTAACAAAAGAAGCACAACAAGCATTAAGAAGAACAATGGAAAATTATACACAAACGTGCAGATTCATTCTTTCAAATAATTATTCTTCAAAGATTATTGATCCCATTCAAAGCAGATGCACAGTTTTTAGATTTAGATCATTAGAAAAAGCAGATATATTAGAAATAATTGATCATATCGTACAAAAAGAAAATTTAGAAATCGAAGAAAATGCAAAGCAAGCACTATTTGATATCAGTAAAGGCGATTGTAGAAGACTAGAAAATATAATGCAAAGTTGTAGTGCAATTGATAGCAAGATCACAGAGGAATTAGTATTCTCAATGGCTTCAATTGCAAGACCAAAAGAAATCCAAGAATTATTAGAATTGGCAATGAAAAATAAGTTTATGGAAGCAAGAAATAAGTTATTAGATGTAATGTTAAAGTATGGTTTAAGTGGCACAGACATTATTAAACAAATCCAATCACAAGTCATGGAATTAGATATAGACGACAGAATGAAAGTAATGCTAGTTGATAAGTGTGGAGAAATAGAGTTTAGAATGACAGAAGGCAGCGATGAATACTTACAATTAGAAGCATTGTTAGCTAATTTTACATTGTGTAGTTTAAAATAACCTTAGTTAATTCTATTTGAAAATAAATTAATAAATAAGTTATTTAAAAAAGAAGAAAATAAAAAATTAATTATTTTGTAGGATCTCTTCTGATTCTTACTGTTTCACTAACAAAATCTTGGTAAATATATTCAAGTGTTAAATCAAATTCACTAGTGTAAACATCCTGTTCAGGAATTGGTTGACTAAAACCATATCTACATCTAACAACAGTTTCGCCATTTCTATTAATCCTTATTTTATCTCCGCCAAGACCTTTAGCAGTACATTCCCAATCTCCACCACCATAATTCATTTTAATTTCATCATATAATGGAGAAAATTTAACCATGCCAGAACTTTCAGCTTTTGCTTTACCGCCAGCCACATTTCTTACAGGTATTTCCAACATAATTCTTCCTTTGCCTGCCGGTCTTTGTGTTACAGTCCCAATTTGAAATGGTCCACCAGAAACAAACGCTTGCCTACTTCCCTCTGTATCACAAATGGTATCATCATAAGGATTTCCCTTAAAACAAACCTTTGGAACAGCAACAGTTTGTTCATAATCATAAGTATATTCCACAAAAAAATTTGCATCATAAAAGGTTCCTTTGATTCCGCCAGGACCCATACCAATTGATCCAAAATTAACCATAAATTCGCCACCATCTAATAAAAATTCAGATACTGGTTCAATAGATTGAGTAACAGAGGGATTTGGATTTAAACCCGTAAAATCTGCAATGTTTACGCCTTTAATCACAAGATTAACAGTAGAAACCTCGTGTTCTCCTTTATTCATCAACCTAACCATTAATGGAAAACTTTGATCTTCCCATACCTCAGGATATCCAGAGGAACTAACTAAAGACCCTATTTCTTCAAATTCAGCAATTAGTCCTTCACTGCCACCATAAAATGGAGCAGCAACACCAGGCTCTTGTCTTTGAGTACTACAGCCGGTAAACATTAGAATTAAAACTAAACTTATTATAGCAAGATATTTTGATATTTTCATATTATCATCCTCTTTTATTTTATTTTTTTATTTTAAGTTGATTTTAGTTAATTAATTACTATATATATAGTTCCTTGATTTAATCTATATATATAGTTTTTGGTTGTTTATGTGTAAAATCCATTAAATTATGAGCATTTAAAACAATAAATATTTGAAAATTATTCAAGGTAAGTATCTTCACCAGAGTAAAAAGGATCAATAATTTCAATTGGAACATCTAAGGAAGAACTATAACCATATAACAAAATTATTTCCAACTCTGTTGTGTATGATGATTTTTTAGTTCCTTTCTTAAAAGAACATAATGCAACACCCTTACCATTTGATAATTTAATGTTCCCATCATTCTTACAAACGCCGTAACCAAGCCCGGAAATATGTGCACTAACTTCCAATTCATTGGAGTTAGTCATATCAATCCCGACCGGACAAATGCTTTTGTCTGTTGCGGCCCCTTCTAAAATAACATCTCCGTCTCCAACATTTTTAACCTCAATTAAAAATTGAATTTCTTCTTCACTCATTCTTGGCTCAACATAAGTAACAGCAACTGGCGCACCCTGACTAGAAAGGGTTTGTGAAATTAATTCACAAGTTGAACTACCAGAGATATATTCATCCATGTCTGTAATAACACAAACAGGTACAACAGCAGTAGTTTGATAATCATAACATGTTGAGAACAATAAGTTTGTATTATATGAAGAACCATAAGGGACATTTAATGTTTTTTCTTCTTGAATTTCAATAAATTGTGAATCGCCTTCTGGCATATAGGGTTTTACGCCCTCTAATAAAGGAAGATCTAATATTGTAGAAGATCCGCTTGAATCTTTAAAAAAAATTGCGTTAGGATCATAACCCCAAACAACAATAAATCCGCCAGGCACATCATTGGTTCCTAAATTCTTAACTTCCAACATAAAATTAAGTTTTTCTCCTTTAATAAAACTTGCCGTGTTTTTTACATCATGCAATGTAAGTTCAATCCCTTGTGTGCCATGTGCAACATCCAATGTTGGGTCAGCAGATTGTGAACAAGAAACTAAAAACATCATTAGAATAATCAAAAAAATAAAAATAAAATTGCTAAAAAAACCTTTTTTTATCATTTAATACAACCCTTTCTTCTTAATTGTAATTTTTTCTGATTCTGTAAACGTATACCCATAATCTAAAACAACTTTAAGTTGTGTTAGCATCGCACTATATTCCGGGGCTGCAATCGGTGTTTTTGCAGTGCACCTAATTTGTGCCTTGCCATCCCTCATTCTTGTTTCCTTATTCTGGTTAATAAAATCACATTCTAATGTCTCGCCGGCATCACCCACAAAAGTAGCCACATCATTATATTCATTTTCAAATTTATATTTTCCACCCAAAAATTCAATACTCCGTAAATGGATCGTGTTATAAGTATTAGGGGATAATGCTTTTGAACTGCAAACATCTTCAACATGGTCTTTATGAATAACTTCTCCGTTTCCTTTATTTTGTAAATGAATTATTAAAAACGGTTTAACTTTATTCTTACCATAAGATAACATTTTTACTTCAATATTTGTTATTGCAACCGGTGCACCCTGACTACTAAAACTTAAATCTTTTGGAGAACAGGGTTTGTTTAATTGTCCTGGCTCATAAAAGGTGGGGTCAATGCAAAGTTCAGAAACAAGTTCTGTTTGATATCTGTAACATGCTGTTACTCCAACAAAAACATCATGTTGAAAACTTTGTTGATCTATTTTTTTTACCAAAATAGGATACTCAATAATTTCAAAATCGCCATCCGGATTTGAAAAAGATCTACCCCTAAGTTGTGAATCGTCACCAAGATGAAAAATTAAATTTCCTTTTTCAGTATTACAATATTCATTTTCTGCATCCCCTCCTGGCAAACACATATAATCATCCTCTAAATTTAAACTAACAAAACCACTGTTTGTTTCTGGAAGATCATATGCTCCTTTGTTAAAAACATTAAGAGTAATTTTAAAACTAGATTGTTCATAAAGCTCGGGCAACAGCCCAATAATATCAAAATTTAATCCATCTGTTCCTTTTTTGAATTCTAAATCAATAGTGTGTTTCTGTTTTTGTCCACTACAACCAACAACAAATAAAAGTTGTAAAATAATAAAAAACAGTGTTGCCTTAATAATAATTTTTTTAAATTGTTTATTTTTCTTCATTTTTATTCCCTACATGGAGATGTTTTCAAATTAGGTTTTTTAAACTATTATATTTTAATAAAATTAACTAACTACTGTTGCATCTGGATTAAATTCAATAAAGCCATCAAATAATCCTGATTTTCCTGCATCTGAGACATCATAACCCCCTTCTATATTAAATGCATAAGGCTTTAATAAGTTTATATTATAAAGTGTAATTTCAGGAAACTGTGGACAAGTATTAATCTTTCCAAAAATGTTTGTTGCACAAAAAGCTTCATCACTACCTGAACCAAATAGTAATACTTGTTTACTTTGAATATCATAAATTCCTTTAACAACTACGCCCGAAACATCTTGCCAGATAGTAGTTGGTAAAATTGCTTCCCCCGGAATACTAACCTTAACTCTACTTAGATCAAAATCTTGAAAATAAAATTGAAAGTTTTGTTCTTCTATACTACCCGTAATAAATTTCACCCTTAAAAAGGGATATTTCTCACCATACTTCCAAACGGCAGAAGGAAGATCATCCTCATCTATCACAAATTGATCAATAAACAAAGTCTTTCCATATCTTGAAACCTTAAAAGTTGCAACGGCCCTTTCTTCATCTTCATCAAAACCTGCTTTAATATCAAAATCATATTTTTGTTCTAATTCTGGAGAAATTTGAACAGAAGAATCCGTAACAATTATTGTGCTAAGTTGATTCCAGAAATTAGTTGGGTTTTCTTCTTGAATATCATCTAAAATTCTAAAAGAGTCTTTGTTGTCCTCACAATATTGCCTATCATTTTTTATCTTTGTCAAGAAAGTATTATGTTTATAATAAATGCTTTGTGTACATTCAAATGGTTTAATATCGGAGCAAATCTTTACACCAGTACCTAAATCACCGGCGCCGAGATCCTTAGGGGTAACTGAAACAAGACTAAAAGAATTACTTTCCATTGAATCCTGAAATATAACTAAGGCGTCTTCTGTAGAAACACTTAATGAATCTTCAACACCCAAGTATTCAGTATTCCCACTCTTAATATCATTTAATAAAGTTGCACCTAACCTAATATTATCATAGGCATTATGTAATATTTCGCTTCCAATTTCATTATCACTCATTTCATCAATTTTATCTGCAATTGGCCATGCTGATCGTTTTATTATTATTCTTGCTAACTTAGGTGTTAAACCCATAACCCCCCATCTTCCACCAGAGATATAATTCTCCATTCCGCCACTAGTATGGACTATTAACGTTAAAATAGAACAAGGATCAACATTTCCCGCATGTTGTTCCACGATGCCAAATATTTGTTGTGCAACACTATCAAAAAATTGCTTAGGATCATCAAATTTAGAAACAAGCATTGCAACATTACTACTAGAAACCGCCTTATCAAGACCTTGAACTTTTATAGATGTATGTTTTTCAACTTCATAATCATACCTTGCCCTTGCACGAAAGTATTTTGTAGTAACTGGTGCGCTCCCCAATAATGTGACAGGATCCTCAACATTAAATTTACAACTAAATGTTTTATGCTTTTCAATATTTTCAAGACTGCTTGAATGAAGATCTGTATTTAGTTCATAACCAACATAACCATCAAACTCTTTTTCACAAACTTTTTTTACACATTCCTCAACATCTGGATTTGTTTTTGCAGTTAAAATATCTCCGGGGTCATATTTATCAAAAGAAGATGAGCTTTTTTCAGCACATTCAATAAATGGTTTACTGTTATAAAGTTTATAGTCTTCTTGACATTTACGTGTGTCATCTGCTTTTGCATAAAAACCAAAATAATGACTACAAGTTCCTTCTAATAACACCATAGAATCTGGAACTTCTATTATTAATTGATTTAGTTTTTTAATTTTGCCTTGCCAACCATAATTATTATCAATAGTAACACCAACCCTAACAACATTAGACTCTGTTGTTGCTGCATCATGTTCCCCCATTTTAATTCTAAACGGCGGTTTTTTTGTTCCTATTGCTAATTTAACAGGACCATTTGTAAAAATAGAGATTGGATTTTTTTCTTTAATACCAAATTCACTTAAAGGATCAATATCTTGCCTTAATAACCCCCTTAATCTTTCCTCTTCCATAAAATAAGTTTTCAGGTAAGCCATTGTTTCAAAATTAAAATCTGCAGTAAGAGTAACTTTTTTAGAATTTTTAAGTTGGTTAAGTAATTGATTACC
This sequence comes from Candidatus Woesearchaeota archaeon, assembly GCA_018661705.1. Lineage (GTDB taxonomy): Archaea > Nanobdellota > Nanobdellia > Woesearchaeales > DSVV01 > JABHXF01. Next base: position 111,583 of record JABJHR010000003.1, read on the forward strand.
CGGCGGGAGAATACAATCAATGAATTGTTCATCTGCATCAAATATTAAATATTCATTCGTAGGTAAAACTTGACCTTGATACGGTGGCATATAATCTTCATAAGAAGTAATTTCTTCATCATCTTTTTTCTCTCCTAAATAACAGCCCGCTTTAATCTTGATCCCATCATCTAAAGTTCTTGCTTTAAGCAACCCATAAACAACTATTTTTTCTGAATCATGAAACTCATCATCAGCTGCTTGAACATTATCTATTCTAACCCCTAATTGTTCGTCTTGTGCATTTTCAACTTTTCCTGCATAATAAAGATCACCTCCTGCCGCTTGATCAATTCGCCTATACCACAATGTTTTTGCATTAAAAGCATACTTCTTAATAATATCAAAGAAACTACCCCAATAGCCTCCACTTTTTTTCAAAGTAGTTACAAATTTTTGACCATGCGTTTGTGTATATACTTGGCCTTGATCTAAAACACCACCTTCTGCAAGCGGCATAGAAATTAAAAAACTAATTAATAAGCCAAACCAAAACAAAAATATTGCCCACCCAATTACATTTGATAAAAGCGTCCTATTATTTTGGGCTTTTATTCTGTATGTAATTGCATAATAAAGCCACCAAGGGGTATAGATGGGATTTAACAAATACATTTCAATAAAATATTGCATCCTGGCACCAAGATATGGTGCAGACATTATCCAAATATATTCCCATGTAAAATAAATTACAATAACTACAAAAAAATCCCTAATTGCGTCTGATCGTTCAGAACCATCAATAAGAAAAAAATATGCAAGAACGGCAAATGAAAAATTAAATATAAGTTTAGATTTGATACTAGGCATCCTCATAAGCACGCCAAAATGAACTACAATTGCCGCAATAATAAAGGCATTAATTTTCCAGGGTGATATAGTTGCTTGCGCATGAAATGACTGTCTTCTTTGTTTATATTTATCTTTAACCTTTTTACCGGCGCCCTTTAATTTTTCCCATAATTTAGATTTTTCTTTAACTTCTTCTTCCTTTGCTTCTGCTTCTTGTTTTTCTGCATCTGCCTCTGCTTTTCCAGCTTGAGCATTTTCAATTGCTGCTTTTTCTGCTTCTGTTGTAGATTTATCTAGTTTAGTCTCTGCTCCAGCTACCTTTTTCGCAACATTTCCTAATGCCTTATCTATATCATCTGCAGATCCCATGCTCACCACTTTTTTTGTTGAATTATGTTTAATATCCTTAAATAAATTACTTTTATTCAATAATTGAATTTTATTCTAAAATCTATTAATATATTGTTTCATTTATTTACTCTTATATATTATTTTTGATATTTTAAGTATAATTGCTTTATACAAACAAAACCACACAAATCCAAAAGAACACACCAAAATCTAAAAAAAGTCTCCTAACCCTCGTTGTTTAATATCATTTGCTTCAGAAATCTTGTTTAATGTTTTTTCAACCCTTTCTTTATCAAAATCATGTTTACCACATAAAAAACTAATAATCCCTTCAAAATTAGGTGGGGAAAATTTGATAGAATAATCCTTATTTATTGGCATTTGTTTAATTAAATAAAATATTTCTTCCCATTCGATATCGCAATGTTCTTCCCATTTTGCTTCTTTGAACAACGCATCAAAATCTGTAGAATGTTGTGAAACTAATTTTAATGCTTTTTTTGGACCCAATCCCTTAACACCGCCAATATTATAATCTGTGCCAATTAACATTGCCAAAACAATTAATTGATCCAAACCCAATTTTAAATGATTTAAATTATCAGCAAGATTAATTATTTCGGGTTTAACAGTTACATAACCCAATTTATTGGTTCTTTTACGTTTTCCCGCAATTGATAAGTTTCTAATTAGATTTGTAGAACCGTGTAATAAAGTATCAAAGTCCTGACTAACACAAGCATATGCATCTTTATTCTTCACCATGAATGCCGCTTGCGCTTCGCCCTCTGATTTAGCTTGAACAATCGGTAACCCTAATAATTCAATTAATTGCTTTGCATCATTAATCATTTCAGGAGTAAGTTTAGTTGTTCTTGAAGCATACTTTTTCATAAGTTCTATATCTTGCCTTTGTTTTGCAATTTCGTATTCCTTTTTTGCTTCCGCCTTAACTTCAGCCCTTCTTTCTCTTTCTTTTTTTTTGAGTTCAGGTGCAACACCATCAAAAACAAAAATGGGTTTAAGACCATTTTCCATCATTGTAGTAACTCGAGAAAATAACCCAATAATATGAGAAGTAACATGGCCGTTTTTGTCTGTTAATAAACTTCCATCCCTTGCCCTAATTGTCGTCAGAAACTGATAAAGCATATTAAATGAATCAATTGCAATAATTTTATCCTTTAAATCAGATAACGCAATTTCTTTTGAGACAATAAGATCTTTAAATGCAACACCCATGTTATTATTTCCTCCCGTTTAAAATAAAGAGTTAAAAATAAAAAATAATAAAAAATTATTCTTTAACACGCAAACTAAAATCTGTAAAATGATAATCCCTATCAAATGGTCCTTCAATTGTTTCTGTATAAATTCTAAATTTATATGTGCCTGCAAAAACAGGATCTCCCTTTACATTAGATTTATCTCCAACAACAACAACCAAAGGTATGTATGCAATCTCATTTTTTCCTAAGATAAAGGTTTCATCAAAATTAGTATTAGCAGTAAACCATTCTAAAACTGTTTCATCTGCCCCACCATTGCTAAAAGAATCTGTTTTTGACTCCAATAAAACCATTGAAAATTTGAATTCTAAAGATTTTGCACCAGAATTTCTAATTGCAAAGGCATAGGCGTAAGACCCACCAAAAGGAACAGCTTCTGCCCCTCCCAACGTCTTTGGATAAACAACAGATTTTTGATTAGAAATTAAATCATCAAGTTTAGAGATTTGAACAGGAGTTAATTCTAATTGTAAATTGCTGGGTGTCGCTTCTTTTTCTGCCGGTTCGGAATCAGTGTCTTTTGTGGTTGTTTTTTCTTCAACAACTACCTTATCATCAACTTCCCCTGTTGATTCGCCTTCATAAACAACAGAACCTTCATCCCCCTCTGCATTACAGTCATCAAGATTAGAAACCGTTTCTCCATTTGGACAAAGATAATTTTTATTAACACAACCCATTAAAACAATTAAACTAAATACAACCAACATAATTAATAACAGATTTATTTTATTTTTCATTCTTCCACCCCATTTTTTAATCTAAAAATACAATTTTCATGTTTTTGAATTCTGTGTTTAACATTTCCTTTGCTTTTTTTGTTACCTCGCCCGTTGTAATAAACAAAGCAGGCAATTGTTTTTGCTGGCCTTTAACAAAAGTTGTTGCTAAATCACCATCGTTTGCCTTTTTTTTAGTCTTAACCCGGCAATAATACATCATTGGGCCCACTATTGAAGGAATTTCAACAACACACTCAAATTCCTTATTTTTCCTAATAATGTTAATATTTTCATATTTAATGTTGTTTTGATTAAAATAACTTTTTATTTTGGAGAAGAGTTCATCACTAATTTCCGTTTCTGCACCATTAATCTTAGTTTGTGTTTCTGAATCAGCCATCTCTTTTGGGACAATTATTGGTTTTTCCTTAACTTTAATTTCCTTTTTTTCTATTTGTGTTTTTACTTGTTTTTCTTGTTGTTTTCCTTGTGATCTAATTTGTATTTCTGCTTGTGGTTTTATTTCACTTACTTGTTGTTTCTTTACTTGCCCATCGATTGGTTTGATTATGGGTTTTATTGGTTGTATATTTTGTGGTTGATTAACTTGTGCGGCGCGCTGTTCTTCAATTTTATCATTAACCTTGGTTTTAGGCATTGGTAAAACAACAGATGCTTTTTGTGGCACTTCTTCTACGGGTTTAACCACCGGAATTTCTGATTTAATCTCTTCTGGTTTAATCTCATTTGATTTAACCTTCTCGGATTGAACGGCCGTTACCATTCCAAAATATTTCTCTTTAATCAAACTAACAAATTCAATTTTAGGCATCAAATACCAAACCCAAAATAAATGGGTTTGATTATTATCATTAACTTCAATTGCCTTTGCATAATCTTTAATAGAACGCAACGAAACTCTTAATAACGGGGCAAGTTCAACATCTTTAAGCACCTTTTCCTTTTTTAAGGTTTCATAAGCTCTTTGGTCCTTTTCATTAAGATACTTATTCAAATCTTGAAGTTTAGGTGTTTGTTCAGGAAGATAGTAAAATGGGCTTCCCCCCATTTTTACAGAAGTAATGCAAATTTTACCCTTGGATGCAAGCTCAGCTAATGCTGCACCAATAATTATGGTGTCCTTTTCTAATGTTTTAACAAGATCTTTAGGAACAAGCGGGCCTTTAAGGCGCATAAATTGCAGGATATTATTATAATCTAACATTATAAATCAGAATAGAAATAGGTTTATATATTTATTGTAACTTTAAAAGTGATTTCAGAGTGTTAAAATAACTTAAAAACTAACTTAAAATTCAGAGAGAGTAAAAATTAAAATAAAACAGGAGTAACATATACTTCCAGGAGTGCAGCAACAAATAATAATAAAACAGAGATTATGATTAATTCGGACACATCAAACATAATTCTTTCAAACTTCTTAGATCCAAAAACATGCCTAATTACTGCCACCGAAATTATGCCGCCCGCTAAAGCAACCACAAAATAAGCTAAAATCTCAAAAAAACCATGGAACATATACTTAAAAAATCCCGAAGAAAAGATATGGAAATATTTGAAAATACTTACTTCCCCAATTAAATTACCAAAACTAGCTAAATTTTCTCTAATAAAAGTTCCAATTGCGGCAGCAATTACAGTTGCATTCCAAGTTAAAATAAACATTGCCCCAACACCATACAAAAATGAAAACAACAAACAGATAGATAACACCCTTAAATTATTCATAAATATCGTTGATAAAACATTTGGTCTTACAACATTACCCGTATATTGTGTATTAATGCTAGTAATTGTATCAAGCTGGGTGCTGAATAAATGATTTACTTGTTCAGAAGGTAAAAATACAAACCAAAGTGTAGAAGCAACTAAAATTCCTAAAAACAAAAACATAAAGGCACTTATTGCTTTACTATGCTCTTTCAAAAGCCTTGTTTCGCTAACTGCATGTTCATCTTTTATTTCTTCTAATTTAATAGTATTATAAATAATTGGAAAACTTGCTAAAACTGTTAAAAAAACCATTACTAATGAACTATACTTTACAAAAATTAAGGTTCCGAGTAATGCAGCCATAGAAGAAAATAAGACACCTAAGAAAAACATTTGCCAAGGTCTTTTTTCTGCTTCTATAGGATTGATTAATACGTCTAAAACCATACATGATTTCTGAATTTGCTGTTTTATAAATGTTTTGAAAAGATTTATAAAGCACAAACAGATACTTAAAGAGATATGGTTGAAGAAGAAGAATATGATAAAATGTTAACAGAAGCCTATGAACGGCTACCTGAAGTAAATGATGTTAGGATGAGATTTGAAATTCCAAAAGTAACAGGACATTTACAAGGAAATAGAACAATTATAAGTAATTTACATCAAATTGCAAGCACATTACATCGCCCAGTCGAACATTTATTCAAATATTTATTAAAAGAACTTGCAACCCCCGGAGATCTTAAAAAAAATGGTGCAATAATTGGTACAAAGGTTGCTGCTTCCAGGATTAATGAAAAAATTGAATCATATACTGAAGAATTTGTTCTTTGTGCTGATTGTGGAAAACCAGACACAAAATTACTCAAAGAAGGAAATTATTTATTCAAAAAATGTTTAGCATGCGGTGCAAAACAGTTTGTTAAAACAAAAAGATAACACTACAACACATACAAAATTTAATATCCCTTTATAATTCTCAAAAAAACATAAAAGATATATAATCCAATTAAGATTATAATTGAATTATGAAAAAAAAGATAATCATTAAGGGGCACGTACAGGGTGTTTTTTATAGAGAAAATACAAAAAAACTTGCGAAGGCCCTTGGATTAAAAGGATATGTAAAAAATAAATTTGATGGTTCTGTTAAGATTGTTGTTTCTGGCGAAGAAAATAAGATTAAGAAATTAATTAAATGGTGTAAACATGGGCCTATGCACGCAACTGTTGAAAACGTTGAAGTTAAAGAACATGATAAGATCATAGATGAAAAAAAAGAATTTCAGATTACACATTAATATTAAAACAAGATAAAAGAAAATATCAAACCCATTTACCGAGGGCTTCTTGTTTTTCAGTTTCTTTTCCAAAAACACCATTAATTCTATTTTGTAATAACTCTAAAGTTTGCTGAACATTTGTAGAAACACCAAACTCTTTTGCAAGATTTAAACTTAACTGCATATATTTAGTTACATTTCCTTCTGAAATTGTAAAAATAATTTTACCACCACATTTAACACAATATCCGCGAAGAGGTGGCCGCCTAAATTTTTCGTTACATTTAACACATCTAAATTGTTGTTGAGAAAATTTTCTTAAATTCCCTTTTGTATCTTTAAGAAAATGTTTAGTAATTACCATTTCTGCAACATTTGTTTCATCAACGGCCTTTATTCTTCTCGCAATATCCATTTGTCCTTGCAATTTTTCCTTCATAGAAGGCAGCGTTTTATATGCAGAACATAAAACTCCTTCATTAATATTAGTTGTTGGATGAGTAAAGCCCATTTGTTCATATTGTGTTTCCTTGCCCAACCTATGGGTTATTTGTTCAATTTTAACATCCCACGGATTTTTGTATTGTTCTGCTGCCTCATAAAGTTCCAAAGGATATTGCCAAACAACATCTAACCCGTGTGCCTGATCATCAACCTCTGTCGGGTTAATAGTAATTGTTAAAACAAGCGGCGCATCCATTGTTTTGGCACCACGCGTATCAGGAAGATATTGACTTGAAAAATTAAGAAACCCGTCTAATAATAATGTGGCTGATGCCTCATCACCATCACAATCACGTCGCATCGCGGCATGAAATAAAGGGTGTGCTAAAAGACCCTGTGTTTTTGAAAAACCAATTATCCTCCCAACAGTCCCGGCAGAGATGTGTGGAGCCAACCCAATAATTAAATGACCAACTAAATCAAGAGGTGATTTTAAATTATAATATGGTTTAAGTGAATAAAGTTTAATTAATAATTCATCTATAAAATTAGCGGCCCTAAACAAAACATCTTTTGCCGGCTCATCTAATGCCTCGTATGCGCCTGGTAAAATTACGTCTTGTGGTTTAATTTCTAAAATTTGATCAGAACTTTCTAATTCTTTTCCAAGAACATCATTTTGATATCCTAACTCTTTTAGTTTTTCTATTGCCGTTCCTACTTCGCATGGTTTAAAATGAGTAATTGGCAATTCAGACATATCATACCTCATAGTCCCATCTTTATTAACAAACAACCCATGTTTTGCACGAAGTATTCCTTTAACTAAATGTTCTGGAATGTGATTTTTGTTACTTGTGCCCCTTACCCCTTTAATTAAATCAGGGTATGTTGGTTCTTTAAAGATTTTGAGGGCACTATTAAAATAATGTTTAATATCGAGTTCTTTTCTTTCGTGTGTTTGTTTTAAATCTTCTTTACAGTTAGGGCATTTTTGTTTGTCTGTTTTACCACATTGTCTGCAAAAATATTGTTGTTTTGTTGCCTGCCCACAAAGTTCACAAGATTTGTAAACTGATTCCTTTTCACATTTTGAACAAAAAAATAAAGGAAAATCCGCGGTAACTTTGCTTTGTGTTAGTGCTGATTGAAATGATCTTGTCCTTCCACCTTCATCCCCTACCGGAAATAAAACTTGCGGGCTACCAGTCATTTTCCTCATTTTTGCTTTTTCTGGCCGACCCATTCTTGCCCCAATAAATGTTCCGGATTTATTTTTAATTTTAATTCCTGAAAAAACCATTAAATTTTCTAAAGCAGTTTTTTCCTCATTAATTTTTAATTCTGCGGGATTTTTAAGTAAAAATTCAAAAATTTCTGCATAATGTCTTTCAAGAATAATAAATTCATTATTAACAAGATTATGTGGACACCCAATTTGTTCTAGAATTTCTTTTATTGGTGATGAATTCTTCAAAACAATCTTTTTTAGTTTTCCCTCTTCTTCAACAACTTTTCGTGTTGGCCAAAAATCAATTAATTGTCTTAAATCTTGATTCTCTAAAAGATCCCAATGAAAAGTATAATTTGGGTGCAAAGGAATCATTAGTTTTTGTGAAATTTGAATTGCGAGCTTTGCAGAAATTTTAGTGAATAATGGTTCTTTCAAGAGAACCTCTAATTTTTCTGGATCTGTATCAATTGTTGTTGCAAGTTTATATACATCAATTGTACCAAATTTTTCAACGCTTTGTTTTTCAAGATCACGAATCCACCATTCTTCGTTATACCCGCAGGGAACTAAGGCGTGCCCGTTCTCTGAAAAGTCACCATAATTAACTAAAAAATCGCCCATAAAAAGAATTTGATCTACGGACGAAACATATTTTTTCGCTTCTTCAATTGTATCAACTTTAATAACAGATCCATCTTTTAATTTAATAATTGGCCCATTAATAGAATCACAAGAAGTTATTGCGGCCGCCTTGCCTGGCCGTTCAATCTTTAATTGTGTCCCAACACCAATATATTTTTTTAATAACAACATTAGAGCGGGATTAATAGACGACGCAGAAAACCCAGACATTCTTGAACGGCCATACCTTAATCTAAATCCGCCTTTTGCCATGGGATGAGTTAAAACAGGCCTTCCAGCAACCAAGTCTGCAATAAAGGTATAATTTGGAGAAATTTTTTCTTTACTGCCACCACCCACCGCGGTTCTTGCTTTTATTGATTTTTGTAACTTTAGGAATTCTTCTAAAAACCCCCACTCCAAATTAAACTCTTTTCCCCACTTTTCCAAACGTTTCCATAATTTAGGTGCTTTCTGCGCCAGTCCCTCTGCCAATACCAAACAAAGGCCACCCCTAATTCTATTTGTTTCAATTCTTTGTAAATCTTTATAATTGGAAACTTCAATTTTTTCAGTTGGATCTCCTTCAACCTCGATGGGTAAATGTTTAACCAAAAATTCAATTTCTTCTGAAGAAGGAAGATATTGTAAATTAGTAATCCGGTCATGATAATCGGCAACCTCTGCCTTAAACCGATTAATTTCCACAGGTGTAGGATCATACTTTTCAAATCCCAACTGTGTTCTGAGATAATCTACAAGAATTAAAGAAAAAGCTGATGCCGTTCCACCTGCCCCTCTTATTGGGCCAGCATAACAAGGCGCCAAATATTCTTTTCCCAATGCCGTTTTTTTAATTTTTAGTTCAATAAAACCTTCAAGGGGTGCCGCAACAATGCCGCCAGTTTGATACGCAAAACCAGTCCTAATTCCAACTTCAATTGCTTCTTTTTGTGTTTCAAATTTACAAAACTTTTGTTTTGCAACTGCAAGTGCGATAGACAAAGCAACACGCCAATCCATGTGTCCATATTTTTTTTCTAATTCTATAATGTGTTTTATAACACCACAACCAACCATCTGGGGCGCAACAATACCAATTAATGCCTCTACTCTTTCGGCCATATTTCTTGCTAATTTAATATCGACCTTAGATTCAGGATCTAAATTTAGGGCCCTTGCTTTATTTGCAAGATCATAACATTGATTTAAACCAACCTCCAGCGTTTCAAAATACTTTTCCATTTCTTTACTTTTAACAACCATATTAAAACCTCAAGATTTTGACTTCTCTTGTACCTAAATTAACCAATGGAACTCTTGCAGGTTCAGGATTATGTCCAACCTTTTCCTGAAAAGAAGTTGTGCTTTGCCAACAGGACCCACAGATTAATGTAATGTGTTTATGATTAGAGACACAAGTTTTATGTACATGCCCTGTAACAAAAAAATCTGGCACTTTTTTAATAACCAGCGGATCATCAAGATTATCAGGGATATATAATGTTGAGGCGTGAGTGGGCGCAAGATGTCGCCTTCGCAACAAATATTTCATGACCAAGTCTGCACGATCATAGCCACCATTATTTCTGATTTCATCTACGTTGGAGATATAATAATCAAAACCATAACCGTGATAAAGAAGAACATCGAACCCAGGGAAATTCTCGTCTTGGCAGATATTAATCAAGGAAGGGTTACTCACAAAAAAGACATTTGGTAACTCCAACAGAGGTTTAATAAATTCGTTTGCTAAAACAGGTTGTGGCTCTGCTAATCTAACTGCATCGTGATTTCCAGGACAAACAATAATTGCAATGTGTTTAGGGATGCGAGAAATTAAGTTAGTAAAATGGTTGTATTGCCCATATATGTCTTTAATATTAAGTTCTGCTTCTTGGTTAGGATAAATTCCCACACCATCAACAAGATCGCCCGCTATAAAAAGATATTTGATTTTTCCAACTAATTTTTTTTGTTCTTCAGATCCCATCTCGCCAGAGATCCATTTCAAAAATTTGTCAAATTTATCATCTAAAAAATAGTTAGAACCAACATGAATATCAGATAAAAAAATGGCGTGTTCGTCCCCCGGTGATTTTTTAAATTCTTGCTGTGCAAACTCTGGCAAAATAAGTTTATTACAAAAGATAACTGTTTTGTCATTAAATCCAGAAACACCAATTACTTCGTCCCCTGTTAAATTTTTTGCAAGAGTAAATAATTCTGGTTTGGTTTTATTAACCACCACACTTATTTGCCCAGTTGGATCTTCAACAACCAAAACAATATTTTTTGCTCGCGTAATTCTTTTTTCTACAACGATACCAATTAAAGACACAGAATCTTTATCACGTTTGTTTAAAATTTTATTAACCGACAATAAATTGGTGAGGTCAGATCTTTGCATCAACATGTTTTTAATTGCAGAATAACGTTTATTAAAATAACTAACAAAATCTTGCACAGTTCGTTTTTTTGGAAGATCTTTATAATCTGTTAAGATCTTAACTTTATAATTAAGTTGTTTTTTAATTAGTTCTTCTTTTTGATCTGTGCCATCGCCATCCTCTCTTGTGTGGCCTGCTCGTTGCATAGAAACAACTTGGCCTGAAGCAGACGTTGTTGTTATTTCGCACCTTTCTCCAGACACAGGATTCTTGCTCATTGAAGAGGATTGGGAAGTAGAAGAAAAATTCTTTTTTTGTTGTTTAAAATTTAACCATGCTGCCTTGGTCACATGAAATACATTTGTTGCAGTGGGTAAATTAACAAATTCTAAGAAAAGTTCTGTTTCTTCGTCCATTAAACAGTCCAATAGTTCACCATCTACCAAAATTCCTTTTTCCAATAATGTTTTCACTATTTTAGGTTTAGAATCTAATAACATTTCAAATACCCAGGCTCTGTTCTAAAACTGATGTAATCTTTGTAATTAATGACGCTGGAATTGAAAGACTAATTTCTCGTGTTCTACCAAATCTTCCTTTTGATATTACTTTGGCATTAATTATTCCCAACATATCCATTTCTGCAATAATATCTGAGGTTCGTCTTTGTGTTAATGGTCTTAAACCAACTTTGGCACAAATTTGTTTGTAAAGATCGTAAATTTCTCCAGTAAAAATTGCATTGTTTTTTTTAAGCGAAAGAATTGCAAATAATGTTGCTTGTTGTTGTTTTGGTTGTGTTTTAATAATGTCTAAAACTCGATCTTTTTCAATTTTTTCTTCGGCGCCATCTATATGCTCAATTACAACATGTTGTTGTTCGTTTCTTTCTGCAAGTTCGCCCGCGACCCTTAATAATTCTAGCGCCCTTCTTGCATCGCCATGTTCTCTGGCGGCATAGGCTGCACATTTTTCAATAACTCCTTCTTTCAAAACACCTTCTTTAAATGCAGGTGTTGCCCGTTTTTTAAGAATATCTTGTAATTGTAATGCATTATATGGGGCAAAAACAACTTCTTCTTCACTTAAAGATGATTTGACCCTGGGATCCATGTTATCTGTAAATAATAAATCGTTTGAAATTCCTACAAGAGTAATTTGGCTCCCTTTTAGTTCAATATTAATTCTGGTTAAATTATAAATAATTTCATCCCCTGCCTTTTTAATAAGTTGATCGATTTCATCTAAAACAACCAATAATTCTACTTTTTTCTCCGTGATCGCATGATGAAATATTTTATAAACTTCTTCAGTTGGTAGTCCCGTTGGTGGAATTTCCTTACCTAATTCTCTTGCTAGCTGCGCAATTAACCTATATTCTGTGTCCGCAACCTTACTTAACTTACAATTTACATAAATAACCTTTAGTGGTAATCCTTGATTTTTAGAAATTTCTAATAAATGATTACATACATATTTTAGTGTGAGTGTTTTACCGGTTCCTGTTTTTCCATATACAAATAAATTAGATGGTTTTTCTAATCTTAAACAAGGTGCAAGAATGTTTGCGAGTTGTTTAATCTCTATTTCCCTATGTAAGATCTCTTCCGGCATGTAGGAGGCCTGCAAAATAGCTTTTTGCTTAAATAAGCTATCTCTTTTGAGAAAATCCTCAAAAAACCCCTTTAATCCCCCGTTTGTCATCTTCCTTTCCATAAGAAATAAAGGTATATAAATATTGTTGTTATAGAAACGTAGACCCACCCCTTGGTTTCCTATGGAACTCATTTGTGTGTGGTGTGGCTTGCTTGTTGGTCTTAATTAAGTAAACTTAAATTATTAAATACATAAATTTAACCAATACAAGGCTTCTAAAGAACAAATTTGAATTTAAAAAATAAATGAATTATTTAAAAAAATAATCATCATTTTGAGAAAAATGCTATCTTTTTCTTTTTTTCTCACATTTCTTTCTTTTCAATATTGTAAATAATAATAATAGTTAATAGTAGTAGTAGTAGTAGTAGTAGTAGTAGTAGTAGTAGTAGTAGTAGTAGTAGTAGTAGTAGTAGTAGTAGTAGTAGTAGTAGTAGTAGTAGTAGTAGTA
>JABJHR010000002.1 GCA_018661705.1 Candidatus Woesearchaeota archaeon
AATGGATCTGCTGTTTCTCCACTTCTATGGCTAACCATAACATTCCATTTGTTTTTCATTGCTAATTTTGCAGCATCAATTGCTTCACTTAAAGTTCCAATTTGATTTACTTTTAACAATAAAGCATTGCACATGTTTCTATCAACTGCCATTCCTATACGTCGAGGATTTGTACATAACAAATCATCACCAACAATTTGTAATTTCTTATTAACAGAACCACTGCCTAATCTTTCTGTCATATCTTTCCATGGCAAAAAGTGGTCTTGAGCAAAAGGATCTTCAATAGAAATTATTGGGAAATGTTTAATCATGTGTTCATAAAAATCAAGTAAACGATGATATCCCATTTTCCTGCCATCAACATGATAATATCCTTGTTTGAAAAATTCAGATGCAGCTGCGTCCATTCCTATTTTTATCTTTTTTTCATAACCTAAATTCTCAAAAGTTTTCATTAATAAATGCAAAACTTCTTCTACATTATTAACATTAGGAGCAAACCCTCCTTCATCTCCAACATTTGTTGATGCTTTTCCATATTTCTTTGCTAAAACTCTTTTTAATTCATGGTCTGCTTCATCTCCTATCCTTAAACTTTCTTTAAAGTTCTTTCCGAACGGAGCAATCATGAATTCTTGGATTGCTAATTTGTTTTCTGCATGCCTTCCTCCATTAATTACATTCATAAATGGAATTGGTAACATTCTACCTTTACCTAATACAGAATATAATGGTTTTTTTTCAAGTTGAGCAAGCAAACTTGCACATGCTAAACTAACACTTAAGATTGCATTTGCTCCTAATTTAGATTTGTTAACTGTTCCATCTAAATCTATCATTTCTTGATCAATTTTCTTAGGATATCTTACGTCCATGCCTTTTAGTTTTTTAGAAATCTTGAGATTAACATTTTTCACAGCCTTTTGAACACCTTTTCCTTCATAACGTTTTCCACCATCTCTTAATTCTAATGCTTCATGTATTCCAGTGGAAGCTCCTGAAGGAACATGACCATAAGCCATTCCTGATTTAGTATATACTTCTGCTTCAACAGTAGGATTTCCTCTAGAATCAAGTATTTCTCTAGCTTTGATCTTAGTTATCTTATAGCTGACCATATTAATACCTCTTTTTAATATATACTTATTAATATAACAGATATATAAATGTTATTAGTTACTTGGTATTTGTTTCTAATTGTTGGTTTCTAGTCACTAATAACCATAAACTACCAACTCATCTACTACCAACCCACTTCTAACTTCAAACTTATAACTACTTACTATATTAGAACTACTTACTATAACCACTACCAACCCACTTCTAACTTCCAACTTCTTACTTCCAACTTATAACTACTTACTATATTAGAACTACTTACTATAACCACTACCAACCAACTTCTAACTTCAAACTTATAACTACTTACTATAACTACTTTCCATTTGATGCAACTTTAAAAGAAATTCCTTCTTGTTCACATAATTCTCTATGATTTAGATACAACCATAAATTTGTATCCTGGCTTTGATGATGAGAAAACATAATGTTTGCAGCTACTTGATGAACTATTTCTTTTCTTCCTTCTTCTGTGGCTGCATGAAAGGATTCTATAAAATAATTAGTATCGTGATAATCTCTAATTGTATGGTTCCATGAAACTCGTGGTAATAACTCATGAATTGTTGGACTATCACTGGCAGGATGAACAATAAATTCCATTATTTCAGGTTCTTGTCTTTCTGTATATGCTCTTCTTAGCTCTGGATTAATAACTTTTGCAAAATAATCCTTTACTCTATTTAATTTTGTTAATAATGTATTATAATCTGATTTATCATCTGTTGCTTTTTTTCTTTTTGCTCTTGATGCTGAATCATACATTTCTTGCAATGCTGTAATTCTTTGTTCTAATAATGCTTCACTAGGATCAAAAACACCAAACTCTACTAATTTTACAAGTGCATCTTTTGGATCTTCACCATTAATTACTTCTAAACCGTATGGTACCTTGCTTTCTTCAAATGGATTTACTCCAAAATAAACAACTGCATTACGATTTTCTTTTGCATTATGTAAAAAATAATATGTTGAATCTTTGTTTTTGATAACACAGTGATTTGTATTAACCTTAAAACTTTGTAATTCAGGATAATCATATCTTGATAATGAGCCTAAACGTTCTCTAAGACCAATTCCTTTTTTTGCTCTTTCTATTTGTGCTGGATCAAGAATGGCTTTTTTTGGACTTTCTTCTACTTGATCTAAAAAATCAAAAAATCCTTTAATATCAGAAATTGTTTTAGATGGTGTATCTAATTTTATTTCTACTTGGTATGGGCCTTTCTTAAATCTTTCTGGAAATAATGATATTTCTCCTAGATTTAATTCACCGCTCATGTATTGAGCTTCACCTAACACAGCTTCATGCACAGTAAAATCTCTCAATAATCTTGCCCCGTCTCCATAGATCTTTTTTAAAATTACATTTAGATGAGATCTGCTTTCAAAAATATGATCCGCATTTAATTGATTTGGTGAAACAATTACAATGTTATCTAATTCAGGATTTGCAAGATAAGCTCCTGAAATATCACAGGCTCTAGGAATTGAATCGTCATTTGATCCTAAAGAAAGTATTGCATCTTTGAAATGTTCTGAGTCATCACCATCTAATCTAAAAAGTGAAGGTCTTTTTACTACTAATTCTCTCTTGCCCGTATATTGAGAAAACATAAGGAAATCCTGTTCTAATCTACTTGTATCTAATGCACCATTGCCTCCGCGAGCAATCTTCTTTAATCTTGCTATGTTTCTTAAAAAATCTAAGGTTCCCATTTTGTATTTATTTTTTTATGTTTTATTTTTTGTTTTACTCTTTCTCTTTATTTTAGGCTGTGCTTGGTTTATGTTCTATGTTCAAGGAAGTCATGAATCTTTCATGGTCCTTTGCTTCTTTTGCTTCTTTTGCTGCTCTTTCCATTTCCATTCTTGTTGTGATATAATGATCGAATCCACCAAGTACTTGATCATAACCCACTTGTATAAGATGATCTGATTTTTGGGCTCGAATAATTGCACTTGCACCAGGTGTTCCTAACAATGCCTCATCTGGTTCAAAACCGCCTCGTAATCCTCTTGTTACGTGAGTGATTTCTCTAATGCTTAAAGGCCCATCTAACAGATATTGTCCAACTTGTGACCATTCTCCGTCTGTTAAACCAGGGGATGCAGTTTTATAACTTAACATTCTTCTAGCTAATTCTTCAAACTGAGATGCTTGATCAAACCTTTCTAATTTTATAATCTCATCAAATAATCTACTTTTTGTTGCATCATCAATTCCATCAATATAATTTGCATCCATTATTGTCATCATTTTTCCATTTTTTGGAATTAATGTACCATCAAACATCTTAAAGTAAACACCTAAGGTGTTTTGTTGTTCTGATGTTATACCTGGACTTTTTCTAGACGTGAAAATATTGTCTGCGTCAGCAACATACATCATTACAATACCAGGAAAATCATTAATTCTTCCAGCTAATGATGATAATTCATTAGCTGTCTTATTTTGAAAATGTGATGCATAGTCAGTTGTGCTATGAGTTAATGCCCAAACAGGAATTCCTTTGTCTTTACAAAGATCAACAAATGATCTAATATATGCGTGTGCATTGTATGTTTTTCCACAACCAGGATCACCATATGTAAAGATTACAAAAGGTGGGTCTGCTTCATTATCTTGTTCTTCGTGATTGTAAAACCCTAATTTAACCATTGATTTCCATAATGTTTGACCAAACTCCTGTCCACCAATAACAGCTTCTTTTCTTACAGGCATGAATTTTTGATCAACAATTACTATGTCACTTTTCTTTTTGAATTCTCCAGCTAACATACTATAATTTCCAAATTTCATCTTTAGATCTTCAACACCATATTCAGCTGCAATTTCATCCCATGTTGGCCAGTTAAATTGGTTAATCCAAGAGGTGAAAGTTGCTTTTAATGTGTAACTTAAATCATCATCTTTATTGGTTTCTTCTTTTCCATTCGTTGTTACTGTTGGTGCAGCTTTTTTATCACCAATTATATCTCCTAAACTTATAATTGTATCTTTGATAAGATATGCAATTAATTCATCTCTTTTTTTGCTTCCTTCTAATCTTGAACCAAATTGCAAGATTGATTCAACATCTGCTTTTTCTTCTCCTAATAACTCTAATCCCACTTTCCCTGCAAAATATAATGCATATCTATTTGAAAAAAAGATTGCATCTGTTATTTGTTTTTGTAATGAGACTGCTTCTGCTTCATTTGCTTGGGTTTTTTTTGCTTCTGTTTGTCTTGCTTCTATTTCGTCATCAGAAGGTTTTCCTAAATATGTAATTGTTGAACTATCATCATCTAACATAGAAGTTCCATCACTTTCTTCAAGTCTTGCAAGACTTGCTTCTACTTCTTCTACGCTTCCTAGCCCTGCTGTTGTTCCTAGGTTTCTTAATATTTTGTCTTGTACCGCTCTTTCCTGTGCATTTAATCTTTGTTCTAATGTAATTATATCCATTTCTTTTCTTAGCTCTAATGCAACTGTTCTGAAAACAGACAATGCAGTTTCATATGCATTAAGAAAATTTAATTGATCAGGAGTATTTCTTGTACCTTCTGATAATTCACTAATAATTTGTTCATACAAATTAGGATTTTCTGATTTTCCTAATATTCTTTCTGCTCGACTTGGTTTAGTGGTAGGTAAATTTGTATCTCTTATAACATATCTTACTTGTTCTAAATTTTCTTGGATTTGTTTATCTAATTCTATTTCTTTTGTTTCTGCCATTTTCTCACCTTTGTGGTTTAATTATTATTATCATCTCTTATCTTAACATTACCTTTCAAATATTTTAACATCAGTTCCTAGGATCATGTGTCCTAATGTGGATGAATATTTTCCTGGACAAACAATAATTTCATCTGACCAGTTTTTCTGATAAACTTCTTGACGTAATTTTCCATGGATTTCATTGTGATTAGGAGCTAATGAATATTGTCTTGTAAATCTTAATACACCTGCCTCTGCATCTGTCTCTAATATTCTTTGAACAGGAGAAAGTAATTTTGTATCTCTAGTTGGGGCAGTTAAATATTTGTTTTCAAATGGTCCAACAGTTGCTCTTGTAACATGGACAGGATGTAAACTTTTAAAGTTTTGATCAATTCTTCTTAAAATATACCATGCATGGTTTTTTTGACTAAAGCTTAATGATGTTCTAAATCTTTCAGATACTTTTGTACCTTCAGCATCTTCTGTAATGTGTTGTTCTCTATTATCTTGCCATAAATCTATGGAATAAATTTCAAAAGTTCCTGTTCCGTGATTTAATTTCATATAAGTAATATTCCATAATTCTTCTGCACCCATTGATTTAATTTTTGTTGCTTCTGGTGTTGTATAAGTTGCAGATGAATCTTTTCTTAATAACTCTGCATCTGCTAATTGTTCTAAAAAACTTCTCTTTAATGCACCTTTATGAATTTCTTCTAATTTTGCTTCAACATCATCAACATCAACGTAATCTTCTAATACTGTTTTTTTAAGTTCTTTTACTGCATCTACATAGCTAGGTAATTTTCCAAATTCTGCTTCGATTTCTCTTTTTAACCTGTTAAGTGTAACAAAATTAAAAATCCATGGCATCCCTGAGTTTTTACTTATACCAATTTCATCAAAATAACCTCTGTTTTGTTCTGGATCTTTTGGGTCAATTAATGTATGGAACCAAAGATATTCTTGTCTTATTCTCTCAACATTTTTTGCAATTGATTTACATATCTGTTCTTGTCCTGGTAACCTGCCCCAATCCCATTCATTCTCTTTCCCAAATTCAGACAATACTTGTTTTTGTCTAGTAATGTCTTGATCAACTAAACCTTGAGCTAAAACTTCTAGAGATCTATCTAACATAGATAAATATCTGTCTTTTTCTTCTCCCCTAACTTTATGAAAATTTAAATCTTCATTCATTTTTGTTGTTGTTTTCTAACATTGTTGTTTTTTTAAATGATATCTATAAAAAATTAATAACAAAACTGGCACAGACGGACTTTTTCTTACTTTGTTCAACTCGCCTAGTCAATGTTATTATTTTTTCATCAATAAACATAATTCTTTTTTCCTTCTTTACATCTTTTTTTCAATAAAAAAATAAAATAAAAAAATAAAAGCATTGCTTTTATTCGTGTTGAACTTTTGCTTGATCTTCGTTGTATATTTTGTTGAACCGTTCACTTTCTGTTGTAAACCTAGTTTGTGTGTCAGCCCATGTTTTCTTGTTTTCGTTCAACTCAATCATGTACTTAGTTAATTTTTCTTCAACCATTCTTGCATGTTCTACATCATAAATTGGTGTTTCTAATAACTCAAGTACTTCTGCAGCTACATGTGTAGCAAGCTCTACGTTGATTTCCATTAATCTTTCAGATGCTTTTCCTATGATTAACAAAGTATCTCTGGATTCAAGAGCAGCTTCTGAAAGATCAGTTAACTGTGCTTGATGCCTGAATGTTGGTATCATATCACTCATTGCATGTTCATACTTTACTTCTAATCCATAAAATGAATCAATTAAAGCATTTGCAATTTTGTAATTGACCCTAGATGCAGCAATTGCACCACGTGTGGATTGTACACCTTCTGCATGATATACCATATCTCTACTTATTTCAGATCTTATCTTATCAGCTTCAAGTTCATTATCAAGAATACCATACTTAATGTCTAGTAATCCTAATGCTTCCTGAGTTAATCTTTTTACTTCAGGTTGGTTATCTGCTGCTTTTGCTTCACCAATTAATGTTTCGTATTCTTTAAGACCTGCTTCAACTTTATCAAGATCTTGACCAATTTGTGCAATTTCTCGTTCTGCCGTAAAAAGATCTGCATCACTATATTTTCCTCCTCTAAGCATATCAATCAATTTTCTATGCATAGTTTTGGTGTGAGTAACAACATCTTCTCTAATTGCTTCACCCTTTTCTCTTCCAGTGATAGCTCCCTGGTGCATTTCTTCAACAATTGTTGCCATGCTCTTAACTATGTAGTTAAGTGTATCTCCTCTAGCCTCAATTGCATCAAGTTGAATACTCTCTGCTTTTTTCTCAAACCTTTCACCAAGATGCGGATAAATTTTCAATTTCATAAGTTGTGTATATGAATATGTTGCATCACTACCAAAGGTATCTGAAAGTCTTGCTTCTAGTTTTCCGTATCTTTTTGCAAGACTAATTAGATTTAATTTAACTTCTGCAACTGCTCTGTGTGTTTCACCAATTGATTCATCATCTGCGTCTGTTGCAGGTGCTTGACTAATTCTTTCAAGTTTTGATGTATCTGCTTTAGGTCTTGCACCTTTATCAAATGTTTCTGCTCTTTTAGCATCTGCTGAACCAGCTGTCTGCCCATATTTTCCTGCAAGTTGTGCAAAATCTGATATGCTTGCAGCTTTAGTTGCTACAGTTCCTTCTGTTCCAGTTGTTTCGTCTGTCATGTTTTTCTCCCCCAAATGTTTTGTTTTTATTGAACTTAATTTTTAAGCTCCTACTCATGTTCACTCTCTTTTGAATTTTTCTGGGTTTTGTCTTTCCCGTAACTATTATTCTTACCTATATCTAGTAAGCTTACTTCCTTTTTAAGCGTTATCTCCCCTTTTTCATTCATAGTAAAAAATAAAAATAAATGAACATTATCCAAAACTTGCCATGTCATACATTCCATTAATGCATTCTGACACATCTCTAATCATTCCGCCTCCTAAATTGTAATTATCAATTGGAATAAATTTTGTATTTGGACCAGCTGCTTCTCCTATTCTTTTTACTAGTCCTTTTGATTCTCTATCTGGATCAATAAGAAATATTCTTAATTGAATTAATGGATGATCTCTAAATCTACTTGCTGATTCTATTGCTGCTTGTTGATAATTTGGATAACCATCTGTGATTAAATATGCAAAACCCACACCCTCTGGAGCTAATTTTTCTAACATCCAATCTAAAGCAAGATGAGTGTTAGTACCATTGTAAATATGATTGTAATTATAAAGTTCTTTTGATGTTAACTCAAAAACATTATCACAATATCTAGATAAGAAAGTATTATTTTCTGGATTCATTCTTCTCATTAATGCTTTTGTTGCCATTGCTGCTTTTTTTGCAACTGCAAACCTATTATTTTGATCCATACTTCCACTTGTGTCAATTGAAATTGCAGTTGGAATAGAGACACGTCCTGCAACTGAGGTTGAAACAGGTTCGTATTTTGCAGTTATTAAAAATGGAAATACTGGTTTTTTATAACCATGCATTCTAGAATAAATAATTGATTGGTGCCAATCTATGTCTGCTAATTCTCCTAAACTTTCTATCTCAGCCCAATGACTTATTGCATCTGACCATTCTTCTTTTATTCTTGCAACAAATCCTGTTTTTCCATCTTCTTTTTCAATACCTGTAACAATTTCATTCAAAAACATCTCTTCAAGATGAGTAACTAATTTTTCTTCATCAAAACTCAACCGGCCCATAGGATCTTCTTGAATTAATCCAGAGGTTCTTACATGTGCTACAAGTTTTTCTTGAACAATTGCTTCTGCGTCTGTTCTTATTCTAATCTCTTCAAGAGCTGCTTGTTTTTTTAATAACTCTTTTCTCCTTTTTTCCTCTGCTAATCTGTTTGTTTCTATAACTTTCGCTTTTTCTTCTTCAAGAGTTAATTGATATTCTGTTTGTGCAGTTTCTTTTTTATTATCTGCACTTTTAACGTCTCTTGCTCTTCCAGTTAATTGTGTTGCTCCTTCTTTTAATGCTTGCATATCTCTTTTAATTTCATCAGCAATTTCAACATCATGTTTAACTTTTTCAGCATATTTACCAATAAGTGCATTTCTTTTTTTCTGATACCAGCTTTCACTAAAAACTCTTCCTACTTTTAATTTAAATTTTCCAAAACCAGTTAATTTCATATATTTGTGAACTATTTCTTGGAAAACAGATTCTTTTTCATATCTTCTTGTAAATCTTTTAATATATGCTTCTATTCCATTTGTTTTTTTTTCAGTATCTATTTCATATACCTTTTGATCTTCTGGGGCAGGTGTTACTATTACTTGTGATGCTGCTTTCCTAGCAATTCCTTCTAAGTCTTCTCTTCCATCTGGATTTATGGTTTCTGTTTCTGTGGTTATGGGTGTGGTACTAACTTCTTCTATACTAGCTTCGCTATCTGGAATAGTAGTTGTTTGATCATTAGTTTGTGAATTTTCAGGTTCAGTAGTTTCAGGATTAGGTAAATCTAAAACTTCTGCATCTTCTTTTGTCCTTGTGTCTTCGTCATCCATTTTCTTGTAATTTTCTTACCATAATTTATAATTCAAAACTTTCCATGCTTTTTTCTTAAATCTCTTCCATCTCCCAGGTTTTTCTCTTTCTTTGCCTGGTTCATGAGGCATTAATTCTCTATCAGCAATTGCTTCAACACTTGAAGGATCATATAATGGATCAATTTCTCTTTTACCATCAACTAAACTCATGATTAATTCTAATTCAGCTTCTTCAGCTGCTTTACTTCTTCTTCTTGCTGCTCTTGCTCTTGCTGCAGCCCCTGGCAATCCTGGTCTATGCTTTTTTTTCTCATCTTTTTTATCGTCTGCTCTTCTTCCTTGATTTTTGTTACCATATTTTAATCTTCCAGTTTCTGCTCCTAATTCAAATATATCAACATAAGATCCATCTCCTGCAGATGGTTGTAGTGTATTTTCATATCCTTTTCCAGAAGCACTTGATGATTGTGATTGTTTATATGGTCGTGATGGTTGTGTAGTTCCTGGATCATAATTTTGTTGTCCAACTTCATAATTTCCAGATTCTTGTCCTGTTCCAGCAACACTAGTATCTACTCCGTATAGTGCTTCTTCTTCAACTAATTCATCTATCTGCAACAAATATTTTAAGCCTTCTTCACCACCAACTTCTTTTAGACGTGCTTTAATTCTTGCTCGCATTTCACTTAATTTTTGCTGAGCCATTGTGTATTCTTGTTTTTCTTCTGCTGTTTCTTCTTCTGCTGCTCTTACTGATGCAACTTGAGTTCCTTTTACTGTTCCAAATGCTTGTTCAATTTGATAAAGTTCTTCTGCTCTTTGTTCTTCATAACTTTGAATTCTATTTCCAGAAGCATCATTAACTGCATCACTTGCCATTCTTTGTTGGAAGGCTAAATTTTCAGCAATTTGAGAAACTAAATCTCCAACAACAGAATTATTTCGTGAAATACTTTGAAGAGCTGCTTCAACAGATTGTCCATTTTTCCATGCTTCAACTAATAACTGTTCAACTCTGCTATTAATAGTAGTCATATCAAGAGGTGGGACTCTATAAAGGGCACAATCAGCTTTTTGATAATCCATTATGCTTGTCATTTTTGTTGATTTTTATGATTTAATCTTGAATTTAATGAAAATAAAAAAACAAATAAAAAATAATCAAAATTTGCCAGTTTAAAATTGTCTCCCCAACTATCCCCACGCTAAAGCGTGAGGTATTAGTGGCTCGAAACTGATCGGCAAATTTTCATTCTTACAAATTTAGCCATGCTATGCCTTGTATCTGCAACTTGAAAGATGCAGTATTAGGGCCGAATTTGTAATAAATTAATTGTAATTATTATTTTTCTAGATGTGCATCTAATTCTTCCACACCAATTTTACAATCTGTGCTTTTTCTTGAATTCATCATGTAAGACATAACAGAAATTACTTCTTTATCTTCCATTTCAGCAAATCCAACTTGTTTTTCAAACATGTAATTTATTAGAGGATATTTAAGCAATGCTTGTTGTGCTTCAACATCAGTTGGGTTTGCCATTGAATATCTTACTTCTTTAAATGCATCTAATGCATTTAGGATTTCTCCCTCATACAGGATTAATTCTTCAATGAAACTTTCCTTAATTCCAGGAATTTGTGTGTTCATTATTGCAACTCTCTTGTATGCACTGCACCACCAAACATTTTCTTCTTTATGAAGTAAATCACTATAATTTTCATCTACCCAAGTACTTAATTCTTCTTTGTGTTTTACATCTGTTCCTGGATTTTTTCCTTGAACTCTTGTACAAAATGCATATTTGACACCAAGAATAGCATATTCTTCTGTTGCATGTGTTGGTGTGTCTGCATAAAATATCTGGTCTAAAGCTAATTTTGCTCTAGCTGCATCCAATGCATTTTTTTTGGATCTATTACTGCTTGTAATTGTTTCTTTTCCTTCACCTTGATATTCTGCTGCAAATTTTATGAACAATGCATCTATTGCGTTTTCAATTATAACTGGCATTGAAATATCTTTTAAATTAAATGAAGACAAAGTATGTGGGTCTGGTAGGACAACTGCATCAGATTCAGGTCTGATCTTATGGTATGCCCTCCTTGTAATTTCATGAGCAACCTCGACATCTTTTGAATAACGAACAGCAATGAATAACATTCTATCATTAATCGCATTCCTGATTATTGAGTGGTCATTTGCAGTACCAATAATTAATGCGTCTGCAGGGAAACCATATCTTAATTGTTCTGGATTTACTTTGTTTGAATTTAAAGCAGATAATAATCCATCAATTGTTGCTGGTCTTAACTTTTCCATTTCATCTATAACTAAAATTCCGTTATTTGTTCTTTCAAGAATTCCTGCTGAAAAACCTTCTGGATCAAAATCATTATTTTTTTTAGTCTCAATTTGAAGAAGTTCTGCCATGCCTTTAACTTTAACTCCTGCTGCCGTCATTAATAACAACAAAGTTTTTGCATCACTTAAATCTGGAAATTTAGCTCCAACTAAATGCATACGTTGCAAGGCAACTGTTCCTTCTGTTAATTCAATTCCTCTTGCTGATGCATACTTAGCCACAGTAACTGCAACATCTTTTGAACTTGGCATATTAAAAAATCCACTTGTTCTAAAACCTTCATCGTATTGAATTTTACATTCAGGACAAGCATCAAGTACTCCTGCAAAATGTTCATCAAATAAACTATATGGGTTACATTGTGATTGGCATCCTTCAACAATAAATATTGTTTTTTGATGTTTTGATGCAATGGTTGTAATATCTTCTGCAACACTACTTTTTCCACTTCCAGGTGGACCATAAAGTAACGTGTCGCCGCCCATTAATAATGCCATTATAATCCATTGAGATCTTATTTCCTCAAGAATTGTGTTTGGGAAATACTCTAACAATGATGCTTTTCTTACTTCTGCTTCTTTATTTTTTGGCATCATTTGCCCTAAACTAGAAACTTCAAGTACATCAGAAATATCTGATAAATTAAGAGCAAAATGTTTTCTGTTGTTTCCGTGAGAGTTTTCTGTATGAAATTCAATAACTTTATTTTCTGCGTCATAGTTAGTTAATTTTGCAACTTCATCTTTAGGGATATTATATTCATTTCCATCAAAATTTATGTTTGTATCTGCGTTAAACTTTACCCAGTGACCAAGTTGTTTGTCTGCGGTTGCATATGACTCAAGAACAAACTCACCAGGAACTTCTATTTTCTGGCCTTCTACAAATCTTAATGCTTCTGGACCAACAAAATAACCGTGTTTGTCTGTGCAAGGTGGCTCAATTTTTTCTTTAAAGTCATGGCCATTAACAAGTGGTTCATCAAATTCAATTCCCCAACTTCTACTTCCTGCTCGTCTTATGGTTCCTAGTTTATTACTTAAGTCTTCACTATCATGTTCTCCAATTCCAATTACTCTCATACCAACTTCTGCATATTTTCTCATATCAGCTACTTCAGTTATTTCTGAAGCATCAATTTCTTCTTTATTTTCTTCCTTTGCTAATGGCAACCATGTTCCTAACATCTCATCATTAATAGATCCTAAGATCATATCTCTAATATATTCTAATCTTAATCTTGTAATTAGAGCAACATGCTCTGAAGAAGTTTTTGGAATAACCCCCATATCTTCTAAATCTGCTCCTGTTTTTACTCTTTTTAAGTATTTCTGAACTGCTTCTTCTAACATTTTCTCTCCCCCAAATAATATATGTATAGTATTATATAATAGCAAAATATTAATTTTCATTATCCCTTTTCTACTGAGGGGGGGTGACGCATTTATAAGGTTTTCTGCCTAAAATTCATACATTTCGAGAATTTACAACCTAAAAGTGGCGAAATTTAAAGATTTTAGTTGAAAGATTTTTTCTGTTTTGTAATGGGTTTTGAGTTGTTAGTAATGGGTTGGTTATGGGTAAATCAGTTATGGGATTTGGTTCTGAGTTAATTAGTATTGAGAAAATTCAACAATACTCAGAATCCATTACTAATAACCAACTCAGAACTTATTACTGATAACCAACCCATAACTCCAGACTCATTACTCAGAACTTTTTTTCTTATAACTAATTCTTGTAAACTTTTTGCAATTTTTACAACTATAGGTAATTGTTTTTCCGGTTGTTCTAACAGTACAATTCTTTCCTGGCATTAAAAAACAATAACAATGTTTGCAAAACTTTCTTTTTTGTGTAGAAGTAAATTTAATTTTATATTTCATTGCAATTTTTCTTGCTAATGTAACATATCTATCACTTAACTTAGAATTTTCCTTGAAAGTATCAACAGCTTGTTTGAATAAAGTTTTAATTCTATCTTTAGAAATTCTTTTAACATCTTCTTTTTTCTTTTGATGTCTAGCTTTTGTTTTTTTATTTATTCTTTTACCTGTCATAAACATAGAATTATTTTTAGAGTTTAAATAATTAATGGTCAGGTTCTTTAATTATTTTTCGTCCATACTTTGAATCAATTATTTCTAATGTAGAAAGATCTTCTTCTGTTTCTCCTATTCTATCATCTACTGGTTTAGATGGCATAAATGTTCCTGTTGTTTCCCCTACTTGATATAATCTTCCTTTATATCTTACACCACTTCCTTCTCCAGGGACTGCAATTCCAAGAAGTGCATGATCTCTTAATCCTAAAATGCACGTCTCAATTCCTATATTTGCTAACATTGAAGCTCCTAACACAGGCAGATCAACACAATTTCCACCGAATTCACATAATGTTTCAATGGGATATTTCACATAAAGTAAATCTCTGTCTTCATAAGGTATCTGATGAAGAAAATCTAAAACTAATTGTGCGGCTTCTTTTTCATTTCCTGAAATTTTCCCATCAAAATAAGTTTGCATTAATTCTGTCATAATCTCATCAATATATCTGTCTTTTGGGGTAACAAAATTCCAATAATTACAGTCCCCATTATGTAATTTTCTTGGTTTTGCTTTGTATGCAATATATGTTGTAGAAGGAATTGCAAACATAAGTTCTTCTCCTCTTAAACTTGGAATATAAACATTAAATTCAGATAAATATTTTAATCCACCTTTCCCTTTTCTAGCTATGACTCTATCAACAACTACCTTTGGTCTATTTGTTCTGTCTTCTATTGGAATTTCTTTCCTTTCAAGTAGATTCTTAACTATTCCCCATAACATAATTCAAAGAACTCTTAATGGTTTTTTAAATCTTTACTCTTTTTCTTCTTTCATTTTAGCAACTGTTTTTTTGAATGCATCTACCTGAGGTTCTGTTAATTTCCCATATCTCAAATAGTTTATTTTAATGCTTCTAAGAAAACCATTTTCTCTATAAAACTCTTCAGGGATATCAAAAAATTTTATCATGTCTTTGTCTGTTATTTCACCACTTAATTCTTTTTCTTGACATTCATAACAAACTGGATAACGATCCTTCCAAGTTACAAGAACATATTTTGATTTACATCTATAACACTTTTTTTTATATTTTGCTGCCATAATATATTATTTAATCTCATTGTTTATTAATGTTGGGTTTTTTGCTGATGTTTTAATAATTTAAATAAAAAATTTAACCATCCATAGTAATTATTACATAAAACTTTAAAATACAGTTAATTTTCTAGGGATTGAAATAGAAATATATCAAAATATATAGAAATACTGGGGTGTAAGAATGACCAATGAAGTAACTGGTTTTGATGCGAATTTGTTTAGAACATTATTTAATAGACTTTATTTATTTAGTGATTATGTTGATGGGGAGATGAATTCTGATGAGATTGATGATCTCGATCCAATCAAAGATAATTTTACTAGCAAAGATATTACTGATTGTTTAAGGCTTTCTATCTTTCCAATGTTGAAGAATATTGATCATTGGGGAGAAAATATTGATGTTCAAGCATACCATGAAACTAAGAAGGAAGGAGAAGTAGTTGATGTACGTGGTGTTTTAATGTCAGGAATGGATTGGCATGATTATGAAACTCCTCTTTATTTTTATGAATTTGCTTACATTTCTATAGAAGGTGGTGCTGATGAATTTGTTATTGAATTACATATGGATGTTGTAGTCTCAGCAATGTATAAATCTTTTGATAATGGTTTACCATTTGAAGAAAAAGGTTCTGATAAATGTAGAACTTTATTAGAAAAAGTTATTGAAAATAGTACTGATTTAACTGATAATATTAGAAAATACTATGACGAGGAACTTAAATCTCAATGTATTATTCAAAATGATGATTTTGAGGTTTGGAAAGTTGGTGTGTATAATGGAAATTATCAATTATTTATGATGACTCCGGATCATATTAGTATATTATCTTATGAAAGGTTATTAAATCAATATGTTGATATGGAGTCAACAACAGAAACCCCTAAATTGCAATCATATGGTCAAAAATCTTTGGGTAAAATAACTCTCGCCCCAGATGCAGGATTTTGGTATCATAAGGGTGTGATTGATGTTGATTCTGAACGTACAGAAAAAATAAAAGCAGATTCAGAAAATCAAAATCTTTGGAGTACGGCGCAATCCTATTTCAACAATATTCTTGATACTGATTTCATGGCTACTGGTTTTGATGTAACTAAGGCTTACTCTCCAGAAATTGTATTACATTATTCACCTGTACAAATGGCTGCAATGATTGTTTCAGGTATAGCAACAGATGAACGTAAAGAGAAATTTGGAACGCCATTTATCAGAGCATGTGACAAACATAATCAAGATACATATCATAAAGCAAGAGAATTAATACGAAAAGCAGATCATGCTTGATTTTTTTTCTTTTTCTTAATAAAAACTAGTGAGCTATATTGGCTCCGCCCTAGTGTAGAAGAGTTTTTTAATTTATTTTTCTGATACAAAAAATAATAACAAGGCCAGGCGAGTCGAACAAAGTGAGGCGAGTAGGATTTTTCCAGAGGAAAAGTCCGTCTGTGCCATTGTTGTTGTTATTTTTTGTTTTTTCATTACTAACTAAAATAATTTTTCTCACTAGAATTTTTTTAATTTAATTATTCTCTAAATTAATTAATATTTAAAAAAGAAAATGAATGCGGCGGCCGAGATATTCATGAAAACTGCGTTTTTATAAGAATTTAAACACAGTTTAAATCTTGAACTCGGGTCGCAGCGTTGGCAACGCCGCATACTAACCACTATACTACCACCGCATGTAAAAAGATGGGCCCACCCGGAATTTCGCATTAAAATTAATGTCTCGAACCGGGGATCAATGCCTTTCTTTCCCGTAAAGGATGTAAGGGCACTGTCATAGCCACTAGACCATAGGCCCGCCTTAGCATTGAGATTAGGTTGTCCTTTTTAAATATTTCTCTTAAAACGGCAGTTTTTGGAAGATATTAAACATCATAAACAAACTAAAGATCACTACAATCACAGCAATTGCTATGATAATCCACACTGCTGTCATGATTTTGCTTGAGTGTTTGCTTAGTTTTGGTCCAATATCAACTTCTATTTTTGACATAGTATCACCTATTGTTATTTATTTGATTGTAATAAAAGAATTAACTAATTAGTTAATTCTCTATAAACCTAAAAATTTAAACAATTGAAACACTAAAAATGCTGGCCATACAAGTGCTTTTATAACTCCCCATACTCCCATCCAAAATCCTGGTGCCGTAGAGATATAATAAACTGCTGCCCCAATAAAACCGATACAATATATTCCCCCTGTTTTGCATGTGTGTCCACTAGGTGTTGTTTTGCATTTTATATTTGCAAACGGGTTTTTACTTTTTTTAGTTGTTTTTGCTCTTTTTGTAGTTCTTTTTTTTGCTTTTACCATAATATCACCTGTTTATTCTCATGAATGTTTTAGTATTTAAATTTAATCTTCTTTAATATCTTGTTGTTTTAATTAGATATTCAATAAAATATATAAACTTAGTAATTCCATGAATAAGAATGAACATAATATATCCATTAGTTAGTGTTTTGATTGTTTCTCTAATTTCAATTATAGTTGCATTACCATTTTTGATTAAGAAAAAGTTATCTCATGGGACATTATTATTTTTACTAAGTATTTCAGTTGGTGTTTTGTTAAGCACTGTGTTTTTGGATTTTTTACCTGAAATATTTATGCATGTTGAAGAACATGATCATGGACATAATATTATTGGTGCACCCTTGATTATCTTATTAGGATTCTTATTGATGTTTGTTATTGAAAAATTTGTTCATTATCATCATGATAAAAAATGTGAAAATGGTAATTGTGGCCATGGACATGCGTATAATTTAGCTCCGATTAACTTAATTGGAGATGGTATTCATAATTTTCTTGATGGATTAGTAATTGCAGGTGCGTATGCAGTGAATATTACATTAGGTATTACAGCAACAATATCTATTATCTTTCATGAAGTACCTCAAGAAATTGCAGATATGGGTGTTTTATTGTATTCTGGAATGTCAAGAAAAAGAGCATTGTACTTTAATTTCTTATCAGCAATCACTGCAATTGTAGGAGCACTTGTTGGTATTCTTTTAATTGGAAGATTAGATGGCTTTACTGAGTTTATTATTCCGTTTGCAGCAGGTAATTTTATCTATATTGCAGCTACAAACTTACTTCCTCAGCTGCATAGACATTGTAAACTAAAAGATTCTTTAATTCATTTATTTGCGATATTATTGGGGATTGCCATTATTATAGTTGTTACTGTTTATTCTCCTCATATTCATTAATTTTGTACTACCCCCTAAGGGTGACAAAACCGAAACCTTTATAAATGATTAGAAAATCCAATGTAATATCGCATTACTTAAGATGAGAGGGCACTTGCTCAATATGAACATTTTGCTTTTTCTAGGTGAGTGCTAAGATAATAAAATTTAGTTTATGAAACTGAGTTACAAACATAAAATAGGGAACTAATTTAGAAAACTAAATTTAAAAATAAAACTATTGAGGTTATATAATATGAATTTCGAAAATTTTGGCTTAAGCCAACCATTACTAACTAATATTCACAAGTTAGGAATCACAGAACCAACAGAAGTCCAAGAAAAATCTATTCCAGCTATTATGGAAGGAAGAGATGTAATTGGAGAATCTGCAACCGGTTCTGGTAAGACATTAGCTTTTGGTTGTGGTATTATTGATCATGTTGTTTCCAAAAAAGGAATACAAGCAATTGTACTTACACCAACAAGAGAGCTAGCAGAACAAGTTAAATCAGCATTAGCTGACTTTTCTAAACACAAAAGCTTACTAATCACAGCAATTTATGGTGGGGTTGCAATTAATCCGCAAATTCATCAATTAACAAAAGCAGAAGTTGTTGTTGCAACACCTGGAAGATTCTTAGATCATCTTCAAAGAGGAACAATGGACACTTCTAAAGTTAAATTGTTAGTATTAGATGAAGCAGATAGAATGGTAGACATGGGATTTATCGACGATGTCAGAAAAATAATCCAAGCTTGTCCTACAAAAAGACAAACATTATTCTTTTCAGCTACTATTTCAGGAAGAATCAGAGATCTATCTAATAGATTTATGCATGATCCTGTTCAAATTTCAGCTACAAAAATGGTTGATCCTAGTAAACTTAAACAAATCTATTACGATGTTGAAAGAAATATTAAACTTTCTTTGTTGATTCATTTACTTCAACATGAAAGAGGAGAATTAGTAATGGTATTTTGTAATACTAGAAGAACAACTGATTTTGTTGTAAATAATCTTAAAGCAAACAAAGTAAATGCAATTGCTATTCACGGCGGATTTGCACAAAACAAACGATTAAAATCACTTGACTTATTCAATAATGGAAAAGCAGGCGTTTTAGTTTGTACAGATGTTGCTGCAAGAGGATTACACATTGATAATGTTTCACACATTTACAATTATGAACTTCCAAGTGATCCTACTGATTATGTTCATAGGATTGGAAGAACTGCAAGAGCAGGTGAAAATGGTAAGGTAATTAATCTCTTATGTCCGTTTGATCATGACAACTTTTCAAGGATATTAAGGGAATATGGCGATTTTAAAGTGAACTTAGAGCCAAAACCAAATGTGCCTAGAATCTTCGCAATTAAGGATGAAACACCACAAAACATTAAAAGGGGACCGCATAATAGGTCTTCAAGAGGCAATAATGGCCCCAAAAGAAGGTTTCATGGAAGAAACTCATCAAGGGGAGGACCTAGAAATAGGTAATCACAAATCATAGTCTATTTTCATGAAAACACTTAATGTTTTTATGATATCAAAGACAAAAATTATTGGAGGAAGCGTAAAATGAAAGGCAATCTAAATCAAAGATTTACAAGCCTTTCATTTCACTAACACATCATAGTCTTTATGTAATAAAAGGCAAAAATTATTGGAGGAAGCGTAAAAT
>JABJHR010000012.1 GCA_018661705.1 Candidatus Woesearchaeota archaeon
ATTTTCCATATTAACACCTCTGTTGTATATAAGTAAGGATTCTTTGAAAACACAAAACTTATAATTATATATAAATTTACTGCTTGTATGATCAAAATAAAGCAAAAACCTGAACATTTTATTGTTAAGGAGAAGTTAAAATTGAATTTAAAGGAAAATGGGCAATATACTTATTTTCTTCTTAAAAAAACAGGTTTAAACACAATTGATGCTGTGAACAAGATAGCTGATAGATTGAATTTAAGTTCTAAATACATTAATTTTGGAGGAACAAAGGATAGAAATGCCATTACAGAGCAATATATTTCTATTAGTAAAGGTCCTAAGAATGATTTATATTTAGATGGGATTGAATTAAAGTATCTGGGAGAGGGTGATGAAAGAATTAATTTAGGCAGTTTAGAAGGAAATGAATTTGAAATTATTATTGAGACAGATCAAGAATTAAGATTAATTAAAAAAACAATTAATTATTTTGATGACCAACGTTTTGGTATGAACAAAAATAATCATGTTGTTGGAAAACTTTTAGTGCAAAAGAAGTTTAAAGAAGCATGTGAAGAGTTAATGATTAATGCTGAGGGGAACAATTATGTTGGTGCACTAAAAAAATTACATAAAAAAATCCTGCAATTGTATGTGCATGCTTATCAAAGCTATCTTTGGAATGAAACAGTTAAGGAATTTATTAAAGCAAACATGAATTATTATGAAATTGATTATTCTTTAGGGAAATTATACGTCCCGGAAATTATTAATGATTTAAATCAAACAAAAGTTCCTTTAATTGGGTTTGGGAGTGAAGTGGATAATGAAAAATTAAATCAAATTATCGACGTAATTCTAAAGAAAGAAGGAATTAATCAAAGAGATTTTATTATTAAAGAAATTCAAGGGCTAAGTAGTCAAGGTGATGTTAGGGATATGGTTGTTGAAATCAAAAATCTTAATATAACTGATATGACTAAAAAAGGGATCTTTGAAAAATTGTTTCCATTTATTAAATCTAAAATTAATTCTCAAAAACAAGAATCTAAGAAATATAAACTAAACTTTTTCCTTGGAAGGGGGAGTTATGCAACAATTGTTGTTAAAAGTTTGTTTTCATAGCTCTTTCTATTTAATCTAAAATCCCGCATTCAAAAAACTGGTGCGTACTTAGTTGGATTTTAACTCCTTTGATCTCAAAATGGTTTCTGTTTTCCATTTTTGCTTGGACTATTACTCCAAGTAGCTCGGAGTCTGTTATTTCTTCTTTTTCTAGCCCAAATAATTTTTTTAATGACATTTTTTGCACCTTTTGTTGTTTTTTCTCTTTTTCCCTTTTATGTTGTTCTGAAATAAATCATGATGAGGATGATTATTGTGAGGAATACTAAAGCAAGTTGAATTTCAGTTAGCTCTTTTCTTCTGAGCCTTCTTTCGTGTATTAAACATGCTCTGCCTTCCATTGTTTTCACCCAGTTTAGTCTTACATATTCTACTCTCACCAAGGTATATTAAGCAATCATATGATATATATGTTTCTAGGGGTTTTTCATTCAAAATAAGAAAATATATAAATCAGAAGATATTATGAATTATTGGTAATGAGGTATTTAAAATGGAAGATGATTCAAAACTTACACTTAAAGATAAAAGAATTCTAAAAGAATTAGATTTAGATGCAAGACAAAGTAATTCAAAAATTGCTAAAAAAACAAGATTAAGCAAGAATATTGTTAATTATAGAATAAAGAGATTGCAAGAAATAGGCATTATCAAAGGATTTAATACAGTATTTGATTATTCAAAACTAGGATATTTTTTAGTAAGAGTTTATATTGATTTATATGAACATGACTCTGAAAAAGAAAAAGAATTAATTGATTTTCTTGTGAAAGAAAATTCAACAGGTAGAGTTTCTGCAACTGTTGGGAATTGGGACCTTATTGTAAGCTTTTATGTTAAAGAAATTGTAGATTTTAGAACTTTTTGGTTTGAATTTTTAGAAAAATATCGGCCAATCATTAAAGAATACAACACAAATATTGTGACTGAGAATATTTTATTTAGAAGAGCATATTTGTTAGGTGAAACCAAAGATACTTTGCTACAAAAATGGTCAAGAGGAACAGCAAGAGTAGAAAAAGTTGATGATGTGGATGAAAAAATAATTCATCTTTTGACAGAAAATGCAAGAACACCAATTGAAACAATTGCCTATAAAACAAAATTAGGCAGTATGGCAATTATTTATAGGATTAAACAATTAATTAAAAAAGAAATCATTGTGGGGTATAAAATCAATATTGATCTTGGCAACTTAGGTTATGATTATTACAAAGTTACTTTGGAATTAGAAGATACAAAGATTGTAAAAAACTTAATTACTTATTGCCATCAACACCCAAACATAATTTCTGTTACAGAATCTATTAGTGATAATGTGGACTTTGAGTTTAACATGGAATTAAAAGATTTTAATACATTCCTTAAGATCATTGATGACCTAAAAAAAGAATTTAAGAAAAAACTTAGAAATTATAAGTATGTTAGGATCTTGAGAAATCATAAAAATGTTTATTTACCGTCTTAAAAAGAAAAATGTCTTTTATTATGGTAAAACAATTAAGAAAGTTAGATTTTAACTTAGTTTTCTAGGATATCTACTTCACAACCACATAAATTTTCAAACACAACAGCGTCTTCTTTATTTCCAACAATACTTCCGTAATGTATTGGAATTACTTTTTTTGGATTAAACATCTTAGTTGCAACAGCTGCTTCTTTTGCATCCATTGTATAAGTTCCGCCAATTGGTAAAAATGCAACATCAATTCCCTTTAACAATGACATTTCTGGGATTGCGTCTGTATCTCCTGCATGATAATATCTTTTGTTGTTGAAATGAGCAATTGCTCCAATCCATTTTTTCCCTTTTGGATGGAACTTTCTTTCAATATTATAAGCTGGTATTGTGGTTAATGAAAAATCTTCATAACCTTCTATTGCATAATTTTGGTGTGGTATAATTGCTATTTTCTTTGCAATGTCTAAGTTTTCTAATTCAGATAAACAATCTGGTGTTGCAAATAAAATTGTTTCTGGTTTTGAAACCTTGAGAATATCTTTAAAACTACAGTGGTCGTAATGTGCATGTGTGATGACGATAAAATCTGCTTTTTCTAACCCTGTCCCCATATTAAATGGATCAAAGTATAAAACTTTATCTAAAGAATTAATTTGTATTGTTGATTGGCCGTGCCAAATTATTCCATCCACATCATCTTTACCATTATTATTATCTTGTCCACATCCTAAGATAAATAATGTTGTGGAAAGGATTAGAATCATTAATATAGTGCTGAGTTTTACTGAATTCATTTTTTCATACTAATATCATATAAGATATCCTCTATTTTCTTTAGATTCCATTTTATTGCATCTGATTTTTTTCTTAATTCACCATTTCTTAGGTCCATACTTGAAATGACTCCAAATACTTCCTCAACAACATCTCTAATTGCTTTTACTTCTTTGAATTTTTTATTTGTAGCAGAAATAACAGCTAATCTTCCCATTTCTCCTGTGAAATCGCATAAGCCTCGCAGATATTCTTCTGCATTTGTTGCTAATTCTGAAACTTTAGGTAATTTTTTATCTTTTACATATCCATAAAAAAACTTTGCTTCTGCATATTCTTCTAAGGCACTAGAATAAATCCCTACTTTTCTTAGTTCAGGTATTTTTTTAATCATTTTCTCTGCTTTTGTTATATTAATCTCTGCTTCAGAAATTTGTTTCTTTGCCTTCTGAAATTCAGTTCTATGTGTAGAATAAATTGCAGACTTTGAAGCCTTTAAAATAATTCTTGAGAGAAGAATGATACTTTCTCTTTGTTTATCAAATAAATCCATATCGTTTTTAATTTTATTAAGTTCTTTTGTATTAAGCATTTTAATAGAATTAATAGTCTTGGATTTATATATTTTGTTATATATTTACAATCTTATTAACAAGCTTTATTGGATCTTCTTCAAAGAATACTTTTGCTCCAAAGTCTCTGTAATTGTCCTCAATAAGATTTGGTATAACTCTTTTTGTAACTCCACCGCTTCCTTTAAGAATTCCAATCTTTTTACCAAAGCAAAAGGCATGATTAAATTCATCTAATGTTCCACTACCACCTGCAATTATAATGGCTGCATCGGTGTGTGATGTAGATGCAAGATTTCTTGTTATTTTTCTAATGATGTCATCATTATGATCTATATAGTCTGTTGGAATTTTTTCAGGAATAAAAATCATTTCATCAAATCCTTCAATAGGATAAGCAATACTTATATGCTCTTCTTTGTTTCTTGCAGGTGAAAAGCCAATTGTTTTTCCATTTTCTTCTTTTGCACCTAAAACAGCTTCATATGGATAACCAGAACAAGCGCCAGTTACTAATATGTGGCCTTGCTTAGCGATTTCTCTACCAATTATTCTTGCTTTTTTATTGGTCTCTTCCGAATATTTTCCAGAGGCTGAACCGTATACTGCGAT
The DNA here is from genome assembly GCA_018661705.1 of Candidatus Woesearchaeota archaeon. GTDB lineage: Archaea > Nanobdellota > Nanobdellia > Woesearchaeales > DSVV01 > JABHXF01. The sequence goes on from JABJHR010000012.1 coordinate 4,531, forward strand.
TTTCATAATAATCAGAAATTAAAGGAGATATAAAAAGTTAATTAATTTCTACTCCTAATCCAGTCCTTTAACAGAGAATATACAATGTAAATAGCCATTGCACTAACAGCTCCAATTAAAAACCATAATGCAATGTCTGGGGCGTGTGTTGTGTAAACTTGGTGTTGTGCAATTGGGGCTGATTCTATCATTGCATCTTCAGTTATAGAAGCTGCTTCTTGTGCAATTGGTGCCGCGGCAGCCATTAATTCAGGGGCTGCTTTTGAATATATTCCATTTGTTGAACCAGTAACAGTTGTGAACATTTTAATTATCGCAGCTGCTGCAAAACTTACTAATGCAACAGGTAAAATATTCTTTAGTTTTTGTTTTAGCCCAGTAATTTTCTTAGGAGCAATGATAATATATTTGTTTGCTAGTTTGTAATGATTAACTTCTCTACCTTTTTCACTGTAATGGTATTCATCAGCTGTTACTAAACTTGCATCCTGTAGTTTTTGTAAATGATAATGGACAGTTGAGATAGGAATTTTTGTAACCTTTGCAATGTTTGCTTCTGTATCATCCTTATCTGCCAAATGATTAAGAATTTTCCGACTTGTATCACTAGTAATTGTCTCTGCTAATTTCTTTGTTTTAGCATCATTAAGATCTACTAATAATAGGTTGTTTTTTGCCATAATTTACTAGTATGTAGAAGCTTATATATATAAATATTGATAAGTTCAAGTTGATTTGAAGTTATAGGGTTTGAAGTAATTTAGTTTTGGGTAGTGGGTCTTGGGTTATGGGTGGGTTATTAGTAAGTAGTTGTGAGTCTCACTATATTTTCTCAATACTAATTAACCCAAAACCAACTCATTACTCACAACTCAAAACCCATAACTATCTGCTTTCAACTTAGAACTACTTACCTAAAAATATATTTCCTAATTAAACTATATGCTATTGGGTTTGGGTGTGTGCATCTGTATTTGAAAAATATTATTAGGTCCATAGCAACATGTGATGCTAGACCTATTACAAATGGAAATAATAATGGGAAAAAGTATGAAATAATTAAACTAGAAATCCAAAATTCAATATTATGAAATATTAGGATCATGTTTCTTGTTCCATGATATTCATCTTTCATGTATTTGTATGCTTTTTTTATTGAAAATGATTTCTTAACAACAATATACCATAAATAATGGTCAACATCAATCAAAACTCCACCTAAAAATACTAATAACGCAAATATCCCATAAGTAGGATAAATGAATATTGCTAATAATGTTGAAACAATTACATGATGCTTGATGTCCATAAGGGTTTTATTATGTGAATCTTTTATAAATTTTTGTGCATAAATAACAACAAATTATCAATACCTTTATAAATGCTAAAGTAATATTTTACTTTAAATAATACTATTATCAATAAGAATAATAATATTAAAGGTGAAAAATATGACAAAAAAACAAGGACCAGAAGCAAATGTTAGTAAAGATGAACAAGTTGGATTTCATAAAGGTGCTTTATCAACATTAGCAAAAGAAAGAGAAGAAATGGTTAAGATTGTTCAAGTTGTTGAGCAATTAATGCAAATGCATATCAAAGCATTAAAAGATTTAGGAATAGATCTAGAAGCTCAAGCAAAAGAAGCAATTAAAAAAACTGGTGCACAACCTAAAAAAGGTAACAAAGGACAACTTGACGAATTAATCTAAAATGGGTTATCGCTTTTTTACTGATGGTTTATGCAGAAAATGTGGAACTTCTGCAATGTATTATTGTGATCATTGTGGTCTGTACTTCTGTGATGATCATTTAATTAAAGTAAAAGTTCCAGATTCTCCAAAATTCTTTGTTTTTTGTGAAAAATGTCAAAAAGCAAAGAAAAAACCAATTGATCCATACAGAGAACACACACCATCAATTCATAAAACATAATTTTACTTTTTCTTTATTAATTCGTGTAAATATATCTATAAAATATATGAAGTAATTAATAATATCTATAGAAAGCTTTATATATTACTTTATTAAGAATATATATAAATAAAAGAAAGGTGTAAAAAAAGGTGAGTATGCATAACAAGCATAAGATAGCAGTAACTCTAGCTTACTTAGTTTTACTTACAGCAATTTCTGTTAATTTATTTGTTTTACAGTATGGTGATTATGATTTAGTAGGGAAAGGATATTTTTCTGTTGGATGTGAACCTTTGTTAGATATAGGTACAAATGACTTAAATCTTAATTTAGATACAACTTGGGACGATCTTGATACTTCTATTACAAAAATCTGTGCAGGTAGTTATGAACTAACTACACCTATTCCGCTTGGTGATCCAGCTCTATTTTCAGCATTTGTTTGTGAAGAAGATGTTGTAATTACTCTTCATCCAGACTCTCTGCTGCCTAAAATATCTGCAATCATAATTACAGGAAATAATGTACATATTGAAGGTTGTACATTTGAAGGATTTGGTGATGTTGATGACGGTACAAAAGCTGCAATTACTGATGATGTTCTAGTAAATGATGGATATTATAATATAGATATTTTTGGAAATTATTTTATAAATAATGTGAAAAGTATTGTTTTGCATAATGTGCAGGCAATTGGTGCTTTTGTAACAGTAACAGTTAACGGCAATGACTTCTTAGTAGACGAGGGATTCTTGGTTGAGAATAACAATAAATTCTCATTAGCTGTTTGGTTAGATAAATTTGATGGTAAGGTTTGGCTAGAAGATAATGATTTTGAAAATTCTGGTGTTGCACTTCATGGCAAAGCTGGTAGTGGGGCAAAGGTTGATATCTTTCTTCAAAATACCTTCACAAATAATCTTCTGGATTTGCCAGTTGACTTTCTTGATGCTACATATTTTTCTTTTATGAATATAATAAGTGCCACAATTGAGGGTAATTCCTTTGAAAAAACAATCAATGGAATACATAGTATGTTTTCTTCATCTGTTGAAATAAATAACAACTTTTTTTCTGCTTTTGATGGTGGTATTAGTGAATTGAATTATCCATTAGCTGTACACTTTTTTAATCATAATTTGGATCCTTTATCTGTTTCTTATCTTAAAGAAAATAATTTTATTAACTTTGGTGTGGCTTTAGATTTACAAGGTGCATCTAGAATCAATTTTGAAGAAAATGTTTTTGAAGATAATGATCTTGTCTTAAATGCTTATTCTGGGGAAGGCATTAATTTCTTAAAAAATGATTTTAGGGGGAATAAAGGCGTTACACATGAATCACTAATTGATGTTCCTCAATGGTTTACTCAAGAGATTTTTATTTATGTGAATGATTTTCTCAGTGGAGGTTTTATTGATAATAAATTTGACGAAGATGAAGAAAAAATCATCTTTCTTAAGGATTCACAAAATGTCTCATTTTATAATGCAAGCCAAGAAATTGTTTCTGTTTATGATGGGCCTGATCCCAATGCTGCTGAAGTTTATTCGGCTCACTTCCTTTATCCAGCAAGACTAGATGTGCTTAGAAAGTATACTTTTGAAAGTAATGATGTTGATGAAGATCTTACAGGTGCCTTAGTTACTTTTTGGGAAGAAAACAATGATGATGGTATTTATGACGCAGGAGAAAAAGTTGTACTGCAGTATGTTGTTGGAGAAAAACCATGGGGCCCTTATTATGATTCTCCTTATTTTTATTCTTTTAGAAAAATGGGTGATGTAGATGGGGGTTTTATAGTTGATGATACTAAAAAAACTTACGCCTATAAAGTGGAATATGGTAGAGACTTTGGTGGTAATAGAGTGAATCTTTTACAAGAACCAATAGTGATTGATACACCAACATCAAATTTAGAACTAGGTCAAGTGATTTTTGAAGAAAATTGTGTTTCACCATTGGATATTGATGCACCTGTTTATGGCACTTATGTGTTTAGGGACTATGATCCTGAAAATCCAGTTGAGCCTGTTTGTGGTCTAATGGGTGATTCGGATGAGAATGGCATAATTGAGGCGCAGGATTTGTCTTTGTTAGAGGATGCTGATGCACAACCAGGTGGTTTTTTAAATGAAAATTTACCATGTGGTAATCTTGACACAGATTTGCCTTCCCTTATCATTACTCAAGATGATGTAACTGAATTTACAAACAGTTTTCCAGATCTGCTTTTATTCCCAAATTTAGTACTTAGCAACGACATAACTTTTTGTGAAGGAATGTATGAAATCCAAGATAATGACAATGCTAATCCTAATGATAATATAAATGGCGTCATTTCTTTTAATGTAGATTCTGTTACAGTTGAGTGTGAAGGTACTATTTTTTCTGGTGAACTCTTTGGTCAACCTTTCTTTTCAAGTGACAGTGTTGGCGTTCATATAACTAACAATAATATTGCTGTTAAAGGTTGTGAATTTAGGAATTATGATTTTGGTGCATTTATTTCTAACGCAGAAAATGTTGAGATGAGTGATAATATCTTTTTGTCAGGTAGTTATGGAATTTATGCTGAAAATAGTTTGGCAACAATAAAATATAATCAATTTATGGAACATAATTATTATAATCTTCGTTTTACATTCCCAAATCCAACAGATGTAAGTTATATTTTTGGTAACTTATTTTACAATCGTGTTTTAGAACTAGATCTAGGTTTTCCTTTAGAAAGTGAAGATATTGTTTTTATTGAGAATCTTGATTTGCCCTTAGAAGAGGAGTCAGTCTTCCTTCATAAGGATGGAAAAGGCAATTATTGGGAAAATTATGAAGATGTTGTTGGGGAAGCATGTGTTGATGCTTATACTAATTATAAATTAGTTTATACTGAAGCAGATTTAGGAAGTGATGGTTTTTGTGATAAATCCTATGATATAAAGGTTGATGACTTTTATTTGTTGAAAGACGAATATCCTTATGTTTCTGCTGAAATTTCTGCTTCTGAAACAGCTAGTATTGAAGCAACTACTCAGTTGTTCTTTATTACTCCTGTGCTTAAAGCAGCTACTTCTTTTTTAACACCTGAAATGGATAGTTTGACTGAAAGCCTTACTTATAATTGGTTTGTTGACGAGGATATTTTTGATGATGTTTCTGAATTTAAATCTTTGACAGCAGTGAATATTCCTATGAATACAGTTAATGAAGCAAAGGGCTTTGGACTGATAGATATCAGTGAGAATTCTGTTGTGGCATTTGCAGGAAAATTAGATGGTTCTGGAGAACATTCACCAACTATAATTAAAGAAGGTATTGGTTATTCAGCTCAGTTTGGGCCAGATGATTATATTATTATTAAAAATCATGAGTTTATGCCTACAGATAAATTCACGATTGAGTTCTTGGCAAAGATTAAAAGCCAACAAAATGGACAGCTGTTTGCTAGGCTTGGTTATAGTGGTTTTAGAGTGCTTTATGAAGACGATAATATTGTTTTGCACGTCAAGGCATTTGGTCAAGAAGAAACTTTTATTATTAAGGAAAATGTTGCTCCAGATTTTATTGGTAATTTTCATTACTTTGCTTTTACATTCAGAAAAGTGAGCAGCAAAATCTTAGTTGATGTGTATATAGATGATGAACTTATTTCATTGGATAATATTCCTGCGTCATACTTTCCTTGTTTTGTCAATAATAATGACTGGTTCCTTGGCGGAGATTTGGGTGGTACAATAGATTCAATTTACGGAGTTATTGATGAGTTTAAAATATATAATCGTATTTTAACAGAACAACAAATTGCTGAAAATTATGCACTTTATTTTGATTTAGGTGATATTGTTCCTCATGAAACAAGCATGAGAATTATGTATGAAGAACATGAGACATGCGGTGCATGGAAAGTAAAAGCACATTTGACAACAGAAACTGGTGATGTAATTACTTTAGATACATTAGAAGCTATTTATGATGATCCTAATTTTATGTGCGGTTATGAAGAATGTGTAGATGATATAGATTGTGTTGAACCAAAGATTTGTATAGAAAAAATACCTGCTGTTGAAGATGTATTTGCGCCTATTCCTGCGGTGAAAGTTTGCGATTACAAAACATGTATTGAAACTGACGAAAACTTAGGAGATGGAAGTGGGGCACCTGTTGATATACCATGTCCAGTTGGCCAAACTTGTATGGAAGGTAAATGTATGATTTGTACACCCTTAACTAATGGAATGCAAATAACAGAAGATACTTTATTGTGTGGAGAAACTTATGTAATTACAACTGGAATAAGTATTGTTGAAGATGATGTTCAATTAATTTGTAGTGATGATACAGAGATAATAGGTGATGGAACTGATTCAGGTGTTTACTTAGGTGGGGTTGTTGGTGCGCAAGTAATTAATTGTGATATTTCTAATTTTGAGAAAGGGATTGCACTGGAAAATTGTGACGGTTGTTATCTTGGTAATAATTATATTCATGATAATTTAATTTTTGGTATTTGGACAGAAGAAGGAATTAAGGATATGATTATTGAAAATAATCTTATTGAAAATAATGATTTTGGTTTAGCTGTTTCTGATACAAGTGAATCTACATTTACTTATGATTCAATAGATATTCAGGATTCTGTTTTCACAAAAAACCAATTTAACTTTTTTACTTATGGCCTCTCACCTAAAATTAGATTTTATGACTCAGTTTTAAATGAAAGCAAAATACATCTTGATTTTTCTTCAACTTTAATTGACTTTAGTTTATTAAACAAAGAATATGGGGATATACTCTTTGCAATTGAATCAGATCCTTTAGATGTTCCTGAGTTTGATTTTTATAATACTGATTTTGATGATGTAATGTTTTTTGGGACAGATGTTTTAGATCTTTCAGATGTAGAAATTGAAATTAGTTTAGGTGATGATGATGCACAATCAGTTTTAGATATTTTAGAAACAGTTGAAACAGCTCCGGGAGGTGCATTAGCTTTATGTTTAGCTCTTACAAATGTTACTGTTAATGATTATTGTGTAAAAGAATTAGCTTTTACAACTGAAACATCAGCATATTGTGCAAATATAATAAATAGTGCACAAAAAGATCATTGTAATGTTTATTTTGTGTTTAATGACGAGGATTATACATTATGTAGTAATGTGGTTGATCCAATTATTGAAACTAAATGTGAAGCTTTAGAATTTGAGGATCTAAAAAATAGAAATGCAATCTTAAATAGATATTGGGGATTGGATGTTTATGTTGTGAAGCCCGATGGAATGATTGTAGAACAAGCAGCTGTTGAAATAACTCATTATGATGCAGTAAATGATGATTATATTCTATTAGATACAGACGGTGATGGTTTTGTCAATATGGGAGATGTTGTTTATACTAATTCAGAAGGAGTTGTATCTTTATGGCTATTGGCAAATATAACGGATAAAAATCAGGCAGAAGCAATTAAAGATGATAATCCATATAGAATAACTGTTTCTGAAGGAACTGTTTCACCAGAACCAGCATTTTCAGAAACATTTACTATTAAAGAACAAATGTTTAAACAAATTGATTTAATTGCAGGTGTTGAAGTTAATTTAGTAGCAGCTGTTTCTTCGTATGTTGAAGAACAAACACAAACTGGTGGTGGTGGTAATCCAAACAATGGACCTTCATGTGCACCTAAATTTGATGCTAGCTGTTCATTAAAACATAAAACTACTGCTTGTGTTAAACAAGGCGGACTTAATTATTCAACGAGAATATTTACTTGTACTTCTACTAATGGTTGTGGAACAAAATTAATTGTAGACAAATGTGATGGTAATGCTCCATCATTTGCAGTAGGTTGTGATAACAAAATAAAAGATATCGGTGAAGAAGGAATTGATTGTGGTGGTCCATGTCAAGATATTTGTCCTTCTACATGTTCAGATTTTAAGAAAAATCAAGATGAAACTGATATTGATTGTGGCGGTATGAAATGTCCTCAATGTAATGATAACAAAAATTGTGATCTGGATAGTGATTGTTTATCTGGTTATTGTGATGGTGTTTGCAAACAACCAACATGCCATGATGGTGTCATGAATCAAGATGAAACAGATGTTGATTGTGGTGGAAGTTGTGGAGATTGTGGCATAAAAGAAGCAACTTGTTTTGATGATATAAAAAATCAAGATGAAGAAGAAGTTGATTGTGGTGGAAGTTGTTCTGTGTGTGTGGAACCAATTCCTCAAAGCCCAATTAAATTTAATTATTACTGGTTCTTGCTATTGCTTATTCCTTTAATTGGTGGTTTATTATTTGTTGGGCTAAAATCACACAAAACTGTGCCAAAAACAGATGTATTACAACCACTCGGTATTCCTAAAAAGATTCCATCTCCTGAAACAATTACTGCAAATGTGGTAACAAAAGAAGTTGTCTTAGATAGAAAATTAATTACAGAAGTAAAACAAAAATTGTCTTCAGGAAAATCTAAAGCACAAATCATTAAAGAATCAAAACATTCTAAACAAGAGATTGAACAATTGTTTAAAGTTGGTGTTTCTTTTATTCTACCTGATAAATACAACAAAGATTTGAAAAAATATATTAACCATTACTATGCTAAGGGTATGTCAAAGAAAGCAATTGCTAGTAATCTTATTAAGAAAGGCTGGAATAAAGAATTAGTAGGAGGGGTTTTATATCCTTCATCAGTAAAAGTTACATTCAAAGGAAGTACTGAACTTCCTGAAGAAGTTGCAGCACAACTGAAAAAGTATGTTGCTCATTATCGAAAAAAAGGAATGGCTAATGCTTTAATTAAGAAAAACTTAATTAAAGTTGGCTGGAAAAAAGAATTAATTGAAAAGATTTTAAAATGAAATTGGTAAGGAAAATACCAAAAAAATGGTAAAGTATTTAAATAAAAAAAAGAATAAGTCTCTAAAATGGTAAAAATGGAACGGTTGTTGGAAGAAAAGAAGATTTCAAAGATAAAAGAAACAGAATTACCGAGATATTTAGATTTTTATAAAGAATCTTATGTAGATAATCTTAATCACTCTGTTGCTAATGTGATAACTTTTCCTAGGTGGTCTATAATATCGGGATATTATGCAATGCATGATATTTCTAAATTGTTTATTGCAAAAGTTTACAGATTTAAAATTGATAAAGAAGTTCATGCTACAACCATTAAAGTATTACAAGAACTCTTGAAAGACAAGGAATTGCTAAAATTAATTAAAGAAGGATATGATGAATTTTCTCATCTAGATGAAGACCTTCGTGATGCAAAAAAAGAAAGAGTTAAAGTTCAATATTATACAGGAACTGATTTTATGAAACATAAATATGCAAATAAAGCAAAAGAGTTTGTTAATGTTATAGTCAAAACATATATTGAAAAAGTACTTAATTTAATAGGAGACCACAATGATAATTGACTTATTTGATACAAATGTTGTAAAAGTTTTAACATTATTTTCAATTAGTCCTGGCTCTGGTTTTACTAGAAACGAAATTAAAGATAAAACAATGTTAAATAATGTGCCTTTAGATTCTACTATAACTATTCTTTTAAATAATTCAATAATGCTTAGGGATAAAAGATTGTTTAAATTAAATTTTGAAAATAAAAAAATGAAGGTTTTTTTGGAATTTATTAATAAAGAATACTTAAGATTTAAAGAATTACCCTTGAAAATATATTTTTTGTTATTAGATTTATCTTTTGTTTTTTCAAATTTTAATAATCTTGAGAATATATGGTTATTTGGTTCATACTCAAAATTAATCTACACTGATAACTCAGACGTTGATATTGCTTTTGTTTTTAATAGTAAAGTAAACAAAAAAGAAGTTAAACTTAAAGTGAAAAAGTTAGAGAAAAAATATAACAAAATTATTGAAGAACATTTTTTTGATAAAAAAGACATGAAAATTAATGATCCTCTTATCAAGGAAATCAAGAAAAATGGCGTTAAAATATACGAAAAAAGGTGAAAAAATGAAAAAAAAACAAAAAGAAAGTGCTTATACTCTGATGTATGCTTTTTTAGCATTAATATTAATATTGTTTGTAGTTATATTAGTTAATTATGATAAACCACTAGTTGGGAAAGCAGATGCTCCTGTTTATTCTGATGATTTAGATGATCCAACTGTTTCTATTGGTGGTGTTTTAGCAGGGGATGAAGTTCAATTTGGTTTTCCAACTGCAGATGGTGATCAATATGAACTAACTGTTGGTGCATTTGATCCAGTAACTGGATTAGAGGTTAATATTGTGAAAGTTGAAGGTGGGGATGGAGATGAAGAGATTTGTGATAATCTTATAGATGATGATGCTGATGGTTTAATTGATTGTTTTGATGAAGAATGTGATGATCCTGATGTTTTATCTTGTATGTTTAATAACGTGCCTTGTGTAGTAAATGCAGAAGGTCTTGTAAATTATGTTTCAGGACCAAAAACATGTTGTTATGAAACTACTGATTGTGATCAAGGTGCAGGAGAAGATTGCAAAGATAACTTATGTGATGTCGATGCTGTTCCTGAAACTAATTGTGCTGATGGTATAGATAATGATGAAAATGAATTAACAGATTGTGAAGATCTTAATTGTGTTGGTCAAATTGGACCTATGGGTTTTGAATGTTGTCAAGTTACTCTAGATTGTCCAAATGATGGTGGTGTTGTTTTTTCATGTTTTACAGATAAGTTTGTTTGTTTAGATCAAGCGGAGTTTCCTCCTTGTGATATAGTGGCTCAAAATTGTGCGGGAGGAAAAACTTGTGTTTTTATTTTTGATTCACAATCTACTGTTTGCGTTGGAGAAGAACTTTGCCAAGACGGAATTGATAATGATTTAGATGGTTTATTGGATATGCTTGATGATGATTGTAATGGTTTTAATCCCGATTTAGGTGAAGATGGGTATCAAGATGGTTGTAAGAACAGTGATGATGATGACCAAGACGGAGAAGCAGATTGTTTAGATCTTGATTGTCATGGTAAAGTTGGTGGACAAGTTGGCGGTATAGATATGGTTTGTGAGTTTGATATGGAAGGAACATGTGATGATGAATTTGATAATGATGGTGATGGTGATCCAGATTGTGGTGACCAAGATTGTATTAATTCATTTCCTGCATTATGTAATGATAATTCAGAAATTTGTGATGACCTTATAGATAATGATGATGACGGATCTAATAATTGTGATGATCCAGATTGTGATTACTTTTATACTTGTGGTGGTACAGAAACTTGTGATGATGGTCTTGATAATAATGGAGATGGATTAATTGATTGTGCAGACCCAACTTGTGATGGAAGTCCTACCTCTTTTCAAGGACTTCAATACATGTGCCATAACCCTAATGAAATAGTTTGTGATGATGGTTTTGATAATAATGGTGTCAATGGAGTTGATTGTGTTGATCCAACTTGTAATGGTGCAATAGTAGGAATGAATCCTAATGGTGATATTGTATGTGAGCTAGGACAAGAATTATCTTGTGATGACCTCTTTGATAATGATGGTAATGGCGAAGAAGATTGTTTTGATCCAGATTGTGCAGCTGATCCTGCATGTGCCGCAGATGATGTAGAAAATTGCTTAACTTATGCAGATGAAGACGGTAATGGGTTTGCAGCTTGTATGGATCCTGTTTGTTCTGGAGGACTCGGACCAGAGGGTGATGTGTGTTGTACTCCTGCTTATGGCCAAAATACTGATCATTGTGAAGACGGGCAATACTGCAGTGATTTTGTTTGTGAGGATAAAATAACAGTAGGTCTTCCTTGTCAAGGCGTTACTATGTATGAATGTACTACTAACCTCTGTTTAGGCGAGGAATGTACGGCCTGTGATGACACAAATGATATGTTTTGTCCTCAGGAAACGGCTTGTATAACTGGGAAATGTTTGATTCCTTGCTATACTGTTCCAAATTTCTGTCCAGATGGTACTCAATGTGATGAAACTGAGACCTCACAATCTTATGGGGCTTGTGTGGAGGTGCAATAAAATGGCTAAGAAAAAAATAACTAAAACAACAAAAAATAAAATGACAAAGAAAACAAAGAAAGCAATAGCCAAGAAAAAGATACCTTCAGCAACAAAAGTCCTTGCTGAAAGATTAGTCTTAGCATTGATTGTTATTTTAACTTTATTTTTAGTTTATGAATTGTTTATGATGATTAACCCTGGAGATCCAGCAGATTTAGTAGGGAAAGCAATTGGTGAAGATTGTACTGTTATTCCTTGTACTGAGGGATTATATTGTCATGATTTTGGTGATGGTATTGAAACATGTCAAGAATGTACAACAAATCTAGAATGTGGTGAAGGATTTGAATGTGTTGAGAAAGAAGGAATTGTTGGAGGAGTTAACAATATTTGTATAGGTGCTGATAATTTAATTGGTTGTGAAGAAAATCTTGATCCTGAAGGATATGTTGTTACATTAACAGATTTAGATCCAATGATTTTAGCAAGTTATTGTTTAGATATTCTGGCACATGATTTAACTACATGTGTTGTAGAAAGTGGTGTAACTTATGAAACAGCAGATTGTTCAGATCCATTTACTTGTTATAAAGGGAAATGTGATATGTTTATTAATGGTCCACCAAGCGATGGATGTGATCCTTCTTGTGTTGCTCCAGAAATTTGTTTTCAAGGCACTTGCATAAATAATAACATTGATCCTAATGATGGTCCAGTAGATCCAGATGGTGATTGTGATCCTGCTTGTGTTGTTCCAGAAGTTTGTTTTGAAGGGAATTGTATAGATGGAGGAGTTTTTGATCTCTGTGATCCTGAATGTGGAGCAGATGAAATTTGTCAAGGTGGCGCTTGTGTTCCTAATGAACCTGTTTGTGATCCTCTATGTGAAAATGAACAAGTTTGTTTGAACAATGCATGTGTTGATGTTTCAGGCTTGCTAATTGGTCAATCACAAGTATTTGAGTTTGCAGATGGAGATTGTTTGAAGGTAACACTTGATGATATTCAAGATCAAGGAACTGAAAATACATTAGATGACACATATGATTTTTCAATAAGTAAATGTAAACCAGACGTACAACTAATACTTGAAAGAATGGATGATGCAACAGAAGCAGAAGAATTCACAACTGATTATGGTGTTGAATTAAATATTGGGGATATGGTTTTTGATGGCGTTATTATGGATGGGGAAACAATTAATCTTCCAGATGGTGCTGATGAATTCCTTGGAAATTTAGAAAGCATTCATAACGGTTGGATTAATATCCCGGCGGACGTATTTGAAACAATTGATTTTGAAGATCCAGATGGGTTTGATGTTTCACCTTATTTATTAACATTATTGCATTGGCCAATGAATGTTCAGGAAGAAACCCAGGATGGGGGTGATACTATTTCAATTACTCCAAATATTGGTGGAGAGAAACATTATGGTGTTGTTCAAGGAGATTATAATCCAACTCCTGCAGAAGAGTTAGTTGGAAAATCATTTGAGTTTGATGGAACTACTAATAGCATAGAATCTCTGTTAGATTATGATTTTGCATTACCATTTTCTGTTGAATTCTTTTTTATGGATGGTGGTGAGGATGATATTCCATTCTTTACATTAGTTTTAGGTGAGCAATTGGGCATTTCTCTTGGCTTAAATGTAGCGAATGAATTAACTTTCAAAAAGAAACTTTCTTTAGAAGAAGAAATTACAACAGAAATAGTTGGAGATCTTGTTTTTGTTGATTCTTGGAATCATTTAGTTATGGTCTATGATGAACCTGCAATGATCTTTTATCTGAATGGAGAAAAACTAACTACTGAATCTGATGTTACGATGGTTGATGACTTTAATGGAGAATATTTACCTTTAGATCAAGATGCTGTACTAAACTTACTTTCAGTAGGGTATAGTGAACCAGATAATTTGCATTTTTTTGGTTTCATGGATGAATTTAAAATCTATCAAAGAGCAATCTCTCAAGAACAAATTCAACTTAATTTTGAAAGTGTTTTAGAAATAACCACTACTGATGGTGTTCAGCCAATTTCAGTAGAAGATGATGCATCTTATTATTCCTTTAATAAGATTAGTGTTGTTGAAAACAGTGGTTGTGGATATTGGGCAGTTACTGCTATTGCAGTTGATATTGGCGGAGAACCAATGGCTGCGGAAGATGGAAATGACATGGTATTTGGTGTACTCGCGCCTGTAAATTCAGATTTTGGAGATGAAGTAGTTGAAGGTTATTGTGGGGCATTAACTTGTGTAGAAGGTTTGTGTGATACACCTGTGAATTGTGTTGATGATTCAACTTGTATCGATGGTAGTTGTGTAATTGACTATGAATTAGTTGATGAAGTAGAAAAAGAATGTACAACTATTGATAATTGTACTTTCTTAAGTGGTTATGAATGTGGAACTGCTGCAAATCCTGTACTAGATGGGAAATGTTTTAAGGGAATTTGTGTTCCGTCAGATCCACCTGAACCAGATGATGTAACACCAAATACACAATATTCACCGGGTGGTGGAAGTCCTGGATACAAAGGTAATAATTGTAAGGTGCAAGATCCTGAAAAGTGTCATGCGCAAAAAGCATATACTTCATGTGTTGGTGGACAAATTCTGTACACTTGCATGAGTACTTGTGGTGACTCATTGTTGTTCATGTATGATTGTGAAGGAAACACACCATCATTTGCACCAGGCTGTAACAATAAGATAAAAGATATTGGTGAAGATGGAATTGATTGTGGTGGTATTTGCCCAACAAAATGTCCAGATCATTGCTTTAACAGTATTAAAGATAGTGATGAAACAGGTATTGATTGTGGTGGTAAGAAATGTAAAACTTGTGAAAAACCAGCGCCAGTTATAACTCCTAAACCAAAACCTACTCCAGACCCTGTTATTCAAAAACCTTCAGGACTTAGTAAGTATTGGTGGACAATAATACCTTTCTTGGTAATAATAGGTTTAATTGTTTTCCTTGTAGTCAAAGGAAAAAAACCAGTTGGTAGTGTTGAAGAAACAATGGAAGTTAAAGAAACAACTTCAACTCCCCAATTACCAAAAATGACTAGGGAAGAAAAATCTTTACATAATGACCACATGAAAAGTTTTGTTAAAAAAGAATTGGGAGCTGGAAAAAGTAAATCAGATATTGCCAAAAGTTTAGAAAAGGTTGGACATAAACCAGAAGACATTAACAATGTTTTTGAAACAGGTGAAGCTTTA
>JABJHR010000001.1 GCA_018661705.1 Candidatus Woesearchaeota archaeon
AAAATAAAATAAAATAAAATAAAATAAAATAAAATAAAATAAAATAAAATAAAATAAAATAAAATAAAATAAAATAAAATAAAATAAAATAAAATAAAATAAAATAAAATAAAATAAAATAAAATAAAAGAGTATTATAATAAAAAAAAGGTGATAAAATGGCAAAAAAGAAGAATTTATCTATGTATTTGACAGTTTTAATTGCGTTAATTGTTTTATTTGGGTTAGTTGTAATTCTAGATGGTTGTAGTACATTAATTAATGAAGATGTCGCTGATACAAGTGAAGATGTTGGAGAAGATGTTGTAGAAGGAGATGCACTTCCTGGTGAAGTGGAAGAAAGTGGCGATCTGGCTGGAGAGGCAAGAAAATCAGTTAGATGGTATGGTTGTCAAGATCCAGATGCAAGCACTACTTATGATACGCAACAATTATTTGAGAAATCTACTACAACTTATAACGGTGGTTCAAGAACAGATAAATGTTATACTTTTAGTAATGGAAAAGAATACTTGTTTGAATGGATTTGCAGAAATGGAAAAATCAATAGGTGGCAAAAGAATTGTGCTGAGTTGAATTTAGGTGAGCCAGGAGCAGATTATCAATGTGATGATGGTGCATGTGTTGATATGGCTGAGCCGGAAGAGGAAGAAGAAGTTTCTGAATTATTATGTGATGAAGATGTTGAAACTCCTAGTTCATGGGATTATAAACAAAAGATTTTATTCACAAATGATCAAACAGGACAATTTGTTACAAAACAAATTCAGGGTGTAACAACAAATGTTCTTAAGTTCAAAGATTCAAGTAGTAAACCAATGTTTAATTATAAACTTACATTTGATCAAGCTCAAGATCCAAATGGTTTATTAGGAAAAAGTATTGAACTACAAGGAAAACAGTTTAGAATTCTTCATGTGTATAAATCAAATGGGGATGTAAAAGGTGTTGATCTTGTTGATGGAGTTTCTGAATCATTAGATGTTGGTGATGTTTATAACCCAGGAATTCATACTGTTCAAGTAAAAGGTGCTGAAGTTTCTCAATTTGATGATGAATATAAAATGTCTTGTGGTTTTGATTTTAATGGTGTTGAACATTGGGTTAATCTAGGTGAATCTAAAATAATTAATGGTGTTGTAGTGTCTGTTATAGAAGTATATTCAGATCCATCATCATGTAAATTACAATTTGGATTAAAAAAGATCTCCATTAAAGATGGATCAGAAGTTATGATAAATGGAAATAAGATTTCTGATATTACGGATTTCTATGCACAAGGAATAATTAATGAGAACCAAAATTTACCTGGATTGTTATCAACAATTGCATATAAGGTTAGTCCTGATTATGATACTGTTTATCTTACAGTAGGTGATGAAGTTGTTGATCCAATCATTGAAGGATTTAAAATTGCTCTAAGTGGAAACTCAAATGGTGTTGGTGAAGTTAAAGTTTCTTCAAATTCAGGATCAGATTCTTATGAATTTAATCTTGCATTAGATCAAGCAATAAGTCAAGTAGAAAGCATGTTATCTGAAGCAGAGCTATCTTTTGTATTAGCAGATGGAAGTTATGAACCTGGATTGTATAACATAGTTTGTGTTGAAACAGAAGACCAACCCAATAACTTAGATTATAAACAAAAGCTATACTTTATGCATCCTGAAACAGGAGTTCTTGTTTATGATCAAGAACCTGTGCTTGCACCACAATTGGGGCATTACTTATTTGTTGAAGATCTTCCAAGTAAGCCTTTGTATAAATATGAACTTACATTTGATTCTGCAGTTGATAAAGATTATTTGGCAGGTAAAAAAGTAGGAATTTTGGGAAATGATTATTACATCTCTAGAATTAAACTGATGAATAATGGAGAAATAATGAGTTTTAATTTGACAAGTGGTGTTAATATGTGGTTAAGTGATGAGCAATATCAACACCCTAATGGGCAAGTTATTGAAGTTGTTAACACAGAAGATGACTATGGCGACCATAAGTCTAGATGTAAAGTAAAAGTAAACGGAGATGAGGTGTGGATTGGTAATGGTGGATCTAAGCAAGTAGTAGGATTAAATATCGGAGTTTTTGATGTAAAACTTGCTCAGCCTCATGGTGCTTGTAGGTTAGTTGTTGGCGGAAAAGAAATTTCTCTTAAAAATGATGTAGAACTTAAGGTTAATCAAGAAAAGATTTCTCAAATAACTAGTTTTTATAGTGACGGGGTTTTAAATACTTATGGCGAATCTCCAGATTTCTTGGTTTCTAAATTTGGATATGAAATTAATCCTGATGCAGATGAACTTTATCTTGCAGAAGGTGATGAGTTAGTTGATCCTGTGTTTAGCACATTTAAACTTAGTTATGCTGAACTTGTAGAAGGAAATCAACCATATGCTAAAGTTAATATCATTGCAGGCCAAGAATCTTATGAAATGGGTAATGGTTGGAATCAAGAATATCTCTATGTTGATAAGTCTTTAAATGAGATTGACAGCCAACTAACTAATGCAGAATTACCTGGTTTATTAGGGAGTGGAAGTTTAGAATAAATCTTTTATTTTTTTATTTTTTTTCATAATGAAACAAAGAGAAAATGAAAATAGTTTATGATTACTTGTTATTATATTAAACAAAAAAGGTGAGAAAATGGCAAAAAATAATAATTATTCTATGTATTTATTAGCAATAGTTGGGATTGTAGCTGTTGTTGGTATTGTGTTAATGGTTAATGGCTGTGATTTTTCTAAAGCAACATCCAAGGATAATACAGATACAACAAATGTTGAAGAAATTGGTGTTTCTGAAGATGTAGATTTGGTTGGACAAGCTTATAGAGGAAAAACAAGATCAAAACCAAAACCAGCATATGATGAAACAAAATGTTTTGATAGTGACGGTGGTAAGGATTATTTTGTAAACGGATATGCGAAAGATGCAAATTCAAAAAAACAAGATATATGTTTTGATCAATCTTACTTATATGAAGCTTATTGTAGAAATAATAGAGATACTTACACAAAAAAGGCTTGTGAATTTGGTTGTGAAGACGGCGTGTGTTTAAAAGAGCCAGAACAATCTTTATTATGTCCTGGTGAATTTGGTTGGACTACTTGTAATTATAGGTATATGAAATATGTTGGTCCAGGAACAGATTATTTTCTATTTGATTTAACAAATAACAATGATGTAAAGGTTGATCTTACAAAATTAAAAGTGGAACTTGAGACAAATGGCAATCTTTTTAGACCTCTTTTTTATGGGGAAGATCCTGTGTATTTCTATCCTGGGGAGTCCATTACCATAGTTATTGCTGGGATGTATAACCCTCTTGTGAATTCTGATTATTGTGGTGTGGAATCTGCTTATTCCATCAAAATTTTCCCAATTGGTCATGAGGAGGATAGTAATTTTCAATCTAAGTCTTTTACTATAAATAATTGTTATTCTGAAAATAAAGGATGTAAACAAAAAAATAGTTATGTTTACATAAAAGATGAAGTGGAAGTACTTGGTAATGTTGGAGTAGATAGTTGTGTAACTGAAAATGGCATTGATTTTGTTTTAGAAACATTTTGTGATGATGGTTCAATAAAATCTAATAAAATAAAATGTGAAAATGGATGCGAAGACGGGGCATGTGTGGATGTTGATCTTCCTGATGCATTTGACCCTAATTGTTTAGAAACAGGCAAAATATTTAAGTGTAATGGTGCAAATACTGTATCTATTGCAGAATGTGGTATAAATAGTGAAACTTTTTTAGATTCCTATGAATGTGAAGAAGATTATACTGAAGCCCAAAAAATTTGTGTTGAATATTCTGACGTTGAAGCAAATTGTTTATCTGAATGTGAAAACAATGATGTTATATATCTTTGTAGTAGTAATTGGCAAAAACCAGGTAAACCACATGAATATCAAAAGTACTCTTGCGAAGGTGAAAATATTGGGGGGCTTAATATTGGTGAATGGTACCCTTCAGAGGAATTTATTGAAACCTGTAGTGTAGAAAACTGCTATGATAAATTTGGTTTATGTTCTTAATTTTTTTCTTTTTATTTTTTCCAACAATACCTAACCCATTTCTTTTTAATAAATGGTAATGTTAAAGTGGATAACATAAATGCTACTGATGGTACAATTGCATTTAACCAAGGTTTTGGAATGTTAATTGCCCACATATAAGCACCAATTGCTAAGAATGTGAATAACATTAATAATAATCTTCTAGAATAGCTGGTTTCCCAGGCTTTGTTGCCCTCTACTGATTTGTTTCTAAATCTTATTTTGTTGATTTCTGATTCTAGTGCTTTTATTCTTGATTCTGTTTTTGGTGGCATATACAATCATTTATTGAATTTTATTTAAATAATTTTTGTTAGTTATATCAATTTAATCCACAACCTTTAAAAACAACAATATTTTTGTAATTATCTATGAAAGAGATATTTGAAATCAGGATCCATGGAAGAGGCGGTCAAGGAGCTAAGACAGCTGCTCAATTTATAGTAGAAGCTGCTTTAAGTAAAGGCAAGCATATACAATCTTTTCCTGAATATGGTCCTGAAAGAGCTGGTGCTCCTATGAAAGCATTTGCAAGGATATCTGATGTGGAAATTAGAACATATGCTCCTGTTGTTAATCCTGATGTTGTAATTGTTATTGATCATACTTTATTAGATTCAGTTGATGTTACAGAAGGTTTAAATGATGATGGTGTGTTATTAGTAAATAGTCCTTTAAGTTCTGAAGAAATTAGAAAAAAGACGAAATTTAATGGAAAATGCATGACTGTTGATGCAACAAGAATTGCAATTGATGCAGTTGGTAGAAACCTACCAAATACACCAATGATTGGAGCATTGATAAAAGCAACTAATTGTATTTCAATGGATGATATTGAAGAAAGTATTAATCACAAATTTTTAAAGAAGATTGGAGAAGAAAAAACAAAAGCAACAATTAATGCTGTTAAAAAAGCTTATGAAGAAGTAAAATGACTAAACTAAAAACATACAAAGAAATTCCAATTGGGGGATTGATTGAGAAAGCTGGAAGTAGTGTTGAGTTTAAAACAGGAGATTGGAAGGCTTTCAAGCCAGTTTGGGATAAAGAAAAATGTATTCATTGTATGATTTGTCCAGTATTATGTCCTGAGGATTGTATTCCTGTAATTAAAGGAAAAGATCCAAAAAGAAAAGAAACTGATTTTGATTATTGCAAAGGTTGTGGTATTTGTGCAAAAGTCTGTCCTGTAAAATGTATTAAGATGATTGAAGAAGGTTCAGAAGGTGATTCCAGTGACTAAATCAAAAACACATGCATTAACAGGAGCACAAGCAGTTGCACACGCAATGAAGCAAATTAATCCGGACGTCGTTAGTGTTTTTCCAATTACTCCTCAAACAGAGATCATGATGCAATTTTCACAATTTCATGCTGATGGTTTAGTTGAGACAGAAATTGTTAGGGTAGAGTCTGAACATTCATCAATGTCTTGTTGCGTTGGCGCATCAGCTGCTGGAGCACGAGCAATGACTGCTACTTCAAGTGCAGGATTAGCTTTAATGTGGGAAATTTTGGGTGTAGCGTCAGGATTAAGATTACCTATAGTGATGCCAATTGTTAATCGGGCATTATCTGCTCCAATTAATATTCACGGTGACCATTCAGATGCAATGGGTGCACGAGATCAAGGTTGGTTACAAATATTTTCTGAAAATGCACAAGAAGCTTATGAAAATACTTTATTAGCAGTAAGATTAGCTGAACATAAAGATGTATTATTACCAGTGATGGTTTGTCAAGATGGTTTTATCACTAGCCATTGTGTGCAGAATCTTAATTTATTCGAAGATAATGTTGTTAAGAAATTTGTTGGTGATTATAACCCCAAAAAAGCATTGCTTAATACAGATGACCCTGTAACATATGGGCCATTACAATTACAAGATTATTATTTTGAAACGCAAAAACAAAGAGCAGATGCAATATTAAACTCTAAGAAAATTTATTTAGAATTAGGAAAAGAATTAAGTAAAGTAACTGGAAATAATTATCCCTTATTTGAAGAATATAAACTTAAAGATGCAGATGCAGTTATTGTTGTTATGAGTTCCACTGCTGGGAACACTAAAGTTGTCGTAGATAAACTAAGAAAAGAAGGTAAAAAAGTAGGGTTATTAAAACCAAGATTGTTTAGACCATTTCCTTATGCAGAGTTTGGAAAAGCTTTAGTGGGCAAGAAATATGTTGCAGTTCTTGATAGAGCTGAAAACTATGGTGCAAATGCTCCCTTGTTTGGAGAAGTTAAGAATGCATTGTTTGATTCTGTTGTTTGTGATGAGAACAAGAATGTGCCGAAGCTAAAAAGTTATATTTTTGGATTAGGTGGGAGAAATATTTTTGAATCTGAAATTGAAGATTTATTTAATTTATTATTAACTGGTAAATTTGATGAAACTAAAGTAGGATATATTGGGTTGAGGGGTGAACAAAAGTGAATTATAAAGAATTAGTCAACAAACCACAAAAGTTTGCTCCTGGACATAGAAGTTGTGCTGGTTGTGGTTTTCCACAAATTGTTAGAACTGTTTTAGCGTCTACAGATGATCCAATTGTTGCAAGTTGTGCTACAGGTTGTTTAGAAGTTACATCAACAATTTATCCATTCTCTTCTTGGAAAATTCCATTTATACATAATGCTTTTGAAAACTCAGCTGCAACAATTTCAGGAGTAGAAGCTGCATATAAAGCTTTAAAGAGAAAAGGAAAAATTCCTAAAAATAAAAAAATTAAATTTGTTGCATTTGGTGGTGATGGTGGAACATATGATATTGGATTGCAATCATTATCTGGAGCACTAGAAAGAGGCCATGACTTTGTTTATATCTTATATGATAATGAGGCGTATATGAATACTGGTGTTCAACGAAGTAGTTCAACACCATTTGGAGCTTCAACAACAACAGCTCCTGCTGGAAAAGTTCATCAAGGTAAAGAAGAATGGAAAAAAGATATTATGCAAATTGTTGCTGCGCATCATGTTCCTTATGTTGCACAAGCATCTGTTCATAATCCTATTGATTTGTCAATGAAAGCTAAAAAAGCATTTGAATGTGAAGGTCCAGCATTTCTTGTTGTATTGCAACCATGCACTTTAGGTTGGAAATATCATCCCTCAATGACAATAGATATTGCAAAGATGGCTGTTGAATCTAAATTTTGGCCGTTATATGAAGTCGAGAATGGCAAATATAAATTAAATTATACACCTTCAAAACCAATTCCAATAGCTGATTATCTAAAACCACAAGGTAGATTTAAACATTTGTTTAAACCAGATAATAAAGGTTTATTAGAAGAGATGCAAAAGAAAGTAGATGAAAGATGGGATGAGTTAGTTAAGAAGTGTGAATAGTTTTCTTTATTTTGTTAAATCAATAATATTGCTCTCAGCCATGAAAAGGAAATCATTAATGTGTCTGTATTTATGTTCGTCTGCGATATCAATCAAATCATACAAAACAACTTCTCCTGTTTGTAATATTGTTCCTCCCATTGGAGGTCTATCATCCATAATTAATAATTGACTATTTCTAGATAAATCCTCTGTAACAAGTCCATAATTGCCAGAAATATCCAGTTTTACACCAATACAAAAGCTAGGAATTCTTTCTTCTCCTTCAGATAACTCCGCTGCTTTTCTTGCATATGCTTCCATAATCTTTAATATTTTTTCTTCTTCAAACTCAAATTCAGGATGTAATTGTCTAACTCCTGCATAAGTATCTTCACCTATTTTTCCAAGTCTTCTATAAGAATGTTGATTTCGAGAAGTCTTAGTTCCTTCTTGACTCTTTAACCTTGAAACAAATTCTGGTTCATATTGGGTTCTTATTCTCTGTGAATGTTCAAAATATCTTCTAACTTGTTCTTCCATTAGATAAGGTAATTGATGTATATTTAAAAATATTTCTTAAATACTCTACTTCTTTTTTACTAGGTCCGGAGGACATGTTTCTCATGAATTTTATTTTTTTAATTAATATCTATGAAAAAACAACAACGAAGGCATGGACGGACATTTTTCTACGAAAAATATCCTATTCGCCTCGGTAAACCTCGGCTCACCCAGCCATGTTGTTTTTTTCATTTATACAACTAAGTAATTTCAAATAAACAACTAACTTTATAAATTCTATACTATACTTTAACACTAATGATCACTAACAAAGCATATTTCAAGGAATTAATATCTCAGTTAAAGAAGAAGCCATTAACAGAGAGACAAATCTCTAGAATAAAGATGGATTTATGTAAGAAGTATAAAGTTAAGTATGTGCCTACTAATATTCATGTTTTGTTGAATGCTGATCAAAAAGATTTGGATAAATTAAAATATTTGCAGACAAAACCAACAAGGACTATTTCTGGTGTTAGTGTTGTTGCATTGATGACAAAACCATTTCATTGTCCGCATGCTAAATCTTCTAAATCTAAATTAAGTAAATCAAAAAAGGGGCCTTGTATATTTTGTCCTGGTGGTCCTAAAAGTAAAATAGGGGATGTTCCACAATCTTACACTGGTAATGAACCATCTACAATGCGAGGAATTAGAAATAAATTTGATAGTTATCTCAGCACTATGAACAGATTAGAGCAATATGTTGTTCTTGGACATAATTTTGATAAGATTGAATTAATTGTAATGGGTGGAACATTTAATGCTTTCCCTAAAAAATATCAAGAAGAATTTGTTATGTATTCATTTAAGGCTTTGAATGATTTTAGTAAACTATTTTTTGATGCAAAAGGAAAATTTAATGTTGTTAAGTTTAGAAAATTCTTTTTACTTCCAGGAGTTGTTGGAGATGCTGTTAGGACCAAAAAGATTCATAGAAAATTATTAGAATTAAAGAAAAAAGGAAAACCTTCTTTGTTAAATGAACAAAAAAAGAATGAAAAAGCAAAAATAAGATGTGTAGGCTTAACCTTAGAAACAAGACCAGATTGTATTGATAAGAAAACTGCAAACGAAATGTTAAGATTAGGTGCAACACGTGTAGAATTAGGTGTGCAAAGTGTTTATGATGATGTTTTAGATTTTGTTAAGCGAGGTCATGGTGTGGATGAGAGTATTAATGCTACCAAATTATTGAAAGATTTAGGATTTAAGATTAATTATCACTTAATGCCTGGATTACCTGATAAAAATGGGAAAATAGTTAGTATGAAAAAAGATTTAGCAGGACTAAAAGAAATATTTGCAAATTCTGATTTTAGGCCTGATATGTTAAAGCTGTATCCGTGCATGGTAATGCCTGGAACAAAATTATTTCAATTATGGAAAAAAGGCAAATTTAAAGCATTAAAGACAGAAAAAGCAACAGAATTAATTGCAGAGTTTAAAAAATATGTGCCGGTTTATTGTAGGATTCAACGTGTACAAAGAGATATTCCTAGTTATATGGCAGAAGATGGTGTTGATAAAACTAATTTAAGACAATATGTTGATGCATTGATGAAAAAACATGAAAAAGAAGCAAAAGTTAAAGGGAAAAATAAATGTAGATGTATTAGATGTAGAGAAGCAGGTCATGTTTTTAGAAAATTTAAACAAATTCCTGATCAAAAAAATGTTAAATTAATTGTTCGCGGCTATGAAGCAAGTGAAGGTGTAGAATGGTTTATTAGCTTTGAAGATACGAAGCAAGACATATTATTAGGTTTTTGTAGGCTAAGGTTGCCTGCCAGAGATTTAGTTGATATTAAAAATAAAAAGGAAATTACTAATAATATTGCTTTTATCAGAGAATTACATGTTGTTGGAGAAGCAATTGAAATTGGTGCAACAAAAATCAAAGGGAAAAAACCAAAATTAAATATTCAACATAAAGGTCTTGGAAAACAACTAATTAAAGAAGCAGAAAATATTGCAAAACAGTTTTGCAAGAAAAAAATGATTGTTATTTCTGGAATTGGTGCAAGAGATTATTATAGGAAATTAGGTTATAAGAAAGAAGGTGTTTATATGGTAAAAACCATAAAATAGGTTATAGTCTCTTACTGTTTCTAACTGTAGTACTACCTCTCAATAATACTAAAACTATTTAATATCTCTTATTTATAGGTAATAGATCTATATATAACATAAGGGTTTAGTGTGAAAGAGGGTGAGATCATGAAATTAATGGTTAAAGAGTCTTTAATAAAGAATTTATCTGCTGATGTGCTTGTTATTCCTGTTTTTAGTGATATTGAAAACAATGAAAAATTATTTCTGGAATTAGACAATGTATTAAATAAACTTTTGACAAGAACAATTTACGAGAATAAATCAATTGCTGAAGATGGAAAATTACATCTTTTTTATGCTACAAATAGATTGAAATTAAAGAGAGTTTTACTTGCTGGTCTTGGTAAGATAGATGAGTTAGATGCAGAAAAAATAAGGTTATTTGGTGGGAAATTAGCAGGTTACTGTAAAGCAAATTCTTTATTGGATGTTTCATTTCTTGGATTTGGTTATAATTTAAAGAATCTTGCAATTGACGATGCATCACAAGCACTTATTGAGGGTTTTCTCTTAGGAAACTATTCTTATGCAGAATTTAAAACAGAAGATAATGGAAAGAAAGGCGGGAAAAAGAAAAAAGAAATTCAATCACTTTTATTTGTTCCTCAAGTTAAATCAGATGTTAAACTAATAGATAAAGTCTTAAAAGAATGTGAAGTTGTTTGTAGGAGTGTAACTCTTGTAAGAGATTTAGTAAATAAACCCTCAAATATTATTACTCCTGCATTGTATACGAAAGAAATAAAAAAAGCTTTTACAAAAACAAAAGTTAAAGTTAAGGTTTTAGAAGAATCTGCAATTAAGAAAGAAAAAATGAATTGTATTCTTAATGTTGCAAAAGGCAGCGTAGAGAAACCAAAATTAGTTGTGTTAACATATTCTCCCCCTAAAGCTAAAAAAACAATTGCTTTTGTTGGTAAAGGCGTTACTTTTGATGCTGGCGGTATTAATCTTAAACCTTCACAATGGTTAGCTAACATGAAACAAGATATGGGTGGGAGTGCAGCTGTTGTTGGAGTTATGAAAGCAGTTGCTGAACTAAAATTACCTGTGAAACTTGTTGGTGTTTTACCTCTTGTAGAAAACATGCCTGGCGGCAAAGCCTTGAAAACAGGTGATGTGATTGTTGCTGCAAATGGAAAAACAATTGAAGTTGAAAATACGGATGCAGAAGGAAGATTAATTTTAGCAGATGCATTGCACTATGCTACTAGATTTAAACCTAACTATCTTGTTGATGTTGCAACATTAACGGGGGCTGCAGCTGTTGCTTTGGGTTCAAAATGTACTTCTTTAATGGGAAATGATCAAGAATTAATTGATGGCTTGTTAAAAGCAAGTAAAGAAACCCATGAATTAGCTTGGCAATTACCAATGTTTAAGGAATATGATGATGATATTAAAAGTGATATTGCAGACATTAAAAACTTAGGTGCGAGAGGGGAAGCAGGTGTAATTGCTGGTGGTGTGTTCCTGAAAAACTTTATTGGAGACAATAAGTGGGCTCATATTGATATTGGTGCAACTGCGTGGACTGATAGACCAAGACCATATGTTTCAAAAGGTGCAACTGGTTATCCTGTTAGAATGTTGGTTAAGTGGTTGAAAGAATTATAATTTTTTCTTTATATCTTAATTATTTTCTTCAATAATCAAATAAACTCTTCTGTTTCTTTCCTGATACCAGTTCTTCGAACTTTTGATTAAAGAAAACTAGGATAGAATCTGCAATAGGTTTTAGTTGTTTGTTAATATAATGGTCATAATCAACTTTAGATTTTAGTTTCTGTATTGGTTCTGGACCGTTTTCTGTTACTACATATCTAATGATTGTGCTGTCTAATTTATCTAATAATTTTGCAGCCTTTACATGAGGGGGTGTTGTTTTTGTATACTCTTCAAGTGGTTTTCTTAATTCTTTTCTATATACGAGAAGTTTATCATGTTTTCCTGCTTTAAGGTCTTTGACAAATTTCATTACATAATCAACAACTTCTTTGTCATGAAATACTTTGTCTAATAATTCAAGTTGAAATTCTTTTGCTAGGTCTGTCCAATCTTTTCTTACAAATTCCAAGCCTACAAAATCCATTTTTTCAGAAATTTTTCCGTTTTTATCTTTTGTTAATTTAAGGCCAGCATATCTTTTTTTAGCACCTTTATCTGTACCTCTTAACTTTGGCATAATAAATTTCTTGTAAATCTTTTCATATTCTAATTCTAAAAAAGACGGCATGTTATACCAATCTTTAACAATGCTTTCCCAATATTCATTCACAAATTTCTGAATCTTTTTCCCTGCTTTGTTTGCATCTTCCAATGATTCTGCTTTGACGTCTACAAATATGGAGTCTGTGTCTCCATAAATTACCTTGTATTTATTATTTTTGACATCCATCTCTTCAACTTGTTTTGCTGTTTCTTGTACAATGTAACGGCCATAACTAGTGATTGCATTTGCCATGTCTAAGCTAAAAAATCTACAAGCAGGATTAGCAAGTGATCCAAAAAAGCTGTTCATTGTAATCTTAATTGCATGACTAGCAACTAAATCCTTTCTTTTTTTAGCTTTATTTCTTGAACTCCATAATGTTTCAATAATACTTGGTAAAATTCCTGGTTTTTTGTAAAACCTTGCTTTGTTTGGAGCTGTTATTTCTCCTTTTTTGCCAGTTTCATCAAACCTTAATGGATCAATATTAAATGTTCTAATTATACTGGGATATAGGCTTTTGAAATCTAATACTAGTATATAATCATAGATTCCTGGTGAAGATTCTTTAACAAATCCTCCTTTAATTCTTTCTTCTCTTTCACTGTAACCAGAATTAGGACATACAACTCCTATTTTTTTAGTTTCTCTTAAGTATAATGATTCAAGGCTGGCAATTGAGCCTGAGACACGATCTAATTGCATTCCTGTAAGCATTGACCTTTCAATAGCTAGATCAACTAATTTCTTTTTTTCAAATATGTCATAAACTAATTGTGAATCAATTAGGTTGTAATCAACAATCTTTTGTGGGTCTGTTTTGTATAATTTAACTATTTCTGATCCTCTGTGATTGCCTGTAATTAATTTTCCTTTTCCAAGTATTTCTTGTGCAGCTGTTTCTAATTTATAATCTGGTAAACTAATAAAAGCACTTCTTAATAATTCTATGCCGTCTAAAACTTGTCTTCCTGCAATATCGGCTGATGAAGACCTGAAGAAGTCGTGTTGGATTCTTAATTTTGATTCCCAATCAGTTCTTCCTAAAATAAATGGTATTTTATTTCTTTTGAACATATCTCTTAATACTGCTAAATCAAAATCAATAACGTTCCACCCTGCAAGAATGTCTGGATCAATTTCTATTACTTTTTCTTTGAAATGTTGTAATAATGTGCCTTCGTTTTCAAAACAGATTGCATTCTTTAGTTTTCCTTTGTTATTTTCATCATGGATAATTAAAACTTTTTTATAATCATCTGTGTAAAGAGAAATTGATAATAGTTTAGATGCATCTTCATTTGTTTCAATGTCAAACGATAATACTTTTAATTTTGGTTCATAATCTTTTGCTTCTTTAAATTCAGGATCTTCATAAATTCTATTTACAAAATTGCCTTCCTTATATTTGCCAGAGATGTCTGTGATTCCTTTTATACTATTGTCTATCATAAATTTTTGTGTAAATCTAATGTCTGCTTCATAAGTTATTATTTTGTCTTTTTCTAACTCTTTTCTTAATACTGGAAGAAGTTTGGGAATATCTAGGATTATTTGAGATGTTTCTTCATCATCAAAGTTCTTTGTTTTGCCTTCTCCTTTTTCTGCAAGAATGTTTGCTTTTTTGGCAATCTCTAATGCTTTGTTTAAATTTTTCTTTTTCACCCATAAATAAGGTCTGAATAAACTGATTGATAAGAAACTTTCATTATTCTCTAGCCTTCCAAATAAGTAAACATATGCTTTACTATCAATTATCCTGTATGTTGTGTATATGATGAATGCTTTCATGATTATGATAGTATATCTTGGTGTTTATATTGATTTTGGTTGATTTTTCTTTTTTGAGGTGATAATTAATCCAACAACAACAATGGCACAGACGGACTAAAGTTCTACTCGGCTGTGCCTGGCCCGGCCAAAGTTGTTGGATTTTTACTAATAGTGCTTTTTTTCAGTTTTTTATAAACAATTTCCATCAATGGTTTCAGATTAACAATATCTTCTTCATTATATTGGACTAATAGGTCAAGGTATTCTTTATCTCCTGATGCAAGGAATGCACGCCATAAATCAATTGGGTTGTCTCCACCATAGGCTTTAAGATGTATTGGGCGAATAATTCCTACTTTCTCCTCAATCATTTTAAGTCCGCCCTTAAGACCAATTTTATTGCATGCATGCCTAAGATCAATATGTGCAATGTTTGGTATTGTTTCTGGGAAATATTTGTTTATATTTGGAATATCATGGCTTGAGCCGTTGAATGTAATGAGTAGTTTGTATTTTTCTAATTCTTTTTTTAATCTGTTCATGTCTAAATTCATGTTTTTTACCATTGTTTTTGTTTCAAATCCATCATATAAACCAATTATTGTGATGTTTTTGCCGTGTTCATAACTTTCAATATCTAAAAAACAACATTCATCTTTAAAATATTCATATAATCTCCATGTTTCTGTGTTTGGAAGAAGTTTTTGAAAATAATAAGAATTATCTTTTTTTAATTCTTCAATTGCTTTTCTTATCTTCGTGTCATAGAATATTTTTGCTCTCTTAGAAATTCCTTTGATATTTTTTGCTTTTAAGAAGTCATCCCAAATATTAATGCCCTGTTTCCAAATATTTTGTTCTTTCTTATTGCTTATTTTTGGCAAGAAAATAAATGATGATCTTATCATAATATTTGAGATTTAATGGTTGTATTAAAAGTTAATCTCTTTACGCTAGAAAGTTTATAGCAGAATAAACTATAATGGGTAAATGATATAAGAAAAATAAAAAATATAACTAACGTAACTTAAATGTTCTTACTTGACCATTTGAGTATGCAACCCTAGCTTGTTGTTTCTCATGTTCAGGGGTAATCCACCATATTGTGTTTTTCTTTTTTTCAGGAAAAGAGTGTTGGTAATGTATGGAAGAACCATCACTATTTAATATGTGGAGGTTTCCTTCAAGATCACCAAACATCATTTGGCTTTCATTTAAAATGGCTGTTGAACTAATTGAAGTATGGTTTTTGTAAAACAAGTCTTTTGTTACAAGGTCTTTGTCATAACTAAATAATTCTCCCTTTGCTGTTCCCACTAAATATCTGTTCATAAATTCATCAATTGTCCATATTGATGCATTTCCTACATCGACCATTTTTGTAACATCTCTTCCTTCTAACATTGCAAGATGTCCTCTATAGGATCCTGTAATATATTTTTCTCCATCTTTAAGTATTGGCCACATTCTAATGTTTGGATCAACAACTTGTACAATGTCTGCTTGTTCCGTGTTAAGATCAAAAAATAAAACAGAGCCTGTTCGCATAGTTGCAACTAATACGTCTTGATCTCTTAACCAAAAATAAAGTCCAGTACTATCAAAATTAATTCTATTTTTGAGTGATAAATCTTTGTTAAGGTAAACTAACTCGCCACTTCTGCATCCAACAAAAATTTTATTGTCATCAACAGGCATTAATTGGTAAATAATGTTGCTTAATTCAGGGGATTTTGCTATTACTTTGTTATCTTTATTAATTCGTACAACTTGACCTTTTGTGCTGTCTTTAACTTTGGGGATATGTTCTTCATTAGCTCGGTCCCATAATCCTAATCCTAACAAAAAATTACCGTCAAGTTCATCAATTACTTGATAAACCGCTCCGCCAGGATGCATTTCTGCTATTAATTCAATTTTTGTTGCTTTTTCCATTTAGTTCACCAGTTGTTTTTCATTTTATTTAATGTAGCATCTTCAAGTACGGTTAATGTGTTAATAATTTGTACGGGCAGATCACTTTTTTTTTATTAACATTGGGAGTTCAGTACATCCAAGAACAATTGCTTGTGCTCCCTCATTTACTAACCTGTTGGCATGATTTATTAATATTTCTTTGTCTTTTGATGTTGTTTTATTGTTTATTGCTTTTATTATTATTTTATTAATGTTTTTTTGATGTTGTTCTATTGGAATTATTAGTTCAATGTTTTCTTTTTTTAATTCTTTTTCATGCAATTTTTCATTAACTGTTTTTGTTGATGCAAGGATGCCTATTTTCTTTATTTTTTGTTCTTTGCAAACTTTCGCACATTCCTCAATAATACTTAATATGGGTATTTGTGATATCTTTCTTAGCTCGTCTATAAAAACATGTACTGTGTTGCAGGGGACGGATATTAAATCTACTTTGTTATGGATTTTGTTTAATCTTTCTACTGCTGTTTTTAATAATGCTAAGTGTTCTTCACCAACTTTTCCATGAATTATGTCGTTCTCTGCTTTTGCAGAGATTGGCAAATTTTCTAAGGTGATGTCTGGTTGTGTGTTTGTTATTTCTTTGAATTTATTGTTTATATTCAGACAAAACTTAAACCCTGTTTCTGGGCCTAGTCCTCCAATTATTCCTAGTCTTTTAGCTTTCATTGTATCACTAATTAATGTTGGGTTGTATTCCTAATATATTTTATTGAATATTATTCGAGTATTAATCAAAAAACTTATAAATAATTGAATATTATTCAACTTTATGTGTAATTGGGTGAACATATGAAGGATATTAAACAAAAACTAATCAAATTATTCAAACAAGGGTATTCTACCCCACAGATAGCTAGAATTGCAAAGAAGATTAAAGAGCCGTCTACAACAATCCATTATAACATAAAAAAGTTAGAGAAAGATGGGGCAATTAAAGCATACAATGCTGTTTTTGATTACGATAAGATTGGAATTGGTTATTGTACATTTGTTTTAATTAGATTATCTCCTGATGAATATGGTAATCCTGAAAGACTTAGTAAAGAATTATCTAAACATGATGAAATAGAAAGTATTGACATTATTACAGGGGATTGGGAAATGATTCTTAAAGTTAGAACAAAAGATAAGGATGAATATTTTAATTTTATGAAGAATGTTATTTCAAGGAAAGGAGTAACTAAGATAACTACACTAACTTCTCTTAAACAAGTAAAGACAGAGTTTGTTAATCTTTAGGTCCGTTGCTTTTGTTTATTTCCTTCTCATTTATTTTATTTAATTAATTCACTAATAGCTTTAAACTCATCATTCTCCGCTTTGTCTATTAATTGGAATAAGATTATCTCTGTACTTGCAAAGAATACTCCTGATTGCATCATTCTTTGGTTTGCTATTCTTTTGTCATGTTTTTTTCTAGATGTAACAGCATCTGCAACAACATGAACTTCAAATTCTTTCTCAATTGCATCTAAAGCTGTTTTTAGAACACAAACATGTGCTTCAACACCAAATAATACTAAAGATGTAATTCCTTTTTTCTTTAATTCTTCTAACTTTGTAGAAAATTCTTTACAACCAAAACAACTAAAATGTATTTTTTCTATTTTGGTAGTATCTTCAGGGATTTTAAGAAAATTAATTGTATTACCTAAACCTTTTGGATATTGTTCTGTTACAATTAGTGGAATTTTTAATATTTCAGATGCTTTAATAAGAATATTTGCATTCTGGATGACATCTTCTATTTTATTCATTGCAGGAATAAACTTTTCCTGAAGATCAATTAATATAAACGCAGTTGTTTTTGGATTTAATTTGCCTAGATTCATTTTTCCCTCGTGATTTTTATTTTTTATTCTTTTTTCTTATTTATTCCAACTCAAAATATAATCTTCTATTATTCTTCCCTTTATTTTCTGACTTTAAAAACTTTAGATTGCCAACTTCTTTTGTATTCTTGACATGAGTGCCGCCATCTGGTTGAATATCAAAACCTACAATTTCAACTATTCTTACATTTGTTATATTTTCAGGAAGACCTTTTGCTAATCTCATAAACTTATCAACATCTTCATTCTTATCAACATAATAAACTTTATTTTCATGGCCTTCTGCCGCAATCTTATTTGATTCTGCGATATAATTTGCCATCATTTCTGGATTGTATTCTTCAACTGAAAAGTCAATTCTTGATTTTTCTATATTTAATTGATTACCAGTAATCATTGCTTTGCATTCTTTATGTAAAACACCAGCTAGAATATGGCATGCAGTATGCATTTTCATTAATTTATATCTTCTTTCCCAGTTAAGTTTACATTCTACAATGTCTTCTGGTTTTAATGATTCATTTTCTCCACAATTAATTTCATGGCTAACTTCTCCACTAAATTTGCCAACAAATATAACATTGAATTCTTTGTTGTCTGATTTTCTAATCATAACACCTTCATCATGTGGTTGTCCACCAGAGTTTGGATAAAAAGCACTTTTATCTAATGTAACAAATAATGTTCCTTTACCGCTATCTTTTACACTAACAACTTTTGCTTCCCATTCTTTTAAGTATGAATCATCTAAGTATAAGGTTTCCGTCATATTATCACCTCTGTTTTGTATTATTAGTTGATTTTAATATTTTGTGATCTTTTGATTTGAATTTTAACTTGGATGAAAAAACAACAACCTCTATGGCACAGACGGACTTTTTCCTATGGAAAAAATCCTACTCACCTTCGGTTCGCCTGGCCGTTGTTGTTATTTTTTTAAATTTTGGTTGTTTTAAACAAAAACTTTTATAAAAAACACATTACATAAACCTATCATGGAAGAAAAAGAATGGGATAAATTAGCTAGCAAATATCATGATGAAGTAATTAGTCCTTTTTTTGGTGAAGTAGAGAATCCCTTACAGGGTGAGCTAAGAAAGATTAAAGATAAGAAGAAGAAAAACGTAGCAGAGTTTGGTTGTGGATTATTTTATCTGGGAGAAAAACTATCTAATATGTTTAAACAAGTACATGCATCTGATTTTTCTAAGGAAATGGTAAAGAAAGCAATTGAGAGAAATAAATCCATCATAAAGAAATCAGGAAATTTAAACATTATTCAAGAAGATATAAGGGAAATTCATTATAAAAATAAATTTGATGTTATTATATCTGTAAACTCATTACTAATGCCTTCATTAGATGATCTCAAAATTGCATTTAATAATTTATTTGAATCTTTAAAACCTAAGGGTACTTGTTTTATGATTTTGCCGTCAATGGAATCTGTTATTTATCATGGTCATCTTCTATTACATAGGGAATTAGGAAAACATGATGAGAAAACTGCTAAAAAAAAAGCAAAAGTTAAATTCGAACATCATAAATATGACTTATTTACAGGACATTATGAAGACGGTGGGGAAAAACAAAAATTCTATTACAAGCATGAGATTAAACAATTTATGAAAAAAGCAGGTTTTAAAGATATTGAAATCTCTAAAGTTAAATATTCTTGGGGGAAAGAAATTAGTGATTATGAAGATTTTCCTGAAGAACCTAGATTATGGGATTGGTTTGTAAAAGCAAAGAAATAATTCTTATTAATATAACCAGTTCAATCCTTTATTCACAAGTTTTTTAATTTTAAGACTTGATTTTTCATTAAATTCAAGAGCTCCACCAAATTGGAAAACTTTTGTTTTAATTCCACAATATTGTAGAATATCTTTTTTCATAATTTTTGCTGCTCTTTTTCTGAAAATTAACCAAGAAAAAAAATTATTTGCACCACTTGTAATAAAAACAGCCGCTTTTCGACCTTTTAACAATCCTATGGGATAACCATTAACAAATTTAAATGCAAATTTTGCTGTAAATACTCGATCAATAAAACCTTTCATCATAGCTGGCATTGAGTTCCACCAAACAGGATAAATAAATATTAATTTTTCTGCATCTGTTATTTGTTTTTGTATTTCTTTATTTCGTTTTGATATTTTGTATTTTCCTCTTGTATAATGCTCATCTTCATGTAAAACAGGATCATATTTCATTTTATAGAGATCTAATAGTAGAAAATCTGTTTTTTTATTCTTTAACTCATCTACAACACTTTTAAGAATCTCAGCACAGTGTCCTCCTGTGTTTGGATGTGAATATATGATTAAAGTTTTCATGATTATATTAACTTAATCTGTTGGTTAAATACTTTTTTGTTTTTCACTCTGAATTTAAACATAAAAGCATTGCAAGATCCTCATCTGCTTTTAATGAGTGTGGTGCATTAGCTGGCATGAAAATAAAGACACCGGGCTCAAGCTTAATTTCATTATTGAATAATTTGAATGTGCCTGTTCCTTTTAATATGTCAGTATACCACCAGTCTATTGACTGGTGGGATTCTGAGCATGATCAAGAACCACTGGCTTTTGTAATCGGAAGTGAAGCGTTTGCTTCATGCCACTGGTCTATTGACCAGTGGTTCTTGACATTTGAACAAATCCTGTTTTTGTAGATGTATGTGTATCAATGTCTGTACCTTTTGCTAAATTCATTAGTGTATAATTATAATTCTCTGATTTTGCTAATACTCTACTATTTATTCCACCTTCACTAAAATTCATAATTTCATTTAGATTAATGTTAAATCCTTCTTTTGTTTGTTCATTTAGATCTTTATTATTTTCTTTTTCCATTTTTACACCCATTCTTCTCTTTGAATATTTCCTTGTACACCAACAACAACTGATTTTATTGGTATTTTCCTTTCTGCTTTTTCAGATGCTGTCTTTGCTATATGTAACAAGCCACCACAACAAGGAACTTCCATGATCATAACAGTTAATGTATTGATTTTTGATTGATCAATTAATGCTGTTACTTTTTCTATGTAACTTTCTTGTTCTGAATCTAATTTAGGACATGCAATTGCTAAGCTTTTATCTTTCAAATAGTCTTTATGAAAGTCTGCTAATGCGTATGCTGTACAATCTGCTGCTAATAACACATCTTTACCTTGAAAATAAGGGGCATGAGGTGTAACTAAATGTAATTGTACTGGCCATTGTCTTAATTGAGATGTTCTTTTTCCTGTTTCGTCTTCTGCGTTATCTGAATCTTTATTAGAAAAATCTTTCATTGCCATACCTGGGCAACCACAAGGTTTATGACCTGGTTCTTTATTATCATCATTATTCATTTTGTTTTCCTCCAATGGATTATTAATTCCTTTTTCTTTAAGAAAATCTAATGCTTGTTTTAGAAATTCATGTTCATTGTGATCTTTCATATGTTCTAAATGAGCTTTTACAGTATTCATACCTTGTTTTACTATTTTTTCCATTACTTTTCTTTCATTATATGGTTCTGCTTCCCTTTCAACTATAGTTATAGCACCTTCTGGACAATGACCTAAACAATTTCCTAAACCATCACAAAATAAATCACTAATTAATCTTGCTTTATTATCTATTATTTGTAAAGCACCTTCATGACAATTAGGAATACATAAACCACAACCATTACATTTATCTTCATCTATTTCTACAATCTTTCTTTTCATTGTTTCACCTTTATAACATATAAGTGAAAGATCTGGGTTTATAAATCTTAGTTTATGAATTATATGTTTCTTGTGTGCTTGGAACTATAGTTTAAAAGTATTGAACTAAGAACCTGTGTTAAATATAATAAAAAAAGAAAAAATCACTTACACTTTTTACATAGTAAGCTATCCAAACTAAATTTTCCAGCACCATAACCAAACAATAAGAGCATTGATGCAAAGAAAACCACAACAAGTTCTCCACCATTAGTAAATGGATTTAAACCATTTGGCATATGTCCCATGATAAAAGCAACAATCATTTGGATTCCACCTAATGTGGCGAATACTCTTGTGAATAATCCCAACACAATCGCAATTCCACCAATTAATTCAACTAATCCTGCAATTACTCCTAACCAAACCGGAATACTCATTGCACCTGCAAATCCTGATATGGTGAAATCACTCATGAATCCAAATTTCATTGCACCATGCATTGCAAATAACAATCCAATAATTACTCTAAAAACTAAAAAACACCATTCACATTTTTTTTCACATTTCCATAACTTACATATTTCTAATGCCACTTTTTCACCTCAGTATTCTTTTTAATTATACATTATCCAAAAGTAAATGCATTGAATGTAAAATTATTTGATTTAGTGATTAATTTTAGTTTATACATTCCATAAACACCATCTACAACATTATAAAGTCTTGGCTGATCTACAACAATAAATGCTTTTTCATCTTTGAATTGAACATCTATTCCCGCTTGCTCTTTTGTTATATACTTCTCACCAATTTTTACTTCTAATTCTAATGGTTCTTTTAATGTATCTGCTACAATGTTTACAGACATTGCAGTAAACATAAGTATAATAGATGATTGTTCATTGCCTTTTGCTTGAAGATTCTCTGAATTGCTTTTCCATTCTCCCTTTAGATAGATTTTATCTGCATTTAATATTTCAGGTAAGATATAATTCTTAGTTACATCTGGAACCATGCCAAGCAGATTACCAATATTTTGATCTCTTGGCAATGCAAATTTGTATCCTGCATATAATTCGGGTGTTCTTGCTACTGCAAAGACTTTTTCATCAAGATCAGAAACATCAATGTTTGATACATCCAGTCCTCGTTCTTCAAGAAGTTCTTGAATTTTCATCTCTGTTTTTTTATAAGCACCTTCGCCTATATGATCAAACCTAATATAACCTTCTGCATCTATAAGATATTTTCTTGGCCAAAATCTATTCTTAAAAACTTTCCAGGTTGCATAGTTGTTATCTTGCACAATTGCATATTTTAACCCACGCTTCTTTACAGATTCAACTAAATTGTCATAGTCTTCTTCAAATTTAAATTCCGGTGTGTGTACGCCAATAATGACAAGACCTTTATCATTATATTTTTCATGCCATTCTTTTAAAAAAGGTAATGTTCTGATACAGTTTATGCATGAATATGTCCAAAAATCAATTAACACAACTTTACCTTTTAAATCACCAATTCTTAGGGGGTCTGAATTAACCCACTTTTGTGTTCCTACTAATTCTGGTGCACGCTTATATTTTCCTTCTTTTTCAGGGTTTGGTGTAAATATTATTGGTTCTTTTTTTTGTTTTATTTCTTCTACGTTCTCTTCCAAATCTTCTGCTACTAATTCACTTTCTACTTGTTCATCTAAAATATCTTCATCAGTAATTTCTTCTGAATCTTCAAAAGCCAGAGAAACAGGCATTGCTTTTTGTGATTCAAGATACCATATAGATCCAATAACTACTAAGAGAAGTAAAATAAATATTATGGGTTTATTTATGATTTGGGCTTTTTTTGTCATTGTTTTTCTCCTCCTTTATGATTCTTATTATTACTACTCTCTACTACTTCTTTTGTTGTACCAACAGAACCAAGATATGATAAAAATGCAGGAATTAGAGGTAATACACATGGACTTAAAAAAGAAACAAGACCACCAAAAAAAGCAATTCCAAGGTTTATTAAACTTGCTGAGGCAATATCAGCACCACCAGTAGTTGGTATATTAAGACTAATGAGAAGATTTGTGACAAATTCAAGATTTGCAATTCTGCTTAGTTGGTTTGTGAATACAAACACACCTATAGCTACAAGGACAAGACCAAAAAATTTATTAAAATAAATCAACCATTTTCCAGCTTTATTGATTAAATTTTGTGCATGACTTGTGAATAATCCAACTAAAAGAAAAGGCATACCTAAACCTAATGTATAGGCCATTAACAATACAAATGCACTTGAAGGATTATATGCTGCGAGACCTAATATCGCTCCAAGAGCAGCTGTAACACAGGGAGTCCATCCAACAGCAAAAGCAGCACCAAATACAAATGAGGTAATATACATTGATTTGAATTTTTTTTTAACTTTAAATTTGTGTTCTGTTCTAAGAAATTTTGGTTGTACTAATCCAAGAAGATAAAAACCAAAAAAGAGAATAATTATACCTCCTATTCTGCCTAACCACACTTGAGCAACATCTGAAATAGCTGATAAAAAGCTTTGCAATAGAACACCAACAATAGAAAATATAACTGAAAATCCTAATACGAAGAAAACACTTGCATAAAAAATATTCCAATCTCGTTTTTCTGATTTCTTATCCATTTTTATTTCTCATCTTTTTAAATATTTATCTGTTGTCTATTTTTATATCTAATGTTATATCTTGTTATTATAATTATATAAAACTTTCTATTTTATGCACAATAAAACACAAGTTTTAAATAAAATAAAATTCATTAAATTCTTTTTAATAATTAATTGGTTAATTAAATAATTCGCTTATGAGGTGATATATATGGTGAAATACAAAATTGAGTTTGAGAAAGATAAGTGTATTGGGGCAAGGTCATGCAATGATAAATGCTCAAGCAATTGGGAAATGAAAGAGGATGGCAAATCAGAGTATAAAATAGAAGAGTTTGATGATGATCAGCTGGAATGCAACATGAATGCTGCAAAAGCATGTCCTGTTAAGGCAATTCATATCATTAATCAAGAAAATAAAGAGAAATTAATTTAATTCAACTGTATATTAATAGTAAAATTATAAAAAAGAGGTGTTCATTGGCTATAAATAAATTAGCCTGGAAGATTGGAGGCAAAGCTGGCTATGGGATTATGGTCACTGGTCTTATTTTTTCTAAGGCTTGCTCCAGAGGTGGATTTCATGTTTTTGATACAGTTGAGTATCCTTCATTAGTAAGGGGTGGGCATAATAACTATCATGTAAGAGTTGAAGATGAAGAAATACATTCTAATATAGAATTAATTGATATTCTTGTAGCTTTTAATAATGAAACTATTGATAAACATAAATCTAACATTACTGTGGGTGGTGCAATTATTTTTGACAGTAATGAAACAAAGTTTGAAAATAATGAAATTAGAGGTGATATTAAATTATATGATATACCTTTACTAAAGATTGCAAAGGGGATTACAGAAGAAAAAATTATTATGAATACTATTACCCTAGGAGCAACTATTGCGATTATTGATTATGATCTAAACATTCTTGATGGAGTTATAACTGATGTATTTAGAAAAAAAGGAGCTGAAGTAGTAAACAAAAATATATTGGCTGCAAAAAAAGGTTATGACTATGTAAAAAAAAATTATAATCATGATTTTAAAACAAAATTACGACAGATTAGCAACAATAAAGAAAAAAATAAAAAAAGAATGTTAATAACAGGGAATGAAGCAATTTCTTTAGGCGCAATAAAAGCTGGCTGTAAATTCTATTCTGCCTATCCAATGACTCCAGCATCTTCTATACTGCATTATATGGCTGCTAATGAGAAAAATATGAATCTTGTTGTTAAGCAAACTGAAGATGAGATTGCTGCTATACACGCTGCTATTGGTGCATCTTTTGCTGGTGTGAGATCAATGACTGCTACCTCTGGCGGTGGTTTTTCGTTAATGGTTGAAGGTTTAGGATTAGCTGCCATGACTGAAACGCCATTAGTTATAGTAAATGCACAAAGGCCAGGACCAAGTACAGGATTAGCAACAAGAACAGAACAGGGTGATTTAAAATTTGTACTTAATGCTTCACAAGGTGAATTTCCTCATATAATTATTACCCCAGGGGATGTTGATGAATGTTTTTATCTAACAAGAGAGGCGTTTAATTTAGCTGAAAAGTTTCAAGTACAAGTGATAATTATGACAGATAAACATCTTGCGGAGAGTCATAAAACAACTGAAATGTTTAATGTTGAGTATAAGATTAACAGAGGTATGCTTATTGAAGGTAAACAATTAAAAAAAAGACCAGATGGATTTAAAAGATTTGAATTTACAGATACAGGTGTATCAAACAGAACAATTCCTGGACAGAAAAATGGAATATTTAGGGTGCCTTCCTATGAACATGATGAATTTGGTTGGATGAGTGAGGATCCAGAAGTAAGAATAAAGATGGTAGAAAAGAGAAATAAGAAGATGGTTAATATTCTAAAAGAAATATCTTGGCCAAATATTTATAATATTGAAAATGGGAAAATAATAAAAAAAGAGATAAAAGAAATAAATTCTGAAATAGATAAGCTTAAAACAGATATAACAATTATTAGTTGGGGTTCTACAAAAGGTGCGGTGCTTGAAGCAATGAAGTTTTTGAAAATTGATGGTGTCTATGCAGATTTTTTACACTTCAACTACATTAATCCATTAAAAACTGAATTATTATTAAAAATATTGAAATCTGCTAAGAAAACAATTATTGTAGAACAGAATATGACCTTGCAATTTGCTTCTATAATTAAAGAAAAAACAGGGCTTGATATTGATCATAGTTTTTCAAAATACAATGGCAGACAAATGTACCCTCATGAGATTTACGATAAAATAAAAGAGGTATTAAATAATTAAAATGGGCAAACAAAAAAGTTCTAAGAAAGATCTAAAACCAGAAGATTTTAACACTGGAAAAAAACCTGTGTGGTGTTCTGGCTGTGGAAATTTTGGAATCTTAATGGCTATAAGGCAGGCTTTTGCAGACTTAGGACTAAACAAAGAGGAAATTGTTATAATCAGTGGTATTGGGTGCTCTGATAAATATCATCAATACATAGACACTTATGGATTTGAGAGCATACATGGAAGAATATTACCTGTTGCTATGGGTATAAAACTCGCTAATCATAACTTGAAATTGATTGCAATTGGTGGAGATGGGGATGGTTATGGGATTGGCATGGGTCATTTTGTACATGCAATGAGAAGAAATATAAATATTACATATATTGTTTGTAATAATCAAATATATGGTTTAACAACAGGTCAGGCATCTCCTACATCTGATAAAGGATTAATAACAAAATCAACGCCTTTTGGCAATTTAGAGGAACCTGTTAATCCAATATCTCTTGCTATTGTTTCTGGGGCAACTTATGTTGCAAGAGGATTTGCTGGCGATGTTAATCATCTTAAAAAGTTAATTATTGCGGGAATAAAGCATAATGGTTTTTCACTCGTTGATGTGTTTCAGCCATGTGTAACTTTTAATCATGTAAACACTTATGATTGGTTCAATAAAAAAGTCTATAAATTAGAAAATAATAAAGATAAACATGATACAAAAAATAAAGATGCTGCGTTAAAAAAAGCCATGGAAAATAAAAAGCTTCCAATTGGTGTATTTTATAAAAAGAAAAAAATCACTTATGAAGAAGAAGTTGAGCAAATAAAAAAGAAACCACTAATTAAACAAGATATTTCAAATATAAGAATAAATAAATTGATGAATGAATTTATTTAATTCCTATTTGATTATATACTTCTCTTATTGTTAAATCATCTTATTATGATTAAAATAAGTTTAGAAGCTTTGCAATCACAACTAGTACAATAACAACTGCAACTACTAACATTATTCTGTCATGCATGCACATGCCTGGTGTACTGCTACATCCTTTTAATGGACATACTTTTGCCATTTTTTCACCTCTTTATTTCTTAAATAATTATATTTAAATACCCATGTCTATGTAATTAATCTTATTTTTTTATAACTTTATGACCACCAAATTGATTTCTCATGGCCGCAATTAGTTTTCCACAAATATTTTTTCTAGTTTTGCCTGTTTTTGTTTTTACTGTTCTTGATTTTACCCTCATTAATCTTGCTTGATGTAGTACAGGCATGTCTGCAAGACCTTCTAGTTCTTTCATCTCGTCTTCAGTCTCTCCTTTGGGAACTGTACAAGATATTTTATCAAGATATCCCTTTGTCTTGAATGATTTCCATAACCAACTTGATAATTTTCCTGCAATTATACTTCCATTTGCATAAACTTTTGAAACTTCCTTAAGGTCAGTATTAAATTTTGGTTTATGTTTTTCTATTGCAAGGAAACCTTCAGCAAGAGCACTCATCATACCATATTCAATTCCATTATGAACCATCTTAACAAGGTGGCCTGCTCCAGCATTCCCCATATAACCATAACCATCTTTTGTACACATATCTCTAAAAAGGGATTCTATTTTATTGAAAACTTTCTTGTTTCCTCCAACCATCATACATGCTCCATTTCTTGCTCCTTCCATTCCTCCTGAAGTTCCACAGTCAAGAAAATGAATTCCTTTTTTCTTTAATAATCTATTTCTTCTTATAGAATCTTTGTAAAAAGAGTTACCACCATCAATAATAATATCACCTTTATTAAGCAGAGGAATAAGTTTTGCAATAACCATATCAACTGGTTTCCCTGCCTTTATCATTATCCAAATAACTTTTGGTGTTGTTTTTGAACTTGGTAATTTTTTCACTAACTCTTCAAGACTATAGGCAGGTATTGCTCCTTTTCTTTTCATCTGTTTTACAGGACCAAATGTACGATTATATGCTACTATTTTGTTTTTTTTCTCAATAAGATTAAGAACCATATTTGATCCCATTCTTCCTAATCCAATAAATCCTATTTTCATTTTTTCACCATTATTTTTTTATTCTGAATTATTAAACATCTATAATCATATTTTATGTTTTAATAACACTTCACATTTTAATTATATTAATAACAAATTATACTAGTAAGATGTTTTATTTTACTTTCAAATGCCATTCTCTACCATCTTTCTCTATTAATTTATCAGCTTCTTTAGGATATGTTCCTATTTTATATTTATGAAGTTTTGTTTTCTTATTTTTTATTGTGCTGTTAATTGAATTTTTGATCTTATCAATAATTTTCCATTGTTGTTCAATTTCATCTGTTCTTACAAAAGTGGATTGGTCTCCTATAATTACATCATTTAATAAATTTTCATATGCAACTGGACTTCCCGGGCCAAAAGTACATTCATGACAAAAATCCATTTTAACTGAAGTTATATCAGGTTTTCCTGGAATTTTTGCATTGAGTTGAATATAAAAACCTTCTTCTGGCTGTATTTGTATTACCATATAATTTGGTTTGAAATTACATACATT
This sequence comes from Candidatus Woesearchaeota archaeon, assembly GCA_018661705.1. GTDB lineage: Archaea > Nanobdellota > Nanobdellia > Woesearchaeales > DSVV01 > JABHXF01. The sequence goes on from JABJHR010000001.1 coordinate 29,086, forward strand.
GCTGAACAAAAGACATGGTGCTTCTTTGAATTGTATATAAATTGAAGTGATTTTATTTTTCATTTTTTTGCCAGTGATAAAATAAAATGGAACGTTTTTCCATCTTCTACTTTTGATAAACATTTTAGTTGCAGCAAAAGTTTCTGTTGATGAAGTTTTATTAATTACTTTTTCTTTAGTATAACCAATGTATTGACCAACAATAGTCTCTTCTTTAATTTTTGATGGTTTTATAGATTTTAAAATTTTAACTTTCTTATCTCTTATATAATTGCCAGTAAGCTTTTTTGGTGTATCCATTGTTGCAAGAGATAGCATTTGCATCATATGATTTTGCATGACGTCTCTTATTGCACCGTATTTGTCATAAAATGCTCCTCTCTCCTCAATACCAACATCTTCACTAAGAATAATTTGTATATGATCGATATGTTTTTTGTTCCATAATGGTTCAAGGATTGTGTTTGTAAATCTTGCTACTGCAATATTTTGGATTAATTCTTTTCCAAGATAATGGTCAATTCTATATATTTGTTTTTCTTTAAAGACTTTTTTAATGCATTTGTTGATTTTTTTTGCTGATTTCAGGTCGTGACCAAATGGTTTTTCAAATACTACTTTTGTCCAGTTTTTCTTAAATCCTTGTTTTCTTCTTATTTTTTCTTTTGTTAAACCACATCTGCTAAGATTATCAGCAATTGCTTTAAAATGAGATGGTAGTGTAGCAAGATAAAATATTCTATTCCCTGGAAGTTTATGTTTTTTCTCAATAGATTTTGTAAACTCTTCAAGCTTACAAAATCCTATGTTATCATAGAAATCTGCCTGGAAATAATACATTCTTTTTTCTAATGTTGACCATGTTTTTTTATTAAGCTTTTCTACATACTTTTTTGATTTTTTAAGAATAAGTTTAGGATTTGAATGTGCTCTTCCAACTCCAACTACTGCGAAATCTTTTATTTTTTTATTTGCAACTAGATTATGTATTGCTGGGATTAACTTCTTTTTTGTAAGATCTCCTGTTGCACCTAAAATGACAATCAAACATTTGTCTTCCATATTTAACCTCTTTTTTATGTTTTAATAAATAAATATTAACTATTTTAGAATTGCTTAACAGCCCTAATTATTGCTGAAGCATCAATTTTATATTTTTTTCTAAGTTCTTCAGGTTTTCCAGATCGTGGAATTTCTTTAATATAAAGATGTTTAAGTCTTATTGATTTATTATTAATTTTATTTGTAGATGTTGCAAATACTTCAGATACAACTGTGCCAATTCCCCCAAAATAATGGTCCTCTACAACAATAACATTTCCTGAACATTCTCTTGCATTCTTCAGTAATGCTTTTTTGTCAATAGGTTGTATTGAGTATAGGTCAATTACTCTTGTGTTTATTTTCTTTTCTTTTAATTTGTTATGTGCTTTTAATGCTTCATATAAAGTTACACCTGCACCAATGATTAATATTTTATCTTTTTTGCTTTTCTTTATAACTTTAAGTCCCCCTAATGGAAACTTTTCTGAATTTTTGTAAATGACTGGTGTTTTTTCTCTTGTGGTCCTCATATATGAAATACCTTTATGTTTTGCCATCTTTTTAACTAGTTTTTCTGTTGAAATAGCATCACAAGGATATAAAATAACAGAACCAGGTATACTTAAGAACATATTTATATCTTCTAGCCCCATTTGTGATGGACCATCTTCTCCAATACTTACCCCTACATGGCTACCCATAAGTTTAATATTTGCTTTTGAATATAAGGCCATTCTTATAAAATCATGTGCCCTACTTAAAAAAGCAGAAAATGTTGCAGCAAATGGTATTTTACCCATTGCTGATAATCCTATTGCCATTCCAATCATATTTTGTTCAGCAATGAATGATTCAAAACTTCTTTTTGGAAAGTTCTTGAAAAACTCTTCAGTCATAGTTGAATTTTTAACATCTCCGTCAATAACAACAGCACTTTTATTTTTTTTACCTAAATTAACTAATGCTTTACCAAATGCAGACCTTGTTGCAACCTTTTCCCCTAATTTATATGTATTATTCTTGAAATTTTTGAATTTATATGTTACTTTTTCATACTTAATGTCTGATTTTAACTTAAGGCTATTTATTCCTGGTTTTTCAAGTTCTTTAAGTGCTTTTTCAAATTGATCTCCCTTAAGTGCTTTTCCATGCCATCCTTCTTTGTTCTCAATAAATGATATGCCTTTACCTTTTAATGTCCTTGCTATTATTACTGTGGGTTTATTATGGTGTGTAGATGATTTAGATTTTTTCAATGCATTTAATATTTCTGTTACATTATGGCCATTGATTACAATAGTATTCCATCCAAAAGCACTGAATTTTTTTTGGTATGTATTAAGATTATGGCCGTGCATTGTAGGCTGTGATTGACCTAATCTATTGACATCAATAATTGCACAAAGATTATTTAGCTTATAATGTGATGCAGCATTTGCAGCCTCCCATACAGAGCCCTCTGCAATTTCACCATCTCCTAATAAAACATATACTCTTTTCCCCACTTTATCTAATTTTTGAGCTAATGCCATTCCAACTCCTGCAGATAATCCTTGACCGAGACTACCAGTTGCTACTTTGATCATAGGCATATTTGGTGTGGGATGACCTTCAAGATTACTTGTAATTTTTCTAAGATTCATTAATTCTTTTACTGGAATAAATCCTGATTCTGCGTATGCAGCCCATAAAATAGGGGCAGCATGGCCCTTTGACATCACAAATTCATCTCCTTGTCTTAATTCAGAAAAAAAACAACAACTCATGATTTCTGCACATGAAAAGCATGTTGTTGGATGACCTGAACCAGCAACAGTTGTTGATCTAAGAGAATGAATTCTTAATTTATCAGCCATTAGCTGGAGTTTTTTTATATTAACCATTATATATAGTCTGGAATATATAGATATATAAAGATTTCTCTTAATTGGTCTCTTTAATTGCGAATTTGATGATTTCTAAATTACAACTTTTGTGTTTTCTACACCATGCTTCACATTTTTCTGCAATTTCTTTATTTTCATATTTAAAATTGCATTCTTTACATTGATATATTTTCATTTTGTTTATGATTATGTAATCTGAAAATTAAGTAAGTTTGTTGTATAATAATCCAAACAAGTACATAAACACAAAGCTAAAGACTGCTGCTTCTATTATGCCGGCAATAATTCCCACTACATTTAAAGAAAAGAATATGTGCCATTGTTGCATTGCTTCAACAGCATTTGTGTGGATACCTAATCTTCCTAAAACTCCCATTATTAACATACATGCTGCAGATAGTATTGCACCTGCATAACCTAATGCTAATGAATTCAAGTTATTTTTTGCCATTGTTTTACCTCTTTTTTTTCTTTTTAGTAGTTGTTTGACACCAACATCCATCAACTAACCATTTGTAAACTAACCAAAAGATTACTGAGAATATAAATGCCCCAATTATAATATAAAATAACTTCCATAGGCCCCAACTATATATCATGTGTCCACCTTTTTTAGTAAAACATCCGCCTTCTTCTGTACCACCATATTCTGCTAATGCAACTGGTATTGATGCTAATACTGGTAAAATGTACATTATTTTGTGTTTCATGTTTGCACCTCTTTTTTTTGAATTAATTTATTCTTATTTTACTGTTATTCTTATTTTTTACATGTTATTATCTTAACACTATGTAAATAATGATAAGATGTTCTTATATATTTAAATTTTATCTTCTTTAATTCTCTTTCTAAGTCATAATCTAAGAATTTATTTGCTCTGTTATAATCAGGTTCAAATATTCTTAAGTAAAGTTTAAATATATTCCTAAATATTATGTTTTTTGGTTTGTTTAAATCCATGATTACAAAAACTTTATTTTTCTTTAAAAGTTTATATGCTTTTTTTAATACTCTGATTCTTGGCTTTTCAGGAATCTCATGTAGTGCAAGGCCTATTATTACAGCATCAACATTATTTGATGGGAACTTAGTGTCTTCAATATTCCTTCTCAAAAAAGAAATATTTAATTTCTTATTTTTTGCTTTTTTCTTTGCTCTTTCTAACATTCCATTAGATAAATCAATACCAATAATATTTGATTTTGGAAATAACTTTTTAGTTAATATTGCAAGCTCCCCTGTACCTGTTGCTAAATCAATTATTTTCTTTGAGTTTTTAGGTATTTGCTTTATTGCCTTTAATCTTATTTTTTTTGCGTTACCAAAAAAAGAAATGTTAACAACAAAATCATATAACTTAGGAACTAACATTTCAAAGCTTTCCTTGTAATATTTAGGTATTCTCATAATAAGAAAAATAAAAAAACTAATTTATAGCTTTTTCCCTTTTAGTAATAAGGAATTACTAACAACACTAACACTACTAAGTGCCATTGCTCCACCAGCAATCATTGGGCTTAATAACCAACCAGTCCAAGGATATAATAAACCAGCAGCAACAGGAATTCCTGCAGTATTATAAAATAATGCCCAAAACATATTTTGTCTAATTTTTGACATTGTCATCTTACTTAATTTAATAGCTTTAACAACATCTAATAAATCATCTTTCATTAATACAATTTCTCCAGTTTCCATTGCAACATCTGTTCCTGAACCCATTGCTATGCCAATATCTGCTTGTGCTAAAGCAGGAGCATCATTAATTCCATCACCAACCATTGCTACTTTTTCATTCTTTTTTCTTATTTTTAGTTTTCTTTGAATCTTTTTCACATATTTGGCTTTATCTTCAGGTAAAACTTCGGCAAATACATTTTTAATATTTGCTTGAGCAGCAATTGCTTTTGCGGTTCTCTCATTATCGCCTGTAATCATATATACTCTTATCTTCATTTTATGTAATTGTCTTATTGCTTTTGGAGATGTTTCCTTAATTGTATCTGCAACTCCAATTACACCAATTAATTTTTTATTTTCACTAAGCATCATTACTGTTTTACCTTGTCCTTCTAGTTTTTGAATTGCTTTTATTTGTGATTTAATATTAACTTTATATTTATTCATTAATTTAGTATTACCAAAATAATAATTTTTCTTACCTAATTTTGCAGTAATTCCATGGCCCGGTATTGCTTTAAATCCAGTAACTTTTTTGAATTTTATTTTATTCTCTTTTGCATGCTTTACAATTGCTTCTGCTAAAGGATGTTCGCTTCCTTTTTCAATACTTCCAGCAATTTCTAGTAATTGATTATTTGTTTTTTTTATTCCAATTACATCTGTAACATCTGGCATTCCTTTTGTTATTGTGCCTGTTTTATCAAGAATAATTGCTTTTATTTTATGTGCGGTTTCTAGGGCTTCTCCTCCTTTGATAAGAACACCACTTTTTGCTCCTTTACCTGTTCCAACCATAATGGCCGTAGGTGTTGCTAATCCTAATGCACATGGACATGCAATAACTAACACTGCAACAGCTGCAATTAAAGAAAATCTAAATTCTTCTCCTACAATAAAAAACCATGTAATGAATGTGATTGATGCAATAATTAAAACAGCAGGTACAAAATATGCAGCAATTGTATCAGCAAATCTTTGTATTGGTGCTTTGCTGCCTTGAGCATCTTCTATAAGCTTAACTATTCTTGCTAATGTTGAATTTGCTCCAACTTTTGTTGCTTTGAAACGAAATCCACCATATTTGTTAATTGTTGCACCTACTACTAAATCTCCTTTTTTCTTTTCTACTGGCATACTTTCTCCAGTGATCATACTTTCATCAATAGACGTGTGCCCTTCTATTATAATTCCATCAACAGGTATTTTTTCTCCAGGTTTAACAATAACAATATCTCCTTCTAAAACATCATCTACCTTTACTTGAATTTCTTTGTTTTTTCCATTATCCTTTCTAATTACTGTTGCAAATTTTGGCTTTAATCCTATAAGACGTTTGATTGCTTCACTTGTTTTTCCTTTTGCTCTTGCTTCAAGTAATCTTCCTAATATGACTATTGTAATAAGAACTGCACTTGCTTCAAAATAAACGTGACCTTGTTTACTAAGAACTACGAATACACTGTAAAAATAAGCTGCACTTGTTCCCATCACTATTAATGTGTCCATGTTTGCACTAAATCCTTTTAATGCGCTAAATGCACTTTTATACATTGGATAAGCAACATAGAATTGAATAGGTGTAGCTAAAAACCACATAATATATTGTTGATATGGTATTGGGTCTTTCATAAAGAACATACCTAAAACAAATGCTGGGATTGCAAATATCATGCTAAGATAAAATTTATTTCTTAATTTTTCATAATCTCTCTTCTTTTTTTTAGCTTCTTTGTCATAATCTGTTTTTCCAGTAGCTTCCACCGCACCATAACCTTTATTTTTTATGGTTTGAATTAGCTTTTCTAAACTAACTTTATCTTCATCAAACTCAATTGTTGCTTTATTAGTTGTTAAATTAACATTTGCATTTGAAATTCCTTTTACCTTGTTTAATGCTTTATTAATCATGGTTGAACAACTAGCACAAGTCATCCCAGTTATACTTAATGTGGTTTTCTTCATTTTATTTGTATTTTACCTCTGTATGTTCTTATATATTAAGCAAGATTAATCAATAAAGTTTCAATATATTAATATTTATTGATTTTTCATCGTCTTTTTCTTGTGAAATACATCCTTCACAACAAAAATACTCTTCCTTCTTGTTTATTCTTTTTTTAATTCCATTGAATTCAATATTCATTCCACAGGATTTGCAGAATAATTTTGATCCAAAATCTGATTCTTTTATTTCACAATCACATGACATTTTTCCACCTCTTTTTTTGTTATTGTTCTAATGATGCTAATTAAAAACTATAAAAACTCTGTCCCGAATTTCTATAATCTTTAACTTTATAATTTTATGCAAATCTAAAAGCACCACTTTTAATATCTGCTTTTTTGATTATTACATTGTCTCCTTCAATTTGATGTGGTAAATAACTTGGCCAACAACCATAACCTTTATTTTGAGTTCCTAAACCATCAATTCTAAACACTTTTCCACAATTATTACAAACAATATCGGTTCCTTCTTGTCTATATCCTTTACTTCCACCACAAACATCACATGCATCAAATGCTACTCTTACTTCTCCATCTGTTCCTAACACTGCAAAGTATGTAACTACTGTTCCGTCTGCATTATAAGTTAATTTTTTTAAAGTTGTTGAAATAGCAGATATTGGGATTGATATGGAATCATCACTTTCACTAATCTTTGCAACAACATTTCCAGTTGGTGTGTCTGTGTTTGAACCACAACCAACTAAAAATACCAATGCAATTATACTTATCATAATTATTAAAATCTTTTTCATTTTATTTTACCTCATTTCTTTTTTTCGTTATTATAACTTAATCAATATCAAATTCTACTCCTGAATATGATGATAAATCATCAAATGATTGTTCTCCAGGATAAAGTTCGCCATCAATTTCCCATGTTGGGTAGCCTTGTACGCCCGCACTTTGACATAAATAACTTTGTTTGTCACAATCAATGTAATTTATGTGTTGAAAAGAGTTTCCAAACATTTCTTTTTGGCTTTTACAATGACTGCACCATTCTGTACCATACATTTTAACTCCATTTTCTGTTAATGCTTTTGCAAAGGTATCATATTGGCCAGGGCCTTGGTTTGTAGAACATCCAATTATTGTTGTTAATGCTAAAATAATTAATGTCAAAATTAATCCTTTTTTTATTTGTTTTAAATTCATTTTTTTATCCTCCACATCCACAGCTTCCACCTGTTGCTGCCCCACAACTTGGGCCACCACAACTTCCACCACAACTTCCAGCTTCTTGTGCAGGCACATTATTTATCTCTTGTTGTGCTTCTTGTATTCCATTTTCATCTCCTAAATCTAAATCTTCCTTAACAATAAATGTTCCAGGAATCATACCCATCCAACAACTCCATCTAACTGTACCAACTTCTGTTGGTGTAAATTCAATTGTTTGTTGCCCTTGTTTTATATCAAATTCTAATCCATATTTTGGAACTTGAATGGCATTATTACAACCAGTAATTTCTTGTCCATCAATAATCCATTTTACTGGAACTCCTTTTTTCAGAATAAATTTATCTGGTTCCCAACCATATCTATTTACAGTCATTCTAATCTCTTGGTAACCATTATTCATTGTGGGAATACTTTTAGAAACTTCTTCTTCTGAGCCAGATTGCAATAGGTCTTCAGTAGTATCTCCTGAACCACTTATTAATTGAACCATGCTTCCAGCATCATAACCGCTTCCTGTTAATACAAGACCATTGTTTAGCATTATTAGTCCAAGTATAATTACAATTGCACCAGATGCTTTTAAGATTTTATTTGTCATTTTGCTAGATAGATAACTTGCAAGATAACCAAAACCTAACATTACTGGTAATGTACCAAGAGCAAACACAAATAAAAGTTTAGCACCTTCTACCATGCTTCCTGTTCCTGCAGCCATAATATATATTGCCTGCAAAGGACCACAAGCAATCATTAATCCGTTTAATAGTCCAATATACAATGGACTAGAATGTTTTGTTGACTCTGTGCTTACAAATTTTGCAATGAAGGATGGCGTTCTTATTCCAAGTTTTCTTAATGATGGTAATACATTAAACATTTTCAATCCAAATAATATTAAGAACAAACCTGCAATTATTCCTGCAACACCTCTCATTATAGGAGTAAACGCAATCAATGATCCTATTAAACCAAATGTTGCACCAATTATAGTATATGATATTGTTTTTCCTAAACCATACATTAAATGCGATTTATGGGATGATGTGCCTTCTTTTGCATGTTTTGCAGTGTAACTTACAACAAAACCACCACACATACTAACACAATGAAATCCTGTTAATAAACCAACAACAAATAATAATCCATAACCCATGTTTTGGCTTATTTGTGGCATGTTTATACTATCTACAATATTTAAAAGAAAATACCCTATGATAATGATTCCAATTATTCCAAATATCCATGCTAATATTTTACCTGTTTTGTCATTTGAATATTTTTTATGTGGAATTGGGACGTCATCTTTTGTCTTATTAGTTTTTTCAGAAAGAACATAACAAGTGTATCCTTTTTCTTCGATCTTATATAATATTGTGTCAAGATCTGTTTTTGTTTTATCAAATGTAACATGTCCTATTTCTTTAGCATAATCAAATTCAACACTTTTAACTCCCTCTACTTTCATTGCTTGTTTCTTTATAATAGTTGAGCAACTTTCACAGGTAGTGCCTTCTGCAATAAATTCCTCTTTTATAATCTTGTTTTCAGTCATTTTAGTTACCTTTTTACCTTGAATCCTTCTTTTTTAATTATTTCAATGATCTTCATCTTATCAATCTTGCTATCATCATATTCAATGGTAGCAATGCCTTTATCAGCTGAAATATCTGCTTTCTTAATGCCTTCAAGTTCATCTAATTCATCCTTAATTAATACTTCACAACTTTTACAATGCATTCCTTCAATATTTAACATAATTTTCATTTGGTTCACCTCACGTAAATTCACAGTTAATTATCTATGATTTGTGTTAATCTTAGAATATAAATTCGAAACCCCTTATATAGTAACATGTGAAACTAGTTTCATAGGTATGAAATCAGTGCTTTAAAATAACAACATTAGTCATTCCACGCCTTTTTCTTTCAATAATATCTCTGCCTTCTAGTTTATCAAGAATTCTAGTTATTTTGACTTTGCTAAATTCTGTTTTATCTACTAATTCAGATTGAAAAATTGTACCTTTTGCTTCTATTATCTTTTCAAGTATATTTTTCTCGTCGCTATTTAGTTTTTCCATAACTTTTTCAAAGTTTTCTTTAGTAATTTCTGTTGGTTTAATTTGTTCTTTAACCCTTTCAATCTTTGTTATTATTCTTTCTTCTTTCCCAAAGAAAATAAGATATAAACCAATAACAACTATAAACACAACAATACCTGTACTAATATTTGTTTGGGCTCTTAAGGTTCCCCACATTGGACAAACTGTGCCATGAGTACAAGCAGTATCAATTATACTACTTAATGCCCTATTAAATGAAAATATGATAAATCCGATTAAAGCGGAAATTCCTACTATTACAATACCTACAATTCTGTTTTTCATATTAAGTATTATTTCTCCCTTGATTTATATATCTTATGAATAATAACTTTTCCTATACTTGTATTTCAGTATACAAACAAATATAAAGGTTTTCCTATTAAATATTGCATGATAACTAAAGGGGTAGCAATATGTGTGGAATAGTTGGTATGATTTCTGATGGTAAACCAGTTTCTGGAGATATTATCAGATCTCTTGTTGCACAAGTAAATCGTGGAAAGCAGTCTTCTGGAATTATTTCATCTTATAAAAATGGTGGCGGCGCAGATTTTGATATTAGGGCAGAGGGAGCAGCATCAGATGTTTTTAAAGGATTAAATCTTGAAGAGATTGACCAAGAGATTGGAATTGGACATGTAAGATATGCTACTGCTGGAAGAAACTTAACTAGAGACGCACAGCCAAGATATGTTCCAAAACCAGGAATGGTAATGGCACATAACGGTCAAATAGCAAATTACATGGCATTAAGAGAAAGATTAGAACAAAAAAGAGACTATAAATTTAGAACTGAATGTGATGTTGAAGCTTTATTATATGCATTTGCTCAAAATTTAATTGATAGAAAACAATATGAAGCAAAAAACATTGATGAATATGTTCAAGAAAAATTGTTTCCTGCTTTAAGAGATACAATGGATCCACAAGGAACTTTTTCTTCAATTGGTGCGTATTCTACTGTTACACTTCTTGATAAACGTGGTTTGTTAGCTTTTAAAGATCCAAATGGTATAAGGCCATTAACTTTTGCAAAAAGGGAATCAGATGCAGGATTAGAATATGTTTTTGCTTCTGAAACTGTTGCTATCCCTACTTGGTTTGGTTTTTCTGATCATGAGGAAATGAAACCGGGTGAAGCGATTTTTATTGATCACGACATGAATGTTTATAGACAAGAGATATTAAATCATGGGCAGAAAACTTGTATTTTTGAAGCAATTTATTTTATGCTTGCCCATTCAAGATTCAATGGTAGAATTGTAGAGGACATTCGTTATGATTTAGGAATTGCACTTGCAATGGAATATAGGGAATTAAGAGATAGGGTGGATTTAATTGTTGACATACCTAAAACACCTATTCCAACAGCACAAGCATTAGCTAATACTTGGAATAAACAATATGGTGGAATACTATCAAATGCAAATATGAGAACTTTTCAAGCAGAAGAACAATCACAGAGAGAACTTGATGCAAGAGCAAAGTTTACATATAATGAAGACAGGTTTAGGGGCAAACGAGTAGGTGTTGTTGATGATTCTGTTGTTAGAGGAACAAACAGCAAACAAGTAATAGAAATATTATATGAACTTGGTGCAGAAGAAGTTCATTTCTTTTCAACATTTCCCCCGTATGTTGGGATTTGTCCTGGAGGAGTTGATGTTGCAGCTGAAAATGAATTATTGATTAAGGAAAATACCCCCTATAATATTGATGTGGCCAGAGAAAAGATTAGGGCAACAACATTAAATTATCTTTCACTTGGTAATATGTTAGATTGTTTAGGATTAGATGAGTCAAGAGTTTGTTTAGGTTGTACTAGAGAACAATATCCCTTTGACATGACTGATTATAAAAGATTTAAGGCACTAAGAGACGAACAAAGGGCTGCTGTTGCTTGTAGAGTTCCTCATTCTTAATTACTATTATTTTAAAACCTTGCCAGTTTCCATATACCACAGATATAAATCTAATTCTGATTGGTTTAGGTTTGTTTTTTTACAGAGTTGTTCTAATTTTTTTTCGATTTCTAAATATCTCTTTGGTGTTAATGTTTTTGTTGCTTTTCCTGTGCTTGTTTTTAGTCTTTTTGTTATTTTATTCTCAACTAATAAATCAATTACATGAAAATCTAGTATTGCAACATTATTATAACCAATATTTCTTAAGAAATGGCTAGATTCTTTCATTCCTAGGCCCTTTATGTTTTTTACAATCCATTCTCTTTTTATTTTCTCATTTGTATCCTTGTTTAATAATTTATTTAATTCATTTTTATGCTGTCTTGCCCCCACAATAAATTTAGCCCTCATATTTGGAAATCTATGTCCCAATTTCTTTAATTTTCCAGCTAATTGTTTTTCAGTTAATGTTAGAAAACCATTTCCTAGCTTTTCTTGAATAAAAATACTTTTTTCAGCCTGGAAATTTGCAGTCAATATACAAAAACATAATTCTTTGAATATTTCCTTAGTTGTTTTTTTACCTAAAATAGAGAATTCTTTTATTTTTTTGTCTATTATTAACTTAATTTTAGATTTCTTAAGAATATTAATCTTACTAACTAATTTTTGCATTTAATCCACCTAATTTAATTAAAATAAATAAAAAATTAAATTTTAGCTTTCCACAAGCCATGTAAATTACAGTAAGCTCTTATCTCAATGGCGCCTTCTCTTGTATGGAATTCTACTTCTGGATTATCTCCTGGTTTAAGATATCTCTTTGCAATTCTACCTGCATCAACCATTTTGATTTCAATCCATTCAATATAATGCTCTGTTTCCATTGGATGTGCAACAGAACCAACTTTTACTTTAACATTGTTGCCATCTCTCTCCACAATGGGAACGTGTTTTTCTTGGGAAGCATCTTCTGTGTTTTCTTGCATTAATTTCATTGCTTGACCACAACAGACTAATTCTCCAACACCTTGATGGATTACTTCAACAATATTCCCGCAAATTTCACATTTGTAAACTTCATTTTGTTTAGTCATTTTATCACCTTGGAAAATTTATTTTTTTAACTCTGCAATTTCTTTATCTAATGCTTCTTGATCAAAGCCAACAATCATTTTCCCATTAATTTCAATCTGTGGGACACCCATTTGTCCAGATTTCTTAACCATTTCTTGAGTTGCTTCTTGGTTTGTAGAAACATCTACATCTTCAAATTCAATTTTTTTACTTTCTAAATATTCTTTTACTCTGTGACACCACGGACATGTTGGTGTACCATAAACTTTAATCTTTGCCATTTTTAGTTTCCTCCTTATGATTTATTCTTTTTGCCATTTCAGCATCTAATATCATTAATCCACTTGGATCATCATGAACTCTTTTGAGTTTTTGTACAACTTCATCAGCTGAAGCTTCTTCTTCTACTTGTTCAGTTACAAACCACTGTAAAAATAGTTCAGTTGCTTTATCTTTTTCTTCTCTTGATATATCAACTAAACTATTTATCATTTCAGTTACTTTTTTCTCATGTTCGTAGGTGTCATTAAATACTTCCTGAATAGATTTCCACTCTGTTTGTGGTTGATCAATTTTGTCTAAGACTACTTTGCCTGCTCTACTAAACACAAAATCATACATTTTCATTGCATGTTCAATCTCTTCTTGCACTTGCATCTTTAACCAATGTGCAAACCCTGGTAAATTAATAGATTCAGCATAAGCAGACATTGATAAATATAGGTAAGCAGAGTATAACTCGGCATTTATTTGTTTATTTATTGCATCTTGTATTGTTTTCTTTATTTCCATTTTTATTCCTCCTTCTCTTTATCGTATCTCTTGATGTTTTTATATTTTACCCACTAAGTCCATCCTTGGTTTTAAAGTTTCTTTGCCCGGCTTCCAATTCATGGGGCAAACATTTCCTGGGTTTTTATTAACAAATTGAGCAGCTTGCAACTTTCTTATTAATTCATCACTACTTCTTCCAATACTATTGTCTTGTATTTCAAATGATTTTAGTATTCCTTCAGGATCAATAATTGCAGTTGCTCTTAAGGACAAGCCTTCTTCTTCAATTAGTGTGCCATATTCAGTACAAACTCTTCTTGTTGGGTCTGCCAACATTGGAAACTTGATTTTCTTAATTGTTTCTGAATTATCATGCCAAGCTTTATGGACAAAAGCAGTATCTGTACTTATACTAATGACTTCTGCATTTAGTTCCTTAAATTTTTCATATTCATCAGCTAATTCTCCTAATTCTGTTGGACATACAAAAGTAAAATCTGCAGGATAGAAAAATAAAATTACCCATTTGCCTTTGTAGTCTTCTAGACTAATTTTCTTAATTTCATCTGTTGCACCGTCGTATGTTTCTTCAGTAAATTTTGGTGCAGTTTGGTTTATTTGTATCATTTTGACACCTCGGTTTAATAGCTATTAGCATGTGCGCATCCTGTACAGTATGTACATCCTTTGCTACACATTGCTTGCTTTTTTTCAGACTTTTGGTTCTTGTTTGTTTGATAATAATTGCTTGCATATTCCATTTTTATCAACTATCTCAATCTTGCTTAGGTTATAAGTTAGAAGTTGGTTTATTAATATATTATTGTTATGAAATATAAGAAAAATAAAGAAAAAGGTTATGAAAAATTAACAAACCCAGGAGCATTCAGTGGTTTCAATTGGTTCATACATCGGCTCACAATTTTGAGTCTTATCACACAGTTCCTCAGTGTCACATATTTCATTTCCTGTTGCTTGTGATGAAAAAGTACAATCATCATCGCACCATTTGTCAACAGCTTCTTGAGGATTTTCTTGTTGTGAAATATCTAACCATTCTGGGCATCCTTTTCCATTTTTGCATTTCACACTTATTAATTTTTCTTCTTTACAAGTTTCTATTTCATTGCAGTCTTCTTCAGTTGTACATATCTCTTTACCAGTTAATACTAATGTTATAGTTGTTACACATTTTACTTTTGGTATGCATCCAGGTACTAATCCATTTCCTTCTGGTATTTCAACAAATTGTGGTATATCAACAACAATAGATCTTGGAAATTTTTCAATATTTTCAGGTCTACTTGATTCTAGACCAGGTATTGAACCCACACCATTGGGAATTGTAAACTTATTAGATTCAGTCTTATCTTCTTCATCAGAACCTCCAAGTGGTATTGTAACAGAGGGATCATCTCTTGAGTCTGGACTTTCTATTTTTCTATCTCTATCATCATCATTTCTATCATTATCATCTCTATCTCTGCCATGTGCTTCTCCAGCTAAATCTTGTGCTAGACTAATTTCATTTGTATCAATTGTAGAATTACAATTTCCATTATTAACCATTAACACAATACCAATAACGGCTACAATCGCAACTATTACTAACAAATACATAGAATGTTTGTTTTCTTTTTTAACCATAATTATCACCTTTTTTATTATAATATCTATATTTTATGTTTATTTATATATAAATGTTTTCTAGAATATTGGTAAAAAAAGAAGAAAAATTATCCCTCTAACAACCATCCTTCTTCTTCAGCAAAGAAGTGTTCTGGATCTTTAATGAAGTCTAGGGATTTTTGAATTAATTCAAAGTGTGCATTTTCTTGATCCATTAAAAACTTGAGAAATGTTTTTAGTTTTTCATCATTTGCAGCATCGTGCTGTTCTTTGTAGAAATCATATGCAGATTGTTCTAGTTCAAGAGCTGCTTCATGTGCTTTGATGTCGTCTTCACTTAATTCAGTCTTCTCTCTAAATTCTTTGATTGTTGTGTTAAAGAATTGCTTAGCTCCTTCTAGTTTGTCTCCCTTTAATTCAATCTTTTCAATATCAGGATGTTCATGATCAATATATTCTTGAATTTCTCTGATATGATTAGTTTCCTGCTCTGCTAGATAAGAAAAAGTTTTCCTAACAAGGGCGTTATTTGTTTTTTCAGCAGCTTCTTTGTAGATGTCATGACCTTTTTTCTCAAATTCTAAGGCTTGTTTCATAGCTTCTTTGAATTCCATTTTATTAACCTCAATTACAACATTCCTTTTTTTCTTCTCCTTCTAAAGGAATACAAGGGACTGCTTCAAAATAAGCTTGTGGATGACCACATGATGGACATTTATCAAGGGCTTCTAAACCTTCGTGTTTGAATCCACATTTTCTGCAAACCCATGCAACTGGTTTTTCTTTTTTAAACATTGTATTATTTCCTAGCTCAGAAAGTAACCAACCATATCTTCCTGCATGTAGTTTTTCTGCAACTGCAATTGCTCTTAATCTGTCTGCGATTTCTTTAAACCCTTCTTCTTCTGCTTTTGCAGCAAACTCTGGATACATGGATGTAAACTCATAAGTTTCTCCACCAATTGCTGCTTTTAGATTTTCAACTGTATTTCCAAATGCAGTAGGTGCAGTAGCTTCAACTTTTATTTCAGAAAGATCTTCTTCTGAGTTCTTTTTTAAATCTTGGATCATTCTAAATAGCCATTTTGCATGCTCTCTTTCTTGATCAGCTGTTGTTAAAAAAATCTCAGAAATCTTTTCATAGCCTTCATTTTTTGCTATTTTAGCATATATTGTATATCTATTTCTTGCTTGGCTTTCACCAATAAAAGCTTTTGTTAAGTTCATTATTGTTTCATTCATTTTTACACCTCAGTATTATTAATATTAATTTTTGAGTTTAGTAAATCCTCTATTATATTTAAAGGTTGTTGTATGTTCTATGTTCTATAAACTTGTTAAGGTTATGGGTTTGGAGTTATGGGTAATGGGTTGGACATGAGTCAATTAGTAATGAGATTTGGTTATGGGTTAATTAGTATTGAAAAAAAGTAGTAATACTCATAACTACTTACTAATAACCCACTCATAACACAAGATTCATTACTAAAAACTTTTATAGAATTTTTCCTACCACCTAGGTATGAATTTCCGTTAACTTTAAATACCTGTAAACCAAAGGATGGGTTATAGTTATTTTGTAGATGGTAAAAAAAGAGGTGAAGAGAATGATGGAACTAGGAGGAAATATTTTTCTGGATGGATTTAGTGAGCTTAACGGAGGAGAAATGCTAATCATTAAGAAGCTTGTAGGTAATTATGTTAAGGAAGTTTCTGAAAAAAAGGATAATTTCGAAAAGTTAAACTTAAATTTAAATAAATCAGTTTTAGGAGAGAAAAATGTATTTCATATTACTGCAGAACTTCGAGCAGGTGAAAAATATAATGCTGAAGTCAGAGATGGAAACATATTCTTTGCAATGAATAAGGTTTTTACAGAGATTAATAATAATCTTTAATTTTTTATTTTCTTTTTAAAATGAATCAAAATCAACTAATTCAATACATTAAAAACAATCTTCTTAAAATAATTGTTAAACCTAACTCTTCTAAAAATGAAATCCTTGGTTATGATGATTTAAAAAAAGGAATTAAAGTTAATATTAAAGCTCCTGCAGATAAGAATAAAGCAAATGTTGAAGTTGTTAAGTTTTTTTCTAAATTATTAAAAAAAGAAGTTAAGATTAAGTCGGGATTAACGTCGAAAGAAAAGATATTGAAAATAGTTTTTAGTAAGTAGTTTTAAGTTTGTAGTGGGTTGTAAGTTTTTTAGTAAGTAGATCTTGCAGAACTACTAACTAATTTACTACTTACACACTTCAAACTTATAACTTAGAACTATTTACCATCACATTAGTTTCCGTTTAATTTTTCCATATATCCTTTAAATTCTTTAGTTTCTTGTATTTCTTTTGGAAAGTTTTTGCCGAGGTTTTCTTCAATAACAAATTCTTTTACATCCCATTCTTTGATGTTACCGTCTTCTTGTCTTGCAACTACTTTAGATAGTTCTGCTTGAACAATTGTTCTTTTGCACATCATACAGGGCTCACAATAAGATGGAGAACCATCAGCCATTTGTCCATATAAATAAAGAGTAGCGCCTCTTCTTTCAGAAGGATCTGTTCCAAAAACAGCATTTTGTTCTGCGTGGACGCTTTTACATAATTCATATCTTTGTCCTTTTGGGATTTTTAATTCTTCTCTCATACATTTTCCTATTTCATAACAATCTTTTGCTTTTCTTACAGCGCCATTATAGCCTGTTGAGATTATTTTATCACTCTGGTTTACTATTACTGCCCCAAATTTACGTCTTAAACAAGTGCTTCTTTGACAAACTTGTTTTGCAATTTCTAAATAATAATCAACTTTTGAAGGTCTTTTGTTAGTAGGATCTACTTTTTTCTCTTCTGTCTTTTTTTCTTGAGTAATTGTTTGTTTAGTTTCTTTTCCTGTGAATAAAGAATAAACTGTTTCTAGATTGCTTATTAATTCTTCTTTTCCCAGGTCATTTACAATAATTTCATCAGCCATTGCAATAGGTCCTGCTTTTTCAACATTTTCAATTTCTGCAAGGTCTCTTGAAGCAGCTTCTTGATTTGTTAATGGTCTTATTTCTCTTTTTGCTAATCTTTCATATCTTATACTTGGGGAAGTCTGGATGGCCAAGATTTTTATTTCTGGAAATCTGTCTTTTAGAATTTTTAATTCAGTCCAACTATACAGTCCATCAATTATCACGTCTTGGCCAAGCGTTAATGAAGCCTCTATTTTTGGAATGTTTTTTACTGCATAAGCTCCCATTCCAAACTCCTTTCTTAATCCTTCTCTTATTCCCCGCTCATTTGTTTCATTTGTCTCTAAGCCTCTTTCCTTAAGAATATCCATAGTGATGTCTCCAAATCTTACCTTATGAAAACCTTTATTGATAAAGAACTCTGTAGCAACACTTTTTCCAGAACCAGTTAATCCTACAATAGCTATAATCTTATTCATTAGATTTGGGAAGAATTTAGGTTTTATATGTTTTGTTGAAGTGTGTTATATGGGTTAGTGTAGTACCTTATCTAAAGTTAAGTAAACTGCCCTAGAAAACTTTGCTTCTTTTCCAAGAGTAACGTGATGGGGCTGGGAATTATTTACTATTCTCCATGGTTCATCTCCATTGGATTTTTTCTCTCTGTATAAACAAACATCAGCATATTCAGTGATACTACAAATTGTTTTTTCAGAAAATCCATCACACACAGCAATTTTCAAGCCATGATAACCGGGATATCCTTTGGATCTTGGTGCTAATACTTTAAAGAAATCTCTTAGATCATTACGATTAGGGATCCATACAACTGCAGCAATATCTTCTAAAGGATCAGAATAGCCACTTTTGGATCTTTGTAGCATTTTACTTGAATTATAAATCTCAGAATGGTGCATTGCTCCTCTAGACCTCATTGCATCATTAAAATAACCAAAGTTGTACTTATCACCATTCTCACAACCGCATTCAAATAATTTTTGAATTAATCTATATCTCAATAATCTGTTCATTTGTCTATCTTTACTAGTAAATGATATTTCATTGTGTATAAGAACTAATTTTTTTTCTACTCTAACTATACCATCTCTCTCTACTTCAGTTGGTTTAACACCAATTGTTGGTGGAGTTCTTGTTAAGGGTGTCGCTTCTTCTGTGTGTTGCATAGACTTTTCATCTCGCAAAGTTGGTTGGCAATTTCTCAGAGTTTACTGGTTAAACTCCTATATATACTTATGGTTGATCTACTATTTAAATGTTTCGTTTTTGACACTACTTTGGAGTAGTTTCAGAATTGTGTTTTAACAAATTCAGCTATGTGTATTCTTAGATCTTCCATGCCACGTATGTTAACAATTGTATGGTTTGCAACAGCAATTGGACCCCCAACATTTAAGTTTTCAATTTCTTCTTTATCTCGAGAAATAGCTTCTTCTTTGTGTAATGGCCTATGGTGGCGGGTGTTTAAACGCAGGTGCCTAACTGGTGGTGGAGCATAGATAGCTAACAATAGAAGTCTTTCTTTGTATATCTTTTTTAGAAATAAATATTCTTCCCAACTATAAAGCCCATCAATAACGATATTGGTTGTTACTAATGTCTTTGCAATATCATTTTTATGCAATTTTGCATATGCTTCCATACCTTCTTTTTCTCTTAAATATTCACGCATTCTTTTTTCATTGTGTTCTGTATGTTCTATTTTGTTGTCTTGGATTAATTTATCAGTTAAATCTCCAAATTTGATAATTTTAAATCCGTGCTGAGAAAAGAATCTAGCTGCTTCTGTCTTACCAGAGCCAGGAAGACCAACTAAAGCAACTATTTTTCTGTCCATAAGTGTTTATTTGTTTTTGTTATTTATATAAATTGAGGTTTTAAAATGAAATAAAAATAAATTCTAGTGAAAAAATAGCATCCGCCGGTGTTGAAGAGTAATACAATTTACTTTTCGATACAAAAAATAATAACGTGGCCAGGCGAGGTGAAACCGAGTAGGACTTTAGTCCGTCTGTGCCATTGTTGTTATTGTTTTTTGTTTATGTGTTTATGGCAACAAATGACTACAACACTAGGGCGGAGTTAATGTCGCTTACTCTATTTTTCTTTTTTCTGCAATGTATTATAACAACATTAATATATCTTAATGCATTACATCTTATTATGAGTGGGAAATTTGTAATGGTTGAAGGTTTAGATGGAAGTGGTAAAGGTGTTGTAGTTAATACCCTAAAAGAATACTTTGATAACAAAGGATTAAAAGTATTTGATTTAAGAGAACATTGTAAAGAACATCTTTCTTTTCCAGAATTTAGTGAAATAGAAGAATATGATGTTATTATTAATGCTGAACCAACTTATAGTCATGTTGGAATCGCAATTAGGGATGAAATTATTAGAGAAAATGAAAGAAAGTATTCTGGGCTAAGTACTGCACATGCATTTGCACTTGATAGAGAAATTTTATACAAAAAATTATTAATTCCTGCACTTGAAAAAGGCAAAACTGTTATACAAGAAAGAGGATTAGTTACTAGTTTTGTTTATCAACCAATTCAATTAGAAAGAATTAGTCTAAAAGATATTCTTAATATTCCTGGGAATAGATTAGCATTGAAATACAGACCTGATTTACTAATTATTACAAAAGTTGATCCTCAAGTTGTTATCCATCGTTTAAAAAATAGAGAGAAAAAAGATAATGCAATATTTGAGAAATTAGTTTTTCAAAGGCAAGTTGCAAACAGGTATGAAAGTGAATGGTTAAGCAAATTGTTTTCAGGCAGAGGTTCACAAGTTCAATTTTTAGATACTAATTATCCCAAAACAGTTGAAGACACCCAAAAGGCTGCAATTGAAATGTGGGAAGAGTTTGATAAGTAGTTCTAAGTTTTAAGTTATAAGTGGGTTTTAAGTAAATTAGTCAGTAGTATTAAGGTTATGTAGCATTACTTAGAACTAAATAACCACTTACCTACTTCAAACTTACTACTTATAACTTAATACCTATTTTTTAGTAATCTTTATATATTAATAGGGCTTTATGACTATGGTAAATAGCTAATTTAATCAAATTTACAATCCTATAGGAACAAAAGGAGGGATATACATGTTAAGAATGAAAAGACTAACCGAAACATACGATATGAAAGTTTTTACTGATTCAGGAGAATATTTTGGAGATGTTGAAGAATCAATCATCACATCAAATAAAGTATTTGGATGGAGAGTTAAGAGTACAAAAAATTCATTTCTGAATAAAATCTTAGGAAGTGCAAAAGGAGTAATTGTTCCACACCAACTAGTTAAAAGCATTGGTGATATTATGATTATTTCTAAATCAGCTGTTCCTAGCTACAATCCAGAAGAAGACGATTTAGAATAAATTTTTATTTTTACTTATTCTTTGTTTTATTTATTTAATTGTTTCTAGTCTTTTATTTCACACCTAATAACACACAAATAATATAAACAGTAATCATATCCTCCATAAAATAATGATGACTGAAGGTATGGATGCATTAGATTTATTAGTTGCTTCTAGTAGAGAAAATAGATCAGAGAAGCCTCAAATTAAAAGAGCAATAGTTAGCTTTAGTTATGATAGAAAATTAGAGTTTGATGAAGCTTGTAAAAAGGCGCAGGATAAGGCTGCCTTGGAAGAAAAACTTCAAAAACCTGGGAGAAGTCATGTTTTCTATAGGACATTAGATTATAAATTTAATGGGGAAGAAGTAGATTTTGTTAAATTTAATCTGTTAATTGGGGAAGTTCCCGGGGTTGTTTACACTTATCTTAATGTTATGCTTTCAGATTTAGAAGAAGTTAGTTTTGTTGTAAGTCCCTTATCAAAAGAAATACTTAATGAATGCAGAAAGATATATGGTGATTTTGGAAAAACAGTTCATGTAACTGATGAGCTTGATCCAGACCAAACATGGACAGATCTTAGTTTTTTTAATTCTTTTGCTGATAAAGGAGTCAGACCCTTTCAAAATCTAGGAGAAGATGAACAGTTTTTATTGGTTCCAGGAGATATGCCATTTACTGACCAAGAAACAATGAATGATATTATTTATGATAAGAGAAACCAAGGTCATGATGTTATACTAAATTTTAATTATTTTTTTAATATGTTTTGTGGTCTTGATGTTGTTTATCCAAGAAGAAATGCACATTATCACATATTAAATCCAGATGGAACAACTAACTCTGGGAAAGAATCTAATCTTGTTGTTATGAATAGTAGGATTCTACCTTATATCGGTCATTTTACAGATAGTAGAAAAAATGGCGGAGTAATAAAAGCATCTATTGATTTAATATTGGATGGCAAAGAAGTAATTAGTGAAAGCTATAATGAAGGTAATTCAAGAAGGTTAAGAGATATGGCTTTTGGTGAATGGAAAACACTATTTAGTAGATTAAGGTTAGCTGCAAAAGGAAACATGAGAGCAATTAGATCAATATTATATAATAAAATGGTAAAAGATCCAAGATCTAAGAAACAATTAGTGTTTGATATTTCTCATTTAAATAAATTAGCCTATGTATTAGCTGAGCTTAATCCTTTATTTAGATTTTATACTCCTGGTTCAGATCCTGAAAATAAACATCCTAACATGGTAGCTCATCATGATTTCAGTAGAGTTAATGATTTAGATGCACCACAAGATTATGTTGGATTTCTTGGCCCATTAAAGTATTGTGCTGAGAAAGGTTGGAATTTAGGACAAATTTATAGGAATGCAGGACTATTAAATGATTTTTTACCAGCAATGGCAAGATTAAAATCAGATCATTTATTTTTTGCAGAACATAATGCAATTGTTAATGATACTTCAAGGGGATTAGGTTTAGATAAGGATGTGTTTAATGGCGATGATCTTAATTTACAGATATATACGAGACATCAATATCCGGGAATATTAAGACAATTACACAGATACGTAATAAGAAATAGAGTTACACCAAAGCAATAAAAAAGAATTAATTATTCAGCTTTTAATTTCATAATTGCTTCTGCTAAATCTCCTTTACATTCTTCTAAGGTTTCTTTAGCTTTTTCTTCTGAACAACTTGTTTGGTCTATGACTGTTTGAATATCATCTTCGTTGATATCTGGTGTGGTATCAACATCTCTTTCAACTGGTTCGCCAACAACTTGAAATGTGTTTTGACCCATCATATTTATCATAGAAACTTGTGGATTATCAAAAACTAATTCTTTATTTCCAACTTTCATAATTACTTGAGAAACCTCTAATGTCTCTTCCTTAATGCCCATTCTTTTCATGGCCTGCTTCATCATCTTTGGATTCATTCCTGGAATCATAAAAACACCTCTATGGTAACCCAAGCATTGTTTTGCCATATGTGTGCAAAATGATTGATATGATTATTACTACAACAACTAGTACAATAATCAATCCTGGCTTCATTTGCAGCGTTGACTTATACTCATCAAAATATCGGATTAAGCCGCCTGTAGATTGGGGCATTGAAACTTTATCTTTTGCCATTTTATGTATGTTATTGTTAGTTATTTATAAAGTTTGCTGAGAAAAGTGATGTGTTAAAATGATCTTTTCTTAGAAAGGAACTTATTGTGCATTATTCCTCAGATAAGATTTTTTCAATTTTAATTGCTATTTCTTTTGATTCACTTACTTGGTTTTTCATCTTGTTGATGAGTTTGTTTAATTGTCTTATTGTGCCCATGATTAGAATATCACTTTTCTCAATACTGCAATTAACACAGCCTTTGTTAACAGCAACATCTCCACCAATAGAAAGCATTTCTTGTTTTAAGATGTTTGCAATTGCATTTCTAACATCTTTTATTTTTATGATTCTAAATTTAGATTTATCAAGCATATAATTGGTTGCCCATTCATCTACTCCAATGTCTTGCATCTCTTGTTTAACATCTTTTTCTGGGATTAGTTCTGCCATTTTTTATTTATATTTCTTAAAAGATAGAAAAAACAACAACAACTTAGGCACAGACGGACTTTTTCTTTCAGAAAAAATCCTACTCACCTCGCTATGCTCGGTTCGCCTGGCCATGCTATTGTTTTTTCTTTATTAAAATAAAATTATGCTTTTGCTTTGAAAAGTCTACTTATCAAATAGCTTTTATCGACATGTAAAATGTCTGATGGAATCTTAAATTTGCTTGTTACTTTATGTAACACTGCATTCATTCCAAAATAACTGCCAATAATTCCCATTGCAAATAATGATCTTTCAAATACAACTACTGGCATTAATGCTAGCCATTCTGCAGGAGACATTGGGAATGTGTAAAGCCATGCAACACTCCCTATACTGTGTGCTACAAATGTTGCTCCAAAACTTTTTAAGATTAAATTATCTGAATATCTTGTTGGTAAAATTGCTACAATTATTGGAACCCACCAAAACATTGCATATAACCATGCTTCTCTACCAACTGGGTGCATAATGAATGCAATCATTGCAATTAATGGGATTACTACACCAAATATTTTTGCTAACATTGGTTTGCCAAATAATTTTTTTCTTGAACCAAAATAAATTGCAGCAAATATCATTGGAGTTAATCTAACTATATTAACTAAAGTAAATGCTTTTCCAGCAATTATATAATCAGTACCATGTGCAATTAAAACTGATATTGCACCAACAATCGGACCTAAAAATGCACCTGCGATTGGTCCAAAGAATTGAAATAATGTGAAAAATTGGTTATCTGCACCAACTAATGGTGAAAAATTAACTCTTCTTCCTATAAATACTAATGCTGCGAATAATACTAAGAATATTACATGTTTTTTAGTTATTTTCATTTTTACACCCCTGATTGTTTTGAATTAGGATGGCATGGGGTTTTAAATAGTTTATTATTGATTATTACATGATTTAAGAATATGTTGGTATTTGTTGAGTATATGCATAGCTCCTAACAAAGATGTTGTTGCTGCCGGTTATAGTGGCTGAAATCCCATTGAATAATTTATTTAAATCATGTTATGTAGTATATTATTGGATTTCAGTTCCAAATATCATAAACCTATAATGCCACTATAACAAATTTGAGGCAGTAACAACATCATAAAAGGAGCTATGCACATACTTTGTTGAATAATATTTATATAACCTAATGGATTACTTAATTTTAATTTAAAATGTCTTCGAGAATTATTTTCTATGGGGGAGTAGATGAGATTGGAGGTAATATGTTCCTTTTAGAGGACACTTTAGAAGATAAAGTTGTAAGAGTTTTATTTGATTTTGGTTTAAACTTCAGTAGGCAAGGTGAATTATTTAGTTTTCCTGAAGGAGTAAGAAAGTATAATGCCTTGTCTATGTTCTTTGAATTGGGTGTATATTCAATTATGCAACAAGCAAGAGGTGTTTATAGACAGGATTATCTCAGAAGAATGGGTCTTGAACCTACAAAAGAACCTACTTTAGATGCTCTTGTTTTATCACACCCCCACATAGATCATGCTGCAGGTATACATTTGTTAAGACCAGATATTCCAATCTATATGAGTCAAGGTGCTAAAAAAGTTCTTTGGAATTTAGAAACAACATCATCAACACCTTTTAATGAATTTTTACTTTTCAAATATTTAGGTGGGCATGCTTTACATACAAAACAAGATCGATTTACATTTATTAGTGGAGATTCTGTTGCAATGCCAAGAGATATAAGAGTATTTAATGAAGCTACAAGTGAAAAAAAGGGTGAAAGTTTTAATGTTGGTCATGTCAAGGTTGAATCTTATGGTGTTGATCATTCTGTTCCTGGATCTTGTGGTTTTATAATACATACTTCTTCTGGGCCTGTAGTTTTTACAGGAGATTTAAGATTAAGAGGAAGAAAAGGAAAAGAAACTAAATATTTTATTCAAAAAGCAAAAGAAGCAAAGCCAAAATATATGTTATGTGAAGGAACTGGTCTTTCAAAAACTGATAGTGGAACTGAAGAGGATATTGTTAAAAATTTAACACAGATTGTAAAAAAGACAACTGGTCTTGTTGTTGTTGATTATGCAGGAAGAAACATGGATAGAATTGTTTCCATGGCCGAGGTTGCAAAAAAAACAGGAAGAATACAAGTTATTGATTCAAGACAGGCAAATTTGTTAGAACAATTTAGAAATGATGGTATGTATCCTAAATTAGGGAGTACTAATCTCAGAGTTTTTTTACCTAGAAAAGGTAGTGGTAGTAAAGGCCTTGACGTACCTCCTGATTTTGTTACGCGTGATTATTTTAAATGGGAAAGAAGATTTTTAACCATGAATAAACGAGCAAGAACTGCTGATGGTGGTGGTACAGAACCATTGGATGTTTCTATTAAAGAACTTCAAGAGCATCCAGAAAAATTTATTTTATTTCTAAACAGAGCAAGTTTTTATTCATTTATTGAAATAAAACCACCAAAGGGAAGTTTATACATAAGGTCAAACGTGAATCCTTTTAATGAAGAAATGAAAATGGGTGAAAAGAAATTATTAAATTGGTTAAAATTATTTAATCTTCTTAAACAACGTGATTTGTTATCAATGATGGATTCTAGTGCAGCAGTTATTCCTAGTGTGCATATCAGTGGTCATGTAAATGAAACGGAGTTAGAATGGCTTACTAATTATATTGCTCCTGAAAATTTAATTCCAATTCATACAGACGCCGCTTACACACAACGTTTTAGAGATGTATTTGATGGTAATGTTATTTTTGTTGGAAGAGATCAAGCTTTAGATCTCGATACTGGAAAAGCAAGAAAAGTTCAAACTGGTTTAAGAATTGATTTAGAAAGAAAAGTTACAGATAAAACTAGAAAAAAATTCAAGAAACTTCATGGAGTAAAAAAAGATTCAATAATTATAGATGCAAGAAAAGTTGGTAGTTATTTATTTTGTAATTATTCTTATTATTTAGATTCTTTAATTAGAGATGGTGGGATGCTACCAATGTCCGGGTTAGTTGCCAGGAGCTTATGGTTGAAAGATATTTTTAGAAATCTGATTCCAAGAGAAAATGGTAAGCTAAAATTGTTTGTTGGAGAAAATTTAGATTATATTGGGGATCTTAAAGGAGAAGAACTTGCAGAACATCTTAAATTCAAATCAGCAGAATCATTTGCAAATAACGCAATGAGTTTTCAATGGCTTAATACTTTTATTAAATTTGGTAGGAAATATGATAGAGAGATTTATTGGGCACCTCCTGTTTATAGTCTTAAAGGGTTAAGTAAGCCATTAAGAAAAATTTGTCAAAATTATTACAATTTTCTTTTGGATACAGGTCTTCCAATATTGAACTGGTCTGGTAGGAAAGTTGCATTTTTCCATGAAGATGAAAGATATGTTGTTAATTTTAATTGGCTTAGAAATGGAATGCAGGTCGGTGCTGATAAAATTGCGTCTAAAAAATTAAAACAGTCAGAGCTTGATCAGGATTGGTTAGTTACATTAAAACTTTTGGCTTATTGTACTATTGGGCATGAAGTAAGGGCAGACAGAATGAAGTGGGGAATTGAAGATGAAATCGCAAGAAAATGGGGCGGGCATGAAATGTATATTGATCCACAAATTCAATATGTTGTTCATGATCTGCCAAATGAAAGGCTTTATAGCACCACAAGAACAGATGAAGATATTCCTGCAATGCTTAAAGTAATTCATGAAGCAAAAGAAGGAATTGATGCAATGTCATTTGAGCCTAATTTTGATAATTGTTTGAAATGTTCATACAATATTCAAGGTTATGATGGTGAACCAATATGTAAAAAAAGAAATCCCGATGTTGCTATGTTTAGACCAAGGGAAGATAAGAAATGATTTATTGGTTATGATTTTTTCTATTTCTCTATCCTTGCATGTCGTGGGGGCCTTATGCAATTTACGGATATATTGGTACCAACCAACATTAACTACTATATAATAGGTAAAAAACAAAACATTTATAAAAGAGGAGTACATTTGAAAGCTTTGTAGGGGGATGATTGACTATCGGTGTTTAATTATACTGAGGAAAGTCTGCCCATCAATGCTCTTCGGAGTTGAAAGTGCCACTCAATGAGATCCTTAACAGGATGGCAACCACTCAGAAACGATACCACCTTGGAAATGGGATGATATGGCGAAGTTTCTTGCGAAAGAAATGAGTTCCCATTGACGTCTTTCAAGGAAAGGATGAAACGGTGAGCCCTGGCTGATGCAAGTACAGAATGTACGCTAAGTAGAATGTCAATGCACCTGTTCGTTGTTTAATCCAGCGAAGGTGAACAGAAGGCAGCTTACATTCCCTCTACATTCTTTTTATTTTGGATATTTTCATTTTCTCATCCCAAGTTTATCAAGCATATTAAGTGCCTCTTTATCAAACTTTGAGAAAGCGAACCATTTCTTACCGAGATCTTTTAATGAAGCTCCAAAATGATATACTTTTTTGTTGTCAATTATTAAAAATCTGTCGTGCGCTTGCTTAAACATTTTTACTTCAATAAATGGATATTGTGCATTGTATTTGATTAAGTCAAGCGATAACTGTTTAGAAATTTTTTTGGTGAATATAGTCACATCTACTTTTTTATTCTTTTTGCTGAAGAGAGTTAAGATAGAATCATCAATGTAATTGTCAATGAGAACTATTGAATTCTCAGCAGTTCTAATCAAGTCTGAAACAAATTTGTATGCATCAAATATTTGTCCGTCAAAGAATACGCCTTTTTCAGGTTTTATGCTTCTGCTCTGGATTGTATCAAGTATCTTCTCAAATTTTTTATCATACTCTACAAGTTTTGTTTCGACTAAATTTAGTCTCCCAAAAATCTGTGTATTTGATGAAATAAAGCGTCTCATTGCAATAAAAACGCTTATTATCTGTATACTTATTTTAATAGCAATGTCACTTTTCAAAACTCCTGAAAGCATTGCCACACCTTGTTCAGTGAATACATAAGGTGGTTTTCTTCTACCGCCCCAACTTGAAGTCACAATTTGTGACCTCAAGTTATCAAACTCCTTAGTTGATAATTGAAACATGAAATTATTTGGGAATCTAAATTTATTTCTTTTAACTGCTTGATTTAATACTTTAGTTTCTACGTTATACCATTTTGCCAAATCTTTATCTAATATTACTTGCAAACCCCTTATTGTATAAATCTTATCTTTTATTTTGTCTATATTTGTTATTATTATTTTATTTTTCAAATTATGCACCTCTTTTCAAGTTAATATTGGTGTTTGATTGTTTTCCTCCGCAAACTTTTCGAAATAATCCTTTTTTAGTTTGTGTGTAATTTAAGTTAGAAGTCAAACTGATTAATAAATTCTTCTCGTCGTTAATCGGAAGATTTACGAATATTCTTCTCATAATCTCTTTCTACATTAACATAATCAGAAGAGGATATTATTCCTGTAAAATATACTAAATTTAAAACTTTGCCAAAGATTGCAAAAAATTCTAACAAAAAAGAGCATTTGTAATTTTAATTTTCTTTAGTAAACAAAGTATTAGTAAAAAATAAAAAAGTACTAACATTAAACAAAAAAAAATCCTAGTGAAAAAGAGAGCATCCGCAATTGTAATCTTCTTTAGTAAACAAAGTATTAGCAAAAAATAAAGAAATACTAAAATTAAAAAAAGAAAAATCCTAGTGAAAAAGGAGCATCCGCAATTGTTGAAGAGTATTATACCGCATGTCACACTACAACACTAGGTCCGAAGGACATGTTTCTCACAATTTTTATTTTTTTCAAAAAAACAATAGAAATAACTAAGCTCTTTTAATGATAACAACTTTCATATTTTTCTTTCCTTGCATTATATCTCGTTCTTCTGCGATCTTGAATTTTTGCATTGCCTCATTTCTTTTAAAACATGTTTTTAGGAAATCTGTTTTTTCCATTATAGCAACCATTAAACCAGCTTCATCAAGAATATAATCTAGTTGATAAAAGAATTCTTTGTAAAGTTTTTCAATGTCTCCTTCATTTGTTGTTTTTGAAAGTTCAGGTAATCTTGTAACTATTTTATCAATTTGATTTTGATCTAGCTTTGTATCTAACCATTCAATATCTACTTTGCTGATAATAATATTTTTATTAACACCTGCAATTTGTGCATTTTTCTTTGTTGCTTGCATGAAGTTCATTAATTTATCGTATGCAATTATTTTGCCTTTTACTTCTTTGAAATCATCAAATTTCTTAGGATCTATTTTTAAGAATCTTGTAAATAATAATTTATCTTTTCTATAAAAATTAGGGGACATATTTTTCATGTACGATGCAGCCTCAATTGGAATAATGCCAGAATTACAAAAAGGATCTAAAATTATATCTTTTTTCTTAACTTTTGCAATTCTTAATAATGCATAACCTAAGGCGCCATTTAATGAGCTGCCAATGGAAAATATTTTGTATTCTCTTTTACTCAAATTCATGCCTGCAAAATCAACACCAATGTAAAGGCTGTTTTCATTTACAAAAACATAAATAATTCTTTCTGGATTGTTCATCACAACCTTTGTTTTGTGTTTCTTGAATAATAATTCTCCAACTGTTTCTGCAATTTGTTGTGATGCAAAATCATGATCGCCAATTCTTTCACAAACTACTTTAAAACTTTTTTTTTCTAACCATTCTTCTGTTTTTAGTTCTTCAACTAACTGAACAATTAATGGAAGAACATCATCAAACTTATTATTTATCTTAGCTCTGCCTAATAACACCATTGTTCTCTTAATGCTTTTGCCAAGATAAGTTAATTTTGCTAACTTTTCAGCATTAGTATCAAAAACAACTGCAGAATCCTCTACAAACGCAACTTCATCAGTAATTTCTTCTACTTCCTTAGCAGCAACATCTTCAATGCCCTTATTACAAATAGCTAATCCTTTCATAAGAATGGGGATGTTTGGGGGGTTTAAATAGGTTTTGGAAAGGGAGAAATTTAATAATCTTGTTTGATGAAATAATAATGTTATATGATGAAAAAACAACAACATCGGCACAGACGGACTTTTTCTCTTTTTGTTCGAAAAAATCCTACTCAGCTTCGCTTTGCCTGGCCATGTTGTTTTTTCTATAATATGGTAATAATCTTATTATTTTAAGAAAAATTAAACTAACCAACCCTGTAAAAAGTTAATCAAATAACCAACAATAATAATTCCAACTGTCACAATTGCAAAGAATATCAGTATTAATCTTAGCTTCATTGCTCTTCTTAAGATGATTGCTTCTGGTAAGCTAAGAGCAGCAGTTGCCATCATAAATGCTAGTGCAGTGCCTAATGGAATGCCTTTCTGGAATAATACTACAGCTATTGGAACAATTGCGGCACAGCTTCCATACATTGGAACTCCTAATAAAGTTGCAATAGGGACTGTAAATATGCCACCTTTAAAAATAATTGCTTGGATTGTTGCTTCAGGAACAAAATTATGAATTCCTGCACCAATTGCAACACCAACTATAACCCATAACCATAATTTCTTTGTGATTGAAACTGCTTCTTTTATTCCAAAATTAATTCTATCCATAAATGTTTTGTATGTTTGTAGTTTTTCTGCTTTTGCTTTCTTTGCTTTTGTTTTTACTTTATTAATCATATCTTTAACAAGATGTTTCTCTAGTTTCATTTTTCCAAGAATAATTCCTGCAAAAACACCTATTAATATTCCAAACACAACATATGCTGCAGTAATTTTCCAGCCAAAAAATCCCCACATTAAAACTACTAAATATTCATTAACTAATGGAGAAGTTATTAGAAATGAGAATGTAACTCCTAAAGGAACACCTGCTTTAATAAAGCTTAAGAATAATGGAATGGATGAACATGAACAAAATGGCGTTATGGCTCCAAATAATGATGCAAACAAATTTGAAATCCCAAATTTACCCTTACTCAACCATTTTTTGATTTTTTCTGGTGGAATATAAGTTCTTAAGAATCCAACAATTGCAATCATTACAAATAACAATAAAATTATTTTGATTGAATCATAAATAAAAAAATGAAGTGCTTCACCTAACCTTGTCTCTGCATTTAATTTAAACACATTAAATACTAACCATTCTGTGAATATTTCTAACATTTTTTATCCTTACAACAACATGATAGTTTCTTTGCTTTCTTTTCTAGCTTTTTATCAAATTTATCCATCATGTTTTCTAAGAATGATTTCTTATTCTTTTTCATATTTGTGGTTATATGTTATGTGGTTTATATTGGTTGTGGTTATTATTCATTAACTTTAAAAACCAATCTTAATTTCTTTATTTTAGTTTTGGTGAAGAAATATGTATGAGAAAGATATAGCAGTGATTGAAGAAGTTGAAATGGATTTAACTATCTTGGATTTATTTGCAAGTGATTTTGTTCAAAAGCAACTTAGATGTTTTGTTACAGGGAATGAATATGATCAAATTACAACAATTTCTATTGTGCCATCTGAATCACTAGGTAATAATCTTTTCCAATATTCCTTTGATTTAGATTTTCAAAAACAGTGGAATATGGATGTTCTTGCTAGTACTGGAAAAGTGAAGATAAATTTTAATGCAGATTTAGAATCTTTGGGTGGCGGTAGAGTTAAAAAACATACTGTTGGTAGTATAGATAATCTTGTTTTAGATTCAATTAAAGGATTTGGAAAGAAAAGACCATTTAGTTTTAGTTTTCCTCAAAATAATGAATCAAATGCTCCTGATAATACTTTCTCATTTGAAGTTGCTAATGTTGGGGGTGTAGAATTGCTTTTACCTGCTTCAGAAATAACAACTCATTTACCTTCAAAGAAGGATTCTTTTTTTAGATACATTTATTCTGGTATATTAAAAGAAATGGGGATTAGTCATCCGCATTTATCTGGTCAAGATGAATTTAGTTATACAAAAGGAGGTTATGGTGTTTCAGCAGATGTTCAAGCAGCAATCTATTCAAAATTACATTCTATGGTAAAACTTAAAATGCAATCTGGTAACCATAGAATAGGATATTCCATAGCTCGTACAGGGAATAATGATTTAAGACTTGAAATGGAATTGTTTACATCAAGTGCTGCATTTGCTCCAACTTATATAGATCATCTTAGAATTATGCAAATGGCTTTAAAACCTTCCTCATCTCCCAGCATGGAACCATTACCTAGAGCAACTACCAAGTATTTCTTAGAAACTTTAGGCAAGCATTTAGAATGTGGGCCAACTGATATTGTTAAAAAGGATAGATATTTTATATCAGCATATAGAAAACAACCTCAGGCAGAAGTAATGAAAATAGCACAACGTTAGAAAAATTCTCCTAATTTCATTTGTTCTTGCATATTTCTTAATAATAAACTTTGATCTAATATTCCGTTAACATTAAATCCAAATTTCTTACTGCCAACTAATTTTGCATAGTTTAATAATAATTCTTTGCTGGCAAATTCAATTGGTTTGTTTGCTAAAGCAGCTCTTGTTGCTTGACGACAAACCCAAACTCCAAGTGGTGCAATGTATTCATTAGGATTAATAAATCTTAATGCTAAAACACCTGCTTGTCTTTTTATTGATTTTAGTTTTTCTAGTATTGCAATTCTTGCTGCATAATAACCACCAGCAGTTTCATAAGCATATGCTTTTCTGCCTTGAAAACTTTCATAATCAGTTGCAAAACTATTTTGTTCAGTAATTATCATTTCAAATAATTCATAACTCCAAACTTCTGGAAACATTAATATCAAATAATAATTTCCTTGGTAACCTCCAAAGTATGCTAAGTAATTAGTTGTTTGAAAATCTTTTACTTCTGAAACTATTTGTTTTCCAATTAAATCATCGACTGCAGTTATGCTCCATCTTGTCGGAACTAGTTTTCTATTTTTTTTCATTCCCAAATTTGCTAGTGAGAAAACTTTTGTTAGATAATGTTCATCA
This sequence comes from Candidatus Woesearchaeota archaeon, assembly GCA_018661705.1. Lineage (GTDB taxonomy): Archaea > Nanobdellota > Nanobdellia > Woesearchaeales > DSVV01 > JABHXF01. Next base: position 63,289 of record JABJHR010000001.1, read on the forward strand.
AAACCTTTATCATATAATGAATAAACGGCATCGTTTGCTTTGAAATATATATCATCAACTGCTTTTTCTACCTGCTGAGGGATTTTTGGATTTTCTGTGATCATTGCTTTTTTAATTCCAACTTTTGGGCCGTGAGGCATTGCATCATCAAACATTGTCAGCGAATGTTGTGGTTTTTTTGTTAAATTAATTTCAACATCAACAGGTTTACTTGCAAGAGAAATTTCTTGAGACATCTCTAAAAGTTTATTATCAAATGTTTTAATGTTTGCTCGGAACTGAGAATTAATTAATTGAGTTCTTAAATCAATTATTTTAGGAATAGTAGTTCCTTCTTTTACCCAAGTTAAAGGTTCATCATGTTTTTGATAATCCTCAACATTCATAATTCCTACATTTATGTTAGGATACCCAAATTTTCCAACAAATAAATTAGGGGATGCTCCAAAATAATCTTGTTTTGCTGCTTTATTGAACTTTTCCTTTGCATCTAACTTTATTTTCTTTGGATCTAAACCATGGAAGTGTAATTTCCTTCCTTTATCCTTGATGTATGATATATTCATGTTTAGGTGGGATATGTTGTTTAATATAAAGGTTTTTGATAAGGTAATAAAGGTTCTAAGGGTAGGAAAGGTTGAAAAAACCTTTCAAACTCTTATTACCTTTAAAACCTTTCAAACCTTTTCATAGAAACCTTTTAATACAACCCCGCCATCTTTCATATCATGGCAAGTAAGAGAGATGAATTATTACTGAAAATAAGGCAGGAATTAGATAATTGTACAAGGCCATTATTCTTTTTTGATGATGATCCTGATGGTTTATCTAGCTTTCTTCAGCTTTATCGATATAAAGAAGCAGGGAAAGGTGTTGTTGTTAAGATTCATCCTGTTTTGGATGAGAAATTCTTAAGAGCTGTTAAAGATTATGGTCCAGACAAGATATTTATCTTAGATATTCCTAAAGTGAGTGAATCATTTCTTCAAAAACTAAATTTGCCAATTGTTTATATTGATCATCATAATATTTTTGAACATAAACAAGATAATCTTATTTATTTTAACCCGCATGTTTTTGATGCAAAAGATGAAAGATGTGTTAGTTATTGGTGCCATAAAATAGTAAATCAAAAAGATGATTTATGGATTGCAATGGTTGGTTGTGTTGGTGATTGGTTTTTGCCTGAATTTAAAAATGAATTTGCAGAAAAATATCCTGATTTGTTAGATGCAAAAGTAAACAAACCAGAAGATGCTTTGTTTGGTTCTAAATTAGGAAAATTAATTAGAATATTTTCATTTATCCTGAAGGGGCAACATAAAGATGTTGTTGCAAGTATTAAAGTGCTAACAAGAATAAAATCACCACACGAAATTCTTAATCAAGAAACATCTCAAGGAAGATTTGTTTATAAAAGATTTGTAGCAATTAACAAATATTATGAAGAATTAATCAATTCTATTGGTGAAAAGAATATTAATGGTAATGTTTTAGAATTTATGTACACAGAAAAACAATGGTCATTTACTTCTGATTTAAGTAATGAATTATTATACAAATTTCCTGATAAAGTAATTATGGTCTGTAGAGAAAAAAGTGGAGAATTTAAATGCAGTCTTCGTTCAAGTAAATTTAAATTACCTAAAAGAATTAATGAAGCATTAGAAGGGCTAACTGGTTATGGTGGTGGCCATGATTATGCATGTGGTGCTTGTGTGAAAGTTAGTGATTTCAAAGAATTTCTTAGTAGATTTAAAAAATCCTTAAGTTAGTTTTGAGTAATGGGTCTTGAGTTATGGGGGAGTTATCAGTAAGTAGTTCTGAGTATTGCTGATTTTTCTCAATACCAATTAACCCATAACCAAATTTCATAACAAATTTACTTTAAACCAACTCATAACTCACTACTCAAAACCCAGAACCATTACTTCTTACTTCCAACTTAGAACTACTTACTCCCTATTAGGAGAATATTTAAATATCTCATCTATTTATAGATATTTATGGTAAGAGTATCTCCCTCATTATTCGGTATGGGTAAAAAGAAATTAGTAGATGCAGTTAACTCAGCTAAGAATGCAGACTTTTTTCATATTGATGTTACTGATGGGGTGTTTGTTAAGGATAAAAATGGCGGTGCTTCCTTATTCTTTGATGATTCAGTCCTAGAAATAGTTAAAGAAAATACTGAAATTCCTTTAGACGTTCATTTGATGGTTGCAGATCCAATTAAACATATTGAAAGATATGCAATGCATAATCCAGAATTTCTTGCTTTTCATATTGAAGCAACTGATGATCCTGAAAAAGTTATCAAAAAAATTAAATCTTTTGCAGTAAAAGTAGTTGTGGTGGTAAATCCAAGCACTCCTTTGAAAGAAATTGAAAAAATATTAGATCAAGTTGATAAGGTTTTGTTAATGAGTGTAGTTCCAGGTAAGGGTGGTCAAAAATACATGCCATCTGTTACTAAAAAGATTAAAGAATTAAGAACAATGATTAATGAAAAAGAATTATCAGTACTTATTGAAGTAGATGGCGGGATTAAATTAGATAATGTAGAAATTCCAATAATGGCTGGTGTAGACGTGATTGTATCAGGAACAGGGATTTTTAATCATGCTAAATTATCACCTTTTGAAGTAATTGAAAAAATTAAAGAGGTTGGAGTAGAATGAAGATTTATTTAGGAGCTGATCATGGTGGTTATGCATTAAAAGAAAAAATTGTAAAATATTTGGATGGGAAAAATATTGATTATGAAGATTTAACTACTGATTTTGATCCAAAAGATGATTATCCAAATGTTGCAAAAGAAGTTGGAAAATTAGTAGCTTCTGAAATTGCAGATGGAAAAAATACAAAAGGTATTCTAATTTGTGGAACAGGAACAGGAGTAAGTTTAGCTGCAAACAAAGTAAAAGGAATAAGGGCGGCTGCATTAACAACAGAAGATAAAGTTTTGTTAGCAAGGTTACACAATGATCTTAATATCTTATGTTTAGCAGGCTTAGAGTTTCCTTCAGATCTTCCAAGCAAGGTTAAGGGCAAATATAATAATTTACTTGACTTTTCAAAAGAATTTCCTGTGAAAAAAGCTATTCCTTTGATTGAAGTATTTCTAAATACCAAATTTGAAGGTGGCAGACATAAGAAAAGAGTAGATATGATTTGTTAGTTTTGAGTAATGGGTTTTGAGTTATGAGTGGGTCATTAGTAAGTAGTTATGAGTTTTGTTGTGTTTTCTTAATACTAATTAACCCACAACCAAATCTTATGACAGATCTACTCAAGACCAACCCACTACACATAACTCAAAACACATAACCCTTATATTATAATAATATACTACTTATATAGTAATATTTATAAAGGAAAAGTTTTTCTTCTAGCTTAGATTATGCACCGGTGGTCTAATGGCTACAGCATTATAGCTGCCATAAATGACTTCGGCCTTCCAAGCCGGGTATCTGGGTTCAAATCCCGGCCGGTGCATTTTTTTACGCTGATGAGAATCAGAGATTAATAAAAACAAAAGTTAAAGCGAGGTAAAATAAAATGCCATTTGATCCAAATTTAGATAAGAAATTGTTTTCAGAAGAAAAAGAGTTTGAAAGAACAAAAGTAAGTGTAAGTGTTATGAGTTATAATGACGGTCCTAAAAAACTGCAAATCTCTAGAGAGAATAAAACCGCAGCAGGCGAAATGCAGTTCGCAAAATTAGGTAGGATGACTAAAGAAGAAGCTGAAGTAGTTCTTCCAATGATGCAAAAAGCAATTGAGCAAATGTAAGTTTGCTTTTTTATTTCTTTTTTTAATATTAATTCTTGGAAAATTCTTCTCTTTTTGAAAAAATTTGTGAGTGACATGTCCTAACGGACCTAGTGTTGTAGTGTGACATGCAGTGTAGCACTTTTCAACAATTGCGGATGCTCTCTTTTTCACGAGGACTTTTCTTTGTTTAATTTCAGTGTTTTTTTATTTTTTGCTAGTACTTTGTTTACTAAAGAAAATTACACTTTTTTACTAGGATTTTTCTTTATTAATAACTAATTTTCTCTATATTAACTAATTAAGACAATTTTAAGCATAAACTTAATAAATCTATAGATATAAGTTTACATAATGGTCAAGAAGAAGGTAATGAAGAAGCCTATAGCTAAGAAAAAGACTAAAGCTAGGCAGAACTCTAAGAAAAAAGAAATAGAGAAAGAAACAGTTATTTGCTTTTGTGCGCATAATGATGATCAAGTTATAGGTGCTGGTGGAACATTAGCAAAATATGCAAAAGAAGGCAAAGATGTTTATACATATATCTTTTCATACGGTGAATCTTCACATCCCCATCTTCAAAGAGAAGTAATTGTGAAAAAGAGAGTTGCGGAATCACAAACTTGTGATAAAGCAATGGGTGGAAAAGGAATTTACCATTTGGGATTAAAAGAAGGAAGTTTTCTAAAAGAGATTGAGTTGCGTGGATTTAAACAAAAGATTAAAGAAATTATTCAAGATAAAAAACCAACAAGAATATTTACACACAGTCAAGATGATCCGCATCCTGATCATAGAGTTGTAAATAAAATTGTTAAAGAAATTGTAGATGAACTTAAATTAGAGATTGATTTATATAGTTTTGATGTTTGGAATCCATGGACGGCAAGAGGTAGAGATAAGCCTAAGTTAGTTGTGGATATTTCTGCAACATTTGATAAAAAAATTAAAGCACTTAAGTGCCATAAAAGTCAAAAATTAACATTATTAAGCATGGTTCCTGCAACATATGCAAGAGCAATTATTCATGGCCTTAATCATTATTGTAAATACGCAGAAGTATTTTATAAAATAAATTAAAATGGAAAAAAAGAAGAAAAAGTTGTTAATCGCAACTGATAGTTTTGTTCCACGATGGGATGGGATTACTAGGTTTTTGCTAGAGGTTATTCCTGGATTAAGTGAAGAATATGACATTACTGTGGTTGCTCCTGATTTTAAGGCAGATTCTAGTGGTGATCAAGGTGATTTAATTGCACTTGAAGGTATAAACATCATAAGATTACCTGTGGTAAATATGAACATAGCAGATATTAATTTTAGCTGGTTTCACCCTATAAAACTTAAGAAAATTATGCAGGATCAAGATGTTTTATTTTCACAAACAATAGGGCCTATAGGGATGTGTGCAATCAAAGCCGCAAAAAAATTAAAAAAACCAGCAATAGCATTTATTCATTCTGTTGAATGGGAATTAGCTATAAGGAGTATTGATAAATTTAAATTTTTACTTAACAGTTTTATGAAAATGGTAATTCGACATTTCTATAAACGAACTACTTTATTATTAGTGCCTTCTTTAGAAGTTGGTGAATTATATAAAAAAAATGGTGTTTCCACGCAATATAAGGTTGTTCATTTAGGAACTGATATTAATAAATTTAAACCAACAGCAGATAAAAAAGAAGCAAAAAAAGCAGTTGATATTAATTCAGAATTTACTGTTATTGGATTTTCAGGAAGAATTGGTAGGGAAAAGAATTTAATTACACTTTATAGGGCTTTTAGAAGATTAGAAAAAAAGTTTCCTAAATTAAAATTATTGGTTGTTGGGAAAGGAATTAAACAATTAGAAGAAATTTTTTCATCAGATCGAAATATTATTGCTCCCGGGAGTGTTAATAATGTTGTTCCTTATCTTCAAGCTATGGATATATTTGTACTTCCAAGTTTAACAGAAACAAGTAGTTTGGCAACAATGGAGGCAATGGCTTGTGGACTTCCAGTAATTACAACTCCTGTTGGTTATGTTAAAGATTATATTATTGAAAAGGAAAATGGTATGTTTTTTCCATTCAAAAATTCACTTGTTTTATCTTTGAAGATTGAAATGCTTTTAAATGATCTTGTATTAAGAAAAGAATTAGGACAAAAAGCAAGGCAAACAATTGTTGACAAGTTTAATTGGGATAGAACAATTAAGGATATTAAAGAATATTTGAGGTATTTTTAGTTTTAATTAGTCAATATTATTTATTGGTGTTTGATATGGCAAAAGTAAAAATTTTGATTGAAGGTTATAGTGGGGGAGAAACTAAAGGACATAGTTGCTCGACTATTGTATTAATACAAGATAAAGGCATTAACATAGTGGTTGATCCCGGAACATTACCTAATCAAAATCTTTTGAAAGATAAATTAAAGCAAGAAAATTTAACAGTTAAAGACATTACTCATGTTTTTATTACACATTCTCATATGGATCATTATAGAAACATTGGTATGTTTCCAACTGCAAAAACAATTGATTTTTGGGGTTTGTGGGAAGGGGATGTTTGGAAAAAACAGGATAAAAAAATTACTAAAGATATTTCTTTTGTTAAAACAGCCGGGCATAGTGATGATAGTGTAACTCTTTTAGTTAAAACAAAAAAAGGTGTTATTGCAATTTGCGGAGATGTTTTTTGGAAAAAAAATATGCCAGAAAAAGATAACTTTGCTAATGATCATTTGAAATTAAATCAAAGTAGAAAAAAGATTTTAGAACTTGCTGATTATATTATCCCTGGCCATGGTGGAATGTTTAAAGTTTAGAATTAGGTTATTTTTCATAATGAGTATATTTATGTGGTTTTCCTTTACATTTTTCAATTGGATACTTTTTTTCAATAATTTCTAATTTTTCATGTAATGCTTTAGAAATGTTAATTTCTGTTTCATTTGCAAGCGTTAAAAGAAAATATAATGTGTCTGCCAATTCATGGCTTAACTTTTTTTTGTCGTCTGAATTTTTTAAATATTCTTTTATTTCATCATTGGTTTTAAATCTAAAATGTTCAAGGATTTCTCCTACTTCAATGCTTAATCCAATGGCAAGATCTTTAGGATGATGAAATTGTTTCCAATCTCTTAAATCACGAAATTCAATAATTTTCTTTGTTATGGTTTTAATATTTCCACTTGATTTAATTTTTGATTCATCTCGGGTTTCTTCCATGTTTGTTTGGGGTTTGTTGTAATTAATAAAGTTTTCCAATTTTGATTTTGTCGTCGAAATATTTTTTTATTTTTTTATTTTTATTTTTCAATTTTTTCTTTTGTGAATTTTATTATTTTTAGATTTTTTCTTAAATATTTTTCTTATTCTTTTTTCATTTTTTTTCTTACACTGAAAAAAACGAAACATTTATAAATAAAATTCCCCAAAAAATGATTTATTGACCATTTGGATATTGATAATAAATAAACGAGGTGAAATAAATGGTTAAAAGAAAAAAAGTTGTGAAAAAGAAAAAGGTAGTAAGAAAGAAAAAGAAAGTAGTAAAGAAGAAAAAAGTAGTTAAAAAGAAAAAGCCAGCAAAGAAAAAGAAAGTAGTGAAGAAAAAGAAGAAAGTAGTAAAGAAGAAAAAAGTAGCTAAAAAGAAAAAGCCTGCAAAGAGAAAAAAGAAAAGATAATTTCTTACTAAATTTTTTTGCAAGCTTATGCTTGCATTTTTACTTTTTTATTTCTATGGTTGTTTTGTTCTAATCATGAATTCTATGTTTTAGAGTTAAATGTATGAAAAAATAACAACAAATGGGGCATGGACGGACTTTTTTCATTTCATTCAAAAAATCCTATTCGCCTCAAGTAAACTTTCGGCTCACCCAGCCCAGTTGTTATTTTTTAAATAGAAGTGATTAGTTTCTCTATTACAACCCTATTTATATACTATCTCTGCCTTTATAGGCCTTATATGCAAAAAAACATAATTATCTCTACACCTTCACACAAATTAACACTTAATTGTCATTTTGATTTTGTTGAAAGAGATAAATTTGAGATTAATAAGGAACTCTTTTTTAATTTGTGTAAAAGTGGTTGTGTTAATTTTGATCAAAATTATTCCTGTCCTCCTTTTTCTCCGCATTTTAATTCTTATGTGGGCAAAGAAAAGCATTTCTTTGTTTTGTTGCTTAAAATCAATTTAAATCAGTTTAAAGACTATACCTATATGGATCATCATAAGCTAAGGATTGGAAATGCTGTTATTAAACCAAGAATTGAAAAAATAATGCGTGCTCTTGAATTATCTTTTGGACCAAAGTTAGCTGGAAAATTTCTTGGTACAGGTGCTTGTAGGTTATGTAAACCATGTCAAAGAAAAGTTAATAAAAAATGCAGGTATCCAGATAAACTTAGATTTAGTTTGGAATCATTAGGTGTTGATTGTAATAAACTTTGTTTAAAATTATTTAAATTCCCTTTGCTTTGGTATAAGGAAAAAAAAGCACCATTGTATACTTCTGTTATTGCTGCTATTCCACTTAATAATATAAATAATAAAAGTGAAATAATTAAGTTAACTAAAAAAGAATTGAACAAAGTTCTATAACTTAAGGTAAGTAGTTCTAAGTTGGAAGTAAGAAGTTGGTTGGTAGATAAAAAGTAAGTAATGAGTTTTGAGTTCTGGGTAATGTGTTGGTCTTGAGTAGATCTGTTATGAGGTTTGGTTATTGGTTAATTAGTATTGAAAAAATTCAATAATACTCAGAACTACTTACTGTTAGCCCACTCAGAACCCAAGACCCATTACTCAAAACTAAATTATCTACCTAAATACTTATTACTAAGAATTAAAATAAAATATAAAATTAAATATGCATTAGTTTATCGCTTTCTACTGCAACTAATCTGAAGCTAAGTCCTGCTTTGATTATTGCTGCTAAGATTGCCATGTGTTCTTTTCCACTGCCGGAAGTTAAGTTTAAACCCACTTCAGTTCCTTCTACTTTGTCACCAAGTGCTTTGGATACAATTTCCATTAGCTCTCTTAAGGATTTCCTTGCATCAACTACAATGAATTCAGTATCTTTAATTGGCTGGTATTTTTGTTTTCCAAACTCATTTGTTATGATAAACACTTTTCTCCAGTCTTCTTTCTCAATAACATTTCTCACTTCATTCCAGGTTCCTTTTCCAGTAGATAAACAAGTTATTAAGTCTGTCATTTTAATGTACACCCCACATGCCTATATATTAAATAGACTATATATTAATATATATAGAGTAAACTAATTAATAAAATTAGTGCTTTTTTTGTATCTTTTTAGGATGTTAGTGTAGGGAATGGTATATTCGTCTTCTAAGGGACTTTTCTTTATTGGTCCTTGAATCCTTCTGGTGTCTTTCCAGAATCCCTCACAATCACTAGAAGTCTTCTCATTGCATCTGTTAGGTTTTTGTTTCTTATTAACAAAGTAAATAATTCACCATTATCATCAATATCACTAATTACAGAATGATTTCCAATTATTATTATGGTTGGAAGATCTGTGTATTTTTTATCTAAAACTTTTGGAAAATAATTTTTTCTTTGTTGTCTTTTGTGGCTATTTGGATCTTTTTTATGCCAAACTTGGTTTTCATAAGCTAAATATTGGGGAATTTTTTTCTTTGCTAAAATTTCACTTTGTTTATACCAATAATTTTGTAATTTAAAAGAAATTCTCATTCCTGACGTTGCAATGTACTTATCTCCTTCTTTTATGTTATTATATACTTCATCATAAAACATTTCAGTTCCTTTTCTTCCTTTTGTTAATTCAACAACAGGAAGTTTTGATACACTTTCTCTTTTTAGTTTAAGTTGTGGCATAATCTTTTTTGCTTTTGCTTTGTTTTCTTCAATCTTTCTTTGTTCTTCATTAAGATAATCTACTATTTTTTCAGGTTGTGCAGAGGTGTAATGTTTTTTCTTGTTTTTAACAACAATACTTACTAATCCCTTATGTATTAATTTATCAAGAATCATGTATACTTTTGATGAGCTTACTCCAGATTTTTCAATTATTGAACCTACGGTTGAAGTACCTATTGATAATAGTGCTAAATATGTTTTAGATTCACCATCTGTTAGTCCAATTGATTGTAGGGTTTCAAGGAGTTCTTTGTCCATTTTATTATACTGGGGTAAGAAGAACTTTGGTTACTTCCTACTTCTTACTTCCTACTTCTTACTTTCCCATATATAAATCTTTCTAATTCAACCCCTCTGGGGGGAGATAAGGCTTATATACCTCTAACTTCTAATGAGTAGTAACACAAACAAATTGGGGTGAAGTACATGGAAGGAAAAGCAAGCATGATATATGAACAAAATCAAGGTTTTGAATTTAAAATGGGATGGGTGTGTTTAGCTGTAATTATTGCAGTTATGATCTTAATGTAATGAAATTAAAATGGGGGGAAATAAAATGACAAATGAAAGAAGTGTATATATTAAAAGTGGAATAAAACCAGTGCATGGGTTTGATTTATGGGGGACATTAGTTAATCAACTTGTTTTGGGTCCGAGAGTTATTGAAGCTTATCAAGCTTTAATGCATGACAGAGCTACAACTGAGGATTTAAAAGCAAAAGTTACTGAAAACATTAAGAATTATCAGGGTGTTTTAGATGGAAAAGATTGGGCAACAGGTCAAGAAAAAGGTAAATTTGTTGGTAATGTTGAAGACCCATTGTGGCACGCATATAGTGGGGGTAAAGCAGAAGTTAATTTTCAAGGTGCACTTTATGATGATGCTCTTGGTGCAATGGATAATATTGCAGTAGCTGGACAAGGATTATGTATTATTACAACTGGTAAATCTTTTTGGATAAAAAAAGCATTAAATGATATGGCACCTGAAATAGGTATTGTGATGGGTGAAGTTTATTTTGGAAGTAAATCTAAACCTGCCCCTTATGATATTGCAATAGAAGATATTTCCAAAAAAGGTGGTCAATTAGTTTCACATACTGAAGACCAATTAAAAGGTTTTGCAGGATTGTTTGATTCAAGAAGAGCAATGTTTGCTACAGGTGACGAACATTTAGTGCATCGTTTAATTCCTAGTTTGATGTTTCAAACAGCAACAGTATATGTTGAACGTACAAATCTTGCAACTCCTGAAGAAGTTAGGGCAGCAGGAATAACTGCATATACCACTGATTTAAGAACTGTACCATATACATCTATGGTTAGAAATGGATAAAAAACCAATAACTTTTTATTTATCCTTTTTTTATTATATTATGTGGAAAAGTAGGGGTAATATTAATGACTAATGAACAATTAATTCAAGATATGTCTAAAGAACAATGGATCAAGCGTTGGGCAGGTTCATATACATTTATTTCTTGTAGTTATTGGGCACCTGATTATGATGAAATACTTGGAAAGGTTTTAGGAGTTGGATTTAAAACTTCATTATTTGTTCACAAGAGAGGGGCTGTTACCTTTCTTCTTAGGAAAAATGATTTAGAAAACTTTAGTAAGTTTCTAGCAACAAAAGCTGAGTCTGATCAAGGTTTTGCAATTGAGTTATTAACTAAAGTAAAAAATAATACAACTGAATTAATGATGATTATGCATGAGTTAGAAGGTAAAATTCCATCCTTAGATGAATACAATTCTTTTTTGAAAGTGTTTGAAAGACATCTAGCATATCATAACTTTATGAAAAAAGCAGTTGATTATTTGTCTGATCATGTTTTAGATGTTCTATTACCATATTTTAAAGATGCAAGACTTTATTCAGAACCAGTATATAGTAGAACAGAAATTTTTTTTAGAAAACTTGCTGAAACAATTGCTGAAAAAGAAGGAAACTATACAAAAGATCTTTTAACATGCTTAACTCAAGAAGAATTAGAACTTTATCTTCAAGAAGGAACTCTTCCAGAAATTGAGATTCTAGAAAAAAGGTTTGAGGCAAGTGCAATATACTATTGTAATGGAGAATTAAAGATTCTTACTGGAGAAGATGTTGATAAAATTGAAGATGCAATTCTTGAGTCAAATGATGAAGTTGATAGTAATAATGGAGAATTAAAAGGGATAACTGCTTATCCAGGAAAAGTAAAAGGGATTTGTAGAGTTGTTCCTGATCCATTTGATGTTCATGATTTTGATGAAGGGGATATTCTTGTAACAGGTATGACAAGACCAGAATTTGTACCACTAATGAAGAAAGCAGCTGCAATTGTAACTGATGTGGGAGGTAAACTGTGCCATGCTGCATTATCTGCCAGAGAAATGCAATTGCCTTGCATTGTAGGAACTGAAAAAGCAACAAAGGTTCTTAAGGATGGAGAAATGATAGAAGTTGATGCAGATAATGGTGTTGTGAGGAAAGTTAAATAAATTAATAATAAATAAAAAAGTAAATAATAAAAAAAGAATTCTATTCCATTATTCCGTACATTGCATATAATAATCTGTCAATGCCTTTTACTATTCCAGGACCATAGCCATTAACTGTAATGCAATTGTCATTCATTTCTATGCTTGTTACTGCTGCTTCTCTGAATTCGATTATTGGAACTTGTGTGTTCTCGCAAGTTAAGATTGCTACTGATTTACATGCATCGTCTTCTTCAGTTAAACATGCAGGTAATAATCTTATATCAAATACTTGTAACAAGTTAGTTCTTAACTCGTGATGTGCAAGATTAACATAATCAAGATCATTACTGTTTGGATCAAAACTAAAGTAAGCAATGTATGGGTGTTGAGTTAGGTTGATGTTAAACTCATCATACTCTTCTAAATAATTGCTTTGATTAAATGTCATCTCACTAAATCTTGATGCTTCTCCTATTATTTCTATCTCTTCTAATTCCTTTGGTCCATAATGTAAAGGAACATCATACTTAATATTTTGATATTGGTTTAGAACTTGTGTATACCACATCCAACCTATATCCTTGCTACCTTGTTTTACAAAGCTGTAACCATTATATGAATATTGATTATCATTTTCTTTTCCATCTATAACCTGTTGATGAAGTTCATTTATTGTTTTAGGATCTTCTTTAACAACAAAAGGAATTGCAATTATTACAATTAATATTAATAAAATTATTCCTACAATTGCAGCAAATATCTTATAACTTTTTTTCTCATCAAATTCTTCATTTTCATTAACATTAACATTACAACCGCACTTCTGGAATGGTTCTGTTTCTTTGTTGAATTTTTCTGCTATTATTGGATCTTGTATGTCTTTATTTTTCTTTTCTTCTTTATCCATGCTTTTCACCTATTCAATTACTCCATATAATCCATATTTAATTCTTTCAGTTAATGCTTCAAAATCATATCCACTTTGTGCATAAACATAAATGCAGTTATTTTCTATTGAAATTTTTGTTTCATTTAGATATTTAAAATATACAACTGGAATAGTTGAAGTTGCATTACTACAATCTATTAATGGAAGCGCAGCATATGGTTCTATTTGTTCTGTTACACCAGACGGGGCATAAATGTTAAAATTCTTTTCTAAAGATTCACCTAAAATCATTCTGGTTAATTCAATGTCTGATAACAGTTTATCTTCAGGATCAAATGTAAAATAAACCATGTTTGAATTTTCTAATGTTAACATTGCTTCTGATGAAACATCCATGTCATCTAAATTACTTGGTGAATACCCAAAATCTACCCATTCCCCATTAATCTTTGTTTGTAAACTAATGCCATCGGTTTTTATTTTGAAACCATTATATTTCTCTACAACTCCGCCTTCCCACATAGCTAATAAACTAGAAACCATTATGAAAGCAATAAATAATCCTACAATATTCTTTTTATTAAAATATCTTTTCTCTTTTTTTTTATGTCTTGACATTTTATCCCTCACACTCAGTAATATGTATGTATCTATCAGAAGAAATTAGGTTTTTATATATTTTTTGTAAAGTTCAAGTATAGTTAAATATAACATATTTAACTACCATTCAGAAATTATGGGTTTTCAAAAGATTTATATACCTTTGAGTTTTCCCAAAACTCGTAATGGAACCAGCAGTGGCGTTAGATTCAAAAGGGGGTATGCTTGCAATTGCAAGGCGTGGAGATGTAATTCTCTATGATGTTAGCTCAGATGAAATAGTTCATTCTTTTGAAATTGGTGCAGCAAATCTTCTTGCCTTAGGTTGGCTTAATAATGATATTGAAGGTTATGAAGATGTTTTAGCTGTTCTTCATGATACAAGTTTACGTGATCTTGAAGGTGAATTAAATCATACAACCGAAGGCAGAAACAAATTAACTTTTATTAACACAGACGGTGGTAAAATTCTTTCACTTCATTATCATGGATTTTCATATATAGACCATGCAGCACAAGATAGAGTTCAGGCAGGGATGGTTAAAGTTTCTGGATTAATGCCTGAAGCAGCTGATACTGGAAAAAGATCTTTTAATTGGAAACATGAATTAGGTGAGTGTGGAGGAAAAGCTCAAAGAGGAGTTTCACCTTATGGTTTATTTCCTTCTGATGTTGCAGGTTATAAAGCAAGAATTAGAAATGCAGAAGCTTTTGAATTTAGTTGTTTTGGAAATGTTTTACTTGAAGGGAGATATACTGAACTAGGAAAAGTAGCTTCTCAAATCGGTAAAACTAATAAATCTGGTAGTGATGAACTAAGTGCCAGAGCATTTCAAGATGGGGCAGTTAGATTATATCGTGCCGGGGTAGAATATAAAACAATTAATAGACTTTGTAGATGATTAATATTAGTTCTAAGTAAGTAGTTCTAAGTTTGTAGTGGGATTATATAAGGTAATAAAGGTTTTAAGGGTTAGAAAGGTAATTGTATACCTTTCAAACCTTTCCTACCTTTAGAACCATTTTTACGTTTATTCCCACGTCTTACTTATAACTTAAAACTACTTACTAACAAATTATAAAATATTTTTTAATTTTTCTTACAACGGACCATGATCCGAAGGCAAAATATATAAAGGGCATTCAACAGACTAAATCAAAAGCAAAGTTGGTGAAAATATCGTACACAAAAAATCAAAAAAAACAAAAAATAATCAAGCAATTATTAAAATTTCAGATGTTTGGAAGATTTATCACGTTGGAACAGTTGATGTTCATGCTTTGCGTGGCCTTACATTAGAAATTAAAGAAGGAGATTTTGTAGCTGTTATGGGTCCTTCAGGAAGTGGTAAGTCAACAGCTGTAAATATGATTGGTTGCTTAGATATTCCTTCTAAAGGAAAAATCTATTTAGATGGCGAGGATATTTCTTTGATGACTGAATCTGATCTTGCCCAAATTAGAGGGAAAAAAATAGGGTTTGTATTTCAACAATTTAATTTAATTCCAACGTTAACTGCTTTGGAAAATGTTGCATTACCTATGGTTTTTCAAGGTTATGAAAAAGAAGAAAGAATCAAAAGAGCATCTGATTTATTAAAATTAGTTGGGTTAGAGGAACGAATGAATCATAGACCAACAGAATTAAGTGGTGGGCAACAACAAAGAGTTGCAATTGCTAGAGCATTAAGTAATGATCCTCAAATTTTATTAGCAGATGAACCTACTGGAAACTTAGATCAAAAAACAGGTAAAGAAATTATGAACTTATTATTTGATCTTCATAGAGAAGGTAAAACAATTGTTATGGTTTCACATGATGCTAAACTTGCAGAACATGCAAAAAGAGTTGAATTATTAATTGACGGGAAGATTGTTAAGTCCTATAATGGTAAAAATCATACTAAATAATCATTAAATGAGGTAATATAATGGTAAATATAACAATAAATTATATAAAGAATGAATACAAAAAAACTATTATCCTATTAAAATCAATAAAAAAGTGGGGATTAATTAATATGACTATGAAAAACGCAAAACCAATTATGTTTATATTATTCTGTACATGCTTTCTTTTGTTAAGTATGTCTTTTGTTTCTGCAACAAACAAAATTATTAATAGTGCTCATCTTGCAGTTTATTTAGCAGATCAAAATCCTGATCCTGCTGAGCCAGGAGAAATTCTTGAGCTAAGATTTAATGTGTGGAATAATGGCTCAGGTATTATAGAAAATGTTGATTTTGAATTAACACCTGAATGGCCATTATCATTTGTTTCTGGACAAAGTCCTAAGATTGGCGTTGGTGATCTCAAAGGAAATTTTTATGATGTATATAATGATAAAGCAGAAGATAATATTGCAACTTTATTTTATAGATTAAAAGTTGATCCTAAAGCAGTTACTGGTGATTACCAAGTTAAATTAGAATATAGTTCACCAAGTAAATATGGTGTTCCACAAAAATTACCTGTTTTTACAGTAAGAGTAGAGTCTTCAACATCATTACTTGATATTGAAAATTTTCAAACAACTCCTGAAAAAATAGTTCCTGGAAGTTCTGGTAAACTTTATCTTAAACTTGCTAATAAAGGAGGGGTTGATCTTAAAGATATTAAAGTTAAATTAGATCTTGATAATGTTGATATTTCTACATTGGGATCTACAAATGAAAAAGTAATTTCTTCTATTCAAAGAGATCATTCAACAATGATTGAATATGAAATTCTTGCTTCTGGAGAAATGAAAGGAAGGGAATACCAAATCCCTGTTGAGATTACATATGAAGATGACGATAATAACGAATATACTAAGAATAATACAATTACTATTTTAATGGACTCAACTCCTGATTATTTGCTTAATCTAGAGCAATCAGAAATATATCATCAAAATTCAAAAGGTAAGATTGTTGTTAGTTTATCTAATACTGGTCAATCTGATCTAAAGTTTCTTAACTTTGAATTATTAGATACTGATAATTATGAAGTAATTGGAAAAAGAAGCGAATATTTAGGAAATTTAGAAAGTGATGATTATGAAACTGCAGATTTTCAAATTTTTGTAAAGAAAGTTAATTTTCCAGAAGATAATGAAAAAAGAAATCTGCCATTAAAAGTTAAAATTAGTTATAAAGACGGTTATAATATTGATTATGCAGATGAAGATGAAATTAAATTACCAATTTATACTAAGTCTGCTGCAAAGAAGTATGGACTTGTTAATGGTGGAATTTCAGGAACCAAAATATTTTTCATTCTTTTAATCATAGCAGGAATAGGTTATTATATCTACAGAAAAAAGAAAGGTAAGAATAACAATAAAAAATGATTTAGTTTAGGTTTTGAGTTTTAAGTATTGAATAATGAGTGGGTTTTGAGTAAACTATAACGGTATTCATGATTCCTTACCCATAACCAACTCAAGACCCATAACACATAACTCATAACTTTGTAGGATATTCCTAGGGGTTTAATTATGATTTTAGAATATTTTAAAATTGCTATAAAAAATCTATTCAATAGAAAATTAAGGTCACTTCTTACGATAATTGGGATAGTAATTGGTATTGTAGCAGTAGTTGGTTTGATTTCTGTTGGTCAAGGGATGCAGAATGCAATCAATGAACAGTTTCAAACAGTTGGTCAAGATAGAATTGTTGTAACACCAGGTGGGGAAGGATTTACAGGAACAAGCCCAGTTACATCAGAATATTCAACAGATAGATTATTCGAACATGATTTAGATGTTATTAAAGGAGTTAAAGGTGTCTATAAAGCAACAGGTGCAACTATTGAGATTGGTGAAGTTAAATTTGATAATACTATTGAATATTTTAGTGTGTTTGGTGTTCCAACGGATTCCGAATCTTTAAGTTTAATTAAAACAATTGATTTTTTTCTAATTGAAGATGGAAGAGAGTTTGGTAATGGGGAAACAGGAAAAGTTATTGTTGGCTATAAAGTTGCACTTGAAGGTTTTGATAAAGAAATTAGAAAAGGACATAGATTAAAAGTTAAGGGTGATGACTTCAAAGTTATTGCACTTCAAAAAAAAACAGGAAGCCCTATTCATGATAATATGGTTAGAATCCCAATTGATGAGGCAAGGGCGTTATTTGATCGTGCAAATGATGAATTTACAACTATATTTATTAAAGTTGGGGCAAGTGAAGATCCGGCGGTGGTTGCTGAAGATATAAAAAAAGCTATGAGGCGAGATCATGGTGTTAAGGAAGGTGAAGAAGATTTTAAAGTTACAACGTCTGTTCAATTAATGGAAGGTTTTAATAATATCCTTAATGTTGTACAAATTGTGTTAATTGGTATTGCAGGAATTTCTTTATTTGTAGGTGGGATTGGAATTATGAATACCATGTATACCTCTGTTTTACAGAGAAGAAAAGAAATTGGAATTATGAAATCTATTGGCGCCACAAATGCTGCTATATTAATGATCTTTTTGTTTGAATCTGGAGTTTTAGGAATTATTGGCGGAGTTATTGGAGTTATTTTTGGATTAATGTTAAGTAAAGGTGTTGAGTTAGCGGCAAGTTTAGCAGGAGTTGATTTGTTAAAAGTTTATGTCTCAATTCCTTTAGTTGTATCTGCATTAATATTTTCATTTTTAATTGGAGCATTATCAGGATTTATGCCTGCAAAGCAAGCTTCTAATCTACAACCTGTTGATGCATTGAGAGGACTCTAAAATGATGGAAAAAGTTATTTTAGAATTTTTTAAGTTTGGTTTTGAGAATATAAGAAATAGAAAAATCAGATCTTGGTTAACAATGTTGGGTATCTTTATTGGTATTGCAGCAATAGTTGCTTTGTTATCTCTCGGACAAGGATTAAAGAGTGCAATTGATGAACAATTTGAAAATATGGGTAGAGATAAGATCATGGTTACTCCGGGGCAGGGATTAGGGCTAGATGCAAGCGCAGGTCAGATTATATTAACTGAAGATGATAGAGATTTAATTAATGGTATTAATGGTGTTGATATTACAAGTGGATTTTTGTATAAAGCAATTCCTATAAAATATAAAAAAGAACAAAAAACTGTTTTTGTAATGGGTGTTTATACCACAGGAGAGGAAATAGAAGTTGTAAAGAGCATGCAAAGTTGGGAAGTATTAGATGGGCGAGAATTATCAAAAACAGACAGATCTAAAGCATTAATTGGTTGTTTGTATGCTGAAGATGAGAAAATCTTTGAAAAAGCAATTTCCTTAAAAGAAAATATTGAAATATCTGGTGAAGATTTCAGGACTGTTGGTTTTATGAGTTGTATGGGCAATAATCAAGACGATAGTAATGTGTACATTCCAATGGACGTTGCTAGAGAAGTATTTAATGAACCTGATAAATTAGATATGTTATTTGTAAAAGTTAAATCTGGTTATTCTCCTCAATTAGTTGCTGACAAAATTATTACAAAAATGAGACGAGATAGAAATCTAAAAGAAGGAGAAGAAAACTTTTCAGTTCAAACATCTGAACAATTAATAGAGGTGTTTGGGTCTATTTTAGCTATTATCCAATTTGTTCTTGTAGGTATTGCAGGAATTTCATTATTAGTAGGAGGAGTTGGAATTATGAACACTATGTATACTTCTGTTCTTGAAAGAACAAGAGAAATTGGTATTATGAAAGCTATTGGTGCAAGAAGAAGATATATTCTGACGTTATTCTTAATTGAATCTGGAATGATGGGAGCAGTTGGTGGAGCAATTGGTGTAGTTCTTGGTTTATTAATTGCTTACGGTGTAGAACTAGGAGCAAAAGCATCTGGCTTTTCTTATCTTAATGTTCAAATTAGTCCTGGATTAGTTTTATTTGGGATTGGGTTTGCGTTTATAGTAGGAAGTGCAGCAGGAATATTACCAGCGATAAAGGCTGTAAAGATGCAGGCTGTTGACGCTTTACACTACGAGTGATTGTTTCTTTTTGTTGGATTTTACAAAGAAAAAAATAACAACAATATAGGCACAGACGCATTTTTCCCTACGGAAAAAATACTACTCGGCTACGCCTCGCCTGGCCATGCTGTTATTTTTTTAGTAAATAATTTAAACTAGCAGATAAATTAAATATGCATGAACCATTCAATCAAAGTTGGATTAAGTTTTGGATTAACATCTGGGATAATTACAACACTTGGTTTAATGGTTGGACTAAGTAGTGGAACACATTCTAAAATAGCTGTTTTAGGTGGTATCTTAACAATAGCCGTTGCTGATTCAATGTCTGATGCATTTGGTATCCATGTTTCAGAAGAAGCAGAAGGTGTTCATACACAAAAAGAAATATGGGAATCTACATTAACAACTTTTATTGCTAAATTATTATTTGCATTAACATTTATTATACCTCTTCTATTTTTTACATTACAAACTGCAGTTGTTGTTGGTGTTATATGGGGTTTGTTTGCATTAAGTGTTTATAGCTATGTTATTAGTAAAGGTAAAGAAATATCTAAACTAAAAGTTGTTTTAGAACATTTATTTGTTGGTGTAATAGTTATTGTTATTACACATTTTGTTGGTGTGTTGATTAGTATGTATTTTGGGTAATTACTTTCTAAAATACCACCACAAATATCCCAAATACAAAAACAATACTATACTCATTACTAAGAATACATTTTTTACTCCTGATGTGTCTGCAATAAAACCAAAGATTGGAGAGATTATTGCGAAGAATATAT
Source organism: Candidatus Woesearchaeota archaeon (assembly GCA_018661705.1). Lineage (GTDB taxonomy): Archaea > Nanobdellota > Nanobdellia > Woesearchaeales > DSVV01 > JABHXF01. The sequence goes on from JABJHR010000001.1 coordinate 83,631, forward strand.
TGCCAACTAATATGCTAATTGACATAACAGTTGCTCTATGATGAGAAGAAGCATGTTTATTAATAAAATCTGCCGTAAATACATTCTTTAAACTTCCAGATGTTAACCACGTAAGGATTGCAAATGGAATGCCTATCCATGTTTTAGTTAATGCTGAAACTAACAGAAGAACAGCGGGAAAACCTACTACAAAAATTGATGTATATTTTTCTTTTAATCTGCTTTCTACATCATGAGCTATCTTTCCACCAATTGCGCTAAAGGCAAACATTACTGCATATAAAATACCAATATATTTTATGCTAACACCCATGTCTTGAAAATATACTTGAAACATAAAGAATGTTATAAACATAAATCCACCAAGTAATGCGGATAATCCCATAATGAATTTAAGATCTTTATGTTTTGATGTGAAAATAAGAGTTTCTTTTATGTGTTGAAAATATCCTTTTTCATATAATTGTTTTTTATGTTTTGGTTCTTTGAATGAAAAGCAAACTATTCCCGCAATTAATATGGGGACAACAGATATCCCAAAAGTAAATCTCATTGAAATCGCAGCTGCAATCGCAGCTCCAAACATTCCCACAACTCCAAACATTAGGTCGTTTATTGCATAAATATTGCCAATTACTTTTTTGTATAGTTTAATATTTTTAACTTGTTTTAGTGTGTCATAAATAAACGCTTCTTGTACTCCAAAATAACTGGCAGTTGCCATACCTAAAATAAATTCACCAGCAAGAAACCCATAAAAATTATGACTAATAAAAAATATGAATGTACCGGCTGCATTAAGTAGTTGAGATAGTATTAATACATTTTTTCTACTCCAAAAATCAGCTAATGCTCCCATTGGTATTGTTGCAAAGAGCATTATAACAATGTAAAACGTCTGTAATAACATTGATTGTGTTAAACTTAAACCATTATCTCTAAGATAAAGAATCCAAATTGGAGAAGTGAATACAGCACTACCAAATATTCTGTATAAGTAATACTTCCAAATGTTTGATTTAAGTTTATTTTCCATTTGGTAAGATTTCTTTGTAAGGTTTATAAACGTTTGTGTTGTTTTGGTTTGATTTTGACGTGGTTTTATAGATGATTGTGTAAAAAATAACGACAACAACGGCACAGACGGACTAAAGTCCTACTCGGCTGGTGCTTTGGAGTTCGTAGAACTCTCTTTCTTCGCACCACCTCGCCTGGCCATGTTGTTATTTTTTACTTCTGCGTTATATACCAAAGAATACTTTTTCGTAACATATATAAACCTGTACAGTTTAAAGAATCTCATGAATTGGACAAAACTATTATTTGTTTTAATTGTAGTATTACTTTATGTACCAATGGTTTTCTTAGGTGCAAATGTTTTCTTTCCTGAATATACTACTGGAAGTGGTGATTCATATTATAGGGGTTATGAAAAATGTAACTTTCCAAAAGCAATTCCTTCAGAAGAATATGAAACTGAATTAACAGAAGATTATCAAGATTGTATTGATGCATCACAAGAAGATGAAAAAGAATGGAAAGAAATTAAGAATGCATACAATGGAAATAAATTTGTATTCATTACTTTGTTTAATTTGATTATATTACTTTTAGCGTTGTTTGTAACTTTGTTTAATAGTAGTGTTATAATGGGTTTATTTTTAGGTGCAACAGTTTCAACATTCTCAGCAACAATGGCTTACTTTGAAACTAATAGTAAATTAGGATTTGGTGTTTTAGTTGTGATTTTTTTCCTAGCATTGTTTTTCATTAGTAAAAAGAAAGATAGTTTTATGGATTGGAAGACTAATAAATAATTCTTTTATTCTTTAGTTTTTAACAAGGGTGGTTTCTTTATCTATTTGGAAATCATCATCTTGGCCGCGAATTAAATAGATTTCTTGTAGAAATTATAACTTAAAGGAAATCTATGTCATAAAGGATTTTGTCTTGAATTGTTTAATTCACCTTAAGGCCAGGACGAAGATGATTTTATTTATTTATTTGGAAATCATCATCTTGGCCGCGAATTAAATAGATTTCTTGTAGAAATTATAACTTAAAGGAAATCTATGTCATAAAGGGCTTTGCCTTAAATTGTTTAATTCACCTTAAGGCCAGGACGAAGATGATTTCCTTAATTATCCAAATGTAGAAAACTTACTCATAAATATAAACTCATAATTACTGCCATTAACAAATGCTTTCTTGTCTGTGATGGAAAATGCATATGTTTCTGGATCTAATGGGAGAATTTGAACCTCTAAATCATATTCTGTTGTAAGGCTTTGTAAACATTCTACACAAATGGTTGTCATGTCTTGAGTTTGCATTGGAACGTATTCTACTAATAAATCATGTATTGTGCCTAATCTGCAGGGCATGTCTAATTGAAATTTCTTTAATACTTTAGAAGCACTACCTTGGGTTATTGTAACTAGCATTTCTGTTTCTACTAAAACATTATCTCTTGCAATAATTATTTCTGTATCTGGTTCATCCATAAAAACTTCTATTCCTTGTTCTGCAAATGGTTGTAATCCAAATAATTTTGCATTTAACGCAGCATCAATTGAATAACCTAACTGTTTTTCTAAATCATTTCTCGGAATTAAATAAGCATCATCATAATAAAACAAAAATGGTATTGAGGAAATAGGATCTGTATTATCAGGAAGCTCATAATAACCAGCTTGTACTCCATTATTAATCAAGGCTTCAACAGTTGCTTCTTCTAACGCACTATTAACAAAACTTGTAACACTAACACCTAATGCATCTAATTGTTGAGTAGATTTAGTTGTTACCTTTACATCAACTCCACTAGACAAAGAATTAAAATACCATAAGAAAACAACAAAGATTAACACAACAAGACCTAGTATCATGAATAAGGTAATTTGTGATTTCTTCCCTCTTTTATTTATCATATTATTTATTTTAGAGAAAGTAATATAAAAAGGTTTCTAAGTAAAACAACAAATATTTCTTAAGAATTAATATGTGAAATTGACAAAATGTAGGCAAAGACACCAAAGTTTATAGGAAATTAAGGACTCCACCTTATCATTGTCCTTGGAAAAGGAATTGCGTCTTTAATATTGTCTATACCACATATCCAGGCTACAACTCTCTCTACACCAACTCCATAGCCGGAATGCGGAACGGAACCATATTTCCTTAGATCAAAATAGAAATTGTAATTAGCAGGATCTTCGCCATCTTTTTTCAAAGATTCTTCAATTGCTTCAATATCAGTATCTCTTTGACTACCACCAACAATTTCTCCATAACCTTCAGGAGCTAGCATATCAAAACATAATGCTTCATCTGAAACTTCTGGGTCTCTTGGCTTGTAGAAAGCCATGACTTCTTTAGGATAATGAGTTACAACAATAGGAGTATCAAAATGTTCCATTATTTTTTCTTCTTCAATTGTTCTTAAATCTTTACCAAACTTAACATCCATGTTTGATTTTTCTTTAAGAATTTTTAATGCTTCTCTATACTTGATAGTTGGCCATTTTTTCTTAGCAGAAACTTCTAGTTTTTTAATGTCTCTTTCTAGTAATTTTAATTCTTCTTTTCTTTCTTCTAAAACTTTTTTCAAACAATATTTTAATTCTTCTTTTGCTAATTCTGTAATATCATGTAGGTCATACCATGCTACTTCTGCTTCAGCCATCCAAAACTCAGATAAATGTCTGGATGTTTTAGATTTCTCAGCTCTAAACGTTGGACCCATATTGTAAATCTTTTCTAAAGCAAAAACTCCTGCTTCTGCATATAACTGCCATGATTGTGATAAATAAGTTTTTGATTTATAATATTTAACTTCAAATAAAGTTGAGCCACCTTCACATTGGTTAGGTTGTAATATTGGAGCATCAAATCTCCAAAATCCTTTTTCTCTGAAAAATTGATCTCTTGCTTGAATATAAGTACTTCTAATTTTAAGAATAGCAGTCATTCTTCTGCTTCTTAACCATAAATGTCTATTATCTAATAAAAACTCAGGTGATTGATCTCTTGTAATTGGAAATGTATCACAAGCTCCAATGATTTCAAAATCACTTACATGAACTTCATAACCTGATGGGGCTCTATCTTCTTTCTTAATTTCTCCATAAATTTTAATAGATGTTTCAATTTGTGCTTTTTTTATTGTTAGATACTTTTCTTCTCCAACTACGCCCTTATCAATAACACATTGAATTATGTTAGTAGAATCTCTTAATACAACAAATTTCAGTTTAGAACTGCCTCTTTCCCTATAAATCCAACCTCTAATGGCAACTTTACCTTTGCCTTGATCCATTGCTTCTTGTATTTGTAAGAATTTCTCTGCCATGTGGATAGTTGTAGGGTTGTTATTTATAAAGTTTATTGGGAACAATGGGAACAATTAGAACAACAACATAAATTAGACCTAAGTGGCATCAATTTCAATACTATACCTTATTTCATAATCTTTTTAAACCCATCATTAATATTCATGCATATGTTAAAATTTGTATTTAGTCCAAGATGGTTCTATGGTATAGATTGCATTTCAGCAGTTTTAGCATTAATTATTACACTTTTGATTGCTGCGTTTAGTTATAAAATCTATAAGTTCTGTAAGGACAAGAAATACAAGTACTTAACACTAAGTTTTTTAACATTATCAGCATCATTTTTCTTTAAATTATTAACAAATGTAACTGTTTATTATGATGTTACAAAGGAAAAAATGCAAGAAGGTCTTGTTTTAACATATTCTGTGTTAGAAAGTTCAGATCTTTTAGTTTCACTTGGTTTTATTGGGCATAGATTCTTATTTTTAGCTGGTTTTATGGGATTATTCTACTTATTGTATCAACATAGAGATAAGAAATTATTGATAATCATGACCTGGTTAATCTTATTAGCTACATGGTTTAGCTTAAGTAATTACTTCTTTTTCCACTCAACAGCAATATTATTCTTAGCATTATTGTTTTGGTATTATTATAGAGCATGTCAAACATCACCTAAGAAAAAGAGAAGATCTCAGAAAGATGTAATGTTTACTTTTTGGTTTTTAGCAATGAGCCAGTTAGCATATCTATTTGTATCTGTTAGTTTACATCTGTATGCCTTAGCTGAAATATTACAATTAATTGGATTTCTACTGCTTTTATTCACAATGTTAGGTATATTTAGGAAAACAAGGAAATAGTTTTAGAGTGCTGAGTTCTGGGTTTTGAGTTATGAGTTGGTTAGTAGTAAGTGGTTCTGAGTGTCGCTGCCATCCACATAACTGTATAAAAAACCATTACATTAATAAATAAAGCTGCATTATCCCATATTTATGCCTGCAAGAAGATCAAGAATCGATATTATCAGCGATATTTTGGATGCAATCCAGAAAAAAGGCGGCAAAATCAAGCCAACTCACCTTATGTATAAGGCTAATCTTTCTCATAAATTAATGACTAGTTATTTGGAAGAATTGATTGAAAAAGAGCTAATTAAGGAGATTCAGGAAAAAGCAAACAGATATATCACGATTACAGACAATGGACACATATTCTTAGAGAAATTCAGGCAAATGAATGAATTTAAAGAAAGTTTTGGACTATAAATTTTAATTCTGTAAAAAATGACTCGTTCGTGGTCACCTAATAATAAGTTCCTGTTAAGTATAGGTGACAAACCTTGAATAAATCTAAAGCTGTAAATGGCACTCACTAGCCAATTGGCGACATTTTTACAGAATTAATTCTTACATAAATTTTAAATAAATCATATGATGTTATACATTCTAATTTAAATTTTACAAAGAGGTGAAAATATGGCATTAAATGCTAAAAGTTTAGGACTAGCAGGTGGAATTCTATGGGGAGTTGGTTTATTGATATTAACCTTAGTTTCTGTTTGGACTGGTTATGGGACTGCAATGCTTAATGGTATCGCAAGTATATATCCGGGATATAGTATAGGCTATCTTGGGGCAGTAGTTGGATTAATATATGGTTTTGTAGATGCATTTATTGGATTGTATGTATTTGGTTGGCTGTATAATAAGTTAGAATAATTTTTTTCTTTTTTTTCTTTTACTGGGGCGGAGCCAATACAGCTCACTAAACTTTTTTGTTTATTACAAACTATAGAAATAACTATTTCAACTTAACGCCAACTTCATCTAATTGTTCATTATCAACATTACTTGGAGAACTTTCCATTAATGATTCTGCATTCTTTGTTTTAGGGAAGGCTATAACTTCTCTGATGTTTTCTTCTTTACATACCATTGCAGCTAATCTGTCTAGACCAAAAGCAATTCCACCATGTGGGGGTGCTCCATACTTGAATGCATCTAATAAAAATCCAAATTTAGATTTAATTTCATCATCTTTTAGCCCAATTGCTTTGAAAACATTTTCTTGTATTTCTCTACTATGGATTCTTATTGAACCACCACCTAGTTCAACACCATTTAGCGCTAAATCATAGGCTTTTGCTCTAACTTTAGATGGATCTGTTAATAACATTCCCATATCTTCATCTTTTGGAGATGTGAATGGATGATGCATTGCTATATGTCTTTTAGCGTCTTCATCATATTCCATCATTGGAAAATCTACTACCCAAATAAAACTCCATTCATCTTCTGGAATTAATTCTAATTTTTTAGCTAAGAATAATCTTAATTGTCCTAAAGCAATATCAACAATATGGTGTTTGTGATCTCCAACTATTAATAATAAATCACCAATGTTAGCAGATACTTTTTCCATAAGTTGTTTTTGTAATTCTTCACTAAAAAATTTAGCAGACATTCCTTCTAATTTCTTTTTAGTATCAGTTCCTTCTACTTTAACCCAAGCTAAACCTTTTGCATCATAAATCTTTGCAACTTTCTCTAATTCATCAACTTCTTTTCTTGAGAACTTTGCACAACCTCTTGCATTAATACATTTAATGCTTCCGCCATTCTTAATAGTTTCTGTGAAAATTTTGAAGGATGATTTTTCACCAATCTCTGAAATATTTTTTAATTGCATTCCAAATCTTACATCTGGTTTATCACTACCATATTTAGCCATTGCATCTGCAAATGTAATTCTTGGAAATGGAGTTTTGATTTTAACATCAACTGCTTTAAACACATCTTTCATTAACCCCTCCATTATTTCATATACATTTTCTTCATCGACAAAACTCATTTCAACATCTATCTGTGTAAACTCTGGTTGTCTGTCTGCTCTTAAATCTTCGTCTCTAAAACATCTTGCAATTTGAACATATCTGTCAAAACCACTAAGCATTAGAAGTTGTTTGAATATTTGTGGTGATTGTGGTAAAGCATAAAACTTTCCTTTATGAACTCTGCTAGGAACTAAATAATCTCTTGCACCTTCTGGTGTTGATTTAGCTAAAATTGGTGTTTCAATTTCTAAAAAACCTTGCTTATCAAAATAATCTCTAGTTGCTTTTACAATTTTATGTCTTGTGATAATATTTTTTTGAACACAATTTCTTCTTAAGTCTAAATATCTATATTTTAATCTCATTTCTTCTGTTGTTGTTGTTTGTTCTTCAATATCAATAGGAATTGTTTCTGATTTATTTAAAACTGTAATTCTATCACAAATAACTTCAATAGATCCTGTTATGATTTCTACATTATCTTGGCCTTGTGGTCTTGTTCTAACACGGCCCGTTACTTGAATAACATCTTCTCTTTTTAATGACTCAGCTGCTTTATGTGCATCTGCATCATTTTTTGGATCAAAAACTACCTGCGTAATACCATAACGATCCTTTAAGTAGAAAAAGATAAGTCCACCTAAATTCTTAACATGCTGTACCCATCCACATAAGGTAACCTTCTTACCATTATCCTTTAAAGCTAGCTCTCCACATGTATTTGTTCTATAAGCAGTTGCTTTTGCCATTAGATATATAGATAGAGTTGATGGTTTTTAAATGTTGCTATAATCTATTCTAATAAACGGTTTGTTTTGTTACGGTAATCATTAATTTTATTGTGATTTAATCTCTCAATGAAATCAGTTATTTCTGCAATAAAATCTTCAGCAATTTCAATTGCTTGTTTTGTTTCATCTTTACTAACATCAAAATCAACATAATATTGTTTGTCAACTCTCTCAGATTTTGCATTTGATATGTTTTTATTGTCAATCTCAAAAACATTTTTTAGTAAAATTATTGAACCAGTATGATTTTCACATTTTATACCTGTTCTAAAAAGAAGTGCCAATAGGCAGTGGTACATTGAGTAATAAGCAAGAGCAACAGAATCTTCTAAGTTTCCTATTTTTAACAAAGCTTTAGCAGATGATAATGATTTAGAAGATTTATGTAAATATGCTTCTTTAATTTCCTCACTTGGTTCGACTAGTTGTAATTTTCCTTCTTTGTATAACTTAATCAAAAAATTCATTTTTCTCAAAATACTCCTCGACACCTTTTATTATAATATGATCTTTTTCAACCTCTTTAATTAATAGGTTTTTTTTATCATAAATTCCAATCTTCACATTAATCTTTGAGTTAATTGCTTCAACCTCTTGTTTTATTTTTTTATCTCTTGTTTCAATATAAATATCTATGTCACTGTGTTTTTTTGCAAGGTCTTTTGCATAGGATCCAAATAAGATTGCTAATTTTATTTCAGGGTGTTTTTTTATTCTATCAATTATTAATCTTAATTTAGGATACTTTTCTAATAAATAGAATAATTTGTTTAATTCTGTAATACATGCAAACTGCTTTGCTTCAAGTGTTTTTTTAAGAAAGAAAACTTTGTTTTTTCCTTCTACTTTATAATCAACAATGTTTTGCTCATAAAGTTCATTTATTTTTCTTAACACAGTCATCTGATTTGTGTTGAGAAGTTTAGCAAGACCTCTAATGTGGTTTTTGTTTTTTAGTAATTGTTTTATAATGTTGTAACAAATTTGTGACATATGTAACAGAAATGTTACAATTGTATTTAAATGTTTCGGTTTTTTTGTCTATTGTTCCTGATTGAAGAAAAGAAACTTTTTATACTAATACACCAATTTAATCTAACATGGACACATTATTCACAATCAGAGGATTTATATTTCTTATAGCTGGGTTATTATTATTTTTATTTCCAGTTCATGTTCTAAGATGGCAACAGAAGTTAGTTTATTTTTTAGTTGCGAAGTTACATTTTAGATTTATGGAAAGGTTTGCAGAACACCGTGAAAAGGAAGGATCAAATGCAATGAGGAATATTGGTATCTTCTTTTTAGTTGTTGCAGTTGGATTGTTTGTGTATGCTTGGTTTAATTAATTTCTTCCTCTTTGTCCAACATACAAACTCTTAACCAAACCTAAATCAGAAATATCCTCTACATTTCTATCTTCACGTAATCTTACAAATCTAGGGAAACGTAATGCAAAGCCTGATGAGTATGTTGGTGATTTTTGGATTTCTTCATAATGTACTTCTATAACTACTGTTGGTTTCACTGTAATGCTTTTACCCTTTTCTGATATAATATGTTTTTGTAACATTTCAGTAAGTTGTTTAAATGTAACACCTTCTTCTTCTAACTCTTTAATTCCTGTTCCTACTTTTCCCATTTCTACTAAATTCCCTTCCTCATCTCTACATGCAATTAAAAAGCTTGTTAACCAGTTGCTTCTTTTACCTTCTCCCCATTCTGCACCAACAATTACTAAATCTAATGATTCCATGACTGGTTTTAGTTTAACACCAAACCCTACTCTTGATCCTGGTTTGTAAATTGCATTTAGGTTTTTAGCCATAAGACCTTCATTACCTGCATCTAATGATGCTTGATAAAACTTGTTAGCTTCTTCTTCTTTATCAGTAATCATTATTCTTGATAAAACAATTTTTCTTGGTGTTGGATCAATTATTTTTCCTAGCAAAGCTCGTCTTTTATGAAATTCTTCCTTCAACAAACTTTTTCCATCATGATAAAGTATATCAAACACATTAACTTCTACTGGAAAGTTCTTAGCTAGTTCATCAATATTATATTTTCTTTTAATTCGTTGAGAAACACTCTGAAAGGCCATGTATTGTGTTGTTTTTTTATTAAAACCAACAGCTTCAGAATCAAGAATTGCATTTTTAACTTTTACATGTTCTTTTACATACCTAACAACATCAGGGAATTGTTCAGTAACGTCTTCAAAACCTCTTGTGAATAATACAATCTTTTCATCCATTATGTGGATTGCTAATCTAAAACCATCATATTTGTATTCAAGGGCACAAGGTGTCTTAACACGTTCAAACGCATCTTTAATATTTTGAGCTTTTTGGTAAAGCATTACCTTAATTGGTTTTCCAACTTTGATATCAGTACTTTTTAATCCCTTTAATCCTTTTTCCCGCACAACTAAAACTACTTCTGACCAATCTGTTGTAATATTATAAGCTTCTTCTACACTGTCTAAGAAATAATTAAATAATTCTCTTGCTAATTCTTTTGTTTCACAAGCAATTGAATTTGTTTTTAATATTGAAATGGTATCAAATTCACTTTTTGTTTTAATAACCTTGTCAACTTTAATTTTTTCTACTTCAATTGGTTTGTCTTTGTCCATGTAATAATATTTGTTGCCTTCTCCTGATAACTCTAAATTAGCAATTAAAGGAAAATGTGCCCATACAATAGCATCTCTTACACTACCTTGACCAACACCAACTCTTAGATCTTCTAAAACAGTTCTAATAATATATTTTGCTTCTAATGGTTTTGCACTTGTTAATAACTCTGCAACTAATTTAACTTTTCTATCAACTGTGCCAGATCCTTCAAGTTCTGCTAACTTTTGTAAATTATTAGAAACTTTTTTAATACTAAGATCTTGTGAAAATAATGTTACTTGTTTCTTTTTTTCAGTATATTCTTCTGCAACTAATCCTAAATCTCCAGTATTTTTCCATTTTTCTTCTATTTTGTCTGTGTCAATACCAGTTGCAATGTTAATAGCTTTCAAAACTAATCTAGAAGCCATACCTACTTTTCTTTTATCCCAAGCAGGGAAAACTTTACCTTCTAACAAAAGCATGATCAACGGAATATCTTCATCTTTAGTCTTCTTAATTAACTGAGAAACATAATATGTCTTTTCTAATCTTTTTGATGTGGATTCTAGCTTGTTGTATATCTCACATAAATCTATGTATTTCATAGGGATTTGGGTTGTACTGGGATATATATAGTTTGTGGTGGATTATAACTTCAACTCAGATTGAACTTTTCGCTAGGTATTTATATTAGCTTGTATATATAGTAGAATATTGTTTAACATGGAGGTAAATAAAATGGAACATAAAACAGGACATATGATTGTATTTGGAATAATCCTTGTGTTACTTGCAGGAATGTTATATTCAATTGGAACTAAAGATTACGTAATAAACCAAGGAAACATGAATAAGATTAGTGTTAGTGGAGATGCTGAATCAGACGTAATGCCTGATGAAGTAGAAATTAGTTTTAGTGTTGTAACAGATGGTAAAGATGCTGCAACAGTACAAGAACAAAATTCAGAAAAAATGAATGCAGTTATGGCGGCATTAGAAAAAGCTGGTCTTGATGAAAATGAGATTGAAACTACTGATTATAATCTTTATCCGTTGAAAGAATATGATTATGTGTTGAAAAAACAAGTAGATAAAGGTTACAGATTAACACAAACAATCAAAGTAACAACAACAGATATAGACAAAACAGGAGAATTATTAACAGTTGGTGTACAAAACGGTGCTAACAAAATTAGTAATATTAATTTCCAACTTTCAAAAAAGTTAGAAAAGCAAGTTAAAGATGAATTAGTTAAAGAAGCAACAACTAATGCAAAAGAAAAAGCAAAAACATTAGCTAAAAACTTAGATGTGAAAATGGGAAAAGCAATTTCAATCTCCGAAAGCAACTATTACACACCTAGATATTATGCAGGTGGTTTTGGAGAAGAAGCAATTGAAGAAATGGCAGTTATGGATGCAGTTTCCTCTAAGATCAGCCCTGAACAAGTTGGTGTTAGTCTTAGTATAAATGTAGATTTTGCAATTGTTTAATTGTTTTATTTTTTTCTTTTATTTTTCTTCTATTTTATTAGAAATCTACAGGAAATAAAAATCTTCTTGCAATTAAATACAAGATAAAGATACAAATCAATATAATTCCTTTCTTTTTGTTAATATCCTCGTCTTTATGTAAGAAATAGAAGATTAAGAATCCAGTAAAGATTTTAACAGGTAAATCTAGATAAACTAAAACATTTGGAACAGTATATGTTGAAATCATTGCCCCAATTCCAATGCCCATCATTGGGTTTGTGATATTGCTACCTAACAAAATTCCTGCAGAAATATCTTTTTTGTGTTTTAATGCTGCAATTAAAGATGTTGTTAGTTCTGGCAAAGCAGATGCAATACCTAAAATAAACACACCAAAGAATGATGCACTGATTGGTAAAGTAGAAACTAAAACAGTTGATGCAGCAAGTACTTTCTCTGCACTAAGTGCCATAATTAAAAAGCAAATAAAAATAAGAAAAAAACTTGTACCAATCCCAAAATTAGTTAATCCATCCTTGTTTTTCTTTTCAATTTTTTTTGTTCTGTCTAAATAAAATAAGTATGCAATATAGAGAATAAACATAATAGCTCCTTCCCATCTTGTGATTACTCCACCAATTGCAAAAAGCCATGTAAGAATAGCAGCTACAATTAATGCTCCTGCTTCTTTAAATAAGTTTTTCTTGACAACAACAACTGTTGCAATCAATCCTAAAACACCAAGAATAATATTTTGTTGAAATATATCAGAACCAACACTTGTTCCTAATAATAATCCTGAAAGAGTCTGCATCTGGGATGGATCTCTCACAATATCAACACTACCAACAATATGAGTCATGATTTCAGGAATGCTTGTACCAATAGAAAGAATTGTTAATCCAATAAAAGTTCCACTTAATCCAAAGTGTCCTGCTAGTTTAATTGCATTCTTAATAATAACTTCCGCTAACAAAAGTATTAGAATTACACCAGCAAGTACAACAATTACCTCAGTTAACAACTAATCACCTCTTTTAATGGGTTTAAGTGTTAAGGGTTTATATATTTTTTTAGAAATCTAAATCATCAAAGATTACATAACCGCCTTCTCTGATAATGATTTTTTCAGAACCGTCTTTGTAAATAAGTTTACCAACTCTGATTTTTGGGTTGTTGAGTGCAAAATCTTGGTGGTGAGCTAAAGCTTTTACATCAAATGGTGTTGGAAATCCGCCAATATGTGTTGCATTACCTAATGCAAAATGAGGTGAACTTTTTTCAACCTCTAACATGCTGAATGAGTCACTTCTTGCTTCGCTGTTTAATCCAAATGCAACTTCTGCAATATATCCCCACATTGGTTCTTTTGCTAGCTTTTTTCTTTGAAGCTCTGCAATTCTAGAATGACCAATAATATCAGTAACAAAACCATTTTTGATTTCATAAACAACTAAACCTTCTGCTTGGTATACTGGTATTTCACCATTTGTTTTTGTTTCAATTATTCCATCTTTATCTTTAAGTTTAATTCCTTTTTCTTCATAAAACTTTTCCATTTCTTTTACATGTTTGTCTTTTCCGTTCTCAACTAAATAATTTAACAAACTACCTTCGAATTGAATTGCAAATATTTCTCCAAAAGGAATATTTCCTAGGCCCTTACCTTTATTTTTATGAATAAATCCTAAATCTTCTTTCCAGTCTACATGTCTTACATCAAATTCAACTTTATGAGAACTTGCAAACTCAAAAACAATTGAGACAACATCTTTTAATAATGGTTTTATCATAGCTCCTCGTTTTTGTATGTCTTTTGGATCTCCTAACATGACACCATCTAACATTTCATCATCAAAATTAGGACTGCTACCTACTCTAAAGTTTAATTCATCTTTTAATATGCTTAAAGGTCTTGTTGCTGAGAATTTAGGAAGACACCAAACAATATCAGCTTCTTTTAATGCATCAACAATTTTAACTTCTTCATCATTTTGTTCACCTTTATCAGGTAAATCAGCATTATTAAATTTTGTTTCTTCATAATCAAGGGTTGGTAATAATTTTATTCCTAATGTTTTATCTTCTTCTAAGATTTCAACCCACTCTGCTACTAATTCTCTTCTTTCCATACTAGAATCATCAATCATAAAAAGAAATTTCTCACCTTTTGATGGATTAAAAGTTTGTTTTATAAAAGATATTAAGTCAAATTCATTTTCCATCGTATTTAGAAGAAGAATGTGGTTATTTATAAAGCTTTTCTAAAACATTAACTTAATTCTCGTTGACCTTAAATCAACAAGATTTATATACTAGTTTTACTTACCTTGTCATAATGCCGACTAAAATTACAATAATCAGAGTTAGAAAACCTGTACAAGGCAATATCAATCATGAATTACAATGGTTAGGTTCTAGTCTAGGATTGTTTGGGCTAAGAGATAAAGATAAAAGTTGTTTTCGATTATTTATTGAATTAATTAAATCAACAAAAAAAGGAAAAGCTCTTAGCAGTGATGATCTTGCAAATAAGTTACATCTTTCTCGAGGAACAGTTGTACATCATTTACATAAATTACAAAATTCTGGAATTATTGTATCTGAAAATAAAGGATATCTTCTAAGAGTTAATCGTCTGAAAAATCTCATTTTGGAAATAGAAAAAGATATGAAAAGAACATTAGATGATATGAAAGAAATGGCAGATGAAATTGATAAAAAGTTGGGTGGTAATTAATTAGTATTTCTGTTTTCTTGGAAAAATAAATAATTGTTGTTACTAAATTTATTTAAATTCTATCTGGATAATCACTAATTATTCCATCTACACCATTAGAAATGTATTTTTTTATTTTATCCTTATCATTTAATGTCCAAACATTTACTTTTATTCCACGAGAGTGCATTGCATGAACTAAACCTTTAGTTGCTAATGCATAATGGATGTTTAATGTGTGTGATTTTATTTCTTGAAGTAAACTTACTAACATTTTTTTTGTAATTGGCATGAATAACCTTGCAAAAGAGATCATTAATCTATCATGAAATTCTGTTTTTCCTACATAAAAAATAAATGCCGTCTTGAATTTCTTAACTTTTTGTAATACTTCTGGCTGTCCAGAAGAAATAATTATATTTTTAACTTTATGGCTCTGCAAAACTTCCAACACTTGTTCAACATCTTGCTTTTTCTTGATTTCAATATTTAATTCAATTTTATCTTGTACAAAAAATAAAACTTCTTCTAATGTTGGAATTTTTTCACCTTCACCCGCATCTAACTCTCTTATCTTTTCAAGAGTCATTTCAGAAACTTTGCCTTTGCCATTCGTGGTTCTTTCTAAGTTATCGTCATGAATGACAACAACATCTCCAGATTTACAAACATGAACATCAATTTCAATTTGATTAACGCCTAAATCAATTGCTTTCTTAATAGATCGTAATGTGTTTTCAGGTTCATGCCCGCAAGCTCCTCTATGTCCAATTTTTAGCATTTCTTGTCTAAAAATAAACTTCTATAAAAAAGTTATTGAACTATACAATCTATGATTTATCAAATAATTAACAAAACCACTCCCCAATAGTCCTAAAATCTTATATAAATAAATACATAATATGTATGATATGGGTAGTCCGAAGGCTAATGTATTATTTGAAGTGAGTTGGGAAGTATGCAACAAAGTAGGTGGGATTTATACAGTTGTGAAATCAAAAGCAGACTTAATTAATTCAGCATACGAAGATTATTACTTAATCGGGCCTTATGTAGAGAACAAAGCAAAAGAAACATTTAATGAAGAAACACCTTCTAAAGAATTAGCAAAAATCTTTTCAGAATTAGCAGGACAAGGAATAACTTGTTATTTTGGAGAATGGTTAATTAAAGGAAAACCAAAAGTAATTTTGATGGATGTTTCTAAAGCAACAGATCAAATTAATTCCCTAAAAAAAAGATATTGGGATAACTATCAAATTGATTCTCTTAATGCAGAATGGACATTTGAAGAACCAATGTTATGGTCGACTGCTGCTGGAATGTTAATTGAGAAATTTGCACAACAAAATGAAAACAAAAACATAGTTACACATTGTCATGAATGGATGGCTGGTTTTGCTGCTTTGCATTTAAAATCTGTAAATGCTAACGTTGGAACTGTGTTTACAACACATGCAACAATGTTAGGTAGAACATTATGTGGTTCAGGACGACAATTGTATGAAGAACTAGAACATTTAGATCCTAAAAAAGAAGCATATAACTACAATATTCAAGATAAATACCTAACAGAGCTTGCATGTGCACAAAATGCTGATGTTTTCACAACTGTTTCTGAAATTACGTCAATGGAAGCTGAGAAAATTCTTGGAAGAAAAGCAGATGTTTTATTGTTAAATGGTTTAGATATTGAAAAATTTCCTAGTTTTGAGGAACTTTCTATTAAACATAGAATTTATCGAGAGAAAATTAGAGAATTTGTTGCATATCATTTTTTCCCTTATTACTCTTTTGATTTATCACAAACATTATTGTTTTTTATTGTGGGAAGGTATGAATTCAAAAATAAAGGAATTGATATTTTCATTAAAGCTTTAGGTAAACTAAATCAAATGATGAGAGAAAATAATTCTAAAAAAACTATTATTGTGTTTTTCTGGATTCCACATGAAGTACATGGTGCAAAATTAGAATTATCTGAAAATAAAATGAATTATTTGCATCTGAAGGATTTTGTCGTGGACAACCAAAAGCATGTTCAACAACAAATTTTAAATCATATTATTGGTTCAGAAAAACATGTTGAATCATCAGAACACTTATCTACGCAAGCAATGTTTTCTGATGAATTTCTGTTAGGGGCAAGAAAACTAAATCTTAAATTTAAAAAACAAGGTAATCCTTTACTTGTAACTCATAATTTATCAGACGAGAAAAATGATGAAATTATAAAAGCACTTCTTGCTGAAGGTCTTGATAATAAAGAAGATGATAAAGTTAAAGCTATTTTTTATCCTGTTTATCTTACTGGTGTTGATGGATTAATTGATCTTCCATATTATGATTGTTTGCAAGGTTGTCATTTCGGTTTATTCCCTAGTTATTATGAACCCTGGGGTTATACACCATTAGAAAGTGCTGCACTTGGTGTTCCTTCATTAACAACTGACTTAGGAGGGTATGGTAGATTTTTATTAAGTAAAAAAGAAGGGAACGATGGGGTTTATGTATTAAATAGGTTTGGTGTGAATGAAAATAAAGTAATTAATGATTTTTCTAAATCTTTGTTTGATTATACTTTGTTGAGAGAAAAAGAAAGAGTTGAGCAAAAAATGTTAGCAAAGAAAGTTGCAGGTCTTGCAGATTGGAGTCAATTTGTTAAATTTTATTTTGAGGCGCACAATAAAGCATTGGAAAAAAGAGGAGGAAATTAAGGTTTTAAGTAAGTAGTAAGAGGTAAGAAGTGGGTAAATAGTAAATTAGTTATTAGTTTTTTGGTATTTGATTTTTGTGTGAAGAACAAATAATAAAAACTGAATAACTACTTACTTGTCAACTTATCACCCACTTCAGACTTCAAACTTCAAACTTATTACTTCAAGTCTATAATTTAAAATGACTGAACTAAGAAAAGACTATCTGTTGGAAAGATATGTTATAATTGCAGCTGGTAGAGGAAAAAGGCCACATCAATTTACAGATGAGAAAAAAGAAACCTCTGCAAAAAAATGTTTTTTCTGTCCAGGTAGTGAAGATCAGACTCCTAAAGAAATTTATCGTGTTGGAAGTGCCAATGATTGGAAAATAAGAGTTTTTCCTAATAAATTTGCAGCAGTTAACGAAAATAGGGATAAGAATGATGCAGAAATAAAAACACATAATGAATTTTTTACATTTGCAGAAGGTGTTGGAAATCATGAAGTAGTTGTAGAAACACCCGATCATGAAAAACAATTAGTTGATTTAGATGTTGATGAGATGGTTGATGTATTTAAGACATATATTCTAAGAATCAAAGAATTAGAACAAAAAAAAGATGTAAAATATGTTCTTGTTTTTAAGAATCATGGAAAAGATGCAGGAACTAGCCTAGTTCATTCTCATTCACAAATTGTTGCATATAATTTAGTTCCTACAATTATTCAACAAAAAGAAAAAGCAATTGCTAAATATGCAGAAAAAGCTGCAAATAATAATTCAGAACCTCATTGCGCCTATTGCAAAATATTAAACATTGAAAAAACTAGCGATAGAAAAGTTTTTGAAAATAATAATTTTGTTTGCTTTACACCGTATGCGTCAAGAATGCCTTATGAAGTCTTATTTTTCCCCAAAAGGCATGTTGTGAGTGTAAAATATCTTAATGATGGTGAATTATATGATTTATGTGATCTCTTAAAAAAAGTTTTAGTTAAATTAAAAGAATTTAATGCATCTTATAATTTTTATTTGCATAATGGAACTGGCAAAGAACATCAATTTCATTTTCATGTTGAACTTTTACCTAGAATTACTAAATGGGCAGGGTTTGAGCTAGGCAGTGAAACAATCATTAATACAACTTCTCCAGAAGATGCTGCTTTGTTTTATAGGGAATAATTTCTAATTTCTTTAGAAAATAATGCACGGGCAAAAAATAACAACAATAATGGTTCAGACGGTCTTTTTCTCTCTTTGTTCGAAAAAGCCTTACTCGGCTCATTATATTCGCCTCGCCTGACCATTGTTGTTATTCTTTGTATAAAAAAATGAAATTAAAAAACTCTACAACACTAGGTCCGAAGGACATGTCACTCACAAATTGGTTTTTTATTAATTTTTTTTTTAAATTTTAATATTCGTAAACTATATATATGATTCTTAATATTGAATGAATAAATGAAAAAAAGAGTATACATAAAAAGTTTAATTCTTTTAGTTATTTTATTGTATGTAATACAAATTGTTATTGCTCCCCCTCCTCCTCCTCCACCAACACCTGGTGGGTTTGGAAATCCAAATGGGGTAGACGCAGGTAGTGGTGAAAATAATCTTTTAACGCAATCAAATTCTCAACAAAATTCACTTGAAACAACTGGTTCTGCAAGTAGTTTAGGATCATCTGGCGATAAAATTGCTTCTTTGGAAGCAAGGATTGATGATCTTGAAGGTAAAGGTATAGGTGTTTTTGGTTTTCTAATGATTTTGTTTAATTTAATTTTGTTGTTTTTCGTTGTATATTTTTGGTTGATAGAGAGAAAGAAAATAAAAAATGCAGCATTGGAAAAACATTTGAATAAAAACCAACAAACAGTTCAAGAAGCAACACCACAAGAAGTAACGTTACAAGAAATGCAAACAAATCAACAACCAGAACAACAACTACCGCAATCACAACCACAACAAAATCCTAACCCCGTAATTCCCCCTCCTCAAAATTCTAAACCTGCTGGTCAAACAACTCCTCCTGATTTAGACAATCAAAATACAGTGCCACACCCACCACCACATAATGCAGAAACATTAAATACTAATCCACCATCATTACATTATGATCATTAATTTTTAATAAAATATTGTCAAAAATAATAAAAAAACAAAAAGGTGAAAAAATGAAACTAATGAAATTATTATTAATTTGTTTACTAACAGTTAGCATGTTAATGATGGCATGTACAATGCCTGTAAGTGAAGATGAATTACCTCCTGAACCACCAAAGCCAGGAATGGTTGGTAGCGAGGAACAACAAGATTTATCAGGTCAAGTGTGGAAAGCTGAATATGCAGAATATGGGTTTACAGAGCCAACAACATTTACACTAAGCCAAGATATTCTGGAGCCCGGAGATGAATTAACTGCAACTGTTAATGAAGATTTTATTTATAGTGTTGGTTATGCTACAGATAGTGATGATTGGACGGCATTTCAGTATGAAGGAGATGAAATGGTTGGAAAATGGATAAAAAAGCAAGCATGGATAGATTTCCTTACTGCTGCAGATTTTGTACAATCTTACAGTGAGTTTTATCTTCTTGCATATGCGTGTACAAGAGTAGGAAATGACTGGGATTGTCATGATTATAAATGGATGATGCATTCATTTGAGATAATGGGTTTGCCTGATGGTCCTATTGATCCTGTGCCAATGCCGGCATTTGAATGTGATTTTGACAATGAATGTTTAGAAACTGAATCTTGTGTAAACAACCATTGTGTTGCAGCAATACCTATATTTGAATGTCAACATCATGTTGATTGTGCAGCAAATGAATTCTGTTTTGTAATGGAAGGTGAAAATGGTGGGGTTTGTGTAGAACCAGTAGATGAGCAAGAAATCCAACTTTGTCTTCTTGACTCAGAATGTGAAGATGGTTATGCCTGTTTTATGGGTGAATGCATTAAATTACCAGATGAACCAGTATTCCCTGGGCAAGAAGAGCAAGAAGATCCAATACCTGTAGATAATGATGACGTATCTGAGGCATGGATGATGGAAAACTCACAATGTCCTCATCTTATACCAGGAGAAGCAGATATTCTGAAAGAAGGAGAAATTGTGTATACTGAGAAGTTTTCTTTTCTTTTAGATATTGGTCCTAATAATGATGGTGTGGCATTAGAAGTTTGCTCAGCTTTAGAAGGATGTGATGTATATGCTTTTGAGATGTGCGAAGTTAAAGAAATTCCAGGATTTGGTACAGTGCAGCTTGCAAACATTCACGAAGAATCTGAAACAGCATTATTTATGGCAATGGAAGAAGAGATGGATGAACCAGTTCCAATTCTAGATGAAGATACTTTTTGTGGAAATGGTATAGTGGAGGATGGTGAATTTTGTGATGGCTTAGATTTTGCAGGATTAGATTGTACTTCAGATGAATTTTCACAATTTGAATTTACAAGTGGAACTTTGTCATGCTTAAATGATTGTAATTCAATATCAGTAATGGGATGTGTTGTTGATGAACCAGAAGATGAACCTGTTGAATGTCTTGCTCCTGGATCTGATGAAGCAACAACGTTTGTTCTTGATGAAAATGGAGTTTGTTATAAGTTTGTGCAAACATGTGTACATCCTGAATTGTTCACTATTTATGAAACTGAAATTAGTTACTGTGCACCTGATGATGATGATGGGCCAATATCTTCAGGCGGTAGTGGTGGTTCAGGCGATGGCGGTAGTGATTCTAATCAAGGTGGTGGTGAAGTGCTAGAATCTGTATGTGGCAATTACGTAATAGATGAAGGTGAAGAATGTGATGATGGTGAAACAAATGATGACGGCGGCCTCGCTGGTGGTTGTAGAGAAGATTGCACACTTATTGAATGCGGAGATGGAATCATAGACGCAAATGCTGGTGAAGAATGTGATGATGGTGATGCAAATGATGACGGTGGTCTAGCTGGTGGTTGTAGAGAAGATTGCACACTTATTTGGTGAGAAAGAAAACAAAAGAAGCAGATAATTTAATATGTTGTCAGGATGAAGACTGCAATTGTTAAATTTAATTTTTTATTTTTTTCTTACTTTTTCATTACTCTTTACTTATTTTACTTATTAATCAACTATTTCACATCAATCATATAGAAAAATATATATAGGGATTAATTAATTAGATGTATATCCTATTTAAAAGAATAAAAATTGTGAGATTGTGTTGGAAAATTAGCTATTAATGGCGACATTTTCAACACAACCTAAAACTGAGGTGTTAAGATGAGGTTTAAGAAATTAATCATGCCATTGCTTTTTGTGGCGATTATTACAATATTTGCTCCTATGATCTTTGCTCAATTAAATGTTTTAGATGAGCTTTTTTCAAATGTAATTGGTCCAAACTTTAGTGTTATGGATTTATTACAGAAATATGGGGCATTTATTGAATTTGTATTATATGCAATCTTGTTTATTGGGATTGCAGAAGCAAGTTTAGGAAGAGTTCAAACATTCCAGGGCAGAGGTGGAAAAGCTGTTATTTCTGTTGTTGGTATAATGTTAGCAGTTTCTTTAGCATGGTTTGGAGAAAAAAATAACTTTCATATTTACAACTTTGGACCCTTAGCGGGATTTTTATTAGTGGTCATTGTATTCATGGCCGTTTACGCTTTAATAAAAGGAATGGTTGGTGTTGATGGATTTGGTTGGCAACAAAAAGCATTTGCAACAGCATTAGCAATTGTTTGTAGTTTATCATTTGTAATTGCATTATTTGGAGATTTATGGGGTTGGTTCCAGGAAAAAGGTGGTTTTTTATATGCTATAATACAATTAGTATATGCGATTTCAGTTATTTTTCTAATCTATTATGTAATTCGTTGGGCCATTAGAATGTTTAGTAATGGTGGTGCCGGAGCAAATGCTAATGAAGGTGTTGCTGGTGTAGGAAGAAGAGCAGCAAGAGGCGCAGAAGTTGGTGGCCATGAAAGAGGAGAATTACAAAGAGCAAGACAAATTATTATTAATGTTGGTGGTCTTTCAAACACTCTTCAGAGATTATTACATACTCACGGTGGTGCGATTCATGATGTGGCAGAATTAACAAGAATTCAAGGTCTTTTAACTGATATTAATGTTCAGCTTAATCAATTACATGCTATTGAAGATATTGTCAAGCATGATGAAGCTCAGTTTAATAGATTATTTCCAGATCCAGCATTAGTAGCAGGAATTGCTGAAGAGAATAACCTAGTTCATGGATTACAGTTAATTATTGAACAATTTGAACGTCATGTTACTGGTGGTGATGCTCGAGCAGCTAATGCAAGTTTACTCCATTTTCATGAAGTAATTACACATTTATTAGAAAGAAATGGGATTGATATTAGAAATATAAGAGTGCATGGGGCTTAATTTTTTCTTTTTATTAATTATTTTTTATAAAGACTACAGAGGGGTTATCAATGAAGAAAAAACTACGGACTATAGGAACAATTTTGTTTATTACAATTCTGATTTTGTTATTAACTATTCCAATGTCTTTTGCAGTTAAAGAAGTAAAAGGGCACATGAAATTATTAGCAGTGTCAGAAGGTAAAAATGCAAAAGGAAGTTTAGCTGATCTATATTTAGAGATAAGACCAGGTAAGGGTAATGTTTATATTGATACTTTTCCATTGACTAAAATGGATACTCAGCTTAGTACAAGATTTGCAAAAGAAATTGCATGTAAATTTCTAGAAACAGATTGTAAAAAGTATGATTTCTTTTATACAATTAATGCTGGGAGTTCTATTATTGGTGGTCCTAGTGCGGGGGCGGCTTTAGCAATGCTAACTGTTGCTTTATTGGATCCAGAAGTTAAAGAATATGATGAAACTGTTTCTATCACCGGAACAATTAATACTGGTGGAATTATTGGAAGTGTTGGTGGGGTTAAAGAAAAAATAGATGCAGCTGCTCAAAACGGAATTACTAAAGTATTAGTTCCTTTAGGATCAAATATTAAACATCAAGAAGAAAATATTACTTTAACAGATGAAGAAATAGAAAAAATTGTTGAAGAATCAAATGTTACAGTAATTAATGAAGACATAATTGTGGAAATTTTAAATAAAACACAAAGTATTATGGGTAATGCATCTTCTTCGTCATCTATTAATCAGACAAACTCTACAAATCAATCAAATTCATCAGAGTTTAGTATTGAAAATTATGGAAAGGAAAAAAATATTCAAGTAATTGAGGTTGTTACATTAGAGCAAGCTTTGAAAGAGTTTACTGGGAAAGATTATGGTGAAAAAAAAGAGGATATATTAATTGATAACTTTTATACAAACACTATGAAAAAGATTTCTGATGATATTTGTGGGAGAACTATTGAGTTAAAATCAAAATTAGACAAAGATGTTGCAAATTTGGATCAAAACACTGGTAATTTTAATCATGAAGTTGGTGGTTATGAATCTGAATCTTTATTTAAAGATCTTGTTCATGAGTCACTCTACAATCAAACATTAGATTTAATTAATAATTCTGAACAAGCAGTTGAAAAAATTGAATATTATGCAGCTGCATCTTATTGTTTTGGTGCAAATATTAATTTAGATTATTTAATTCTTTTGAGTGCAAACTTTACAAAGAATCATAAAATAAAGAAAATGAATGAAATTGTAGAAGCAATCAATAATTCAAATGATATTTTAGATGAAACAAATTTAACATCAATAACTGATTTACAAACATATCTTATTGTAAAAGAAAGATTAATTGAGGCTTATGATACATGGGAAGCAACAAATGATGAATTAGTTAAGAATAATACTGATATTGAATATGGTATTGCTTATACTACTGAAAGACTTTATAGTGCTTATGCTTGGAGTCATTTTTTTAATCAATCTTCTACTACTCATGTGCTTGATGAGAAATTATTAACGCAATCTTGTCAAATAATCTTGAGTGAAGCACAAGCAAGATTAGATTATTTTGGGATTATTTTTCCTTATCCTCTTGGATTGTTAGAAAAAACAAAAAAAGAACTTAATAGGGCTTATCAGCATCTTGATAATAATCAATCAAAGATGTGTATAATGCATGCTGTGATGGCAAAAGCGGAGATTGATGCTGTACTTTCTACTTCAAATATCATGAAAGATGAAGAACTTAAACATTTGTTAGATACTAAACTTGAATTAGCAAAACAAGTTATTCTTAAACAACAATCAAAAGGTTTATTCCCCATTTTAGGTTATAGTTATTATGAATATGCGACGTCACTTGGTCAAGAAGATACTATTTCAGGGCTAATTTATTCTCAATATGCTCTTGAATTTAGTAATCTAGATCTTTATATTCAAATTAAGGAAGAAAAAACTTATTTTGAAAAAGTTTGGGCAGTTACAAAGCAATATGTCTATTTTAATCAGGATTTGTTCTTTGGATTTTTAATTGGGTTAGGTAGTGGTGTTGGTTTAACTATTGTGATTTATTTCATATTTAGATCTGGTAGGGGTGAACCCAAACAAAATTCCAAGAAAGTATCTAAGAAATCTTCTAATTTAGTGAAGAAATCATCTAAAAAAGCACGTAAAAATAGATAAAATAACTGGTATTAATCATGTCTTTGTTCTAACGTAAATTGGGTTAATATTGGCTAAATTAAGTTAAATATAGTTCAAACTAGGTTAAAAATCAGTTAGAAAGTATAAAAACCCTGGCAAACCTCCGAAGAAGTTTGCTAGGGAAAGAGGTGTTAAGAGACTATAAAACCCACACAAACACCCCGAAGGACGTTTGCGCGGGAAAAAGAGGTGATTATGAAATTCTAACGACTAAAGCGTTAATTTATTATAAAATAAGGCCTCTTTGCTTTTTTATGGGTAAAAGCAGGTTATTTATTCTGCATTTGCAGTTAAAATCCCTCAAAACCCCCCTTTTCAGGGTTTGTTGTTTCTACTATTCAGTAGGTATACCTTATATATAAATGTTTCGTTTTTGTAAGCACTGGTGAGTAGTATTAGTGTTTGCAGAACAGGAAATAACCCCTTATCCACATGAAAGCACATGCTTTCATGGGATCCTAAAATTTAGTCAATCACAAATGCATACCAGATCTGCATGTGAACCTTTATGACCAAATTTTATGATTTCCCGCACAAACATGAAATTAAAAAAGACAAGTTAAAGTGGCTTTTGGGGCTTAATAAAGCTTATGGAACCCTATACTAGAAGTTAGTTTTTGCTGAAACTTTATAAATGGCCTTGCTTAATTCTTTGTAATATGACTAAACAACAGCAAGAATCAAAAGCTAACATTAAATCTATCAAATGTATTAAGTGCAATAATCAAATTAAGAATAAAGGTAAGAATGATTTTTGTAACACTTGTTTTCAAGATGTTGTATTTAAGAGAATTAGAAAGTTTGTTAGAGCAAATAAATACTTAGATAATACTCAAGAATTATTGGTAATTGATGCCTTAACACAGAAAATATTAAAAAATATTGTGAATAAACCAGTATTAATTAATTATGATAACTCTAATTATGGTAAATTAGTAAAACAAGGTAAGAAATTAACAATTTCTAATAAAAAATTACTTGCGAAAGTAAAAAACAAGCAAAAAATACTTTTACCCGTTTGTTTAGATGATTTAGAATTACTTTATTTAGAATATTTTTTTCAAGGTAAAAGTGAAAAATTTAAATTAATGTTAGATCAAAAGTTAATTCCCTTATATTTTGTATTAACAAAAGAAGAATGTCTAAGATTAGCAAAATTATATAAAACAAAATTTAATTTTAAGAGTACAACAACAAGTAAATTTCTTGATTCTTTGGAATCAGAATTTGAAGGAACAAAACATAAGTTAAGGAAATATATTTATAGTAAGTAGTTTTAAGTTGGAAGTAAGAAGTAAAGGGTTCTGTGTTTTGAGTAGTGGGTTATGAGTTGGTTCCGAGTAAATCTGTTCTGGGATTTGGTTTTAAGGGAATTAGTTTTGACATCTTTTGCTCACTTGCTATTAGTGGAGAGGGTTTTATATTAGCCCTTTCAACCACAAACTTTATAAATTTACATCGGCAGAATATGAACAATGTCTGTAAAACTTCCAGTACCACAACCTCAAAAGATAATGTTTAAAGGTATCTTTGATTTTGATGAATTATACAGGGCATTATATGATTGGCTTGTTTTTAGAGGATACACTTTTCATGAACGAAAATATAAGGCTAAATCTAAAGATACTGGTAAAGAAAGAGAAATTTCATGGAAGGCATGGAGAAGAGTAACAGATTTCTACAAATATTGGTTTGATATTCATATTCAAGCTTGGAATATAGAGCCAATTGAAGTCAACAAAGATGGAGAAAAGAAAATCCTAACAAAAGCTAGGTTGCTTATTGAAGTTAAAGGAACAATTGAATTAGATTATGATGACAGATTTGAGACATCTAAATTTAAAAAAGCTTTAAGTGAATTTCTAATTAATTTCGTATTTAAGAGTTTAATAGATTCAGCATGGGCGGATAAACTTCAATTTATGCAGTATAAAGTACTAGATGTTGTAAAACATAATTTAGATATGCAGATTAAAGGTAATGACCATTTTGATGTATGGTGATGGTATTAAAAGGACAATTAATCAGAAAATAATATATATAAGTAAAAGATATGGGTTATTAAGATGTCAGAAAGAAAAATTGTTGTTGATACGTTAAGATTAACTTATCAGGGTTTATTTCATTTGAATGAGTTATATAGAATTATTGATAAATGGCTAAGGGAAAAAGGTTATGATAAGTACGAAAGGAAAAACTTTGAACATGTTTATAAAGATGGGAAGCAAGTTGAGATTGAATTAGAGCCGTGGAAAAAGTTTACTGATTATGCAAAATGTTCTATTAAAATGAATATGCTTTTTACAGAAATAAAAGATGTTGTAGTAACAATTGATGGGAAAAAGAAAAATCTAAACCAGGGAAAAGTTATGATTACTTTTTTAGGAATACTTGAAACAGATTATGAACATCGTTGGGAGAAAAAAGCAATATTATACTTTCTAAGGTCATTATTTGATTTATGGATTTACAAAGTAAATACAGATAAATTTGAAGCGTTTATTGCCGAAGATACAAATCAACTTTATGAAAGAATAAAAAGTTACTTAAATCTTCACAGAAAAATGGTAGTAGGGTAATAAAGTTACATAAAATATACACTATACGAGGGATTAAAATATGGGATCTAAAAAAACAATAATAATTGCATCTGTTATCATAAGTTTACTACTTTTAACAATACTTTTTATGGATTATAGAATTAGAAATCTTGAAGGAAAAACAGGGGTTGATGAAACTCCTTTGGAAGTTACTGAACCTGAAGAAACAATTATAGAAACTGATCCCGAGACAGAAGTAAGCGAAGAAACTCCTGAAGAAACTCCTGAAGAAACTCCTGAAGAAACTCCTGAAGAAACTCCTGAAGAAACTGAAAGTGATGAGACTGTTTCAACAAATCTTGGAACATTAGATATAGTTTCATATCCTGAAGGAGCTGCTGTTTATATTAATGGTTCAAAAGTAGGAACTGCTCCTTACAAGAATTTTAGTGTGCCTGCAGGTCAATATGATATTAAATTAATGAAGGCAGATTATGGTGATTATTGTAAAACCGTTGAGGTTTTCAAAAGTAAGATCAGAAAGGTAACAGGACTAATGACTAATCAAAGTGTTGGTTGTGATGTTGCTAGTACAGATGATGATGATGAAGATGAAGAAACTGATACAGATGATGAAGAAGAAGATGTATCAGAAACAGGAACTAAAATAACCTCAGAACCAAGCGGTGCAGAAGTTAAGATAAGTGGTCAAGTAAAAGGAACAACACCTATGACAATTGAATTTACTGAGGGTACAACTCTATTAAAAATAACCAAAAGTGGATATAAAACTTATTCTGCTTTCATAAACATTGGTTCAGATGGATATATCAGCAGTGTTGATTCTGATTCAGAACAAAACGGTAATTATACAAAAGAAGACGATGATGAATTTATGTTTTATATAGATGAATGATTTTTCTTTAATTTTTTATTTTTACTTTCTTTTTTGCTATGTGTTTTCTAACATAAGCTTTTGTAACTGTCCAATAAAATTTCTCAAACTCTTTAACGAAAATGTTATTTTTATTTAGTTTGTACATCTTAGCTTTTCCAACTTGTCTTGTGAAAACAATTATCTCTTCATTCAATAATTGCTTCCAAAATTGTTTTAATGTTGAATAGCCAACCTCTGCATTTTTTGCAATATCTTTCATTGAATGATCATAAAAATCATTAACCAAAAGATAATCCATAATTTTTAGTTTAGGTGTGTCTCCAAATATTCTTAAGAAAATTGGTTTTGGGTTTTCCATGGGCATAGTTAATTATCTTTTATATTTAAATGTTTCTATTTCTGGCCCCTAAGGGCTATTATTAAGAACTTTCTAATTCAATGCTCCTCGTAAATAATCTTTTCTATCTCATGTAATTGTTTCATGTTTAAGTAAGCAGCCATCCCATGCTTTGTCTTTTTTATTAATATGATTTCTCTCCTTGTTAATTCTTTAATTGCTTTTTTTGAGTAAGGAATAAATTGTTTAGGCAAACTCTTATGTAGTCTTATTGCTAGCATGTGTCCTTTTCCAAAGCATCCTTTTTTGAATAGTTTTTTTACAATGCTTTTTCTTACTTCTTTGTATAGTTCCATTCTAATTCTTCACACCAAAAAATAACATATAACTGGCAGTATCAAACAACCCATTAGATGATTTTTTCCAACATTTAATTTTGTAGCTAATATTCCAATTGATGTAGAGATAATTAAAATTCCTATTCCTAAAAATCCATCAAAACAAAATGTAAGAAATATAATGAAAATTATAATTGTTGAGACAAGTACTGTATAATTTACTTTAACAACTAACCTACTAAATATCTTAGAGATCTTTAATGCTAGGATTACTGCAATCCCTGCTGCAATTAACAATGAGATAATAAAAATAATCACTGTTCTTAATTCAATAACTTCAATTAATTTGTTAACTACTATTATTGCTCCATTTCTTGCTTTGTCTAATGCAAAGATAGTTGCAATGCTTGTTAGCATATTAGCAGTGTTAATTCCTCCAACCATAACAAGAAAACCTTTATCTCCTATTTCTTCACCAAAACTTACTAATTGTTGTCCTAAAATAGCAGCTTGACTACTTCCAAATCCTGGAAGGAAAGCTGCAATTGTTGCGACAAATGTTCCTGCAATTGTTGCTTTTGCAATTATTGTTTTTTTGATTTCTAATTCTTTGTTTAAATTTTGTTCTGGAATGTTTGTTTTGTCCATCAAACTAATTAATAATAAACTTAAACCAAATAATCCTGATAATAAAGGAAATAATGGTTGATTTAGAGTATGGATGTTTAAAACAATTAATCCAAAGATTCCTGCCATCAAAAACATCATAAAAGCATTTGTTATTCTCTGAAATTTCTTTTCCTTTAGTATCATGTAAAGCATTATGACCACAAGAACATAACCAATGTAAGATTTAATGTAAGGATAAATTATAATCATAGTTTTGATTGTTATTGGCATGAATAATATTGCCAATAATAAACAACCAAAACTTCCAATAATTGTTAACTTTATTGCGTTATGGCCTTCTCCTTTTAACAACATTCTATGCCCAGGTAAAACATTCAAAACTTGTGATTCATCAGGAGCTCCTAAATAAATTCCTGGTAATGAATCAAGAAATGTATGTGTAATGGCCATACTAATAACAAATATTGCTAATGAAATGGGTGAAAGATAGTTTAGAAGAAATGGTGAGGAGCTAATAACTAGTAAACTAACAAGATTAATATGGATTCCTGGAGTTAAGCCTGTTATTATACCTGCAAAAACACCAATAAAAATACATGAAATTGTTTCTAATAGCATAAAGTGTTATAGGTGAATGAAATTAATATAGTTTTATTGACGAGAACTGTAAGATTTCCGAATGGGGGCGGAAATGGTATATAAATGGTGATTTATTTCCGGAATCTTTTTGTTTTTACTAGGTCCGGAGGACATGTTTCTCATGAATTTTTTAATTTTAAACCTGATAATGAAAAAATAACAACATCATAGGCACAGACGGACTTCCTGAAAATATGAAATTTTCAGGCCTTCAAATTGAAATTTGAAGTTATTCAAAAGTCCTACTCGGCTTTGCCTCATCCGGCCATGTTGTTGGATTTAAAAGTACTATAGACAGAAAATTTATATATAAATACGTCTAGGAATATAATATTATAATAAAAAAGGTGATTAGTATAATGGCAAAGAGAAGATCTAGATCAAGAAAATCAAAGAAAAATGAATTATTTTTTATTCTAGGGGTTGTATTGGTACTAGCAGTTGTTTTGTTAGTTGTTACAAATATGAATGGATTAGGGGATAAAGCAATTGTTGGAAAGGCTTTTAGTTTTACAGGATGTAATGAACTTCCTTGCTACGTTAATAACGCAAATGAAGATCATGATTATGCATTTAGTTACAAAGGTGTTCTTTACAAATTAACATTAACAGATGTTGATGCTTTAAATAAAAAAGTCAAATATCAAGTTACTCAAGTAGAAGATCAAGATGAAGAAAGCGAAGCAGATTTAATTATTGATCACATGGATGTTGAATCTATTGAACCACCATATGCAAATTTTAAAATTATTATCAAAAATACAGGCGATAAAGATGTCTATGACAAATTTAAGGTAAGATTAGATACACTTGATGAAGATGATGAATACTGGAAAACTACTTTCAAATATGTAGAAGGGATTGATCAAGATGAAGAAGTAATTGTGATGCTTTCTATTAAGTATAATCAAAATTTTTATGCAGATACAGGAAAGATTCCTTATGTTGTATACGTTGATCCTTCAAGTGTTGTAGATGAATCAAGTGTTGCAAACAACATAGAAGATGATGTTTACGCAGATTAATTTAGAATAATTTAAAATGAAAACAAAAATTTTACAAACGTTACAAATAATAGTAGTATTATTGATTTTAATAGTTTGTTCATCTCTTGTTTTTGCTTTGGAAGAAGGTGAAACTGAATTTTTTGAATATGATGATGAAGATTTTGCAATCACAATTGTAAATGTTCATTCAAATGGGGAAGTTGATGCAATTCTTACAAAGCCAATTCCAGATTATGCAAAATCCTTAAACATTGGAGAATCTCAAAAATATTTGAGTAATTGGCAATGTTTTGTTGTTTCTCTACTAGATATGGACTTTAGTAAGTCTGATATGATTGTTTCTTCATGTGCTGATTTTAATAATGAAGCTGTTGAAGATGACCCAGGGGAAGTAATTGAGGACGAACCAGAAGAAGTAATTGAAACAGAAGATGAGTTAGTTCAAGAAGAAGATGAAATAATTATTGAAGACGTTGAAACAGATCCTGAACCAATCACAGAAGAACCAAAAGAAGGTTTTCTTGAGAAAAAAGTAAGTATTGGTAGCATTATGTTAATTGCTTTGGTAATGTTAATTTTGATTGTGATTATATTGATAGGTGTTTTGGTTTATGTTAATCGAGACTGAAATTTAATAAGTAAAAAAAATGAGGTGTAAACATGGCAAAAAAAAGAAATGATTCAAAGTTTAAGGAATATTTTTCAGTAGGTCTTTCTATTATGGTATTACTAGTATTTGTAGTGCTTCTCCTATACTACGGTGGTGGAGAATTAGCTGGAAAAGCAGTTGCATATGCGAATAATGAAGAAGGTCAAATGCCTGCAACAATTACTTTTGAAAATGGTGACTTAACTAGTGATTTAATGGTTGGAGAAGATATTTATGTTGTTACAATTGATAAATCTGATGATCAAATAGAAAGTATTGGAATGGCTGCTAAAGAAGATGTGCCACCTGTACAAGATGATGAACCAGTTTGTGGTGATGGAAATATTGATGATGGTGAAGAATGTGATGATGGAGATGGTAATGACAATGGTGGTGAATGGGGCGTTTGCAGAGAAGACTGTACACTTATTGAATGTGGTGATGGGATTATAGATATTAACACAGACGAAGAATGCGATGATGGTAATGATAATGATGAAGATGAATGCAAAAATGATTGTACATTGCCTATTGAAGGTCCTGTTTGTGGTGATAATGTTTGTGAAGAAAATGAAGTTTGTCCAGGAGATTGTTTAGCTGATTTAACACCAACAGTAACTACTGTTTGGGATGATGGAAACAAAATCCATATTAGAACAACTGTTGAAAATTTGGGATTGGTTGCTTCTGAAGAAACAAAATATACCGT
>JABJHR010000008.1 GCA_018661705.1 Candidatus Woesearchaeota archaeon
CAAACACAAGAAATTGAAAAAGGCAGTGGTGTAATAGAAACAAAAGTAAGTCAAGAAGCAAATAAAGAAGAAAAATATCAAGATGGAAATATTCTTCAATTAAAAAACCATGGAAAAAATGGAATATTAATTAGAAGAAATGGTGTTTGGGAAATGTTTTACAAAGATGCTCATTTCCCATTTGCAGTTGAAAAGGGTGTAACAACTGTTGACGACGATGACATCAGATTTTATTTAGCACCAATTAAGGATGAAGGGGATTATAATGATGAAGCTTATGCATTATATGATAAAGAAGACATGGGAAGTTATTCAGAAAAAGAGTTTGTTGAAGAAGAATTAAATCCAAAACAAGATAAAGAAAACTCATTCTTAGGTTATGATAGTGAAGGAACAGCAATTTATGATGGAGAAGTTTACCAAGGTGATCTTGAGGAAGGAGAAAAAAGAGGAGAACAAGAGGAAGTATTGGGAGTTTATGTTCCTGACGCTGCAAAACCAGTGTATAAAGATAAAGTTGAATGGGAACCAACATCTGGTTATGAAACAGCTAAAAAAAGAATTCAATATATGGAATCACAAAGAGGAGCTGTACTAATTACTAATGGTGGTTGGAAGTTTGTCTCAAATGGTGATGGAACTTGGACACCATATCATGAAGGCATACAAATTGGTCCTCTTGCAGACCAAGAAACAATGTTTAACTATGCAGATCCTGAAGAAAATTCAGATAATTGTGGATCTGGCCAATGTTTCTTCGACGAGTACGGAGATTCAATCTATGGAAATAAATTAGATCCTACTAAAGTAGCAGAAGATGCAACAGAAGCAAACATTGAGATAGCTGAAAAACCAGAACAAGATGGAGCCCCTGATGTTCCTGAACCTATACCACCATCTGCACCAGAGAAAAAGGAAGATAAAGATAAAAAAGCAGAACCCGAAGATAAAAAAACAAAACCTGATGAGAAAAAAGCAACAAAAGCAGGTGATCCAAAACCATTCACTGCAGCATATGGTGATTTTGATCAAGACGGTGATTTAGTTATTGAAGTTTCACAGAATGAAAAAGTAGTTGGAAAATATTTCTACAGAGATAAAACAATTCTTAGTGAAGATATTTATGTATTAAATGATCAAGGACAAAAAGTT
This sequence comes from Candidatus Woesearchaeota archaeon, assembly GCA_018661705.1. Lineage (GTDB taxonomy): Archaea > Nanobdellota > Nanobdellia > Woesearchaeales > DSVV01 > JABHXF01. Next base: position 1,153 of record JABJHR010000008.1, read on the forward strand.
TTATGTGAAGCATGTAGTGTTGAAAAAACAAAAAAAGAATGGTATATAGTTGATCAATCACGAGGACAAAAACAAAAACAAAAATTTAAAATTGGAGATGGAAAAACAGACCCAGATGACATGCAGATAGAAAAAATCAAAAAATGCAAAAATAACTGGAAATCAGAAGAATGTATAGGTGCAGCTAAATTAGCTGGTAATAGATACGATAAACTAAATGAAGCTTTTAGATCACAATTAGATGAGTATTTTGGAAAGATGTTTGATAATTGGTTTAGAAAAGAATGGGGCATGGGTTTTTCAGAGATTGAGTACGCAATTTATAACGGAATGTGTGCTTTAGAATATTATGACACAGGAGAAGATGAAGATGTAGAGGTTTCACTTACTGGGTTTGATGATCAATCATATAATAAACCAAAATTTGCACTTGATATTAGACCACTAAAAGATGAAAGATTAATTGCAACTATTAGTGGAGCAAAAGAAAAAGTTACTGAAAACATTTATAGATACAGTATTAGTCTTCAAACATTAGGAGCAACTCATGCAATTGTTTATTTACAAAATAAATGTACAATGACTAATTCTTATACAATTATTGATGATGTAAAAGGATGGAGAGATGAATTTGTTGTTCAACACCCATATGGGGTAAAAAGAAAACATTATGCAGAAAATGAATTAACATTTAGTTGTGAAAATCCAGATGTAGTAGAATGTAGATTCAGCCATGTTTGCTTTGAAGAAATTGGCCCAAGCCCTTATCTTACCCAACCAGAGTGTAAAGAACTAGCAGGTAATAATGATATTGTTTATGATGAAGAAGGAAACACGGTTTGTTAGTAAGTAGTTCTAAGTTTTAAGTAAGAAGTGGGCATAAATGTAAGAAAGGTTCTAAAGGTGGGAAAGGTTTGAAAGAAATACAATTACCTTTCTAACCCTTACAACATTTATTACCTTATATAATCCTACTCAAAACCAAAATTTACTTACATATAACTACTTACTTATTATATATAGTTTATCAAAAGATTTATAAATAAATACTTCCAAAAATAGCTTAAGTATGAAAAAAAGGGGTATTGTGAGTAGTTTCATTATAGGTGGTATGGTATTCTTAATAATCGTAGGTCTCTTAGTCTTACTAAGAAATTATATTTACTATGGAACGTTTATTAGTTCTCCATTAACACCTGTTGCAGGTTTTACTCAACAATGTTTAAAACAAAGCACAGAAGATGGTGTATTTTTTTTAAGAACACAGGGTGGTTATATAGATCTTCCTGAAGTTATTTCTAATGATCCTAGTGCATACATTAATTTAGGATTAAAAGTACCTCATTGGTTCTATAATCACCAAGATAGAATGCCACAGCGTTATGAAATGGAAGATGAATTAACTAATTATGTAAAAAGAAATTTAGTTCTTTGTTTAGATGGTTTTAGTGGTTTCTCAAATACATTCGGTGTTAGCAATCCTGAAGTATTAGAAGATTTAGAAAGCTTTGAGGTAACAACTTCAATTAACAAACACGATGTAACTGTTGAACTTGAAATGCCGATAAAACTAAAACAATTAGCAGAAGGAAAGACTCAAAGAACAATGAAATTTCCAAAGATGCAAACAAAAGTTGAAACTGAGCTTGGAGATATGCATAAATTAGCTATGAAAATAATGAAAGAAGTAAATGACGAAAATCTTCTTGAAGGTTATGTTTATGATATGATTGCAACTTCTGATTACCTACCACACGAAGGATTAGAAATAACTTGTGATAAAAGAGAATGGCAAATATCAGACTTAGAAGAACACCTTAAAAACGTAATCATGCACAACTTAAATTACCTAACATTTGATAAAACAAGTTATGAACCAAGTGGTTATGATTACTTTGATAAGATTTATCATGTTGATTTAGGTTCTGAAAACTTTAAACAAATCAAAGTTAACACAATTTATAATCCATCTTGGCCTTTAAACTTAGATGTAACTCCAAAACATCAAAACACAGTAAAACCAATGGAATATGTAATGTCAAAAATATTCTTTAACTGCGTAAAAATTTACCATCACAAATATTCATTAGAATTTCCTGTTATTTTTCAATTAATTGCAGATGAAAACCCAGATGATATGTTTTTCTTTTCTACACCTGTTTATGTAAAAAGAGATGAACCAAACAGAAATGGTGAAGTAGGATCATGGGCAGATGATATTGATAAGATAGGAAGTGAAGATTATTGTGCAGAATCAACTTCACTTTCAATGTATTCAGTTGATAATGATGGAAACATTGTTGTTCAACCTTCAATAAAAGAAAATAGAATAGCAGAGTTAGACGTATATGCTTATGACACAACAAAAGGATTCCCAGAAGGGGCAATTAATGGTGCAGAAATTTCTTATCACTGTGTTAAATTTAAATGCGATATGGGAGCAACAGAAACAGCATTATCAGAAGATGGATTTTATGTTGGAGACCCTTCTGTGCTTACAACAAAATTCCCTGAATGTTATAACGGTTATGTCATTGCAGAACACCCTGGTTATTTAACAGAAAGAAAAACAATGACAATTGATGAAAGCATGGATAAACAAACTGTAATGATGGAAATGCGACCTACAAAAAGTTTATTTTATGAAGTAAGAGTTGTTGAAGAAGTAAATGGTGTTATTCATGAAAGAATGTTGTTTGATAAAGAACAAGCATTTGTGTTTATTGATAGTTCAGAATCTGATTTAGATCAATCATTATTTTATCCACCTGGAGAAATTGAACAATCAACAGATATTGTGTTGTTTGAAGATGATTTTGGTAAAGATGATATTGAAACAGAAAATGCACCTTATGAAAATATCACATTAGTAATAGAAAAAGGACAATCATACAAAATTGAAACAAGATTGTTTGAAGATGATGTTGTAACCGGTGTTTCTGATTATAATTGGACACCAAAAATTGGACAAGTTTATACTAATAATAAAGTAGTGTTTTACGTTGCAAGAGAAAACACACCAAGCATGCCAACAGACACAGAAGGTTGGCAAAAATTATACGAACAATCACAACAAAAATCTTCATCACATAAACCTAAGTTAGTTTATGCATGGGAATTAGTAGAAGAAGAAAAATAATGAATAAAAGAACATCAAAGAATGATCATAATCAACAAGAATTAACAATGAACAAGATAACATCAAAGAAAATTCATCAACTATTAAGCATTTTAGTAGTTATAACTATATTGTGTTTGCCTGTTTCATTAGCTCTTACAATTAATCCTGATTCTGTTAGTGTTGAATTAGATAAAAACAAAGCAACAATTGCATGGGAGACAGATGTTGATGCTTCTGGAATAATAAGATATGGAAAAAATATTGAAAATGTGTTTACAATCCCTGAAACAGGAGCATACAAAAAAGACCATGAAGTAAAAATAGATGATTTAGATTATGGAGAAAAATATTTTTACACAGTTGAATCAGGAAATGGTTTAGTATCTGTTTCATTAGATGGTTGGAAAGATTTTACAACTATACTGCCAGCAGTTACAGGATTCAATGTTGAGTGGGTTGAAGCTGATAAAGTAAGATTAGCTTGGAATCAAAATGATAAAGCTAAAAAGTACAATATATATTATGCAGAGGTTAACACACCATTTGAATTAGTTGAAACACAAACCTCAGTTTATTATGAAATAAATGATTTAATGCCTGATACAACATATAAAGCAAAGATCTCAGCAGTTGATGAATTTGATCAAGAAGGTTTAAATGGCCAAGAAATTCAATTTACAACAAAACAAGCTGTTCCTGAAATTTCATTTTTACAAGCTGTTTTTGTAACAGATACTTCTGCAACAATTTCATGGAAGACAAATATTCCAGCTAAAAGTAAAATTATTTATGATTTAGATAATACACTTGATCTTATTAAAGAAGAAGACGTATTAAAAACAGAACATTCAATAAAACTAGAAAATTTGCAGACAAGTACAACTTATCATTATCAAGTTATGGCTGGAAAGGAAAAACTAGATGATGGCACATTTAAACCATTAATTGTTTCAGAATCAAAAAGTTTCACGACATTAAGTGAAAATGCAAAACTTAATTTTATTGATATCGCTGTTTCAAAAATTGGTGAACAAACTGCAACTATAACATGGATGACTAGCTTAGAAGTAATGTGTATCACTTATTATGGAATTGATGATACTTTTTCAAGTTCAAAAACAGAATCAGAAAAAAAGATTGAACATTCTATTCTTCTAGATGATTTATTGCCAGACATTGATTATTATTTTAAATTGAGATGTGGTGATCATGAAAGTCCCGTACAAACATTTACAACATCTCCAGGTCAAGCAGGTAGTTTTTTAATTGTTGAACCTTTGCCAGATTATTCAACAAAAACACAAGTTAATATTACTGGAAAAACAAAGAAAGGTTCTAAATTATATTTGTTCTTAAATAATGATCCCTCTGCAAAGATTAAAAAAGTTGTTAACACAACTTCATATACTGAATCAATAACATTAAACCCGGCTGCAAATATGGATAAGATCCCTGGGAAAAATACAATATATGTTATTTCTTGGGATGAGAATATGAAAAAAGACTCAAAAGCAGTTTCTACAATTGTTGATATTGTAATACCAAACTTACAAGTTAATGAATTACCTGATGTTACTGGTGAAAACCAATTAAACATTTCAGGCATTGCAGAAATTAATTCAAAAATTACAATTTATATTGATAATGCATCAAAAGCAACACCACTAGTTCAGCAAGACGGATCATTTTATTCATTAATTAATTTAGGTAACAAAAACCAAACAATTGTTGTTGAAGCAAGAGACCTTGCAGGAAACATTAATTTATATGAAAAAATTGTTGCTGTTGACAAACTCTCACCAAAAATAGATATTCTCACATCATTAAAAGGAGAAACTCATTTTAAAATTTTAACTCTTGAAGGAAAAACAGAACCAAACTCAAAAGTTTATGTTACAAATTATGGAGAATTTAATGGTTGCCAGGATGTAGAATGGACAAGAAATTATGGTGCTTGTGAATCTTATATTGGAAGAGATCATTTAATACCTGGAACTTTAGTTAGTGCAAATATTGATCCATTAGGAGCAGTTCTTGGAAACACTTTAGAAACATCATCAGATGCAGATGGTCATTTTACAATTCGAGTTCCAATGTATTTAAGTTCTGGGCTAAGAGTTACTGGAAGAAACAATATTGAGTTTTTAGTAGAAGATGAAGCAGGTAATGTTGGTCAACATAAAGTAAATATTATGTACACACCAGGATGTCCAGACTGGCAAGTAAATATAGGTGAGATTCAAGCATATCCTTTTAATTTATATACGCAAGATTTTACAGATACAACTGTAGAGGGAAGTGCATTTATTCCAATTGAATATTTGGGACCAGGAACACCAACCAATATTAAAGTACAAGTTTCAAAGGATACTGGTTCTGTTCATGAAAGTATCTTTGGTAACACTGGAAAACTAATTGAACAAGGTGATGGAACTGATTTAGTTAGAATACAATCTCCTAAAGTCAGTCAATTTGATCCTACATCAAGAAGAATATATCTTTATGTTCCAGTTACAATTGAAAGATATACTGGTTCTGTAAACAAATTACCTGATCAGATTAATGTTTTCTTACAAGCAAGAATTGGTTACAGATCAGATTCTCCTGGTCATTATGGTGGAAGTTATACTGGTAGTTTTTTCAACAAAGGTCAGCAATATCAAACAGGTTATGCAAATTGTGAAGTTTATCCTGTTTTAAGTTATAGTATTCAAAAGCCATTAGATTACTCAATGTTTTTAACGCCTTCAATGATTAACAAAACAATCAAAGCATTAGACAAAACAATTAATGTTTCTAAAAAAATTGCAGGTTATGTTAAGAAAGCAGCTCTTTATACAATGATTGGTTGCGCAGCAATGGTTGCGTTTAATTATTTAGGCGCTGCATTCGGTAGTTCTCAAACATCTGTTGCAGGAACATGTACTGCTACTGAAAAAGACATGGAATCAACATATTGGGTTTGTGATAGAATTCTATGTCCAACAGCCCCTGCAAAATGTGAAGATAAAGACTGGGATAAAGGCGGTTTTATGGATGGTAATAATGTAGTTTCAGAAGATACTTGGGATACAAGAAATGGAGAGAACAAGCAAACAACCAAAGAATATGTTGCATGGAATAATGAAAAATATTCAGGAGATCCTTCAAAACAAATTCCATTAGACCAAATTGATACACCTGGTGTAATTAATAACAACGATGTTAGTGCATGGGCTTCTTCTCAAGGTGGAAAAACCTATCATAAAGATTTAGGTTCAGGAGCTAAAATTTATACTTATAATGATCCAATAACAGATGAAACCCATACGTTTGAATATATTGATATTAAAAACAGAAAAATTGTTAATACAGCTGCAACATATCAACTTACAAAAGAAGCAGAAGGTGGCACACCACTTGTTGATATTAGAATTACTGACTCAAACAGCAGAGCTAGTCAATGTTCATCAGATGATCAAACCTTAGTTAGAGTTAAAAAACAAAGTAAAGAAGATAAAACACCATTCAAAGGTTCAAAGAAAATTATACAACCAGATTATTTTTGTGAGCACAGACCTAGCAATTTATTAGGTGAGCCAGATTCTAGTTATTTAGGATGTTATTCTGAAGAGTGTCCAAACTTTGATCATACAAAATGTCTTTACACAGCTGATATAGCTCCTCCTGGTGGCTTGTGGTCAAGTACAAGATGTTTATGTTTACCTGGAATTAAATCACACCTTGATAATTTAGTAAAAATCATGGAAGGAACTAAAAAATGTTTAGAACAAGCATTGATTGGAGAAGTTCGTGGTGGATTTTGTGAAAGATTATTAGCACAATTTATTTGTGATTTGTTTACAGAATTAATTTTAAAGTCTTTCTTAGGTGTTGGTAGTGATGATTATGGATTATTAGGAGGAATGGGTGGTAGAGACACTGTTAAAAATGTAAAAACAAACTCTAAACAAATTTCAGGCCAACTTTCACAAAGATATGGAGACATTGCAAAAAATAAATTAGGATTGTCAGGAGATCAATTAATTAACAAATTTTGTATTGCTGCAATTACAATGGATTGGTCTGTACTTGAAGGAATGCTTAACCAAGTTGTTGATTCAATCCCAGTTGCACCAATTGCACATATAGACGCAGACTCAAGAGCCTATGGTTATGATCCGTTTAATGGAAGAATGAACATAGGTTATAATATTTATTTAGGACTTGTGCCGGGAGGAAGAACACAAACTCAGATGTGGTTAGAGTGTGATGCAAGTTATCCAAATGCATTATGTATTCCCGGACAAAGAAAACCAATTCCAAGAACATTTAGAATTTTAGATAAACAATCTCCTGCAGTTGATGAAAATATTGTGTTTGTTGATAGAGGAGCTGTTAACTGGTATAATAAAATTGTTTTAGTTATGGAATATGAATTAGGCGGACAAATGCAAACAGAAATTATAGAAAGAAGAATAAATAAAAAAGGTGATTTAGCATTTGGATGTACATTCTCAATAATGCAAGGTATTAGTTGTCAAACTTTAGGAATGATTGAAGCACAAGGTGGCCTTGTTGAAGTTTTCCCTGTTGGTAGTGGTTCTTATTTATTCCCAAAAACAGGAACATTTTATCAAGATAATAAAGTTAGTATGTTATTAAGAGTTAGAAACCAATACAAAGAACCTTGGTTCTATGTTAGATTTACTTTTGATGATGATTCAAGTCCTATTGAATATAAATTACCAGGGTCTGGAGGAGAAGCATCTGGTGGTTACTTTAGTGAGCAAACATTTAATTTGTTATTAGGTAAAATTGGTGCAGATGGATTAACATCATTAACAAACGCTGTAGATTATCAAATAAAAAATCTTGATTTTGAACTTGGAGAAAAAGATTCTGATCCTGCAAAAGAAAATAAACAAAGTAATGGCATTTTAGATATTCAATTGTTTAATGCTGATTCAGCAATCTTAAAAATTAGTGCACAAGCAAAAGATGGTGCTGGACAATTTGTTAATTTGAGACCGTTTACTTGTATGGTGTTTGATCCAACATTAGATGCAGATGATATTTATTCAAAACATAAAAACTACGGAAAGGCGGTTAGAAAAGGTGGAGAATTAACAGCACAAGGTGGAAGTATTAGTGGAAGCTTAAATAATGAGCTAACACCAAAAGACTATGATAGTTTAACAGAAGAATTACTAGGTGATATTTTTCCTGATGAAAGACCAATTATTGTTCCTTTTATTGCAAACAACCCAGTTGTTAGTAAAAGTGAGTTATTACAAAAGATTGATACTACAACATGGGGCAATGACCTAGGTTGGGATGCACAAGAAGAATCAGAATTCAAAGCTGAGGTTAAAACAATTATTGAATATGGTAGTAATCCTCCTCTTGGATATGAAAACGAAGTTTGGTGTACAAAAAATAATTTCGTGATTTATTCTGAATGTTTAACTCCAAATGAACTTAACAAGTTCATTGCATTTGCAGGCGTTCCATCAAAAGAATTTTATTATATTGATTTTAAAGAAATAGATCCTGAAACAATGGATCATAAAACAAAAATTACAAATTATCATGCATGGTTATCAAACAAATACCAAAGCCTTGGTAAAACAAAGCCAGATGCATTAAATACTCAAGAATTTAGTAACCTTGATGCAGATTTTAGATTAAATGAAGATAGTGATAATTTACTTTATACCAAATGTTTAATTCCACAAGATGAGTTAATAAAGGCAGGAACATTTGGGTTAAATGCAGGAACTTTTGATGCTGAAGATATTGTTGTTATAACTAGTATTACTGCCAATGTTTTCCAAAGTGAATCAAACAACAACAAACTGCCAAAATTAAAAATTACTAGTGTAGAAAAAGAAAAAGAAACTACATTAAATAAAGGCTCTTATGCATCATTAAAACCCGGAACTAAAAAAGCAGTTGGCGTTACTGCAATTGTTTTAATGGATACAAATGGAAATGAACAAGGAGACACACCATTATTATATGAAGGACGAGCACAACAATTTAAGTTCCAATATTATGAAAGTGAGCCACCAAAATCAAATTATCCACCTGTTGTTGAGGTTATTGAACCATTAAATGCTCAAGTAAATGATTTAGAACAATTATGGATTGGGTTTAATGTAATTGATGAAAGAAATGAGATAGCACATATTACCTTACGAATGAATGCTCAAAAATCAAAAAGAACATGCTTTTCAGAGTTTGATGTTAATGAACAAAATGAAATCACTGTAACAAAGAATGAATGCGGTATTTTAGAAAGTGAAATTAAGAAGGATAATTTTTTAACAGATAATAAGAGACCAAACTTTGTAAGGTTTAAAATTAATTTAAATGAAGCTCCTGCTTCAGAGTTTTTCCAAACTGAAATTAAGAACGCCAATAAAGACTTTTATACTGTAAACATTGAAGTAACAGACAAAGAAGGCAAGATTGGAAAATCTAATAGAGGATTTAATTTAGTTTCTATTCCTGGTGTTGGTGATGTAGGAAACATTGCTTGTTTAGGTTCTGGTGGGTGCTCAGAATGGGTTGGACCTCATCATCCAACTGAAGTTATTATGGATCCTAGCAATCCAGAAACAGGTATACAAAGCATTGTACCTGGACAATATTCTCAGAATTCACAAACAATGCCATCTGGCCAATACACATACGATGGTGCAGGAAACCCAGTAGCAGATCCATACGGAACAATGACTGGTGGTTCTTATAGTAATCCTTATGATCAAGGACAAATTGGCGGTAGTTTATTCCCACAATAAGAATAGTAATTAGTTCTTTAATTTAAATTTTAATGTTAATTAAAACACAATAGATTAATAGAATTAAAAGAAAAATTAAAAAATTATTCTTTATATTGCAGATTCAAGTGCGATCTATAATCCTTTTTTTCAACTTGTTCAAGGAGCTCTCGATGGTGTAAGTGAACATATGTTTCTGCGTTTTGATGTGCTGTAAGAGTTAACGGATGAGAATCTGTTGTTAAACTTTCATGTTTATCAGTTATACCTTTTACTTTATTTGCAATTTTTAGCCTATCATAACTCTGAATAAGATGGCCTGATATAGCATTTTCAGCTATATCTTTTAGACGCTTTGCTTCATCTGGTACAATTTGAGCCTTATAGATATTCTTAAAGGTTTTATAATCAAATCCATTTTTCTTAAACTGATCAATAATTCCATCAATAGACTCTCTTGGATCATTTGGATTTCTACCAGTAACAGTGTTATAAAGAGCTCTTAATTCTCTCCTAAAATCATCCTCGTCCCCTGCATAATCTTTTTTAAGTGCTTCAAAATCACTCAAAGCAACTTTTTTCAAGAACGCCTCTATGTGTGTATCAAAGAATTTCTCAACATCTTTATGCTTTAATTTTTTCTTACCAACTTTTTTGGTAATCTGATCATACTCAAATAATTCATCTAGTTTCTGATATGGTTTCTTAAGAATTCCAATAGTACCTTTTGCTTCATTACCAAGTAGAGCTTCTGTAAACTCATCTGTAATTCTTTCAATATTTTGATGTTTTGGATCACGGAAATCTTTGTATGCCTTAAATCTAGAAGCAAACGAATCTGTACTGGACACATCTATTTTATATTTTTTTACAATCTTTTCAATAAGTTCTACAGCCATAATTAAACACCTCTGTTTGGAATATCTTTAAGTATTTGTTATCATATGTATAATAATAGTATTATCAATATATTAGACAAATATAAATGTTTCTATATTTTTACATATAAATTCAAGAAAATAGTGATTTAAACCACTGAATGATCCTAAAAAATAAGGATTTTGAAGTAATCTCTTCAATAGGCTCATCAACAACAGGTGAATGCTCCTTTTCATCAAGAGTTTTTTCAATTTCATTTTCTTCTATTATTTCTTTTTCTCCAATTTCAGTTTCTTCATCAACAGCCGAAGGCTCTTCAAGACTTTCTTCAATAAACTCATCAACAATTGCGGATGCTTCTTTTTCACTAGGAATTTCTTCTTCTATTTTTTCTTTTTCTCCAATTTCTTTTTCTTCTTTTATTTCAAGCCCTTTTTCACTAGAAGTTTCTTTATTTTTGAGATCAGCAAGATAAGAAACAATCACTTCACAATAATTATCACCTTGAGAATGTGTCTGAACTGCATCTTTAACCCAAATATAGACGCCATTGTATTTTCCATCTTCATGTTCATCTATTACTATTGTTGTACCATCAATCTTAAAGATACAAGCATTATCTTCTGTCACACCAACTAATAAAATTTCATGATTTAAATCATTAACAGGGTTATTTTCACTTATTTTAACAGCAAAAGCTGAAAAAGTTAAAACTAATACAAATAAAAAGTAAACAATTAATTTTTTTGACATAAACTAATTAAGAAAGAACTACAATAAAAAGATTCTCATTAATGCTTTTTCTTCAACTCAGGATGATCATACCTTGTTTTTATGGCTTTTTCATGCATTGTTTTGCGGTATTCATCTGACATATGTGATTTAAACGCTGTTGCTAAGAATTTTGATTGCAATTGTTTGTTTGCTAGCAATTGTTTTGCAGGTGGTAGTTTGAAAATAATCCCAACAAACCTCCTAAGAACTTCATTTGTCCAAAGACTAAAGTTATCAAAGATTAAGTTTTGCAATTTTCCTTCGTTTATTGCGCATACTATAAACCTTTCAAAAGTATCCTTAGGAACAAACTTTGTTTCTGATCTTCTTTCCATTTTCATGCATTTAGTTGGGCAAAATCTTGTGCAAACACCACAACCAATACAATTTTCTACACTAATTTTTGGAATTTTTTTAAGATCTTTATGATCAATTGCATCTACTGGACACTTTTTTGCACACACACCACAGTTTTTACATTTCTCATCGTTAATCTCTGCAAAAAAGTTACTATTAATTTTCATGTTATATCCTAATTTTTTGTATGCTAACAATGCCTCGCAGCAACAACCACAACAATTACAAATCCATCCAACATGATCCTGAATATTATCTCCAACTTGTACTAATCCATGTTCTACGCATCTATCTAAAACTTTCATTGCTTCTTTTTTTGTAATTTTTTTTGCAATTCCATGTTTTGATAAACTTTTTGCAGCGTTATTAAAAGTTAAACAAACATCTTGCGGCATCTTACACGCCTTACCCTTGTGCTCCATTTTATGACGACAATAACAAGTTCCAACAGTAATACATGATGCTGTTTTAATTACATTAGAAGCTCTTTCATAGTCTAGGATAATTGATTCATGTTTTTTCTGCAAAGTTTTTTCTTGGATAAAAGTTCTTGCAATGCAAGGATCTAATCCTAAAACTCTTGGAACAAAATCTTCTTCAACATTTATGTACTGGTGAAATAATTCAGACAAAATCTTTCTATCAAATTTCCCATCAGTCCGCATGATAGAAAACTCAAAAAAACCAGCCATTGTTGGAGCCAAAATATACTCTTGTTCATTTCCTTTTTTAATGTCTAGCAAAATTCCTTTGTCTGATAACTCATTTAAGATTTCTTTTGCTTTTTTTTCTTCAACTTTCCATATTTTAGCTGCTTTTTTTGCTGTAAAAAACTTAATTGGTAATGCAGAAACTAATTTTGCCTCTTTTTCTGTGAAAAGTATCTCTAATATTTTGAATAATGATTCAGAAGCAGGTGCCCCCTGCGGAGACTTCTCTAATCTCTTTTGAAGATCCAAATAACTCTTTGATGTGATGTGCCCCATATATTTTCTGTTATAAAGGTTATTTATATTTGTTTTGTAATAAATTAAATGATTTTTAGCAATTTTTATAAAAAACACCTGATTTCTATGTATTATGAAGGGTAGTGCAGCAGTAAAAACAAGAAAAATGCCATTAGAGTATGAAGAGAGGGTGGCAAGGATTTATTCTCATATATTAGCAGATGTCAATAAGGCAATTACATTAATTCACATGGGCACAAAATTTGAAAACTCATATGCAATTAGAAAAAGGCTTGCAGAAGTTAATCCTTTTTATGGTAGACAAAGTACAAAAGACTTTGAAAAAACAAAAGTTAGACCATTGTATAATGCAGGTGTTCTTGATTGGTCTTTAAAAGAAGAACCAACAAAAACAAGAGGGGGAAAAGGAAATTTTACTAAATACAGAATAAATCCAGATGGTTATAATCTTGTTGCACCAATTGCTGCACACACATTATTGTGGTTTTATCATAACACAGATATTTGTCCAGGAGCCTTACTTGGAAAAAATACAGGACATTCTTCAAGACCACCATACCAACGAATAACTACATTATCATCTCTGAGTGATTTATGTGAGGCTGCTAAAAGAAAAGCAACTGAAGGTGTAGAAATACAAATGACTCTGGAAACAACTGAACTAGCAAAACATTCAGGATTGAGAACAGCACAAGTTGTTAGATATATAAATATATTTGAAGCGTTAGGATTAGTTTCCGTTGATAGAAAAGAAATGACAAGAGGATTTGCATTTTATAGGTGGGTAGGAGAAAAAGTTATTTATCCAGATTGTATGTATACAACAGAAGAGACAACAAAAGCAATTGTTGATCATATGGTGGC
>JABJHR010000013.1 GCA_018661705.1 Candidatus Woesearchaeota archaeon
ACAATTAGAACAAGCAAATACTGAAAAAGACAGATTAGTTGGAGAGAAAGAAGAACTTAGTATTGGATATGAAGCAAGAATACAAACACTAACAGAAGAGAAAGAAAGATTAGATAGGGACTATGGTGGTAAAGTTAGTGAGTTAGAAACACAATTAGAACAAACAAATATTGAAAAAGATAGATTAGTTAGAGAGAAAGAAGAACTTAGTATTGGATATGAAGCAAGATTACAAACACTAACAGAAGAAAAAGAAACACTAACAGAAGAGAAAGAAAGATTAGATAGAGACTATGGTGGTAGAGTTAGTGAGTTAGAAACACAGTTAGAAAAAGCAAATGCTGAAAAAATAACATTAGTTGGAGAAAAAGAAGAACTTACTAAAGGATATGAAAAAAGAGTACAAACACTAACAAAAGAAAAAGTAAAGATTATGGAAGAAGTAGTAATAATTATAAAAGAAGTCCAAAGATACAAAACAAAATTAGAAACTGCTGAGACTAAAATTAGGGATCTTAAAAGAATTCATTCTGAATATATTACTGAAGCTGAAAGAGCACAAACAGGAATAGAAGAAAAACTTTTTGGCTTTACACAAACAATAGAAAGTCTTGAAGCAAGATTAAAGGAATGTAATGACGATACATTAAGAGAAAGAGCAACCGCATTAAATGAAAAAGAAATTGCATTAGGAGAATATGAAATAAGATTAGGAGAAAAAGAAACTGGATTGGGAGAAAAAGAAGCATCTCTTGATGAAATAGCACAAAGATTAGATGAAAAACAAAGAGCACTAGGAGAAAGAACAGAAGCTCTTCGTCAAGCTACAGAAGAATTAATGGAAAGACTTGGATATTTACCAAATGAAGTTATTGAAACAATTAAATCCTATTTGAAAAATACTAAACTTCAAGTAAAAACATCTGAAGGAACATATTCGTCAAAATCAGTTATTAGTGAAGCGAATAAAGAGATAATTGAGAGATTAGTAAATGAAGGCGTAATAAGTGGGGCTCCAACACAAGAAAATGCAACAAAAGTTTCTTATGAAGGCGTTAGTAGAAGAGAAGAATCAAAAACAGGAAACGGAAAAGGAATATATTATCATGAATTTACAATAGAAGGAGAATTATTTCAAGGTGAGAGAAATGAAAATGGTGTAATTATAAGAAAAGATGCACCAATAAAATATAGAATCTCTTTAGAAGTAAAAGTTGATCCAGAATTGAAAGAAAAGACTGCTAGACTTCATGAAAGGGGCTTGTATAATTTTAATCAGCCTGGGCCATTAACACATGAAATCACTAATGCATCTGTTGAAAATACATGCATGCAAATTATTCTCCCAGAAAGTAAAACTTCAAATTATAGTAGCGAATCAATAATTAAAATCTTTTATCCTATGAAAGATAGAACTACAGACATTGGAGAAAAAAATAGAAGAATAGGAATGCTTCGAAAGATAGGTTTTCCAGATGGAATACTTCCTGATGCTGGGCTCGAAGGACAAGACCAGAATCCTGAAACAAAAGTAATTACAGAAGGAACATTATACTCAACATATCAATCAAAATTATCATATTTAATTGGTCAACTACCTGGAGCACTTAAAAAAAATGATAATGTTAGTTTCTTGCTTGAATATAATTTACCAGCAAGTACAGTTAAACATTCAGTACAAGGAGAAAACTAAAAATGGATCATGAATCAGAAACACTCAAGCACCCAAGTCCTAAAAAGGAAGTTTGTGGAGACTTTTGTTTAGTTGACGCAATGGAGGAATATAAAAAAGCCTTGTTTGTTGTATGTGATGGATTAAGTGGACATATGGATAGTTTTGCAAGTAAGTATGCTGCCCAAAAATTAGATGAAAGAATAAGACGAAGATTCTTTAACAAAGATCAAACACCACTTCAAGAAATAATAAAAATTGAAATTGATAAAATTGATCAAGAATTAAAAGCAGAACATGCAGGAACAACATTAGAATTTGCATTGTTAGATCAGGAAACTAGAATCTTGCACACAGCCCATACAGGAGATTCCAGAATTTATTTAATTGAAGGTGGCATGCAAGAAAAACCTTTTGTTGACTCAGAATTGATATTAAGAACAATAGATCAAGCACACGGAGATGCAGACAGGGGACCATCTAATTGTTTAGGAGAAGGTGCACCAACAAATGTATTATATGATCGTTTTGATTTAAATCAAATGGATGAAACAGTATTTATACTTATGTGTACTGATGGACTAACTGCTCACAAAGTAACACATAGAGAACTTGAGAAAACATTTCAAGATTATAGTATGAATCAAGAATTAAATATAATTACTGACCGCTATAAACATTTAACAAGATATCCTTTTGATATGATAGTTCAAGGATTGGAAGATGGTGGAATTACAAAGGGTTATTGGAGAAAAATATTAGCTCATTTTGAAGAGAGAGGTCATCCATTAAATAACGAAGATTATAATATGAGACGAGAATTAATTGCTCCGTTAATTCATGAAGATAATCCTGATAAATTAATATATAGAGCCTTATTTGCCGATGCATATGCAACAGCAATAAGAGGAGTTCACGATGACACCACATTTTTAGTAGCTGATCTTAAAGGGAGTAGACATTATTTTACTCAACAACAAGAGGAAATACTTGAAACAAGAAGTGCAGAACAAGAAGTCGCACATCAACAAGAACTTCAAAGAATTAAAACACGAGGAAAAAGTGCAGGAAAAAGAAAAGATGAGAGAATCGGAACGTTAAATGAAGAATTACGTAGGACAAAAGCAGACTTAAGAGCAAAAGAAACAGAGTTTTCAAGTGCATCAGAAACAATTTCTGGATTAGAAACACAAGTAAAAGATATTACAGGGGAAAGAGACACATTAACTGAAGAAAGAGATACTTTAACTGGAGAAAGAGATACACTCCAAACACAATATGAAGAAGAACAAAGATTAAAAACAACTGCAGAAGGAGAAAGAGATGAAGAGAGAAGAATAAAAGAAGAGAAAAATGGGTTGTTGGGGGGAATTATTAAATTATTGGATATTCCAGACGCAATGTTAGAAACAGTCCAGGAATATGTTACAGCAGTAAAAGCAGATAGAAAAACTCTTGGTGAATTAGGAGAGGAAAAAGCAAATCTTGAAGCAACAATTGAAACTATGACTCAAGAAGTAAAAGATGAGAAAGAAAGAAGAGATGTTTCAGATGAAAAAAGAGAGAAAGCATATACTGCACAAATAGGACAATTAACTACAAAATTAAGAGCAATTGTAACAGAGTATAATAGAGTTGTTGGAATGTATAAAGAATTACAAGAGCAGCAGAAAACCATGATTCCAGTTACAGAAGTAGAGGAAATGTTTGGAGTGGTAACGAATACGTTACAAGAAAGTATAGAACGTTTTATTGATTCTTATAAAGTAGAAGCAGAAAAAGAAACAGGAAAAAGAATAGAACAAGAAGCAGGAATTGAAGAATATGATGCCGAAGCAATTATTGCAGATGCAATTAAAGATTATGATCCTGGAGAAAGAGGCGTAGAAACAAGTGACGATGGAACTCCAAGAAGGGGAACTGGATATCAACAAAAAACAAAAACTAGAAGATCAGATTCACCAGATAAAGGAATAACAGACGTTGCAGATTTAGATATAGAATATCTTCCAGAATCTAAAGTGCCAAATCCTGCAAAAAAAGATATAACATCAGAACAAAATACTACAGAATTAAGTGGAAAAGGAGCAGCATCAGTAGCCTTACCAAAACCAGAGATGGTGGTTGAAGTTGATCCTGCAGATGTAAACTGGGCAAGAGAAGGAGAAAAAGAAAATTTAGAAGAAGCAACAGTTGATACTCTTGTGGAAACCCTTAATTCAAGAGATGGTGGAAGTAAAAAACAAAAAGTTACAGAACCACAAATTCCTAAAGTTGATCCACCTAAAACAGATGCAACAAGTGTTACAGCAGGGGAACTTGCAACAAGAAATGGTGGAATGATAGGACAAGATAAAACACCACCGCCATTACCTCCTACAGCTCCAGAACCTGCTAAAGAAAGAACACTTAGTTCTTTAAAAGAGTTTATTGATTATTACAAAAGTAAAGAAGAAACAAAAGATATTCCCCATGATAAGATAAAAAGAGCCATTGTTACAGCACATTTGTTACATTTTGCTAGTTATCATAAAAGATTTTCATATGATAAACCAGATAAAGAATTAAGAACATCTTTAGGTAAATTACATAAAAGACAAAATTCAAGGATTTATAATTTTTTTATTGGCAGAGATATTATGGAAGAGAAATCAAAAGAGAAAAAAACAATTTCTAAAAGTGAAAATAATGTATGTTTAAGTTACATTACAGATATGAATAATGCAAGGCAAACAGATTATGGTTTTAGTAGATTACAAGAGATTATTGGGAAAAATAGAACAAGAAGCTCAGAATTATCAGAAGAACTTAATGCCCCATATCATCAAGAAATTCATGCATATGCTAATGCAATTTTAATTTCGAAAAAAAATAAAAAAAAAGGGAGATGGGGGAAAAAAATATTATGGGGGACTGTAGCACTATTGGCAATTGCTGCAGGAGGATATGGTGTTCATTATGCAATAAATCATGAGACCGTTGTAGGTTCAGACCCTACAGCTCAATCTGAAAAAACAGATCTTTTCAATGATAAATATCAAAAAGGAAACCAAAAATTAGATGAAGAAGAAAAGAAATTAGAAGAGAAGGAAAAAAAAGAAGAAGCTGCAAAAAAAGAAGCAAAAGAAAAAGCTGATAAAGATGTGGAAAAAGTAATTGAGGAAGAAAAGGTTAAAGAAGCAGAACTATTAAAGGCTAAAGAAGCAAAAGCTGAAAAAGCAGCATTAGCAAAAACTAAAAGATTAGAAGCACAAAAAGAAAAAGAAAGACTAGAAAAAGAGAAAAAAACAGCGATAAAAGTTAAATTAGCATCTGAAAAAGCAGCATTAGCAGCAAAAAAGAAAACAGATAAAGCAGCCGTGGCAGCTGCAAAAGCTAAATCTAAGAAAAAAGCAGCGAAAAAAATAGAAGATAGCAAAGTTGTCAAAACAAGTGACGAACCAAGCGCAGAATACAAAAAACAGATGACAGATGCATATAAAAATGGCATTCAAAGTAGTGGAGAACAAGCAGGTGGTCTTGAAACAGCAGTTGAAACGGCAAAACCAGCTGAAGTTAAGAACGATGATCCTTATTTAATAGCATTAACGGCTGCAATTAATGGCACAGGCACTAAATATACAACATATGCCCAAATTACAACAATATCAAATCAAGCAAAGTTAAAAGTTGTAAAAGCAACAAAATATCTCAAATCTCAAGGATATAAAATAATACCTGATGGGAAAACATTTTATGCAGAAAAAAGTGGACAAAAAGTTACCTTTAAGGATTCTGGCGAAAACGTGGTGGTTAATGGGATATTGAAAGGAAATGTAGAAGGAAATTACGCCGCATATATAGGGGATAATCGCCTTACAAAAGTGTTAGGAGGAATATTTTATTTAAAAAAGACTAGTGGAAATCTGTGGAAACTAATATGTAAAAAAAATAAAGAAACCAGTTGTAAGGATACATTAGAAGCTTATGATCTTACTGAAGATAACTTAGATTACACAATAAAATTGGCCATTAAGAATCAAGAGGCAAATTGTACAGAAGTTTTCAAAACAGGTTATATCCCTGTAAGTGAAAGTGACATATGTTCAAAATATGATAAAACATTAGGAGATAATATCAGAGCAGGTGTTGCTGTTGCAACAAGATTAATTCAAATAGTAAAAGGTAACTAATATGACAATAGATAAATATGTGGATTTCATAAACCCAAACAAAACACCAGAAGAGAAAATCATTGAAATTGTCGATGGTAGAAAAACATACAAGTTTTCTAGAGAAAGCCATAGTACAAGAGGAATCAAAAAAGGACATTTTAGTAAAGTATATTTTGATGATAATTTGGAAGCATGTATTAAAGTTGGAATGGGTATTAGCTATGAAGTAGAAAGAAATGAAAGACATGTTCTAGAAAAATTATTAGAAAAAGGAATAATTAGCCTCCCAGAAGGAAAGGATCGTAGAACAGGAGAATTTGATTATCCATTATTATTTATCCCAGAAAGACCAAAAGGAAAAAAAGATGAACACATTGCCGTTATGAGAGATTTAGAAAGTGAAGGATGCGTATCTCTAAAAAAAGTTATGGAATTAGATCTTGCAGAAGGTGCAACACCAGAAGAAGAAAAGTTCAAATTTAAAGGAAAAGCACTTCCACTTGAACATGCTCTTGCAATTTATACAACATTATTAGGAAAGTTAAGTATTTTACATGATGACGCAGAATTAATTCATACAGATTTAAAAGCTGCAAATATTTTTGTACAATATGATAGATTAGAAAAGATTGTTCAAGATGGAGATCAAAGAAGATTTTTAGAATTAGATCATCTAAAAGATCTTAAAGTTATGGATTTTGGATTAGCAAGAGAAAGACACGAACGTTGTGAATTATTATTTAATCATGAAGTTGGTGCAATAAAAGATGCTACTGGAGATTATTCGAGTAGTTACCAAGGAAGAAGATCAAGAGAAGTTGCATTACATAATTCAGAAATTTCCCCATTAGAATTAATGATGCTTGGTTCTAAAAATGAAAGTGCACAACCGTGGATTGACATATATGAAGCTTCAAATTTATTTGTATGGATGGTAACCGGAAGATCTGCATTTTATCTAGGGGCAAAACATATTGAAAAATATAATGGTATATTATCTAAATGGGACATAAGTGATGAAGAAAATATTGAATTTATAAAAGAAAGCAGAAGAGAATTAGAAAGAAAAAGAGCAAAAGAAGCAAAAGAATTACTTTTAGATTGTTCAGAATGGATTCCAGAAGACATAGCAACTCAAGCAATGGGAAAAATAATAGAAAGTAAATTTGAAGAATTTGTTAATATCATTCAAGACTCTTATTCACAGATTATTACTAGAGTTGTTGCAAGAGATGGTGCAAAACCAGAGGATGGAGAAATCATGAGTAAATTATATCCCATCATAGAAGCAACAACTATGCCTGATCCTAAAAAGAAAGAAAAAAATCAAGGATACCAATATAATGATGCAAAAGAGGTGTCAGGACTAATAGAAAAGATCATGTTGCAGCATCCTTCCACTTCAGACAATGACCTTGTTAGGAGAGAAGTTATTCAAGATCCAATTGTTAAAAGAAACTATTCAATTAGTTCAATAGATGATCAAATTGTACCTGTTACTTTTTCAAAAAACCCTGAAATCAGTACTTCAATTAATGAAGGAGAAACTGCAATTTCAGCAGTTGAAATTTCTCAATTATCACAGTTACCATATGAGACTGAATCAACACATAAACTTGAGTTTAAGAGAACTTTTAAAGAACATTGGACTGAATTTAAAGCAAAATATAGTAAAATTGGAAGAGGAATTAGTTATATTTTAGGTGGAGCAGCATTATTAACAGCTCTTGCAGGAGGCATATATTTAGTTGCAAATAGTAAAGCATGTACAGAAGATGAAACAACAACAACAACTGAAAGTTATGTGATTCCTGATGCAACACCTCTAACACTTATTCAAGACACTGAAACAGTTATTAATGAACAAACACAAGATATTATTTCCCAACCAGAAAATGAAGAAAAGGTAAGTAAAGGAAAAGAAGAAAATCCTACAACATCTCCTCTTTGGGAATCACCACAAGAGGGAGATATGAGTATACTAAGTGGGTTTGGAGAAGACATTATAAGAAAGGGTTTTGTAAATGCAAGTCCAAAATTAGAAACTCTTCTAAAAGCTGAGAGTGCTCTTAAAAAAGATACAAAAAAATCAACAGGTGAAACTAAAATTTCTCCTCCCACTGAAGTAGTATTACCACAACCAAAACAACCATTAGAAGAAAAAGTTCAAGATAAATCAGAAAAACCAACAACTAGTATAAAAACATTAGATGGAAAACCATTGGTTACAGAAGAGAGTAAAAAACCATATAAAAAAGAAGTTAAGCCAAAAAAACCAATAAAGAAAAAAGCACCAACTGTTTATGAATTAGTTTCTAAATCATATAACACTCATGTTTCAAAACCTGTTGAAATTAAACTTGCAGATTTAATTAGAGATAGTTGTGGATGCACAGATGTTAAATATTCAGATATTGATAGTATTTTAAAAGGGGTAGTTGAAGGACACGGGTTAACTGCAAAATACAGTGCGCGATGGGGAAAACTTACAATCACTCCTGAAAAAATAAATAAAAAACCATACCGAGGAAATACTAGTTTTACTCTCAAATTAAATAATGGTGTAACAAAGAAATATACAGTTACCTTTTTTAATAATCCACCTGTACGAGGAGAAAAAGCAGAAGATTTAGTATTAGTGGGTGAAGAAGAAAAAGAGATGAAAATAAATCTTCAGGATTATTTTACAGATCCAGATGGAAAACCAACTGCATATAAAATCATAGGGGAGTTACAAGGAGAAGGAGAAAATAATGCTAAAGGAATAATTGCTACACCAGTTATTAGCGGCAAATATTTAGTTATAACAGCTGAAGGAAAAGATCGACACACCATGGGTAAAAATGGACCCGTTGATCAAAGAGCAGTATTAAAAATAGTTGCCCTAGACGAAAATTTCCAAACAGATGAAAATGAAGGAGCAGTTACACTTTCAATAAGTGTTGAAGACAGAAATGATTGTCCACAACTTGCTAGAAGTATTGATGATGTCCTTTATATTCCCGTAGGAACAACTGTTGAAATAGGTGGTGAAGGAAATAAATCAAAACCTCTATTTAAAGATAAAGATCTTGGTGGAAAACAATTTAGAGTAACTTCAGATAATGATGATGTAAAGGTATTTGGAAAACCTGGTGGAAAGACGGTGATAAAACAAGGAAGTCTACCAACAGACACAGTAATCCCAATTACATTATATGCACAAGATAAGCAAGAAGATTATAAAGAAGATGAAAAATGTCAAGATGAAGAAGGGAATATGATTCCTTTCAAAGCACCACAAACAACAATAAATGTATTTTATCATGGTGAAAGATCTCTTAAGTTAGGCGGGAAAAGTTTAAAATATCAAGTAAATGGTGCATCTAAAGGATATGCAACCGCAATAACAATAAATAGTGAAGCAATAGCTGCACTTGAAAGTAGAATTAATGCGGACCATGCAAATATAGAGGGGAAATTAGTATTTGATGCGTCTGGAAAATGTATTGCCACTAGTTTTTGTTATAAGCAAGAAAATGGGGTTTGTAATGATGAACATTATAGCGTTGGTGACCTTCAAACATTCCTAGCAAAAGAACATATAAAAATTGCCGAAGGAGATATGATAAAAAAAGGTCCAATTAGAATAGATATTAATGGGATTAAGTAATAAAGTTATAACTTTTTATTCTTTCTTTTTTAGAATCATTAAATTAATTAGAAAGAAAACTACAGATTAATATTCTAATTTAAGTGTTGTTAAGAAACCATAAAAAGGTATTTGATCATATTTAGGAAGAAACTCATTTCCTTCAAGATTTCCTTCAGACATTCCTACAGCCATAACAAAACTAGGCTTCAGATAAATGTTTAAATCATCTGCAGATCTGATTTGTACTTTTAGTGGCATCCCAACATCCATAATAACACTATTTTCTCTGTTAAAAAAACCATGAATATTTGAATCTGCTTTTGGCCCATGATAATACTGGCCACCAAGTGAAACTCCTAAGAGATCAAATTCCGCACCCTTTACATGAATTCTTCCAGGAGAAAAAAAGGAACTTATCTCTGCTCTTATACCAATCCCTTCTGTTTTATTCTCTACAAGATTATAATCAAATAAAAGTTCAGCCCGATAACTAAAATCTAATATCTGATCATTATCAAACAGATTTCCACTAATTTCATCCCCATAAAGTTTAAATCGCATGCTAAGTATATCTGTGAAGTTATGATCATTAATAAAATCTAATAAAAAAGTAAATCCAATTGGTACTGTTCTAAATACTCCTCTTGCTTCAAGTCCAGCACCGACAGTAAATTGATATGAAGAAAAATCTTCATTGCCAGACATGCCGGCAATCATTACAGGGTTTAATTGATTAACAAAAGGTAAACCCATTTTTATTGATAAGTCATACTCTGGAAAGGCTCTGAGTTGATTATTAATATCTCCTGAATTTGCAATCATTCGTTGATATTGTAATGTTGGATTAACAATTAATTTAGGATTAACTTTTTTAATTTTAAGTTTTACTTCTTTTGATGCAGTTTTATCAACAGGAAATCTTGAAACCACTTCTCCTTCTTTGTTTTTCAATAAATATGCAATTTTGAATATATTTTCACCATAACCATGGTTTCTTGGCTCAATTTTCACAAGATATAGATCTGAACCATTTAACCCTTTCTTATCACGTATAATAGTAACACCCTTAACATCAGTAACTTTTTTATCTAGATGCAAAGAAAAATTCTCATCATCACATACCTTAACAGTAACATTCGAATGACAATAACCTGGATTATTTCTTTGATCCACATTAACGCATTTAGTTGCATTAAGAATTTTGGGTCTACAATACCTTTCACGTGCATTTGCTGTTGATGGTGAAAACAAAAGTGAATATCCTAAAATAGCTGCACCAATTGTAGTTACGGTTGCAATTGCTGCTTTTTTTGCAATAGTTCCAGCATTTCTTCCTAAAGATGAAAATGCAGAAGTGAGTTTAGAATAAAGATTATCAGATCTTTTAGTAGAACTTGTGTCAGCATCCATACCAGAATCTATAGAACCATTCGCAAGAATTTTATTATCATTTAATACGTTTTCTAGGTTCATCTTATTATAATAAAGTAATATAGATCTATTTATATATCTTTCTATTTGTCATCCCTTCAGAGTAGAGATGGCCTGTGTTTGAACTAAAAAAACAAAAAAAGTTCTAAAATAAAAAAACAAAATGAGATCATAAAGCAGGAACTCAGTGGTCTTTGGCAGAGAGATGCTTAGCTTTGCTTAGATGATTTGCTTACTAAGATTTATCTAACCACTGAGTCTGCTGTTTTTAAAAAGTTTCCAACATAGTTGGTGATTGGATTGTCTGAAGTAAATGTTCCAAACTTTGTTTCTGCATTATTTCTTAAATATGCAACTGCACTTTGAATAAATCCTTTTTCTTTATGTGTAAAGTCACCATTTAATTCAAAGGCATCAATTTTCTCTGCCATATTTTCTCCACTACCTAAAAAAGGAACGCCTTCATGTGTTTTACCATGTAAAAGATTATACAATGGTCTTAATTTTGAAGTAGTTGGTTTAGAAAGATCTTCTAAACTAACATAATCTGTTGCAAGATTATGTTCCGCACTATAATCAACAGAAACTGCAGGAGGCATTGTAGCATCAACAATATCTTTTGTGATAACTGTATCTCCCACTCCTTGTTTAATTACTTGTGTATCAACAGAAACATCTACCACATTTGCATCTTCAATTACTTCCTCAATCACAACACCAACTGCACCATATTGCATTTGAGAAATAGTTTCTAATTTATTAGAAACTAAATTAAAAAGTGCATGATAAGTTGCAACTTCCTTTCCAAAAAAAACCATATCTTTTAAATGTGGACGTCTGTTTAAGTAATTGTTATAAGATTTTAACTCATCAAAACTTGATTCTGTTACTCCTGATTCTTCAATTGAATCACAAGCCATTATTACATCTAAAAAGCCTGATGCATCTTCCAAATATGAAATCTCTTCCCTTAATTTATTTCTTTGGTTAAAATATCTAGAACCTGCAGAAGCAACTTTTTCCATTTCCTGATAAAGTTCATTAGTTTCAGGAGTTAATGCTTGTTCTAAAAATTTTAATTTTTGTTTTTTTGATGCTTTTACTGGAAAATTAGATAAATCTAAATGAACAGGCGGTAATTCATTACCTAAGATAAATGCTAAACCATTTGCCTTGAATTCATCCATTAAATTTCCAACTTCCTGAACAGATCCAGCGTTTTGATACTTTTCTAAAACTTTTTCTGGCTTTGCATTAGCAATATTATGAGCAGCCCTAGCATAAGCAACAATAAATGCATTTGGTGAAACTTCATCAACAACATCATGCAAAAAATCTGCATTAATTGCATTTAATACACCATACATATTTGAAGCCAAAGTAGAAAGCTCTTCAACAACCATTAAAGTCTCTGCAGTAGAAGTTTTCTTTTTTTGTTTAGCTAATGTTGATATTAAATCTGTTAATTTACCAACAGAGGTAGTTAAATAATTTTTAGTTTTACTTGTTAATGAAGACGTCATTAAAAATAATCTCTCTTCAAATTCTTGTGCATCATCGGTTGAAATTGGGTCTCTTTCATCAATCAAACTTAAATATGTTGTTAAATCTTCATTATAACCAACAACAGAAGTTTGAATCTCTTGAAATTTATTTAAAATATCTCCAACAAACTGTGCTCTTGCAATTTTCTCTAAGTCTTTAGTCATCCCAGTAGAACATACAAGCATTTCTTTAAGACTTTTTCTTGAAGCTCCTTCTGCTAAAAGCGACTCAACAATATTATCTTCTGCATCAACATCATCTGTTCCAAGCATTGTTGGTATTAATGCTGATTTCATCATCTGTTCTCCCACCATATGTTCATCTACCATATATTCATCTGCCATTTTTTACACCTCACCGCCAGGTTTGTTTATTATTCTTTTTTTTTGAGTATGATCTTGAGCAGTTAAAACAGGATTACCAGAAACTGGAGATCCTGTTTCAATATTTGAAACAGAAGAATTCATCATAGCTATTTCTTGACTACATCTTTGATACCATTCATCCCTAACACCAGGATAACTTCTTTTCATGTATTCATCAGCACTTGCTAATGCATCTTCCCAATTAACTTCAATTGATGATGCAGGTTCTCTTAACAAAGTATAATCTGGATTTTTTGTTCCTTTCTTTTTCAAATACCTTAAACCTTCAAGAGTTGATAAACTCTCTTTAACAACATCTGTTTTATCGTAAAATCCTCTTTTTTCTAATCTTCCTAATAAGTCTTCTCCAGATAATTTGGAGTCACCATCAAATGCATTTATAACTAACCGATCTATGACTGAAATCCCCATAATATTATCATAAAACATTTGTCCATAAAGTTCATTAATATGCATATTATCAAAAACACTTGAAAAGAGATTATGACCTTGTTGAGATGATAATTCTTGTTTTGATCTCGCAAAATGATGATAAATAGTAGAACCATCAACTAATTTTTTATAATGCTTAATAAAAGATCTTACTCTTACTGAAGAAACTAATTCCTTTGGAACAAGACTTGTAACATAAGGATAAAAGGGATTTCTTACATCAAAGTTTTGTGCTAATGCTTCTTTGACATGTCCTTTTAACAATTCAGAAATTTGTGATTTTTCTTTAGAAGCAAAACTACTTTCTGCAAAACTCTTAATAACACGTTCATTTTGTTCTGCACTAATATCAGTATGAAAAACAATAAATCTTCTACTTAATTCAGGATCTTTTTTCTTAAAATAATCATTAGTTATTGCAAGAGTATAATAAACTGTTTTTCCTGCTGAAATTCTAAAGTCATCAACACCATCTTTTGCATTATTAGTTCTACTATAATCAGAACTTTTACCTTCTGTAAGATTCTTTATTATTTCTTTAAAAGTATGTCCAGTAACTTTCTGAAGCTCTGTAATTACCCAATAATTATAATCATTAATTTTAGTATTATTGAATAAAGCTTTGTCAGATGTTTGTTGAAGTACTAATAATTCTTCCTGAGGAAATAATTCTAAAAAAGGATCCATAATTGCAGTCTTACCTGCGCCACTTAAACTTTCAATACCAACATGAGCTTTTGCTAACAAAGAATAAACCAATAGTTTCCTTAACTTGTATTCGCCAACTAAACCTTGCTCATCAAAATATTGATCAATATGTTCTGGAAGAAATGCATCTCTTCCTAAAGTAGTAATTACTTTAGTTGCAACATCTAAATTAGGTTCTTGAACAATAGTTGTTAAATCAGGATTAAAAATTTCAGATTCTTCAACATTAGAAACCGGCGTTTGTTTTGTTGCTTGTCCTTTTACATGACTATCTAAAACATCTGCTAAAGTTCTAACGGCACAATCTAAACATTCTTTTTTTACATACTCTGTCCCTATACCAGGTGGAGTTGAGGCTGTTTGTGTTGAAGCTACACCTTGTGCAACATTTTCGTTTGGTTGTGCTACTGTACGTTCTCTTTGCGCAGAAGTTTCATAAGCACTAGCACCATTAGGGTCTGTTATTTCATCAAGACCATTATTAATTGCATTATCTAATGCATTACTTCCTGCTTGCATTAAATGTGAGGGAATTGCACTACCACAAAATGCTGCTTTTACTAATGCATATTTCTCCTCATTACCAATATAAAATCTAACTCGTTGTTTTTTCCATTGTGCTTCGGCATCTAAAACTTTGACTAATGCTTCCTTAGAAAAAGTTCTATAAACAAGTCCGCCGTCTGAATGAATTTCTGCAATTGCCCTCTTCAAAATAGACATATCCTTGCCATATCTTACTAATTCCACAATTGCTCTGTCGTCATCCATTTTCTTCAACCTTAATTAAACTGCTGTGCGTGTTTGAGTAGATGGTTTTGATGTTGTTGCCCCATCAGTAGCTTGTTCCCCTAACAAACGAGAATATTTTTGGGGATCATCTTCCATTTGTACACTAAAATCATAGGTCAAAAGTTTATTACAAACATCAGCAGTTGTAATCCTTTGTTTTATTCCAAGGTCTATATTTGCTTCAAACCTCTCTAAAAGACAATCATATAGAACATTGTCAATTACTCTTCCTGAGCTATACTCTTGTCCAGTACGAGTAATTGCTAAAATGGGGTCTGCATCAATCTGATCAAAGATTTGTCCACCAAATCTTTTATCCTTAATTTCAGTTGAAGCATAAGATTCAATCTTATTAATAATTGCTTGGTATATACCAACAACCCCTTCATCTGTTTTTGGATATCCTACTTCTAAAACTTTGAAACGTTGATTATTTGCAATAGCTGGATCCATAGATGATTTCTTATTTGTAGAACCAATTGTAATTATTGGGACTCCCAAATAATCCTGAAGACAACCATTCAGTGTCGTAACAACTTTATTGTCATCTCTTTCTCCACCCTGAGGATTACTAGATCTTTTCATTGCAATTTGATCAATTTCATCAAAATAAATAATTGCACCCTTTACTTCAGATGCTAAAACAGCATTTTTAGCGCCTTCATAAAGATCAATAATTTTTTGTGAGGATTCATTATTAAACTTTGAAACAAGGTCACCACATTTTACATCATAAAATAAAAAACCAGTCATATGTTGTAACATCCTTGCAAGAGTAGTTTTACCAGTGCCAGGTGGACCATTTAACAAAAGATTTTTAATTACTTTTCTTTGAGGAGCAAGTTGTAAATATTCTTGAAGATGGTTCATTCTCCTAACAACTCTTTGAAGCTCTGCTTTCACGTCTTCATGCCCGGAAATAAATTCATAATCATTTTGAACCTTTTGTCCGTTTGCATCAGGAGTTGCCACACCTGATGTTTGATATTTAGAAACATCAACTGTACTTGCCCTACTTTTCTTTTCTTGTTTATGTTCTTGAAATGTTAAAGGAATATTTTTTCCATTAACTGTAATACTTTTGGTCCCATTTACTTTTCCAAGAACACTTCGATAACTATTCTCAATTGCACTTAATGATTCTCTCATTGTCCAATCAAAAAATGCATCTGTTACTGATTCAAGTGGAACTGACTTTGATTTAGAAACAGCATCTGAATATAAGTCAAGTAATGTATCTTCAATTTTAAAAAAATCATCTCCAAATTTTAGTTTATCAGTTGCGAATCCATCAAAAGTTACATTCCCACCATAATCTAATAATTCTGAACTATATTTAGCTGCAACATAATTGGAAAAAACAGTTGCTTCTGATGAATTCATACTACCTTTTCTAATTTTGTCATAAACTGCATGTTGTACAACAAAAAAAGACGTAATTGCATCTGAAACTCCACTTGGATTTTCAGTTCTACTTGAACGTTTAATTCTAGATTCAAGATCTGGTGCCCTAGCCCTAATCTTTCTTCCAATAGGGATACCAGCGTTAGATATATCTCTGCCAGTTATTTCTAAGCTGCTCATTTTCTTTTCCTCCTAATCTATTTAAGATTAAATATTAAATAATCAATCTGATTTTTGAAAGGTTAAAAAATAAAAAAAATAAAAACAAATTAATGTTGTTTTGAAGGACTAACTGATGCTGCCGCATAAGATGTGTCTGCAAAAGGGTCTAGATCATCCTTTTCAATCACTTTCCTCATTTGGTCATCAAACTCATTATTTTGTTTCAATCTTTCTTGTGCATTTTTTGACATGTATGCACTTGGAGATGAGTCATCAGTGTCAAGACCCAAACCAGGTTGTTCACCTAAACCAGAACCTCTGACTTGGTCTTTAATTCCATTAATCTGAGTTAGTTTGTCGGTGTAAACTTTTGCTGAATCTTTTGCAGTTTCCGCATTTCCTTCATGTCTCATTGCACGATCAATATATTCAATTGGATTATCTGTTATCGCTCCTGCTTTAACTTCTAATCCTGCATATTCTCTTCTTTTACCATCTAGATCACTTTCGTCCTCCATTACTTTTCCAGCATATTCTTTTATTCTGCTTTTGTAAATAATGAATTGTTGCTGTGCTAGATTATATTTTCCTTTAAATACACTAACGCTTGTCATTACTTTTGTTAATTCATCTATTTTTTCAAGATTTCCAGAAGTTACTTCTGCTTGAATGTTATCTTTTTGATCGTTTAAATCTTCTAATCTATCATTAGCAACATCCATTGCAGCTCTTGCTCTCATCTTTTTCTTAATGTAACCATTTTGTTGTGTTAAATTTCCAAGATAACTTTTTTCTAACTCAACAATGTCTGTTCTAACTTGAGCAATTTGTTCTTTAAGTTCTTGTGCTTCTAGATTTAAAACTTCATCTGGAGAAACTTTAACAACTTCTTCTGTTCTCCCAAGCAATGAATTAATCCCACTCTTAATTCCGTTTGCAACATAACCAAGCAAACCTTTTTGCCCTTCTTGTATTGGTTCTATACCTAAGATTCTTGCAACTTCTTCTTTTCCAGTTTCAAGAACTTTTTGCCTTTCTATAGGTGTTAATGCTGCTTTCTCGTCTGCTAAAAGATCTTCTAATTGTCTTTCTGCTTCTTGATTATTCATTTCTCTTTCAGCTGCAGTTTCAATTCCTGCTGGCGTTGGTGCAGGCCTTGCTGGTGTTTGAATTGTTGCCCCAGTTGTTCCTGTAGAATATTCACTCCCATTACCTGCTCCTGTTTCAATTGTTTGTAGACCTGGTTCAGGTCCTGGTTGTACTCCATCTTCCATTTTGTTTACCTCCAAACTTTGATTGTTTGTTTTTGTTTTTGTTTTGTTTTTACTTAAAATAAATTTACCCTTGTTGTCTTGTCAATCTTGTTTTATTGATAATTACCAAACAAACTTGATGTTGTTTCTTTCATCAATGAAACTAAATCTTCTTGTTGTGGTGCAACTTTATTTGGCGTTACACTTTCTTGAGAATATTTTTGTGCATCTTTGTTTTCTTCTGCTAAACCTGTTTGCATTGGAAATGGCAAAGGTTGTGCAGAATAAGTTCTTTGACCCATAAAGTCATTATTTAAAACAACTTGATCAATGTTTGTTGAATCTGAAAGAACTAATGCTCTTGCGCCATTAATTACTGTTGGTTCACATTTTGTAACTAAAGGATCAGCAGTTCCTGCTTCAACATCATACTTAGCAAGTTCTTCTTGTTTTTTTTCTTCTTTCATTCCACTAAGAGTATTACAAAATCCTGCAACACCTTCAACATAATCTGTGTTTTCACTTTGTGCAGATTGAAATTCATTTTCTAAAACACCTGGGTTTGATCTAATATATGTGTCTGTTAAACCCAAAACATAACTTGCGTTTGCCGGTGATAATTCAATTTGTTCTACAATTGCTGTTGGTTGTTTTGTTTCAGCCACATTATTATTTCCTGGAACAACTCCTGTAAAATACAAAGCAGCACCAAGAGCCGCTGTTGCAACAGCACCCATAACAAAATATAAACCATTTTCTTTTGCTCTTTTACCTAATTTTTCAAAAACCATCTTTCATACCTCCCCATCCTTCCTTTGTTTATTGTTTTTTTTATCAGCTTTAATTTACCCAAACTATAGTATGCTCGAAAATCTATATAAACTTGTGTTGTAGTTGTTTATACGACGATGGAAGATTTACGGATGGTTCGGAAAAGTCACGGCAAGAAAGCTAATAATTGCGAAAGAAAAAGAGATGGTTATAATATAAAAAAAGAAAAAAATTAATGAAAAAAAGAGCATCCGCCAGTGTTAAAGAGTATTATGCCAAATTATTTTAAAGAAAAAAACAACTACAATGGCCAGGCGAGTTGAACAAAGTGAGACGAGTAGGGTTTTCCCATAGGAAAAACACGTCTGAGCCGTTATTGTTGTTGTTTTTTGCTCCTTTGTTATTGTTCATTAATCTTTTTATCTAAGCTAAATAGGCAACAAACTTTATAAATGTCAAAGCTATTCTTTATAAATAATAAGGGGGTAGTGATAATTAGATTAATAACAGTAGATTCACAGAATTAGGTGTAAAAATGCATGAAAAAATATTAGAAGATTTAGGATTCAGTAAGAACGAAGCTAAATCTTATCTTGCACTTCTTGAATTAGGATCTGCAACTGCTGGACAAATTGCTGAAAAATCTAAAGTACATAGAACAAATGTTTATGATGCAGTTGAAAGAATGTATGAAAGAGGAGTTGTTTCTTATAGAACAGTTTCAAATGTGAAATATTTCCAAGCATCACCGCCACAAAGTTTGTTTAGACTGTTAAAAGAAAAAGAAGAAAGATTAAGTAATGTATTACCCGAACTTCTATTAAAATTAGAAATGTCTGAAAATAAAAGTGAAGCACATATTTTTCAAGGATTAAAGGCATTATTTGATATTTTATATCACTTTCTTAGTTATAAAGATGACATTAGAGTTTATGGCATTCCAAAAAGTGTGCCAGAAATTGTAAGAACCTACATACCTCATTTTCATAAAAAAAGAATCCCTTTGAAAGTTAATATGTTGCATATATATAATCACGATGCTACAGAAAGAATTAAATTACTTAAAAAAATGGAATTCACTGAAGCAAAAAGTTTACCTGAGAAATTTGATTCAAATGTTTCTACTTTTGTATGTGGAGATGAAGTAGTCTTAACATCATGGGGGCCACCAATAATTTCAACACAAATAATCAATAAAACACTTGCAGAATCCTATAAAAGATATTTTGAAATTCTATGGAAAGAAGCAAAGTAGTATAGTCATAAGTATTAAGTTCTAAGTTTGAAGTTGGTGAAAAGTAATTTAGTTTTGAGTAATGGGTCTTAAGTTCTGGGTGGGTAATCAGTAAGTAGTTATGAGTTTAGTTGTGTTTTCTCAATACTAATTAACCTATAACCAAATCCCTTTACTGATTTACCCAAAACCAACTTATAACCCATAACTCAAAACCACTTACCTATTTATTGTCCCAAAACCAACTTCTTACTTCTAACTTCAAACTACTTACTTATTTATACCCGCATTCTAACTCTTTTTTATTTGTAAATAGAACATCTCTTTCAAATGTATCTGGAAAACATGCAAGATGTAATTTAGTATCTCCAAGCAAGGGCATGTATTCCTCTAAATGAAATAAATCTGAAGTTGGCAAATAAACATCTTTACCAAAACCTTGTAAATTTTTTAGCATTAATTTGAAAGCCCCTATTGTTGCCCTATTATTGGGATGAGCATAATCAGATGCGAATGCATATTCTCTATCCATCATAAATAATCCTTGCGTCATATCAAAAGGCCCAAAAACAAAAAAGTCAAGTGTATCTGTAAACTCATCTATGATATATGGCATCCCAGAAACTTCCACCATACCACCAATCTCAGGAGCTGTTAAACCATAATCATTAATAAGTCCAACTAATTTTTCAACTTCAAATGGTGTTCGACAAAATGGAATAAAAATATTAATATCAGCTCCAGAAATTTCCATTGCTTTCTTAATAATATCGCATTCTAAATAAAGAGTTTCTCTTTCTTTCAATAACCTATAAGCCCCTCTTTTACCTTGGGCAGGGTTATCCTCTCTAAGTTCGTAAGTATCTCCACCTAATAATCTTTTAGAATCATCTGATCTTAAATCACATAATCTATAATTTATTCTTTTTCCAGGTAAAAGTTTTGCAACATCTGCAATTTTCTTTGCCATTACATTAACATAAAGATCTCTTGCTGTGTAACCTGCCCTTGAACTAGAAAAACCAAAAGATTCTGATAACAGTTTATCAAGATTTTTGTTTGCATCAGGATCTCTACTTTCAAGCAAACCCCTTGAATAATCCAACAAAGCACTAGGATGCACTCCAAAAACAGAATTATTCAAAAAATCAGACCTCATAACGCCAACTCCTGCAACAGGAGCATGCAAAATTTGTTTTAGTCCGCCGACAAAACTACTAATGGCAAAAACTTTTGTTTTTGGTGTTTCAAATTCAGGTAATGATTCCTTAGTTACTTTTAACTCAACTGCCCCATTTATAACATAACCAACAGCTGGCCCCATAGTTATTTCTCCTGGACAAATAGTTATTTCTTGATCTTGTTTAATTAATTTTTTTGCATCATGAGCAGCATAAACTGCAGGTTTGTTCATTTCCCTTAACATTTGAGAAAAATGCCCAGAGATAGTTCCTTCTTCAACAATAACACCGGCAGCCTGATTAATTAATGGAAACCAAGTAATATCTGCTTTTCTTAATACCACTATAGAACTAGGATCAATAGTATTATATTTATCCTCATCAGGAACAATTAAAGCCTTACCTTGTGCAACTTTATCACTAATATATCTACCTGTTACAAATGGTTCATGTGCAGAAGGATCTCTAACAGAAACTCGTTCTCTGATTTCATTTCCTAAAAGATCTTGTTCCATTTTCTAAAATTAATATTGTGCTTTCTCAAGAACACCTGTTTTGAGATTATACTTCATAACAAAATCAAATTTATTAAATTCTAAACATAAATTAAAATCTTCTTGAGGAGAATGTGTTAATGTTGGATCAAAAAATCTCTCTGCCGTTCTATCAGATCTTATTTTATCGTATGTTGTTTGATAATTAATTGATTTACCTTGCAATAAATCTTGTAATGACTCTGCAAAGAGGTTATCTTCAAGTGCATCCTCATCTCCTGAGTTACCCATACAAACTAAAGTTACTTTTTCTGGATTTCTATGCTTGATATAATTAG
Organism: Candidatus Woesearchaeota archaeon; assembly: GCA_018661705.1. Taxonomy (GTDB): domain Archaea; phylum Nanobdellota; class Nanobdellia; order Woesearchaeales; family DSVV01; genus JABHXF01. The sequence continues at coordinate 21,592 of JABJHR010000013.1, forward strand.
CAATTGCTTCAATTCCTAAAAATGCACCTACAAGAACTTCATCTGCCTTTTCAGAATCAACATTTCCTAATCCTGTAGTTCCACGAGTAGATTTCAAGATTAATGTTTTATCATAAAAAGCTAAATCCTTTATTTCTAAAGGAGAATTACCATAATCAAAACCTTCAACTTTCTTACCTCGTGTTTCACCAATAAGAATAGAATCAGGATAAGATTCTTTCATTGCAAACGCCGCATCATCACCATTAACTGGCATTACTTGCTTTGCATTATTTGCAAGAAGATAATAAGCAGTAGAAAATGCTCTAAAAACATCAATAATTACTACAATGCCTTCTGCATTTCTAGCTCCATCAATGTTTTTTGTTATTGAGATCTGCATTTTACCCTTTGATTTTTTATTTATCTTAAATTCTCAGGCATTGCTGAGAAAAAGTCAATCTTGAATTGTGTAGCTTGTGGTTCAGACGCATATTTTTCTTTTAGCGAGTTGATTCTTGCAAAGACATCTTTAACACTAATATACATTGCACCATCATTGTTAAAAACCCTATATGAGTTTTCCTCGTCAACAACTCCCTTTGTTTGTCTTACTATTCTCACTGGAGCTGTTTTTCCAGTTCCTAATGTTTCAACCACTAAACCAGAACCTGCTCTTAGTGCTTCATATGTTGGCTTAAAAGCAAGCTCTTTAACAATCTCTAAATCACCATATTTGCCAGTAATATTTTTTGGTCTGCCTTTAGGATTTGTAACTAAACCATATTTAATTTTAGAATATGAAATTGATGTTGATTTTGGAAAAAATAAATATCTGACGCCTGTACCATCACTTAATTCATAATCCATTTCAACATTTTCCTCTAAACCTTCTACAGGAACACCATGTGCACCCCTTACTTCTGCTTCAAAAGCTTTTCTAAATGCCTCTAAATTTGATTTTAAAGATGATGCTTTGAAAAACTCAGCCGCAGCAGCATCACTCACTTGAGCTAATCTTGTTTGTTCAAGATAAACAGCCATTTTCTGAACTCCAGAATCAAGTGGTAATTTTTTATTTGTATCTTTATCAAGCATTGAGAAATCTTTCTTGTTTTGAACTGTTGAATGTTCTTCATCAAAGCGCTCCATTTGACCCATAAGATATTCAATTGAAACAAAAGGTGTGTCTTGTACTTTTCTTACTTTTTCTTTTGTTACACTATCCATATTATCTGAAACAATTTGCTCAAGAAAAATCTTTAATCTTGTCAAAGTTACTTCATGACCAATTCTTGTTTGCTTGAAAAATGCAGTTAAAATTTTTTTCCCATCTAAAGTGTGATTATTTGTATATCCACCGATTAAAATCCCATCTGTATCCACACCTGCAATTTGTTTTGCTAGTTCAAAATCATTATCAATAACTGCATTTTTAAATGAATTAATCCCATAATCATTCAGGGTAGGAACAGCTGTTCTTCTTACATAATCAAATGCCCTTAAATTAAATTCAGCAATATCAGTATCTGATAAACCAGAAGTATTTGTTTTATCAAGAAGTGTTGGTAATTTAATTAATCTAGTATTAGTTCTCTTCATAGTTCCGCCCCCATTTGAGATATTTTTACCTATAATAAAGAAACACCCCCACATTTTTAAGTTTTTGCATGATTTTAGTCATTTTCAGTGTAATTTTAAACATTAAACAACCTTATTTTTGCGTAGTTTTTGGTGTGTAACCACACTTTTTCCAAGGCATATAAACTCTCTTTACCATACACTCTAGATTATCCATTCTTTTTTCATGGCCTATATAAGAGCTAAAAAAAGTATCAACTTGAGATTGAGAATATGTGTCTTTTGCTCTTAGTTCCATAACATATTCAGGATGATCTTTTAAGATTTGTTCAGATAAATAAAGAGCAGAATCTGCCATTTGGGTTGTTTGTTTTACTTCATCTGATCTAAGAGTTTGGAATGCTCTAATACCAACTGCTGAAAAATATAATGCAAATGCAGTAATTGCTAATTTTTTTATTAATCCTCCCATTTTAACCCTCCTAAGATAATCTTTTCTTAACTTCACCAACGATATAAGCAGCTGCTGTTGCCATTCCTTTAACACCAGCCATCATCCCAGCATGTTTATAATCACTAGTTGCCATTGCATATTGTACTTCAGGAGCATAAGATGCTAAAACCCCTATTAATCCTGCAATTCTTTTTGGTTGTGTTTTTGCTGAACCAGCAATATAACCAAAACCCATTGCAGTTGCATTTGAAACAGGATCTGTCATGTTAATATCATAAGGTATTGGTATAAAAGATGCTGCTTTAGTTGCGTACATTACAAAAGATGCAACACCACCCCATGCAGCTCCACCAAGAAAATCTTCCAAGCCTGTTGTTTGTTGATGTGCTGTTTTTGAATTTGTTGTAGAATTTGTTTTTGATTTTGCAGGTGTATTTTCTGCTTGTGCTCTTTGTGCATATGCTGTTTTTGCCATTTTATCCTCCCCACTTGTTTTTATGAATTATTTTTGTTTATTAAATGCAAACCAGCACAACCAAGATTCCACTTGGTTGCGTTTGTCTGGTTTTAGGGTAAATTAATCTCAAACTATAGTAAGACAGTTAAGTAATATAAACATGCGTTGTAGTAGCCACTACATCAATTCGGAAAAAAAGAACTTATTGTTATGATATTTACTTAATTTCCAAAAAAATTTAAAATTAAAATTCCTGAGAAACATGCAAAAATAATCCCGACTAAAGTCGAAATTATTAAGCTTGATTAACATCAAGCAACAACAATGGCACAGACGGACTTTTTTTAATCTATTCAAAAGAAAAAAATCATATCCCATCAATAATTTTACTTCTCTTATCGTGCATGTAACTTTGTCTTGCATTGTCTGAATCAAATGAATGCCAAGCATATTTGTTATTATAGCTAAACCAAACATCACCAATTCCCATGCCATCACTTCTGTGTTTTGAGGTTGGCATTAAATGGAGTTTTCTCTCTGGAATTTGATCAAATGAAGTTGTACTATTCAAATGATGCCATGTTTTTAAGTCATCTTCTAAAACATAAACTGTACTATGGCCACCGTCATCTAAACCACGTGCAGCATTTACTCTTCCACAAACCACTCTTACTCTAAAATTAGGAACACCTGCACCAATTAAATAACTAGCTAACTCATTTGCCCAGTCATCACAATCACCTTTTCCTATATCTCTTAATTCATAAGGCATTAACCAATACTCTGCTTTGCCAGTGATTGCTTCATCATGTTCATACTCAAACCTTGTTCTTGTAAATCTATAAATATTCATGATTTCATCATTACATTTATTTGGATCTGTTACAATTAAAGGATTTTTGTGATGATGATTATCTTTTAAATCTTGTTGAACATATCCGTCATCAGGAATTATAAAATTACTAACATCTACTTTAGTCATTCTCCCAGTTGTATCTGGTAAAGATCTTGCTTTGTAAAATATTTTTGTTTTAGGCCTATTACAATTCCAAGTTTCTGCAACTGCAGTACTAACCTTTCTCAACTCTTCTACATAATTCCATTTGTATGTACCATTTGCTAATGCTTTTTTTGCTCTTCTATTTAATCTCCAGTTTTTGAATTTCTTATTCTCTGCATCAGAATAAAAACCAAAACTTTTACTTAATTTATCATAGGTTAATGCAATTTCATCCATTTGCATGTTTGCTTTAGATCTGTCAAAAGTATCACCACTTAATCCTAATTTCGCCTGCTTATAACTTTCTCCTAGAGCATTTACAAAAGAAACTAAAGAATTATCTAACATTAAATAAACTTGATCAACATTTTCTTGAATTCCTTGAACTTGAGTAAAAATATCTAAAAACACACTATTTTCTGCCCCACCATTACTTAAACCTTGTATATATTGCTCGGGTAATGATGTCACTATATTAATTGCGTCTCTTAACTCTACAAATCTCTCAACTGCTTCTCTTGATCTTGGTGTTTTAACAAGCTCTTCTAATTCAGAATCTACTTCTTTAAGATCAACAAACTCTGCAACAATATGTTGATCTGATTGTCTCCATTGTTTTTTTAATTCCCATTGATCTGCCATTGTTCCCCTCGCACAGTTAGTTATTTTCTCTTAAATCCGGAAAATCTAACATTAATTAGGGAGAATTTCTATATAAAGAAGTGTAGTAGTGGAGTGGACAACATTATATTATAAATAAAAAAGGAAGATTATATATCATGAAGAAAGGCAATGCAGTATATGTATGGACAAAGGCAAACATATTTGATGATACTGAATTTGTAGAGATTTGTAAGCAGTTTGATGTTTCAAATGTGTTTTTATCTGCGTACAATACTAGAAAAACATCAGAAGCAAGTGCACAATTTTCAACATTTAATATGTTTTGCACTGCTAATAATCTTGATGTTTATGCAATGGCCTCTACAAATGAATTTGCTTTGAACCACAGAATTGCGTTAGAATATATTGATGATATTGTTGCATTTAATGATTCAGTTGGAGAAACTCAAAGATTTAAAGGAATACATTTTGATATTGAACCATATTGTTTACCGCAATACCAAGAAGGAAGCGAAGAAGACAAGATGGTAGTTTGGAAAAACTATTTAGATATGACTGTAAAAAGCTTTCAAAAATCAAAAGAAAATGGAATAGAATTTGGATTAAGTATTCCTTATTGGTTAAAATTAGGAAATAGAGTAGGTATAGACATAAATCTAGATGGTAACATGAAACCAGTATCTTATCATATCATTGATAATTCTGATCATGTCTCAATAATGGCTTACAGAAACGAACCAGGGCATGTTGTTGAGGCAGTTGGTGATGAAATAATTTATGCAGAAGATAGAAATATTGAAACAGGTAGTTTCCATTATTCTGAAAATCCTAACAAAAATGTTTTTGTTGCTGTTGAAGATTTAAGCATGATGCCAAAGGTTGTTGAATTTATGGATTTTTTGTATAAAGATTTCTCCAGTTATGCAGGAATTGCAATACATCCTTATAGAAATCTGAGAGATGTTGTTAAAAAAAGAGAAAATGTTAAATAAAATAAATTCTTTAAGAGTTATATGAACAAAAAACTAAAGAAAACAATCTATTGGTTACCAAGAATTTTAATGATATTATTTATTTGTTTTATTTCAATGTTTGCATTCGATATGTTTGATGAAGGTAGCTTTTGGAAGATGTTAATTGGATTTTTTATTCATATGCTTCCTACTTTTGCGTTAGTTATATTATTAACAATAGCATGGAAATGGGAAAAGATAGGTGGAATATTAATAATCTTATTAGGAATAATATTCACAATATTCTTCAACACGTACAAAGAAGTAATAAGTTTCTTATTAATTTCAATGCCAGTATTTATTGTAGGTGGATTGTTCTTATGGAGCTGGTGGTTGAAAAAGAAATAAAAAGTTTTATAGTTTAAATTTGAAAAAACTAAAAATCCTAGTGAAAAAAGAAGCATCCGCAATTGTAATGTTCATAAGTAAATAATATATAAGCAAAAAATAATAACAACAAAGGCACAGACGGACTTTACATTGTAAAGTCCTACTCGGTTTCACCTCGTCTGGCCATGTTATTATTTTTTGTATAAGAGGGTTAAATCATAAACTATTTCAACACTAGGCCGAAGGCAATGTCACTCACTAAACTTTAAAGAAATTAAAGAAAATAAAAATAAAAGATTACTTTTTCTTCTTTTTTGGTTTTTCTACGTTAACTGTTACTTCTTGTTCTATAACAACAGAATCTCCTTTGTCAAAGCTCTTAAATTGCCATAGCATTCTTAAACCGTGATAAGCACTCAAGATAAAACCAAATATTGAAGCAATGTATTCTATTATGACATATCCTAAAGATAAAGTTATTAAGAACATTAAGATGTTCACAAATAATCCTTTGGTTTTATTCACAAATAGGAATACAATATTTGCAATGATTAACAAAATCAAGAGATATCTTACATTATACGCCTCTGTAAAGAAAACAGCAAACAAAAATAAAAGAAAAATTAGACCAGCAATAACCAATTGAGTTAACATTAAATTCTTTTTTTCCATTTTACTTCATCTCCCCCTCATTAATAATTGGTTCTTCTGTAATATCAACATTATTGCTGTAATCAGAACTACTTTCTGATTCTTTCATTAAAGAGATGATATCTCCAGTGTTAAAAAACATTTTAAACAATGCATACCTTGGCCTTATCTTAACACCTTCACGCCATAGTTTTGAAAGTCCACCAACAATACTAAAGAATTGTCCGGGACCACCATCATCATCTATGTTTACCCAATGTGGACCTTGGATTTTATCACCCTCAATTTCAAAAGTGATGTAATTAATAAACCCATACAACAGGTCATAATCAATTGTAATTGAGATGTCTTCATCATCTTCTGGTTCAACATCTGTTACTATAACAGCAACATCTGGATTAATCTGCAAATATTTTTTAGCAATTGAACCTTCTTCATCTACTAGTTCCAATCTTACATCAAAACTACCACTATATTTATCAGCTAAGTTATTAATAATCGCCATTTTTCCTTCATCACTTCTGATTTCAGCAACATCTTTAGCAGACGGCCCAATTGTGTTTAGTTCTGACATTTTATAATCAATTAATTTTTTAACAACTTCCTTCTCAGGAATCCATGCATATTTGTAAAGTGTTGTCCAATGTTTTACTGGTGTAAATTCTACTGGAATTGATTTTTCCCAAACTTCCACATGAGTATTTTCATTGTCATAAGTAAATTCAATTCTTTTAAATCCCTCTGGCCAAGCTGCATTTTCCATTGGGCCACAATGAAAACCTTGAGAGATTTCATTTTCATTCCAAGTTAACATTTCTAACATTCTTCTTAAACCATTACCACCATTCATAACCTTTTCAGGGTCGTCTCCAATAAAATCTTCAAAATACCATCTTGCAAATTCTTCATTAATATCTTTTTGATAGATTTTTCTTAATTCAACTAAAGGTTTAATTTGTTCTCCACAACCCATATCCATATGAAAATTATTTAACTCATTAAAATAATCTAGGCCAGGACCATTAGCACCAATATTAATGTCTGAATTATATTTGCCACAATTTCCGTTTATTCTGATTTCTCCATCTGGTTGTTCCTCACATTTTTCTTGTTCTTTACACTCATGATTACATTTTTTGTTGGTTTCACAAATTTCTTCACAAACTTGTTCATCATAACAATCTTGCCAGCAATTATTATTGCATACTTCTTTTGGCGTGCAAACATCTTCACAATTCTCACTTGATTCATTTAATCCTGTTTCTTCATTAAATTCAATTGTTGTTTCACAAACATTTTCACAAGTTTCCTCATCATGACATTCAGAATCACACTTTTGTTCACAATGTTGTTCTGGATGACAATTTTCAAAACAATTTTCTTCATCTTCACAAACATCTTCACAAAATTGATCATTCCAACATTCTGTTCTAAATTGTTGCTTAATCATTTTAGAATACATTTTTTCTTTTCCTTTGTATTGCATGTTTGGAGGAGGCATATTAGAGGGAGGCATGTTTGGATCAAGTTCTATAAATTCATCATCTGAACTTAAAATTTCATCCATTAACTCTTCACATTCATTTTGTTGCAATTGACTAATCTTTTTTTTAAACTTTCCAAATGATTCCCTTATCTCTTCAAAATTAGGCATGGTAGATAATTCTAAATCAGAATTATCAGCTGTTGCAAGTTTTAAATCAATATAGAAATCATTAAACTCTGCAACTAAATTAGTAGTATCAGTAACTCCTTTTGTTGGCCTTATTTCAAAACGAATATCATAATAAGCCTTACCTTCTTCTTCTCTTTCTTCATAATATTCTTTATCTTGTCTAAAATGAGGTTGTGCCATAAAAATAACATCAAAATCATCAGTTGTAAACACTTTTTGATATTCATTTCCCATTGGCATCATAGGTTTATTAAAATTATCTTTGTTATCATTTTTTTCAAAAACAGCTTGAATTTCAGATTCTTCAAATGCTCTCTTCTCTGTTTTATCTAGTTGTTCATACATCTTTCTTTCTGCATAATCTAAATAAACAACTAATTGTGGAGCTGTTATTTCCCCAGAATTATACTGATTAACATAGGTCTCTACAGTATCCATGTCCTGGCCTAATGAAGCAAAGCAAACAGGTAATATCAACAGAATTAATATTGGAATTATTAGGCTCTTTTTCATATTAATATACCTAATCAGTATACAAGTATATATATTTTGTTGTTAGATAGAAGCTATTTGTTATTATATATGAAGAGAATTCAACAATTACCCCACAACATATCAAAGTAATTTAAATGAGACCTAACAATTTCTTTATTTTGTATCTTTATTGCAATTGGTTCTTTAGTCCATTGAATGAATATGCAGTTATTTCCGTAGATGATTGTAGTCGTTGGGTTAGTATAAGTGTCTTTAATGAACTTGTATTGTAATAGTTTTCTTTGTTTTAGTTTGTTTTTTATCTTTTGGGGAAAGATTGAACGTTGTTTTATTTTTGCTTCTGCTCTTTTCTTGTGCCATAACTCAAAATAAGGCCCAAACAAAGTTTTAAATTGTAATTCTGCTGCAATTAATGAAATTGGTTTTTTTTCTAAAAGAATTTCCTCAAATAACATTCTTAATCCCTTTTTCCCAACAAATATGTTTGCCTCTAATGATTGTTTATCGGGATTAATTTGTTTTTTTAGTTGAGAGATTTGTTTTTTTAGATTTGTTTTTGTTTGAGCTAGTTTATCTTCTTGATTTCCAATTATTGAAAGTAAAACTTCAGGAGTTTTTGCTTCAAACCATTTTATTTTGTTTTTTGTTATAAATGAAATCACGCCTTTGTTTATTAGTCTATCTAATGCTTCATACACATTTGTTCTATTTATTTTTGTTTCAGAACTTAGTTTGTTAGCATAGTTAGCTCCATTCTTTAGAAGATGTAAATATAGTTTTATTTCTGACGGGCTAAAACCTAAATTAGATAATGTTGTTGTTATATTTTCTGTCATTAAACAAAGGAATGTAATTGAATTTAAAACAGTTGTGGTGCTAGGAGGCAACTAAGGTTTAAATGCTGTTTTACATTACCTAAAATTAAAATGAGATTCAATAATTTAATTGGAATTGTAGATGATGATATGCGTTCAATAGAGCGTCACATGTGGTATTCTGAAGGAGAAACAAGAGTTATAGAAGGTGTCAAATATTATAATCGAAATTACTCTTTTCATGGATTAATGAAATCATTTGAAAAAGATCCAAAAAAAGAATCAAGATCATTTCTTGATAAATGTCCTGGAATGTGTTTTATTAATTTAGAATTGTTTGTAAATAAATCTCTTGATACCGAAGATGTTTTGTATGGATCATGGGATATGAAAAAAAAGTTAGAACAAGGGGGATATAAAGACTTAGAAATTAGTGATAATCCACCCTTCAAGCAAGTATTAGAAGTACTTAAAAAACTATTTCATAAGCATGGAGAAATTTATTTTATGGACGCTAGCTTAAAAAAACATTCTGAAATATTTAAACAAGATGAGTATTCAAATACAACTAGGGGTCCTGTTATTTCAATGGACTTATTTGAAGAGTATTTTTCAAAGATTCCAATTATCAGATATATGAATAGAAGACATCATAATTTTACTTATTCACTCTTTAATTATCATGAATGGACCCATATTGTAAAGTTTGCAGACTTCATTAAAGAAACATACGAAGAAGATACTAGTTGGAGAGCAAAACTCAAAGATAAACGTTTCCCAGAATCAAAAGTAGACAGAATAATCAAAGATTACATAAGTTTAATTCCTCGACATGAGGAAGACCATAAAGTCTTTGGAAAATATTATGATAGATTTAGAAATGTTGTGAGAAATAATTTAATGAGTGAATAAAAAAAGAAAATTAAACAATTGCCTTCTTTATTTCCCATTCAAACCATACAATTGCAACAACCGATGCAACAATTGAGGCAATTACAATAGAAGTTATAACTGATAAATATCCATAACCAAGAACAAATACAAATAAGTAAGATAGTGGTGTTGAAACTAAGATTGTTCTTAATAGATTAATTATTAGGCCAGGCATTCCATAACCCATGCCTTGTAGTGTTCTTCCTATAACCATTGTTATTCCCATAAATGGATATGCTAATACAACAATACGTAGATATGGAATTCCAAGTTCTATTAAAACAGGATCTGATGTGAAAATCTTGTATATAAAGCTAGGAAATATAAAAAATAATCCACCAACAACTATTGTGTATAAAACCCCTATCTTAATTGCATGCCAAACAATGCCTTTGATTAAATCTACTCGTTTTGCTCCGAAAAACATTCCAACTAATGTCATAACTGCAAATGATCCAGCCATTACTGGCATGATTACAACACTCTCTGCTCTAAATCCAATTCCAAATGCTGCAACATGATCAGTTCCAAAGTACGACATGAACCAATTAAAGATCATCAAAAAAACTGACATTACAATCATCATAATGCTAGCAGGGAGACCAACCATTAAAATTTCTTTAATTAACTTTGTGGAAAAAGTAAAATTTTGTGGATGAATATGTAAATAAGATTTTGTGTGTAAAAAATAGGAATACAGGATTAATCCAATTGTGAATGAAATAACAGTTGCAATTGCTGCTCCTTTAACACCTAAACCAAGAACATAAATAAAAATTGGATCTAAAACAATATTCAATAGTAAAGTAAAGATCTGGATTTTCATGGGTGTTTTTGTGTCTCCTTGTGAAACAAAGATATTATTAATAATATAGGCTGAAAACATAAATATAGAACCCATTAAAACTATTGAAAAATAATCTACTGCTAATTCTATGACAGCGGGTGTTGCCCCAAATAAATTAAACATAGGCCTGATAAAGATTAAACCTAAAACCACTGAAATTATAAAAAAGAATATTCCCAATAATATCCCATGCATTGCTGTGTTTTCCGCTCCCTCCTTATTCTTTTCCCCCATAAATCTTGAAATTCTAGAGCTCATACCAACAGCAATACCTGAGTTTATGCCTATTAGTATAAAGAATAGTGGAAATGAGAATGTTAATGCAGCAATTGAATCAGCACCCAATCTACCAACAAAAGCAGTATCTACCACATTATATAATGTTTGAACTAGCATAGCAATCAACATTGGCCAAGCTAGTTTGTATAATGCTTTTCTCGGGTTTGAGATAAATTCATCTACTTTATTTTTCATAATTAGATCTTTTGTTAGGGGTTTTATAAATGTTTAGGGTTTAAGTTATTTGCATAAATAAATGTCAAGATTATTGTGTAACCCAGGCGTAAACATAGAAATATTTATAAAGGGATTGGAGTTCCTTATTCACTATGAAGTGGGACAAAGCTAATAAAAACATAGTAAGATTAGTACTAGTTTCTGTGTTAATTTTTATATTGTTAGTTGCACCTACAGTATTTTCTGAAGTAGAGAAATATAGTGATGAAAAAGATTTTATAGAAATAGACTTTGAGAAAACTGCACCAGAAGTAGTTGATGAAACAGAACATGTTGATGAAATAACTTCCCATGATGCAGAAAATGAAGAGATTGAAGAAACACATACTGATGCCGAAGAATCTCATGATGAAGCTGAAGATGGAGAACATGAAGCAGCAGGCGGTCATGGAATGGGCTTTGCAACAACTTTCTTATGGATTGCAGTTATATTATTCTTTGCAAAACTATCAAGTTTAATAGAAAAGTGGGGACAACCTGCTGTATTGGGAGAATTAATTATTGGAGTTGTATTAGGAAATTTAGTATTATTAGGAATTACTATTTTTGAACCAATTAAACAAAATTCTATTATTATATTTTTAGCAGAATTAGGAGTAGTTATATTATTATTCCAAATTGGATTAGAATCAAATATTAAAGAAATGAGTAAAGTTGGAGTAAGAGCAGGACTAGTAGCTATTTTAGGTGTTGTTATTCCTTTCTTGGTTGGAACTTTACTTGGACCATTTTTCTTACCAGGATTATCATCTAATGCATATCTATTCTTAGGAGCAACATTAACTGCAACATCTGTAGGAATCACAGCAAGAGTATTCAAAGATTTAGGAACATTAAATACAGCAGAAGCTAAGATTGTTTTAGGAGCTGCAGTAATTGATGATATATTAGGACTAATTATATTAGCAGTTGTATCTGCTATGGTAACTCTTGGAGCTGTTAGTATTGGAATGGTTAGTTGGATTTTAGCAAAAGCAATTCTTTTCCTTGTGGGTTCAATTGTATTAGGACAATTATTAGCACCACGGATCAGCAAAGCATTTTCTAAAGTTAATACTGGAGTTAGTATGAAATTTACATTAATAATTATATTTTGTTTAGTATTTGCTTATCTTGCTCAATTTATTGGATTAGCACCAATTGTTGGAGCATTTGCAGCAGGTTTAATATTAGATCCAGTACATTTCCGTTACTTTAAAGATCCAAAGATTGTTAGAGATGTTAAAGATAAAATTAGTGGATATGGTTCAGGTCTTAAGACTGGCCTTACAAAAGTAATGAACAAACATGCAGAAAGACATATTGAGGATTTTATTGAACCATTAAGCATGTTTTTAGTCCCTATATTTTTCGTAACAACTGGTATAGCAGTTAATATTGAAACAATGTTTAATCTTCCAGTATTACTTGTTGCATTAGGTATCACTGCAGTTGCAATCCTTGGTAAACTTGTTGCAGGTTTAGTTGCAGGAGATGTTAACAAATGGATTGTTGGATGGGGAATGGTACCTAGGGGAGAAGTTGGTTTAATCTTTGCAACAATTGGAAAAGGACTAGGAGTTGTATCAGATACTGTATTCTCAGTAATTGTTATAATGGTTATACTTACTACATTAATACCACCAATTGTATTGAATTATTTAATTAAAAAAGAGAATAAGAAAAAAAGTAAGTAGTTCTAAGTAAGAAGTTATAAGTGGGTACGTAGTTTAATAGTTTGTAGTATTGCAAAAACTACTTACTAGTTTACTTACAACCCACTACAAACTTAAAACTACCAACTTATAACTTTATTTAGTTTTTTCTTAAAACCTTTTGTCATTTCTTCTCGACACCTGTCGATATTGTGTGAAACTTTAAAAAGGGAAAATCTAATAATAATATGTAGAAATAGTAAAAAGTTTAGGTAATCTACTGTCGAACCAGTTAGGTTGATCAAATAATTGAGGTGAAAAAATGAGCAAAATAATACTAACAAATATTGAACCAGGATTAAACGCAGATTCTTCAGAAATGGCAAATGTAGTTATACAAAGAATAGGATTAATGCCAAGAAAAAAAGGCAGTACAGAGAAGATGCATCGCGTCTTAATTGATATGTATGAACGTGCAAAGTTAGCCACCAGGGAAAAAGACCCTAAACAAGCAATAATGACAGTCGAGAACATGGGTGTTTCTGCAGGCATTACTAGACAAACTATGTATGAGTATTTACGAAGATGGTTAGAACTAGATTTAATAATTAAAACTAGCTATATTGATGAATGGAATAAAGTTGTAATTGGATATAAACTAAATGGTACAACAATTGAACAAGCATTTGAACGAGCTAAAAAGAAAGTACATAAACATTTAGATGAAACTAGCAAATATGTTGTTGAAATGCAAAAGCTGTTAAAGAATGAGAAGATAAGTGATGCAGCTAATAGGAAAAGTTGATTATTTAATTAGGTCTGGAGGACGTGCTTCTCAAAAATTTCAGGGGTCATATTTTATTGAGAAAAAACAACTTGGCCGGATGAGGTGGGGCGAATTGAGTGAGTTCTACGAACTCACAAGTACCAGCCGAATAGGACTTTAGTCCGTCCGTGCCCTGGTTGTTATTTTTTCATTATAATTAAAATTAACAAAATAGTTATTATTAATTTAATTAAAAGAAAAGTCATAGCAAAAAGAGCCTGACGGCAAATTAAAAAAAAAATCAATAAAAAAATAAAGAAAAAGAAATTATCCAACATAACTCATTTGTTTCTTTTTAACTTCTTCCTGAGCTTTGCCGCCTTGTTCCATAATACCTTTTAGTTTTTCTTCAAACTTTTTAGCTGTTTCGTATAATGGTTTTGGATCAATTTTTAGATTAAGATAACTATCCAATAATTCAATTAGTTTTGCAGCGGCATTTGAGTCTGGAAGTTGTGAATGAGTGTCTGCAAAAAATGCATTTATTTTTCTTTTTGTTTTCAACAATAATGCAGATGTTGCACCAACAATAATTCCTTCGTTTAGTTCTTTACCAAACTTTTTGAAAAACTTTTTCTTTTTCTCTTCACTTGTGAAGAAAAATGTTTGTGATTCTTGTTGTTGTGTAGTACTTCCAACACCTTCTAAACAAATAATTTCTTTTGCATTTGTTTGCTTTGCTAAATCTTCAATTAAATCCGCAACTGCCCATTCAATATTTTGAGTAGTTAAAATAGAATGTACAACAATAATATTATGTTTTTTGTTATAAAAAATTCCAACAGGATCTACTACCCTACCACTATGTATAGCAATTGTAGCTGGCATGTTTTCAAACCAATATCTTCCTAATTGTTCGCAATCAAGATGTTCAAGTAAATATTCTGTTGCGATAGTTCCGACTAGCCCAAATCCTGGGAAACCAGTGATTATTATTGGGTTTTTCACCTTTTTTTTTAATGTTAGTTTCATTGTAATTATTTTAGATATATTCTGATATATAAGCTTTGTGTATAAGAATATAGTTTTGAGTAATGGGTTTTGGGTCTTGAGTTGGTTAACAGTAATAAGTTATGAGTATCACTACTTTTTCTCAATACTAATTAACACATAACCAAATCTCATTACTAATTTACTCAGAACCAACTCCTAACTCATTACTCAAAACACAGAACTATTTACTTATCTATGCATTTCTCTTACTTGATCCATTGTTACATAAGAATCAATTGTTAATGAGTAAGGTGCAAGTTTTTTTAGAAGAACTTTATCAAATCTATGAGCACTTGTAATATGTTTTGCTCTCCAACTACGATCTTTAAAATCTGAATTTTGCTCGTTAACTGGTAAAAATAATCTCACATCCCCATCAGAACACCTCATTGAACCACTCATAGGATGATTATATAATAAATCAGAGACTGAAGAATCACTCATGACATAAACATGTGCCACCCCAGATAATTCATAAGAAACACGATGAACATCTGGAACTGGTTGATTGGTATTATTATTAGTACTAATTAATATGATTGGTAACTCCCTTGTTATATCAAAAACTTGTTTTGGGAAGTGCCTAATATTATCCTCATTTAACATTGTAATTTCCGTTGAAATATGTTTTTTTCTTCTTGCACCATATTTTCCAATCAATAATGGAACTAAACTTGGCTTAGATATTGGTTTGTAAAAAGGTGATAAAACTTTTCCTTCCCAACCATTGAATAATGCAATTTCTACTTTATATGGAGCACCTACATCTTGAACAGCTGCAAAAGTAACTCCCCAATTAAATCCTTCTTTTGCAGGATCTGGATGTTCTAATGTCATTCCAAAATAATTTGGTGTAAAAGGATTATCATCCCTAGGACTAACAATTGTTTCAATCCTTCTATTATCATCTGTTGTTAAATTAATACTTTGCTCAAAACCTTCAAATTCTTCTTCAGAAAAACGATTTCCAAGAAATGATTTCGCAATCGCAATAATTCCATCTAATGTTGGCTCTTCTAGAAAATTAGTTGGCCTTTGCTGCCCTAAAATAATTTGTGATCCTAAAATAAATGATGATTTGTATCTTTGTTTCATTTTTCCAGTTCCCTTGTAACAAGGAAAATTTCATCATTTATAAATGTTTTGACCAATTACCACTATAAAGAGGTTACAGATCAAATAAACAGCAATATTTATATATAAACCCTATATTCACCAGTACACATACCTATTTATAATCAATATATAATAAAGCAATAAAAAAGAGAAAATAAGGTGCCATAATGAGTGAAAAAACAATAGAAAAACCAAAAAATAACATATTCATACCAATGGAAGAAGAAATTCTTGAACATTGGGGTAAAACTAAGATTTATGCTAAAGCTAAAGATAAAAATAGCTCTAATGAAAAATTCTATTTTCTAGATGGACCACCATACACATCTGGAAGAGTTCACATTGGTACTGCTTGGAATAAAACACTCAAAGACATGGTTCTTAGATACAAAAGAATGAAAGGTCTTAATGTTTGGGACAGAGCTGGTTATGACATGCATGGAATGCCAACTGCTCAAGCTGTTCAAAAAAAGTTAGATCTAAAAAATAAAGATGAAATTAAGAAATACGGTATGGACAAGTTTGTAAAAGCATGTGAAGAATTCTCAATAACAAACATGGACAAAATGAGCGAAGACTTCAAAAGGTTAGGAGTCTGGATGGATTTTGATAATCCCTATTATACAGCAAATTCAAAATACATGGAAAGCTGCTGGTGGCTAATTAAAAAAGCAGATGAAAACAAAAGATTGTATTTAGGAGAAAAAACAATGCATTGGTGTTCCCATTGTGGAACTGCATTAGCTAAACATGAATTAGAATATCAAAATGTAAGAGATGATTCTATCTTCCTAAAATTAAAAGTAGTGGGAAGTGAAAATGAATATTTAATTATATGGACAACAACACCATGGACAATTCCTTTTAACCTTGGAGTTATGGTTAATCCGGGATTAGATTATGCAAAGATAAAAGTTAATGTTGCAAAAGAAGGAGAAGAAGAAGAAATTGAACAATGGGTTGTAGCAAAAGGATTAATGGGAGCATTTATGGGAAGTGTTGTCAACAAAAAGTTTGAAGTTATTGAAGAATTTAAAGGAGAAAAATTAGAAGGTGTGAAATATATTCACCCATGTCATGATATAGCTCCTGAAACTTATGATGAACTAGATAAAAACCATGACAACACATTTTCAGTAGTATTAAGTGAAGAATATGTTGATTTGTCAGCAGGAACAGGATTAGTTCACATGGCCCCAGGTTGTGGTCCTGAAGATTATGAAATTGGACATAGAAATGGGATCCCACCATTTAATAATCTAAATGAACATGGTTATTTCCCTGATAATTTTGGAGCATTCTCTGGATGGAAAGCTAAAACTGATGATAAAAAGTTTATTGAGAAATTCAAAGACATGAGAATCTTAATTGAATCAACTGAAGTAGAACATGATTATGCACATTGTTGGAGATGTAAAGAACCAGTAATATTTAGAACAACAAAACAATGGTTCTTTAAAATTGAAGACCTAAAAGAAACAATGCGAGAACTAAATAAAGAAATTTATTGGGTTCCAGAGTTTGCAGGCAGTAAAAGTTTTGATTCCTGGTTAGCAAACTTAAGAGATAATGGAATTACAAGACAAAGATTTTGGGGAACTCCTCTGCCAGTATGGAAATGTAGAAAAGAAGAATGTGAACATTATGTTGTAATTGGTTCTGTTAAAGAATTAGAAGAAAAAGCAGGCAAAGATAATATGCCTGAAAACTTACATAAACCATGGATTGATAATGTTAAATTTAAATGTGAAAAATGTGGAGAAGAAATGACACGAGAACCAGACATTTTAGATGTTTGGATTGATGCTGGTGTTGCTTCATGGGCATGTCTTGATTATCCACACAGAGAAGATCACATGAATGATTTATTCCCTGCACAATACATCATGGAAGGAATTGATCAAGTTAGAGGATGGTTTAACATGTTGTTTGTTGCATCAATGGTTGCAATGAATAAACCAAGTTACAAAGCAGTTTACATGCATGGTTTTATTAATGATGCACAAGGCAGAAAGATGTCAAAAAGTGTAGGCAATTATATTTTGCCAGAAGAAGTTATTAATAGTTATGGTAGTGAAACACTAAGATATTATATGGTTGGTGGCACAAAACCAGGTGTTGATCTTAATTATAATTTTGATGATATGAAAGTTAAGTTTAGGAATTTAGGTATTTTATGGAATTTACATAAATTTGCAATTGACTTAAAGAAAACTAATGAATTAAAGGTAGAAGAAGTTGATAAAAGCAAATGTGGATTACCTGAAAAATATATTTTATCAAAATTAAATTCAACATTGGCAAATGTTTCTAGAATGTATGAAAAATATTTGCTAAATGAAATTCCTAATGCGGTTGAAGAATTGTATTTAGAGTTATCTAGAACATATGTTCAATTAATCAGAGATAAAGCTAGAAGTGGAAGTACTGAGGAGAAACAATTAGTGTTAGATGTTATGTACAAAGTAATTTTAGAAACTTTGAAGATGTTTGCACCTGTTTGTCCAATGGTAACTGAAAAAATCTATTTAAATCTAAAAGAAGAGTTTGATTTAGAAGAAGAAAGTATTCACTTAACTACTTGGTCAGAAGCTGATGAAAGCATGATTGATGAAAAAATAGAAAAAGATTTTGAAGTTGCAAAAGATGTAATTCAAGCAATTTTATCAGCAAGAGAAAAAGTACAGTTAGGAGTTAGATGGCCATTGAAAAGTATGATCTTTACATCTCCTGAAAAAGAATTAAGAGAAGCTGTAAAAGAAATGAATTCAATGATCAAAACACAAACTAATGTTAAAGAAGTTGGTATTGGTGAAGAGTTTAAAGCTGTAAAAATCAAAGTTAAACCAAATTATAAAACAATTGGTGTAAAATATTCAAATGAAGTTCCACAAATCATTACACATTTAGTTAATGCAAATGATAGTGCTGTTGTAAAAAAACTAGATGATAAAGGATGTTATGAATTTAAACTTAGTGGAAAGGATATTAAACTATTAAAAGAAGATTTTATAGTTGAAAAAGAAACTCCAGAACATATTGTTGAAGGAGATAGCAAAAAAGGAAATGTTTACATTGATACCACTAGAAATAATGAGTTAGACAGTGAAGGTTATGCACGAGAAATCATGAGACGGATCCAAACATTGAGAAAGAATGCAGGATTACAAAAAAATGATAAAATTAAGTTGTGTATAGCTATTGATACTTCATTATTAGAAATGGTTGAACCATTTGAAGCAGAAATAAAAGAAAAATGTGGAGGAGAAGACTTTCACATTGGTGATGACAAAAAACAATTCAAAGACGTGTTAGAAACAAAGATTAAAGGCAAAGATGTTTGGATTAGTTTAGAGAAGGTTTAATTTTTATTTTTCATTTAATAAAAAAAAGGTGTTCTGATTAGTTAAAATTATTTTGGGGGAAGAAAAATGAGTATGTTTAATAAAGTAATGGAAGCATTGTATATGAATGTACCTATCATAGGCAATGATGTAGCTAAAGCTGTTAATGAAGTTCATAGAAATATGATTGTTGAATCACCTCAAGTTGTAAGTGCAAGAATACAAGAGAAAGAATGGGCAAAACCAAGTTTTGTTGTTGGTATGGCTGTTTACGAAATGGGAGAAAGAGAGGAAAAACCAGTTATTAGATTAGTAAAAATGAGTGAAAGCCCATTTGTTTTAGATTCTGGAGATTTAGATGGCCACCGTATGAATGTAACAGGATGTTCACCTTATATGATTCTTAGAGAAGGTGGAAGGGTATTAAAAACTGGAAGATCTTTTTATTTAGAACAATTAGTAGGACCAGAAGAAGAAGACAAAAACTATTTTGATGTTGAAACTGCTAGCCCCATTGATCTAAAGTTAAACAGGTTTCAAAGAAGTGTGTTAAATTGGACAATTGGCTATGACCATTCACACACCATTGAAAGTAATGTTGTTGATGCATACAACAAATTAGGGATTCAAGATATAAGATTTGAGTTTATGAAACCTAGTGTTGTTAGAGAGATGATTGAAGAATATGGTGGACCTATTGCACAGATGTGTATTCTAGAATCAATGCCAGAAGCAACTACTGAAAACTCAACATTACTTTATGCAGGTGCTGGTACAAGTATGGGATTAGAAGGAAAATATATTAGATCAATCTCTCATGCACATGCAGATGCGGCACATGAAGTTAGTAGAAGATTGAGAGGGTGATTGTTTTATTTTTTTAACTAGGTTCGAAGGACATGTAGCTCAAGAGTTTTTTACTTTTATTTTGTTTATAGAAAAAACAACAACATCATAGGCACGGACGGACTTTATTTCATAAAGCCCTATTCGGCTTCGCCTCATCCGGCCATGTTATTGTTTTTCATTTAAGCTGTTAGAAAAAATCAATCATTAAAAGAAAAAGTAAAAACTACATTCCTAATTCTTTTTCAATGGCTTTTTCAAACACAGAATAATGTTGGTTTCCCTGGACCATATTTTTCCCATTGACAAAAAAAGAAGGTGTTCCTAATACTCCTGTTTCTACAGCTTTGTCAAAATCTGCTTGAACTTGTGCAGAATATTTACCAGAAGAATAAGATTGATTAAACAAATCCATGTCCATACCTAATTGTTCGGCTAATAATTCAAAAGTATTTTCATTTAATGTTTCTTGATTTAAAAATAACAAATCATGATATTCCCAGAACATTCCTTGTTCTTTTGCACATTCAGCTGCTTCTGCTGATTCTGTTGAATACTCATGAAAATCTAAAGGCATATCTTTGAAAACAAAATTAACAACACCTTGGCTGATATAATTATCTAGAATTGATGGTAAGGTTTCATCATGGAATAATTTACTATAAGGGCATTTATAACCACCAAACATTACAATTGTAACAGGTGCATCTGAACTTCCTAAAACAGGATCATCTGAGTTTACAATACCACTATAAACAATTAAGATATCATCAGAAATATCATCAATTCCAGGTAAATCTTTATTTATACCATCTAATCCTATTGAATCTTTAGTATCTAAAACATCTTGTTGTGCAAGTTCATCTAAACTAATATCAGTAGAACCATCTTCAAAAGAATCATCACCTGGTTTAGTGTGGAACTCTGAACTAATTATGTCAACAAAACTATCTGTACTATAATCAGGTAAAAATAAATCATAAGCAGTATCTGCCGTCATTATTGGAACTACTCTTTCACTTCCGCAACCATTAAATGCAAAGAAAAGTGTAGCTATTGCAAGACCTTCTAATGCTATTTTTAGTGGATTGTATGTTTTCATATTGTAAGGTAATGTAGTTGTGTTTTTAAAGATTCTGATGGTTTTAAGTTCTTACTATTTCTTATGATTTTTTCTTATTTCTTTTAATCAACCACTAGACAAATTTATTCTATTTCTAAGCATAGATTAAAGGTTTTTAGCAATGTTGTCCACTGGCTTAAAACACTTGAAAGTATTAAATTTACTTGTTTGAAGAGTTTTGGAAGGTTGCAGTGGACATCCTATTGTGAGGTATATAAACTACTTCTGCCTATAATAACTATGGTGAAATAAAATGTCCAAGCAAAAAGTTTCCAAAGACACTCCTTTAATGGAGCTAACATTAAGAAGGTATGAACGCCCTGATAAAATGAGTGCTCGTGAATTAATTAAGAAGTTCTGTTTAAGTATGGGGCTATTACAACCAGGTGATTCAAGAGATATTATCGTCGACATCCTCTATGTTTTGTTGAGAGCAAAAGCTAGCCAGAAAATAATGACATCCGAACAAATAAACATTGAAGTTAGAAAATTAAGAGAAGAAAATAAATTAACGCAGTTAGGAGTTGCACCATCAAATGTTAGAAGACAGATAAAAAGACTAAGAGACCTGCTATTAGTAGAGAAAATAAGAAATAATTACAGAATTCATGAATTTGCTGCTCTGAGTGATAGTTATAGGGAGAAATTTGAACAATATCTGCTGCCAAGCGTTGTTATGCGAATAAATGACTATTTTAAAGAGATTGATCGAGTTTTTAATTAGGTTTATATAATGAAAAAAAACAAAAAAATAGGTTTTGGAAAAGAGTATAATAAGTTTTTAATTGAGATTAAACAAAGAATAAGTGAAGCACAATACGCTGCTTTGAGTTCAGTAAATAAAAGACTAATTGAATTATATTGGGATATTGGTAAAAAGATTACAGAGCAACAGAAAAAACATAGTTGGGGAAAAGCAATTGTTGAAAATCTATCTGGGGATTTACAAAAGAACTTTGTTGGAATAAAAGGATTCTCTGTCCAAAATCTATGGTATATGAGACAATTTTACTTAAATTATAAGGACAATTCAAAACTCCAACCAATGGTTGGAGAAATCAGCTGGGTAAAAAATGTAATTATAATGAGTAAATGTAAAGACAATCTTGAAAGAGAATTTTATATTTTAATGACTAAAAATATGGTTGGACAAAAAATATTTTGATCCATCAAATAGAAAATAAGACATATGAAAAGTATTTGTTGAATCAAACAAACTTCGATGAAACATTGCCGACGAAATATCAGAAACAAGCTAAATTTGCAATTAAAGATGAATATACATTTGATTTCTTAGAATTAAGTGAAGAACATTCAGAAAAAGAACTAGAAAATTCTCTTATGGAAAAAATTAGACAATTTTTGGTTGAGATGGGAGGGTATTTTTGTTTTATTGGTAATCAATACCGGATGAAAGTAGAAAATGAGGATTTTTTTATTGATTTATTATTATTCCACAGAAAATTAAATTGTTTAATAGCAATTGAGTTAAAGATTGGAAAATTTAAACCAGAATATGCTGGAAAAATGCAATTTTACCTTTCTGTTTTAAATGACAAAATAAAATTAGCTAATGAAAATCCTTCAATTGGAATAATTATTTGTAAAAGTAAAAATAGAACAATTGTTGAATATGCATTAAAAGACACGAACAAGCCAATTGGTGTTGCCACATACAATATAACAGATAAATTACCGAAAAAATTATCAAAATACTTGCCATCTAAACAAGACATTACAGATAAATTAAAAACCTTAAATAATAGCTGAAGACTTATCTAATCAGAAATTCAAGGAGATTGATCGGGTTTTTAACTGATTTAAGCTGTAATTAAGCTGTTTTTTACCAAATATCTACTATTAAGTGATAAAAATATAGTAATATTTAAAAACAGTATATAATTACTTATCTATATATGGCTCTATATGTAAATAAATCTTATAGTGATCCTGTTAAACAATTAAGTAGGGATGTTGTTGTAGATTTTGTTAGAAAGCACTATCAACCACATGAAATTAGAAAATTAAAAGTAGCTTGTTTTCCTGGCCCAGAAATGTTAGAAGTTACGCACCAATGGGATCAATTAGGAATTCAAAGAAGAAATGTTTATGGTTTTGAATCTCACCCACAAAGCTACCAAAGATTATGTGAAAGAGTTTCTCAAGAAACAAAAAAAAGTAGAATAAAAACATTTAATGAAGATGTTGCTGATTTCTTAGAACGAGAAAACCAAAGATTTGATATTATTTTCTTAGATTATGATGGGTTTTTTGGAAGAAATGTTGATAGAGTTCTTCATGCAATCTCAGAAGAGCAAAGACTGGCAGAAAGAGGAATTGTTGGAATTAATGTAAGAGAAGGAAGAGAGCATAAAAAAAGACAAAGAGATTACTTAATGAGTCTTTCTCATTTTTCAATGGATGAAACAAACACCCCTAACTTACCAGGATTAGAAATTCCTCACGCAGGAAAAAAGAAATTAACAATAGATGAGCACGCAGATAGAATAATTGCTATTAATGATTATATGGATAGAAAAATTGAGGAGAGAGATTATGATTTAACTGAAATACGAAATTCAGTTTTTACGAGAACAATTTTAACTAGGTTGTTCCAGGGAAAAAGACTTGACCAGATGCCAAACTTGTTTGTAGAAGGAGTAATAAGAGAACATGTTGAACATTACAAACGATTTTTCACTGAATTAAATGCAAAAACAGATGGCAGATTCTTTAGAAATGATCCTAAACTAGAAGAAGCAGTAAAAAGCGACGACATTGATTATATACCTAATTTGCCAGGATTTAAAACAACAATAATTGATGCACTTTACGAGAACACTGGGCTTTCAGTTCAAGAAGTTGCTTATTTCTATTCAAAAGAAAGATTTGCTTATTACATGCAAGACCATGATTGTTTCAAATATATTAGCAAACCAGGAAATGTTCCAATGATTGGTGATTTATTTTTGTTTGATCAAAGAAGAGATCTTTTTGATAGTAGAATTGTGAAATATTGGGCTCTTCCAGCAGAAGAAGGTGACAAAGCCTATGGTCTCGCTAGAGATTTTGGATCAACTGCAAACAAAAGAAAGAAAGCAGCAGAAAAAGCATACAAAAAAGCAGAAAAGAGGAGAAAACCTGGAGCTTATGAAAGATATAGACAAGAGGTTATAAAAATCAATGCAGAAGCAATGGCAGCAAAAGACGAATTACTAATGGATTTTTGGAAACATTTTGTTATTTGGAATGAACAAACACATCAATTTGAAGCAACAAGAAGATTACTGAGGTTAGAATAATGCAACATTCATTCCTAGAGGATCCCATGAAACAATTAAACAGGGATGCATATGCTGGTTTTATTAGAAGGCACAAGAAGCCAAAGGAATTAAGAAATGCCTCTGTATTGTGCATGTCTGGACCTGAGATGAGTGAAGTATTGGCTCTATGGGATGGATTAAAGGTAAAAAGAAAGAACATTACTAGTGTTGAAAAAGGAGATGATGAGTATATAGAATTAGAAGAAAGAGTTGCACAAGAACCAGAAGGACAAAGAATTAAGACTGAAAAAGCTGATATTTTAGATTTCTTAAGAACTACAGACAAACAATTTGATTTTATATTCTTAGATTATTGTGGAATGTTTGATTCTGATGTAAGACAAGCAGCATATACAATTTCTAGAAGACAACTTTTGAAAGAAAACGGAATTGTTGCTATTAACATAAGAGAAGGAAGAGAGGATTTAGTAAAACAATCAGAATATGTGCTTGCAACTGAATGGTTTGATTCAGGAATAACAGTATCATTTGATGATATAGGAACTGAGAGTTATGATATTGGAGCCCTAGAAGAGAAGCTTGCAAGAGAGGTAATTCAAGAATACGAAAAACACAAAAAAACAGCAGAAGAAAATAAAGACAAACTAAAAGAATTTAGAAGAACAAGCTTAGCTAGAACAATTATCTATGGAATGTTTTGTGGAAAAATACAAACACAAATGCCTGAGTTATATCCACCAGAACTAATTGAATGGACAGTAAAAAGTGTCAGAAAAATGTATGCAAAAGTTAATGAATTAACAGAGGGTTTATTATTCAAAAGAGAACCTATGTTTGCAAGAGCATATGCAAAAAATGATGTTGACACATTAATGCAACATTCATGGTTTATGATTCAATCTCAAATAGCAATTATTAATCATTTCCAAAAATTGGGAAGTAATTCCAATGTGTTCCATTATTTAGAAGCAAAAGCAAGACGACCATACTTTCTGCAGGACATGGAATGCTTCAGATACACTAGTCAACCAGGAAATAGTTCAATGTTCGGTGCAATTGGATTATTTGACCAGAGAAGAGATTTCTTTGATGAAAATAATATTGGATTTTATTTTGGAAAAGAAAATGGCACTTTAATGATTTATAATGGAGATACTAGAAAAGCACAAAGAGAAATTAAAAGAGCAGAAGAAAGATTTTATAAAAAAGCACAAGATAGAAGTCGAAGAAGACGTGGAAGAAACAATGGCATAGTATCAAGAGAAATATTAGACAGAGAAATAGAGGGGATAAAAAGTCGAGACCTTCGAAGACAAGGCGAGTACATCAGACAATACATGCAATTCTATGAAGCACAACTTAAACACATGGAAACTTTTATTCCAAATGTAAGGGAGTTGAGACTATGACTCATTCATTCCTAGATGATCCAGTAAAACAATTATGGAGAGAGAAAGTAATAGAGTTTGTTAGAAAGCAATATGGTGTTGGAAAATTAAGCAAACTAAAAGTTCTTTGTATGCCTGGTTCTGAAATGGGGGAAGTATTAAGAGTTTGGGATGAATTAGGTGTTAGAAGAAAAAATATTTATGGTGTAGAGTATGGAGACGAAGAATTTGCAGAGTTAGAAGCAAGAGTTAAAGAGCTTCCAAACAAACAAAGAATTAGATTGTATAATGGGGATGTTGCTGATTTTCTAAGAGATGAAAACACCGTCTTTGATATTATTAACTTAGATTATTGCAGTTATTTTAGCAGAGATGTTGGAAAAGCATTGAATGAAATTACTCAAAGACAAAGATTGGCAGAAAAAGGTATTCTTGGTGTTAATGTTTTAGAGAGAAGAGAAACAAAAGCACGGCAAAGAGATTATTTAGACATATCTGCTTTATTTGATGAAGGGCTTGTTAAATATGTAGATCCTAAGAGAGAAAAAGGAAATAATAAAATAACATTTGAAGAAGGCGTCAGAGAATTTGTAAAAGAGATAAAATTTCCTTCTGATTATTCAATTGAAAAAGGTATTGATTTAAGAGACTTAAGACAACAAATATTTACAAGAAGCATTGCCTTAGGATTTCAAGTAGGAATTAATCCAATGGATCTTCCTAATTTATTCCCACCAGAATTTTTAAAATCTATGCTGGAGATTGTTATTAAATTTTTCTTAGCAGCAGATAAAGAATCAGATGGTAGATATTTTAGAGAGTATGATTATGCAAAAGAAATTATTGAAGGAGAAAATCTAAGAGATATTGCTGTTACCCCAAATATGTCAACACTTTTACAAGCACAACTTAAACAACAACATGCAAAACAAGGATTACATCCATCTGTTGCTGGTTTTATTTATTTGAAATATAAAAAACCTTATTTTGTAGAAGATGTAGCAAGTTATAGATATGCTAGCCAACCTTCTGGATCACCAATGATTTGTGATTTATTCTATTTGGATCAGAGAAGAGAATGGTTTAATCCAGAAAAAGCTGATATGGTCTTAAATAAAATTAATGGTACTTATAAGTCAGTTTGGAAAAATACAAAAAGTGGACAAAAAAAAATAAGACAGCTTGCAAGAAATGAAAGAGAAGCAACATTATTAAGTAATGCTGATTATGAGGAACAAAGAAATTATATGATAGAACTTGATCAAAAGTATACTGCATATATAAGATCATTAGAACAACTAAAACCAGACAGAATTAGGTTAAGTTAGAAAACTTTAAAAAGAAACAGATTGTCTTAGAAATATATGGGCCTATGGTCTAGTGGCTATACACAAAAATCAGAATTATCTGGTTTTTTGAACCATAGATGACATCGCCTTGACTTGGCGAGGATCCCCGGTTCAAGACGCTTTAAATCTCTGAAAGAGAGTTATAGCATGAAACTCCGGGTGGGCCCATTTTCTTTATAATTAATTTTATATTATGAATGAAAATCCCCTCTAAACTCTTATAAACCTTGCTGCATTACCTTCTATTATGAGCCTTACTAATATAGTTGGAGATTTATATCATAAGCACTTTTATAGACATTACTCTAATGTAATGGGAAGAGTTAGTGATACATTTAAGTTTACAGCATTAGAAGCACTAATTGCACCTGTAGTTTATTTACCAGAAACATTAATAGCTTATTATGCGTTTAATAGTATCTTGTCTTCTTTTAATGGACCAGGAAATCCTACTGCGAATGGTTCACCAGGAGGGCTTGTCATGAATCTTTTAATGGGATTAGCAGGTGCAGCAGGATTATATGTAACAACCTATGGTGTAAATCATTTGAGAACACCATTAACAAAAAAATTAGAATTAAAAGAAAAGAAAATAGATATTGAGAAAGAACTTAATTATACTATTGGAAAATTAAATAAATTATCGGAGTCTCCTGAACTTGAGCAGAAAGAATATCATGATTTAATAAAAGAAAATATGGAAAAAGTTCTTGAAGATATTTATGATTACAAAGTAAGAGTTCCAAAAAGAGTTAAAACAACTATTTTCAGAAAAGTTATGAGAAAAGATGGTTGGATGGGTATGATGAATCCAGTATTAACAGAAGTTATCTCAGCTTGTCCTGATAACTTACAAATTGATATTCACTCTTCCACCCATGAAAGAACCCATATTACAGGAGTATGTAATGAATCAGAAGCAGAATTATTAACATACATTGCATTACATAAAACAGATAATCCTTCATTACAATATCAAGCATATTTTATGAGATTAGAAAGTTTAATAAGTCAATATGGTTATAGAAAATTTGAATCCTATTGCGAAAAAACACAATTAAATGAAAGAACATGGCAAGAAATAGAGGATATTGATAAATACATGAAAGAAGCAGAAAAATTAGGTTGGTATGGAAAAATAAGAAAAGGTATTGGAGATACAATTAGATATATTCTTCCCAAAAGAAAAAAATCTAAAAAAGAAAGAATAAGTGCAAGAATTGATAAAGTTTATATTTCTAGACCATTGATTTTAATGAGTGCATATGATCCACCTACCGCAAATACAGTTAAATAACCCTAATCTTTTTAAACAGTAAGAGGTTTCCTTCTATCATGTCAAATGAATTATTATGGATTATATTATTGCTAGTAAACTGTTTTATGGTAGTTTTTGCATATAGGTTTTTTGGTAAGACAGGATTGTATGTATGGACTGCAGCTGCTGTAATATTAGCTAATATTCAGGTTTTAAAAACAGTGCAATTATTTGGAATGGTTGCAACGTTAGGTAATATTATTTATGGAAGTCTTTTCTTAAGTACTGATATATTATCAGAAAACCATGGTAAAAAGGCAGCAAGAAAAGCAGTATGGATTGGTTTCTTTGTGTTAATTGCAGCAACAATTATAATGCAAATTTGTTTACAATTTATTCCAGATGCAAGTGATTTTGCACATGGTTCATTAGAAGTATTATTTGGATTTTTACCAAGGATTGCATTAGCAAGTTTAACTGCATACTTAATTTCACAAAACTTTGATGTTTGGTATTTTCATTTTTTGAAGAAAAAA
The DNA here is from genome assembly GCA_018661705.1 of Candidatus Woesearchaeota archaeon. Lineage (GTDB taxonomy): Archaea > Nanobdellota > Nanobdellia > Woesearchaeales > DSVV01 > JABHXF01. The sequence goes on from JABJHR010000013.1 coordinate 50,659, forward strand.
ACAAAAGGAAAATATCTTTGGTTAAGAAATAATATGACAACAATGACATCACAATTCTTTGATTCATTAATATTTGTAATGATTGCTTTCTGGGGAGTATTTCCTAACACAGTATTATGGGAGATCTTTCTGACAACTTATGTATTAAAATGGATTGTAGCTTTAATAGATACTCCTTTTATTTATTGGGCAAAGAGTATGAAAAATTAAGATTCACATCTATCCCACATATGTTTCCAAAAAGTTCTGTAACCATCTGCCAACAATTTATTCTTTAAAACAAATTGAATTGGTTCTTCAAATAATTGTCCTGGTTTGGCGCCTACAAAAGTAACAACATAATCTCCGAATATATCTACCATAGTATTGCTTGAATATTCCTTAGGTAAAAATTTGTATGGTTTACCTACTAATTTTAGGATTTCAGGTTTTTCTGTTTTAACTTCATGATCAAAGATATGATAAAACTTAATACCAAGTCTTTTTCTTTCTCTATCAAAATGTTTAAGATAATGCTTAAGCCTAGGATCAAGCCACATTGCTTTTGCTCCCATAAAATAAACAGGTTGTTTTTGCTCAAGAATTAATTGAAGATAGGTTTTGACACCCTCAATCCCCCTAAATATATGTGCTTCTGCTTCAGCTTCAACTGCCTTATGCAATTTTTTCATATCAGGAAGAAAAGAATCTAAAGCTGTTTCTTTTTCCTTTATAATCTCTTTTAACCTTTCAGGAGAAATTGCCTTGAATAATCGCTCACCTTTGGTAAATGTTTCAGATGCTAGACCTTTTTCAATTAATTTGTTTAAAGCATCATAGACATTCCTCCTATGAACATTGGATTTGATAGATATATTACTTGTATTAGACTCTCCTAAGTAAAGTAAAGCTTCATATACCCTTGATTCATTCAATGTGAGACCTATTTTCTGAAGGATTTCTTGATACATATTAATCAGTCCGTGGTTAGTAGTTAGTGGTATGTAGTTACTACAAACACCATTATTTATATAGTTTTCTAATATTGGTGGTACATACCACCCCAAAAGTTTATATGGTTTGAGGCTAGTTAGTATTGTAAAGGAGTAACAAAGCAAAGAAGGAAGTTACTGCTTAGAAAGTTCTTGTAAGCTAGATAATGCTAGCGAGAGCTGTAAGGAGGTAAACAAAATGTCATTAATAAAGAAACTTAGAGAATGGAGAGTAAGACATAAAGTTGCAGCTGCAATAATGGAAGGTGCAACATTATATGCGGGAACAAACGCAGCAGTTGCAGCAGTTGAAACATTTGTACAACCACAACAACAAATAGTTGAAACAATTGTGGACACAGTAATTCCATCAGCACAAGCTGATTATTTTGATGGATGTCGTGGCCCAGAGATGTTTCAGTTAGATCAAAGAGTAACTTTAAGTGAAGGAACACCTGGTTATACATTGCTACCAAAAGTTTTCATTGATCAAAATGAAGATGGACATAGTTTTTTTGGTGTAACACCTTTTATGTACACACCTGGACAAAAACCGGCAGTTGGTGTCGGAGCTGGAATGTTCGTTGATTTAGGAGAGCATGTAAAAATGCTAGGAGTGGTTCCAGTAGTTTACAATACAGAGGGTGAAGCATTAAACATAAACCCAACTGTGTATGCAACAATTATGGCTGGAAAATTTTTAATTGATCCAAGAGTTAGTTATTTAGCAAGCATTAATGAACAAGGAACAACACATAATTTAGCATTTGGAACAACTGTTGGATTAATGATTGATAATGTTGTAATTGGTGGAGATGTTGAAACTGCAATAGATCCAGCAAATGCACAATCAGAACAACTTGAAGGAAACCTAAAGTATGGTGGAATCATTAGAGTTGATCTTGATAAGCAACATAAGAACTGGATGCAAGCTTACTTTGGAAAAGATTCAGTTACTGTTGGCTTTAGAGCTAACTTTTAATTTATTTTTTCTTTTATTATTACTTCTAATTCTTTTATCAACCATTTACATTTTTCAACTGCATTTTTTGCAACTTCAAACTTCAACTTTTTACCATAATAAATTAAAGAATTTCTCTTATATCTGCAATCATCAAAGATTCTAAACATCTTTTGTTCTTCCATAACATCCCGCACATAAAACCCAACGCAAATATGATTGTTCACTTTAAAACCATCTAATAATAAAATCGCATGAAGCAGTTCAAGAACAGACGAATAGTAACCTTCAAAAATATAATTTACATCTTCTTCAGTTATAGAATTTTTATTTAAGAATAAGTTTCTTCCTTTAACCGTATCAATTAAAGACCTAACTTTTGAGGTATCAAGTTTTATACTTATAGAAGAATTATTAATAATACAATCATTCCAACATATTTCTTTCATTTAGTACCTCAATGAAACCATTCAATGTGATTCCATTAAGTATATTATTAGCTAAATGATTATTAGAGATTTCCTTAAGATTCTTAAGAACAAACAACTGAATATCTTTTTTTAGTCTTTTCTCAAATTTGGAAAGGTCTATTTTTTCTTTTAAAACAGTCTCAACAAATATATCAATATCACTATCTTCTGTATCCTCTCCTCTAGAGTATGATCCAAATAATATAATTGTGGGGTTGCTATAATATTCAATTAAATAATCAATTAATCCCGAGGAATGTAATTGTTTTATATTAAAATAAGTTTTTTCAAATAAGTAAATTTTAGATGACCTATCAGCTGAATAAAGTTTCACACCAGCAATAATTTCATGTCTAAGTATTCCTTCTTTTTCTAATTCTTTTGCATAACGAATTGCAGAAGGTAACGGTATCTTTACTTCCCTTTCTATTTGTCTAACTCTAAGTTTAACTGCCGGATTGATGAAGAAATATTCCATTAATTTGATTTTGATACTTTTTGTTATCATTTGATAAGATTAGTTATCAAGAGTTTATATGCTTTTCGGTTTTACAAAGTAAAACTGAAAAGGATTGAAGTTTCTTCAATATTTTTTAATTTCTCATCCGCCCCATCCAACAATATGTATCTCTTTAGTCTTGTATTGATCTTCAAGTATTCCTAATGTCTTTCTTAACAATTCTCTGTCTGTATCACGAAGCCCAGGAAGAGAAAGTATTCCCTCTTTTTGTGTTAATAAATCAGTCACCATTGCATTACCTGCATCAGTAAATGTTTCACCACGTGGAAAACCACCGGTATCATGAGAAATCCCTAAATTTTTTGAACTCATATGCACGTAAGGATCATTTGATGGCTGGTACCTACCAAATTCAAATGCAACCACTGCACTATTATCTTCTTCACAGCCCGCATCCAATTGTTGTACTAAACTTCTAGCAACATAACCTAATTTAGCTGAGAAACTTTGCATAACTGATAATGGTGATGTTGGGAAAAAATAATTATTAAAACTAATCTTTGCATAAGGTGTTTCAAGACCATAACTAAAAGCCTCGCCAATATCATCAGGAATTCTCTCTCTAAGAGAATCTGGTAATTCATCCATACTTTCTCTACCAAAAAATTTATGAGGAGGATTTCTTCCAATTTCTCTCCAAACTAATGCTCCTAAATCTTCAAATGAAGCTGAGAATATATTACTTACTCTTACTTGTGGTTTTTCTGCTGGTTCTGACATCATTTCACCTCATTACTTTAACCATTCCTTCTTTAATTCTTCAAACTTACCATCATCAATTGCTTTTCTTATCTTTTCCATCAACTTAATGAAGAAATAAATATTATGAAAACTTGCTAGTGTATAACCTGTGTATTCATTTGTTTTTAATAAATGACGAACAAATGCTCTTGAGTAATTCTTACATACCCAACAATCACAGTTAGGATCTAAAGGTTGTTTATCGTCTTCAAAATCTTTACCTATTAATCTAAATCTGAATTTATTTTCTACTGTACCACCTGAGTTTGGTAAGATGTAAATATAACCTGCTCTTGCAACTCTAGTAGCAGAGTTACAATCAAATGTATCAATACCTTGTTCCACTGCTAGCAAAATATCTTCTGCTGTTCCAATACCCAGTAAATGTCTAAATTTATTTTCTGGAAGTATTTCATCAACTTCTCCAACTAGTTTATACATGTCTTCTTTGCTTTCTCCAAAGAAACCACCTAATGCATATGCATCAAAATCTCTCTCTGCAAAAAACTGTGCAGATTCTTTTCTTAGATCTTGAAAATTACCACCCTGAATAACTCCTAGTAAAAACTGATTAGGAGAATTGTCTGAGTGAGAAACATTTTCTTGATGATATTTCAAACACATCTCTGCCCATTTATGAGTTCTTGCTAAACTTGTTTTAACATAATCATAGTCATGTAATGGAGAAGTGCATTCATCAAATGCAATAATTAAATCACTTCCTAGTTTGTGTTGAATAGCAATTGATTTTTCTGGAGTAAGTTCTTGGATAGAATTATCATAAACACTTCTAAAAGTTACTTTATCTCCTTTAATCTTAGCAAGCATTACTTCTTTATTTTCTTCTTTAACTCTTAAAGCATTTTGTTCAATAGATTTTTGTTCTTCCTCACTTAATCTAGATTTTATTTTATTTGCTTTATGAACTAATCCATAACCTAAACTAAACACTTGAAAACCACCAGAATCAGTAATAATTGGTTTATTCCAATTCATAAACTTATGTAGCCCACCAAATTTCTCTATTAATTTCTCACCTGGCTTTAAAAAAAGATGATAAGTATTACACATTAATATTTGAGAACCTAACTCATTCATTTGTTCCTGTGTTAAAGCCTTAACAGTTGCTTTTGTAGCTACTGGAATGAAAGCAGGTGTTTGTATATTCCCATGTTTAGTTGTAATTACACCAGTTCTTGCTTTATTTTGTTTGGATTTTATTGTGAAGAGCATATATAAGAGAATTGGTTGAGGGTTTATATAGTTTTTTAGGAAAAATCACCAACAATGGCGCGCTGATGAGCCAAAGGCGAATAGGATTTTTGAGCGAAGTGAAAAAGTCCGTGAGCGCTGCCATTATTGTTGGTGATGTTATTTATTTAACAGGAAAATTTAAATAAACATCAAATAAACTAAAAGATATGAAAAAACTACTATTACACACATGTTGTGCTTGCTGTTCTACTGAAGTAATTGAAAGATTAAAGAAAGAGTATGATATTACCTTGTTTTTTTCTAATTCAAACATTTATCCAATTGAAGAATATGAAAAAAGGTTAGAAGAAGCAAAAAAGATTGCAGAGATTATGGAATTAGACTTAGTTGAGGATGAATATTTAAGTTTAGAATGGGAAATGTTTGTTGGTGGTTTAGAAAATTATAAAAAAATGCCAGAAGGTGGTAGAAGATGTGAACTTTGTTTTAAATTTAACTTAACAAGAACTGCAAAGTTTGCAAAAGACTTTAAATTTGATTTGTTTACAACAACACTTACTATTTCTCCACACAAAGATCATGAAATGATTAATAAGATCGGAGAGAAAATCAGCAAAAGATATAATGTAAATTTTTTAAAAAGTAATTTTAAAGAAAACAATGGATTTAATAAATCATTAGAACATTCTAAGAAACATAAACTGTATCGGCAGAATTATTGCGGCTGTAAATATAGTAAAAGAAAATAATTATTCTAAACGATTAATGCGCAGGAATTGATTCATAAATTCCATGATCTTTTCTACCAGCTTTGGAATCTCCAAGTTTAATCTTTGCGTTTCCCCTCGTCAAATAAGCATCTTTACAATATTCATTTAATCTTAAAGCTCTATTGGCAGCAACGATTGCTTTTTGATAATTACCGCATTTAAATTCTGCGTATGCTTGAAGTTCATTATATTTATATGATTCTGGACAAAATAAAACAGCTGTTTTAAAATCATTTAACGCACCAAGAAAGTTTCCTAATTCTGTTCTTGTAATGCCTCGATTAACATAGTGAATTGTTTCACTAGTTTCTAATCTTATTAAAGCACTGTAATCTTTTTCTGCAGATGCAAATTGTTTATTTTGAACAAGCAAAGAAACTCTGTCTAATAATGCAATTTTAAACTCAGGCCAAATATTTAATGCAGCAGAATGATAATCTAATGCTTTTTTATCATAAGTTTTTGCTTCAAATTGTTTTGCTTTTGCGTTGAAAGCAATTGCAGCTAAATAAATTAAAGAGAATGATTTATCACCTGCATAAGCAGAAGAAGCAAACCCATTTCCACTTGTATTCTCAACATTTACAATTCTTCTATTACGTCTTAATCTAGTAAGAACATGATCTTTTGCTAAAACAATCTCTGATCTAATATGAGATCTTTCTAATAAAACAGCATACAAAGAAGTTAAACCAATACAATTTCCTGATTTTTGTCCAGCTAACTCTGCATCAACAACATCTGTTAACGAAGTATTTGAATTGTATCTATCTGGATTATTCATCCACAAGAATTCATGCAAAGAAAAAGCAATCTCTAATTCATTTAACACAGCAGGAGTTCTTTTAGTTAGGAAATTCTTAAATGCACTATGCATATTACCAATCTTGGATTTGTAAGCACTCATTTGTAACTGTGTTTCTAACCCAGATGCAACTAATAACGCATGCTCTAATGATCCTCTCTTATGCTTTCTTAAATCATTTATTGCTCCATCTATTGAAATCATACAGTAAAATAGTAGTTATATAGATATAAAGAAGCGCTGTATGGAGAAGGACAACGAAAAGAACCTAAGCACAAAGAGTTTGGCAAATAGAAAAAATAAAAACCAATTATTACACACATAATGGAACATGCGTTCCAAACCAGTATAAAAAGATGGAATAAACAGTACATATTTCCATTATTTATGGAATATACATATAAAGAAGCTTGTCCATATAGTATTATGGGTGAGACAAATGGAAAGTGCAAGTTTAGAATATGAAATAAGAAAACCAATAATTAAGATTAGGCCACTGCACCTAGCAATTGCAGCAATTGTGTTAATAATCTATTTATTATAAGGGTGAAAAAATGAAAACAATGTTAAAAATAGAAAAACCAATCCACAAGATAGCAGATAAAATTAGTAGCAAAGAAATGGATGCAATACTTAGGATACAATCATGTGCATTAAAGGCAATTCATGATTTTATGTACTCTAGAGAAATTTTGCAGCTAATGCCTGTAATGTTATCTACAATTACAGACCCATTATGCCATAGTGTATATGATGCAAAGATAAAATACATGGAACAAGAGCTAATGTTAACAAAAAGTATGATTTTGCATAAACAAATGGCATTAATGTCTGATAGTAGAAAAGCGATTTACATTATTAGTCCAAACATAAGGCTAGAGAAAGAGGAATGTAAAGATAGTGGGAGACACCTAATAGAGTTTTCACAAGTTGACTTTGAATTCAAAGATGTGAAAAAAGAATTCATTAAAGATTTCATGGAAGACTTATTTATTAGTGTAATCTCGCGGGTTAAAGAGGATTGCAAAAAAGAGTTAGAAGCATTAGGTAGAGATTTAGTAATTCCAACTAAACCTTTTGCAAGGATCTCTACAAAAGATGCAATTAGATTAGGAGAAGAGTTTGAAACTATCCTATCAGAAAAAGCAACAGAACCATTTTGGTTATTAGACCATGAAAGAGAATTTTATGATAAAGAACATGAAGAAAAATCTAAAGTTTATCTAAACTATGATCTTGTTTATCCAGAAGGTTTTGGTGAAGCACTTTCAGGAGGAGAAAGAGAGCACGAACATGAAAAAATCATTGAAAGAATGATCAGATCAGGAACAAAACCAGAACACTATACAGAATATCTAGAATTAGCAAAACATGGAAAACTTCCTAAAACAGCAGGAGGAGGTTTTGGAGTAGAAAGATTACTAAGATTCCTTACTGGGAAAAAAGATATTGCAGATGTTTGTTTGTTTGCAAAGAAACCAGGGATGAAAGTTTTAATTTAGATTTTGAATAATAATGTGTTAGGAAAAAAAAGAGAAGGATTTAAAAAAAAGGGGGAAATAAAAAAAAGAATCCTAACGAAAAATAGCATTCGCAATTGTTTAAGAGTATTACACTGCATGTCACATTACAACACTAGGTCCGAAGGACATGTCGCTCACGAAACTTTTTTAATAACAACATTAAAAGAATTAATCACTTTCCATTCTTTCAAATGAATAACTACCATCATACTTTTCTATTTCTTTTTCAACATACTTTGTAACTTGATCTAGAATTTTCTCTGCAGTTTTATATTCTTCTGCTTTAACATCTAATTTATATGCGCCTGCTCCTAATGATCTAATTGAAGCATTCTCTGATAAAGCAAGAGCGCCACCTAAAACAGTTTTAATAACTTCAACACCATCACTTTTATAGGTGCTAATAAAGATTTTACCAGACAGCATTACTTCTGGTGGTTTTATTCTTTGTCTGATTAGTTCATTAAGTTGTTTAGCTAACTCTGGTTTAATTCCTAATTTTTCTAAAGATAAATCAGCAACAACAACTTGCTCAAAACATTCATACAAAGAAGCATATTTTTCAAATATAATTGAAGTAAGTTCATCATATAACTTTCTAAACTCTAATTTCTTTTCTTTTGCAATAAACTCTACAATTTTCTCAGACATTTGTTCATGCTTGACTAAACTTAATTTTTTTCTTCTTTGCCCATCGTTAACTCTCCTCAAACTAACATCAATAAGATTTCTATCTTTGTTTACTTTTAAGATAACACAAATAATAATCTTACCTTCTTTAACATAATCTCTAATGTTTCTAATTCTTCCTGGAGAAACTTCACTAATGTGCAACATTGCTCTTAAATCATACTCATCCAAATTAACAAAAACAGAATTGTAATGTACAGTCTTAACAGTACAAATTACTAATTCACCGTCATTTGGATAACCTGATTTTCTGTAAAACATTTTTATAGTGTGTAGTAAGTAGTTTTAAGTATGAAGTGGGTTATAAGTTAATTAGTTTGAAGTAAACTTATAACTTACAACTTAAAACTTATTACTTTAGTCTAATACCTCTAAAATTCTTGCTCTGATTTTGCTTTTTCCACCAGTTGGTCCAACTAATGGTTTACTACAAACCAAGCATTTTACTAATGTTGAACTTTTTCCGAATGTAATTTGTTCATTTTTACATTTAGGACATCTGATTTTGATAAATTTACTTGTTGGTTCTTTTGGTTCATACATGATTATGACCTCCATATGTTAAAAGACGTTAGTTTTGGACGATTCTGGGTCTTATAGAGCCCGAAATGCCCCTAAAATCTCTCCCAGCTTTAGCTGGTTATTATGCTTGAAATAGATGAGGATTTATAAATGTTTAGTCTGATTATGTGTAAAATCTTGTTATTTAATGGAATTAATAGATTTTAAGAAGTAAATACTAAAGATCTTTCCAAACCTTTTGGACAACATGTTCAGAATGTCCTTCTTTTGAAATACAAGGTGTTATTTTGTAAGTTGGTTGGCCATTTCTTAATAATGTCATAAGATATTGACCAATTCCTTCTTCTTTAAATTTTTCAATTAAATTAGAATTATGTGTTATAACAAGAGTATTAATTAATTTTTCATAAAACTTCATCAAAGCTTTATATCCTATTTCAGTTTGTTCATCAAATGTTGTTCCACCAACAATTTCATCAAGAATATTTAAACTTCTAGAAGTAGATTCATCATAAGCAGCTTTAACTTGTTTAAGTTCTTCTTCTAATCTCCCACCATCATAATTTGCACCACCAATTAATGGAACCCTAATTCTAATTTTATCTGCAATTCCAATATTTGCATAACCTGCTTGAACATAACCACCAATTTGCCCCATAATTTGGTTGCGAGCAATTGTTAAAGACAAAGTTGTTTTCCCATTACTGTTTGGACCTGATAGAAATGTTAGTCTATCTTTTCCTAATATAACATCATTTTCCTTACAATATTCATTCTTAACAGACATTGCTGGATCTCTTAAATCAGTTGCCTCAAAATAATGTTGTTCTGCATCTGTTATTACAGGTAATATTTTTTTATCATTAGATCTTTTTGAATGTTCATAAAAAGACATGAATTCATCTAATTGTCCTGTTGATTCAAATAAATCGGATGTTGCTTGATCACGAGATACAGTTCCAAGTAAAGCACCATAACCATTTGAACTAATCAGTCTTTTAATCCAAGCAGCAAGATTTGAAAGCATTGCAACTCCTGATCTTGGAATCATAATATTAAAAGTAGATTCATCAATACCAAATCCTGAAAGATCAAGAGGAGTATATTTAGTAAGAGCATATAAACCAACCAGACCTAAAGTTGTAAGAGCAAAAGCACAATTTCCAGGAGTTACACCAGTAGGTCTCATTTTCCAACCAAGAGTTAAGAAACTAATTTTATCTTTTGTTACTACATCTCCCATTACATTGTAAACAGGTTCAGTTAACAAAGTATGAGCCCTTGAATCAGCAAATTGTTTTAATGATTCAACAAGATGTTTTCCATATTTAGATTCAGGCATTGGAATTTTTTCTGCAGCTTCAAGTAATTCAGGAATCGCTTGTTTTAATTTCTTAAAAGAGTCCATAACATTAGGTCCTGTTTCAAAATAAGAATTAAATGCTTTTACCATATTTGCTTCATGTCTTTTAAAAACTGATAAATAATCTTGAACAGCTGTTCTTAATTCTTCATTTTCAGCAATTTCTGTTAGTGCTTCTTGTTTTGCTAGAATAAATTCTAAATCTTGTGGTGGTTTAATCATTGATCTGAACAAAAAACCACTGCCGGTTCTTGTTGTTGTGAAATCCATGTCATCATGAAACTCACTTAATTTTAGAAGTTTGTAAGTATCAAAATCAACAAACAGATCTTTAACATCAGTAAAAGCTCTGCCATAATCATCAGAATAAGTTTTGCCAAAAACATCTCTTTTAAGATTTAATTTTGGATTTCCCCTTCTACAATGAGCATAAGAAAAAAAATGATCATTATTAATAATACCTAACATAGGCTTATATGTTTCTGCAAGAGTAGTTTCTATAGACATCAATATACAGTATTTTACTAGGGTTTTTAAAGATTATGGTGTATTTAGGCATTATTCTTCGAATATTCTCCGATTTATTCTCAATAAACTTTATTAAGATCAAAATATTGAGAATAGATATGAAAATATTTAGAAAATTAGTGTTAATTGCTATAATAATAGGTGTTGTGTACTTTTTGAAAGGAAACATGGGAATTACTGGGATGACTATTATGGATGTTCAAGATATAGTCAAAGATAAAATAGAAGATAAAGTTGTTGTTCAAGAAGATATTCCATTGCCTGTTGTTTTTTTCTGTCCAAAATATAATTGTGAAGCTGTAATGGTTGATCTGATTAAGAATGCTAAAAAATCGGCACATTGTGCTTTATTTGATTTAGATTTATATGAATTAATTTCTATGTTTGATGAAAGAAGTGAAGAAATAGATGTAAAAATAGTTGTTGATAATGATAATTATGAAGAAATTGAAGAAAGCTATGGCAAAGAATTAGAATTTGTTAAAATTGATAATGGAAATCAATTAAGCCATAACAAATTTTGTATAATTGATGGAAAAGTTGTATCAACAGGATCATTTAATCCAACTTTTAATGGAAACGAAAAAAATAATAACAATTTAGTTGTAATTGAATCTGATTATTTATCTGAAAACTACGAAGATGAATTTGAAGAGTTATGGAAAGGATACTTTGGAAGAAGTAATAAAGATAAACAAAAGAAAGTTAAATATCCAAAAATAGAAGGAGATGAGATAATTATTGAAAACTATTTCTGTCCAGAAGATGATTGTGAAGGACATGTCCTTGATGTTTTAAAAAATGCAGAAGAAAGTGTAAAGTTCATGGTGTTTAGTTTTACTTCTGATCCAATTGGAGAAAAATTAGTAGAGATGCATGAAAATGGCATAATTGTTGAAGGAGTTTTAGAGAAAAAACAAAACACTAACAAATATTCAGAGTACCATAGATTAATAGAAGCAGGTGTTGATGTAATTTATGATAATAATAAGTATAACATGCACCATAAAAATGGTTTACAAACACATTACCCTAAATCTGGTTTACTCCATCACAAAGTTTTCATTATTGATGATCACATAGTCATTACTGGTAGCTACAATCCGACAGCATCAGGCACTGAAAAGAATGATGAAAACATTCTAATCATTTATAGTGATGATGTTGCTGCTGAGTTTGTTGATGAGTATGATCTTATTATGAGTAGGAATAAATAAAAAAGAAAAAAATTAATAATTCTCATCATAAAGGTTAAAACCTGTAGGGGTTTCATCAATACATCTTTTTACAGCCCCTAATGTTTTAGGTAGAGGAGATGACAACCATTCATTAGAGTTTTGTACTTTTTCATTAGGACACATGGAAGCAAAAGAGGCAGTCCCTAAACCAGAAGACCCTGGAAAATATTCCTCATTAACAGTTTGAATATAGGAAAATTTAGTTTTTCCTAGTAAACCTTCTGAAATAAAAGTGATGCTTTTGGTGATAGGAACTCCCATATACACTTCTACACAATAATCTATTTGTTGAGCTAGATTTTGGTAAGTATCAAATGTATCAAAATCACTATAACCCAGTTCAATTAACCTATCTACACAATCACTATCTCCTAAATTATGACCAACAGGAACAAGTTCTCTGCATTCACCACTTACACAACTATATCCTTCCTTACATGGTTTGTTAATATAAGTAGCACTTCCATCTCTTTTACATATTCCTTCTCTTTGAACTTCATATAATTTTCCAGAATCATCTTCAAAAAAGTCACAGAAGTCAGAAAAGATCGCAACTGAATCACCGTCTAAGTAGGATAATGCATAACCTTCATGATAAACATCATTACCATCTCTATCTTTACAAGTTTTTACTTGATTAGCAGGTAAGGCTCTTTTAGAAACCACTCCCCTTGCTTCACCAGCTAAATCACCACCCTCACTAACAACTAATTCACCTTCACTAACACTCGTTGTTCCGCCATTATTAACCATTAATACAACACCAACAACAGCTACAATTGCAACAATTGCTAACAAATACATAGAATACATATTTTCTTTTTTTGCCATTTTATCACCTTTTTTATAATAATATACTCTTTATTGTTACTTATATTTATATAATTTACTAAAATATCCATAAATCACTTACATGCACCATAAAACATTCATAATTGATGATAATGTTGTTATAACTGGAAGTTATAACCCTAGTGCTTCTGGAACTGGAAAGAATGATGAGAATATAGTTATTATTTCTTCAGAGGAAATTGCTGGGGAGTATTTAGAAGAGTTTGATTATGTTTTCTCATAAACATTATGAGTATCAAATTTACTAACTTTTTTTAATCCTAAATCTTTTTTATGTAATGAAGCATAGAATTCATTTAAATCTACTTTCCAACCATAAATTTCTTCATTTTTGGCATTGTATCTTGGCATACCATTCCTTTTGTTAGGTGGTGGAACCCAATAAGGCTGGTCAACAATTAATAAAGAACCAGTGTTCAATCCCGATACCAAATTCTCAAGAGCTGCATCTTTCCCATTATCTGAAAGATATACAAAAAGGTTGATGCAATAAATCACATCATAATGCTCATCCAAAGATCTTTCAAGAATGTCATGGATAAAAAATTGACATCTGTCTTTAACAAAAGAAGGAACCTCAACATTGGCTGTCACTATGCCGCCTCTTGAATATTTAGGTATTCTTTTTAGAAAGCCATCTTCAATCCATGGCTGTAATTGTTTAAATCTAAAAGTAGGTATGTAAACTTTTCCACTTGATGCAATATCAATAAGACCTGGATTAATATCTCTGCCTTCCACCTCTATGTAAAGATCATTCTCAAGTCCGTGTATTGCTAAAGTAAAAGCTTCTTCACCATTTGCACATGGCATTGACAAAATATTTGACATTGGCTCATCTTTAATTCTTGGTTTGACAAAATGGTTAAAAGTAAAATCAATATATTCTCTGAACATTCTTGTTTTTGTTGGAAGATCATGCTGAAAGAATTTAGCAATTAGTTCTTCTGGATTCTTTTCAGCATCTCTGCCCCTTGGAGCAACCCCTCTCCAGAAATCATGCCCATAATAGGTCTCTACATATAACCTAAGATCATCTAGTGTCTGCATAATTATATTAAGCAAGCAAAGTATAAAAAGACTATTGTTGTGAAGAAGATATGTTGTTGGAGTTTGTAGTTGGTAGTAATGGGTTATGAGTTGGTAATCAGTAAATATATTTTAAGAAAGTAGATTAATCAAGAACTGTTAAAAAGAATTGTTTTTCTTCATAAGGTTCTTGTAGTGAACCAAGGCCAGTTGAAATTTCAGGAGCATATACCACAATTTTACAAACATATGATCCTGTTGGAAACTCTTCCCCTAACTCTAATTCTTTTGTTTTATCTATTAATTTAATTTTATAACCTATTTTTTTACTTGACCCAACAGTTTCTGTTTTTGACACAATATAAAAGGGGTCTATTGTTGGATCATCATAAAATAATCTAATGGTACCATCCTGACTCATACATTCTGATAATGCCAGTTTTACATTTTTTAATTCAAACTGGTGAACATTATAATAACCAACGTTAAGCAATTTTTCTTTACCTTTTTTTAGTTGAACTTCTCTTGAAATAAATAGAGGGTTATCTAAAGTTGCTTTTACATCGTATTTATAAACTATTTCAGATTGTTCACAAGACTTAAACAAAGGTTCAATAGTACAACCACAACACGAGGCCATATTCCAAACAAAAAGAGTAGTTCCCCCACAGATATAAATTAAAATTAAGATTAAAATCCATTTTAGTATTTTATTCATAATGATTCTTTATAGAAAACAACTTTATAAATTTTATTATAACTTCCCAACTATAACCTTAAACCAATAGGTATATATATCAGGATTATTAGAAATATCTTGTTTTAGTTCATCCATGTTAATCCATTTGTAGTCATCTACTTCTTCGGGATTAGGAGTAATTTCAGGATTATTAACTTTCCCTACAAATGTATGGTCAAACTCCCATTCTGTTAATCCATTATCAAAATCTTTTTTGTAAGTAAATGTAAATGCTTCATTTAATTCTGAGAAATCAATACCCATTTCCTCTTTTAATCTTCTAACTGCAGAATCTTTTGTATCTTCATTTGGTTTTGGATGAGTACAACAAGCATTTGTCCATAATCCTGGACAATGATATTTGGTGGATGCACGCTTGTGAATTAGCATTTCATTCTTATCATTAATAATAACAACAGAAACAGCCCTATGTAATTTAGGATTCTTGTGTGCTTCTAATTTCTCCTCTGTTCCAATTTGATTATCTTGTTCATCTACTAAAATTACTTGTTCCATGATCTTTAATAAATTTTGTAGATTTTAAAAAGGTTATGTATTTTCAAAAAATAACAACAACAATGGCACAGACGGACTTTTCCTACGTAAAAGTCCTATTCGCCTTCGGCTCATCTGGCCTTGTTGTTATTTTTTGTATAAAGAAATTTAATTATAATACTCTTAAACACTGGGGCGAAGCCAATGTCACTCACAAATTTTCTTAAACAGAAAGATATTTTTCAAAAAACATTCAAACTTTTCTCTTAAACTTCTTCTCCAGCTCATATAATGGAAAGTGAATCATTGTTGGTCTGCCGTGAGGACATGTGTTTGGGTTTTCACAAGCAAATAATTCATCTAGAATTTTATATATCTGGGGAAACTCTAGAACATCGTGTGCTTTTACTGCTGATTTACAGGCAGCCATTGCTATTCTCTCTTCTTTAATCTTTGTTATTTTCTTGAGTTCATCATTGTTGAGCTCATCAATTATATCATTAATTAATGCAGGTGTTTGTTGCTTTTGTAAAATATTAGGTAAAGCTCTAATTACAAATGTTGATTTACCAAAATGTTCAATCATGATACCTAAACTCTTAAGCAATTCTATATTTCCCTCAATAATTAATTTTTCATTTGGATTTGCTTCAATCATTAGTGGGGAAATTAACTCTTGAACTTTAATTGAATCATTTTTGAAATCATTCAAGAGCTTTTCATACATCACTCTTTCATGTGCTGCATGCTGATCCACTAATAACATTCCCTCTTCATCCTGCGCTATGACATAAGTATTATGTAATTTTCCAATTAATTTAATTCTTAATTCTGATTTAGTTTCTGCTTTTTCATCTGATTCTTCATCTGAATGAGAAGTAGAAGCATGAGAAGAAAGTGTTGATTGTGATTTACCAAAATCATCCTTATCTGTAATAATTAATTTCTGATCAACAAGTTTTGTCTTAAACTCCTGTATTTGTGGAATCAATTTCTCGTCTGAAAATGCAGAAATAATTGCATTCCTTACTGCACTATACAATTCCTGCTCTTTTTGAATCCTAATTTCAGATTTTTGTGGATGTACATTGACATCTATCTTTTGAGGATCTATTTTTATGTCTAAAATAAAGATAGGATGGCGGCCATGAAATAATAATTCTCCATAACCATCATAAACAGCTCTCTGCACAGTTGAGTTTTTTATATGTCGTTTATTAACATAAATACTTTGATAAGTTCTGTCTGCCCTTGTTAGTTCTGGCTTTGAAATAAAACCCATAATTTCAATATCAAAAAATGAAAAATTAATTGGAACTAAACTTTTTGTAATTGAACGCCCATAAACAGTTGCAACATTTGCTAAAGTATTTGTTGAAGAAGGAGAAGTAATAACTATTTTATCATTATGGATTAATTTAAACTGAATTTGGGGATTAATTAAAATATATCTTGTGATAATATCTAAAATATGTCTAAACTCAGCTTGCATTGATTTTTGATGCTTTTTTCTAGCTGGAACATTGAAAAAAAGATTATTTACTTCAATTGTTGTTCCATTGTTAGCAGCAGCTGGTTTATTTGTAATAAGTCTTCCATCCTCCACTTCAATTAACTGAGCAGAATCTGCTGATTTTATTTTTGAAGTAATTTTCATATAACTAACAGAACCAATACTAGCTAATGCCTCTCCCCTAAACCCTAAAGTAGAAATATTAAACAAATCTTCTGCTGATTTTATTTTTGAAGTAGAATGTCGTTTAATTGCAGTTGGTAATTCATCTGCTTCTATGCCATGACCATCATCAGTTATTTTAATTAATGATTTTCCTCCTTCTGCAATCTCAACTGTTATTGAAGTAGCGCCTGCATCCATAGAATTCTCAACTAATTCCTTAACTACTGAAGCTGGTCTTTCAATTACTTCACCAGCTGCAATCTTGTTTATTAGGTTTTGATCAAGCTCTATTATGTTAGGCATCTATATTGGGAAGATTTTGATGTTTTAATGTATTATTGTGATTGGATGTATGTAAAAGAGTGAAAAAACAAAAGATTTATATATCATATTGTCTTTATTAAGTATCAATTGATATAAATAAGGTATAAAAATGAAAAAAACAAGAACAAAACAAGTCCTGAAAAGATATCCTAACTTAAACACAATACTTATGGTAGAAAAAGTTCTAAAGAAGTATCAAGACATACCAATGAAATTATCTGAACTAAAGAAAAACTTACCTAAACAAATAATGCACCAAACATTAATCATGATTTTAGAATATCTTTATGAAAGTGGAAAAATATTATACGGTCCAAAAGGAATTCAATGGATTTATACAACCCCTGAACATTTGAAGAAGATGATGAAAGGTGCAATTGAGTTTTGATTATCTATTTTTATAACCAAATAATTTATTATATTCTTTGTGATCAACTATGTATAAAACAAACACATAAATTTCAGCTTCTGTTCCTTCAATAGTGTACAATAATCTCCAGTAATTTGATAGTTCTACTCTAAATAATCTTTTTATACCAATTCTCTTTAATGATTTAGGGATTAGTTTTTTAGCAATTGGATTTCCATAGTGAGGATTTTCCTTAAGAATGTCTTTTACCCTGAAAAAGGAATTTAATATTGGTTTACCTAACTCATAATATCTATCTTTTGCCTGTCCTCTTAAAAAAAGTCTTATTTTCTTAGCAAACATAAAAAAAGAATATGTTTTTATTCTTAATAAATTAGATGGAGACATTTCTGAAAGATCTACGACGTAACTCGGAAATAATATTTAAGGAGAATAAAATAATCAAAAAATCTCCGGTGAAATTCAATGCAAAAACTCCCTTACAATATCCTTCAAAACATGATATCTTGCATTTGGTGTTTCTTCATATGGTAATTCAATAATTGGAATTTTCTCAAAAGCTTTTTCAGAATAATCAATAACTCTTTGATCTAATGTTGGTGATTCAACACCCCCATAAAAGAACATTGTTTCTAATACTGAATCAATAATTCCTTCTCTTACTTGACCTCTTCTTTTAGATAAATGAAATATTGCAGAGACAGGATATTTTTCCCCACCCTGAAACACAGGATTTAAGTCAGCATAAATATCACAATTAGTTTGATATGCATAAACATCACCATTTACATAAATAGTTGCAGTATCCTCTGCTAATCTTCTTGATGTTTTTCCATTATATTTTAAGAATCTATTTGTTGTAGTTGTTTTTCCAGAATTTGAATCACCAACAAACATCAATGCTTTACCATGATGTTCAATAACATCAGCAAACCCCACAAATAAACCCATTTGCGCTAGCCTAATGAAATTCCTAGTAGCATCCCAGGTAAAATCTGAAAAACGATGCTTACCATGTAATTTTTGTAGTTCTTTTACATCAATCATTAGGTAAAGAATTAATTAAGAGTTTATAAATTTAAAGAAAAAAAGAAAAGATTAAGCAAACTCAAATGATTCAATTATTTTAGTTGCTTGCTTTAAATCCTGGTAAAAGTTCATTCCATGTGCTTCATAAGTCATTTGATAGACTTTGTCATTTACAACTGTATAAACCATCATCCATTTTAGATGCTGACCATACTTAACACCAGAATAAACTAATTTATATGCTTCTTGGTTATCTAAAGTTGTTGGAAATGATGAAAACAAATTGTAGTTTTCAATATCTTCTACTTCTTCTAACATATATGCAGTTACTTTTTCTAAACTGTCTCTATTCTTTGGATAGATTATATTCAAAGTAACTTTGCTAGGATAATTAGAATATGATTTATAAAACTCAACTGCTCCTCCAGCTAAATAACTATTAACTTCCCAAGTTTTGGGATACTGAAGATTAACTCTAAAAGGACCGCTGTGAAATGGGAGATAGCCAGGAATTGATTCTTTGATTTCTTCTGCTTTTGGTTCTTCAATCACTTGCGTTATTTCTACTTCATCATATGTTGATACCACATTTGTTGAAACTATTTCTGTTGCCCCAAATGTTTTTGGATCTAAAGTTACCTGAGTTACAACCATGTTTTTGTCTGCACCTAACTTAGGTTGAGTAAATACAACACTAGCAAATATTATCACTGCAATAAACACCAATAAACTAAACAGAACTAAGTACATACCAGTTTTTTCTTCTCTTCTCATGTTTACACCTCTCTGTTACTGACTGCTACAGATATTATATAAGAACTAGTTAATAAAGTTTATGAGATAAAAGTGCCAAAAATCTACTTATATTCCCCTTTTAACACCTTCTCAATAACTTGTTGTTTAATCTCAATAGGATCAGTTGTTACACTAACTGCAAATTTAAGAAGTGTGATTGGGTTAATGTTAGCTGCATTATTTAAAATATTAATTGCATCTCTTAAGGACACATATAATGTAACATCATATTCTTCATGTAAACCATTTTCTATTAAAGTTATTTTCCCATTATTATCAAGAGTTATTTTTAATTCAACATTTCCAGCTGGATCTGCTAAAACTAAATTTGCTTTTGGAAAATCTGCCATTACTTTTGTAAAGAAAGGATTTGTATTAATAAAATAAACAATTGCTTCTGCGTCTAAACCATATTCATTTCCAATATCTGTTTTAATAATCTCATCTTTGATTTCTTCAATTATTTCTGGTTGTTCTTCTATAATTTCTTCAGGGATTTCTGGCTCAGGTATAGTGTAAGTTTTTTTACAAACAGCTGAATCAAGAACTTTTTCTTTTATTTTCTCTGTTTCTTCATCTGCTAAACTTTCAATGTAAACAACAACAGGAGCATAACTTTGATAATTGCAATAAAATATTCTAGACTCTGCAATTAAAGTATATTCCCCATAAGGAAGACTATATTTATATTCATATTCACTTTCGTCATTATTTATTGGTTTAGCTGATAATAATTTATGTCCTTCATTATCTTCTAAATTTGATGTTATCCAATTGAATAAATCTTTTGGTAAAGCATTATGTTTATTTACAATAACAGAAGCACTACCTTTAGAAACACCAAATACCGTGTCTGTTCCCATATCATCCATCTCAGCCCATTCAGGAGATTGTATTTGAAAGTCTTCTTGTTCAAAAGTTTCATATGTTGTTGGTTCTTCTTTTGGAGTTTCTATTTCTGTTTCTTTCTTATCATCTTTATTATCATCATCAACTTTATTACATTCAATTGAATCCATAACATCATTATAAAAACTTAGAATTTCAGGATAACCAACTAATTCTTCAAGACACGCTATATTAATTACATGTGCATTGTTATTGCAACCAACTAATTTCATTTGTGAAACTAATTTATGCTCTTGATATGTAGATACGCTTTTTATTAATAATTTATTTGAATCTTCATCGTGTGATATTACTTGAGGAGAAATTTTAATTGCATCAACCATTTGATCATGTAAACTATTTGCATTTGTAGCTTCCATTGTATTAATTATTAAACTACAATAACCTCTTGATACTGCAATCTCTGCGTCGCCTTTTTCCGCTTCTGGCCATTCAGGATACTTTATAGAAAAATCTTCATGATTGTAGATTAAATATTCATATGGTTCTTTAATGTAATCTTCTAATTTAGGTTGATTGCAACCTGTGATTAAAATTAAAATAGTAAAAAGTATAATACAAGAAATAATTTGTTTTTTTGTTATATTTGCCATGATAAGTATGTAAAGAAAAGGCATGTATAAATAATTTTTGGAAATCTTTAAAAGCACATGATTAATACCACCTTTATGCCAACTGGATATGATACAGCGAATACAAGAAAAATAGGATATGTAATGTTGGGAGATACAGATAAAGTACTTGCTTCTACTAGAATAACTATACTTAATACTCTTGATTTAGTTAGAGAAAATGGATATAAACCAATAATATTAGATAAAAGCAGTTTTTATGATCCGTTTAGAGAAATGAATGGAATTGTTGATAAAGCCATGGCACATGGTTTTGGAGAAGGAGATGTTGTATATCTTCAATCTATGAGAAGTAAAAGCGCAGTGGAAGCTGCAAACAGATTTAGATCAATGGGAATAAAAACAATATTTGGAGTATGTAATTTTATTGATCCAATCATGGCTGAAACTTGTGATGCTACTGTTGTACCATCTCAACGTTTAAAAGAATGTTATCCCTCTTCCTTACAAAACAAAATACATGTTGTACATGATGGAATTGAATTTCCTGATGTTAAGAAAAAAGATTATAATATAGATGGTAATCTTAATGCAGTATTTCTTACAGGGAAAAAATATAATTTTATTCCCGGGCTTTATATTCATGAAGATGTTGATTTAACAGTTATTGGACCTTATGGATTAAATAATCAACAAAGTTTTAGAATTCCTCGAGGTCATGAAAAGACTATAGGAGTTGAATCACCTAGTGGCCTAAAAGAATTTAGAAAAGAAGTTTGGACAATAGATGCATACAAAAGAATAGCTGATTTTGATATTGGGGTATTACCAATTGATCTTAGTGAAAAAATGCCAAGACCAGATCAAGCACCAACACATACAAGATCTTCTAATAAATTAACGCAGATGATGTCAGCTGGTTTAACTGTTATTGCTGGACCTTTGCCGACTTATTTTGATATCATTGAACAAGGAGTTAATGGATTTATTGTTGAAACTCCTGAAGAATGGGTTGCAGCATTTGAAGCATTAAAATCTACAGAAGTTAGAGAAAGAATGGGAAGGGCTGCAAGAGAAAGTGTTAAAAATAAATTCTCATTAGAATCACAAGTGGCTAAGTTATTAAGAGTTGTAGAAAGTATATAAGATATTTCTATTGAAGATTAATTGAAAATTAGTGAGTGATATTGGCTTCGCCCTAGTGTAGAAGAGTATTACAATTCGTTTAACTCTACTAAACTAGGTCCGTTAGGACATGTCACTTTGGAAAATCCATTATAACAAAATTTATTAACCACCCACAGAATAGAATTGAAATGAGAAGAAAAATATATGGCAGTTATCAAACACCAAAGTGTGTAATCTGTGGAAAAATTGCAACCGGGAGAAATGGACAAGGTTTAGAAATATGTAGAATACATAAAGAAGAAAAGTTAGATTCTATTAAATGTACTTGTGGTTCATGGTTAGATATAAGACAAGGTAAGTTTGGAAGTTATTTTAATTGTATGAACTGCGGAAATATTAGTTTTAGAAAAGCAATGGAAATTAGAGGATTAACAGAATCAATCTGAAAATAATTTCTTACTTGGCCTACATAAATCTAATTCATTTATTTTATCTTTGTCAATCCACTTTAGTTCCGTAATATCATCTCCGGGTTTAATTTCTCCAGAGATATACCTTACTTTGTAAACATGAAAGATATAATGGGTTAATTGACCATGTTTATTTGGTTCATCATCTTCATCAACTCCCACCTTTTCTATTATTTCTACATCAATATTTGCTTCTTCTTTTACTTCTCTTCTTACCGCCGATTCAAAGGTTTCATTTTTTTTCATTCCCCCTCCAAGTAAATGCCAAGTGTTAGGATAAGGTCCAATATTAGGAGATTTTCTACCAAAAAGAAGTTTGTTGTCTTTTTCAATAATTGCTGAAACAATTGTTCTTGAGTTCATAATTTAAATAAAGAATAAGATTTATTTAAAAGTTTAGTATTTTAATTTAAAAAAACAGCGAAATTAGAGTTATTAGAAAAATCATAACCAACTAAACAAAATGTTCTACTTCATCAAGTGTATAAGTTAATCTTTCTACAATAAATGTTTTTCTTTTTTCATAAAAATAACAATCTAATTTAATCCTATTTCCTGTTTCTTTAGAATCAGCAAGAATCCTATGTACTAAACCTTCATCTTCATCAAAATTAAGATTTTCAGTTGGGTAAAAAAAGTGTGCGTCATCACCTTGATCATCAATGATTCCACCAAAACCATTTGGTGTTGTAAAATGTGAAGTAACATAACCAGAGATTTGTGATTCTAAATCATCTTCTGCTTTAGCATTTGGAATTGAACGAGGTTCATATGCTATAAAGTCCCCATCAAATTCGTCATCATCATTTTCATCCGGCATATTAATTGTAATTTGAGGATTTACTTGAATGGGTGTAGGATTAGTATATTTAGAAGCACTTTCATAACCACTATCTTTTCCTGCTAAATAAGTAGCAATCAGTGTTAATGCTCCTAAACCAAGTTGCCAATATGGAGAAAGTGGTCTCATCCCCTCTACTATTTCATTATATAACTGCATAAATTCGTCCATGATAAAGGAAATAATGCCAGAAGTTATTTAAATGTTATGTAATTTGTTAATTCTTCGTAAATCTTCCGATTCTCGACGAGAAAGATTTATTAAGATCAAAATTAATATATTAATTCTAGGCGTAAATTGAAAATTTGCATTTCTGAAAAGTTTCCGAAAGGATTAAAAGCAAAAAACATATAAATATGAAATGATATCATATGATATTATGTGATATCTGGAGACAAGAATGAATATATCACATTATGACATTGAAATAAAAAGGCATGCTTTGATTAGGGCCATGCAAAGAGGAATCACCCCTGATATTATCGAAGCAACAATAAGGGGAGGAAAGATAAAAAAACATGGCAAAAACTATGTGAGATTTTATCAAAAATACAAAAGAGGAACAATTGTATGTATTGGTGAACTTAAAGGCACAAAAATAAAAATATTAACCATCACCATAAAATTATATTAATGAGGTATATAACAAAATGAAAAAATGCCCAGAATGCAATGAAAAAATGAAAGAATTAAAAGCAAAAACACCTGAAGGAGTTAGTTACAAGTATTATAAATGTAAAGAGTGTGGAGAAGAAATTGTAAATATGAAACAATTACATGATGTTGCACAAGAATATAGAGAAATGAAAAAGTTTCATGCAAAACTCTCTAAATGGGGAATGAGTTTAGGACTAAGGATACCAAAAGAATTAGTTAAGAAATATCAATTTAAGAAGAATAAGGAAGTAACAATAATTCCTGAAAAAGAAGGCATCAAAATAATTCCAATCTGAAATAGTAACATTTTTATTTCAGTTCTATTTATTAACTATTATGAGTAAGAAATCCTTTAGAGAAAAGATTCAGTTTTATCTAATAGATTGTAAAACTTTGCCAGGAAAAATAATTGATTTCTTCATCATATTTCTGAATTTACTAATATGCGGTACATTTGTTGCTGAAACATATGCAATTAGTGATGGATTTAGAAGAACATTATGGTATTTAGAAATCATTACTGTTATTTTCTTTGTAATAGAATACCTTGCAAGATGGTACGGTGCAAGAGATAGAGTAAAACATGTTATTGATGTTTATAGTATAATTGATTTAATTGCAATTTTACCAACTATTGCATTATTAATGTTCCCTGGCATTAATGTAGGAGTCCTTAGAATAGTACGAGTGTTCAGAGTATTAAGAGTATTTAGATTTTTAAGATTTGCTAAAGATCCTTATTTCTTTTTTGGAAATATAACTTGGCATCTGTTAAAAGTAATGAGATTAATCTTAACAATATTGATTATATTCTTTGTTTCATCTGGATTATTTTGGTTAGTAGAAAGCCCAATAAATGCAGGTGTACAAAACTTTGGAGATGCATTTTATTTTACAGTCATTGCATTAACAACAGTTGGATTTGGAGACATTATTCCTATTTCCAGTTCAGGAAAATGGGTTACTGTCTTAATGATACTTTCCGGGATTATATTAATCCCTTGGCAAGCATCCCAAATAGTAAAAGAATGGGTGCACTTATCTGGCAAAAAGAAAATAACTTGCAAGAAATGCGGCCTAATTTACCATGACAAAGATGCTTCTCATTGTAAATCCTGTGGTACAGTTGTTTTTCAAGAGTTTACAGGTGATTAAAAAAAATTAACAAGCCACCTCCACCATTTCTAACTTACAGTTATGATGTACATAACATAATTCACAATAGATTATAGAACAGTCTCTACACGAAATTAAATCTCTTATGGGAGTCACATCTCCACATCCTTTACATGTTACTTTTAACATATTAATTCACCCCTACCATGCACTTATTGCATCTAATCTTTTTCCTATTTTAGCACCAGTAAAACCTAATATTTTATTTGGACTATAGGTTTTGCCATGCCAATCTGTACCTTGAGTTGCAATAAGATGCTTTTTTTTAACTAATCCTTCATAATATGGAATACCACCATTATTTTTAGGACTATAAACCTCAATTCCATTTGCCCCTAAACCAAGATAAAATTCTACTCTTTCCCTTGTTGTACCTTCATCTGGATGAGCAATAATTGCAATCCCACCATGTTTATGGATTAAATCAATTGCTTCTTTTGCAGAAGGATAAGCAGATTTATCTTCACTAACATGCCAATATTTATTATCCTTTTCTAGCTTTACATAATCAAGCAGTGTTTTTTCACCATCAACTTTAGCAGAGTTATAATTAGGATCTAAATCTTTTATTTTGGTTGTAGCAAATTTTTCATATTTCTTTGCCTTGAAGAATAAATGGGTCGCATCATATACATCCAATCTTACACCCAAATTTTGCTCAACTACTTGACACATCTTTGCTCCAAAATGGCCAGTATAAATTGCTCGATCTCCAAAATCTTCTAAATCAAAAGTTATTTGATAGTTATTTCCTTGCTTATCTTGCATTAAAATAGGATCCAATTTGCTTTTTTCGCATATTTCAGCTGCCCTTGTTCTTTTTGCCCGCCTTATTTTACTAATTATTTCTTGATATTCGGGATCTTCTTGCATTTTCTTGTAATTAAAAAAATAACCAAGAATATGGGAAGAATTTGCATCAACACTAAGCTCAATTCCAGTTATTAAAGCCATATTTAGTTGGTTTGCAGTTTGGATTGCTTCTTCTAGGCCATCTAAAGTGTCATGATCAGTAATTGCAACCTCTTCTAAACCTGCTTTTATTGCATATTGAATAACTTCCCTTGGAGAATGTTCACCATCTGAATATGCTGTATGTACATGGAAATCTTTCATTTTATCACCTATGTACACATATGACCTGAGAATATAATAGAATAGTTCTTAAGAAACTTAAGATAAGTTTAAAAATCAATAATAATTCCCTTAAAATATGATAGAGTTAGTTATTTTTGATTGGAATGGTACTTTACTAGCTGACGCCCAAATTTCTATTAATGCTGGTAATCATTTAGTTGAAACTTTTGGTGGGACACCCTTGCCAAGAAAAGAGTATGTTGAAGAGTTTTATTTTCCAGCGATTGATTTTTGCAGTGATCGAGGATGTGATATAGAAGCAATGCAAGGTTCTGAATTTCCACTTGTTTTTCATGATTTTTATGAACCAATAGCTGCAAAATGCAGAACAAGAAGAGGAGCAAGAGAAACATTAAATTGGTTACAACAAGAATCTATTGATTCAATTATTTTAACTAATCATATACAAGAAAAAGTAATGACACAATTAAATAGATTAAAATTAACAAGTTACTTTGCAACTGTGTTAGGAAACACAAATTATGATGATGTGGCTGTGGGAATGAATAAAATAGAAAAAATGAAAAGTTATTTGTCAACAACTAAGATTAATCCTGCAAAAGCAATTATTATTGGTGATTCACCAGAAGATATTCAAATTGGAAAAGCCTTGGACATGATAACAGTAGCAATCAAAGATGGTTATACTTCTACAAGAAGATTAAGAGAATGCAACCCTAATGAAATTATTGGTAGTTTAAGAGAATTTAGAAGTGTTGTTGAAAAGTATCGATGATTAATGTAATCTTGAGCTAATATATCTTTCTGTTATTGCTTCAAGATCTGTTTTAGAAAACGGATAACCAGCACCATTTTTAATTTCTTCCATTTTTTTAAATGCTCTATAAGCTGCTTGTTCTGAATTTCCACCAAAACCACTAATAAAATAACCAACACCAGGAATCTTAACAGAAGCTAAAAGAACACCTTCTCTTGCTGTTTTATCTACATCAATTTCAATTGGCTTATTAATATCATATCCTGGAACAGCTAATATATGAGTATTATAATCCTTATGATCAACTGTTTCTATTCTAAATCCTTCTGGAACAACTAAATCATCTATTGGTATCATGAGAGAAAGGAATGGATATGTGTTTTTAAATGTATTTAAGAAGATTTAAAAGCTGAAAAGCGTTTCCTTGCTTCATGGGGGAAGTAACAGAGGAAGTATTAGCAAGAGTTGTAGAAAGAAGTGAATTACCTATATTAGTTGTAAATCCATTAGGTGATTTTTACCAGTTCTTAAGATGTTTACCTGGGGAGTTTGGTATGCCCAATGGTATTGAGAAAAAAGTAGAAGTAGTATCATCTATTACCGATGTTGATAAAAGTAAAGATTATGCATTAGTATTATCAGGAATAGCATATTTTGAAGTTATGAAACAAGATATTGGTGCAAGAAACCATTCAAGACAAGAAGGAATAGATTTTCTTTTAGGATTAGAAACACCATTTGCAACACTAACAGAATGCTGTGATTTTCTTACTCTAAGTGAAATTTCTACTTCACCTAATTTACTTTATTTGGGTACAAGACCAACAGATTATAAAAAGTTCGTATATATTCTTGATTGTTATAATAAAGGTAAAGTATCTCCTATGCCAAATGAAAGTGTCGATTCAATATTTGGTGATCAACAGTATAGAGCTAATCTTAGAGAAGTTGAAGATGCATTAGGAAAAAAGATAGAATAGTTTGCAAAGTTGATATTAAATAATTCTTAGTGAAAAAGAGCATCTGCAATTGTTTAAGAGTGTTACAATGCAACAATAGGTCCGAAGGACATATAGCTCATGAAAATTAAATTAAAAACTTTCACAAAAAAACTTAATACTCACAAAATCTATTTGAATTCATATCTGTAAAGATCATTCTATGAGAAGAGATTAATTCTTGGCCAACTTTATGATGAGGTAAATTTTCTTTTAAGGTTTGTTTAAGTGATTTAGGTCTATCTGTGTTATTGTTAATCTCAAAATTTAAACTAGAACTACCAGGATCACTCTTTTGTTTAGAATATTCCTTAGATAAAATACTTTTTTTTGTTAACATAAACTTACTAACTTGAAAACTTTGAATAAATTCTTTATTTTTTAACATTAAATTAATTGTTTCTTGGAATTCTTTATCTGATTCTCCTGGGAAATCTGTCATTAAATAAATATGTGTAGAGATTCCAGCATTATTTACTGAATTTAATATTTTATCTACATCTTTAAGATCATATCCCTTATTCATTAAATCAATAACTTTTTGTGAACCGCTTTCAACTCCAAAAGATAATGATCTACAACCAGACTTGTAAAGGAGATTACAAAAGTCTGGATTTTTGAATTCTTTTTCTACTCTGCAAGCAGTTTCCCATTTAATATTTAGATTTAATTTAATTAATTCATTACTAAACTCTTTCAAATGTATTGGGTGGATTGCTTCATCTACAAATCTAAAATAGTTTACACCATATTTATTTTTAAGGTGAGCAATTTCTTGAATTAACTTTTTTATTCCCTTAATCCTATATGCGTTATCATAGCCATGACAGATATCACAAAATGAACATTTATTCCAATAACAATTTCTTGAAAAAATTGTAGGGATTATTTTATTAGGAGAAAGGTATAAATTAAAATCAAATCCATCAAAGTTTGGAAATGGTAGGTCTTTGATAAGAATTTGTTTAGATAATTGTTTGTTCTCTATGATTTTGTTATGAAAATAAACTAAATTTGGAACATTTTCTAGAGAGGTATTGTTTTTAAGAGCTGTTATCAATTCTAGCATAGCAATTTCTCCTTCTTTTTTAATATAAAAATCCACATACTTGAAATATAATGGATTATTCTTAATATTATCAATTAATCTTGTAATTGTTGTTCCGCCAAGAACAATTTTTATGTTAGGATTGTTTTCTTTTATTTTTTTAGCTAAATCTAAGGCAGGAACTAATTGATCCATTAATACAATTGAAAATCCTACAATATCTGGTTTTTTTTCTAAAATATCTTTGATTATATTATTATTGAACTCAGTGAATATGTTTTCTTCATCAATATTTTTTAAAATATTCTCAGGAGTGTTTGTGTTGTATTTAGACTGATATTGAGTCAAAGAAATTAATTCCCCTGGAAAAGCACATGAAATTAAGTTTAAAGCAAATTTAATTAATCGTACATGTTTAGAATAATTATTAAAATCTTTGATAATCTCGGGATTTCTTAATTGTTCTTTACTGTTTTCAACATTTTCAATTAAATAATCAGCCATTAGCAAAGCTAACTCTTGAAATTTGTCTTTATTTTTCAAAAGTTTTATTTTATCATAACATTTTTTTAGATGTTTCTTTGTTAATAAGTAATCATAAGCTAAAATATTAGTATCTAAGATTTCTACTTCATAATTATTCTCCTTAAGAAATGAATTTAACAACGGCAAAGCTAAATGAGGATGAATAGGATTAATTTGTGGTGGAAAAAGAAGTAGAGTTTTCATTTTAAATTAAAGAAAATTAAAAGTGACCCTCGGTCTTATTATGAACATTTAAAATTGTACTAGCTGTATCACAATAACCTTTTAATTTTGAATCCTCAAATCCTGCAAATATTTCTTTCATTTTAGTGTACCTCCTGATCCATATAGATAAATAGGCAAGGATTTAATAAAAAACTTTCTACTAAATTCTTGCTTAAAATAACAAGATTTATATATAAAATGTAACATGTAGTAATATTATGCTCACAAAAACAGATAAAAAAATAATGTTTGAATTAGACAAGAATGCCAGATTATCAGGCACACAAATAGCTAGAAAACTCAAATATTCATCAGAAGCTGTAAATTATAACATAAGAAAACTAGAAAAACAAGGAATAATCACTGATTACATCACAGTTACTGATTTTTCTAAGTTAGGAATGTCACATTATAAATTTAATCTCAAATTTAATCATTTTAATGATGAAATTAGAAAAGAAGTAGTAAATTTCTTAAAAAAAGAGAAAACAGTCAAGTGGATTGCTGATTGTGAAGGAAATTTTGATATGATGTTCTCCATTCGATGTAAAACATTAAAAGAATTTGAAGATTTGAAAACAAAACTGTTCTTTGAGTTTGATAAACACCTTAACAAGAAAACAATTGCAATTGTTTCAGAAGCAATAACTTACACAAGAGGTTATATCCTAGGGAAAAGTAAGAAAGAATTTGTTTTATACTCAGGAGACGATGAAATTAAGTTAAGTAAAGAAGAACTAAGCATACTAAATGCAATTGCAACTAATTCAAGAGCTTCTATTCCAGAGTTAAGTAAAGAATTAAAAATTACACCAAGAGTAATAAGATATTCTATCAATAAATTAGAGAAAAATGAAATTATTTCTGGTTATAAACTAGCAATAGATTATCAGAAGATGGATTACTATTTTTTTAAACTATTCATTAACTTACAATCAGCCTCACAAAAAAGAATAAATTCATTCAAAAAGTATTGCGAAATGCATCCTAACTTCACCTATTGGGTTAAAGTAATTGGATCATGGGATATGGAACATGAAATAGAAGTAGCAAACATGAAAGAATTCTATAACATATTAAATGACATAAGAAATAAATTCTCAGATATAATCCAAACAATGGATTCTGTAATGGTAATTAAAGAGCATAAGCTCGTGCATGCTTAATTATTGCTGTAATCTTTCAGTTAATTTAACTGCATCATTAAATCTTCTTTCTTTTCTGTATATAGATCCTAATACGGATTCAACAAGATCCATATGACCGCTATCAATGTAAAAAGAATTATCCTCTAAGGTTGTGAATTGAAAAAATCTAGGATTGGATCTTAATGTTCGGTAAAATTGTAGATACATAGTTTTAATTATTTTAGCATCGTCTAAGAAGCGATTGGGAATATACATGTTAAAGACGTGATCTGATAAGACATATCCTTCTTTATCAGATCCTTGGTTATTAGCTGCCCCTTCTGGAGAAACATATTTTGTCCATGCAACTAAATCATATTCTTGAGCAATTTGAGCTTTGTCTGGTTCATAAAAAACATCAGAAGCAGAAAGAGTCTTCCCAGTAATTTTCTCAGGGATTTCTGAATCATCAAAAACACCATCTAATTTCTTTTTTTTATCAGGGCATAAACACCATTCCCTAACTTGTTTTAGATCATCATAATCGAAAAGATCTACCCTAAGTTTCCCAACATTTGGTGTTAATCCTATATTAAATAATAAAAGTGCGAAATCATATAATAAATTTTCATTATTATGAAAACTAAATGCAAGTGATGCTCCTTCTCTATTATCCGGATTCTTATATCTCAAAAATCCTTTTCTTAAGAAAAAATATTGAAAATACATTTCTTTTTGTTCATCAGTTTGCAAAAGCTTCCAAGGAACTGCAGTATTATTACATGTTTGTTCATTAAAATATTCTAAAAAAGGTTTTGAACAAAAATCAAATTCAATCCCGTGTTCATCTTCCCAAATATAAGGAACAGTAGAAAAAACATGGAAAAAAGGCTCTAAGACTGCTTCTAAATTTTCTCTATTTGGAAACTTTGCTTTGAATTTTACTTGCTTTGGTGAAATTTTAGAAGAAGAATAAACAGCTAGTAATTTAATAACATCATCCCTCCTAGATCTTCCAATTTTTAATAAATCTTTTGAGAAAAACCTTTCATTTGCAAATAAAGTAGGTAATCTTTCTTTCTTAGTCCAATTAAAAACTTTGAATTTATCAAGACCAACTGCTTCTCCAATCTTTTGATAGGATAACCCTTCTCCCCTAAGTCTTTGAACTTCCCTATATTGAGAATATTCCTTATAAGTTTCTCTTAATGCATACCCTATTCTTTTAGGTTCAGTTATTCCAATATCTCTTAATAACTGCTTTTTTCTTTCTATTATGCCTTCAGCTACTGCTTTAGTAAGAACTCCCATATATATAAGAAATTAAGTATAGTTTTTAAATGTTGGGGGAAATATCTAATTTCATAATCAAACCTCCAGAATAGTAGCATCACTTGGGAATGTTTGTAAAGTAACTGAAGCAACTTCTTGGCATATAAAACCATAATCAAAATCATGGTGTAGATTAAACCATACCTTTAATTCTAAATTGTTTAATACAAGTTTATCAGGACTTATCTTCAGCACTTTTAAAGGTCTTCCAGGAACAGTTATATTAATCCAATTATAATGGTGCAATCCATCATAATAAACATATTTAATTTTTGGTCCACCAAAACCATCAGCTTCATTTTCAAAATAATAATTCCCATTGTCAATATCAAAAATACCCTTAGAAGCAAATATACCTAAACTACTATCACCCTGAGAATCCCATGAACAATGTTGAATACCTTGCAACTCAGTAAGATCCTCAATACTTAGGAAACCTTCTATATTAGGTCTTGGTGAAGGACTACAACTTACTAATAAGAATGCTAAAAGAACAAAAACATATAATATAATCTTTTTCATGATTATTATTAATTAAGATTATGATATAAATACATTTCGGTTTGCTCTGTATTATTATATAGGGGAATGTTTAATTGTTGTATCAATAACTACAACACAGATTAATATAGTCTTAATGTTATATTAATATGTATGACAACAACAGAATTTGAACTTAAAGTAAAAAAAGCATTTCAAAGATATAAATATCCTCCTCCATTAAAGGGTCTTGGTGATAGTGAATACGAATATAAAATGGGGACGATGAGTAATAGTGATAGAATTGCACTAAATCAAAAATATACCCGTAAAATTGAGAAAATGATTCAGGAAGATGATGCCTCTGAAAGTGATCTACATCATATCATGGAGATAGGATTTAGAGTTAATGAAGTAACTAAAGAAGGAGTAAATCTTTATGCACCTTGGCACCTAGATAGTGGAATATTTAACTATGGAGATGCACTATCCTTGTTAGAGTCTGCGTTAAGTTCAAAAAATGAAAAATTAAATCCTTCTATGGTTTGTGCAACTGCGTATGTTAAATTAGCAAAAAGATTAATAGCTGATTCAGATTCTTTGATAAATCCAAATGCTTATTTGGATTACCTTGGAACATGGAAAAGAATGGGTGTTAAAGATGTTCACAAACTGGGACATCAAGTAATTAAAAATTATGTAAAATTATTAGATAGATGTATAACCCTCCTTCCAGAATATAATGTACAAAAAGGACTTGAAAATCCTCAAACACCAGAAGAAATAGAAAAATACTTGAGTGGAAAAACTATATTACCAGAAGCAGAAAAAAAAGCAAAACAGATATATGATTCTTTAATTAGAAATAAAGAAAGAATGGAGAAAATGACAGAAGAAAAGTTTTAAAAATTGAAGTGTATTTCCTCCTATAAAATGAGCTTATATGGACTAGACATTATAGTAACAAAAGAGAGAGTAAGATTTCTTAATGAGATAAATGGTATTATGAGAAGATGAATGGAATGTTTAAACTATTTCTTTTTTATGCACAAAAATTTCATCAAGAATTTTTGTATGGGGTTTAACACCCCACAATTAATGGTGAAATTTTTGGCATCCTAAAAATCTGTCAATAAAAATGAGTGTTACAACATACTCCAACCTTTAGATTGGGGTGTGATACTCATGACGGATTTTTATGATATTTAGAAATTGTGTAAACAAACATTAAACCAATAAAAACTAAGAATAAACCAAAAATAAGATATAAAGGCCTACCAAAAGTTCTAGCAATAAATAAAAAAATAACACCAAGTATAAAATTAACAATATTTATCCCAATATAAAAATTAAATTTACTAGGAGGAACTTTCTTTACTGGTTTTTTGAAGAAACCTAATTCCTTGTTTGCTTTGTCAAAACACTTATCATGATATGGCTTAACACCCATAAATTTATGAGTACCTAGAACAAAATCTGATTTAATTTGCTTTTTACAATAAATACAATCCATAAGATAAAGATTAATGTAGAGGTATATAAAGGTTTTTGTAGAATTTACGAGAGAATCGGAAATGTATAGTGGGAATGTTTAAAAACCCTACTTAAGAATATCCTCAGTTTTCTGAATAAATTCTATAACTTTAATTTTATACTCGTTAATTTTCTCATTAGTAAATAATGTGTTAGTAGCATAACTTGCAGAATGTCGATCTTTCTTTAATGAAGTGTAGAGTTCTGCATCTTCTTTTTTTATTGAGAGATCGTTTATTAATTCTGCTTCTTTCTCTGTTATTGAATAATGTTTAATTAAGAATAGTAAAGTTGCTTTATGATTTTTTGATGTATAATTTTTTGATGTTACTAAAGCCAATGCAGAATGATATAATGCATAATACAAAGTAACAATTAACCAATCATTAAATTCATTATCATCTGAATTCTTGTTGAAGAAAGCCATATTATGTTTAGATTTGTCTATATGTGCATTTATTAAACTGATATTTGAATCTGTTTTTTTTAGTAATTGCTTTTTTTCAAAGAATCTTAGATCTTCATCTAATTTAGTTTTATCCTTAAAATAGATATTAATATTCATCTAAGACTACCTCATAGTAATTTTGCTCCCCTTTTATTGGGAATCCTGTTTCTCTTGCTTGGATTATAATGTGGTCTTCTGATTGAATAAATTCGTCAATATTACAAACAAATAGATTTAGAGGGTTATTAGAAATACTTTCAACTTCTTTTTTTATCTTTGTAAGATCATGTTTAATATTTGAAACAATCAAAATATCAATATCACTGTCTTTTCTTTCTCTTTTTTTTGATGCAGAGCCAAACAAGACAATTGTAAATATATCTTTAGGTATTTGTTCTAGAAAATTTTGTAAAGGGATTCTTACACCCCTGTTAAGATTATTGAATTTTTCAAGCGCAATTTCAATAAATTTTACAGTAAAGACTTTTTTATCCCTTATTTTATAGAAGGTATTGGATTTTGTCTTGTTAACTTCAATGATATTATTGTTTATTAGTCTTTTTAGTATATTCTGTAATGAACTATTTGATAAATTAGTGTATTCTTTAATCTGGTTAAAGTAAAGTTTATCTTCTTTTAATTCAAAATATGCCTGAAATACTTTATTCTCTGAATTCATATGCATTAGTAAAACATACTTATTTATATACTTTGCCATTATTTGGCAAGATATTGCCATTATTTGGCAATAATGTTTAAAAACCCAAATTAATTTCTTTGTATAATGAGAAAAATACTAACAATATGTGCATTAGTTGTGGCATTAGCAGGGTGCGGAAATGAAGAAGTAAAGGAAAAACCAGATCAAACTAATTCTCAATATGTTAAAATGGTTCTTAAGAAAAACTATGATTTAAAAAAATATCAATTAGTAAATAGTATATCAGAAATACTTGATGGTGTTGATCATATTAATCCTGAACCTTATGAAGGGGATGCTAAGATCATGAAT
>JABJHR010000017.1 GCA_018661705.1 Candidatus Woesearchaeota archaeon
AATTCTCAATATGTTAAAATGGTTCTTAAGAAAAACTATGATTTAAAAAAATATCAATTAGTAAATAGTATATCAGAAATACTTGATGGTGTTGATCATATTAATCCTGAACCTTATGAAGGGGATGCTAAGATCATGAATACTCCTTCTCCAATAGAATTGAAAAAATTTAAGAAAAAGAATCTGATAAAAGTCTATTATTTGTTACAAGCACTTTCTGATTCAGATTTCAGACAAAAAATAGGAGAAGAGCTTGAAAAAGATATGAATGATACTTCATGCGAATATGGAGGCGTATTGTATCTTTTGGAAAATGGCGAAGTTAAAATTCAAATGTTACCTCACGATCCTTTGAAATGCAGTTTAGATATAAGATCCAAGATTGGTTCTCTTGCAGATTATCGCTATTGCTTACCAGATGTAGATTATGCAATAGACAAATTAGCAGTATTCCATTTCCATTCACATAAGACATATAATAGACAATCTACAGCCCTTTCACCTGGTGATGGCGGAATTGTTTTTTCTAGAATGGATGGAAATAGATTCAATGTTGACATTGGTCTTCGTTGTAAAAAAGAATTTGTTAATCTTGATTTGGGAGTGTATAGATATTAGTTTAATCTTTCTTTTAATAATTCAATAATCTTTAAATCTTTTTCTTTACTTGCTATGTATTTTATGTTACCTTCTCTTAAGTTACTAGCACGTTCATCAAGAGGTTGTTTCCTTACATATGAATCAAATGCTTTTAAGTATGCAATGTCTTTTTTAATCTGTCCTTCTAGTGCATCAAGTGCTAATGAATATCTATGTGCTGCTTTGTCAAGGTCTGCTTCTGCCCCATAAACTCTACTTTCCTTAAATGTTTGAAGAACTTCAGTATGATCTTCTAAGTATGTTTCAAGATAATCTGCAAGATCACTTGCATCAGTATCTGCATCTCTAAGTGTCCTTGCTAAATAATCACCAGAAATACCAACATATTTTATGAATGTTTCTTCAATTGGAATAAACCTTTCAACAAAAAACTCATTACTATAATCAATACCTTCTTGATATGTATTCTCTGGCTCAGGTTGCGGTTCAACCTTTGCTGGTTTTTGTTCAACTTCTACAATTGGTGCCGTTACTCGTTCTTGCTGTTCAGGATAGCAAGAAACTAGAAAACCCACAATTGTCATTAAAGTTATTGCCTTTCTCATGTATAGAGATAAACATTAGTGATATATAAAGGGATGTGGTAGTGAGGGGGACAACTGGGGGAATATTTAAATATAAAAGTACATATTATGTGTTGTGGGGTGTTAGAATGGGATTCAAATGTTTATTTGGTCATAAATGGGACAAATTAGGTGGACTAATGAATAAAAGTAGTGGCCTTTTTGAACAAAAGTATGTATGCCTCAGATGTAGAAAAGTAAAGTATGTGAGAAAATGAAAAATAGAAATAACTATTTCTTTTTTATTCCTTTATTAATTATGTAAAAAACTAAAAAAAACAATAATGTTACATCAAAAAAAATCAAGATCAACATCCCTATTGCTGAGAAAATTGATTCTTTAAGAGAACCAGCAATTAATGTAAAATCCAATTTAAAAATCGGCGTGATTAAGCGGTCTAAGATCAGTACTACAGAACCTGAAACAATTCCAGTTATCAGTCCCTCTCCATATCTTAATGCCAATTTAGGATCTTTCCTTACAAATTTTTTAATCTTATTAAGATAGTAATTAGCACGAAAAGCTAAAAAAATTGCTATTATAAGGAATAAGTACATAATGATTAAGTCTTCCATAAAATCTAGAAGTTCTTGACGCTATTTAAATTCTATGAAACAGTCTTAGAAAGTTTTTTAAATTTAATTAATAAACCCTTAAAACATTTAATCAGTTTTCAATCAATCTTATCAATTCATCCATATCAATTGGCATATATTTTGTTAATTCAACCGAGATATTTATTTTTTTATTTTTCTTATCAATAAAAGGGTATTCTTGTGGTTTATTATTATGGTGATGACCACAAATTGCCCAACCTTTCCAACTTCTTGGCACGTTGGAAGGATCATGTGTTAAATAAAAAGTATGATCTTTATATTCAAATTTATAATTTTGGTGGAAATCAATATTTTTTGATTTATCATGATTTCCTTTAATAAAAATAATCTTACCATTTAATTGCTTTAACCAATAATCGGTTGTTTTACTTCCTTTACCAAAAGCCAAGTCCCCTAAAAAATAAACAGTATCCTTATTTGTGATAGTGTTATTCCAATTCTGTATAAGAGATTTATTCATTTCTTCTGTATTAAGAAAAGGTCTTTTACAATATTTAATTATATTAGTATGATCCAAGTGTAAATCAGAAGTAATAAAAGTTTTTGGCTTTGTAAAAATCTCCTTAACCCAACTAAATAAACTTTTATCTTGTACATTTCTTTCTTCTTCTTTAATATTTTGATTAGGATCATATTTTCCTTCAAAAAAAGCGTTTAATAAATCCATTGTTTTAGAATAAATTTCTCTACTTTTTGCTAATCTTCTTGTTAATGGTCTTCTAAGTAAAAAGTCATATTCTCTTAGGATAATCCCACCCTTGAGTAATGTTGCTCTAACTAAAACATATCTGTACTTAGGTCTTTTCATTCTATGTACATATGATTTAACTATTTTGAATTTATTGTAAGGTAATCTCATTGCAAGAGTTGCATGAAAAGAAAAATTTCGTTCATAATCAAAAGGTCTTAATTTACAATAAGATTTCAATCTTTGAGATAATTCCCACCTAAATTCATCTAACTTTTTATCAGGATTAATATTAATATATACAACATTACTATGATTAAATGTATCAAATCCATCCACTGTAAATTTCATTAAGGGAAAAGAAGAACAAATATTATTAAAATCACCAATTAATCTTTTTTCATTATTAGTTGCTAAAGGACCAACCAGAGTAATATGTGGTACGGGTCTTTTATTTGGCCTAATATGAAATTTTTTATTTAAACTCCAAATCATCCTTTTTATTTCATACTTGGCTTTTCCTTGGAATCTAAATTCAATAAGATATGACATAACAATAGTATATTGTATGAATATATAAAGTTTTTTAGAGAATATCTAAATAAAACAATACATTAACTCACCCTACCATTTCATATTTCTTTTCCCATCTTTCTGGTCTTTCATGGAGAACTAGTTTACCTTTTGTAGTTAGATAGTCACAGAAGAAATCACAATCGTGTCCACCAATACCTAAGTCAGGTGCAATCTCTTTCCAGGATAATCTTTTCCCTGGTGTAAAGAATGATAAAACATCTTCTTCTGTAACTTTTGCAGGAAGATCAAATAGATTATAATAACATGTTTCAGTAAAGCCATGCATTTCTTGAAATTCTTTAGTGAACTGCATTAATTTATCCCAATAACCAAGCATTTGTTCAGCTGTGTGTTCTATATTTACAGTCATAATTGGTTGTTTTATTACAGCATTTAATCTAGCATCTGCAGAATCATACCATGTAAATTTAAATGGAACTCTTTCTTCATGACATCTTACAGCTAAATGTTTGTAGAATTCATGGTGAGAATAACTTCCTTCAAATTTATCTAAAGTATCTTGATCAAATTTAAATTCATTTTCTCCTCTGGAGACAATAATATGTGGACGATCATAATTCCATCTTTTCTCTCCCCAAGATTCATGTACTTTAGTTCCAACACATGAAAAAACAGTACTAACACCAGGAATTTTAAACATTTCAAGACATATTTCTCTGACTATATCCTCAACTTCACCTAAATGACCAATTTGATCAGCTTTTCTAGCTGCATTAATATAATCTAATGAATCTACAACTTTTATCTCTGGTGGTGGTCTTAAAAATTCTTTACTTAGCATTTCAGAAGGTAACGCAGTTTATTTTAAAAATCTTTATATAATATAATACTATACCTATATTATATGGCACAATTAGAGGATATTGCTAAGAGGTTGAAGTTTGGGATGAGTCTTCAGGGTTTTAGGGATGTAAGTAAAAGACCAAGGGAGTTTCAGAGGTATGAAAAGGAAGAGAGTTCTGTTGGGTTTGTAGTTGGGATTGAGTATGATACTAAACTAAAGGATCTTTATGTTGATTTAGTGTGTAGTTATGATGTGCCTGAATATGTTGATGCAGAGCAAATGTTTCCTGAGCAAAGTTTAGTAAAAACATTCTTAGAGAATGTAGGTATAGAATATTACCATGAAAAAGCTGCTGAGGAATTAAGTTTAGAAAATAGATCAATAACAATGGATTGCCAATTAAAAGTTAGTCCTGATATTGATGAGAGTGTTCTTATAACTGCAACATCTTCATTAATTGATTATATTTGTGATGCAGTTACTAGAAATGTAGAAATGATGAAAACAGCACATAGTATGGGAGATTTGTAAATTTCACTTCTTCTTTTTAGCAGCTTTTACAGCTATTTCTTTTTCTTCATATTCTTCTGCTATTAATTTCAAACAATCTTTGAATGCTTTCATGAGAAGCTTTACTCTTAGATTTTTTTTATTTAGTTTATAGAGTTGTGTTTTGCCAAGAATTCTTGATTTCTCTATATAACCTTTTTTTTCATATTCATATACTAATTCATAGGCTTTTGGTTTAGATATTTCAATTCTGTCAACAACAGTGCATGCAGCAAAGTCTATATCCCTATATACTAAAATAGTCTCTAAAAATGCATTTCTTAAATTTCGTCCATAAATATCACAAAAAGCACCACATATCATTTTATTACCTCTTGTATTTCTTTGATTTTTCTAGGATTTAGACTAATATGCCAATCCATTCCTTTTTTTGTTCTTTTAAATTCCCTTATTATTAATCCATCATTAATAATTTGTTTGTATTCTTTGATAAATTCCCTTCTTTGTTTCTTATCCAGTATAATAATAATTTTTCTAAGGAACTTTTTTTCAGGTGTATGTCTACCACCGATGTATTTAAACAAATACATGTCTTCCAATATGGTCTTTATTTCATTCATTTTCTATTCAGACCATAGTTAACAATAGTTAACTAACAGTTAATTATATTTAAATGTTACTATTTTAATGGTCTGTGGAATAATGAAGACATAACTTCTTAATAAGTTTAATTTAGAAAAAATTGTAGATTTTCCGACGACAACCGGAAATGATATTTAAGAGAAGAATAAAACCCGGAAGATTTCCGGAAAGATTACATAGAAAATAATAACAATGGCCAGATGAGGCGAAGCCGAATAGGACTTTAGTCTGTCTGTGCCAAGATTGTTATTATTTTTTATATATAATCTAATTAAAAAATTATTTCAACAAATCACTATAAGAAACAGAAATTAAATCTTCTTGAGATATTTTGAATAAGTTAAGGAAAAATAAGCATTGTTCATGTAACTTATCTTTGCCAATGTTACCTTGTTTGTCAATTGCTTCAATTTCTACAAAAGTTCCTAGATTTTTGACAGTATCAAGATGAAATTTTACATTATCAATGAAATATATTTCCCTTTGTTTATCAACAACAATTAAAATACCTAAAGCCTTTGTTAAAACTTCCTTTAAAGAAGAGTTAGGAATGTTTTTGAATAATGATATATTTGATTGTTTAGGTCCTTCTTTATCTTCCCTATTGTAATAGATTAAATTATTCTCAATTTTTCCCTCTCTTAGTTTTAATCTACCTGAATTTAAATTAAAATAAGTATCTATTTGATGATCAACACCTTTGAACTCGGCATTTTTAGATTTTAATATATTTCTTATTTCATTATGATTAATTGCTTTTGCCTTTATTTCTATGTTTATGATCGCCATTAAATTATGTAAAGTGTTGTTGTTTATTAAGGTTTTCTTGTTAGAAAGATAAATTGTTACTAATTTTTAGGTCTTCAAATACATAGCCATAACTCTGAACTTATCTTCGTGTCTGTCAGAACCAATTATTACATTTGGATCTACTGTTAGCATACACATACCTAATCCTCTTACTAATGGTGCATTAGATAATGGGTTTAATCTTCTACGAATATCTGCATAAGTTCTTGCTTTTCCTACAGAAGGTAAAGCATTATTTTCATGATATATTCTTTCTGCTTCTTTAACAGAAAGTCTTTTTAGTTTTTCAAGATCACCATGATCTTCTACTGTTACTAATATTCCATTAGACCCACCATAGAAATGCATGTGAACATCACCATTTTTCCCATATTTAGAAGCATGTTCCATTGCATTATACAAAACATCCCAAACTGGAAATGCTCTTGGATTATAATCACCTTCATTATGATTTAGATCTGCACCAATTTCTTCTTCATGGTCTATAAGTAATTCAGACAATCCAATCATTCCAACAGCCATTAGTAATCTACTAGAAGCTATAGTAGTTTCTCTACTATTCATGCCACTTTCTTTTTGGATCTCTCTGTATCCTTTAAGTGCTTGAATAATTTCTGAATCTTTGTTAAATCTCCATAACACATCATAATGATCTTTACTATATTCAATACCAAACATTCTATCGTACTCTTGAGATTTCCTTCTAGTAAAATCCAATGACATTAATGACTCTTCAGAAAGTGAAACTAATTGCCCTATACTTTCTCTTGCTGCTTCAAATGTTAATTTAGTATCAATTGTCATAGAACAAGGGAATGAAGTTTTATTTAAAAAGGTTACTACTTGGTGGGCGTAAATGAGATAAAACAGTTATAAACACACACACAATAATTTAAGTAGTAGAATCACTATATCTAATCTTCAATCCCAATTGTATAAAACTAATTATTAATGCAAGGGCATTACATAATATCATTGGCCATGCATTTAATAAGATACCATAAGTTAACCAAAGAATACAAT
Source organism: Candidatus Woesearchaeota archaeon (assembly GCA_018661705.1). GTDB lineage: Archaea > Nanobdellota > Nanobdellia > Woesearchaeales > DSVV01 > JABHXF01. The sequence continues at coordinate 6,896 of JABJHR010000017.1, forward strand.
TAATAACATAAACAATAACCATTACATAAGATAAATCTCCAACACTTTTTGTTTTAATGGATTTAATTACTTGCGGGAGCATTAAAGAAGTTCCAACAACTGCTGCTGAATAACCAATTATTTCTGTTATCATGTTTCTTTTAAATGAAGTTGTATTTAAATAGTTATCAGTTTATAACCAATTCTTTTTTCTAAGACTTCTGCTTCGCGTGAATGAACTATGACTATGTCAGGTTCATATAGTTTGATTGCTTTTTCCATAAATGCAGTTTTATTTTCAAGGTAACCATCTGCCATTTCACGTGCTTTATTCCATACTTGAGTTAAATGATTAGCCATTAGGGTATCAGGAGCTTTGGGAAGTCCTTCAAGAAGTGATTCTAAATGTCCTTTAACAGTTGAATAATCACTAAACTGTTCAAAAACTTTAGCTGCATCTACTTCAATGTTATCTCTTTTGGGTTTATCCAAAGGTATTACTACCCCTCTTGAAAATTTAAAATATCTTTTTATTGAATTCCAATAACCAGATTCTGGAAATTTAACTAATGGATTATCAGAGGTATCAACACCAGGGAGCAGATCATAAGTAACTGGATCAATTCCTAAACCAACTAAACCAGTAGATTCCATTCTAAAAACATCTGTAAGTTTATTAAAAACAGTAGTGTTTACATTCCATATTGGATAACTAACTAATATTTTTGCCATAATAGAAAGGAATCAAGTTTGATTTAAAAAGATTCACCAAACCTTTATAAACTCAAATCCATTATTTCATCGGATGAAAAAGATATTATTAATTTATTTACCATTTTGTACTCCAGCTAGTCCCCCATACTCATTAACTAATTTATACTCTTTTTTGAAGGCTAATTCCAAGCATAAGATTGATATCTTAGATTTGAATTTAGAATTTCATAAAATAAAGTTTCCAAAATATCATGAATATTATAAAAAAGGTAAATGGAATGATTATGCTGAGGTTACTGCAGAGTTTAAGAAATTATGTTCAAAAGCTTACTCTGAAAATAATAAGAAAGTTGTTCTAGGTAAAAAACCAGAGCTATTAAACAAATTAGTAAAACAAATCAAAGATAAAAAACCAGATATTGTGGCATTTAGTATTGTTTATTCTAGCCAAGCATTTTATGCACATTCTATTATGAAAGAATTGAAAGATATAGAATGTGTTATTGGTGGACCTGCTGTTAATGATAAATTAAAAAAAGTAGCAGATAAAACATTAAAGAATGAATTAGAATTCTTAGAATACATTAACAAAACAAAGAATGATAAACTAAAATTTAATTATACAACTGATTTCTCAGTGTATAAATTAAATGATTACTTTTCACCTTGCGCAGTTATCCCAATAAAAACATCTAGCACATGCTATTACAAGAAATGTGCATTTTGTAGTCACTTTACGGATATTCCTTATTGCGAATATCCACTTAAAACAATCAAAGAAACAATTTTGTTATCAAAACAAAATCATCTTTTTGTAATCGATGATATGATCCATGCAAAACGATTATTAGAGATTGCTGAGATGTTAAAACCACTAAAAGTAAAATGGACATGCCAATTAAAGCCAACAAAAGAATTTACAATAGATGTATTAAAGAAATTAAAAGAATCTGGACTAAGAATGATTATGTGGGGAGTAGAGTCTGGAAATAATCGAATATTAAAGCTAATGAACAAAGGCACAAACAAAAAAGATGTGATTAAAGTTTTAGAAAATGCAAAAAAGGTAGGTATTGCTAACATTGCCTATATGCTGTATGGTTTTCCATCTGAAACTAAAGAAGAATTTATAGAAACAATGGAATTTCTTAAAGATAATGAGAAAAATATTGATTTAGTCTCATCTTCTATCTTTGGTTTACAAAAAGATACAGCAATCTACAAGAATCCAAGAAAATTTGGAATAACTAAAATAAACAAGGAAAAAAGAACCATATTAGAACCAAAAATCAGTTATGAAGTAAAGAAAGGACTAACCCAAAAACAAGCAAACAAACTCAGAGACAAATACAAGAAAACAATCAATAAGATCAATAAATACCCTAAAGAAATGAATTACTTTAGAGAACATATGCTAAGTTTGGTTTAATTAGAATCGGAATATTTCCGGGCAATCTGTTTTTTTATAATTTCTATAAGTTTTATAAGGGATTAGAATAAATATTAATTGTACTTTCCTTACATAAAAGGTTGATAAAAATGTGTATAGGTACTTTATGTCAGGAAGAATTACATCAGAATGATAAATTAGAAACAATAGAAATAAATACAACAGGAGTTTATACACTATATTGTAGACATTATCCTGGGACAGTTGATATGGCCTGTCCAAAGTGTGCAACCCAAAATCCAATGGATCAGGATTTTTACAGTACAGGTCCGCAAAGGTTTGATGATCAGAAAACACTTCAGGATTTTGGAATAGTTGAAAGAGAGCCCATGCCTTTGATGGAACTGCCACCCTTACCCATTGTAGAACCAAGATTACCAGATCTTTTTGTAGAACCTTATAGGAGAGGTATGGAATTGGAAGGTGATTTAAGATTATGTGGTAACAAATCATCAGCAATAATTCATGATCCAAGCAGCGGTATAGATATTCATCACCATAATTTAGGCGGGGGAGCATTAAATTATGGAAGAGATAGAATTGATATTCTTCCTTGGTCAAGGCAATCTAAATTAAGAGAATATGAAGAATAATTCATGAGGATTGATCATTATGATTGATAAAATAAAAATAGATGAAAACAATATTGGAAATAGAATAGGAGATGCCATAGAAAACAAAGATGAAACACTCTTAAAAGAATTAATTCTCTCAGCCATGGCATTTTATTTAGAAGACAAACTAACCAAAGAAGAGTTGGATGTTCTTGCAACAATGTATTTAACCATACCAATTGAATTAAAATGGGAAGATGAATTTAAGTTTAAAGATAATAAGTTGCATTATGTTATGGAAGAACTTAGTGCTATTGAGGTTGTCGAAGACAAAAGAGCAAGAGAGAATGTAAAAAGATTCATATTATATTTACAGGACAAGGAATATGAAAAGCTTGAAACATAAAGTAGATGAATTTCTTTTAAAAGAGATAGGAATTATTCCAATTATAAGTTCTTATGTTATACATACAGATTATGAAGCATATTGTAAAAAATTTAAAAGAGATCCTAAATCAGAAAGTTTCTTTGCAGTAAGAGGATTAGTTTCACATCTAAGAGCTGATTCTCCCTCGTTAGCACAAAACTTTTTGCATGAACATTATGGGCACGGCTTATTTTGTGAATATTCAAAAACAGGAAGAAGATTATGGCAATATGAACAAGATCTTGCTGGGCTTGAAAAACAATTGTTAGGAGTTGATAAACTTCCAGAAGATGTTGTACTTAATGTTTCAGCACATCATCCTTTAATTCCTGATTACTTGAAATTAAAAAAGGAGTCAGAAAGATTTTTTCTTGAAAACTTAGACAAATATGAAGGGTTTGCTTATTGGATAGAAGCGTGGCTTGGAAAAAAGTTTAATTGTGGAAGGGGAAAATTCCACAATTGAAATCTAAAAGATCATATAATCCTATCCAAGGGTGAAGTAATAAAACCTTGCCTTTGTTTTTCGACTACAGAATCCTGTGTTAAACAAAATATTGTACGATATTCAGATTCTGGTTCTTCACCATACTCTAAAATGGTTTTTTCTAAGGCAACCTTTTTTTCAGCAGATCCTGAATCAAGACAATCTAAAGCATAAGCTAATCCTATATGATTTATACTTGCAATCATCATTACTTTTGCACCATCAATACTTTTTCTTCCAAAAATTCTTCCATCTTCTGTAATCTTGTATTCGGATCCTGATTCTGTAACAAATGTTTTACCATAATACTGTTGTACATCTCTTGGATCATAAGCTTTTGTATCATATGCGTGTTCCATTTTTATCACCTAGTTCCTGTATATTGGTCGTCCTTGATGATACAGTTCAGCTGCTTTATTGCTAACAAATTCAAGACCAAGATCCAATTCTTGTATTGATTCTACAAGTCCTTTTTTCCCCTTAAAAGCAAATGCTTTAGCCCCTGTATTTAGTCCAAGAATTGTCATGAAATTTCTTCTGATGGTTGAAAAATTCATGCCAAAACTTTCACTAACCTTCCTTAACAACTGAAGTTTAGCATCATACATTTTCATTCCATCATAAATTGTAGTTAACTCATTTTCCACAACAATAAAATCTCCTTCTTTTCTATACTGTGTTGGTTCTTCAAACACAGGCATTGCATTGCCAAGAGAAAGATGTGTGTTAAGAGTATCAACAACTATTTTGATGTTCTCTCTTAGATGATTTGTTCCATTTGGTGCATTTACCAGTTTATAGCTTGGTATCCATCCCACTTTATGGGATTCTCCGCCTTTTCTGTCTAAGGTTCCTGCAACTGAGTCATAATGTTTCCAAACAGCATCATGTAGTTCCATTAATTTATAGACATCATCTGTTTTTGCTTTTTCTAATATTCCCACTAATTCAAAATTCATTTAATTCACCCTTGTTGTTGTTTTTATCGTTGTCACTCTCTTTTGCATAATGTTCCCTTAACATTTCTAGCTCTTTCTGTTTTCTCTTTTCAGCATCTTTTAATCTTTCAATCACATGTTTATGTTTCTCTAACTCACTTTGAATTAAATCTAAAACAATTTTATCCCTAAGGTTACGTATTCCACCTGAAAGTATGTCTAAATGCTCATACATATCCTCTTCAATATCTACTACTAACCGCTTCACATTAATCTACCCCCTAGTATGGTCTCTTAGAACGTCTTTTTTTACTATTGTTACTGGATAACGATTATTCCCTATATAAATTTGTGTTGTAGTGACGATTACAACAGAGTACCTACTTTAGAGTGGTTAAGGATTTAGCTTAAGAATCTTAAGAAAAGGTAGTAAAACGAGCTTTTTCACCCCAAAAATGTGGTAATATTTATAAATATTAGATAATATCTATAGATATATGGGAAGAAGAAGGTTTATTAAGAATACTTTAGCTGTAATAGTAGGTGGTGGTTTGTTATTAGCTCCTTCTAGTGTACAAGCAGTTGGGAAAGGATTGGAAACAATCGCTGGTGAAGGTGAAAGTTCTAGAAAAGAAGAAGCACCAATTTCTGAAAGTGAATTTAACAGATTAATGAACTATGATACAGTTGATGATGTTCTTGCAGAGTATAACATTGAACCAGTTGATGATAATTCCTATGATGAGAAAGTATTTGGATCTGATAAACATGTGATGGTATTGTTTTATGGGAATAAATCAGACGAATCAAAGAGTTTAGCAATCCTGACAGGTTTACTTTCACAAAAATTTGGAGAACATTTTGACGTATATGCATACAAAGCTGTTGAAGGTGAAACTATTTATAGATCACAATTTGAAAAATTAAAAGCAAAACATGGAACTAAAGACATTCCAACCTTAAATATCTACAGAAATACTGGAGATAAAATTCAACATGAAGATAACGTTTTTAAAATTGAATCAAGCCACGCATCTCTTGGTAGATTACTTCCAAGAATTGAAAGACATTTAGAAAAAAATTATTAATTACTTATTTTTAAAATGATTAAAAAAAGAGGCATTTACATAATAATTCTATTAATCCTATTTATTCTCCTTGCAAATAACTCAATATCACCAGATTTTACTGATAAAGGTTCAGGAATTGTTGTCGAAGATCCTGAAACACCCGCACAAGTTGAAACTGCTGCACAGGCTGGTACTCCTGGAGTTACCACTCAAGTTGATGCAGATATTGAGACGCCTCATGGAACTGAAGCACATCTTCCTAAGGATACTGATATGGAATCAGATGGAAATACATTAACATTAAGTTCAGATGGGGAAATAACTGATGATGGGAATTCTTTTTCAAATACTAAGAATTTAATGATTAGTGAATTAGGTTACTCTGCTGAATCAGCTGAATCAATTCAAACAGACATAGTTACTGCAACTGGTGTTGAAGGATATACGGAAATGAAAGGAACTGGTTATGTTAAAGCAACTCATGCAGATGCAATTCAAATTGGAACTACAACATTAACTAATGTGGATAATTTAGAGATTGGAAGTAAAATAGAATTTGATCATGCGGATTATGTTAAGACAGATGAGTTTGAAGCATTCAATATAAGTGAGTTCTCACAAGATGCAACTAATTTAGAAATGAAAAGTGTAGAAACATTGACAACTGAGTGTTTAGAACTTACAGGGTTAGAAGATTCAAAAGTGATTGTTGATGACGACAAACTCTTTACTAAGACACAGAGTGTTAACTTGAATGATTGTGTTAATCAAAATACTATGTTCCAAGGGTTTGATGAAAGCTCTGCTATTATTGTTACAAAAGAAAAACCTTCGCATTACTCAATATCAAAGGGAATTTTAACTTTACAATTAGAAGAAATTGATGAAATCCTTACAACAAAATCAACATCAGCAGCAACAGTTAATGAATATGGTTTTTCAATGTTAGAACTAAACCCATTATCTTCTTACTTATACAAAAATAAAGTTAACAAAATGTTGGACTTTAAAATAGAAACAAACAATGAAGAGTTTTTATTCTTCACAAGAAAAAATGGAGATACTCCCCCAGACATTAGTTTCTGTGATCAATGTGGATTCATAGATTTTATTGAAAAGAAAATTGAACTAAAAGGAATAATTACATTCTCCAAACGAATTGGAACTAGCTTAGAAACATTCTTTCAAGGATTTAAATCTACACACGCAGAGTTTCTTATGAATGAAAACAAGTTTTCATTAGTTAAAATTAATGGCGATGCATTTACTAAACCAGCTACTTGGTTAGAGATACACGAAAGAGATGGGCACAGAATAGTAAATCTATTAGATGAACCAAGTGATTCAATTATTTCTTTATATTCATCTGAAGATAATCCAGACCTAGTTTATGAAAATAATAATAAAAGATTCGTCATGGAAAAAGGAAAAGGTAGAGTAGAGATTTACCATCCTGATAATGAGGTGTTTCCATGAAAAAAGCACAAGTTTCATTATTTATTTTATTAGGTATATTCATATTAGTAATAATAGTAATTACAATGTTCCTAACAAATGGAGTTACAATACAAAAACAAACAACTAGCCCAACAAAAGAACATATCAGAGCTGCACTCAGAGATATTTCCATTGAAGCAATGAGAGATGTTTCCGATAGTGCAGGTTATTATGATGAATTAGATGAAATAATAACTTTAAGTGAAGAAAAACAATTACTTAGTTTAAAAGAAGTTGAAACCTCATTAGCTAAATTTGTTAACGACAACCTAAAAATAACATTCCCAAATAAAATAGTTGAACAAGAACCAATCCAAACAAAAGTCATGATTAACAAAAACGATGTTATCTTTAGAATTATTTCTAAATTCACAGAAGATAATACAGAAATAACAAATATTGAAATAAAACACACAATTAATCTATACGGAATCTATGAACTAACTGCAGACACAATCAAACTAGAAGAAACATTTGACACAACAAAGTATGTAGAAGATTTCATAACAAAAATAATCAAAAAAGAAGGAATTACTTATTATTCTGTAGAAGATCCTTTTACTGAGTTAGATGGTGTTGTTTGGATGTTTGGGAATTAGTGAAAAGCAAATATTTTTAATTACTATTAGATTCCCCTTAATAATGGAAGAGATTAAACTAGGTCTAGAAGGGATAATTGCCTTAAGTGCAGTAGTTGTTGCAGCCGGTGGGGTGGCTGTATTTGCTTCATTATATTTTCATGAACTAAAAAGAAGAGATGGATTTAAAAATAGTTTGCAAGCATCTCTTGCAGCATCTAAAAAAGGATATAACTCTTCTGATGAGATATTAGGTAATATTGGCCCATTAATAAGAGCATATGAAAGAAATGAAGACCCAGGTTATCAAACAGAAGAAGGAAAACTTTTAAACTTAGACCCATTAAAAACAATTCCATTAAACTATCATTGGTCTTGGGGATTAGGAAGCACATTAAAAGTTGGATTACAATCACATATTGTTGAACAAGGTGTTAAAGTTGGAGCAGATGCTTATTTTCTTTCTCATATGGTTAGTGGACATGGCAATCCAATGTATGCTTTAACATTTTTCAAAACTAGAAAAAATTATGATCGTAGATAAGGAAATCTGTCTAAAAGTAATCTATCTAAAGATTCTTCATCAACACCAACATCTTTAGCAACTAATTCTCCAAAACTTTGTCCTGCTTTTCCTGGCAACACCTTATGAGTTAATCTTGGTTTACCACCTTCTTGCTTAATTTCAACTTGAAGATTATGTGCATAAGGATAATTTTCAATATCTTCTGGAATTTCATGCATATGAGTAGCAAAAAGTGTTTTAGCTGTTAACATATGTGATTTTCTAACTGTTGTTAATGATTGAGTTATACCTTGACCTGCATCTGTTCCACCACAAGGTTCATCAAATAGTAAAAAACTATCTGGAGTTGCATTTTCAAAAATATATCTTAATTGTAAAAGTTCTTGTCTATATCTACCTCTCTTTTTTTTAACATCATCTTTAGGAATCATATGAGTGTATATACCATCAAAAATATCCATATACGCTTCTAAAGCAGGAATAGGATAACCACTTTGTCCTAAAAGAATTGCTAATCCAACTGCTCTTAAATAAACAGATTTACCACCATCGTTTGGACCAGTTATAACGTATAATCTTTTCTCGTCGTCAAAATATACGTCATTGGGAGTAGAACTAAATTCATCTGTTAATTCTTGAAAAAGTAATAAAGGATTATGCATTTCTTTAATTTTAAGATGATTTCTTTTTTCATAATCAGGAAGAATTGATGGCATTCCCCTTTTATTCAATAGTTCACTAAAAGTTGAGGTTCCTAAATAAAATTCAAGCTCTCCAACAGTGGAAGCAAGTGTTAAAATATCCGGAGTATTTTCTTCAATAAAAGTATCTACCATATCCATAATTGCACTTGTAAGAAAAGGAGAATATTTTCTTAGTGAAAATTTTTGTCTAAGATGAGGATCTATTGTTGCAGCACTAACAGGCATTAGTTTCTTTTCAGTAATACCACCCAATAAACTAAATGACATTTGCACATTAGCTGAGATAGTAAGATGTTCAGAAACTCCCATTACATACTGTGCCATATCTTTGAATCTTGTACTAGTTTTTATTTTTTTAGCATAGTCTACTAATCTACTTAATCCTGAATTAAAAGAAGACGTACTTATTTTTTCAACAGCTTTAAAATAATGATATAATAAAGAAACCTTACCTGCAAATTCTCTAGCTTCTCCACCACGTTCAGGATAATACCATGAATGAGTCATATCTCCTAAACTACCCCCAGCTAACATTAATTGTTGATATGATTCTACTATTTTTCCTAGAGAACCGTAAATGGTATCTACTCTTTCTCTTTTTGAAGCATTCTGAATTTCCTTAGCAATCTCTTGTCTAAAATGAATTGTTTCAAGATCAAATGGAGCAGCTTTTAATACTTCATATACAAATGGTCCTGCATAAGTTGGTTTTAACATTTCTTTGACAATAGTTGATAAATAAAGATCACTTGCAAAATGGTTTCCAGAAAAACAAGTTTGAGGAATTGTTGTAGAACTTGCTAAAACTTGAGCAATTGCCATTTTCGGTAATTGAAACCTGTCTTTTGCAGAGTGAAATATATCTGCAATTTGGCTAGTTAATGGCAATCCCCTCACTGCATCTTTAGTTTGAAATAATAAGTCTGCTTTTTCTACTACCATTTTCCCAGGGAAGTTAGTTTATGTTTTAAATCTTTCCACTTGTATTCGATAAAAGAAAGAATTTCGTCATGAAAAGGTTGTGAAATTAAAAGAAAAAGAATTATCTTCCTTGAGGTTTCCATACACTTGCTGATCTCTGATCATCCCTATTCGCAATTACTGTGGAAACTTCTTTTAATTTATCTCTATAAGATCTATTTAAAGTTGGTAAATTACCTGTTGAGAAAGTATTAAATCTCCAATCATTAGTAATGCCATCTCCATTTACATCTCTAACAGCAAATGAATCTTCAGTCCCTAGTAAATGATCTCGCTCAGTATATGAGAAAACAAAAACACCTGTAGTGGCATTATAATTTATCGTAGCATAATCACCCTGGATCATTGCTGAAGCTCTATTTCCTGCTTCTGCTATTTCTTGAATTCTTTTACATTCTTTTTCACTTAAGATGATAGGAACATTCCACTCTGAATTACTTTCTGATGTCCGAGAACCATACTCAATGAGAGCATTAACTAATTGTCTTATTTCAGGTGCTTCAGCTATTTTAGGAATCTCTTGTTCTGCTTCTTGTTCAGTTGCTTTTAAGTATTTTACATATTCAGAAAGGTCTGCTATCTCTCCAGTATATGATCCTAAAAGTCTTTCCACTTGCCAACTTAAACCCAGCCTTGCACTTTTTACAACAATATTATCCATAATTGGAGAATAACCTTTCATTTGATTTCCAACAGTAGATAAGGTCACATAAATCTGCTCTGCTTTGTCATAATGTTCTAAAAATCTTGTCCAATCTTCTGTTTTAATATCAGCACTTGCTTGGCCTAACAAATCTCCTAATTCGTTTGTTTTTTTATTCATAAACTCATTTAACTTTTTAACATCTTTAACAATATCAAACTCGTTATCAAATAAATGAATAGTTTGTTTGTAACGATCATCCATCATAGAAGTAACATAACCACATTCTTTTAGGGCCCTTTGATTAGATGCTTCTGCTGCATCACATGATATTTTAGTTTCTTCACAACTTGCTTCTGTACGTGCATTATCTCTTCTGATTCTATTTCCTTCTTCTTTACAGTTATCTGTTGCTCTTTTTGTACACTCTGCAACTGCTTTTTCTTTCCAATCATCTATTTTTTCATCTGCTTCTTTTTCAGGTTCTTCTTGTTGATCAGGTTGTGACATATTATTATTATACCAAGTTGTAAATGGTTCATAAGCAAAAAACAAACCCACAGTAAGAGCACTTACGATAGTTGGAACAACAATCCAAGATGTAAATGATCTTTTCATAGGAGTTTGAACAACATCTCCTATTTCTCTTTCAGTTGGTTCAATTTCATGTGGCATTTTCATAGAAAAAGGTGTATAAGTTTTAAATCTTTCTACTTGTATTCGAGAAAAGTAAGAATTTCGTCATGAAAAGGTTGTGAATTTAGTGGGTTTTAAAATACTCATTAACTAATTCTAGAAGTTCATTTTCATCTTTTGTTTGCATTAATTTAACCCTAAACTCTTTTGCTCCCTTCAACCATTTCCAGGACCACATTATATGTTGCTTTAGTTCACCAAACCTATATTTGTTTTGTTTGTTTTTGTATAAGTCCATTAATCTTATAGTTGCATCATGCCTTTCTTGCATAGAAGGTCTATATTCTTTTCCTCGCTCCAAGAAATCATTGCATTCTTTAAACACAAAAGGATAACCCATTGCTCCCCTACCAATCATTACAAAATCACAACCTGTTTTATCTAACATTGATTTACCTAAAAAACCATTTGTAACATCACCATTACCAATAACAGGAATGTTTACTGCATCTTTTAATTTTTTAATCAAAGTCCAATCTGCTTTTCCAGCATAAACTTGCTTTTTAGTTCTTGCATGCAAAGCAACTGCCTCTGCACCACTATCCTCAATCATTTTTCCAACTTCAACGCAATTAATTGATTTTTCATCCCAACCTGATCTGATCTTTGCCGTAACTGGTTTATTTGTAGCACCAATTGCCGCTCCCAAGATTTTAGGAATTTTATCAGGATGTTTTACTAAGTATGCACCCATTTTCCAACCTAAAACATCACCATCAGGACAACCAAAATTAAAATCAATAATATCTGCATATGGCTCAACAATCTCAACTGCTTCCTTAATTGTTTTAGGATCATTTCCAATTAACTGAACAGCTATTGGTTTTTCCTCTTTACAAAATTCAATTGCCTCTGGCAGCTTTTTTTCCTTAACTAGCCAATTAACATGTATCATAGAACTATAAACTAATCCTGCGCCATATTCCTTACATAACAACCTAAAAGCCATACAATTAACACCATGCAATGGAGCTAAGATAAATGGATTTTCTAGCTTTACTTTACCTATTTTAAGTGTCATAAAGTTAGTTTAATGGTTTTGGTTTAAATAATTAACTGGTTTCTTGTTAAATGAATTAAAAATACAACAACAACAAAGGCTCAGACGGACTAAAGTCCTATTCACCTTCGGTTCATCTGGCCATGTTATTGCATTTTTAAATATCAAAATCTAACATATATATCCCAAATGCATAATCTTTTTAAAGAAAATTAAATTAAATTCAAAAAACTCAACAGGTGATAAAATGAAAGACCTACTAAGTCTAAAAGATGTAAATAAGGAATTTGTTCTGAGTGTGATTGAAAAAGCAATTGATATGAAACAAAATCCAGATAATTATAGAACAGCTCTAAAAGATAAAACACTATTAATGATATTTGAGAAACCATCATTAAGAACTAGAGTTAGCTTTGAAGTTGGAATGACTCAAATGGGAGGGCATGCTATTTATTATGATGTCTCAACTAGCCCATTAGGTAGAAAAGAAACTATTGAAGATACTGCAAAAACATCTGAAAGATATGTTGAGATAATTATGGCAAGATTAAATCATTTTTCAGATTGTAAAGCTCTTGCAGAGAATGCAAAAATTCCTGTAATTGATGCACTAAGTGATATGAACCACCCTTGCCAAATATTATGTGATCTACAAACTATCAAAGAAAAGTTTGGAAAATTAAATGGACTAACATTAGCATATGTTGGTGATTCTGAAAATAATGTTACTTATAGTTTAATGCATGGTTGCGCACACGTCGGTATAAATGTTAGAGTTGGATGTCCTAATGATCCAGAACATAAACCAAAACAAGAAATTGTTGAGGAAGCAAAACTAATTGCTGCTCAAAACGGTTCAACAATTGAAGTTTTCCATAATGCGGCAGACGCAGTCAAAGATGCAGACGTGGTTTATACAGATTCATGGATGAGTTATCATATTCCTGTAGATCAAATGGAAGTTAGAAAACAAAAACTAATGCCATACCAAGTAACATCTGCATTAATGCAACTTGCAAAACCAACTGCTGTATTCATGAACTGCTTGCCAGCAATGAGAGGCTTAGAACAAACAGCTGAAGTAGTAGACGGTCCACAAAGTATTGTATTCGATCAAGCAGAAAACAGATTGCATGTGCAGAAAGCAATAATGTTGAAGTTGTTGGGTATGTTTTAATTTGTTTTATTGTTCTTCTTTAATTTTATTATTCTAAATATAAATATTTATAAATTCTGGACGATTTTCTTGTTCTTATGGCAAAAGATACAATATGTGGAATAGTGTTAAAGGCAGAGACAGACTCAAACAGAGAAGACGATAGATTATGGGAAAAAGATACTTCAAGAGATGAAGAAGGTTTTTATGTATGTAAGTTAAATGGATTATATGAAGAATTGTTTTCAGCTTTAAGACATTCAAAAACAGGTGATTTGACATCTTATGAACAAGTTAGCGGCATAGGTAGGAATGACACAACCACCAGAAAAGGATTTGCATCTGGAGCAAGTTGTATGATATATGTAACATATCAACAGAATGATTCTATGTTTGATGAATCATCTAGCATTTCTGTTTATTTAGTTGACTTTAGATTAGAACGATCAACAGAAGATACAAGATATCATGTTCAAAGAGTAAGAGACAAATTAAGAGAAGAACATCCGTTGTTAGATCTCTTTACTGAATCTGAATTAAAATACAACGAATTAACAAAATTCAAAGAAAAAGAAGGAAAGGCTTTAGAGATTATTTCTTTTTAATTTCTTTTTTTACTAGGTCCGAAGGACATGTTTCTATGGAAAAATCTTAATCAGAAAAATCAAATGGCATTTATCTTTTTTGTTCAGAAGGAAGTACTATTGGAACTGGAATATCAATCTTTATTTCTTCCATTAATTTCCCATGACCAGCAATAACCATATCTTCTAACATATTCAAAGCATGTGCTCTTCCATTTGCACCAGCATCTCGCATTAAAAAATCATGATCAGTCATTGTTAATGATAATACATTCTCTGCTAAGAACTCTGCTCTTTCCCAGGGTGATTCCCTAGAAAGATGATATTTATCATACAATCTCGTTAAAGGTTCATATGACCTAGGTTCATATCTTCCAACTTCTTCTGTTGACCACATAAATAGAAAGAAATATCTTATAGTATAAATGTTTATGGTAAAAATAATAAGAAATAAAGATAAGAAGAAAAAAATAATTTATCTATCTGCTTGAATCAGCTTGCCTTTCCATTTCGTTCTTTTTAGCAAGTGCAGTTGATTGTGTACTTAGGCCGTAAGCATTAATGATTTCGTCTGCTAAAGTGTTAACAATACTTTTCTTGGAGTTAAAACTCTTCTGATAAGCACCTTGAGTCATTAATTTCAAAGTTTGATCAACTCTTCTTTGAGGAGCAGATTCAACAGCTCTTGGATACCTTGCACCACCATACTCAATTGTTAGAATTTCTTCCCTAGGGGCTGCATTTTCAACTGCTTTAACAAAAACCAGAACTGGATTTTTCTTTGTTCTGTTTTCTACAACTTCAAATGCTTTTTCAACAATATTATATGCTGTGTGAGCTTTTCCTGTATTGTAAGCACTTGTTTTAAAATGCTTTTTTGCTTTATGGCCAGAATTCATTATCTTGTTAATAAGTCTTTCAACAATATTAACCTTAGATTTATGAAATCTATTGCCAGCATGTCTTGCACCAGTTCTTAAAACAATCACAGGTTTAATATTAATGTATCTCTTAAGACCAGGATCATCTACTTTGATGCCTTCAACACTCCATTTATTAAATAATTTTACTTCCATTTTTACTTCCTTGCCTTCTCAACTTTACCTTTTAATAAAGCGTTAAGACTTTGATCATTAACTTTTCTAACACACCATCTAACTCCAGGAATATCTCCTTTAGCTCGACCCATTTTACCACCGATACATTCGATCATAACTTCGTCGTGTTCATCAATTAATTTAGTAGCGCCATCACCTGGGCAAAATGCAGTTACCTGTTTACCATTCTTGATAAGCTGAACTCTTACACACTTTCTCATTGCAGAGTTTGGCTGTTTTGCTTCTAACTGTACTTTCTCCAAAACAATACCTTTTGCTTGGGATGATTTTCCCAAAGGATTTGATTTGTGAGCTAGTCCACCCTTTTTTTGTTTGTATTTTTTATTATACCACTTAAATACAGATCGTCTCTTCTCGAGTTTCTTTCCAGCATTTATTCCTTTTGATTTTTTTGCCATTTTACATAACCTTGAGTTCTTTTATTTCATTAAAATATCTTTTAACTATGCCTTCATAGTTTCTTAAATTGGAAGCAGCTCTTCCAATCAAATATCCTCTTGTTTTTGAATCATTTGGCTCTAAAGTTGCCACATTTTCTTCAAGTTGAACTTCCTTTACCCTCAATGGGTAAATCAAATTCCTGATGAAGATTTGAACATCTGAATTATATTCAATGATTTTGATTTTTTTGTTAAATGATTTTTCCAGGCGTTTAATGTTTACAGCCTTTTTTCCAATGGCTTTTCCAAGCTCATTAGGCTCAACAACGAATATAAGCAAAGAGTTGCTATCAAAAAAACAATCCTTGAGCTTTGCCCTGGTTACCTGTTGAAAAATAGCCATAAGACCCATTAGCTCTGAGGTATATTTGATCTTCACTTACTTACACCTATGACTCATCTCTTTTTTACTCACTTTAATAAACAAATTACTGAAATTGGAAAGGGTTTTTTACACAAAACACCTAATTCATCATTTGGATAAATTAATTCTACAACATCAGCTTTTATTAGCTTGCTATAATACTCTAAATCTGTTTTAACATCCTCAGGAACATTCGCACTTAGGAAAACTTTACTTACATTACCTTTCTTCAGATATTTAATAGTTTCAATAGTACCTAAAACTGCTTTATCAGTACCAATACCTTTCTTGATTTCCTCAATGTCCTTGTCAATTTCTTTTTTCTTTGCCATTTTTTCACATCATATTATTACTTATGTCTAAGCATTCGGGATGCCTTTTTAAATTTTACTATAATAGCACACTTATTTCCCATATGTCAGCTTAGGTAAACCACTTCCAATTGGAATCATTTGATTCAACATTACATTCTCAACAACACTATTTAAAGTATCTCTTTCACCTGAAATAGCTGCAGTCATGATATGTTTAAGAGGTGTTTCAAAAGATGCTCTTGCTAAAACACTTGATTTCTCACTTACAACACCATATCTTGTGATTCCCTTAACATTACCTGAAATTGTCATTGTATCAGCAACAAGCATTATATGCCTAATATCAACATTTAATCCTTGAACATCAATAACTTTTGATACTTCTGCCAAAATAAGCTCTCTAACTGCTTCAATTCCCAAAACAGTTGCTACTTCCCTAATATCATTACTAGTTGTGTTTACAGGATCAATACCTTCTAATTCAAGTATAACTTTAAGATTAGATCCAGCAGTTACAATAATATATTCATCTCCTTTTTTAACTGGCAATACCTGTGTAATGCCCTTAACTCCAGAAACATACATTCCTTTAATTTTTTCTTTTGTCTTAAACAAATTAAATACTGTATCTTCTTTGCCCCTTGGCTTAATAATAATTAAATCATTAGTTTCTCTAACACCATAACCCTTTAAACTTGTGTTTAATGCTTTAACAATTTTAGCAGACGTTACTCTTAAAATTTTTAATTTATTTTTATCAAGAGAAATTTCAAGTGTTGAATTACCAATGTTAACAGAAATCTCCTTTAAACACTCCTTAAGTTTTGTTTCTTTAATTTTTTCAGCAAATTCCTTAATTCCAGTTCCCTTATTCAATGGAGATTTTAAATGAATTTCCATCATAGGAGTAGAAGGTGATTTACTACAATCAAGAATTTCAATAATCCTTGGTAGACCCATTGTAACGTTCATCTCAGATACACCTGCAAAATGAAATGTATTTAAGGTCATCTGTGTTCCTGGTTCCCCAATAGATTCTGCACTAACTAAACCAACACATTCTCCAGGAGCTACATTCATTGAATCATACTCCTCAACAATTTCTTTAAAAATTGCTTTTAGTTTTGCTTTAGTTATATTTTTAGGAACAGAAGCTTTTACTTCATCAATTATTTTTCCCGGTAATTGTTTTGAGTATTCCTTGAATATTTCATTAGTCATGTTAAACGCCTCACAATCAGTCAGTAACTGAATTAATTATTCTTTGAACATTAATCTTTCCGCCTTCTGTTTTGGAAACATCTAAATTATCTTCACCATAATTAAATTGGATAAGATTACCAGTTGCATCTCTAACAGATTTGTCGTACTCTACTCTTACGTCTTGCATTGCATTAGCTAATCTTCTATAAAGATAACCAGATTTTGGTGTTCTCAATGCAGTATCCATTAATGAGTCCCTACCAGTCATCGCCCCAAAGAAAAACTCACTTGGT
The DNA here is from genome assembly GCA_018661705.1 of Candidatus Woesearchaeota archaeon. Lineage (GTDB taxonomy): Archaea > Nanobdellota > Nanobdellia > Woesearchaeales > DSVV01 > JABHXF01. The sequence goes on from JABJHR010000017.1 coordinate 24,612, forward strand.
GATAATCCTCCCTTGAAACTATTTCTAATAAATCCTCTTGAACCTGGACTTAAATCGCCCTTCTTAAAATAAGATAGTGTTCTGTTAAAGTAACCACCCTCAATTCTTTTACCTCTCAAAGCTTGCTGTCCAACACAACCAGCCATCTGAGCTAAGTTAAGTGGGTTACCTCTTGCACCAGAATTGGCCATTATCATTGTTGCTGTTTCTTTATTAATGTCTCTTGCAACAAGAAGACCAGTTTTATTTCTTGCATCATTTAATCTTTCAAGAATCTTTAATTCTAATGTTTCTTCAACACTTCTTCCAGGGAAAGCTTCAAGTTTTCCTTCATTAAAACTATTAATTAATGCATCAACATCTTTGTAAGCATCTGATAACATCTTATTAATTTCATCTTTAGATTTTTGTGGCAGATCTGTATCATGTAAACCACAACTAAAACCTAATCTTAACAAAGTCTCAATTCCAAGCCTGAAAATCTTACCCAATATTTCGATTGTTCTATGTTCTCCATATAGTTTTACAAGATTTCTAAGCATTAAACCTGAACCTTCTCCTAAATTAGCTTTGTCCATGATTCCTGAAATTAATTTTCCATTTTTAATGTGAACAACAGTATCATTTTTTTTGTCTTCATCTGCATTTCCAGTATAACCTTTTGATCTACCTTCAAAATTAAAATCTTTTGGTAACAATACACTAAAGATTTCTTTTCCTGTGATAACATCTTTGCTTGGCAAAGTAGAAAAATCAGTTTCTCTTGCTGCTAATAATAATTCAACTGCTTTATCACGTGGTAATTTTAATTCATTTGTTAATAAATAACAACCTGAAATTGCGTCCTGAATACATCCAATAATACTTAAACCGTATCTTGGAGAAATTAATTGTGTTTTAACCTGCATTAAAACTTCTGCTTCAGCTCTTGCTTCTTCTGTTTGAGGAATATGTAAGTTCATCTCATCCCCGTCGAAATCAGCGTTATAAGGAGCACAAACAGCTGGATTTAATCTAAAAGTTTTATTTGGTAAGACTCTAACACGATGACACATCATACTCATTCTGTGAAGAGAAGGTTGTCTGTTAAAAATTGCAATGTCACCATCCATTAAATGACGCTCAACACAATAACCTGGTTGAATTTCTTCAATTACTTGCTCTTTGGTTTCATCTGTAATTTTTTTCTTTTTACCATCAGGTCTTACAAGATAGTTTGAACCAGGATACTTTTTAGGGCCCCTTTCAACAAACTTTTTCAAATATTCCATATTCCATTCAGTTACTTTTTCTGGAAATGTTAATTTCATTGCAACTTCAGTAGGAACTCCAATCTCATCAAGATCCAACATTGGGTCTGGACTAATAACTGTTCTTGCTGAAAAATTTGTTCTTTTACCAGCTAAGTTATGTCTGATTCTTCCTTCCTTACTTTTAATTCTTGCTGCAATTGTTTTAAGTGGTTGACCACTTCTATGACGAGCAGGAGGTAATTGAGCAACTGCGTTATCAAAAAATGTTGTAACGTGATACTGCAATAAGTCCCACAAATCTTCAATAATTATTTCTGGCGCACCAGCGTTAATATTTTCAAATAATCTTTGGTTAATTCTAACAATATCACCAAGCTTGTGCGTTAAATCGTCTTCACTTCTTTCTCCACTTTCTAATGTGATACTTGGTCTCATTGTTACTGGTGGAATTGGTAAAATAGTTAGAACAGTCCATTCAGGTCTGAAAGCAACTGGATTAATACCAAACAAAGTACAATCTTCATCAGGAACTTTTTCTAATCTTGATCTGATTTCAATTGGTGTTAATCTTTTTTCGTTTTCATAAACTGTTGTTGGTTTTTCAAGAGTAAACTTTTGTTGTCTTGATTTACACCAAGGACATTTGTTTGCTGTTTTTAGAGCAGTAATAATTGATTTAATTTTTGCTCTTCTTGCACTTATTCCGCCTTCTTTCTCAGCGTCATCTAATACCTTTGCATAACCATCAATTTTATTTTTTGGAATTAAAACTCTTCCACACTCTCTACAAGTAGACTTTAGTAAAGCTAAAGCAAGAGTAATAAAATTATAATGAATAATTGGTCTTGCTAATTCAATATAACCAAAATGTCCAGGACATTCTTTAAGTTTTGATCCGCATGTTTTACATGTTAATCCTGGATCAATAACACCTAATCTAATATCCATTAGGCCACCATCTACTGGATAACCTTCTTTGTCGTATAGCTCTGGAGTTACAACTTTAGCAGAAGCCATTTTCTTAATGAGTTTTGGACTCAATACACCAAAAACAATTGATTTTACTTGTTTATGAACAGTTGGTTCAGTCATTTTATTTACACCCTAGTATTTGCTTTTTAATTCTAATTTTGGATATATGCATAAGCTCTTGAACTCATCCAAGATTAGCTTAAATGCATAAGCAAGTTCAATATTTGTAATCTCAGTATCATCCCCACAGATTGGACAAAAATGTCTGTTTTTGAATTCATCCTTTACTGCGATAATACCACATGTTTCACAGACAGGAACAATTGTTCTGTCTGAATCAAACCTTTCTTTTAATAATAAACTTGCACCGTGTGCAACAAAGGTATCTTTCTCCATCTCTCCTAATCTAAGACCACCTTCTTTTGCTCGACCTTCTGTTGGTTGTCTTGTCAACAACTGAATAGGTCCTCGCGCACGAGAGTGAAGTTTGTTAGCAACCATGTGTTTCAATTTCATGTAATACATGTTACCAATGTAAATTCTAGCATTAAATTTTTCACCAGTCATTCCATTGTACATTGCTTCCGTTCCATTCTCCCTAAATCCTAATGATAATAATTCTTTTCTGATATCTTCTTCTTTTTCTGCATCAAAAGTTGTACCATCAATATGTCTTCCACCCAATGCACCCATTTTTCCTGAAACTAACTCAAGTAAGTGAGCAATAGTCATTCTTGACGGAATACCGTGTGGTGAGAAAATCAAATCAGGAACAATTCCAGATGCGGAAAATGGCATGTCTGTATGATTAACAATAATTCCTACAACACCTTTTTGACCATGACGTGATGTGAACTTATCACCAACCTCAGGTATTCTTGGATCTCTGATTCTAACTTGAACAAGTTTGTTTCCTTCTTCATTTTCTGTTATTAAAACAAAATCAATAACTCCTTTTTCTCCATGCTTTAATGTAACAGAAGATTCTCTTCTTAAATTAGAAGCAAGATTGTATTCATCCATGCTACTTAAAAATCTTGGAGGAGAAGATTTACCAATAATTACATCTCCTTCTGCAACTGCTGCACCAGGATAAATAATTCCATCTTCTTCTAAAAATCTATAATCTTTTTCAGTTTTATATCCTTTAACTTCTTTATCAGGAACACCAACTGTATCAATTAAACCACCTGAATATCTTAGTTCTTCTGCTACACTTGGTCTATAATAAGTACTTCTTCCAAGGCCTCTTTCAATTGAACCCTTATTCAAAACTGTTGCGTCCTCCATGTTATATCCTTTATAACTCATTACTGCAACAATTAAATTTTGTCCGGAAGGATGTCTATCATATTCTGCAATATCATGCATAATTGTTCTAACAAGAGGAACTTGTGGAGATTGTAATAAATTAACATCCATATCCATCCTAATTAAATAATTGGCAATGTATAATCCCAAAGCTTGTTTTTGGTTTTTACTTCCTGCATTTAATCTTGTAGATTGGTTATGATCACCAAAAGGAACTAATGAAGAACAAACACCCATCTGAACTAATGGTGAAATATCCATATGTGTATGTTCAGGTGTTAACTCATCTTCTGTAAATGCAACATAAGCACTTTCTTCTTCTAATGCATCTAAATATTCAATAATACCTTGCTTAACAAGATCTCCCCATGTTAATTCCTTTTTCTCAAGTTGCATAACATGTTTTTCTGTTAACAAAGGTTTTCCATCTTTTACAATAATTAAAGGCCTTCTTAATCTGCCTCTTCCAGCTTCAACAAAAATTTCTCCCCTTTCTTCATTGTATAAAACATTAAGATTATTTGTTAAGACATTTTTTCTTCTTTCTGTTACAACATGATCTACAAATTCCTGAGGATTTTCAACATCCCCCACATATTTCCCATTTAAGTATACTTCTGTCATGAGTTCCACCTAGTTAATTGTTTTTAATCCTAAATTCTTCAATGACCCAACAATTTTCTCTTCGTTAGTATCAACACTTAATTCTGCCATTAAGGCAAGATTTTTTCTTAAACCAATATTTGTTCCTTCTGGAGTTTCTATTGGACATAATCTTCCAAAATGAGTACAATGTAATTCTCTTGCTTGGAAGTTTTCCTGAGTTGTAGATAAAGGAGATACAACTCTTTGCAAATGACTTAAACATTCCAAATAATTTATTCTTTGGATACGTTGGCTAATACCTTTTCTTCCGCCAACCCAATTACCTGTAGCCATAGAACTGTAAATTCTTGAAGTAAGTAATTTATCCCTGATAACAACTTTAATTGAAGGGAATTTACCTCTCTTAACAATTCGTTGGAAATTGTAAAGTAAATCTCCGATTAAAACTTTAAGGTTAACTCTGAAAAGATCTGCAAGAAGATCTCCACTCATTTTTACTCTTTTGTTAAGATAATGATCTTTATCATCTGTGTGGCCTTCTTCTCTGCTAACTGCATTAAATCTCTTCAAATATTTACATAGATTGTAAGCTTTGAAAATTCTATCTTCTTTTTTTGTTCCTAAATGTGGAAGAAGATATTTGTCAATTATTTCTTTCATTCTTTCTACTCTGATTTCTTTAGATTGTGTAATTCCAATTCTTTTTGCAACCCAATCAAGAGCTTCTTCTTCTGTTTTAATATCAACATACTCAAGCAAGTTTACAAAAATCTCATCACTAGGTTTATGCGCTGTAACAAATTTCATAATTTCTTCGTCTTTAATTAAACCTAAAGCTTTCATAACAACAACAATTGGCATTCTTTTTACTCTTGTAAAACTTAAGTAAAAAATACCATCTTTCATTTTTTCAACTGTATGTGGAATCTTGAAAGAACCAAATTCTGAGAAAATTTTTCCAATGTACGCACTTGGACCAACTGATGCTTTCTCAACTAAAAATTTATTTGCGCCAAGATCTTCAACATCAATTAATACTCTTTCTGTTCCATTAATAATAAAATAACCACCTGCATCATCTGGGTCTTCTCCCCTTTTGATTAAATCTTCTCTGTTAAGATTAAAAAGATGACACTTTTTAGATTTCAACATAATTGGTAAACTTCCAACTTGTGTCGTAAAAGATTCTCTTTGAATCCCGTTAATATGTGCACTAACTTCAATATAAACAGGTGCAGCATAACTAATTTTTCTAAGTCTTGCTTCAATTGGAAAAATTGGTCTTTTTGAACCATCTGCTTCTGTAATTTCTGGTTTAGTTACCCAAATTTTATCTAATCTTATTTTAAAGTCATCAATATTATGTGGAATAATTGTTGGTTCAATTATTCTATTTTCTTCAATAATCTTTTGTAATTCGTTGTCAATAAAAAAATCAAAAGATGCAATATCTGAAGCAACAAAATTATGTTCTTCAAAATATTTTTTAATTAGAACTGTTGAAGCTTTATGCATTTATTACACCTCTATAATAGACTGTTTCACCAGCAGTAGGACTTTTTCTTACAATCTTAACAACATCCCCTGCTTTTGTTTTTAGATGTTTGATTGCTGGATCATTAGAATAGATTTTAGGTAATTCCCTTAATGTTATACTATATGTTTTGAATAACTGATTTTTTTCTCGATCAGAAATAATAATGTGCTTAGGCACGAAAATGTGTTTTGTTACATCAAATTTTGTTGTTGCCATTTTTGGAGTCCCCCTGCATATGGTTTGTGAGTATCATAAAAATTGGTCACAATGCCATTATACCACACTGAAATGTGAGATATGCGTAACAGTTGTGACTAATTTTTAGGATCCAGTGAAAGCACAATGCAGCGTAACACCACATTCAGAACCCGAAGGATCTGGTTTTGTGCTTTCACCCGGATAAAAATACTAATAATGCCGAATAAATCGGCATTTATTAGTGATTTGGATGGGCCGTACGAGATTCGAACTCGCGACCACTCGATTAAAAGTCGAGTGCTCTTTCCTGTGAATCATATAATAATTCATACCAGGCTGAGCTAACGGCCCATTTGTTCATGTTTTTGCCCTTATTAAAGGACGCCCTGGTCGGGATTCGAACCCGAGTCGAAGCCTCGACAGGGCTTCATGATAGTTTACGCCGCCTTTTTAGCCATAATAACCAAATAAGCGTTTTCGCAGTAAAATGAATACCCTACGGGCATTATTAACTGTGCCGAGCTACACTACCAGGGCATATCTGGAAACAAGCCTGCATTCCCACCACATAGCTAAAGCTAAACTTTTTAAAATCATTTCAGCTATAAGAAGGGCACATAAGCATGTATATCATCAATCATCCTCATTTTCCATCATTTATAAACGTTTCGGAATTCATTATATATTATAGTAGATATAAATTAAGAAAAGTAAATATTTTACTTAGAATTCTCATAAACTCCAAAAAATTCACCTTGAAGATTGAATTTTTGAACTAATTTCAAAGATTGAGGGTGAAATTCATAGCTATGGACAATTAATTTCCCATTTAACTCATTTTGGAATTTTTCTTCTAAATCCCTATGAAATGGCCTATCAGGAGAGATATATACATAATCATAACCCCTAACATTATGACCTAGAAAATCATCTCGAATAAATTTGGTTTTCCAAAAGTGATCAAGACCAATATGATTCTTCATATGTAAACTAACTTTGTGCAACCAATTATCAAATTCAACCCCCACTGCCTTTTTCATACCAAACAAAGAAGCCATTAAAACAACTCTGCCATCACCACTCCCTAAATCACAAAAACTTTTACAACAAGGATATTTTTTAGAGTTATATCTACCAGAGATGGGATTTAAATTTTTTTGATGCTCAAACAAAGTTTGAAAAACAGTAAATAATTCTCTGGTTGGAGTAACCCCCCAGTAACCTTTTTGAGTCGTAGAAGCAGGAAGCCTTCCATTTTTTAACAAGAATTCTTCAAAGTTTTTATAGGTTTGATTAATTGATTTAAAATTATGATTATGTTTGTTTCCTACACCACCACTTTTTTTCATTTTTAATATTATTCCATGGGTACTTGACTCCAAAGTTGCCAATCATTGCTTGGAGAATATGCACCAAAGATAAAATAAGGACTTTGCATTTGTCTAAAATAACTATGTTGAACATCGGCCCATCTTCCTGGAGCACCAACACCCCAACCAGTTCTTCCAATTGGACTTCCAAAAGCTCTCCAGGTCTCTGTTAAAATTCTGCCTTGACCAAATAATGCTTCTTCACCATGACCCTCAGAAATCATGGTTCCCTCAAATCCTTTCTTTTTCAAATATTCAACAGCTGTCTTTACAGGCAAATCACCTTGACCAACTGGTAAATGGTGGTGTCCACCGCCTAATCCATCAACAACGTGTAAATGCCCAATAATGTCCGCATCCTGCATTTTTTTGACTTCATCCATATACCAACCATCAAATCTTTTCTTTCTTTCAGCCCTTGTTTCCCCTGGATTGGGAGTAAAATGTTTCCACCACATACCTAAATGTTGTGTATCAATAGTTGCTCTGATATGACTTTTAGCTAATTTTTCTGCTTCTGTTTTTGCAATACCGGTATAATGAGGATTACTAACAGTTAATAGATTTCCTTTTCTATCTCGTCTTCTACCAGGATCCTCAATTGTTTTCTCGGTTAAAAATTCAACCATTCTTTTTCTTGCATCCTGTACAAGACCAATTAATTCTTCTGGGTGAGAACCATAACCCATCTCAGGAAAAATATTTTCTGGTGCAATCGCAATAGGATCATGTGCATATTGTGATTTTTTAGTCATTTCCATTGCATGAATACCAGCCTCAGCATAACTTGTAGAAGTTTGATCTTTTGCATAAGCCTCAACAGGAACAACGTGTAACAAAGTTTCATAAGTCTCGTCAGCATTTGCGTCTGATGCAGCTGAACTTTCTCTTGTAAACATTAAACTCATTTTTAGCTGGTGTAAATCATCCGCAAGAATTTCAGTCGGCATTTTTTTATCTGATGGAACAAATTGTCCACCAGCATATCTACCACTGACTGTATTATGATCTTTTAATAATTTCCATTGTTCTTCAATAGGCATATCTTTTTCTACTTTTTTGAAAAATTCATATGCTTCCTTAATTTGTTCAAACTGTCTTTTCTCGTCTTCATAAAACCTACCGTGAAACAAAGAAGAACCTCTTGCTTGCAAGATTCTAGTCTCCATCTGAGACCTAAAAAACATTTCCTCAGGAGAATATTTCCTTCCTTTTCTCCAAGGTTCTTTATTGATATTATTCTCATTCCAATCATTTGCTCTGTCTACAAAATCATCCCAAGTTAATCTATTTGTATCGAATTTTGTTTCTTCATGATTCCAAATCGGAACACGATTAAACAAATCTTTAGGACTTGTTTCATCCAAAATTCTACCATCTGCATCAGTATATCTTTCCCTACCATCCTTATCAACAACAGTCATAAATTTAGGTTCATGAACAATTTGAGATTTTCTAACCTCTGTAATTAATTTCCCTGTTCTGTCGTCTACCATGTAAAGAACTGCACGGCCTGGTTCCTCATTATAACTCATGAATTCCCATGTGCCGTCTTCTCTTTGTTTATTCCAATCTTGGGCAGTCATATCTCTTTGAAACTCACCAGTATGAACAACAATATTTCTAGCACCAACATCAGCCGCGAACTCAACTGCTTTCTTCACTTCTTCAATCTCAATTTTTCTATGTTCATCATTAAAACCACGTTCTTGTGGATTATAACCAGACATGTTTCCAATGTTTGTAGGGGTATGAACAGAAGTAAACTTAACAGAATTTGCACGCGCAAGATCTCTCAATGCTTCCCTAGCTTCTTTTCCATAAGCTTCTGCACCAGTTGCTTCTGCACCACCACCCATGTTAGTACTTAGTTCAACCCAACCTGCACCTCTTCTAATTGCATCCGTTGTTGTCTTAAGTAAACTACCAAATCTACTACCTTCAGGAACACTCATACCTATGTCACTTGCTTTCACTATAGGTGCTTCTATATTAGCTTCTGAACCACCAGGTCCTTCACCATAACCACCAAAGGTAGTTACATAAGCGCCACCACTATAATCTTGAGCATCTGGCCCTAAAAAACTATATCCTGATCCAAATTCCATAAGTATACTCATGAGTATATTAATATATAAATGTTATGGTAAAATGGTTTAATAGGACAATAAATCCAATAAAATAAAAAATCCCCACGAAAAAAAGAACTTAGATGTTTAAAAGTATCACACTACTTTGCTTTAATACAAAAAACAATAAGGCCAGGCGAGGTGAAACCGAGTAGGACTTTAGTCCGTCTGTGCCTTTGTTGTTGTTTTTTGTTGATACATTACAAACCATAAAATCAGAAAATATTTAATCTAAAAGAACTAAAAAAGATTTATGACAAATGAAACAGCATTATTTGTAATTGACATGCAAAATGATTTTGTTGAAAAAGATTCTTTGATTGAAGTAAAAGAAATTAGAGAAAACATTCCAAAATTCAAAAAATTTCTTAAAGATTGTAGAAAAAAAGGTTATTTAATAGTTCATACAAGACATTGTTATGATCCTAAAAAAAATCCAATTGAAGCAAAATTATTTTCTGAACTTAGAGGCGGTGGATTAAGAAGAAAAACACATGGTTGGGAAATCTATAAAGAATTAAAACCAGAAAAAGGAGAAATTGTAATTGATAAAACAAGATATGATGCTTTCTTTAAAACAGATCTTGAAAAAATTCTTAAGAAAAATAAAATCAAAAAAATAATTATCACAGGAACAATGACTAACATTTGTTGTGAATCAACTGCAAGAGGAGGAATGTACAGAGACTTTGAAATTATATTTTGTTCTGATCTTACATTCAGCAGAAATAAACAAAAACAAGAAGGAACATTAGTAACAATTAAATCACACTTTGGAAAAGTAATGAGTTCTAAAGAGATTATTAATTTGTAAAAATAAAAAAGTTTCCAAAGCTATATGTCCTTCGGACCTAGTGTTGTAGAGTGACATGTAGTGTAATACTCTTTAACAATTGCGGATGCTATTTTTTTCACTAAAATTTTTTGTTTTAAAAAAAGAAAAAAAGAAAAACTAAACACAACGACGAACAACCGCCCCCACCAAAACATCCATTGGGTCTAAAACTGGTAGATTTACATTTCTAAGCATTACCCCAATTTCTGTGCATGCTAATAAAACTAATTCTGCACCACCATCTTGTTGTTTATTAGTTGGTGTTTGATGTTTGTTGACTAAGTTTTGAGATTTATTAACTAATCCCATATGTTTTTCTACCAACGCAGTTGCAATTTTTAATGGCGTTTGTTTATCAAAACCTTGGTTAAACTGAAACACTGCTTTTCCCAATGCTAATAACTCTTCTCGAGAGGGATTAGAGTAATTAATGCCAGGAAATGCATACAACCCAAGAGAAACTGTTGAAGGAGTTCCTAGCACAGTTACATTTGTAATGTTTCTGTTCTTTAGCTCTGCTAAAACCTCTGCTCTTATGTCCAAGATTGGTGTTTTTATTTTACGTTGAAACTCTTCATGATAAAGATGGATTGTATTACAAACCATGACAATAAAATCAGGATTTTGCTTGTCTAATTCTTTTAATCCATCAAAATATGGTTGCAAATCCTCGTCTGTGAGAGTTTCAAACACTAATTCAGGAGCAGGAATACTATTCACAATAATTTGTGGAAAATCAGCATTACTCTTGATTAATCCTTTTTCTTGAAATTTCCTTATCAAATTATTGTAAAACATTCCAGTTGCTTCTGGACCAATTCCTCCTAAGATTCCAATTTTTATCTTATCTTTTTTGTTGTTGTTGTTGTTTAGATTAGATTTTTTTTTCTTTTTTATCTCTGTCATTTAGTTCACCTCCTGATAAGGCCTAACAATATTTTCCATGACGAGATTTTTGGTTTTTTTCTTTAGCTTTTTCTTGTACAAAGAGTTTATTTGTTCTTCGTCTAAAGAATCTTTTCCCAATAACAAACCAGCAACAGATGCAATTTTACAAAAATATCTTAATGCTTCATCACACCCTTGTTGTAATTTTGCATTAACAATCCTTTCACCATCTCCTAAATACAAACGTTGCCCACCATTTGGTCCTCGAGAAGTTGAAATATAATGTACAACTTTGTCTGGAGTTTTTGTTCCCAATGCAAATGCATCTAAGATGTAAGTAAATTCAACATCAAAGTTTAACATTTGCATTACTCGGTCGTATACAACTTCCTGAGAAGGCCCAAATTTTAGTTGATACCCTTGCGTTGCCATGTATTCAACACATGCATATTCATGTACCGGATATTCTTTTGCAGACGCTATGAATCGTTTGTTTTCTGGCACTGTTTTGATTGCAAGTTCTTCTAATGTTTTATCAGAAAAAACTTTTTGTTTTAATTCTTGGAAAATTTCCTTGTATTCTTGCGAATTCATAAAATCAGAACACAATAAAACATTTGGTTTTGCATCATAGACTTGGTTAAGATGTCCTAAGGTTGTTAGAAAATTAGTTCTAGCAGTTTCCATCCCAGATTGTGTTGCACCATTTATTTTCAAAAACTCATCTACAACTAACAAAGTAAAATCTGAATGAATTTTGCTAAGAAAATAAATTGGCAAAATATCTATTGGTATGCTAGCACCAAAACCAATACCTAGAAATGCTTTTTTCTCTAATAAACTTATTTCAAACTCTGGAATAAGAACGCCACGCATAAGATTCTAAATCTGTAGAAATATTTCTACCTAAACCAATATTTTGTTGTCCTAATAATATAGGTGTAACTAATTGTTCTGTTTGTTCTATTTCTCGTTCTGTTTGTTTTGTTTTCATTTTAAGTACCTTTCATCTTCTTTTGAATACAACTCAACAAGCGTTGAAACTGCACCATCTAAAAATAACTCAACTACTTTTTTAGGTGGTGAAGATCTCATCCTTACCTCCACACTTTCTCCAACAAGTTGTCCTAGAACAAGATGATCAATGTTTGTTATAATGTTACGATGCATTCTAGGAAAACAATCTTTTAATTCCCCAATTTCTCTCCTCACTGCAACAGTTGGATTTATTGGTTCTTCAGCCATGAAATATCTCAAAAAATGAAGCCTTCCATCTTCTTTTTCTCTTAATTTAAGAAAAGATTCCTGAAAAGGTAAATATTCCATAGTAGTGTAACTAGACCCACCGGGACATCCAATATCAAAATGCACTTCATAATTGATAATTGTAACAACTCCTGTTTCAATTACCTCATCTAAAACTAATGTTTTTTTTGGTCCAAATAATTCTTTCATGATATATTCTTTAATTTTCATTTTAATTCCTCCAGTTAGATTTTTAATTATTTCCCTTAAGTTAAAGGGCGGTAAACAAGGACTTTATCTTTTCTCACTAAAAAAAGCCCATTAAATTAAATTAGAACTAACGCCAACAAAAGAAACCAGAGATATAACTATTACATTTAGATATCAATGAAAATATACGTAAAACTAGTAAAAAGAAACAATTAATGTTGCCACGCGCAACCACCTAATATAATATTTGTTGCCATACAGAAAGGTAATCATATGTCGTATATATAGGTTTCGATATTTATTCGGAAAAAGTGGTAAAAATTACTCTCCAACACTAGGTCCGTTAGGACATGTCACTCACAAATCTTTTATTTTGTTTTAAAATTTTCATGAAAAAATAAAAAAAAGAGGGAATTATTTCATAGATGCATAATTAAAACATCCAACTGTTTTAACGCAACCATCTCTTTCTAAGGATTCTGTTGTTAAGTCAGTAGTGCTTCTACCAAGACAAGAATAACATTTTTTCATCCCTTTGTTTAGTTCACTTTCTTCATTGAAATTTTTACAAGTTGTGCATTTGCCAACATAAATGTGATCCCTGATAATTAATGCTAAACGAGAGTTCCAAATCTCTCCTAAACTTTGCTCTCTTGCATCCCCTAGTAAAACATCAGCTGAAGATACACAAGGATGTACTAATCCCAATTTATCAATGTATAAATGTTGATTAAATCTAGTACAAGGCGGACTTCCAACATAAGAACTTGTTATTTCCCATTGATTTCCAAATTCTTCTTTATCAATTCGTTGAAGATCTGTTAAAACTTGTTTTATTTTTTGATCTTCTGGATTTAAACCGCAAGTTCCTCCCCTTCCTCTTGGAATTATTGTGTCTGCGTCAAAAATTAGATTATTATTTCTTGCAAACCTAAGAATGTCAGAGATTTCATCATAATTTCCTTCCATAACTGGTGTTACAATCCCTAATCTTTTGCCGTCGTTATAACCTCTTTCCATTAACCTTTCCAAAGCTTGTTGCCTTCTATTAGTATAACCTTGATTTTGAACAAGTTTATCTTGTATTTCTGGATCAGAAGTATTGTATTTCACTAACAAAGTTAGATTTTGATGTGCATCAAGCATATCAATAATTGTATCAGTGAGTAAATCACCAGTTGTAAAAATAGTTGTAGCAATATTATTATCTGTGTTATGATCTATAACCTCAAATAAATCAGCAATGTTTCTTGCGTGAAATGGTTCACCTGCCCCAACAACCGCTATTCTTGATCCACCTAATTCTTTGAACTCCCCAAGATAAGCTAAAATATCTTTAATAGGAATGTTTCTTTCATCATTATCAATACCGCCTGACTCTGCAAAACAATAAGTACATTTCAAATGGCAACTGCCACCAATTTCTATCCATAATTCATCTAATTTATTTGGTAATTCTCCTAAACCACTATGTGCTGAAATCTTTGTCATTTTTTTACCCCCTACAAATATGTAATGAACAAACAAATCAATTAAAATCACAAAATCATGTGAAACAATAACCAATTTGCAGGTTTCATCACTCATTAGTGGTCCACATATAGTTAAAGGTTTCTACTGTTTTTTTTATCAAAAGCGTAAAATTTAAATATAATTTACCACAACATTGAATTATGGAGAAAAATACACTTGATTTAAAAGATCAAAAAATATTGTTTGAATTAGATAAAAATAGTAGAAGTAGTTATTCTGCCTTAGCTAAAAAAGTAGGATTAAGCAAAGAAGTTGTATTTCACCGCGTTAACAAATTAGAGAGAAAAAATTATATTTTAAGATATCAAGCAGTCATCTCCACATTCAGATTAGGTTACCAATCATACAAATTTTATTTTAAACTGCAAAATATGACTAAAGAAAAAAGAAAGGAAATGCAAAATTATTTTCTTAAAAATAAAAAAGTCTATTGGCAAGGTAATTGCCAAGGAAGATGGGATTTAATAATTGCAATTTGGGTAAAAAATGTTCAAGAGTTAGGAGAATTTGAAGAAGAAACATTAAATAAATTTAGCGCACACATCTTAGAAAAAGAAGTTTCAATAAGCAGGAAGACAATACAATATAATAGAAGATGGTTTTATTATGATAAATTAGAACCAATTGAAACAACATTTGGAGAAGAACTACCATTAATCAAATTAGATAATGTCGACATGGAAATATTAAAATATCTTGCAAATAACGCAAGAATAAAAATAACAGAATTAGCAAAAAGATTAAATGTATCTGTTACAGTCATAAGATATAGAGTTAAGCAATTAGAAAAAAATAAAATGATAAATGGCTACAAATATGCATTAAATTCAAAACTGTTAGGACATGAAACATGCAAAGCATTTATTTCCCTAAAAAATATTACAAAAGAAAAAAGAAAAGCACTTATATCATATTGTAAAATGATCCCACAAGTCATCAATACAGTATTAACAACAGGATCATGGGATATTGAATTTGAAGTTGAAGTTAAAAACTTTGAAGAGTATTATCAAATAATGAATCAGATTCAAGAAAAGCACAACGATATTATCAAAAGTTATAATTCTGTATTGTTTTCTTCTGAACCAAAACAAATGTTCTTCCCAGATTCATATCCAAAAATATAATTTTCTGCGAAAGATCCATATTACATGCCCCAACAATAAACTTTTGAAGTAAACTTCAAACCTTTACTATCTTAGATGATAGTAAAGTTTATAAATACCCCCAAGTTTGCTAGAAAAAGAGATAAACACATAAAAAAGTCTAGAACGACTTTTAATGGGCTTGGGAAGATTAATTAACCAAGTTGGGTTCAAAATAAGAATAATCATAAGGTGAAAACATATGGCAAGCTTTAATAACGTTCCACAATGCGAATTGGTGGATAAAACAGCAGAAAAATTAAAAAATATTCCTGAAATTAGTGCCCCAGAATGGGCAGGCATAGTTAAAACAGGCACTCATAAACAAAGGCCTCCAGCAAAATCAGATTGGTGGTATGTTAGAGTAGCTGCAATATTAAGAACATTAGCTCTTAAAGGACCTATTGGTGTTTCAAAGCTAAGAACAAAGTATGGTGGCAAAAAAAGAAGAGGCCATAAACCAGCTGAGTTTAGAAAAGGCTCAGGAAGTATTATTAGAAAAGCTTTGCAACAATTAGATAAAGCAGGCTTATCAGAGAAAAAAGAAAAAGATATTCACAGAGGAAGAATTATCACAACAAAAGGCATCAGAGTATTAAATGACGCTGCAAAAGACTTATTTTCAAAATATCCTAAAGGTTCAGTAATTAAAGAAGAACCTAAACCAGCAAAAGTTGAAGAAAAACCAGCTGAGCCAGTTGAGGAAAAACCTGTTGAGAAAAAAACAGAAGCTCCAAAGGTAGAAAAAAAACCTGAAGCACCTAAAGAAGTTAAAGAAGCTCCTAAAGTAGAAGAAAAAACAGAAGAACCTAAAGCAGCAGAAGTTAAAGAAGCTACTAAGGAAAAACCTGTTGAACAAAAAACAGAAGAACCTAAACCAGAAGTCAAAAAAGAACCTGTTGTTGAAACTCCTAAACCAGAGGTTAAGGAAGCTCCAGCAGAGAATCAATAATAAGAGGCAAGATCATGGCAAGATTTATTCATTTAAGCAGGAAATTACGATTAGCAAAAATAGGAAGAAGAACAAGATGGGCTCCATTTTGGACAGTTCCTAAACTCTATGGTAAAGGAAGAAATGTTCATCCAGGAAGACACACAGTTGTCAAAAGAAGCTGGAGAAGAACAAAATCCAAAGCATAATTTCCCAATAAGGTGTAGATAATGGCAAATGAACTAAAAAGAACATATAATATTCCACTAAGAAAAGAATTCATGAAAGTACCTAGACATAAAAGATCAAAGAAAGCAGTAAAAGCTTTGAAACAATTTGTCCAAAGACACATGAAAATTGATAGTATGGATAATATTAAAGTTGGAAAATTTCTAAATGAACATATCTGGAAGCATGGAATTAAAAATCCACCACATCACGTAAAAGTTGATATAATTAAAGATATTAAAAATAACAAAGCAATTGTTGAATTGTTTGGAAAAGAAATTAAATTTGCAGATAAGAAAGAAGAAGTAAAAGAAGGTATGGCAGACAGAGTAAAAGGCAAATTAGGAGAAAAGTTTGGAATTAAAGATACTAAAAAGCCAAAGAAAAAAGAAGCTAAAGAAGAAGATGATGTTTTAGCTGAATTAAAAGGCAACAAAAAAACAGAGAAAGCAACAGAAAAGAAAAAAGAAACAAAAACTGAAGAAAAAACCGAGAAAAAGGAAGAAGTAAAAGAAACTAAGAAAGAAGAACTTCCAAAAACTCAAGATAAAAAGCCTGAGCAAGAAGTTGCTGAGAAAACAGTTGAACCAAAACAAGACGCTCCAAAAAAGGAGTAATTTTATTATTTTTCTGATTAATTATTATAATTTATTTAATAAATAGATATTAAAAATTAATTTTTATAAATTTCTATAAAACAACTAAAAAAATAAACAAATAATTAAAGAATAAAGAGATAATTATACTTGTTTTGAAGCTAATTTAATGTCTTCTTCGTGGATTGTTTTTCTACCAGCGTGTTTTGCTATCTTTGCTGCTTGTTCTGCAATATCTGTACCAATTTCTGCTAAAACTTCAGAGAAAAGATCAAGAGCACTATCACTAACTCTTTTTGCACCCATTTTGTTTAAAATCCTTCCAAGCGGTGCTTTAGGAATGATAGCTGTTCTTCTTGTAACCATAATAAATCCCCCAAAGATAAAAAATAGGAATCATCTTCCCCCTTAAAACAAAAGATGAAAACCCCTAAGTCTTTGTGTTACTAATTTTAAAGAGTTACTGGTATATAAATATTTCGATTGAAAAGATTTATTTTTTGTTAAAGTGCATTTTATTAAAACACCACAACTACCGGCAGGCAGGTTGGCACCCCGACGGGGCCAACCCCCACCAACCTGCGCCAGTGGTGATGTTTTTTCTGAAAACAAATCAATAATTAGCTAATTTTCTAAAAAATTACTTTATTTACCTAAACAAATATATATCACTAATGATAAACTAAGAATATGAAAGACAAAATATTGAAATTAGCCTTAGAAAATGCAGTAAAATACAATGGAAAAGCTTCAGTAGGTAGCGTTATTGGGAAATTAGTCTCAACTGATCCTAAGATTAAGGCAAAAATGAATGAGATTTCTAAAGATATTGGTAAAATTGTGAAAGAAGTAAATGCAATGCCAGTAGAAAAACAACTAGAAGAGTTTGAAAAACTTGGCGGGAAAATTGTGAAAGAAAAGAAAGAAAAAATTATAAAACTGCCTAAATTAAAAAAACTTCATAAGCCAGTTGTTATGAGATTTGAACCATCACCATCAGGACCAATGCATATTGGACATGCATATGTTCTTGGACTCAATCACCATTATGCAAAAGAACACAATGGAAAACTTATTTTAAGAATTGGAGATACAAATGCATCTAATATTTACGAACCATCATACGAATTAATTCCAAAAGATGCAGAATGGTTAACTAAAGGTAAAGTTGAAGAGTTTATGATTCAATCAGACAGATTAGATTTCTATTATGATTATGCATTAAAATTTATTGATGCTGGACATTGTTATGTTTGTACTTGTCCTGCAGAAGAGTTTAGAGAAATATCAAAAGGAAAAGAAGAATGTCCTTGCCGAAATTTAACAGTAGATGAAAATGCAAAGCGATGGAGACACATGTTTGACAAATACAAAGAAGGAGATGCAGTATTAAGATTCAAAACAGACATGAAACATAAAAATCCTGCAATGCGAGATTTCCCATTATTCAGAATTAATGACGATCCTCATCCAAGAACTGAAAAGAAATTTAGAGTTTGGCCATTGATGAACTTTTCTGTATTAGTAGATGACCATGATTCTGGAATGACACATATAATCAGAGCAAAAGATCATGCTGATAACGCAAAAAGACAAGAAATGATGTACAAGGCAATGAACTGGGATGTGCCAGAAACATTATTCGTAGGAAGAATTAATTTTCAAGACTTAGAAGTAAGTTGTTCTAAAACAAGAGAGAAAATTGATGCTGGCAAATTTACAGGATGGGATGACATAAGATTACCATTCTTAATTGCATTAAAAAGAAGAGGCTATCAACCAGAAGCATTTATTAAATATGCATTAGATGTTGGTATTAGCCTAAATGATAAAACAGTTTCAAAAAAAGATTTTTTCAAAACAATTAATTACTTTAACAAAGAAATCCTTGAAGAAAAATCTAACAGACATTTCTTTATTGCAAATCCTGTTAAAATAACAATCAAAGATGCACCATCACAAGAAATTGAATTAGATTTACACCCAGACCATAGAAAAGGGGGCAGAAATTTTGATTGCGGAGAAAACTATTTCCTAGCAAAGGAAGATGTTGACAATTTCAAGAAAGGAAAATTATACAGATTAATGGATTGTGTTAATTTTGAATTTATTAAAAAAGATGAATACAAATATCATTCTACTTTATTTAAAGAAGTCAAAGGTAATGCAGGATTAATTCATTGGTTACCACAACATGATACAGTTGATGTGGAAGTTGTAATGGATGATGGCAGCATTGTAAAAGGTGTTGGAGAAAGATTACTTAATGATCTTAAAGAAGGAGATACAGTACAGTTTGTAAGGTTTGGTTTCTGTAGGTTAGATAGTATTGAAGCAGATAAGTTAGTGTTTTGGTTTGGGCATAAGTGATTCTTGATAAAATGAAAAAACATAAAAACCCCCTCTATCTTCTAGAATATATCATAATGAATTAACGCGAGGTGTTAAAATGTCAGTAATAGTAAGATCTAAGATAAAAGAATATGCAAAAGACTTTAATGTTAGCGGTGACTTTGCAGATGCTTTAAACAAGAAAGTTGAGCATTTAATCAAAGATGCTTGTACAAGAGCAGAAGCAAACGCAAGAAAAACAGTAATGGCAAAGGATTTGTAATTTTTTATTTCTTTTTTATTAATTTTTATTTCTAATAGCATAATTTTCGGAATTTAAAAAAGTAAATCCTAGTGAAAAAGAGAGCATCCGCAATTGTTGAAGAGTATTACACTGCATGTCACTCTACAACACTAGGTCCAAAGGACATGTTTCTCACTAATCTTTAAAAACTAAGAAATAATATTTACTCATTCACAGAACTTCGTTCAATCTTTCTTTTTATTCTACTTAAACTTTCTTTATGGTCAATGCTAATGTCATCTAAAACAGAATACATTTTCCTTAGGTGTTCTATTTCTTTCTCAACTAACCCTAATTTATCATCATTTTCATTATATTCTTTGATTAATGCTGATTTTTCTTTAGATGTTAATTTAGGAGATTTTAGTTTTCTCTCAATTGTATAAGATCTTTTCTTTAAACTAACCAAAACTTTAGAACTTTTGGTTAATAATATAGAAAATCTTGCGTTATACTTTGAAACTAAATTAATTTTTGAATCTAAATATTTTAATTCATCAGCATAAGTTATTTTTTTTGAATGTGCAACTGTTTTAAGAAAACTAACAACACCTTCACCACTACCTTCACTCATAAGTTGAACTATGTTTTCCTTAAGGAGAGATTCATCAGTCATTTTAGATGCATCTTTTTCTTTAAAAATCCACCAATCCCTTCTTTATGTTCTTCTTTGGGTGGGAGAGGTTGAGGCCCTCCATTTAACGGAGCAGGACCAGGTGGTGGCATAGGACCAGCAGATGGTTCAGCACCAGGTGATTGCATAGGATCAGCAAGTGGTTCAGCACCAGGTGGAGGCATTGGACCAGCAGATGGTTCAGCACCAGGCGGAGGCATTGGGCCTTGTGTATTTGCTGCTAAATTATCAAGTTGATCCACACTCATATTTTGTGGAGATGGTAATGGACTAGCAGGTCGTTTATCTGTTTCTGGACCAGGCGGCATTACATTTGGAGGATTAATATTTGTTGGTGTTGCACCAGGAGAAGGCATTGCATTTGGTTGTGGTGCATTTTCTCTAAACTCAGCAGGTGGTGCAGGAATAGATGGAATGTCTTCTTGAGAAGCATCTTGCCTTGCAGCCATATTTCTTAATGGTAATTTAATCTCATCACGCATTTGTTTTATTTCTTCACCTTCTCTTGCACTTGCTGCTTTTATTTCATTAATAGAATCTGATAAACTTAAAATTCCTTGCGCAATATTTTCATTCTCCTTAAATAGTTTATTCATACTTTGATCTCCACCAGTCATTGAACTAGGTTTTTGCATTAACTCAGTTGCAAGCCTAAACAATGAATTCATCTCAGTAATGTTATCATTCAATCTATCAATGGAAACATGCAAAGATTCAGGTTTAAAGTCTTTAAGATGAACAATATCTTTTCTAACTTTGTTAATATCAGTACCTTGCTTTTTAATATTACTACTTTGCTTTCCAATATCAGCATTTAATTTTGCTTTTTCTTTAAAAGCAACCTCTTTTTTCATGAAAGATTTTTCATTACTAGACAAAGCTTTAACAGAATCTTTAAGATCTGTTAATTGTTTCTGAAGTCGATCAATCTTATTAAGATGCATTTTAGGAATTTCCTTTACAATTGTTTTTTGTTTTTTAACAACTGTTTTTGGTTTTACTACTTTCCTTTTGATTACCTTTTTCTTAGTTACCTTTTTCTTAACAACTGGCTTTTTTGCTTTTTTCTTTTTCACGATCTTCTTTTTAACCTTAGCAACTTTCTTTTTAGGTTTAACAACCTTTTTCTTAGTTACTTTTTTCTTAGTTGTTTTCTTTTTAACAACTGGTTTTTTTGATTTTTTCTTTTTAGAAACCTTTTTATGAGGTACTTTCTCAATAGTTTCTGTTGTAACAGTAGTTTTGACGATTTTTTCATTTTTTTCAGGCATTTGTATCACATCTTTTTTAGTATTTTCAGTATTTTGATTAATTGATTGTAAATGTTCATTTAATTGTTCATCTAATTTTAATTTAGGTTCTTCAGTTTCCTCTTCAGGTTCTTCTGATTCATGTTCTTCAGTAACTTCTTCTATTTCTTCATTTTGTTCAGGTTCTTGTTCTGGTTCATCATCTTCTGAATCATGTTCTTCTGATTCTTCAGGTTCTGTTTCCTCTGTTGTTTCTTCTATTTCTTCATGGATTTCCTCATCTCTTTCTGGTTCTTCATCAGGTTCCTCAGTTTCCTCTGTTGTTTCTTCTATTTCTTCATGAATCTCTTCATCTGTTTTAGGTTCATCTTCATGTTCTTCTGGTTCTTCAGGTTCATCTTCTTCTGTTTCATCTGTTTCTTCTGAATCACCCCAAGATGGTTTTTCATGAATTTCAGGTTCAACTACTTCTGTTTCTTCTTCTGGTTCATGCTCTTCAGTTGTTTCTTCTACTTCTTCATGAATTTCTTCATCTGTTTTAGGTTCGTCTTCAGGTTCATCTTCTGAATCATGTTCCTCAGTATTTTCTTCAGTTGTTCCTGAATCTTCTGGTTCTTCATGTTCTTCAGTTTCCTCAGTTGTTTCTTCTGTTTCTTCAGTCTCTTCAGTCTCTTCACTATCTTCATCATGCTCTTCAGAACTATCTTTATCTTTAATATCAAAGGCTTTTTCTCTTTCTTTTTCCATCTGATCTAGAATATGATTAAAATCCATAATATCATCTCTTTTTTAACTTATAAGCTTTAATAATAGAATTCTTGGTAGAATAGTATATAAATATTTTGGTTATATAGGTAAAATAAGTAAATAATAAGAAAAAAGAGTAATAAAATAAAAAACTACATCATGCCTGGCATTCCACCCATGCCACCCATATCTGGGCCTGGTCCTGGTGAAGGAGATGCTTTGCTTGAAGCAATTACATCATCAATTCTTAAGATCATCTGAGCAACTTCTGCTGCAGAACTAACTGCTTGTGTTTTAATCTTAAGTGGTTCCATAATTTTATTTTCCCAAGCATCAATTACTTTGCCTGTGAAAACATCAATACCAGCCCACTTCATACCTTTATCATGAGCAGATTTAAGCTCTGTTAAAACATCAATAGGATCTAATCCTGCATTCTCTGCTAAAGTTCTTGGAATAATTTCCATTGCATCTGCAAAACAGTTTACTGCTAATTGCTCTCTTCCAGATAATGAATCAGAAAATTTTCTAAGTTCTCTTGCTAATTCAACTTCAGGAGCACCTGCACCAGCAACAACACCACCGTTTCTTAAAGCAGAAGCAACATCTCCAATACCATCTTCAACTGCTCTTTTAACTTCATCAGCAATATGTTCTGTGCTTCCTCGTAAAAGTAATGTTACAGATTTAGGGTTTCTACAATCTCTAACATAAGTCATGTCTTCATCCCCAACCTTTTTTTCCTCAACAACACCCGCATATCCTAAATCATCTGCAGATAAATCATCAAGGTTTGTTACAATTCTTGCACCAGTTGCTTTTGCTAATGCAGTCATGTCTGATTTTTTAACTCTTCTTACTGCAAACAAACCTTTTTTTGCTAAGAAGTGTTGTGCTAAATCATCAATTCCTTTTTGACAAAAAATAACATTTGCACCAGAAGCTGCAATCTTATCAACCATTGTCTTAAGCATTCTCTCCTCTTGATCAAGGAAAGCTTGGATTTGGTTTGGATCACTAATTTGAATTTTTGCATCCATTTCAGTGCTTTTAATTTCAATTGCAGAATCAATTAAAACAACTTTTGCTTCCTTCACACCACGTGGCATTCCAGAATTAACTTTTTCTTTATCAACAACAATACCGTTGATTAATTGTGTATCCTCAACACTACCGCCTGTTTTTTTCTCAAGCTTAATGTTTTCAATATCAATCAAGATTTTTCCATCTTCTTTTTCAACAATTGATTTAACGCCCTTAACAATCAAGTCTGAAAGTAATTCCTTAGAACTTTCTGCACCTTTTCCAGTCATTGCAGTCATTGCAATATTTTTTAAGATTGTATCATCATTTTCAGTAACTGTTTCAGCTAAATTATTAAGAATTTTGAGTGATTTTTCAGCTGCAATCCTATAACCTTTAACAATTACAGTTGGATGAACTTCTTGATCTAATAATGTTTCTGCTTTTTTTAATAATTCACCAGCTAAAACAACAGCTGTTGTTGTTCCATCTCCTACTTCTGATTCTTGTGTTTTTGCAATTTCAACAATCATCTTTGCAGCAGGATGCTCAATATTCATTTCTTCAAGAATTGTAACACCATCATTTGTAACAATAACATCTCCTAAACTATCAACCACCATTTTATCCATTCCTTTTGGACCTAATGTTGTTCTAATTGTTTCTGCTACTAATTTTGCAGCCATGATATTGTTTCTTTGAGCTGTTTTGCCTGTTGTTCTTTGAGAACCTTCTGGCATAATAAAAATTGGTTGTACTTGATTTGTCATTTTATTCTCCTCCTAACTAGTTTTTCCTCTATTATCATCAAAATCTGACACCCCTTTTGTATTATAGAGAATTTTGGGGTATTTATAAAGATTATGTACATATAGATAGAATAAATATTAATTATGATATCTTACTAATTAACATAAACCTTTATAAAGTAAAAGTATTTCTTCAAAGGGTTATGGTACTTGAAAAGCTAGGCACTTCATTGAAAAATAGCATATCTAAGATAGCTTCTGCTGTTTTTATTGATGAAAAGCTTGTAAATGAGCTTGTTAAAGATATGCAAAGGGCATTATTACATAGCGATGTAAATGTAAGTTTAGTGCTTAAATTAACTCAAAAAATCAAACAACGGGTCTTAAAAGAAGAAGCACCCCCTGCATTAACAAAAAAAGAGTATTTGATTAATGTTGTTTATGATGAATTAAGTGCATTTTTGGGTGGGGAATTTCAAAAAATTGAAATTACTCACAAACCATTCAAAATTATGCTTGTTGGTTTATTTGGAAACGGTAAAACAACAACTGCTGCTAAACTAGGAAAATATTTTCAGAAACGAGGAATTAAAGTTGCGTTATTACAAACAGATACATGGAGACCAGCTGCATTTGATCAATTAACTCAGTTAGGAGCAAAAATTGGAATGGATGTTTATGGAAATAAAGGTGCTAAAAAACCAGAAGATATTTATCAAGAGTTTGCACCAAAAATGTCTAAATATGATTTAATTATTGTTGATACAGCTGGAAGAGATGCATTAAATGATGAATTAGTAGAAGAATTAAATGCAATAAACTCTGTTGTTAAACCAGATGAAACTTTATTAGTTATGAGCGCAGATATTGGACAAGCCGCCCAGAAACAAGCAGAAGTATTCCATGAAACATGTGATGTTGGTGGAGTGATTATTACAAAATTAGATGGAACTGCAAAAGGAGGGGGTGCTTTAAGTGCTTGTGCTGTAACAAACGCTCCTGTTAAATTTATTGGTGTTGGAGAAAAAATTGATGATTTAGAAGAATTTAAACCAAAGAATTTTGTTGGAAGATTATTAGGCATGGGAGATATTGAAGCTTTGTTAGATAAAGCAAAAGATGCTATTACTGAAGAAGATGCAAAAGATCTTGGTAAAAAATTCTTATCTGGGAAATTTAATCTTATTGATCTTTATGAACAAATGCAAGCTATGAAGAAAATGGGGCCATTAGCAAAAGTTATGGATCTAATTCCTGGCATGGGTCAATTAAAATTACCAAAAGACTTAATTGATGTTCAAGAAGGAAAATTACAAAAATGGAGATATATTATGGATTCATGCACAAAAGAAGAGTTAGAAGATCCTGAACAAATTACTACTACTAGAATTGATAGAATTGCAAAAGGTGCTGGATCATCTCATTCAGAAATTAGAGAATTATTAAAACAATTCAGACAAACAAGAAGAATGATGAAGATGTTCAAAGGGACTGATTCCCCTAAATCAATGGAAAAGATGATGAAAAAGTTTAAAGGTGGTATGCCTGGTATGGGCAATATGAAATTTAAATAAAAGGTTTGAAAGGTTCTGAAGGTAAGAAAGGTTTGAAAGGCAAAATTGTTCCTTTAAAACCTTTATAACCCTTACAACCGTTAATACTTTTTAATGGAGGTTACAAAATGAATGAAGAAATGCAGAAAAAATACGTAGAATTACAAATGATGCAACAACACATACAACAAATGCATCAACAAATAGAACAGTTTGACACACAATTAGTAGAACTAAAAAATGTTATTGAAGCATTAGAAGATTTTAAGAGTACAAAAAAAGATTCTGATGCACTTGTACCATTAGCATCTGGAATATTTGCTTATGCAGAAATTAAAGAAACTGAGTTTGTAAGAGTTAATGTTGGAAGCAATGTTTCTGTTAAAAAATCTGTTCAAGATACAATTGATTTAGTTAAACAACAAATAACTGAAATTGAAAATTACAAAGTTAAGTTAGTTGAAAACTTTAATATGATTAATCAGCAAGCGCAAATGGTACAACAACAATTAATGCAAATTGCTGAAAAAGATAATAAGGAAGAAAAGAAAGAATAAAAATGTTTAAAGCGTTAAAAGACAAATTAAAGGGTGCAATTAAAAAGTTTACCAAAGATGTTGAAGAAGCATCTGAAGAAGTTAAAGTAGAAGAAACTAGTTCTGAAGAACCTTTGGATGAGAAAAATAAAATTTCTAGTGATGAAGAGCTTGAAATAAAAGAAGAAAAGGAAGTTCCTAGTGAAAAAGAAGCACCCTCAATTGTTGAAGAGATTTCTGAAGAGCCAGAGGCTGTGGAAGAAGTAGAAGAAAAAATAGAAAAAGAAATTTCTAGTGAAAAGGAAGCATCCGCAATTGTTGAGGAGTCTATTGAAGAGATTCCTGAAGAACCTCCGGTTGAAGAAAAAAAAGACGCAAAAGTTGAAGAAAAATTAGAGATTGAGGAAGAAATTAAAAAAGAATTCTCTGAAGAAAAAGAAATAGAAGAAGAAGTTGAAATAAAAGAAGATGAAGAATTAAAACTAGAGGATGATGAAGAAAAGAAAGAAGAAGGTTTCTTTGGTAAAATAAAGAAGAGTATTTTTGGTGAAAAAAAGGAAGAAGTTCCAAGTGAAGAAGTAAAAAAAGAGGAAGAAAAAGTAGAAGAGCCTATTGTTGAAGAAGAAAAATTAGATGAACCCCCTAAAGTTGAAGAAAAACCAGAACAAAATGATCAATTAGATGAGTATATTACTGATATGTCTGCAAAACCAAGTACTGGTGTTGATATTCATGAAAAAGAAGAAATGATAGAGGAAAAAGAAGTAGAGATTCCTGACATTCCTTCTACAGAACCTGTAAAAGTTAAAGAGGTTCCTAAAAAAGAAGTTGTTGAAGAGCCAAAAGTTATTGAAAAAGAAATTATTGAAGAAAAGGAAGAAGAAACTAAAAAAGAAGAAAAGGAAACTCCTAGTGAAAAAGAAGCATCCGCAATTGTTGAGGAGCCAATTGAAGAAGTTCTTGAAGAGCCTCCGGCCGTGGAAGAGAAAGAAGAAGAGAAAATAGAAATTAAAGAAGAAATTTCTGAAAAGAAAATAGAAGAAGACTTACCTGAAGTTAAAGAAGAGCCAAAGGAAGAAAAAAAAGGTTTCTTTTCAAAAATTACTGATATTGTTACTAAAACTTCTTTGAATGAAAAAAGGTTTGAAGAAATATTTTGGGAATTAGAAATTGTATTATTAGAAAATAATGTTGCCGTTGAAGTTATTGAAAAAATTAAACAAGACCTAAAAGATAAATTAGTTGGGCAACCAATTAAAAGAGGACAATTAGAAGAAGAAATTATTAAGACACTTGGAGAATCAATTAAAGAATTATTTGAAGTAGAAGGAATTGATCTAATTAAAAAAGCAGAAGAGAAAAATGCTTCAAAAGAACCATTAGTAATTGCTTTTATCGGTGTAAATGGCAGTGGA
Source organism: Candidatus Woesearchaeota archaeon (assembly GCA_018661705.1). Lineage (GTDB taxonomy): Archaea > Nanobdellota > Nanobdellia > Woesearchaeales > DSVV01 > JABHXF01. The sequence goes on from JABJHR010000017.1 coordinate 52,141, forward strand.
AAAACAACAACCATTGCTAAAATTGCCAGATTATTTCAAAATTATGGTATGAAACCAGTTATTGCAGCAGCAGACACATTCAGAGCAGCAGCTATTCAACAAATGGAAGAACATGCAAATAATCTTGGAGTAAAAATGATTAAACACGATTATGGAGCAGATCCTGCAGCAGTTGCATTTGATGCAATCAAATATGCAAAACAAAAAGGAAATGAAGTTGTTTTAATTGATACTGCTGGAAGATTACATTCAAACGTTAATCTAATGGATGAAATGAAAAAAATAATCAGAGTTTCAAAGCCTGACTTAAAAATATTTATTGGAGAAGCAATCACAGGAAATGATTGTGTAGAACAAGCAAGACAATTTGACGAAGCAGTTGGTATCGACGGCGCTATTTTATGTAAAGCAGATGTTGATGAAAAAGGAGGAGCTGCAATATCTGTTGGTTATGTTACTGGTAAACCAATTCTTTATTTAGGTGTTGGCCAAGGCTATGATGATCTAAAAGAGTTTGACAAGAAAATTGTTATGGATACTTTGGAGTTAGAGACTTAAGATGTCAAAACAAATATCTAAAACAGAAGATATCGAATTTAAACCTAAATTTATAGAAAGATATTCTAAATTAACTAATTTTGAAGAATTTAAAAAAGTATCTCTTACATTTTTGAGAAGATCTATTCGTGTGAATACTTTGAAAATTACTGTAGCTGAATTAAAGAAAAAAATAGAAGACAAATGGATATTAGAACCAATACCATGGTGTAAAAATGGATTTTGGATAGAACACAAAGGAGAAGAAAAAGAAGACGAAGATGGAAATATTGAAATTGTTAAAAGAAGAGACGTAGGTAATTTACATGGACACATGTTAGGTTATTTCTATATTCAAGAAGCTGCATCAATGATTCCACCATTAGTTTTAGATCCAAAACCTGGAGAGATGGTATTAGATTTATGTGCATCACCTGGCTCAAAAACAACACAAATTGGAATGTACATGAAAAATAAAGGGATTTTAGTAGCAAATGATTACAAATATGATAGAATAAAATCTCTTGGCTTAAATGTTCAAAGATGTGGACTAAGTAATTGTGTTATAACATTAATGATGGGACATCTTTTAAAAAAAATGGGAGAAGAAATATTTGATAAAATATTAGTAGATGCTCCTTGTTCAGGAACTGGAACAATTCGTAAAAGTTTTAAAACTTTAAGAATATGGAATCCAAATATTGTTAAAAGAATTTCTGGACAACAAAAACAATTAATTGAAACAGGTTTTAAATTATTAAAAAAAGGTGGGACTATGGTTTATTCTACTTGTACTTTAGAACCTGAAGAAGATGAAGGTATTATTAGTTGGCTGTTAGAAAAGTATGATAATGCTAAAGTTGAAAAGATAGAATTAAAAGGTTTGAAAAGATCAGAGCCAGTTATGGAATTTGATGGAGTAAAATATAATTCTCAAGTAAAAGACTGTTTAAGAATATGGCCACAAGATAATGATACAGAAGGCTTTTTCGTATCAAAGATACGAAAAATATAGGCCAGCACCCTAAACGCATTTTTTGTTTGTAAAATTAAAAAGAATTAAATTATATTAATCTTTCTTTAACTCAACACATTACAATTAAATATCTGCCAATGGATCATCTTTCTTTATTTTAAATCCAAGAGCCAACCATTGTTTAATATAAGAATAAAATAAATCTTGTTTAACAGCTAAACATCTTGGCGATAGTTTTACATAATCATCTTGTATAAATATTGGAAAATCACCACATGTTTTTGATCTCTTCAAACTTTTATGTACTAAACATTTATAGCCCTGCAAACTTGGACATGGAAAATTAGGAGTACCCATGTTTAAAGAATAATTTCCATCCTTAAGTTTTGTTAATAACTCTAATTTTTCTAATTCTTTTTTTCTTCCCTGCGTTACTTTATTCACTTCATATTTTGTTAAAACAAGATAACCCTTTCTACAACAATAAGCCATACATTCCTCAAAACAGAATTTACTAATACTTTTTCTAGCTTTGTTTGCAATCTTTTCTGCTTTATTTGTTGCTTTTTCATCCATAGAGTTACAAAGAATCAAGAATGGGTTATAAACTTATGCTTATAAGAAAAGAGGTTTAAATAGAACAAATCAATGGATAAACGCCATAAAAGACTTAAAATTGTCAATGTTGTAACCACAACCACAACACACTTTTATATGCTCTTATTATATACATATATATATGCAGATAATAGTTGATCCCCTAAGGTTTTTTACGTCTTACTTAGGCGTGAATCCATCATATGGTTGTAATAATGGGTGTGGTTACTGTATGTTGGAAAAGGATATACCTAATCCTAGTAAGGTTAGAAGAATTACAACACCAAAAACAACATTAGAATTACTTATAAATGATGGAAAAGTTACAAAGACTAGTCCTTTAGCCTTCTATAATCTTTCTGATCCATTTCATAAAGAAAATGTAAGTGATTTATTACAAATATTAGAAGGCCTGGAAAAAGCAGGCCAAGAAAATATTATTGCATTAATAACAAAACTAAATCCAGAAAAAACAGCACCTGAACATGATGCATTAAAAAGAATTTCAGAACTAGAAAGTCTTAGACCAGTAATTGTTGTTTCTTACGCAAATGTATCTGAGAAAATTGAACCACCATCAAAAAATGAAAGAATCAAGTTAATGGCAAATGCAAAAATGTTAGGTATTCCAGTTGTACATTATGCAAGACCTTTGTTTCATGGTTGGACAAGTGAAGAGAAAGTTATTGAGATGGCAAAAGAAACGTCTGGAATTGTTGACAGTGTAGTAATTGGAGGAATTAAGTTAGAAAAAGGAATTAGAGCAAGGCTTGAAAAAAGAGGAGTTGAAATGCCACCTTACAAAGATGATGACGGAAGAAAAATTGATAGGAAATTTATGGAATTTGTAGTCCACACTTACAACAAAATGAACCCAGAGTTAGGAGTTTTTTATAATACTTCATGTGGAATAAGCAATGCATTAAAAATTTCTCATTACATGGGTTATCAATGGAATTTTTCATTAAATAATAAATCAGGTTATTGTAAAAAACCATGCAATGCAGAACAAAGAGAAAGATGTGGAGAGGCAGAACCACCAATAAAATCATATAGAGAAAATCAAAATGAAACACCAGAATATAGAGAAATGAGAAGAGCAGAAGAAAGAAAAGTACAAGTATGGTTGAAAACTTTTGGAATTAACAGAGCAATGTATGTGATCAAGCATGGATACATTAATCTTTTTGCTGATGTGACTTCAAAAGAAAGACAACGGATGACACAACATTTAGGAATGTTTGTACGCACCAAGTATCAAATAAGAACAATGAAAAACATTGAACAAGTATTTTGAATGATATTGTCTTAGAATGTTGTGAAAAAATAAATTTAAAAAAACAGTTGGGAAATATGTCACACACAGATAAATTAATGTGGTTTTTTACATCTTATCTAGGTATTAATCCAAGTGTTGGTTGTTACTTGGATTGTGGTTATTGTATTTTAGATAAAGATGTTGCAAATCCTTCAAAAGTTAGAAAAAAAGATACTGCAAAATACACACTTGATAGAATTCTAAAAGATAATAGAGTTAAGAAGAAAAATCCAATGACATTTTTTAATTTGTCAGATCCTTTTCTCAAACAAAACATTAATGACCTAATGTACATCTTAGAGGGCATGGATGATGCAGGACAAGAGAATCCTGTTGTATTAATTACAAAATTAAACCCTGATAGAGTTAATCCAAAAGCAAGAGTGTTAGATAGAATTTCACAATTAGAAAACCTAAAACCAGTTCTCATGGTTACTTATGCAAATGTTCCAAAAAAAGTAGAACCTGCTTCTAGATCTGCAAGAATTGAATTAATGGCAAAAGCAAAAATGTTAGGAATTCCTGTTGTTCAATATGCAAGACCATTATGGGAAGAGTGGACGCCAATGGATAAAATAGAAGAAATGGCTGAACAAACAGCAAACATTGTTGATAGCGTAGTTATTGGAGGTATATTAACAACAGAAGGAATTAAACAAAAACTAGCAAGAAGATTAGAAGGTAGTGGAATTCCTGTTCCACAATGGGGAAATGATGCTGGAAGACATATTGCTAAAGATTATAGACAAAAAGTTATTGATGCATATCATTCAAAGAATCCTAATTTAGGAGTTTTTGTTAATTCTTCTTGCGGTATTAGTAATGCCTTAGGTATTCATAATTATATGGGATATTATTGGCATTTTGCTAACAAACAAGATGGAACATGTAACATGCCTTGTCAATCTGAACAAAGAGAATTATGTGCTTATGCAACTCCTTTAATCAGAAAACAAGAAGATGTTGAAAACTTTGAAGCAGAAAGGAAGAAAGTCAAAAATATTTTAGATCAGTTTAATGCATCAAGAGCAGCATTTAATATCTGTGATGGCTATTTAGAACTATTTGTTAGATTTGGTGGACAAGAAGTAAGACAAATAAGACAAGACACAGGTATGTTTGTTTATTGGCCAGGTAATTTAAAGATGTTTGGACATAGAACAAAACAAGGATAAAAAATTAGAATTTTATCCTACAATAACTAATACACCTAAAATCATGTATATAAATATTAAAAACCCATAAAATGCTTTCATGTGAAAGATTGAATTTGTATCTACTGTTTCTGGCATATGGATGCCTTTATCTGATTCTTCAAATGGATGTTTTGCTTTAACCATTTTATTCACACTCCCAATTTTTCTTAAATACTGATTTAGTAACATCAATGTCATAATCTTGACATTCATATTTTGGATTAAAATCATCCCATTCTAATTTCTTAGGATCAAATACTGAGTCTTCGCAAGTTACTGTTACTTTATGGCAACCATCTTCTAAACAAGTTTCTGTAAAAAGCATACATCGTAAATAACCATTTTCTTCACAATACTCTTCTATTCTTTCTTCTTCTTTCCAATATTCGCCATAATCATTTCCTTGTTTTTCACTATTCCATTGCTTGATTTTCCATTCATACTCTTCAAACTCTTCTTTTTGTTTCTTTTTTTCTTCCCAAGCTTGGAAATTGTCGTAGACTTCTTCTTCAATAACATACTTATCCATAATTCCAGCTTTGTTTTCAGATTCAACAACATATACATCCATATCAAAGTTAGATATGTCTGGAATAACTACGGGAGTAGGTTCAACACTATTCCCACAGCTAATTAATAAGAATGATAAAATGCTTAACATAACTATAATTCCAAGTTTCTTCATGAAAATAACCCCCAAATACTCTATATATTGTGAATATTATACACTAGAAACGCCTTTGTTTATAAAGTTTTCGGTTATTAACTACTTGAGAGGAGTTACAGAACAAAACATTTATAGATTCTGCATCTTGTGAGCTAGGGGCTGTGTCGCCAAAATCTGGGCGTTTTGGGTTTGCCATGGAGGTGGCATGCGTGAAACATAAGAATGTGCAGAAAAACTTTCTAGGGAAGCTAAAATCCCTTAAAAAAGAGCTTTTAGAAGCTTTTAGTGAAGATGATGTGCGTAATCTTGCAGAGTTAATGAGTAAATTAGCTCATTATCACTACAATAAGAAAAAATATTTTATGATTGGTAAGGAAAAAGAGATTTATAATTTTCTGATAAAAAATAGTTATAATCCTTACACAGTTTATAGATGGATTCTTCTTGAGAAAGTACCTGAGGATATAAGGTTTCAGATTAAACAAAAGCAAATTACTCAAAAAAGAGCAATAGCTATAGCTTTCAAAAGAAGACATGAAACTAATGAAACATTAGCTGAGTCAATACGTGATGTTGGACTTCAACTAATTGCGAGGATGTGAAAATGGGAAAGAATTTTGGAAGACCAAGTACAAAACGATCATTACCTAATGTTCTTAATAAGAAACAGTTGATTAAATTGTTTGAAGCTATTGATGATAGCCATATATTTATGGGAAGTATGATTGCTTTATTTTGTGGATTAAGAATTGGTGAAGTTTGCAGTCTTAAAAAACAAGATATTGATTTAGAATCTGAGAAAGTTATTGTTAGAAAAGGAAAGGGAGACAAAGATAGAGTTGTAATGCTTCCTACTTGTATGAAACCAATGATTGAAAAGTGGTTCAGAGCTTCTAAAGAAACTGACTATTACATTCATACAACTTACAAACATAAGTATATTGAAGGAGCTTTTGCAACTAAGTTTAGTAAAGCGTTGGTAAAAGCAGATTTGAGAATTAAAACTTTCAAAACATCTCATGGACAGCAAAGACATGCTTATAGCTTCCATACATTAAGGCATACTTATGCTACATATTTGTTAGAGCAAGGAGTAGATCTGTATTATGTGCAGAGAAGTTTAGGTCATGTTGATATTCACACCACACAAGTTTACGCTTACATTAGTAATAAGGATTTACAGGATAAAATCAATAAAGCATTTGGAATTAAAGCAAGTTCAAGAATATCTAAAAATTCAAATATTGATAATCCTTTTAATTTGCTTAAGCTTAAATTTGCTAATGGAGAGATAAGTATGGAAGAGTTTCAACACAAATATTCAATATTAGAAAAAATGGAGAAGACTAGCACAATCTTCTAGTCTCCCCATATTTTATTGAAATCTTCAATAACTCTCGCCCCCGAGTAATTTAGATACATATCTGTAGTTATGAGGCTACTGTGCCCAAGTATTGATTGCAGTGCTCTAATGTTTCCTCCCTTGTGTAAATAAGTTACTGCAAATGTATGTCTCAACACGTGCGGACTAACTGGCTTTCTTATACGAGCTCGTTCTGCAACAACTTTAACATACTTTTGAATTGTTCTCATAGCTAAAGGAATATTTGGTTGTTTAGAAAAACAATGGCTCAGGAAGAATCTAGCTTTTTGGCTCATTGGAATTACTCTTCTCTTATTTCCTTTACCAATTAAAGTTATACAACCCCTTTGCCAAGAAACATTCTCATCATTTAGATTTGCTAATTCACTAACTCTCATTCCAGTATCTAACAAAACGTTAATAATAAGTTCTTCTTCAAATGTTTTGCATGATTTTCGCATAGCATCCATTTCATCAATTTCCAAAGGTTCTCTTTTGTATGTTGCGACCATATCAAAAGAAAGTTTGAGATTACCTATAACATCTCGTCGGAAAATGTATTCAATTAGATATACAAATTCCGAGTTTAGGCTATCTTCAATTGCGAGCTTTAGTTTTGCATGATCAAAATAAACCATATTGAACATGCAGATTGCTTAGAATACTTAAAGAAGGTTCCAGATAACTTTGTCGATTTAGTTGTGACTGATCCTCCTTATAATGTAAGTCAAAAAAATAATATCAAATATAAAAACTTTAATGTTGTTAAGAACTTTGGTGATTGGGACTTTGGTTTTGATCCCATTCCAGTTTTAAAAGAATTAAAGCGAGTGTTAAAACCTAACGGACAGATTTATATTTTCTGTGCAACAAAACAAATCCCTTTGTACATTTCTGTATTTGAGAAAGATTGGTTCTTTAGAAACTTGCTTGTTTGGAACAAAACTAATCCTGCTCCCCGAATGAGTAAAACAAACTTTTTATTTGCTAACGAGTATATTGTTTATGCCATTAATGAGAAAGTGAAGCCAAGTTCAGCCACTTTTAATTTTTCTAGACAAAATGAAATGCACAATATTTTTATTACTTCAGCTTTACAAGGAAAAGAACGACTTAAAGATGAGAATGGAAAAACAGCTCATCCGACCCAGAAACCTTTGTCAGTATTGAAAAAGTTAATTGAGATTTCTTCAAATAAAGGAGATATTGTTTTAGATTGCTTTATGGGTGTAGGCTCGACGGCAGTAGCATGTAAAGAATTGAGAAGAAATTGGGTAGGGTGTGAATTAGATGAGAAATATTGTGGCATAATAAAAGAAAGATTAGCTTCTAAGTAAAGCTAAATGTTAAAATAATTAATCCCGTTACTACTGAAGATGCCAATTTACCAAATGTATAATAAGCTTCAAATAATCTCCATTTTAAAGCATAAGATAATATTCCCACCACACCTAAAGCTGTGACTAAGTTAGTATAAATTATTGCCCATTTAGGAATTTGATCAAACATCATAAAAAAAGTTACTAATGCAATTGCATTTGCAAACATTGTTATTCTTCCAGTATAATGTTTTTCAACTAGAAAACCTATAAGGATTAATGCTAAAGGTGCTAAAATTCTTAATATTGATGGAGATAATAATTTTAATAACCAAATATCCATTATTTATTCTCCTCGGTTATTTTCTTCAACTCATCAACAATCCAAATCATCCCCTCTGTATCTAAGCAACAATATTTCAGTAGATGTTCTCTTAGTTCCTTGTTCTCTAACATTTCTTTAATATGGCTATTGAAATATTGCACAGAAGCATCTGCTCCATTATTAATCTCTAAATCATCATAACCCTTGCCAGTTATTGCAGGCATTACTTTCTTGATTGAATAACGACCTTTTTGAGTAGGACAATAATAATGAAATCCTTGGAAAGGTGTTGCTAGATCAACAATCCTTCCTAAAATCTTGTTAATCCATTCAGCATGTTCAGGAAAGTCTTCTGCCAATTTGGTTAAAACCATAATCTCAAAAGATTTGTTAAAAACAACTACTGAACCAGTCCCTTCAATTTGATCTTTAAGTTGTTCTAACAATTTAAAACGAGGATCTTCTTTTCCATCAGCAAGATATTCAAAGTGTTCTATTTTTCCATCTTCGTGTTGAATGTGTAAGCTATATTGAAATGGAATCTTTTGATATGGTCTAGATTTATCATAAATAGGAACAGCAGTATCGAATGTTTCAAAGTCAAAATGGAATAAAGGAAATTTTAAAGTATTCATAAAATGTGTAAGATGTTCTTTAGAAATTTGCACTTTCTTCTCAACTGCGGCTCTTCTAATAACTTCATCTTTTGGTTTAAGTTCAATATCTTCAGGTAAATCATTTAAATCAAATATTCCTTCTTCAAATATCTTCCAATATTGTCGCCAGTTAGTTAGGTGTAAAACATTATCTTCAGGAAGGGTTCCCCAACATTCTTTCTTTAAGGGGCATTCGTAAGGATTATTACACTTCTTGGAAATGTTAATTTCAGGAGCTTCTTGTTGTTGCATTACTTCAAAATATTTACTAATATTAGTTTCAATATCATCAATTAATTCAACTTGTTCCGTAACGTCTTCTTTAGAAACAATTTCTTCTGGATTAATCTCTCCATGTTTAACAAACTCTTTGTTTAGAAATAAAACAAAACATTTGTTTATTTTAATACCTGTCTTTTCAATGAGAAATTTTTGAAAAGCTAAGTCAGTAATGTGTTGTGGTTTAATTGAATTAGTGGATTTAATTTCATATAAATTCCAACCTTCATTAGTAAACTCTAAAACGTCTGATCTTACAAATAAATTATCCTCTTTAAAACCTGCTTCAATAATAGTTTTATTTTTAGCAATAAATCGTTTAGTACTATCTATGTTTCCTAAGAAATCTAAACCACTTAAATCAACCCCTTCTGGAAACAGTTTCCTAGCAACATTTTCAAACTCAAAACCTTGATCGAATCTGTGTTGATCTGCAACAGATACTTCTGGCAATAACTTTTTATTAGCATGCCAAAGTAATCTAGGGCATTGTTGTCCGTTTATGTATTTTGATTTAGTTAGTAATGCCATTAAAGTATGAGAGAGATGATGATTATTTAAAAGTTCTCTTTATAAACGAAACATTTATAGATGTATTACATCTACATTATTAAATGGATAAAATAGACCTTCCAAGCTATAATAAGCTTAAATTTATTGAAAAGTTGTCTAAAGCTATATTTAAATCTCATCAGATTCAAATACCTCCAAAAAACAGTAAAAATGTTTTTGAAGCTTTAAATCTAATTAAGGAAGAAGCTAAAAATGGAGACATTAAATCTCTTTACATTGTTAGTTATTTGTATTATAACCTAGCCTCAGAGGAAAAAAGAAAGCGAAAAGTCACTGCAAGGGATTTTGAAGACTTAATTGCATCCATTTTGAATGGTGAAGTAACTGATGAAACCAAAAGACATAATGATTATTCATTAACTTCAGATGTTAGTTCTGAATTTGTTGTTAGATATATTGTAAGTAATCTAAGAGAAAAATCAGATATATTATTTGATGAATTTGGTATTTCTGTAAAAACTTCTATGCCTGACAATAAAGAGATCAATATGGGTTCTTTTGCTCGGGAAGCATTATTTCATGAAATCCTTGAGGATTATGGTGGAGAAAGAAAAAGTGGCTTGGGATCAGCTAACCAAATGAAAAAAGTATTTAATAAAATTTCTTCTGATGGTAAATGGAATAAGTTTGTAATTAGGTTTAAAGAAATGGTTAAGAACATATTCCAAGATGATTTTCTATTTGTAATTAAGGGTGGAAGTTATCTTGAAATTTTCATTCTATCTGCTAAAGAATTACAACAATTATTTTATGATGCAATTGATTCCGGACCTGAAGAAGCCACTTGGTTAATTAATCGTTATGAGGGTAATTCGATCAGGATAAAAAGAGACCCAGTTTTAGAAAGATGCAAAAAGATTAAAATTGACTTTAAGATTTTAGTTAATAGTCCAATTAGTAAATTTAATGACTTACTTTTTAGATTTGAGGATGAATCAATTAATAGGATCATTGAAGAAAAAGATCAAGAATCATTTGAGAAAGAATTGATTAAAATATTTAAAAATGTTAAAGAAGTAATAAAAAAATAAAGTTTTTCTATTCTTTAGGTAACATACTTGCAATATGAAATGCTAGTCTCCATGGAACAGCATTTCCTATTTGTCTAAACTGAGAAGATATTGAACCTTTAAACACAAATTTATCTGGAAATTCTTGAATTCTTGCATATTCTCTTACTGTCATCCTACGTTTTAAATTCGGGTGAGGCATAATTACGGGACCACCTGTTCCTCCACCTCTTCCAGTAACTGTTGGCGAAGGCTTATCCCACTTTGTTGCTCTATTACCTAAGTGTCCGTTAATTTTAACTTTATGGTTGTTTTTATAATGATTAAAATGACCATTCTCCTTTTTTTCTGAATAGCTTTTATTAAAAATATTTGGTTCTTCAGGAAGATCTCCAATTGCATCTCTTAAAACTTTAGGATTATTTAATGTAATGGGGGTTGGATGAGTAAGTTTATTTTTTATGTCTTTTCTTGTTCCTAAAATAATAGTTCTTTCTCTATTCTGGGGAACACCAAAATTAACAGCGTTAAGTATTTTAAATTCAACATGATATCCTAATTTTCCTGCTTCTGATAATTCCTTTAATATTTTTTTAAATATCTTGCCTTTTTTCTGGGCTTTATCTTCTTTTGAATCATACCCTCCCAAAGAAGTTATTCCTTTAACATTTTCTGCAACAAAATATTTTGGGTTTTTTTCACTAATCACTCTTTTTAATTCTAAGTAAAGTTGATTTCGTTCATCTTTCTCATCCCTATATTTATTTGCCACCGAAAATCCTTGACAAGGAAACCCACCAATAACTACATCACCGTCGGGAATTTTCTCGGAATCAACTTCTTCGATTGGTTTACAAACCACATTATGCTTAAAATGCTTTTTGTAAGTGTCACAAGAATCTTGATCAAAGTCATTAGCCCAAACAATTTCATGACCTGCTTTAACAAACCCAAGATCCATGCCTCCCGCACCACAAAATAAAGAAATTATTTTCATACTAGATCACCACCACTTAATTTTTCTTTCATAAATTTTTCTATACTTTTAGAAAGAGCAATAGTGTTCTTCTCACAGAAAATTTGATATTTTTGATATACATCTTCATCTATACTTAATGTAACATTTTTTTGAACCATCTGACCACCTCATTTGAATTCACTTGTAAACAAATGGAGATCTTAATGATATATAAATCTTGTGGAGGGTTGTCCAGTGGCTAGTGCCTATTATTTTCTCTTGTATTACACTCTCCGACATCTTCTTTTCTATTTTCATGGGCTTTCCCTTGTTAGGGTGATTTCATGAAGTGTGTAATTTGCGATAAGGAACTGAATTTTAAGGAAGGGATATTTTGCCAATCTTGTGTAGATTTCCTTACTTGGAAGTATGGTAGTTTGGAAGCTTATGAGAAAGCCCGTAATAAGGGGGTGTCGAAATGAATAAGCTGTTAATTTGGCTTTTGTTGGCTGAACTTTTCCCTGCTATAATCTTGATCTTGTTGTTGCTTAGTAATTTAGGCATTTTTAGTGCTGATACACTGAAAGCATTAATCTTGATTGTTTCAGTTGTTTACATAGCGACGATTGAAATTGCAGTTTTGGTTAAGCTTAGCCAGAAGCCTAAGACAAAGATTAAGCTCAAACCAAAGATTGAGCTTATTGAAGCTCCTAAACCATTTTGTTTGTTAGATTTGGTTTTTGAGCCTAATTTTGGAGGTAGAACGAAATGAAACAAGTATTATGGTTGGTGTTAATTCTTAGTCTATTGCTTGTGCCTAGTGTTTTGGCTGAGCTTGATTTTGATCAAGAGTTAACACCTGAAGAAGAAGAGCAGTTTGATGATATTCTTGCACCTGTTATGAAAGTGTATAATTTCATCAAATATGCGGCAAGCATCATGGGTGTTTTGATGTTAGTGTTTGCTGGAATAACTTTCATCACTGCAGGTGGTGAGACTGGAAAGAAAGAGAGGGCTAAAAACATGGCTGTTGGTGTTGTGATTGGTTTGATAGTAATCTGGGTTGCACCGCTGGTCGTGAAATATGTGTTCTCATGAAAACTGCAATAATCTTTTTTTTGTTTTTGTTGATTCCGTCAGCTTTAGCTATTGATTGCAGTTTGAGTGGTGATGAAAGTTATTGTGAGAGTGTAAAAAGTAGTGATTTAAGTGAGGTGGAGAAAGATTTGTTATATTCTAGTTTGTTGTATGAGGATAGCACTTCTCCACTTCATAATTTTATTAAAGATTATAATGAGCAGATTGAAGTTATTGAACCTCCTGATAATGTTGAAATTCATAATTCTAATCAAATTAAGAATGCTTGGTTGTCTTTTTTAGTTTTGTTTCCTTCAGTAGTTGAAAATGATACTTTGCTCGTCGCTGATAATGTTGAGATGATTAGTGCTTATGATTATGATGTTTATGTTCCTAATGACTTTTCTTATTCTTATCCTCACACGAGTGGTGGTGATTGTAAGAGGAAACATTACTTAACTAAAAATGAAGCTGTGCTTAATTATTATTTTAATAATAATTTAGTTAGTAATCCATTTAATGTTTATTCAGATGGCACTGTTAAAGCAGAGCTAGATATTACTACCCAAATTAAGAGGAAGCACTATCGTTGGGAAAGTTACTGTTGTAGGTATTCTTATGGAAAGTGTAGAAGATGGTGCCATGCTTGTAAATATCACCACAGCAATTACTTGAATGATCATCTTATATTAACAGAAGAAAAAGAAGTTGTTCATTATGATAAAATTCCGTCGGCAGAAGTAACTATTACTAATCAATATTATAACACAACTAAAGGAAAGTTTTCTGCTAGTAATTATAGTTTATTTACTTTAAGTTTTGATGATTCTTTTATTTCTAAGCAAGATTATTATTACAGTTTATTTTTTGATAAGAAGCCTTACTACTTTGCCTATATTAAAGCAGAACTTTTTGAAAAAACTACTGTAAAGAATATTTATTCTAACCAAGATACTTTCATTATTAAGAATCCTGAAGAATGCCATCTTGATGCTTACAATCATTTCAGTAGTTTTAGTTCTGAGTGTGACATGACTTTACATCAAGAAAATATTGAAGATTTAAATTCCGACGAGCAAAGTGGAAGTTTAAACTTACTTTTTCATATTTCAATCTTGATTTTATTAATTTACTTAATCTACAAATTAGTTAAGTCTCAATTTGGCAAGTTTGTCATGCCTGTGTTAATACTTTTTTTATTGTTAATTCCTACTGTGTATGCGGCTCCTTCTGACGAGCCAGAGGAAGAATGTGGATTGACTAATCTTGCCAGTTGTATTCCTGAGAAGATGTATGAATATTTGTTAGTTATAATTAATGCTCCTTTGATTCCTTTACTTTCAGGAATTCAAGGGTTGTTAACAACAGAAGTTTCAGTAGATTTATTTCATCATATCTGGTCTATAATTCGCTACATTTTAAGTTTCTTTTACTTATTTTTCTTTTTGTATGCAGGATACATTTTCTTAACTTCCAACGCAGATCCAGTAAAAAGAGGAATGGCAAAAGATTTACTTAAAGACACTTTTTTAATGATCATTTTAATTCAAGCTTCATTTTATATTTACAAATTAGTTTTATTAGTTAATGCTTCTTTAACAGGATCAATTCTGCCAATGATTGACCCACATTTCTTTTTACTTACAGCAGACAATATTGTGAACATAGGATTAGAATTTCTTTTCAACATGAGTTACGGAATAACCTTATTTGTAACTTTAATTTTACTTGTCTTAAGATATATTATTGTAGCTTTTGGTGCAATTATTTTTCCGATTGCTATATTTTGTTATTTTCTTCCACCACTCAAAGGATATGGTAAGTTTGCACTGAATGTTTTAGGGATATTTATCTTTATTTCATTCATTGACTTATTAATTATTTTAGCTTGTTCAATGTTAATAGAAATACCTGTGTTTGAGAACTTCAAAATAATAGTTATGATCACTTGTTTTGGAATTATTAACTGGACGCTATTCTTAGCTATAAAGTTTGCTTTAACTAAAAGTTCTGCTAGTAATATTGGAGAAGATGTAAGTAAAGCTATGAAGTATATTGCATTATTGGCTTAGAAAGAACAAAATTTATTAAATAACTTCACTATCAGACAGATTAATGGGCTTTATTAAAGAATTTATTAAAAGAAAAGAAAATGAGATTATTAAAGATTCTAATAAAGCAGTAAATAAATTAACTAAAGAATGGTCTTTATTTGCAAAAAAAGATGCTTATTTAATTTATGATGATAAATCAGAAGTTTTACACTTAATCAATTCTGGAAACAAAGAGACTATAGTTCCGTGGTACTTCTTTTGGAATTTTAAATTGAAGTCAAATTTAAAATCTAATCTTGAAGCATTAAGAGAGTATGAAGGCAAAGTTAAAATTTATAATCAAAACTTTGTGATTTCTAAGAAAAAACAATACAATTACTTGTTTAAGAAAGATGACTTAACTTTGGATGATGATCAACAAACTGCAATTATTACTGATGATAAACACAATCTTGTTGTTGCAGGAGCTGGTTCTGGTAAGACCGAAGTGTTAATCACAAGGATTGCTTATCTTATTAAACGAAAAGGGGATACTATTAATCCTAATAGAATACTGGCTTTAGCATTTCAAAACAAAGCATCAAAAGAAGTAAAGGAGAGATTAAAGAAAAGATATGGTGTTGATGTTGAGATTAGAACTTTTCATGGTTTAGGTAGGAAGATAATTGACGATGCTTCCAAGATAAAAGGAGTAAAAGCACCACAATTAAAAGAAGATTGTTCTGAAGATTGGAAATATCAGAGATATATTCAAACTTTGTTTAATAAAGAAATATCTATTAATAAGAAATTACAAAATGAAGTTATTAACTTTATGAAGCATTATGGTGACGATGAAAGAATTAAGGAGGAGGCAGAATTCAAAGAAAAAGAAGAGTTTTATAATTATAGGAGAAATTTAACATATACTGCATTAGACGGAACTCAAGTAAGAAGTGAATCTGAACGAGAAATATTAAACTTTTTTTTAATGAATAAATTAAATGGAGATAACATAAAAATTCTTTATGAAAATTCGGCGGTCTGGATGAAATATAAAAATGAAGAGGGAGAAGAAATAATTCCTAGACCTGATTTTTACTTTCCAGATTTTGACATTTATTTAGAACATTGGGCAGTTGGAAAAAATGGAAAAGTTCCAAGTTGGTTTTCTGGAAGCAATCCCACAGAAGAGTATGCTAATTCTATGAATATTAAAAAAGAGAAGTACAAACAAAATAACAAACAATTATTTGAGACCTCACAAGCAGATGTTGAGAATAATAATCTTCAAGAAGTGTTAGCAAAAAGATTTATGGAAGTAATAAAAAAAGTTAATCCAGAAGAAACTTTTAGTATTGCTCCTCTGTCATATAAAGAATTAGTTGAATCTGTCTGGGAATCAGCAAAATTTGTAAAGCAAGTCCCAATGAATATTTCTAATTTTATCACTATTGCAAAAACATATAGACTTTATCCTAAAGATATTGATAAAAGATTAATTAATAAAAAATGGTCTCTTAAACAATCTTCTTTTGCTAAGATTGCAAATCAAATTTATGAAATTTATCAAAAAGAGTTTGAAAAAGGAAATTATATTGACTTCTCAGATATGATTAATGTTGCAGTTGATTATCTAAAAAATAATCCTACATTATACAAAGATAAATATGATCACATCCTTATTGATGAGTATCAAGATATTAGTACACAAAGATATGAAATGATTAAAGAATTAATGAATAAGAATAAAAGTTGTAAATTGTTTTGTGTAGGTGACGACTGGCAGAGTATAATGGGCTTTGCAGGTTCGAATCTTGATTTTTTTATTAACTTTGGAAATTATTTCAAACATCCTGCAAGGACTGATTTAACTAAAAATTATAGAAGTATAAAATCAATAGTTGATGTTGGAGCTTGCATTATTAAGAATAATAAAGAAGGTCAAATAAAGAAG
The DNA here is from genome assembly GCA_018661705.1 of Candidatus Woesearchaeota archaeon. Classification (GTDB taxonomy): domain Archaea; phylum Nanobdellota; class Nanobdellia; order Woesearchaeales; family DSVV01; genus JABHXF01. The sequence continues at coordinate 68,982 of JABJHR010000017.1, forward strand.
GAAACATTTTCCAATTCAGATAAAACAAAACCAATTTTAGTTTATTCCTCAAAACATCAAAAGAAGTTTTTTTCACAGTATTATGAGCAGATTGCTAAGCATTGTCTTGATATGATTAAAGAATACCATACTAAAGAAAATTATCATTATAGTGATTTTATGATTCTTTTGAGGATTGCTAATAAAAAGAAATTAAGAAATTTTATTAGTGAATATGCTCAAAAGTTGGGGATCCCTATTTCTGAAAAAGCAGAAAGAGTAAATTGTGTTAGAATTATGTCAGTACATAAGAGTAAAGGATTACAAGCAAAAGTGGTTATGATATTAAATGTTGATAAAGATTTGTATGGGTTTCCTTGTGAATTAGAAAATCCAGATATATTTCAACCCGCAATTAAAAATAATGATGGATTAAGAGAACAAGAAGAAAGAAGATTATTTTATGTTGCAGTTACAAGAGCAAAAGAAGAAGTGATCATGTACACTCAAAAAAATTCTGAAAGTGATTTTATTACTGAGATTAAAGAATTTGTTAAGAGAGAAGAGTTAGGATATTAAACTTTCCTCCGACATCTCATTATAAACAATCTTAATCTTATTCTTTGGTGTGGCATACGATATTCCTCCACCATTACAGCATAAAGAGAAGATTATGTTTGGTCTTACTTTTTCTCAGTTAGCTTATGCTATTCCTACTTTCTTAACACTGTTTGTGTTAATCTTCAAAACTAATCTTAGTATTGAAGTGTCTGGAACTATCTCTTGTTTCTTAGTCTTTTTAGCTGTGTTCTTTATGTTTTTCGATGGTTCTGCTAAGATTAAACATTGGTGGAATTTTCTTAAGAATCCTAAAGTTGAAGTTTTGAGTGAGAAACTAAAGAAAATTGTTGACATAAAGAAGATTAAGGGCAATGTTATTGAGCAGTCTAAATCTAAACTTGCTATTCTTGAAGTTATTCCTATGAATTTTATGATTAAGAATGAGGAAGAACAAGAATCTATTATTGTAGGTTTTCAAAAGTTTCTGAACAGTTTAGATTTTTCTGTGCAGATTCATATTACTAGCAATCGGATTGATTTAGATAATCATCTTAACCATACTAATAATAAAATTAAAAATAAGATTAAAAAATCAAAAGATTGTGCTCATTTGAAAACGTTAGCAGATTCTTATTGTGGTTTTGTTAATGAGTCTATTAAAGATAATAATGTTCAAAATAGAAGTTTTTACATTATTATTCGAGAGAAAGATGATCTTGATATGCAAAGTAAGGTTTGTACTGAAAAACTTGCTAGTTTAGGTTTGAAAGTAAAAAGATTAAATGAAACACAGATAGTAAATTACTTTAAGTTTTACATTACTAACAATAAAGAGAAAGAATCTAAGCAAGAGGAAGTAAGTGATGTTGCTCATTTTCTTTATGCTCCTGAGAAAGTTCAATTTTTTCCAGACCATTTTAAGGTAGATGATGTTTTTTGTAAAGTTATTGCAGTTACTGGTTATCCGCACAGCGTGGAGATGGGCTTCTTAGATAAATTAATTTCTTCAGGGGAAAAATATGACATTAGTATTCATATTGAACCTTTCCCTATTGAAGTTACAATGATTCAGCTTAACAGAGATTTACAAAAGCAACAGGCTGATTTGTACGCAGATAAGAAAAAAGGAATTCTTAATCCAAGTTTAGAAATTAAGTTTAACTCAACTAAAAAAGTATTGGAAGACTTGCAGAAAGGTAAACAAAAACTATTCAATGTTTCTTTGTATGTCATGTGTAAGTCTGAAATCGGAGATTTTAAAGAAGATGGTGAAAAGAAAGCTAAAGAAACTATTAATCTTATGGCTAAAAGAGTTAAAGCTGATCTCGATGGGTTAATGATTCAAAGTAGTGTTCCAATGTTTCAAATGATGGAATGTTATTCTAGTATGCTTCCTTTAGCAAATAATCAATTAGAAATTAAAAGGAATATTCACACTGAAGGACTCGCCGCATTTTTCCCATTTTCTAGTCCTTTTTTAGATATCCAAGATGATGGTGTGTTAATGGGATTAAATAAGAATAAAATCCCTTACATTAAAAATATCTTTAACTTAGCTAATGCTAATGGTATTATTTTAGCAACATCTGGTTCTGGAAAGTCTTATTTTACTAAACTTCTCCTCTCAAGACAGTACATGAATGGTTGCGATACAATTATTATTGATCCACAAGGAGAATATTTGGCAATTACTGATCATTACAAGGGTGAAAATATTACAATCTCCAAAGATTCTGAAACAATCATTAACCCTTTGGACTTGATGGGACATGAATATTTAGAAAAACGTTTGTCATTAATTGATTTATTTAACATTATGTTTGGAGATATTAATGAACTACAAAAGTCCATTTTAGATAAAGCTGTTGATATGACTTATGAAAATAAAGGCATTGACAGAAATGATTACACCAGTAGTGAACCTCCTAGATTAAGTGATCTCTTTGCAATGCTTAAAAAACTAGAAAGTAAAGCAGTACAGCAAGAAAAAGTAACTTACAGGGCATTACTTAACAGATTGCAAATGTACACTGAAAGAGGAGTATTTGGTTTCTTAGATAAGAAAACTAATCTTAATTTTGATAATGACTTTGTGTGTTTCAATATCGGATCAATGCCGAAACAAGTCAAACCAGTAGTTATGTTTCTAATTTTAGATTATGTTTTCATGAAGATGAAAGATAATAATAGAAGAAAATTACTAGTTATTGATGAGGCTTGGTCTATGTTACAAACAGCAGAACAATCTAGCTACATTTTTGAAATAATTAAGACCTGCCGTAAATATAACTTAGGTTTACTGATGATCACTCAAGATGTAGCAGATTTAGTTGGAAGTAAAGCAGGACACGCAGTTTTAGCCAACACTTCTTACACATTCTTACTTAGACAAAAACCTGCTGTAATTAGCAATGTAGCCAAGACTTTCAATCTAAGCCAAGCAGAGAGAGATTTCTTAATTTCTGCACAGCTTGGAGCAGGAATTCTCTTAATGGAAAATGACCATCAAGAATTAGAAGTTATTGCCTCTCCTGAAGAACATCGTTTAATTACAACCAATCCTGATGAAATGATTAAAATTAGTGAAAGCAAAAAACCAAAGCCAAGCAAAGAACAAAAAGAAGTTGAAAATGCAGGACTGGATTTAACTAAACACATTTACTTATCAAATGAACTCAGCACATTACAAAAAAACATTCTAGCTAATCATAACTATGTATTGAAGAAAGGTCATGGTTTAGAATCGGGACCCCACACATTTTATGTAAAACCAAATCATCCTGAAAGTCCTGAGCATACTTTACTTGTTGGATTGATCACAGAAGAATTAAAAAAACACACAAAAGAAGTTTCAACCTACCAAACCAAAAAGCCAGACATAATTTTCAAAAACAAAGTAGGGCAGGAGATTGTTTTGGAAATTGAGACTGGAGCAGGATTAAAAAAACACAGAAAGAGAATGGATGAGAAATTTGAGGAAGTTAAAAAGCAGTATCGAGACAGAGCTTATTTAATTTTGACTGATAAAGATAAGAGAAATAGTTATAGAAAATACGGACTAACTATTTTGTTAAGAAAGGATCTAAAAGAGTTTGTCCGGTTACAATTCAGTGGTAAGAAGAACTCAGATATAGGGCGGAGTTTAAACCGGACAATGCTTAAGATTTAGCGGACACAAAGCCTAAAATGCCAATATTTAACCGGACAAGTAACCGGACAGAAAGGGATTTATTGTTTTATTAAAATAATAATTGTTAGTTATATTTGAAGATCCAGTAACTAACAAGGATATAATAATACTTGTGATTGCCAATAAGATAATTACAAAATTAACCCATAAAAAAGCCATATTATTAAATATAATTTTCTTTTCATTAATTGATTGGCTAAAAGTAGAAAATAAGGAATCAATTCGATTAAGGAAATTATTATGGCTTGTTGAATAAGCTAATAAACTTAGATTTACAAAAGGAACATTTTTTTTTATTCCTTGTCGTTTTATTTGTTCTTGCATAATTGTAGGAAGTGTTGAAAGAAGAAATGTGAATCTTTTATTTTCTTGATCACATAATGCATCGTTATTTTCTTTATGTAATATAAAGTGATCTTGATATTTTTTGAATAATGTTGAATATCCTTCTTCAAACGATTTTATTTGTTGGTTATATTTAAAAAAATTCAGTGGTAATTTTGTTATGCTCATTTTGAACTCATTTATTTTAAATATTTCATCTTGTAACTCACTAACCAAGACTGATCCAAATGCTAATGCTTCATTAGATATTTTTTCAACACTTCTTGTCATAACAATGGGTTTATCTTAATTATTTAAATGCTTTTTTGATATATTCTGATCTTTTTCTTTTTCGGAATTTTTCCGAGATTTTTTAGGTGAACATTTAAATAGGATGACAACCTATACTACTATAGAATGGTAGAAAATAATTGGTTAATCCAAAAATGTGAATTCTTAAACTCCCTTGGTAGACGATGCTCCATTCTTAGAAATGATTGCTATCCTAAAAAACTAGGATTACGTAAATTTTGAAGAACAACTTGTCTTTCAAAACTCTATCTTTTGTTTTTTAATGTAAGATTAAAAATATAATAGGAGGGGAGCCAAATTTCAATCCAAACTAAGCCTATACTAACTGCTAATAAAATCATCAGTGTTAATGGTAAGGTATTCCATAATGATCGAAGAAGAAGAATTGATTTGAAAAAACCGATTAAGGATTTATTTGAAAGTGAAGAATTCCTTGAGGTTTTTTACACTATGGAACTTTGCCTTAGCGAAAGCAAAGCAGTCGCAAGGCTAAAAGAATTGACTGAAAAAAATGTAATTCCAGTACTACTGTACTTTGAAACAAAATGATGCCAACAAATTGTCCGGATTGTGGAAGCATAAAAATAAGTTGCATGCATAACAGCCATGAGCTGATTTGTGTAGATTGTGGGCTAGTGGTTGAAGAAGGTTTATTTGAAAGTCATACTCATAATATAGATCGGGCTACACCTTCAATCCCTCAACTAGCTACAGCTGGAACTAGCCACATGCAAGGTAATATTGTAAGAAATAGTTGGTTGATGAATACTAGGCAAAAAAACCTTATCAATGCAGGAAAACGTATTGATCAATTGACTTCAAAGTTTAAGTTGCCAAAGAGTGTTGTTACTGAAGCTAATTTGATCTATAAATGGGCTGTAGAAAAAGACTTAACTATCGGAAGAGATAATGCAAGTTTTATTTATGCTAGTGTTTACACTGCCTGTGCAATGCATGGAATTCCAAAAACTCCTCTTGAACTTACTGCTTACACTAACATTTCACAAAAGAAATTGTTAAGGGCATATTCATTAATTAAGCAAAAGTTAGGCATTCAGGTAAACAATATAGATCCTGCAGATTTAGTGCCACGTTTCGGCTCTATTTTGGGTTTAAAGCCAACCACTGTAACAAAAGCAATGAGTATAATCCATCAGTTGAAAGGCAATGTAATAATCTCAGGTAAACATCCTAAGACAATCGTAGCTTCAGCCATTTATCTTGCTACACAAATGAATAATGATTACAAACCTCAACGTGAGATAGCTAATGCTACGGGAGTAATTGAAGTTACACTTAGAAAGAGAAGTAAAGAGATAAAAGAAGTAATAAGAATTACTTAACCAAAGGTTGTTTAGTTCCGCAATGTTCACAGAATTTAGCAGTTCTGTTAATAATCTGCCCACATTCATAACAATATTTTTCTTTTTTAGTTTTTTGAGTGGCTGTAACTGAAGAAAGTGGCTTTTCCACTTTCGTTAATTTTTTTCTTTCTTCTTCACTTAATGAAAAGTAGAATTGCCTAAATTGTTTTATTAATTCTGGAAACTGATTTTCTAGTTCTGGAGATAATTGTTTAAGTTTTTTCTCGTCTTCTACATCACGTTTTAATTTCCTTATTGTTTGTATCCACTCAGGTGGATCTTTCGGCGGATTTTTACCTTCAAGATTTAATTCTAATTGAGCCTTTTGTATTAATATTTCTCTTTCTTTCCTACTTATATCTGACCAAACTTTCGCAAATAATTCAACTTCAGCAGAATATTTTCTTTTAGTTTCAGGATTAATCAAATTGTTAATATCTGTTGGATCGTATTCTTTAACCATAAAATAAAGAAAAAATAATATTCTTTAAAAAATATTTGGATTAACCCAACAATTCATCAAAGTAATCGTCCCTTCCTTTGTTGTCTTTCTTCATCTTTTCTATTACTGCCATTTTGATGTATTGGGAAATTGAGATGCAATCGTTAGTTTGTTTCTTCAGTTCTGCCCATAGTTTGTTAGGACAGAAGAAACTTCTTCTTTCTCCTCTTAACATTTCAAATCCTTCATTCATTGTTGACCACCTTTGCATGAATTTGGTTGATTTTCTCTTCTATTGAAAGAGACATAAACAGGCTAAAACGAATATAATCAGATTTTCTTAGAAATCCTGAAGCTTTTGCTTTAGTTTGCAAGATCTGCTCCTGTTCTGGTGTGATTCGCACAATGATTGTTTTGGTTTTAGCCATACTAATGCTAAGTTCATCATTGTAAATATCTAGTTTGGATAAAGAATAGTAGCCTAGAAAGTAGCTAAAAAGGGGTACAAATGAGGGTACACTGGGCTCACAACATGTTGAAAAGAAGGACAACTTTTATAAAATCTACAAGACACTCTACGACTCATAAATATAAAAACAAGCTCAAACGCTAAGGAAAACACAGTGAGCCAAGGTTAGAGTCGCACTGGTGCGTAAAGTTTCAGAGCAAAAGATTACGCATTAGGGCTTAAGATTGCAGGATTCTGGGTTTGTAGCTAGGTCATCACTTAAAAGTGGTGCTTGGACGCAAACATTTATAAGTACAGTAAAACTCCCAATATCAGGTGAAATTATGGTTAAAATACTAGTTGTAGAAGATAATGAAGAATTTAGAGCAGGAGCTGAACAATACTTTGCTACTAGAGATGATGTTGAAGTAGTTTATGCTAAAGATTATAAAGAAGCAAAGGCTGTGTTAGATACACAAGCAGACACATTAGATGGTGCAATTGTTGATTTTTTCTTTCCTATGGAAACAGGAAGCGGAGATACTTCTTTAGGAAGATCACTAATTGAGAGATTAGTTGCAGAAGATCCAAAAGAACAAAATGCAAGATTAATATATGAAGAATTAAGCAAGCATCTTGATTATAAGGATAAAGATGTAGCTGCATTAGCAAAAAGATTTGCAATCAATTATGCTAATGATATTCCAGACGAGGGTCCTTCAGAAATAACAGTAATTAAGGTATTAGCACAAGGCTCTTTTGGTGAAAAAGAATTTGCCAATCACATTTTTAAAAATACTTTTTCAAGAATTCCATCAATGAATAATACAAAAGATCATTATGGTGCATTAGAAAGAGGATTAGCTGAATCAGAACACAACCAACCATTAGGTTTAAGTGTTGCACCTAAACTAAAACAATATGATATTCCTTTTGTATATGCAACCTCTACTTTTCATCATGCAGAGACTGGACAAAAAGTTCATGATTATGCAAATAGTAAAATTGGAGTTCCAATAGTTGAATGTGGTGCTAATCAAGAAAATGAAAAGGCAACTCAAGAATTTTGGGAAAGAGCATATACTACTCTTGAAAGAAATCTAAAATAATTTTATTTTTTATTTTATTAATTCTGTACATATTTAACAGAGAGATTCTAGACGAAAAACTTATAAATAACCCTCATGACTTCTAGATCTTCAAAATGGTATCAGGTAATGGAGATTCGGAATCAGTACATTTAAGAGGAAAAGAAGTAGTAGATAAACATAGCTTTAGAAGGGAAGAAGATAAAGTTCTTAGTGCTCTTGAGGACAAATTAGATGATACTACAGACATATTTGAATCATTAGATTTAGTTTTAGGAGCATTAGAAGAAGTTGGATATGTATACCCGAGAATCTATAGACATAGACATGAAAATGATATGTGTATGCTTGTGATTTCAAGAGGATTACCAGAAAGTTTAACCCAAGGCAGAACAAGTTTTGAAGTAAGCAGAAACATAATTCTTGAAGAAACTGTTTTAGAAGACCAAGTTTATGTTAACACAGATGTTTTTTCTGATCCTGATTTAATTTTAGGTGAGAAAGATCCTTTATTCCATATTGAAAAACAAGGAACAAATGGGGTAGAAGGTATTGTTTGCTTAAAATATGAAAGAAGATCACAGATTTATCATAATCCTATCAAAGGTGTAATTGTTGCAAATTTTGATCCAAAAAAGAAAACAGTTGATGATAGAGAAGAATTATTTCTTCATTATTTAGCAAACATTGTTTCTAGAAGTGTAAAAGGATTATTAGAATTAAGAGAAAACAAGAAAATAATTGATAAAGAAAAAGCAGCTAGAAAAGAACTAGAAGAAGCAAATAGGCAATTAAGATTAAAAGTAATGCAAGATGGTTATACGGGATTATTTAATAAAGAAACATTTCATAGACACATGCCAATATCCTTAGGAAATGCAAAAAGAAATGGTAACACTTCTTATTTATTATTAATAGATTTAGATAACTTTAAGAAATTTAATGATACATATGGACATCCAGTAGGGGATGAAATGATTCTTGAAGTTGGAAAAGTTTTGAAAGAAGTTGGAAAAGTATATAACAAACAGGAAGATGATCAAAGTTGGAGACTTTCATTTTATAGAAATGGTGGAGATGAATTTACTGGTGTTTACAGAACGGAAAATAAAGATGCAGCAATTGAATTAGCAGAAACAATTAGAACCAGAATTTCTGGGATTAGAGTTTCAAATCTAGAAGCAACTATGACTGCAAGTGTGGGAATTGCACCATCTCAACCAAATTATACAGATTGGCATAAAGAATGGTATAAATGTGCAGACAGTGCATTGTATATTTGTAAGAATAGAGGAAGGGATACTGTTTCTTATTTGGAAAAATAATGTTTTCTTAAGTTTAAATGTTAATAATAAAACACACCAACAAATTATATAAATACAGTTAAATTTCTTGTTCTAATAGGGAAACATTATGACACAAGATGAAAAAGTAGTGGGTTTTGATGTACATCTTAAACAGAGTGCACTCAATAAGAGCTATTTGGGTGGAGAAATCCTCCAAGCTTTAGCTAGAACAATAAGATATTTTAATGTAGAACAATCAATGCTTGCAACTTATTCTATGAATAAATCAGATATTCCGGGAATCTCTTTGTTTTCTTTTGATTCTGGAAGTGAACTGGAAAATTTTGTGTCTGGAGAAGGTGTAACTATCTCTATGACAAGTTATAACCCAAGAGATAAAGGTAATTTTGTAGTATATATTGAACCGCTTATATTTACAAGAGAATATGAAATGTTTTCATGTAGAACTACCAAAAAAACTTTAGACCATCCAGATGATATGAAAGCAATATTCAAACAGATGTATCATGAGCTTAGGAATATGCAGTCTTGATTGTCTTTTTATTCATATTTCTGTTTATCCTATACTTTTTTTCTTCATAAAACCATAACATTTATAAAGATCAAATGAAATCAAATTCATATGAAACAAAAACCATATAATCAAGATAATGCCTGTATGGCTGCATCATCTTACAAAGATTTTTTTGTGAATTTTGCAAACAAAACAAAGATGGATATTGTTGCAGTATTAAGAAAAAAACCATTGTGCGTTAATGAGATTGTTGAAGCAATTGGAGAAGAACAAAGCAAAGTTTCACACAGTCTAAAAAAATTAACCAAATGTAAAATCCTAGAAGTGAAACAGGAAGGTAAAAAAAGAGTATATTCATTAAATCATAAAACAGTATTACCAATACTACAAATAGTGGAAAAACATGTACACACCTATTGTGCAAAAGATTGTCCACTAAAATGTGATGGATGCAATAAAAAATAATATTGAAAATGCCTCGCTCGCAACCACCAGACCAAAAGCTTTTAGAAATCCTTCGAATTTCTAAACCTTCAAACAAGTTTGAAGTTTGCTTGATTTGGTGGTACTTTGCATAAATTTAATATTTTGCATGGTGCTCGCTGGTCTTAACAGACGGCAATTTCAAAATAGAAGGTGACAAAATGAGATTTAAACTAATATACATGGACAACGGTGCAACAACTAAAATAGATGAGAATGTACTAAAAACAATGATGCCTTTTTTTACTGATAAGTATGCTAATCCATCTTCCTCTCATAGTTTTGGTCAAGATGCAAAAGATGCAATTGACAAAGCAAGAGGAAGAATTGCAGAATCAATTAATGCAAACGATGATGAAATCTTTTTTACATCTGGTGGAACTGAATCCAATAATTGGGTGTTAAAGGGAGTTGCATTTGCTGCAAAAAAAGAAGACAAAAATAAGAATCATATAATCACAACAAAAATTGAACATAAATCAATTTTAAACAGTTGTAAATGGTTAGAAGATAATGCTGGATTTACAACAACTTATTTAGATGTAGACAAAGATGGTTTTGTTAATCCAGAAGATGTAAGAAAAGCAATTACTTCAAAAACAATTTTAGTTTCAATTATTCATGGAAATAATGAAGTTGGTACAATACAAGATATTGAAGCAATTGGAAAAATCTGTAAAGAATCTAAAGTCTTATTTCATACAGATGTTTGTCAAAGTTATAGTAAATCAGAATTAGATGTGAAAAAACAAAACATTGATCTCATGACATTAAATGCTCATAAAATTCATGGGCCAAAAGGAATTGGTGCTCTATATGTTAAACGCGATACAAGAATCATGGATTGGCAACAAGGTGGTAGCCATGAAAAAGGAATGAGATCAGGAACAGAAAATGTTCATGGTATTGTTGGTTTTGGAGAAGCAGTGAAAATTGCAAAAAATGATTTTAAGAAAAACAACAAATATATTTCAGAATTACGAGATAAACTAATCAAAGGAATAATGGAAAATGTTGAGAATGTTAAACTAAATGGTCCTGATATAAAAGAAAATGGAAACAAAAGATTAAGTAATAATGTTAATTTTTCATTTTCAGCAATTGAAGGAGAATCATTAGGTGGGTATTTAGATCAAAAATGGGTATGTTCCTCAACAGGTTCTGCTTGTAACGCAAGAACACTTGAACCAAGCTATGTGTTAAAAGCAATGGGGCTAACAGATGAAGAAGCAAATGGAAGTCTTAGATTAACATTAAGTAAATTTAACACAGAAGAAGAAATTGATTATGTAATTAAAATTTTACCAAAGATTGTTGAGAAATTAAGATATATTTCTCCAATTGGCAAAGTTGTAAATTATTTTAAAAAGGATAAAAAAGAATAACTAAAAATAAAGGACTAAAGAACTTGTCAGTTCACTTATCGGAGGCGATACTAATGTTAAAATACTCAGAAGAAACAATGAAAAGATTTTCCCATCCTAAGTATGTTGGAGAAATGAAGGATGCAGATGCAGTAGGAGAAGAAGGTAATTTTAAATGTGGAGATGTGATGAGAATCTATCTCAAAATCAAAGACAATAAAATTACAGACATTAAATTTCTAACTTATGGTTGTGTTGCAGCAATTGCTTCAACAGATGCTTTATGTGAAACTGTAAAAGGTAAGACACTAGAAGAAGCTGAAAAACTAACATGGAAAGATGTTGTTAAAGGCCTTGGAGAAATGCCAACTATCAAAGTGCATTGCTCAGTTATGGGAATTGAAGCATTAAAAGATGCAATTAAGAAATATAGAAATGGTATTAAACCAGTTTTTGATGATGAAGAACCTTGTTGTGAAGAAATGAGAAAGATTGGGAAGGTTAACGAATAAATTAAAAAAGAAACGGTTTATTTTTTCATATAATCACTAAGATTAGTGACCTTAGAATCTTTAGGCTTTGTTGAATACTTTTTTTTAATTGGATTAGTCCCCATAACTTTATTTCTCATCCTAGGATAAACTGCGATTAATTCTTTATAATAATTTTCTGAAATTGCTCCATCATCAAACATCATCTTTGTAAGTAAAGGGAAATCAGAACCAGTTAAATAACTTATTAAACCCATGTTATTTCCAGTAGATTCATGCTTTCCTGTACAGCAAATACGTTCAATTGTTTCTTTTGGAGAAATATCATTTATTTCGCATGCGCTATATAATCTAAATAAAACATCATAAATACCTATTTCTTGTAATGTTTTCTTTATTCCTTTTGTTTCTTTATTTTTGTTATAAAAATCAATAACTCCCCCCATAACTTTAGAATCATCAATTTCAGATTCAACTGTTTCTGTAGCATTAGTTATTGAATCTATTGTTTCCCAATCATCAACACCATCATAAGTGTCTTTTTTCCATTTATGAAATAGTAATCCAACTAATTCTTTTAAATTAAATCTCATAATGATAGTAATCAACTCAAATTTATATATTTTTTGCGATTTTTAAGTATAAATCAACGCATATTTTAATATAATCTAATATTTCTTATCAATAGAAAAGTTTAAATTCTAATACAATTTAAAATCATATAAATAATAAAACACAGAGGTAAAAAAATGAAACTACTTTACATAACATCAAAAGATAAACAAGAAGCAAAAACAATTGCTAAAGCATTAGTAAAAGAAAAATTAATTGCTTGCGCTAATATTCATGAGATTGATTTTGTCTATGGTGAAAAAGACAAAATAGAAGAAGGGAATGAAGTTGTGATGATTGCTAAGACAAGTGATGAATTAGTTTATGAAGCAATGGAAAAAGTAAAATCTATGCATAGTTATGAATGTCCTTGTATATTAGTATTACCTGTTGAAACAGCAAATAAAGAATATGTAGAATGGGTAAATAGCGTTACAAAGAATTAAATTTATTTACCATACAAAACAGGAAGATCTTCAATTCTTAAAAGAGCATCCCTAATAATTTCATTACCAACAAAATCTCTTGCAAATCTATCCTTTGCAGCATCGATTTCTAAAGGTTTCTTATATGATCTTTGAGTTGCAAGTGCATCAAAAATGTCACAAGCACATAATACTTGAGCCCCTTCAAAAGTAAATGAAGAACCATGCCTTCTTTCTGCACCAGAATAATCATGGCCATTACCATTATAAGAATCTCGGGGATATCTATTTCTACCAAATTCATGATGTGCAACAGCCATCCATGCAACTTCTTCTGGCAAGTCCCATTTTTTAATAAGATCATAACTTCTCTTAGGGTGTGTTCTTACAACATCCATTTCATCATCTGTTAAATCTCCAGATTTATTTGTAATATCTGAGATTTCTACTTTTCCAATATCATGTAATAACCCCGCCATACCTAATAAATATTGTTCAGAATTATCAAAACCTGCTTCTCGACCCATTAAAAAACCTAATTGAAAAACACCATAACTATGACCATATTCAGTCATACATCTAGTTCTAAGCTGATTAAGTAATAGATTAACTGCAGGTACATTTACTAAATCTAACAGTAGTTCTTGAGGTTTCATAAAAGAAAGAAATGCAAAAGGGTTTATAAGCCTTGCCACAGTTGTTTATAAAGGAAAGGACAATCAATACAAAAAATCAAAAACAGAATGAAAAATCACTTACTTTCTCTTTCCTTTCTCTAATCCAATTTTTGCTTTCATCATATTATGCATTCTTTTAAGGAATTCTACTTTTTCTTCTATCCTTAAAATATCAGCATGACCCATAAAAGCTAAGTTAAATGCAAAAGGTGTTGGTATTTTAGTGTGAATCTCTTTAACAACTATTTTTTTGTCTTCAATTCCTTTAATTATTTTTTTTGCATTATCAATATCCATTAAATCTTCTAAAACTTCTCTTCTTGCTTCTTTTAGAATAGAAAAATCATCACTAATTCTTCTTACAGCACTAATTAACAACATGGAACTTACTTGTTGTCTTCCCACTCTTTTTGTCCTGCCTTTATAGTTTCTTAAAATCATAAATGATCTACCTGCACAATGCCTAAATCTTCTTTTCAAAACTTCTGTTTTATCAATTGCGTTTTTCATAATTAAATCTAATTTATCAGCCTTTAACAATTTAAACGCACTTAAAGGATGAATTGTTTTCTCAGCTGATAAATAAAAACCATTATCACTAATTCCCATCTCAACATCATTATGTTGTGTCCTAGAAATAGCAAGAGCAATTGCTCTGCTTAAAACATCATTAACTCTCCTTCCAAATAAAGAATGAAAAATAATCTTTTTTCCATTTTCATCTTGATAATGTTCAATTAATATTTTTCTGTTGTTAGGAATCTCCTGTACATAGTCAAACTGATCTTTAAAATATTCATAAATAGCATTTGCCCCATTTTTGTCGACATGAAGATAAGAATTAATAAATGCTAAAATTTCTTTTTTTGTTTGTTTTTTTCTTAACTTTTCCTGCATTAATTTTCTAAATCTGCCTATTTCAACAGCAAGATCAAAACTTAAAGGTAACATTTCACTAAACCATGCAGGAATATTAGGAGGTCTTTGATAAGCTGCTTTAACAAATGCAGACATGCCTCGTGCATATAAAAATTCATATTGGCTTCCACCTAAAACAAAAACATCTCCTCGTTTTAGTTTTTCTAAGAAACCTTCATCTAGTTTTCCAATAATTGCATCACCACATTTAACAGTAACAAAACTTTCATCTGGAATAGTTCCAATATTGGTCATGTAAATAACTCTACTCATAATACCTTTTTTACCCATCTCTCCTGATTCTTCATCATACCAGATTTTAGCATAAACATGCCTGTCTTCAAGAGAAGCATATTTCCCACTCAAAAATTTAACTACTTCAATATAATCTGTTTTAGAAAGATCTTTATAGCAATAACTTTTCTTAATTATTTTATAAAGTTCATTAACATTCCATTTTTGTTCTAAACAAAAACCATGTATTTGTTGAGCTAAAACATCTAATGCATTTGTTGGAATATGAATACGATCTATCTTTTTATCAATTGCAGATTTCAAAAGAACAGAACACTCAACTAAATCATCTCTATCAAGAACAATAATTCTTCCTTTCGTTGTTTCATTTAGTTTATGACCACTTCTTCCTATTCTTTGTAATGCTCTTGCAACTGATTTTGGAGAGCCTAGACAAATAACTAAATCAATGTAACCAATATCAATACCTAATTCTAAAGATGTTGAGCTAACACAAACTTTTAATTCACCATCTCTTAATTGTTTTTCAATCTTTCTTCTATGAGGAGCACTAAGACTTCCATGGTGTGCTCCAATATTTTCTAAATATTTCCCAGGAAACTTTTCTTTAAGATGATCAATAACTCTTTCAGTAGCACTTCTTGTATTCGTGAAAATTAAGGTAGATTTATGTTTCTGAACAAGTTTATTAATTAATTCATACATTGAATGATGCATTAATCCATGTTCAACACCAATTAAATCTGGCAGAGGACAAATTACTTTAAGATCCATTTGTTTAATAAATTGAACATCTACTATCTTACATTCTCGTTTAGGACCAACAAGATAACCAGCTATCTCTTCTAATGGAGCAATTGTTGCGCTAAGGCCTACTCTTGTCAAGTGAGGAGAAATATTAGAAAGCCGTTCCATTGAAAGTGAAAGATGAACTCCCCTTTTGTTATCTGCTAATGCATGGATCTCATCAACAATCATCCAATCTACTTTTCTAAGATGTTCTCTAAATTTAGGAGCAGTTAACATTAGTGCTAAGCTTTCAGGAGTTGTGATTAAAATGTGAGGAGGATTTTTCAACATCTTTTGTTTTTCATAAGGTGTAGTATCACCTGTTCTTACTCCTACTCTAATACCTAATTTTCCTTTTTCTTTACCATTTGCTTTAGAATTAACTCCGATACCTTCTTTTTCAGCTAATGCTTCCATTTCTTGAAGCGGCTCAACAAGATTTTTTTGAATATCATTATTCAATGCTTTCAAAGGAGAGATATAAATACAATAAACACGATCTTCTAGAATTCCTTTTTCATGAGAATCTATTAATTCATTTAATATTGACAAGAACCCAGTTAATGTTTTTGTAGCTCCTGTGGGGGCGGACACTAATATATTTTGCCGGGAATGAATCTCCATAACACCAAATGTTTGTGGTAATGAAAAAGACTTAAATCTACTATAAAACCATTTTTTAACCAATGGATGTAAAATATGATCAATTTCCTTTGGTTTATTTGGCTTTTTCTTGTATCTGATTAAAGGTTTTTGTAGTTTTGGCATGAGAATACAAAAGAACGGTTTTGGGTTTAAAAATCTTGGGAATTTATTGTTTTCCCCTTTAAATTAAAAAAAAGAAAATTCTTAGTGAAAAAGGAGCATCCGCCATTGTTTAAGAGTTCCATATTTAGTTAATTAGATACAAAAAAATAGTTAAACATAGGCGCTAGAGGGGAAAAGGTGAGAACCTGACTTACTAGGGCCTACGTTTAACTATTGTACTTATGATCATCATTACAAAAAACTCATTGTTAATGTAAGATTATTCATCCATTTATCATTACTCCTTGATACAGGCATGTAATTAATTACATTGGATGATGAAGGGGAGTTATAACTAATATTTGGTTGGTATAAGCTTTGATATTGATTTTGGTTTACATGATACATTTTTTCACCTCCACAAAAAGATTATAATTTTAAAAATACAAAAAAAAGAAAAAAAGAAAAACAATTTTAGTTAACAACATCCAGGTCCATTCATGATTTCACCTCCATTTGTGTTTTTGTGTCTGGGTGGGCAGGGTATATAATGACACATCAGCATATATTATTTGATTAAGATCATAGATTAAATTATAAATACTAACAAAATCTATTTTTGCAGCGTCTTTTATTGTATTATTGGAAGCAACATGTTGCCCAATACCAATAATTCCATGATCAAGTAAAATTGAAACAGATTCAGGAGATTTTTTTATAACATCTGATAATAACATTTCTTTTTTAACACCATAACTTTTTGACATCTTTATCGCCTCCATCTAAACTCTATACCCTATTACGCAACAAAATGATATAAAATTAACCCCTTTGAGATATAAGCATAGCTGTTGAAAAGACATATAATAAAGGAAAAACATTTAAATACCCCTGCGTTATCTAATATAATAAAAGAATCCCGTTTAGTTATAATGTAAACAGAGATTACAATTTAAAACAAACACAAGGTGATAATCATGAATAAAAAAACAAAAACATTTGCAAAAATTGATGAATATAAGAAAAAAACACAATTTGATGAAAAATTAGGGTTAGATGAGAGAGATAATGTTATATTAAGCATGTTACAAAAAAATCCAGAGACATCTCAAGATGAAATTGCAAAGAAAATAAAATTATCTCAACCATCTGTTGGTGCAAGAATTAGAAAATTACAAGAAAAAGGAATTTTACATAATGTCAATGGTGTTAATTTTAAAACAGTTGATCTGCATTTAGCAAAAATTGATGTAAATGCAACAGATACAAAAGCAATCATTGATGAATTCAAATATTGCCCATTCTTTGTAAATGCATTAGTAACATCTGGAAGACATAATGTTTGTTTATTTTTTACTGCAACAGACCTAAAAAGATTAGAAGGAATTGTCAATCACCATCTTAGAGGCAACCCAAAAGTAAAAGAAGTTGAAGTAAACATTGTTGTAACTTCTGCAAAAGACTTTGTACTACCAATGAACATGGATTATGAAGGACATAAGTTATGTGATCAAGACTGTATGGAATCAATTGATTAAGTTACTAGAATCTACTGGAATATTTCCGGGAATTATTTATTCTTTAAATATTATTTCCGGCTCTCGGCGGAAATTCTTTGATTTTTCTTAGTAAATAGTTATTAAGGTTAAAATCTATATAGTTAAGTTATGTGTAAAGAAAAAATAAAAGGAATTTGTAAAGACCATTATACTAAAAAATGTGAAGTTTCTATTATTCAATTAGTTAATCATGTGGGTGAAAAGTTTAAGGTTACAAAAAGAGTGCCTGAATTAAATACAGCTGAAACTAAGATTTTTAGATCAAAAAAAGAAGCCATAGGGCAATTTGAGGAATGGTTAGAATGAATCATTAATCTTTGTTTTAAGAATTTTTTGTAATTCAGGTTGATTAAAATGATAAACATCAGGAATATTCAAAGAAATAATACGCTTTTGCATGTATTGTTTAGGAAATCTTTTAGCAATTTCAGTTCTTTGCTTGTTTTCCATAACAAAAACAGTGTCTGCCCAAGAAATCTGTTTTTCATTAAGTGGTTTTTCATTGAAAAGACCAGCAGATTTAGTTTTAAATCTATTCTTAAACAGTTCTTCAGCCGTTTTGCTTCTATTTTGATTTTGATTACATACAAAAAGTGCTTTCATGAGAAGTATAAGGTTATTAGAGAATATAAATTTTACTGAAAAAAGGTGGAAAAGAGTGAAAGAAAACTTTATCCTAAAAACTGCATTCATCATCTCTGTATTAGGAATAGTTTTACTATACTTATTTGTAGATCAATTAATCCTACCAGAAACTAGATTAAATGAAACAATTGAAGACGAAAGTTTAATTAAAATAATTGGAAATATTAACAAAATCACAATTAAAAACTCAACTACAGAAAATAAAACCTTTTCTATTATTCAAGTTGAACAAAGAAATATTATTTCTGTTTATGTAGATAAAGAATTAAATGTAACAGAAGGATCAAACATTGAAATTATTGGGAAGAAACAAGGTGATTTAGTATTTGCTGAAGAAATTAGTGGATGATTAAGTTATAAGTAAGAAGTTATAAGTGGGTTATAAGTAATTTTGTTTTGAGTCGTGGGTTTTGGGTTCTGAGTGGGTTAGCAGTAGTGAGTTTTGAGTCTTGTTGAGTTTTCTCAATACTAATTAACACATAACCAAATCTCATAACAAATCTACTCAGAACCAACCCATTACCCAGAACTCAAAACCCATTACCTACTTATTAACTACAAACCCACTTATGACTTACAATTTAGAACTACTTACTTAATTATAATTTACTCTTAACTGCTTTATCAGAAATAATTGCACTATTCCCTGCTTTATCCTCAATAATAATCTTAATTTCTCCCCTTCCCCATAATGTGTCTTGAACTTTCTTTAACATGTTCTTTGCTTTTTTCCTGTCTGTTTTTTCTTCTGAATCATCTCTTGCTTTCTCTAACATAACTTTTACTCTGTTTAAAATGCCTTCAACATTTGTAACATAACCATTTGCTGCAGGACCAGATTCAATTGTCATAATTCTTGGAATTTTAACAGTTGCCTCTGCACTTTTTACAACCCTTACTTTAAGATCTTCTTCAGATTTCACATCAAATGAATACTTACAAGGATCTTTATGATCGGCACATTCAATATCTGCTTTATGATATTTACAATCTGCATTAGAACAAGACATTGAGAATAAAAAAACTTTACCAAAGTAAGGAATATCTTTCTCACTTTCCATAAGAGTCATAGTATTCTTACCACACATAGGACATTTTTGATTACCTAAAATATCCATTTTATCTGTTTCAGATGCTTGAATTGTTTTTTTTTCACTCATGTTTTTCACAAAATCCTATGGGTTTAAATACTTTTTTATTTAGTTTTAATTTAATTCTGAGTTTATTTTTTTCTGATTTTATTTAATTATGATTTATTTATTGTTAACCCTATTACTTTAAAAAATTACTAAAATCAGTTCAAATTAACCCCGTTTTTAGAGAATTCAGCTTTTGTACATATACTGGAACTCGTTTCTTTTTCCAGTGTTCTTGTACTTTACTAGCTGAGACTTTCTTAGCTTTTTTAGGCTCATTGTTACAGATCCAATACTAACATTGATATTTTGAGATATCTGCTTGGATGTAAACCATTTGCCCTTATTAGCCTTTAGGAAATTATATACTTCTTGTTGTCCCATTTTAAAGCATAGGTGTGTCCCATACTATATAAACCTTTGCCTTTAATAATATACATTTATAAAAGATACCATATTTAAGGGGTAAAAGGGCTGAGAGTGGAAAATTGAATAGTCTTGGGTTGTGAGTTATGTGTTCTGAGTTGGTTATCAGTAAGTAGTTATGAGTATCGTTGAATTTTTCTCAAAACTAATATACTCAAAACCAACTCATTACCCAATACCCATTACTCAGAACTAATTTCTACTTCATCAACAAACCAGCTAACTTTCTATGTGATTTAAGACCATTTGTTAGTTGTTTATCAAATAATTCATCTCTTGCTTCCATGATAGAATCTAATAATTCAATGCTTGTTTGTGCATTAGCAAAAGGAATATCATTATTTGCTACTGTAAATTGTGATTTAATCTCACTTTCTCTTAGTTTTATTTCTCTTTTTAATTCCATTTTACATCTGTTAATTAGTGCTTGTTTATATGGTTTTTGAATAAGGACTAATTATTAGATCCATAAATAAAGATTTCTTCCTTAAACATTCTTTTCTTTCTTTTATAATTCACTTTCAAGCCTGCATTCTTAAACAAGTTCTTAACTTTTTTCTCATTTTCAGTAATTAAAGCATTTGGAGTAACATTAAGCACATGATTCTTTATATAAAAGCAAAACTTAGCATTTTTATTTAATCTTTGTTTTAGATGCTTTAGGAAAAGAGGAAGATTTTCAATATAACCTAGTGTATTAAATGAAACAAACACATCACTTTTTTTCACTTTAGAAGATAATTTCCATGATTTTCTATAATGTACTTTTATTCTTTTTCTATGTTTACTATCCATTAATTTAAGATATTTCTTAAAATGGTTTAATTCATTCTTTGATGTGTCTATTGCAGAGATCTCTTTGTACTCTAATCCTTTTTCAACAATTCTTTTAATAAAAACACCGGTCCTACAATCAAAATCAACTAATCTTTTCTTAGAATTAAACGGACCAACCAACATTATTATTTTATCAAACAACCTATTACTCATTGGATTTTTTTTATGATAATGATGATGCATTTTTGCCATTAATTCTCGTCTTAAATGAACATATTTAGGATCATAAAATAATTCAATTGCAAAATAAGCAGGAATACCAAACACAATCAAAGAGATAGATATTTTAAGCATCTCCATTGCCCCATGTGTTTCCTTGATAAACATTACTAACAAAAAGATCATAAAAAATATTGTAAACAAAGGTCCTATTTTTCCAAATATAACTCTGTATGGTCTTGGTTGATCTGGTTTTTTGAATCTTAAAATAATAACACTAAGTAATACTGCTGAATAAACAATTAATATCAAAGGAATCAAAATATGTAAAAGAGTTTCATAAGAACCTGCCCCCACAATAACTAATATTGAAACAACTAATGCTTGAAAAATAATTGAAACATAAGGGCTTTTATGTTTTGGATCAATTTTGGCAAACTGAGTAAAGAATAATTTATCCTCTGCCAAAGACATTAGTAAACGAGGAGCCGTTACAATCCAGCCAGCAGTTGCACCAATAACAGAAACAAAGATTAAGAAAGTAAATATAAGTCCACCAACAAATCCAAAATGAGCAGCCCCCAAATCTCTTAAAGGAGCGGTTGATTCCGCATAGTCTGCCCAAGGAATCGTACCCATTGCTGTAAATGCAAGAAGAAATGCTAGTACTGAAATAACAATTGTTCCATAAATTAATGCCTTAGGCATTACCTTTGTAGGGTTTTTTGTTTCTGCAGATAGAAAAATAGCACTTTCCCATCCAAAAAAAGTTTCAGCAATGAAAAATATTGCTAGCAGAATACTCATTGATGGTAATACAAAAAATGGTTTAAAATTTTCAGGGTTAAAATTAAGAAACCCAGGAATAATTATTGCAATAACTGCAACAAGAGTAATAAGAGCAAAGGTTACTAATACAACAGTAGAAGTTTGCATCCCCCTAAGTGCAACAAGACTAAAAAGAACTATTAAAAATATAGCAACAGGAACGTATGTAAAAGAATAGTCTATAGGAATAAGATATTGTAATGCCCCTAATAACAACATTGCGATTGTAACACTTCCTGCAATTGAAGTTGTCCAACCTATAACAAAAGACCAAAATCTTCCATAAGCTTGTTTTGCAAATTCATAAACTCCGCCTGCTTTTGGAAACATTGATGTTAATTCAGCAAAACACATTGCAATATAAACAGAAATTAATGAGAGTATTGCCCAAGATATTAAAGAAGCAGGGCCTGCATGTTTTGCACCAGCAGAAGTTAAAAACCAAATACCAGTTCCCATGATTGAGTTTATTGTAATAAGTAAGATAACTCTAAAACTTAATACACCCTTCATTTGTTTTTCATGAGGTTGAACTTTTCTTATCTTTGCTTTTTTAACATGTTTTCTAAATCTTAAAAATCTTGGGGCTCTTGCAGCAAATCTTAATAGCCTAATGAATTTTGCATATCTTGCAAATTTAGCAAACCTTGAAACTCTTGCAATTATTCTAACTCCTCTTAAAGCTCTTATCATTGTAAGACCTTCAAGTCCTAAGAAAATTAAGTTAAAAGGTATTGTTGCAATGATATCTAAATAATGCTTTTTTATGTATGGAATTAAATGAGGTGTTTCAAACCATCTAAAATATAAGTCAATTGCAAAAATAATAATTACAAATAAATCAAAAAAGTCAATAAAAATAGACATTCCCTGGCTAAATCCATAAAAAAGTTCAATTATAGTAACAATAAGAAGCAGAACTAATGATGGTGGAATTAATAAATTTACAAATGCATCTAATTCATTATTTGAATTGTTTTTTTTCATGTTCTTTTCTTAGATTTCTTAACTTTCACTTTTTTCTTTTTTACTGATTTGTTTTTATTTGTTTTTTTAGCTTTAGTTTTTTGATTTAGATTTATTTTTCTCCTAATCTCTTTCTTGTTATTACTCCTTTTAATAGTTTTCTTTTTTTTGATTACTTTTCTTTTTTTATTCTTTAGTTTTCTTTTAGTTGGTTTCTTCTTTACTTTCTTTTTTTTTCTTACTTTTTTAAGTGCAAACAAAGGAAATAATCTGTGTAATCGAAGAAGCCTAGGAATTCTTGTAAATAATCTAATAAATCTTTGACTCTTAAAATATTTGGTAATTCTCTCAAACTTAAACGTTTCAGCAGCAACTTTCTCGGCTTCAATTGATCTTGCAGCAATCTTCTCTGCTTCTAATGTTCTTGTTGCTAATCTTTCTGTATCAACTACAATGTGGGTAGCTGTTTGTGCAGTCCCAACTTCTCTAGCTAAAGCACCAGCAATAAAACCTAAAGGCAAAACAGCAATTATATCTAGGAAATATGTTTTAATAAATTTCCATGATGTTGCTTTCTTGAAGAAATTAAAATAAAGATCAATAATAAAACATCCAATAATTGTTTGGTCAATTAAAACAATTTCATGATGATAATGGTGAGCAAACTCTGCCATCACATCTAAAAAATGCCATTCTGTGTGAAACCAAGATTCAAGTAAACCATTAATACCATGGCCAAGCTCAGCAACAATTATGAATAATAAAATTAATACTAACCAAGGAATTGCTTTTTCAATAAAATGCTCTAACCACCCAAATCGTTTATGATTAAATAAAAGAATTTTTCGTTTCCAATTTGGAAGATCATCATATTCAATATGTTTTCTTCTGTGAAAATGATGTAAAAGTTTAGTATGTGCTTTTTTAGTATTATGTGTTATATGATGATGCCACTTTTTAGGTTTAGATTTACTTTGAAAACTAGATCTAGCATTATTACCTCTTTTTTTAGTCATACATGCATTTTTAGAACTTCTTGTTTATATAATTATTGTTAAAATACTTAGAAAACTATAGTAAAGGATTACTATTTACAGCTCTATACTCGCTAGTATTACAGGTAGGGCACTTAAAGTGGTTATACCATTTACCACTAAAGTTGATTTTACCATGCTGACTAAGAGCAACATTACAATTTCTACAGATAACGTTCATAGGTATATGTAGCAGTAGAAAGTATATAAATATTCGCTATAGAAATTATATAAAAGTAATTAGTAGCTAGAATAGAGCTTAAGAAAATATTGACTACAATTAGTCAATATTTAACTCAAAACCACTAATCTCTTTAGTAACCACAAACTTTATAATAAATGCTTCAGAAACTAGCACTTTATATGGAAAAAAAAGAAAATCCCAAAAAAAGTTTTCTTAAGAAACTATGGTGGTTTATTTGGGAAGATGATAGTATTTGGAGTTGGATTATTAACATATTACTTGCATTTATCTTAATCAAGTTCCTTGTTTATCCAGGATTAGGATTAGTATTTGGAACTCAATATCCAATTGTAGCTGTTGTTTCAGGAAGTATGGAACACGATGGTAACTTCGAGACATGGTGGGAAAGCCCGGCAGCATGTGCAGAAATTTGTACCCAAGAAAAATGGTACAATGAGTTTGAAATAGAAAAAGAGGAGTTTAAAGATTTTAAATTCAAAAATGGCTTTAACAAAGGAGACATAATGTTTCTTAGAAAAGCAAATCCTAAAAAATTAAAAATTGGAGATGTACTTGTGTTTCAATCACCGTACAGACCAGAACCAATCATACATAGAATTGTTAAAATAACAGAAGAAAATGAAATTAAAGTTTACCAAACCAAAGGTGATCATAATGTTGCCTCTGGAAAACATGATTTCAAGATTACTGAAGGACAGCTCCTCGGTAAAGCTTGGTTTAGAGCACCATTTTTAGGATGGATAAAAATAGGTTTTGTTAAATTAATGTCACTAGTTGGCATTCAAATAATGTAGAGAAGGTGAAAAAATGTTTTGTCCAAAATGCGGATCAATATTAATACCAAAAAATGATGGAAATAAGAAAATATTACATTGCAAATGTGGTCACAATAATGCAGAAGACATTAAAGACATGAAGTTTACAGAAACTTTAGGAAATGAAAAGAAAATTGAAGTTGTGGATAAGGAAATTGAAACTCATCCATTAACAGAAGTAGAATGTCCAAAATGTCATCATAGAGAAGCAAGATATTGGACCCAACAAACAAGAGCTAGTGATGAACCAGAAACAAAGTTCTACAAATGTGAGAAATGTAAACATATTTGGAGAGATTATAGTTAAGGATATTATTTTTATTTCTATTTTTTAACATAAAAACACAAGTTATATAAACTAGTATAGCCATTAGTATACTGTATGTGGAAAACAGTTTTAGAAGCAGAAGATGTGTTAATATACGAGAAAGCACTAGCTAAGCTACTTGTAAGAATAGAAGCTAGGAAAGAAAATGGGGGGCCTTGGATTCTCTATAAGAAGTATTCTACACCTAATAACACCATAAACTACACTGAAGATTTTAGCTGTAAAACACTAGAAGAAGTCAATGAATTAATTGAATGCTTACAAAATTCTAGAATGAAGACCATTCAAGAGATAACAGAATTAAAATTAGCTAAAAACAAAGATATTGAGATTAATATTAAGAGAAATTTCAGAGATTATAATTGTGAAGGATGGATGTTTAGTATAAATGATGGAGAATTCTGCAATAAGATATTTGTAAGGGAAAAAGAATGTATTGAAGCAGATGTTATACTAAACGATTTATACAGACCACTAGAAGGAAAAATAGTCCATAAATTAGTAGATATTCTTGGTATAAGTGATGAATTAACTAAAACAAAAATAGTAGTACACTATTGTAGTTCTAAATCAAAGTATTTTGTTGAAGAAGGTTATTTAGAAGAGACGCAGAAAGTTTGATTTATTTCTTTTATTAAATTTCGTTGTTATAATTAGCAATAGATAAACAAAAAACAACAACAACATTGGCATGGACGGACTTTACTGTGTAAAGTCCTACTCGCCTCGTAAACTCGACTCGCCCAGCCATGTTATTGTTTTTTGTATAAAAGAGTTAAATTAAAAAGCTCTACAACACTAGGGCGAAGCCAATGTCACTCACAAAAATTCTTTTCACAATGCCAAATACTACTTTCAAGTGATAAAGAAGAAAAGATTTATAAACAGAAAGAAAGTCTAGAAAAGAATGGCTTCAATTACAGAGACAGCAGAGTATAAAGCAGAGAAGAAGTTTGGTGGTCCAAAGTTTGCAGAACTTAAACTATTAGAAAGAGTTAGAGATGACCATGAAACAAAAAGAAGAGGAATTGAATTTAGAACAATTCCTGAGTTCTATTCTCCTGGTTTTGGACTATGGAGAAGTATGATGAGTAATGGTTTATCTCCTTGGCTAAAAGATGCAAGAATGCACATGGGAAATGTATGGCAAGCATATGACCAAGTAATAAGAGGAGAAAGCATTGATGAATCTGTATTAGGAAAAGCACATGATTTCTTTGGATTAAGAACGTATGAAGGTAAACATTTTGAGGCCTTTGGTGAGAATGAATTTCGTAATAGAAATTTGGGAAAGATCAAAAGATTCATTAATGAAAATTCAAAACATGTAAGGGAAACAAGAAATTTTCTGGAAAGAATAGACTCAAGAACTCTTCTGTATCGTTCAAGCATGGGAATTGAAGATAAACTAAAAGGAACACAAGGATTATTTGAAACATATTCAACAGGAGGTTTTTCTTGGAAACCAGAACAAGCTGCCAGACATATTGATACTTTCTTAAATGCAAATCTAGCAACTTCAATTTTTGAACAAAGACCAACTCAAATGAATTATATTTTATGTGGTTACATTAAAAGTACTTCTGGTGGTGTATGTCTAAGTTCTATTAATGGAAAAGGACAACACTATGTTGAACTAGCTCATGATGCATCAAAAATAACAACAGGAAGTATGGCTGGTAGCATTAATCAAATTATAGGAAACAGCGAAGAATTTGAAATTCGTTATGCATCTAATGACAGAGCAAATAAATATGAATTACCAAAACAAAATATAAATGGAACACAATCATTTAGTTCAGAAACACAAGTTAGAAATCTTCTAAAAGTAATAGATTATCTTGAAGAATTATATGGAACTAATGTTGATGTTGAATTTTTATTTGAAGAAGGTGAAGAGGTTCCAACTATTCTGCAGATAAGAGAATCTCCTATTAAAAGATCAGATAATCCAATAACAGATGAGGAATGGAATTCTGCTGACTATCAAGTTCCATTAGTTATTAAACCAGGGGAATTTTTAGGAATTGTTATCAATTCCCAGTCATATGAAAATCATATCCATGATTACAAATCAGAACAAATAGCTGAATTAAAAAAATGTGACCAAAAAAATCCAGATGGTTATGCATATTCTTGTCTTCTTGGAACAATTAGTGGACATACAGATGTCTCTTTAGGGAAATATAAAGTCCATGGAAGACCAATTGATATAGTTACAAGTATTAGTAAAAACTGCAAAGTGCTCATAAATGATTACGATATTCTAAACAAAGGTGGACATTTTCATCTAAGATTAACTGATCAAGGACATCCAGAATTTTACATGTCAATGCCTAATTTTAATGTCCCAGATGGTACAAGAATACATGCTAGAAGTGATGGGTATCGTGGTATTATTAATGTTGTAAAGTAATTTATTCTAAACAAAACATATAAATAGTAAAAGAATTAATTCTAATAATATTAAGGAGGTGTTTATTATGGGATGTGTTACTGTACCTGCAGCAGCTGCAGTTGTTCATTATTTTATGAGGAAGAATAAACCAGAATGGAAAATTAGCCAGAAACATAAATGGTTAAACTTACTATTAGCAGGGGGAGCTATCTTTGGAATTGTTGATCATGCATGGAATGGAGAATTGTTCATGATTAGTCCTAATTTATTTTCTGATCTGATGTTAGGAGTTGTAATTACTGGAATTATTTACTTAGCATGGTTATATGTTGTACATAGTTCTAAAGCAGATGCAATAAAAACAAAAGAACCAGTTCCAGTTAAAGCTGAGAATTAATTTTTTATTTTTTTAATGAAATGCATTAGCAGTTCTTTGAATAATTGGTGTATATTCAGTTGTTTTATTTTTTGCAAATCCAATTGCTTTACTTCCTAAATCTTTAAGTCTGTCTGTGATAGAAAATTGTGCAGTTGTACTTTCATCACTAGAACTTCCTTTTTTCCCTTCTTTTGTTTTATTATATAAATCTCTAGCTGAATCAATTGTTCCATATGCATTCCATAATGTAATTGCACTATCAAAAACTGCTAGTCCAATATTTTCACCAGTTGGACTTTCTATAGCATTTGTAACAGATGGAAGAGTTACTGCTCCTGTTAATAATGTTATTCCAGCATTTATTCCAAGATAACTACCACCTTTAAAACCAGGTTTTAATATCATTGCTAAGCCTATCATTCCTCGATAAGCAGCACCTTCAGGAGAATAGGGACTTTGTGGGTCTATAATATGATTATAAAAATTAGATGTAAAAAAAGTAACTGCCATACCTGAATTTAAAACACCTGTTACTACATCTACAATATTTTTAACTTTCTCTTTAGTTGGCATAAATTAAAGAAACTTAATAGCTTATTTAAATCTTCTGAAGCTAAATGTTAAATTAGAACTTTTTTATAACCTAGTTGTGATTAATAAAGAAAAATAGCCCCGCCCGGACTTTCAGTCTAAAAGGGCGAACCTTAAAGATATTTGAACCGAGGTCCCAGGACATTCCCAGGGGAAACACAGAAAAATCCACTTTTCCGCCTTCCAAAATCCAGGATGATGGGCCACTACACTACGGGGCTATCTAAGGCAATGAAAGTAGTGGATTATTTAAAAACTTTTTGGTAAAAAAGGTTTGGAGTTCACTCCAAAAGATTTCTGTTAAAAGGTATACTTATTAGGAAGAATCTATAATAATTACTTGAATTTAAACAACTTTGCAGGTCTATGGGAAACTCCTTTTTCTAGTTTATTTGTTTCTTCAACAATGCCTGAGTTGATTAGTTTCTTTCTGAAGTTTCTGTTGTCATATTCTTTTTCTTCAATTAGTTCATATACCTCTTGAAGTTTGTTTATTGGAAAATGTTTTGGCATGAAATGCTTTACAACAGAGGAATTTAGATTATCTTTAAGATATTGGAAAGCATGTTCAATTATTATTTTGTGGTCAAAAGCTAAGTCTCTCAGAGAATTGTAGTCGTACCATCTAACAATATCTTTAACTCTTTCTTGATTTATCAAAGAAACAAAACCAATTGAAACAATTCTGTTTCTTGGATCTCTATCTGGATGAGTAAAAGTATGAAATTGTTTCATGAATAAATTATCTGAGCCAACTAGTTCCTTTAATTTTCTTTTCAAAGTTTGTTCTGCTCTTTCTTCTCCCAATAATAAACCACCAGGTAATTCTTTTTTACCTTGGAAAGGAGACTTTTCTCTAATATGTAATAGAACTTTAAGTTTTGCATCGTGGATTGTGAAAATTACAGGGTCAATTGCAATTTTTGACATTTCATATGTTTTTTTACCCATTTTCTCTAATTTTACCCCTTTTTTTCTATTATAGTGTCTTCCCTTTATAAATGTTACGTCCTTGATACGCTATCTTTACGTACTATTTACGTAAACTTTAAATAGTAGTAACGTTTACTAAGTATTGTTCGCGTCAAAAGTACGTGAAGTAAAGATAAACAAGATGGAGGGAAACAAAATGGCAAGAAAAAAAATAGCAGAAATATTCAAGTACTTTGTGTTAGCAAATGGAGATGGATATAAAACAAAAAACATGGAATTTGAGGATTGTAAATATTTTGCAGATAGAGAAAGTGCACAAGTTTATGCAATGCAACATTTGCCAGCAATCATTGCAAAAACAGGATCATTAAAACCAGGGGAAGAAAGTCTTGTTCGTGATAGAAAATTACCATATATTGTGGCTGCTGAAAAAACAATTTATCACAGATACATGGGAGAATCAGATGGAACAAGTGTTGGATATGAAGCATCAAGATGTAGTGCAAAAAATCTTGAAAAAACAATAGATGAAATAACTGGGCCTTGTAATGAAAGAGTTTTTGCTGGGCTTGAAATGAGGTTGACTTAAAATGGATGGAAAATATTTCGTATTATACAAAAGGGATCAAAAGTCAGAACACATGGACAAAGTAAAAGGTAGAATGCTTTATGATAAGATTGAAGAGTTTGCAGATAGAGAAAAAGCTCTTGAATATGCTTTATCTAATTTGCAGGACACACCAATCTTAGCAAAAACAATTAAGTCGCCACAGGATTTTAATGCAGAAGCAAGTTATGTTGTTGCAGCTTATTTTGGAAGTAAGTATGGATACACAGACTATGGTGGAGATTACAATGATGTGCCAACACATGAAGTTGTAAGAACTAAATTAGGAAACCTTGATTCTGTTGTAGAAGAATTAGCAAGTGAAGGCCCTAATAGATTGTATTTAGGAATAGAAGAAAAATTAATCCCATCTGTTGTAGACAGAATCAACAGCGTGAATAATCAAGGGAATAGAAACAGAGATTACAGGTGATTACAATGATAATAGAATATTGTTCAGATGTGATTGCACTATACCAAAATAAGTTAGTGCTAATAGAAAGATTAGAAACAATAAAAGGAATTGCTTTACCTGGTGGTAGAAGAGATTTAATTGATGGGGAATTAGAAGATGTAGCGAGTTGTGCAATCCGAGAGTTTCAAGAAGAAACGGGATTAACATTAATCATTGGGGGAGAATTAGGAACTTATGACAAGCCAGGAAGAGATCCACGTGGACCAAAAATAAGTGATACTGTTTATGGCAGAGCATATGGTACAATCAAAGATGAGCCAGGAAAAACAAAAGTGTTTACAATTGAACCAGAAGGATTTCATAGATACAAAGGATTGTTTGTGTTTGATCATTATGATATGGTTAAAGATTGGTACAAAGAATGCAAAAAGTAAATTAGCTGATCAACAACAAAATATCTTCGCCATATTTGCTGATCTTTGCATAACCAAGACCATGAATGGAATTAAGTTCCTCAAGTGATGTTGGCATTTTATCCACAATATCAAATAGGGTTCTATCTGTAAGAACTCTGTATGCAGGAATATTATATTTTCTACTAAGTTCAAGACGCCACTCTTTCAAGCTTGCAATAATTTCAACACCTTTATTATTACTTGTCTTTTGAGTTTTATAAAGTTTAGAACCACCAACATGATTATTAGAAGTACTTGTTGATCTCTGATTTGTAATAATTGATTCTTGTTTGAGCATTGCAGTCATCTCTGGAGTAATAAAATAACTTGGTTTTGAACCAGAATAAGTTATTCTCAAACTTTTTCTTGCTCGACTCATACCAACATAAAATAATCTTCTTTCTTCTTCTTCTTTATCATATTCATGCACTTTAATCATCTCAACAACTGGATGTTCAGTTCCTTTACAAGGAAAATTTTGAGATGTTGCACCCATTAAAAACACTAATTCTGCTTCCATCCCTTTAATACCATGGATTGTTGCTAAAGTAATCTCATCTTGTTTTGCCATCACATTCATAGAAGCTTTCATTTCATCACTTCTTCTAATATGTTTAATGTTTTTTACTTTCATCAAATTAGAAAGGTCATTTAACAACCTATTAGTTCTAGCTAAAACAAAAATTTCATTCTTAGGAAGATTTGATGATTGAATCTCGTTTATTAAATAATCAAATTCTGCCATTTCTGAACTAAAATTAATTAATTTTAAATCTGGTGCACCTTCATTTACTGAATCTAAATCTGGAAGCTGCATTTTTTTTATTGCCTCATTAATAAGTCCAACAATTGGTTTAGTGGAACGATAATTTTTTGTTAAAGTAATCAGTTCACAACCAGGATATTTATCTTCAAACCCCAGAATATAAGACACATCAGAACCTCTCCATCCAAAAATTGATTGTCGTGGATCACCAACAGCAAACATATGTTTTGCATCAAGAATATCTAACAACTTAATTTGTGTTGAATTAACATCTTGATATTCATCTACTAAAATATAATCATATTGTGGAATTTTATCTTTATGATTTTCAAAAAGCCAGATTGCATCCATAATTTGATCTGCAAAATCTCTAAGACCATATTTTTTCATATATGCTCCAATATAAGTGCACACACCAAACATAAGATTAGCAGCAGCAGTGTGCTTATCATTAATTTCAGAAAACAATTCTCTGTCTATTGGTGTATTTTTAAATTTAAAATAATCTCTAACAAAAAAACAATCATTAGCAAAAACATTAGCAAGCTGTTCCATTGTTTTGCTTCGCATTTGCTGTGGGGAAAAATAAATTGATATTGCACGACCCATGGTTGTGTTTAGTTTCTCCAAAGCCCTATTTATCATTCTAACTTTATCACGATAATTAAGAACTCTTACTTCTTTATCGTATATTAAATCACTATTTCTTTTAAGAATTTTTTCACAAAAGGAATTAAAAGTTTCAACATTAATATCAAACAATCCGTTACCTTGAATTCTTGAAACCATTTCTTGCCTTGCTTTTCTAGTAAAAGTAATTGCTAATATCTTTTTAGGGTCAACTGAACAATATCTAACCAGAAATTCAATTCTTTTTGTAAGCACTGTAGTTTTTCCAGAGCCAGCACCAGCAATACAAAGTATATTCTTATTTTTTGAAATAATTGCTTTTTTTTGTAAATCATTATAATCAGAAAGAAATGATCCAAAAGCATCAAATATTTTTTTATCTTCCTCACTTATTTCTGTTTTTGCATGATTATAATTAAAACCCAATTTTTTTTTATAAAATTGTGGATTTAAAATCTCTTCCCTTCCTTTATCTGATAACTCTAAAACTTTTAAGAATTTATTCCATGAAACAGATGCAAGAGATATAAGACCATTTAATATTAAAGAATCAATTAATTGCATTATTTCATCTTCACCATATGCAAGGCTTCCAAAGCTAGCTAATTCATTTAATTTATTCTTCTTAATAGATGGATTTGTTGCGATACCTGCAAGAAAGTCTGCTAAAAGCTTTTTACCTACACCAAAGGGAATTTCATGAAGTGCTTTAAGAATATTAATGTAATCCAGCTCTTTTTTATCCATGATTTAATGAAAAAAATGATGATTTAAGTATTTTTGTGTTCTTGACATTGCCAAATTATCTGAACAGCACATGACCGGGCCGGTTTTTAGCACCGAGAACTTAATAATAAATGCACGTTTGTTCTCGGTTCCGTACATAAATAAAATTTCATATTGTGCTAAAAACAAATAATGGCGTTGTCATGTGCCTTTAAGTTGACAATGTTGTGTTATATAGGTTAAAATATATAAACAGCAAAGAGAATTCCTATAAATATGATAACCTGTGATAAATGTAAAGGACAATGCTGTAAGACATTAGCTGTGCAATTAGAAACACCAACAACATATGATGACTATGAGGATATATTCTGGTATTTGTATCATGAAGGAGCATGGGTGTATATTGATATGGATGATGAATGGTGGATTCAGTTCCCTAGCAAATGCTCAAAATTAGATAAGAATGGATTATGTACAAAATATGAAAACAGGCCACCTGTTTGTAGAAAAGCAAAATTAGAAAATTGTGAAGTAAATAAAGAAGAAATTAAGATAATATTCAAGAATGAAGATGATTACAAGGATTACTTTGAATCAATAAAAGAAAAGTTTGAAAAGAAAAAAAATTCAAGAAAGTAAAATGTGCGGAATAATTGGGATATTCAATGCAAAGAATGCAAACAATAACATCAAAAAAGGGCTTAAGATAATTAAGAATAGAGGAAAAGATTATTATGGGATAGCTAATGAACTAGACTTTGATTATAAAAAAAAAATAGATCTTCTAAAGCTGCATTCAAATAATGAAAACGCAATTGGTCATTGTTTACATAGCATTGTATCATTCATACCACAACCATTAGTAAACAATAAATCAAAAAATAGATTTGTAATTAATTGTGAGATTTATAATTGGAAACATCTTAATAAAAAATACAAACTAAAAGCAGAAAATGATGCAGAAATGATGTTTAAGCTTATTGAAAAAAAAGGAAAAACAACAAAACAATTAGCAAGCCTCCTTAGAGAAGTTGATGGAGTGTATGCATTTGTATTCTGGAATGTAAAAAAGAAAATAGTATATGGTGCAAGAGACATTATTGGAATTAAGCCATTGTGTTTCTCAACTACACAAATTAGCGTTGATAAAAATAAGCTAAATAAATCATCCTTTGCATTCAGTAGTGAGATGAAAGTCTTAGAAGAGTTAGGATATAAAAATAATCAAGAATTAAATCCAAGAAAAATATTAATGTATAATCTAAAAACAAAAAAAGCAAGACAATCCAATAGACCATTTTTCAAAATAACACCAGTTAACAAAAAAACACATAAACAAATTAAAAAAGATGTTTTAGGATTAGCTGTAAATGCAGTTGCAAAAAGAATTCCTGACCAAAAGATAGGAATCTTATTTTCTGGAGGGATTGATTCAACATTTATTGCCTATGCTTGCAAAAAGTTAGGATTAAAACCTACCCTATATACGTCTGTTCTTGATACTAAAAGTCAAGGATTAAACATGAAAACACCTGAAGACTTAATTTGGGCAAGAAAAGTTTCAAAGGCATTAGGATTTAAATTAAGAATTAACAAAATAAAATTAAGTGATGTCCCTAGATATTTAGAAAAAATAGTTCCATTAATAGAAGACAGTAATGTTGTTAAAGTTGGTGTTGGATTAACATTCTATGGTGCATGTGAATTAGCTAAGAAAGATAATGTTAAAGTCATTTTCTCTGGTCTTGGTAGTGAAGAAATCTTTGCAGGTTATGATAGACACAAAAAAAGTAATGACATAAACAAAGAATGTCTAAGTGGAATATTAAAGATCTATGAAAGAGATTTATACAGAGATGATGTTATTACAATGGATAACAAGATAGAATTAAGATTACCATTCCTAGATTTAGAATTAGTTAATTATGCATTAAAGATTCCAGTAAAATATAAATTAAAAGAAGATTCTTCTAAAGTTGTTAGTAATAAGATAATTATAAGAGAAGTTGCAAGAATGTTAGAGGTTCCAGAAGAGTTTGCAGAGAGAAAGAAAAAAGCAGCACAATATGGATCAAGTTTTGATAAAGCAATATCTAAATTAGCAAAAAGAAATAAATTCAAATTTAAATCAGAATATTTAGATTCATTTTCAGACAAAAAAATAATGAGATTAGGTGTATTATTCTCATCAGGAAAAGACTCACATTATGCAATGGAAATAATGCAAAAACAAAACTATGAAATCAGTTGTTTAATTACCCTAATTAGCAAGAATAAAGATAGTTATATGTTTCACACTCCTAATATTAATTTAGCAAAGATGCAAGCTAGTTGTTTAAAGTTACCATTAATTGAACAAACCACAGTAGGGGAAAAAGAAAAAGAACTAAAAGATCTAGAAAAAGCAATAAAAACTGCAAAAAATAAATATAAAATTGAAGGTATTGTAACGGGGGCAATATTTTCTACTTATCAAAGAGATAGAGTAGAAAAAATTTGTGATAAATTAGGATTAAAGATATTTTCCCCATTATGGCACATGAACCAAGAAACAGAAATGAGAGAATTAGTAAGAGAAGGCTATGAAATAATATTAGGTTCAATAGCAGCTGATGGTTTAACTAAAAAATGGTTAGGCAGGAAAGTTAGTGATAAAATGATTTCTGAATTAATTAAGATTCATGCAAAGAATAAAATTAATATTGCAGGAGAAGGTGGAGAATTTGAATCTTTAGTATTAGATTCTCCTATGTATAAGAAGAAAATTAAAATTGAAAAATTTGAAGTAAAGCTAGAGAATGAATGTACTGGAAAGTTCATTGTGAAGAAAGCTAAAATTGTAAAAAAGTAAGTAAAAGGGGCAAAAGTTTATAAATTAATTCTAACTAACTTGATAGAATGGTATTTGGTGTGGAAGTAGTTAAAATTGAGTCATGGCAAAGAAAACGTCGTGATGAGATTTACAAATTATTAAACAAGTATAGATTAGCTACAGCAATAACATTAGATGTAATTGATCTAGTATTTGGAAATATTCCTTTCTTAAACACAATTTGGGATTTTGTAACATGTGGTGTTTTACTTATTACATTAAAAAACAAATATTTAGCATTCTTTGCATTAGGAGAATTATTATTCCCTGGAATTGGTTTCTGGTCAAAAGAGATAGATGCCTTCATTCCATCCGCTACAATTCTTTATTTTGTTGATAAAGAAATGGGTAAATTTAAGATTATAAAACATCCATTTCATAAAGAATTTGTGATAAAGAAAAAGTAAGTTATGAGTAATGAGTCTTAAGTTCTGAGTGGGTTATCAGTAAGTAGTTGTGAGTATTGCTATATTTTCTCAATACTAATTTACTCAGAACCAACCCACTACCCAGAACTCAAAACCCATAACTATTTATTCAATGTCTCATGATACTCATTCCAACTCTTGACTGTTAAATCATCTTCACCATAATTACATATGGACTCAATAAATAACTTAGTACATTCAAGATTTGTAATTAAAGGAACAGAAAAATCAGCAGCCCCTCTTCTAATAATATAATCATTAGATAATTCTATCTTTTCATTACTTTTAGGAATATTAATAACAAGATCAACTGCTTTATTCTTAATATAATCTAATACATTTGGTTTTTTATTATCTAAAGGCCAATGTAACATTTCTACATTAATACCATGCATTTTATAAAAATCCGTAGTTCCTCCAGTTCCATACAACACATAACCTTTTTTCTTTAATTGCTTAACTGAATCAAGTAATCTTGCTTTTTTCTTAACATCACCAGTTGAAAGTAAAATTGTTTCTTTTGGAATACTAAATCCAGTTGATAATAATGCTTTTAGAAATGCTTCTTGCAAATTATCACCCAAACAAGCAACTTCACCAGTTGAACTCATTTCAACACCTAACATCGGATCAGCACCTCTCAACCTAGTAAATGAGAATTGAGGTGCTTTAACTCCAACATATTCTAAATCAAATGCATTAGTATCTACTTTTGGAATTTGATTTCCAATAATTGCTTTTGTTGCAAGTTCAATGAAATTAATATTATAAACTTTTGAGACAAACGGAAAACTTCTTGATGCACGTAAATTACA
Source organism: Candidatus Woesearchaeota archaeon (assembly GCA_018661705.1). Taxonomy (GTDB): domain Archaea; phylum Nanobdellota; class Nanobdellia; order Woesearchaeales; family DSVV01; genus JABHXF01. The sequence goes on from JABJHR010000017.1 coordinate 106,228, forward strand.
TTCAATTATTTTTATTTTATTGTCTTTTGCTAAGAATTGAAAGTTTGCTGGACCTGTAATATTAAGATGTTTTACAATCACTTTAATTATTCTTTTAATCTTATTAACTGTTTCTAAATATAATTTTTGAGGTGGCGTAACTAATGTAGCATCACCTGAATGAACGCCTGCATTTTCTACATGTTCTGATATTGCATAGAGCTTTACATCTCCGTTTAATGCTACTAAATCAACATCAATTTCTTTAGCATGTGTAATAAATTTAGTTAACACAACAGGATGATCTTTTGAAACAAGAGTTGCTTGTTTTAAAAATAAATCCAAATCTGCTTCTTCATAAACAACATTCATTGCCGCCCCACTTAACACGTATGATGGTCTTATCAGAATAGGAAAACCAACACGTGAACAAAAAGATTTAATTTCATTTAAATCTGTTAATTCTTTCCATTCTGGCTGATCAACTCCTAACTCATCTAATACCATAGAAAACTTATGTCTATCTTCAACCTTATCAATAATTTCTGGAGCAGTCCCTAATGTTTTCACTCCATATTTACTTAAAGGCATAACAAGGTTATTAGGAATTTGACCTCCCATAGAAAATATTACACCAAATGGTGTTTCTTTTTCATAAATATCTACAACTCTTTCAAAACTAAGTTCATCAAAATAAAGTCTATCACATTCATCGTAATCTGTACTAACTGTTTCAGGATTATAATTAATAACTATTGATGGAACTTTTTCTTTTCTTAGTGTTTTAACACATTCTACACAACACCAATCAAACTCAACACTTGATCCAATGCTATAAGCACCACCACCAAGCACAATTATTCCTCGCATCCCAATATCATCTACTCTTACGTCGTCGTAATCACCGTTATAAGTGAGATAGAGATAATTAGTTTTACATGGGAATTCTCCTGCAAGAGTATCAATTTGTTTTATAACTGGAATAACTGAATGCTTTTTTCTTAATTCACGAATTTTTAATTCTGAATCAAAATGTTCATCTTGTAAAATACATTTTGCAACTTGTTTGTCTGAAAAACCATGTTGTTTTGAAATTTTTAATAGTTCAGGAGTAATTGATTCAATTGAATCTTTTTTAAGTTCATTATTAATCTCAACGATATTTTTTATTTTGTATAAAAACCATTTATCTATTTTAGTCATTTCAAATAATTTTTTAACACTGTAACCTAATTCAAGTGCTTTTACAATTGCAAATACTCGTTTATCAGTTGGATTTTTTAATTCATAATCTAACTCATCAAACATAAGTCTAATATCTGTTAATCCATTAAGACTGGGATTAATCATTCTTATTGCTTTTTGAAGTGCTTCTTCAAATTTTCTCCCAATTGCCATTACTTCTCCTACACTTTTCATAGAACTTCCAATTTTTTTATCAACTTTTTTGAATTTATCAGTATCCCATCTTGGAATCTTAACCACGATATAATCTAAAGCTGGCTCGAAAAATGCTTTTGTTACTTTAGTTACAGGATTAGGAATGTCTACTAAACTATAACCTAAAGAAAGTTTAGCAGCAATAAATGCTAATGGATAACCAGTTGCTTTTGAAGCTAAAGCAGATGATCTAGATAATCGTGCATTAACTTCGATTACTCTATAATCTTCAGAATCAGGATCTAAAGCAAATTGAACATTACATTCACCAACAACACCTAATGATTTTATTACCTTGATAGAAAGTTCTCTTAATTTTTGATATTCTTTATCTGTTAATGTTTGAGATGGTGCAACAACTATTGATTCACCTGTATGAATTCCAAGAGGATCAAAATTTTCCATGTTACAAACAGTCATGCAATTATCATAAGAATCACGCATCACCTCATATTCAACTTCTTTCCATCCTTTTAGTGATTCTTCTACAAGAACCTGTGAAGAATAAACTAATGCTTGATGTAAAAGTGTTTTTAATTCTTCTTCATTATTACAAAATCCTGAACCTAGGCCACCTAATGCAAATCCTGCTCTAATTATTAGAGGAAAACCTATTTTTTTTGCTGCAGCTATACCTTCATCAAGATTATAAACAGTAATGCTTCTTGGTGTTTTAACATTTATTTTTGTTAATGCTTCTGCAAATAAACCTTTGTCTTCAGAGGTGATTATTGTTTTAATTGGTGTTCCAAGCACCCGCACACCATATTTTTCTAAAACACCAGAACTAGATAATTCCATACCGCAATTTAGTGCTGTTTGTCCACCAAAACCAAGAAGAATTCCATCTGGTCTTTCTTTAGCAATGATTTTTTCAACAAACTTTTTTGTCACAGGAAGAAAATAAACTTCATTAGCAAATCCTTTTGATGTTTGAATGGTTGCAATATTGGGATTAACAAGAACTGTTTCTATTCCTTCTTCTTTTAACGCTTTAATTGCTTGTGATCCAGAATAATCAAACTCTCCAGCCTGACCAATAGATAAACCTCCACTACCCAAGATTAATACTTTGTTTATTCTCTTTGTGTCTGACATCTTTTGTCTCTTAATTCATTTCTTGATTTGTTTCCTGATTTGTTTCTACATTTAAAGACTTAGACTTTTCAATCATCTCAATAAACTCATCAAACAAATACATTGTATCATTTGGTCCACATGAACCTTCTGGATGAAATTGAACACTAAAAAAAGGAAGAGTTGTATGTTTAATTCCTTCATTAGTTCCATCATTTGCATTAAAAAATAATTCCTCCCATCCTTCTGGCAAACTATTTTTATCAACAGCATAACCATGATTTTGAGAAGTAATGTAACCTTGTTTCTGATTTCTAACGCAAGGTTGATTTTGACCACGATGACCATATTTTAGTTTGTATGTATTTGCGCCAGAAGCTAAAGCAAGTAATTGGTGACCTAAACAAATTCCAAACAAGGGTTTTTTTAATTCCATTGCCTTTTTTATATTTTCAATTGTTTCTTTACAATGAGTTGGATCTCCAGGACCGTTTGAAATAAACAACCCATCATATTCTTCTTGATTAAAATCATAATTCCATGGCACAATTTTCAAAGTAACATCTTTCTTAAGAAAACTTCTTAAAATATTATTCTTCATTCCACAATCCACTACAATAATTTTATGTTTTCCATTTCCTAAACTTAAAACCTCATTTCTTGATACTTCTGCTACCAAATTATCTTTGTTAGGATCATAAAATCCAACAGATTCTTCATCATCGATAACTATTTTTCCAAGCATTACTCCTTTTTCTCTTATTTTTATTGTAAGTGCTCTTGTATCAATACCAAATAAAGCAGGAATTTTATTTTCTTTTAACCATGTTTCAAAAGATTTCTTTGAATTCCAATGATTATGCTCTGCACAATACTCTGAAACAATCACAGATTTTACATGAATATTATTAGATTCAAAATCAATAGAAATATTATGTTTATCAACAGTTGAATCACTAACACCATAATTTCCAATCAAAGGATAAGTGAAAACAAGTATTTGACCAGTATATGATGGGTCTGTTAATGATTGTGGATAACCAGCCATTCCTGTACAAAATACTACCTCACCAGCTGTTGAGCTTGAATAACCAAAAGAATATCCGTCGTAGATAGATCCATCCTCGAGGATTAATTTTCCTTTAGGATGGCTTTTCATGTTATCATCTCTCTTTATCTACTATTACTTTATATGTCTCTAAATACTAATAACGATGTTATAAATAAAGTTATTGGTGATATAATATATATTATGGTATAATTAGAATAAATAAGTTCTCAGTAATAAGTTTTAAGTTTGTAGCGGGACTAAAAAGTTTAAAGGCTTAAAAGTTCAAAAGCTAAAAAGTATGATTGTCTTTTAAGCTGTTAAGCTTTTTAACTTTAAACATTTTTCTTACACTTCTTACTTATAATTTAAAACTACTTACTTATTTATACTTTTCTCCAATTTTCTGATAAGCATCTCTGAAACTCATTCCTTTCTTTACTAATTTATATGCTTCTTCTGTTGCATAAAGTTCTGGAGTCATTGCTTTTTTACAATTTTCTTTATTTTCCTTAGTTAGTTCAGTACCATTAACAATTAAGACCATTATTTTAACACATTGTTTAGTAATTTCAATGGAATTCATCAAAGGTTCCTTAGTTAATTGCAAATCTCTGTTATATCCTGAAATTAAATTACTAACCATAGATTTAACTTTAAACTCTTCTCCTAAAACAACACTATACTTTGCACGAACTAATTCTAAAACATCTGGATTCTTTTTTTGCGGCATGATTGAACTACCAGTGCAAAATTGTTTTGGTAAACTAATATAACCAAACTCTTTCATGCTAAACATGATCATATCTGTTGCAAGTTTATTCAAAGTTACCATTACTTGTGTCATCACATTAATAATATTAGCTTCAAATTTACCTCTTGACATTTGGGAATACATGGATTGCATTGATTTTGAAAAACCAAGTTGTTTTGCAGTATACTTTTTGTTAATATCAAAAACAGGAACACCAAAACCAGCTGCACTACCAAGAGGAGATTGGTCAATTAACTTTAAAGTTGCATTCAATTGTTGTATGTCATCATCAATTGCATAAACAAAACTACCCAACCACATTTTAATAGATGAAGGCATTGCCTTTTGCATATGTGTATATCCAGGGATCTGAATAGAGCCATGTTTCTTAATTACTGCAATTAATGCTTTTTTTAATGCAGAGAGTAATTGTTTAGTTTCAACTAATTCATACTTTTCATACAAACGCAAAGCAACTAACACTTGATCATTTCTAGATCTGGCAGTATGAATTTTTTTCCCAATATTACCTAGTTTGTTAACAAGAAAGTTTTCAATTGCAGTATGACAATCTTCATCTTGTTGTTTAATGTTAAATTTACCTGCGCTTTGCAAATTAATTATTTGTTTTAAGGCATTCACTAACTTAACAACTTCTTGCTTTTTCAAAACTTTTATTTTACCTAACATTTTTGCATGTGCAATTGATGCTAAACAATCATATTTCACTAGTTTCTGATCTAGCAAATAGTCGTTACCAACTGTAAAAGCTTCTATATCCTTGTTAACATTGTAATTCTTTTGCCATAATTTCATTTTTATGTCTCCTGGATTTTATTTTTCCAATGCTTCTTCAACACCTAAATGTTTCTTATCTAAAATAACATTGTGTGCTTTTAATCTTAAAGCATTTATTTTTATGAAGCCTGCTGAATCTGTTTGATCAAAACCACCTTCAAGATCCATACTTCCTAACTCTTGGTCATACAATGATGTTGGAGATGTTCTAGCAATTGGCATAACATTTCCTTTGTAAAGTGAAAGTGTAACAACTCCATCAATTAATTTCTGACTTTGGTTAAATGAAGCCATCATAAAATCCATTTCTGGACAAAACCAAAATCCATTATAAATTAATTCTGAAAATTGTGGTGTAAGCTGATCTTTCAAATGCATAACTTCCTTATCCATTGCAATTCCTTCAATATCACGATGAGCTTTCCAAAGTATTGTTGCACCAGGTGTTTCATAAATTCCTCTTGACTTAATGCCAACAAAACGATTTTCAACCATATCTACAATTCCAATTCCGTTTTTGCCACCTAATTCATTAAGGTAGGAAAATAGTTTTAATGGACCTTCTACAACTGTGTTATTATTTTTGTTTGTTACTTTTATTGGAAGTCCATCTTTAAATTCAATTTCAATTATTGTTTCTTCATTAGGAGCATCCAATGGAGAGATTATTTTTGAAAATATTTCTTTGTTAGCCGGTTTATTTGGATCTTCTAAAATTCCAGCCTCATGACTAATATGCATAAGATTATCATCTTCACTGTAAGGTTTTTTTAATGTTGCAGAAATTGGAATTCCATTTTTTTCTGCATAATTTATCATGCAAGTTCTTCCTTTGAATTCATTTAAAAATTCAAGAGTTTTCCAAGGTGCAATTATTTTTATGTTAGGATTTAATGCATAATAAGCTAGCTCAAATCTAACTTGATCATTTCCTTTTCCTGTTGCGCCGTGTGAAACATATTCTGCTCCTTCTTTTTTAGCAATTTCTATTTGATATTTAGCAATCAAAGGTCTTGCTAATGATGTCCCTAATAAATAAGTTCCTTCATAGATTGCATTTCCTTTTAATGCTTGAAAAATATAGTTAGTTACAAATTCTTTTTTCAAATCCATAATGTAAACCTTTGATGCCCCGATTTTTTCCGCTTTTGTTTTTGCAGCTTCAAAATCATCATCTTGGCCAACATCTGCAATATATGCAATTACCTCATATCCTTTATCTAAAAGCCATTTAAGGATAACTGATGTGTCTAATCCTCCTGAATATGCCAATACTACTTTTGGTTGGTTTGTTTGTTGATTTTCATCCATGTTTTTCACCTTTAATTATTGATTATTACTAATTTCTCTTAATTCACCCCAATTACTAATATGTCATTATTCCTATATAAACCTGGTGACCATTATAGTACATAAGGGACAATAGTGTCCGAAATAGAACAAAATAGAAAGTATTATATAGTAGAAAGGACCCATAATTATTTGGCTAAGCCAATAACTCTAAAAATGGTTACAATAACAAAACAAACCCACAAATACATATCAGAGCATCCAAGCATAAGGGATGCCATGAAGAAAGGAGTTGTGAATTACTCTAAATTATCTAGACTAATTGCTAAAGAGTTAAAATTAGAAAAAACAAGTATGGAAGCAATCTTAATTGCATGTAGAAGATATGCTGAGAAATTAAGAAAAGATTCTTCAGAAACACAAGAAGATCAAATATTAAATGTCCTTAGTAAGAGTGAGTTAGAAATTAAAAATAAAATAGTTACAATAATTATTAACAAAAAACTATTTATGGAAAGTTTATTAGATATAGAGAAAAAAATAAGGAAAACCGCAGATAGATTTTATGTTATTGAAGGAACAAATGTATTTACTATAATTGTAAATGAAAAATATTTAGAAGAAATAAAAGAAATGTTCAAAAGAAACATTATTAAGATCACAAAAGAATTAGCAATGATCACAATCAAAAGTTCTGAAGATTTAGAAAATGTTTCAGGAGTTGTTTCATATGTTTATTCTTTATTTGCAGACAATGGAATTAATATAGTAGAAACAATGAGCTGTTGGACAGATACAATAGTTGTAATTGATGAGAATGATGTTGGTAAGGTTATGAGTTTCTTGAAATTTTGATTGGCAAAAGAAGTTAAAAACTAAAAAAATAATTCTTAGTGAGAAAAATAGCATCCGCAATTGTTTAAGAGTATTACACTGCATGTCACTCTACAACACTAGGTCCGAAGGACATATAGCTCAGAAAAATTAAAATCCATTAAAGAATTCTGTTCATAAAAATTAAAAGAAAAAAATAAAATAAAAACTTAAGCTATACAAGCACCTGCTGAACAGCCGTTGTCACATTCATATGTTTGACCAACAACAAAACCGTCTGAACAGAAATACTCATGTACATATGTGCCTTCTTCTACAGTACCGATACCAGTATCATGATTACTGCAAAAGTCATTAAATTCAGCTACCATATAACCTGAGTCACCTGCAACAAAGCTTGCTGTAAAGATATCTCGATCACTATCATGATCAACACAATTTGCTAATGGTTCTTCAACACCATTATCCATCATATCTTCAGCATCTTCTTCAGCCTGTTCTTCATCATACTCATTCTCAACAGCTTCATTGATTACTTCTTTACTGTCTTCACCAGCACTTCTCATTAATGCTTTAAACACACGCATCATTTCACTAAGTTTTTTATGAGCACTTTGTATTGCTTCTCTTGCTGACTTAAGTTCTTCTTTAGACATTTCCATTAACTCTTTAACTCTGTCAACATCTTCTGCTGCACCATCTTTTCTAAGTGCGTAAGCTTCCCTTAAGTATTCTCTTGATTTTTCGTAGTGAGCTCTTGCTTCTTCTGTGTTTTCACTAAACTCATCAACTAAAGAATCAACTTCTTCTGTTATTTCAATTCCTCTTAACTCTGCGCCTTTAAGGATTGCTTCAAGCTTTCTTTCTAATTGATAGCTTTTCTTAATTATATCCTCAACCTTACCTTGAGCTAAATGAATTGCATAACCTTTTGAAGAAACTTTGTACTTGCTCCAGAATTTTTTAACTTCTTTTGCAACTGCTCTAACTTCTTCTTTTGTTGTTGCTGCTTCTGCTTTTTCTCTAAGAGTTCTTAATCTTTTAAGACCAGCTTCAACATCTTCTAACATTTTTGTTGCATCTTCTTCACTTAAATCTTCTGAAGACTTAACTCTTTCTTGAATTTTGTTCAAATGCTTATCTAAAACATCAATTGAACGCACTAACCAAGCTTTTGCTTTCTCAAGCATTTTTTCGTTATGTTCTGCACATTTTTCTGATTCCGGATCTTTACAAAGACCTTTGTTTTCTTTCATTTCTAAGAAAGCAACTCTTCTTTCTTTAAGTTCGTCAGAAACTTTTGTATAATCTTCTTTTGCTTTAAGATATCTTTCTCTTGAAACTTTAAGATCTTTCTTAATTACTTTTCTTTTTTCTTGAACCTTTTTCTTTACACCCTTAACAAGTTTCTCAAGAACATCTTTACATTCATCTGTATTTTCTAAGCACCACTTGTATCTTGCTCTAGAAAATTTATCACTCATAATATCTTTTTGGGAACTTGTAAATTCAGCAACTGCTTTTTCAAGTTCTGGTCTTTCCTTAACTGCTCTGATAATCTTTTTTACATCATAAGCAGGTAACATTGGTTTACCATCAGAAACCTTATTTTTATTCATCTTAATTCTACAAAGATGTTTTGCTGTAGCCTTTGTAAATACAGGCCTGTTAGGAAACTTCTTTACAACTGTTTCAACACAGTCTTCCAAAGAATTAAATTCATTTTGACTAATGTATCTCCTAATATCTTGCTCTAATTGTTTCCAAGCACTAAGTCCTTTTTTTCCAGACTTATCTTTTACTGGAGCAACTGATTCATCATCATCTGCTTCATCACCTTCATCTTCTACTTCATCCTCATTTGTTTCTTCTGTAACCATATCTTCAACTGTATCATCCATGGTTTCAGTTTCTTCAGCTAATGATAATGGCACTAAACTAATTAGGAAAACCGCCAGGATCATTATTGCGTATAATTTTTTCATCATTTTTTTCTCCTCCAATTGTTTTTGATTAATTTTATGATTTCTCAGCTCAACATTGCCAAGCTGATAACATCTTTAAGGCGCGTTTTGTTTATAAACATACTTTCAGGAAAGCTAAGATAATAGTTTATCAGAGGGTTTAAAACTTTACAAAGCTTTATGCGTGCTTCTTTCTACCTAAACATGACCATAAAAGGCCTTAAATTAAAAAAAAGCATTAAAAACACAAAAACAAACAAAAACTATTTATAGAACCAAAATAATTGAATTATAAAATGATAAGTCCTAGAAGCCTTACTTGGTACACAGACCTTAGTAACAAGAGCTTTGATAAAAGAGGAGGAATATTAAAGATTATAATTGCTCTTACAATACTCCTAGTTCTAATGAAAGTAAGTGCTGGAGCAACATTAAAGGGTAGTGTGTATGATATAAATCTGGAACCTTTAAATGATGCAATAGTAAGTATTGACTCACAACCACCACAGCAGATGATTGTTAAGGATGGCGATTATATGTTTGCATTACCACCTGGCAAATATACTGTTTCTGGCAAATATTATGAAGATAATATACTCAAATTTAAGGATAATGCAGAGATTGAGATTATAGATGATGGAGAATTTGTATTTGATCTCATATTATTCCCAAATTTAGAAGAAGATATTAAGTTATTTGATGATATTGATGAAGATTTTCTATACACAGGAGATGATACTAATGGAAAAGATTATTCATGGTTAATTAAATGGGTAATTGCTGTAATTGTGGTTTGTTTCGCCATATTTGGCTATTTTTGGTATAAAAACAGAAAAAAAGAAGTTAAAACAAAAGCAAAAGATGAAACAGAAGCTGATGAATATTACGATAAAATCCTAAATATGATAAAAGAACACAAAAGAATCACTCAGAAAGAGATTAGAAAGGAAATACCACTATCAGAAGCAAAGATTTCTTTGATTATTACAGAATTAGAGCATAAAGGCAAAATAGAGAAGATTAAGAAAGGAAGAGGCAATATATTAGTTCTTAAGTAGTTTTGAGTAATGAGTTCTGGGTCTTGAGTTGGTTATCAGTAAGCAGTTATGAGTGTTTCTATGATCTTCTCAAAACAGATTTACACAAAACCCACTCACAACTAATTACCCATAACTCAAAACCCTATATTACATATAACCATTAACTTTATAAATAAACCACAATTCATTCATCCCATTATCACGTGAAAGACCCTATAAGGGCACATAATAATAATAATTAAAAAATAAAATTAAAGGTAGATTAACATGGCAAAAGCAAAAAAAACAGATTCAAGTGTTCAATCATGGAAAAAAAAGAAATGGATACCAATTTTAAGTGAGAAAATATATGATAATTCAATTATAGGTGAAACACCAGTAGAAGATCCTACTAAGATTATTGGAAGATCCACAAATGTAAATATGATGAGTGTTAGTGGAGATATGAAAAAACAAAACATTAGCATTATGTATAAAATTCATAATCATAAAGAAAACAAATTCTATGCTGTTCCAATTGGATATAAAACATCCCCTGCTTACATTAAAAGATTAGTAAGAAGAGGAAGAGACAGAATAGATGCATCATTCTTAGTAAAAACAAAAGATGATATTGTTGTTAGAGTGAAAGTAATATTACTTACAAAAGCTCTTGTTTACAGATCTTCAAGATCACAATTAAAAAAACTACTTGAATATGAATGTGGAGAACATTCAGTGAAACTTGATTTTTATCAATTCTTTAACGATGTTTTAAATAACAGATTCCAAAATAAAACAAGATCAATGCTTAGCAAAGTTTATCCACTAAGAACATTCTTAGTTAAAGAAATAAACCTTGAAGAAAAAATTGATCCAAAAGATGTTTCTACTACACCTTTCAAAGGCTTGAAAAAAATTCAAGAAAAACATAAAAGGTCCATGGAAAAAAGGCAACAAAGAAGAGAAGAAGGTGGAGATAGAAGACCACATGCAAGAGGACCACACAGACCACCACATAGACCACCTGTAAGGGCAGCACCAAGACCACCTGTAAGTGCGGCACCTGTAACAGAGAACAAAGAAGTGGAAAAGCCAAAACCTGTGGAAGAGAAAAAAGAAGTAAAGCCAAAGGAAGAAGCTGAGAAAAAAGAATAATAATTAATTTTTTATTTTTTCCATAAATTTTCAAAAGATTCTACAAATATTTTACTTAATACTTCATTCTCTATCCATAAAGACATAAATTCTTCTTTAGTATCTTTCCTTAAAGAAATCATAACTATTTTATCATCCCAAACACCAAACCTTGTATGGGGAGAGTTATAATCTCTAATCTCAACACCAAATTTTTTTCTAATATTAACAAATTCTTTTGTACTTTCCTGAATTGGACCAAGATAACGAATTTTTACACCACGTTTAATTGCATCTTTTTCTAAGTCAAGAATTTCTTTGTCTGTTTTCCAATTTTGAACTATCCCAATTGATGATTTTGTAGATCTCTGAGTAACTTCCTTCATCTTCTTGAAAAAACCATCATAACCCTTAATTACAGAAAAAGTTCCTTTCTCAGTAATCTCAATATTACTTTCAATCTTATTTACTTCTTGTTTTAGTTCTTCTAAATCACTCATTCTTGATTTAATCTCTGAACCAAGAGTATATTTAGGATTATTTGCTTCGTAAACAGCTGGTTTTTCTGAAACCTGTACAATATAACCCTTTTCATATAGCCAACTTAACACTTCATATATTTTAGAAGAAGGAATTCCACTAACCTTAGCAATCTTACAAGGCGTTGCTTTCTTTAGCTTTAATAGAGTAAGATAAGCTTTCTTTTTATACTCACTAAATCCTAATCTATCAAGTACTTGTTCTATTTGTGTCATTTACTACTAAAGGTAGAGAAGAGGTATATAAAAGTTGTTAAAAAGTTATGAGTAATGAGTTTTTGGTCTTGAGTTGGTTGGTAGTTATGGGTATTGAAACTCATTACTTATTTTGCCCATTACCACCCCACAACTCAAAACTCATGGCACAAAACCCTTATTACTTTGTTGTTTTAAACTCAGAACCGCCACAATGAAACAACCTTGGTCTTTCTCCTTTGAATTGTTCATGAGTTACTTCTCCCACAAATATAACATGATCGCCAGCTTCAATCTCTTCAATAACATGACATTCTAAATAACCAATTGCTTCTTTTATTTTAGGGCAATCTATATGGTTGGATTCTTCCATAGTAAGTTTTGCTTCTGCAAACTTATCATGGTGTCTTCCAGAAAGTTTTCCACAAGTTAAGGCAGCTTCTTTTAACTCAAATGGAATAAAGTTTACAACAAAACCTTTACTTTTGTTAATTATTTCATAACTAGCTCTTGTTTTACCAATTGCAATTGCATATAATAAAGGACTTTGACTAACAGGCATGTGCCAAGCAACTGTAATAATATTATGGATTTCTTTTGTTTTGCCCATAAACTCTAATTCTTCTCTGCAAGTAACTAAGACAGTCTGCCTTGGACCAAAAAGTTCTGGCATATTAGCACCTCTTTATAGTTATAAGTTAGTAGTTTTAAGTTTGTAGTGGGTTGTAAGTTCATTAGTATGTAGTTATCAGCATTACTTCCTACTACCCAACTATTTACCAACTTCTGACTTCTTACTTCCTACTTCTTACATACAATTATTATATCCTTATCTTCTTCAATATTCTTTTCAATATTAAAATGTTTGCCTAATAATTCAAGAATTAGTTCTTTTTTAGGAGAGTTTTTCAGAAATGTGATTACTACTGTGCTGTTTTTATTTTCTTTGTTCACTACTCGTTTTATTTCTGTAATGCCTTTTTCAAGATCTTCAAAGTTTTGTATTGCTGTAATAGAAGTAATATAATCAAAATAATTATCTGGAAATGGTAAATTTTCTGCACCAACATTTACAGTATCTATTCCTTTTTCAGCTGCAATTTCTAAAAGTTTTTTGCTAGGATCAACCCCAATAATTTCTAAATTTTTGATTTGATTATTATTTTCATCAACATCCCACTCTCCAAAATAAGGACCACAACCAACATCAAGTATTTTAGAAAAAGGTTTAACCTTAAGAAGAGATTTAATTACTTTAATCTTTTTACTCTGTTCTTCATGATGTAATCTTTCATATCCTTCGGATATTTCATCATAATAATCGTTATTTCCTTCGTTAACCGCTATCATATTATACATTATGGTCTTTTCATTTATTAAGGTTTGTAGTGTTAAGGTGGACAGCAATAGATTTTTTTGAAAAGAAAAATGTTCTAATGATAATGAAAAAACACCACTACTACCGCCAATAGTGGTGTTTTAGATCCAACAACAATGGCGGGCTGATGAGGCAGAGCCGAATAGGACTTTTGTCTACAAAAGTCCGTGAGCCCTGCCATTATTGTTGTTGGATCCTTATATGTGAAACGATTACATTTTCAAGCGAAACCTTTTTAAATGGAATATCTGTCCTTAACCTAGTTACGCACTATAAATAGATTATGTATGTATAGGATATATAATCTGAATATAATAATTACAAGGTGAAATAAACATGGCAAAAGAAACAATTGAAACATTAGTTGATGGTGGAAAAGCCACAGCTGGCCCTCCATTAGGTCCTGCATTAGGTCCAATGGGTGTAAATATTGGGCAAGTTATTGCTGAGATCAACAAAAAAACAGCTGATTTTAAAGGAATGAAAGTTCCAGTTAAAGTTATCATTGACAAAGATACTAAAGAGTTTGAGATTACCGTAGGAACTCCTCCTGCATCTGCTTTGATTAAGAAAGAAGCTGGTGTTCAGAAAGGAGCAGGTAACCCTTTAACTGAAAAAGTTGCTGATCTTAAAATTGAACAGGTAATTAAAGTTGCAAACATGAAGCAAGATGCATTACTAGGTAAAGATAATTTCGGAAGAGCTAAAGAAATTGTTGGAACTTGCCAATCCATGGGAATCATGGTAGAAGGAATGCCTGCACATGATGCAATTGACAAAATCAATGCTGGTGAATGGAAAGATAAGATTGAATCTGGTAAAACAGAGCTTAGTGCTGAAGAACTCAAAGAGTTAGCAGAAGAGAAAAAGAGACTACAAGAAGAGATGGAAAAGAACAGAGCTGAGTTTGAAGTAAAAGCAAAAGCAATCTTGAATGAAATGAGTGGCAAAGCAAATAAAGACATTAGGAAAAAGATGGTTGAAGCAGAAATTCCAATGTTAATTATTAACGAAGTTGCCCCAGAAGAAAAAGCTGAAGGTGGAGACGCCAAAGCAGAAGGAGCACCAGCACCTGAAAAGAAATAGAAAAATTCTTTTCTTTTTTTATTTATTTTTTCTTAATATTTTAATTGGATAATAGAATTAATTCTTATTCTGTATTATTAAATAAATCTTTACTCTTTTCCCACTTATAACCCAACTTCTCAATCAACTCTACAACTCTATGTTTACCTTTGCCGCAGCTTTTCCAATCAAAAATAAATAGATCTGTATTGCTGCCATCAGCCATTTGTTTAAGTAAATTCTCGTCTAGAATCTCAACATAATATTTAGAAGCAATATGACCTATACAATAATCTGTTTTTTCTAATAGTTTATTACCAACTTGATTATAATGGCCGCCACCAATTACACAAGCATTATTTGATGAGTTGGTAGTGTTTTTTTCAGAGTCAAACTTACCTAAAACATTAAACAAAGCATTTGCAATTAGATTTCCAGCTTCTTTTGTTGTCCATTCTTCCTCAGTTGAACCAATCTCAATGAACAAAGCTGGTTTTTCTAAATAAGGACCATGATGAGTTTGCTCAACACTTATTTCAAATTCTTCTAATATTGAATGACCTTCTTTTACTAATTTTTCTTTCTGTGTTTTCATTTCCAAAAACAAATTTTTAATTAACCAAGGACTTGTTGGAACTAAACTATGTGCTTTGCCACCCAAACTAATATCATCATTGTAAATACCAATTGGATGAACACATAATGTTTTTTTATTTGCATTACTTTTATGGGTAGTAGCAAATATAAATAAGTCTGCATCAATTTCCTTGTCTAAATTATCTGCAAGAATATGTTGTGTTGTGATTACATGAATATTAACATGATTAGAAAGTTCTAGATTATCAAGATGAGATTTGATGTTAAGACCAGCAAGATCTTTTTCATACACAATGATTGCTATGTTCATAAAGTAAAGAAATATTTCAATGATTATATAAAATTATCTAATTACATGGCTAATATGAAACCCTCTCGTTCACACCGACCAAGTTTAAATGTTAACACATTAATATGGTCGGACATAACATAAAATTGTTATTACGCATTTTGCTCACTTGCCAAACCTGGCGATGGTTCCATACTAGCCTAATTATTCATAAGTATCTTCTTTATCTTGATCTCCAATTATATATAGAATAAAAAAAAGAAACCACACCATCTTTTTTAACTTAAAACTTATGCGTACCTCCTTTGATTTCATGTAAGGATCAAAAATCGTTTAAAAGTTCATATTTAGGTTATTATTCTTCCATGTTATAACCACGCATAAAAGCTTCTTCTTCTGGACTAACTTCATCTGCATCTAGCAAAGCAGCAGATCCATCTTCTGTGTAGATACAATCCCCTTCTTTTGCTTCATCACAACTGACATAATCTTCTTCTTCTATTTCAAACTCCATTCTATAACACCTCATCCCTATACACCTCTTTATTGTCAGCTCATAAGTATCATAAAAATCTGAAAAATCAAAAAAACATAGCAGTATCTAGCAAAAACATCAAACAGATTTAGTATACATCAAGATATTTACGGCTTTCAAAGCCAAGTAACTCATTTAACTTTAATTCATACTCTTCTCTCGATCTAAACTTAATCTCATTAACTCTCTCTTTTTTAGTTTGCATTTTTACCCTGATTTTAGTAATTTTCAAGAGATTATATATATTTCGCTTAAATTACTTATATTTTATATAAAAAAGAGAAAATTATTTAAAGAATAAATAACACCTTATAGATTATCAAGGGGGTTTATAGAGTATAAATTACATTAAATATGATTATAGTCCATATTTTTAAGTTATAAACTATATGTTTTTAATGATAAATTAAAATAGAAACATTAAAAACACTGGAAGTGTTTTAAATATGCTCAAAAATTAAACATTTTTGGCACATTTGAAATACTAATGGTGTCAAAATAACCTCAGAAATCAAAGATTTCTGTGGCATTGATAATATGTGAGGTATTCCAAATATCCTCAGAAATCAAAGATTTCTGGGACATTAAAAACACTGGAGGTGTTTTAAATATGCTCAAAAATTAAACATTTTTGGCACATTTGAAATACTAATGGTGTCAAAATAACCTCAGAAATCAAAGATTTCTGTGGCATTGATAATATGTGAGGTATTCCAAATGAAAAGAAAAGTTATTCAAATCGCAAACAGCACTCAATTAGTTTCCCTGCCAAGAAGGTGGGCATTACAATTTGGAATTAAAAAAGGAGATGAATTAGAAGTTCTAGAAAAAGGAAGTAAAATAGAAATAAGTACAGAAAAATGCAGAGGAACTGAAAAAGTAACATTAGATGTTTCAGAACTTGATAGATCGTCATTAATTTACTATTTAAGAGCTGCTTACAGAAGAGGATTTGAGCTAATTGAAATAAGATTTGATAAAGCATTAACAACTTATTTTAGAAATGATACAAAACTAAAAATTCTTTCTATTATCCATAAAGAAGTTGATAGTTTAATTGGTATTGAAATTATTCAGCAAAAAGAAAGTTTTTGTTTAATAAAAAGTGTTTCCGACGTGAGTTTTGATGAATTTGATACATTGTTTAGAAGAGTTTTTATTCTTTATTTAGATGCAGTAAAAGATTTTGTTGATGCTATTAAAAATAATGATTTTGTCATGGTAGAAACAATCGAAGAAAAACATAGATCAATTACAAAATTTGTTAGCTATTGTTTAAGATTATTAAATAAAAAAGGGTTTAGTTCTCAAGTAAAAAGTAATCTTTATTATCATACACTTGAAACAATTGACAAATTATCACACACACTCAAATATGGAGCAAGATTTGTAAATGAAAAAAAGCTTAAAATAAACAAAAAGGCAGTTAAAATTGTTGAAAATATTGAAGACTCAATAAGAATTTATTATGATCTTTTTTATAAATTCAACTTAAAAAAAGTCACTCAATTTTATGAAAATAGAGAAAAAACACTTAATTTATTTTATGCGATGATCAAAGACTTAAACAAAGATGAGATAATTGTTCTAGAAAAATTAAATGGGATTCCAGAATTACTTGTTGGTTTAACACATGTAAGAATGGCAATAGAATTTCCAGAAACATAATTTAGGGGTTTAAGGGCCCTAAAACAGCAAATAAGGCTAAAAAGTTGACCATCAGCAAGTAGCAAAGCCGGAAAAACTTTATAAATCAACCTAGATTCCTCTAATGTATGATAGACAGGGTGCTATTAGTAAATCCAAGAGGAGTTTCAAAGGGATTAGGTTCAAACTCATTATGGGTCCCAGTTGGAATTGCTGATCTAGCAAGCCATTTACAAAGACACAGCTTAGATGTAAAAGTAGTTGATTTGTGTATTGGGCAAAGTTATTTTGGAATTAGGCAATTATTAAGAACATTGCGTGATTGGCAACCAGGTGTAATTGGCTTTAGTGGAATGACACCTACCTTCGATAATACAGTTAAAACAGCTAGAAATCTAAGAACAGCAATAAGTGGTGAAGGAGAAACATTTGGAATAGCAAAAGACATTATTGGAGAAAATGGAATAGAAGGTTATAGCCCAATATTTGTTAATGGTGGCCCGCATACTACATTTAAAACACAAGATGTTCTACAAAAACATGTCTTAGATGAGATGTTATTTGATTATATTGTTGCAGGAGAAGGAGAATATAGATTCACAAAATTAATTGAATCCTTAAACGCAGGAGAAACAAATCCTGAAATACAAGGAGTATATTCTAAAGAAAGAGGATTAATGGATGATAGAGGAAAATATAGAAGAGTTAATGTTGATGATTTAACATTCCCTGCATTTGATTTACTCAAAATGAGATCATATATTCAAGCTTCTAAATCAAGAATTGGGTTTAAAGCATTAGAAATGGTTGTATCTAGAGGTTGCCCATATATCTGCGCATTTTGTTCTTCAACCGATGCAAATGTAAAATATATTCCTGTTGAAAAAGTAATTGAAAACATTAAAGCAATGAAAGCAAAATATAATATTGAAGGTGTATGGTTTAAAGATAGTACATTTACAACAAATAGAGAATGGACAATGGAATTTTGTGAGGCTGCAGAAAAACTAAACAGAGAAATAAGTGGTCCAGCATTAAAATATGCAGCTAGTACTAGAATTGATCGTATGGATGATGGATTATTTACTGCAATGTCTGATGCAAACTTTGCACATTTATTTTTTGGAATTGAATCTGGATCATACGGCGTATTAAACACTTTAAGAAAATATTCAACTACATCTGGTTCTGGATCACATAATGAAAAAGCATTAGAAGCATTTGAAAAATGTGAAGAACATGGTATGGGGGCAACTGCTTATTTTATGATTGGAACTCCTGGAGAAAGAATTGATGATATAAGACAATCTGTTTCACTCGCAGAAGAATTAAAAGCAGCTAATAGTAATTCTGATATTTTTTGGAGAGTATATAATCCATTACCAGGATCTGAACTTTACACACAATTAGTAAGTGAAGAAAGAATTGGTGGTGAAGACTTAAATCTTGCATATCACAAAGTTCCTCAAGAATATCCTTATGGTTTTGATGCACCCGGAATATTATCAAATCCACAATTAGGAAGATTAGTCAAAGAGCTTATTCTATTCTATGAAAAAGGTGGGCCTAAACCAGAGTTAGAAAAATATGTTAAGATGGGATTAACAAGTAATGGCGGTGCTGATAGAACGGCAAATGCTAGCCCTAGATGAAATACAGAAGATAAGTCATTATTATACGTAAACTTTAAATAACCCAAAAAAGCTCTTTCTTATATGGACCTAACAAACAATGAAAGCTATATTAAATCATGTCTTCAAATTGCAAAGAAAATATTAGCTTCGCATGGGAAATTAGATCTAGTTAATGAAAAATCTGAAGTAATTAATAGTTATGAAAATCTTGAACACATAGAAGAACCACAAGATATACATGTTCTAGAATCAATAACACCTGAACAATTAAACAGAGCAAAAAAATGTGTTCTTGAAGGAAAGTTTTTTTCTGAGCATGCTGCAGCAGGTGAAGCAACTAGATTAAAACTAGGTACAAAATATTTAATTAATATTCCAAAAACATTAAGCACAGAAAAAATTGCAAAGATGATTAGTGAAGAAAAAGATAAATCTGTGTCAGAAGAAGATGTGATTAATGAAGCTAGTTGTAAGCCAGAAGAATTATTATCCTTATCAGTTGGAACAAGACACATGCTACAATTCGCATTTGATATAACTAAACTTGCAAAAGAAAACAATTATGATGTAGTAGAAGTTTTAGCAAAACAAAAAATGTTAATTATTCTTAATGAATCTACTTCAGAAAAGATCATTAATGAATTTCTAAAATATAATTTTTTTGGATTCAAAAGAGAAAATGTTATGTTCATGATACAAAACAGTTATCATGGAATTACATATAATGAAGACGAAGCCATTTATAATACTGATTCACCAAAAAGACTCCATAATCATGGGCAAATGGTAATGCAACAAACAATGGATGATCAAATTTTCTTTTTAGACACTAATGAAAAACGAAAATATTTGAAAAGTAATGAGTATGGAAACATCATAAAAACAATGGAAGATAAATTATCATATAATATTGAAGATCTTGATTTTTTGCTAGGAGCAATTGATTTTGAAAGTTTGGCATTAGCTCTTACAAAAGCAGATGAAGGTTATGGCATGATGATGGAAGTTGTAGCAAATAATTCTGAAAACCCGCAAAAAGGAGGAATGGCTGCTTTTGATAAAAAACATGGCAAGAATGTTATGATTGAATATTTTCAGCTCAAAGGAATTAAAAATAAAGACATAAAATTTCTTAACAAAAATTTTAATCATTATCCAAGACCATATGATTCCTGGCAAAAATTAAAAGAAAAAGGAGTTAATATGCATGTTACAATTAAACACGGGCATTTATATTTTCAACCTGTACAAGGAGATATTAATTTTTTAGTGAAAACTGCATTTGTACAAAGAAGTGTTCTTAAACCAATCCAATCTTGGAAATCATCAGCAACAACACCATTAGCAATAAAATATATGCGAAAGCAAGATAAACAAATAGGATTTAAAGAATTTGCAAAGAGATTTGTTACAGAATTAAATTAGTTTTGAGTAATGAGTCTTGAGTTCTGAGTGGGTAATCAGTAAGTAGTTATGAGTCTCGCTGTGTATTCTCAATACTAATTCCTTCAGAATCAAATCCCATTACTGATCTTCCCAAAACCAACCCACTACCCAGAACTTAAAACCCATAACCTTATAATAAAAATATTAATAAATACTAGATCTAATAATCAATAAAAAGAGGTGCAGGAATGAGTTTTGTTAGGGTTGTTCATAAAATAGATGGGGATGTTGAATTAAGAGATTGTAAAAACCCCAGCTTCTTATTAAGCAATAAAAAAGGAGGTTATCTTAATTTTGGAAGCAATTATAATACTAGCAGATATCAAGGATGTTATTTTCTGAAGAAAAAAAGTGATATTAATTGGAGTTTATTTAAGGTAATTGAAGATATTAAAGTAATTGATGAAGTTAAGACAAATAACACAATATTAAATAAAAAACCAACACACTTGATTAATAAATTTAATAGCATAACCAGAATGTATGATAAAGTAGAAGAAACATTCTTTCTAGATAATTCAAATGCATTTGTTTATTCAATTAATAATCATAGGGGGAATATTGAATTAATATTAGATTGTAGAGAGATACATGACTTTGATGATAAAGGAAGAAAATATAATAAAAAAAAAGAAGGGGAGTTTATTGTTATTGAATATAAAAAATACTTAGATAATGATTGTAAAACATTATTATATAAAATTTATTTAGTGATTAAGGGTTGTTTAGGACATGTAAAAATAAATAAATGGGAACAAAAAGAATATGAATTTGATAAAGAAAGAAATAGTATCCCTAATAAATTATATGTGTATAAAGCATTAAGAATTCCAGTTAAAAATCAACACAATCTTATTTTTAGTTATGGAAATACTGTAAAAGAGGCAAAGAAAAATGCTAATGATCTTGATATGAATTACAAGAAAAAAGAATATCAAAGAAAAGAAGAGATTATAACAGAAACAAAAATCTCAAGTAATATACATGATGAAAAAATAAAATTAGCTTACAAATCATGTATAAAATCATTAGATGATCTTTATGTTAATGTTGAGCCACACAATGGTTTTTTTGCAGGGTTTCCTTGGTTTTATCAATATTGGACAAGAGATGAAGCAATTTCTACAATTAGTTTAATGAAAAGAGAGCATTTTGTAGAAGCAAAACAAATTTTGTTTAAACAACTTAGTAATTTAAGTAGAAATGGGAAAATTCCAAATAGAATTCCCGGGTCAGAGCTAGAAAGTGCAGACGGTACTGGATGGACTTTTAAAAGAATTTATGATTTAATGGAAATCGTGAGTAAAAAGAAATCATTTCAACAATATTTTACAGAAAATGATGTTTTGTTTGTAAAAGATAAATTAAAAACAAGTATTGTGAAACATTTGAAGTTCTTTACACATAATGGATTAGCACACAATAGAAAACTTGAAACTTGGATGGATACTAGCTATAAAGATAAAGAAGATTTTCGAGAAGGGTTTAGAATTGAGATTCAAGCATTAAGATTAAAGATGTATAAATTAATGAAAGAAATTTCTAAACTAACAAAAGACAAAGCAAAATATCAAGAATATGAAAAATTGGAAAGAAATACAAGAGATATTGTGAAAAAGAAGTTTTGGAAATCTCCTGTGCTTATAGATGGAATTGATGAAAAAGATAAAGTTGATAAAACAATCCGACCAAACATCTTTATTGCATATTATGTTTATCCTGAATTATTAAGTAATAAGGAATGGGAAAAGTGTTTTGATAATGCATTGATTAAATTATGGTTAGATTGGGGTGGTTTGTCTTCCATTGATACTAAAAATAAATTATTTTGTGATGAACATACAGGAGAAAACAATAAAAGTTACCATCGAGGAGATTCTTGGTATTGGATTAATTGTTTAGCAGCTGTTTGTATGCAAAGATTAGGAAAATCCTTGAAAAAGAAAAAGTATGAAAAGTATATTAGTAAAATAACAGATGCATGTTGTGAGGAAATCTTATTTAATGGTATCATAGGACATCATGCAGAGCTAAGCAGTGCAGGAGAATTAAGTTCTAAAGGATGTTTATGCCAAGCATGGAGTTCTGCTATGTTTGTTGAATTAATTGAAGAGAGTGTTTTTAATAAGTAATTGTTAGAAATCTGAACAAAAAAATCAATTAAATAAAATTCTTAAGAAAAATTAAGACTCATAAAAAGCATGTCCTTCGGACCTAGTGTTGTAGAGTGACATGCAGTGTAATACTCTTCAACACTAGGGCGGAGCCAATGTCACTCACGAAACTTTTTTTACAATCAAATTAATTCAGAAAAAATTAAATACTAACTTCTTGCTTATACTGAGCAATTGTTAGTTCGTAAAGTGCTTCTTTTAATGAACCTGTGCACTTTTCAAGTCCGCCTAATAACGTGGAAATCCATTTATCATCAAAATCACTTTTTTCGTATTGGCAAACTAATGATTTATCCATAAATAAATCTCTAATTGCTTCTGGTTCACTAGATGAAACTTTAGTTATTGTTTTTGTTAACGTACAATCACCAGAAGTTATAAATTCATAAAGAGTTCCATCATCATTTACAATAAATTTAGATGCTTTACAATCATTTGCGTTTTTAATAAAACAATCTTTGGTGTCACATTCGCTTATACTAAGTTTTGGCAAACCAAAGATAACAAAAAGAATAACACCAAAAATAATTATCAATGAAAGAATTAAAAACGGCAAACCTTTAATCAATCTTGATTTAATTGGTTCCCTAACAATTTCTCTAACTAATCTTTCAACATCTGCTTTGTCATAACCACTATTTATCAATACTTTTTCAATAGCATTGTAAGTGTAACCTTTGTTATATTCTTTAAGGATATAATCCTTAATTTTTCTTTTAGTTTCGGGATCCATTACCATATACGCCATCTTAGGTTATTACCTATTTATATATTTAGCTTAATTTACTAGTGGTAAATGCGAAATTAGGAGATAATTTGAAGAAAAAGGCCAAAACAAGCCCTTTTAGTGAAAAAAACCATTAAAAAACGTTTAAATGCTGCAATTATGCAACAAGATTTATAAATTCAGTTCTGTTTCTTTATTAACGTAGCGAGGTAGAGTAATTTGGGGAATGATGAAGAGAGAAAACCAGGAATTATCCATGTAGATTCTAGTAATGAAATTCCAGATTGGAAAACTTATGATGAAGAGTTTAATGTTTGGGTAGAAGCACATGGTTTACATTTCTATGATCAAAAGCTTGTTGGAGCAGAATTACCTAGAGAAATTACAGATGTTGCAACTGCAGCCCTAATTCAAAATAAATATGTCATTACAGAACAAAATTCTAATTTAGAAGATGTATTTGTCTATGTTGTAGGACATGTTAGTGCAGAATTTGATGGACAAAGTCTTGAAAAATTATTCTTAGATCTTGCAGGTGTTAAAAAAGAAGAAAATGGAGACTTAACTAAACTTGAAAAGAGCATATTAACACCGGATTATAGATTAGCTTATAATACTGTTTTTGGACAAAGAAATTTATGGAAAACTGATTTTGCAGATCTTTATGATTCAATTGGATTAATTAGAAGACCTTGTTTAATAAGAGGAGTAACTTTAGTAGAAGGTGGAGAAAATATTCAAGCAATTAAAAAAAGTGTGGTTGCAAAACAAAGAGCAGAACATCTTAAAAGATTAATCCAAGAGAAAACTGCTGGAAAAAGAGAGCTCCCAAAAGAATATGAAGGGTTAAGAACAGAATTTACTGATGTTTTAACAACACTTTACAAATTAGTCCATGAGAGAGCAATAAATACATTAGTTCCAATTGTTGAAAATTTTACTGCAACAAGAACTCCTGAACAAAAAATGATTTATTTAATGCACCCATTTTATTTAAGAAGAAATAGTTTTATGGATGGTTTAAGAGCAAGTGGTGCAAAGTATGTTACAGCAGTTTTACCAAGAAGAGAATGCGAAAGTTATAAGAGATAGTTGTTAGTTCTAAGTTGTCAGTTATTAGTTGTTGGTTATAGGCTCTTAATCTTACTATAGAATAAATCAATTCGTTTTTGATTATTTCTAAATTTAATATTTGCCTCTTTGATTAAAAATTTCAAATAATCCTTGTCGATAAGAAGGTTGTTATCTTTTGCAATTGGTGCAACTAACCAATCATGACCAATAATTTCTAAAACAATTCTATTCTTTGCACTTATTATTCCTGCTCTTTTAAGACCAATATCTTTTGCAGATTGAAGAAGCTTTGTTGCGCAATCAATATCTTTAGCAACAATATGAATAATAAATGGTTCAAATCTGAGATAAGTCAATTCCCTAACTAATTTTAGATTAAATTGATTTTTTTTAATAAGAGCATGTGATACAAACAACCATTTTGTTTTATTTTTTTTCATATCATCTGAAAATGCAGTTACAACTATTCTACCGGAACAAGAAGAAGTTGTATAATAATCTTTTTTTGAATTTATTAGATTAACAAGTTTTAGAATTGGCTCATCAACAAAACCTTTTTTAGATTTATCCAAATGTTTAAGTTTATGCATGTGTTGCTTTTTATCATTATCAAAATTAACCATAGAAAAAAGAATATTATTATTATTTTAAAATGTTTTGAAACAGACCCATATAAATCTGTAAAAAAGAATTCATGAGAACAGATTAACCATCACCTAGGAGCCCCCACCCCCCTCTCTTTATAGAAAAATCTAGATAAAATAAATAATTGTAAATAAAATAAGAAAACTAATGTTTTGGTTTTACTTTCTTCATTTCTTTAGTAAAAAATTTAGCTTTTTCTACCCACAGATCTAATTCTTTACCTTTCATTTCTTTTATATCTTTATGAAGAATCTTTCTAGAGAGGAGATAGAAGTCTCTCATAATAGCAGGGCATTTTCTATTTACTTGGCCAGACTTAACTAACTTTTCATGAACAGAATCATGAATCTCTTTTGGAGCAGGTGGTATTAACTGTTGTCGCATAAGTGCAGCATGTGCAGAATCAATTACTGACCAATACAAATCAAGTGCACAATGTAAAACTCTTGCTTGTGCATTGTTAAGAGCAGATGCACTTCTTGCATAATAAGCATTAATAGATTCAATGCTTGGTCTTATTCTACCCTCATACAACATAATTTGCAAAGGATAGAAAAATCCAGTATCAATCAAAGCAATTCCTGTTCTTAAAATATTAACTCCTAGTGGATCACCCATTCTCATATATTCCCAGAAACTTGTAAATCTTAAAGTAGTAATATGAAGTCTTTTTGATGTTTCATGAGCAATTCTTCCAACAACAATCCTATATGTTTCAACAACTTCTGGACTTAAGTAAAAACTAACATTATCCACGATAATAAGGATATCAATATCCCCTTTTTTACTATTTCCAGATTGACCACCAAATATAACAACTGCTCTAATTAAACCTCCAAATTCCTTATAAACCTTTGAAGCAAACTTCCTAGCAGTATCATAATCTTCTGCAGGATACTTAGCAGCTAATGGTACATCTCTTTTTTCAAACTTTGTTTTCATTTTACAGCTCTAACTAATTTTATACTATTAAAGCTTAATGAGTATATAATGGTTTATTACTGTTAGGGAATAGTGAATAGTGGCAATTATTAATATTCTTTTAATTAATTAATAATAATATTTAAATAGGATATAGGTAATCTTGGTTATATTCTATAATTAATAAGTAAAATTAGAAGGTGGGAAAATGATAACAAATAGAATTATAGTTGATGGTTCATATGGAGTAGGTACAGGAAGATTACAGGAATTAGTTGAAGGAGATCTTGAACATAAATCAGATATTAGAAGAGATCCAACAAGAGGAATTGAAGCCATGGCGGCACATGGAACACTATTATCTGGAACACCAGGTGTAGAAAGAAATAAAAAAGGAAGATTTACACCATTACCTAAAACAGAGTATTTCGATATTTCTTCTCTTGTTGCAGGTGAAATTGCATTTGAACATTTAGTAGATGCTGATTATATGGGTGATTTAAATCCAGAAAAACTTCTGCTTGCACTAGAAGATGCAATGTATGTACCAATAACTCCTGGAGCAGTAATAGAATATTTAGTAAATATTCTAGAAGGAGTTCCTATGCTTGATAATTTAGGGGTTGAAGTACAAGAAGTACACAAAGTTGCTTATTCACTGGTAAATTATTTTCTTTTAGATTCAATGGAATTTGAAGAAGGAGAAACAGTTATAGATGCACTTAAAAGAGGAAGCATTGAAGCATTAGAAGAAGGAATTGCAAATTCAGAAATGAGTGCTATAATGGCAGCAAATACAAAATTTAATATTGAATATGTAAATATGGCATTTGGAAGTCATTTAGCTGGATTAATAGAAACAAGAATAGATTTAAAATATCCAACTAATGAAGACCTTAATAATGCGGTCCTGAAAGAAAGAGAAGCACTTGAAACAAAAGGAAGTGCTGAAATTTACAAATAACTATTTTTTATTATTTTCTTATTCTTTTTATTATTTAAAACAAACTATTTTTAGAACTTATCATTAAAATTTAAATTAGAATTCTATCCTATATGTAACTCTACAACATCCTTATCTTTTAGTGCATGAAGTATCTTTACTACCTTTTGTCCGTCGTATTTAACAGAAGGTCCCCAAACCCTAGCATATCTGAATTTCTTGACAAAGTCCTTATGTAGCTTTTCACACATTCTTTTTAGTGTGTCGCCATCTCTTAGAATTAATGGTTCACCCATGTCAGCTGGTTTACTAACTTCTTTACAATAAATTCTAATGAAATCCATTCTCCGGAAAATTAATTCTCTTAATGCATTTAAATTAACTTTGTTATGTCCTGAAATTGCAATATCAACATCATACTTTTTTTCTAATTCTATAAATTTATCAACATCTCCTTCTTTAATATCAGGAACTTCAAGATCAATTTTGTTCATGATTGTTATACCAGGAACATACATTTTGTTACTCTCTACAATATCAATAAATTGATCTGCATTAATTTTTGTTCTAATTAAAACATCAGCATTGCTCATTTTAAATTCTTTAAGCATTGCAACAATTGTTTCATCAGTAAGATCTGGAGTTGAAACTGTTCTACCAATTCTAATCCCACCTCTACCTGTTTTTTTAATTTTAACATCAGGTTTTCGTTGATTTAATCTTAATAAAGAATCGTAAATTTCTTTTTGAATTACTTTTAATGCTTGAGGCCTATCAACATCTATTAATAACATAACCATATCTGCGTTTCTCATTACAGATAAAACTTCTTTACCTCTTCCTTTTCCAGAAGCCGCACCCCTTACAATTCCTGGCACGTCGAGGATTTGAATTTTTGCACCTTTATATTCCATTAACCCAGGAATAACATCTAAAGTTGTAAATTCATAATCACCAACAGGAGATTCTGCATTAGTTATTGCATTTAACAAAGTAGATTTACCTGAACTAGGAAATCCAACCATAATTACAGTAGCATCACCCGTTCTCCTAACAGAATAACCTTGATGAATAGATTTTTTTGATGATCTAGCTATTTCTTTTTCTTTTGCCTTAGCTATTTTTGCTTTTAACAAACCAATTGAATGCTGAGTTCTTTTATTATACTTAGTTTTACTTAACTCTGCTTCCCATTCTTTAATCTGTTCCCTGTTGTTTGCCATTATTTGATATATTATATGTAGGGTTTATAAAATTAACTAAGGGATTAGGGGTTGGGGGCTAGAGGTTAGGAATCACTCTTAAGCCCTAAACCCTAAACCCAAAACCCTTTTTATTATAAACTCACAAACCAGTATACTAATTACCAAACTAAATACCAAAAACTATTTAAAACAACATTAACATAGGAATTATGTTAGTTAGTGTGGGGGTGAGAGGTTAGAAAACCTCAGTGGTTTGCTTGAAAAA
>JABJHR010000007.1 GCA_018661705.1 Candidatus Woesearchaeota archaeon
AAGATGTCTTTGAGCATATGCATCTGGTTGTGCATCATATGTTCCAACCCTAGTGAATTGGCCATCTTTTATAATAGGAACAATACCAACATCTAAATGTTGTTTATCATAATCTGCAATTTTCTGCACAAGATCTGGTGTTACATTAACAGGAGTTTTAAGTTCCATAAAATTAAGATTGTCAAGTACACCTTCTAATTTACTCTTAGACATGTAAGCTTCATCTGGACCAATAACTTTAATATCATGAATATTTTCATACCAGCCTTTCCAGCCCCATCGCCAGCCCCAAACACTTAATTCTACTTTATAACCTTCTTTCCCTACTAATTCATTTTGATAATCTGAAGAAGTTGTTTTAAAAAAAAGCCAGTCTGTGTTTTCAAAAACACCACTAGTTGTTTGAACAAGATATTTTTGGTCTCCACCATCAGCTGTTTTCTCTGTTAATCCTTTAACAGTTGTTGTTACTGTCCTAGGCATTCCTGAGTAAACAAAGCTTCCTATTGCTACTGTTGCAGCAATTGCAGCACTCCAAAATAATACCTTCCCCTTACTAAACTTTCTTTGTTTAGGTTTTGATCCTGTTTGTTCTGAATTTCCAAAACTTAGTCCTTTTCTTGTCATTGTAATTACAAAGGAATGAATATGGTTTTAAAAAGGTTATTAAAATTAGTTAAATAGCATAATGTATACATAAAATCACCAAAAACCTTAATAACCAGTACATTATCCTAATATTATGCCAAGACTAATAAGCAGTAACGGGAAGAAAGTTGTTTCTGGGCAAACAAAGATTGCTCATGTTGTAAGCGGTGGTGGTATGAAGTCATTGTTCTATCAAATGGGCGTTGCGATGTGCTTTGAGAATAAAAGGTTTAGATATCAAGGAGGATTGTTAGATAGTCCGACTGAAAAACTATTACCAAGACATCAACCTGGAACAAATATAATTGACATGATTGTTGGCTCAAGTGCTGGTTCTGAATTTGGAATTGGTCCTGCTTTAGGACATAGTGCCAGAGACATGTATGAATTATTTATGAGTGATGAACTTCTTAAAAAAAGAGGGTTTGCAAGAGGTGTATGGAAATATATAGATACAAAATGGGATGCTGTTCCTCAACTTGTAAATTTCGGAAAAGCAATTCCAAAAGCTTTGGGGTATGATGGAAATTGGAGATCATTAAGAAAGGTTTTTGGACATACATTTTCACCAATGGATTTTATCAGAAGTTTAAACATTGAGTCAATGACAATCAAAAGTCCATTTGTATTAACAGGATTAGAAAGAAGATTAGATGCATTCTTAAGAACTGATAATGTCTTTGAATACAAAAATGATTTTAGATGGCTTGATTGTGATTTCTTTGTTGTCACCACACCACTTAACAGAACTGGAAGAATTGTTTATTCAAGGAGACCATTCGAAGCAAACCATAGAATTACTTACAGAAATGATCTGAAAATATCAACAGCAATTGCTGCTTCTAGTTCATTACAATGCTTCCATCCACTCAGAGCAACACATTTCAATGGAGAAGAAGTTGATTTAGTAGATGGTGAAACCAGAAAAACATTATCATATAAAATTGCAGGAGATAATGGTGCAGATTTAGTTTTTGTCTCATATACACATGTTCCTTTTATGTATGATCCATCAAGATCAATTGCTGATCATGGCATGGGTCATATAGATGTTCAATCTTTATATCTAATGATTGAAGAAAAAATATTAACATCAAAAGAATCAACAGAAGCAAAAAATAAAACATATCATAAAGTTAAAGAAACTTTTGAAAGAGCAAAAAGAGATCATCCGGGAGAATTAGAAGTAATTTGTGAAGTAGAAAAAGAAATTATGGAAGTAATGATGATAGGAATGAACATGAGACCTGGAATTGAATATGTATTCATTAATCCAGAAAGCACTAATCAAGATTTCTTTTTTAGTCCACACATGTACATGGGCCAAAAATACATTGAAAAAATGGCAAAACAAGGCTATGAAGATGCTGAACGTGTATTAAAAGGATATGAATTTAGATTTGGTCTACCAAAAGATGAATTACCGTTTACTTATAAAAGTGCAGAAGAAAAGAAATAAACTCCAATAAATGTTTGCATCAACAATAACTTTTTTTACTTTCTTGTTTTTGATTCATACAAAACAATAGGTACAGAGAAATCTGATTTTGTAGTTGTTAATTGATTAGTAAAGTCAATTGTGTCTACAACATGATCTTTAGTTCCAAGATGAGACATAGCAACGTACATTTCACCAACTTTATCAGATTCAGGCATTCTAAGATAAGGTGAAAACATACTTTTACCACCTGGAAAATTTGAGATACCAGTCGTTATCCAAATAGTAATGTCTTTAGTACATTCAGTTGGAACTCCAGTTTCTTCGTGGAAATTTGTTGTATAATAACTATATCCGGGAATAGAAACACCACTATATGTTTTTCCACCACTTAAAATATCTACAATCAACCGGGGCTCATTGGTAATTCTTCTAGATGTTACCATAGAACCATCCTTAGAATCTTTTTTTATTCCTGGTTCTTGAAAATAAGTTGCAAATTGATTAACCATTTCTTCGACTAAAGTTATTGAAGTATCAAGAAGAAATGGCATGGACTCCATATGCTTGTAAAAAGCAAATTTATTATCTTTCTGAGGAAAATTTCGCAGAGGGATGTCATCTAAAAATCTTAAAATCCAATTTGAAAAATACATGGACTGCCCTCGTTCCTCAAAATATTTTAAAGTTAAATCAAGTGCATGTTGTCTTGCTTCTTTATGTACTTCATTAAATTGTTGTAAATTCATTGGTGCAGCTTTCTCAACAAGAACACCATCGATTACTTTACCTTCTAAAAGAGAACAAAAATCTCTTGTTTCTTCTAATGCATCACCTAAAAGAAATTGTCTACCAGTATAAGGCAGAGGATCTAATATAACGTGACCATCAATTGATTCAAAATAAGTTGATTTGTAATGAGTAAGAAGAGATTCAATTAACCGCGGTAATAATTTTAAACCAACATCACTTTGAATTACATTTCTATTAGCTCTAATAACTTCTGTAAGAGAAATTACTTCTGCACCCTGCATAGCTAACGCCGTACTTGGAGGAGCCATTTAACAAATCACCAGATTACTACCCATAGTCATAATTATTCCCCTCACTTGTTTAAATAAACATAATATGAATCAAAACATATGTTCTAATATGTATATGTTAGAAAAGATATATATATAAACATGTACATACCTAAAAATTAGACAATCACCAGTTTTAGTTTTATTCTTTTTATTTCATTAAAAGATTTCTTCTCTTAATGTCTTTAATGATTCAGCAACTAATTCATTCATGTCTACTTTTGTTTCTTCCCATTCAATTCTTCTTATTGTTGATTTTGTTGCTGGATGCTTAGGACCTAGAACAGAACACATTTCAGGACCAGTTGACATTTCATAAGTTCCTATTTCTCTTGCTAATGCAACTGTTTCATTTTTATCATTAGTAAGAATTGGTCTTAAGATGGGTAATTTTGTTACCTTTGAAATAACTTCCATGTTCCTTAGAGTTTGTGAACCAACTTGGCCAATATTATCTCCCGTAATAAGAAATTTACAACCCTCTTTCTCTGCAATAATCTCAGCAGTTCTTAGAAATAATCTTCTTTGTAAAATATAATAATAACGATGATCACATTTCTTTGTTAATATTGCTTGCTGCTCACCATTTGTAATTGTAATTAACTTTTTGATTCCTAAATGTTTAGCAGTGTTTATTGATTTAACTTCAGGAGTATTATCAGTGAAAGGCTCTAGTGAGAAATGTAATGCAATTAACTCATAACCCTGCTTCTGCATCATATAACCAGCAACAGGGCTGTCTATTCCTCCTGATAATAATAAAAGAGCTTTTTGTTTCATATTGTATAAAATAGGTTGTGTTTATTTAAATCTTACTGAACATTTGCTAAAACCGTAGTTGATTCTGTTTTCTGTCTGAAATAATGATTGACAAACTTCGTCATAATATAAGTATGCAGCAATTGATCTTCGGTATAATTACCATCTGTTGGAAAATCACGTTTTAGGAATCTCTCAATATGTTCTCCTAATCCTTTAACACCATGTTCATCATCTAGAATTAATACTTCATCTTCTATTGCCATGATTATACTATGTTTAACCAAAGAGATATAATTAGCTTTTTCTGTAGATTCAAAACCATTTGTAATTTCTGGTTCACCATTCCTTGCATATCTAAAACCATCTGTTCCAGCATCATAAACTAAAGAACCAAGATTATCTCTTTCTTCAACATGAATTTTTACCAAATTATTAAATCTAATAGCATAAAAATCTTTAAGAGTATCATCAATAACATGTTCAAAGTACTTTTTAATAGGGACCGGCATATTTGGGTTTTCCCCTAGTAATTCTGCTGCTTTTTCTGGTGTAAATCGTGACATTTTCGGTAGAATTAAGTTATCATTAATAAGATTATTGAAATAAAGTTTTTAGTGACAAAATAGCATCCGCAATTGTTGAAGAGTATTACACTCTCCATTTCAATACAAAAGATGATAATATTCACACATAACTCAGCATAACATTTAAAAACTCAATCAACTTCCCTTCTCTAATGGCAGGGGAAGTAAATGAAGTGAAGAGAGAGGCAAAGCCTCAATATGATACTGATTTATTAATGCTAATTTCTGATGTAGCTATTGAATATGAATTGTTACACCAAGATGGCACAATCCCAGAAGGAGTTAATCCAGGCCAAGAGCATATCAAAACAATGCTAAAGGATAGACTTCCTAAAGTTTATGAAGAAACTGGTGAAACTGTTGATGATGCTGATATTAGCAGAGCAATTAATAATTTCTTAGGCGAACCTTATAAATTTGTAGAACCACAAGGTGGTCTTAATCATTGGTTAGCAAAAAGGCATGTTAATAGAAATTATATTAATAATGTATATGTTAAGCCAGGGTTACTAATAAGCGCTATTGTTGCTGTTGGTGCTTTTAGTACATGGGGAGTAATTGAACATCTTGAAGCAAAAGCTGAGACTGCTGTAGAAGAAGCAGTTGTTGGTTTTTATGATAATTTTTCTAAACTTGAGGATAGGCTTTCAGAATTAAAAATGTCTGCAAAAAGATTAGAAAATGATTCTGATTTCCCAGATATGGAACAATTATTATTACATTTTAGCAATGCAGAAGCAGAATTAAGTGCAGCACACCCATTCATAGATGAATATATTCTTACTGGTGTTGAAGAAACAGTAACAAGAGACAATATGGAATTTGTTCTGGACAAAACAGGAAAAGAAGATCTAAGATTAGAGGAAATTAAGACTCAATTAAATGCAGCATCTTCAATTATTAATTTAGAAGTAAATCTTAATAAAACAAGAGAAGGTCTTGAAAATATGCTGACAGTAGTAAGAGCAAGTAATGGTCCTGAAAAATTAATTGACAGGGCAGAAACATACTATAATAATGGTATGGCAGCTGTTGGAGTAAGAGATATTGCTGAAGCTGACAAATATTTAAACGGCCTAAAAAGCTTGAAAAAAGATATTAAAGATTTATCAATTCTTCCAGGACAAATAGAAAATCTTTACACAACAATTTTAGCAACTGCTAAAGAAGACAAGGCTAAAGATCAAGCTGAGGCTATCTATAAAGAAGCACAAGTATACGCAGAAAATGTCGACGCTAAAACCTTAAGAAAGTTATATGATGGATTACAAAAACTAAGTGCAAAATTAAATCAAGAATATACAGTTACAGTTATTAACGAAGAAGGTAAAAAAAGCGGAATTGATAGATATTATGAAGATGAAGATGGAAAAAGAATAGCTGGTTATTATCTAATTGTTGAAGCAAAAGACGGTATGAATAGAACACTAAGGTTGAATATTAAAAACGAAGAGAATGGTCAGACATACCAAGTTACAAGTTGGGGAGAAAGAGTACCACACCACGTTTATGAAAGAATTGGACAAGATAAAGGCGATGATGGAAAAATTCAAGATAATGTTGTAACAAAGAAACAAAAAGGGTTTTTAGAAGAACGAGTGATTATGTCAGGAGTTCAAAAACAAGGACAAATTACTCAATGGTAATTTTCATAAGGTGAACAAAACATGGATGCATATCGAATTCAAAGCAAGATCAAAAGTAAAGTAAGAGAATTAGAAAGTGAAAGATCTGATGCTCGAAGTAGATTGCGTACTACAGAAAGACAATCATCCCAATTACACAGAGAAAGAGAAGGCCTTTATGTTCAATTAGCTCAATTTTATTTACCAGAGATGGAAGCTGGCCAAATTCAAGATACAATCTCAGGTATTCAAAACCGAGTAGAGTTTATTTTCAAAAGAAAACTACAAAGACAAGAAGAAATTGATAGATTAATTAGTGACTCAAGTCAAGCAAGATCTATTCTTGAAGAAGAACTAGAAGTTTTAGTTAAAGAAACAGATGAAAAAGAAATTAGAATGGAAGAGTTAAGAGAAGCAACTGCTAATTCCTTAAGTGAAAATCAAGAGTATCAAGATTTACATGCACAAGCAAAAAAAGCAAATGCAAGATTAGAAAGAACAAAAAAAAGAGCTGGAGCATTTACAGATATAAAAGAAAAGAGAACAAGAAGTTATAGAAGAAACCGATTATTTGAATATTTAAATGATCGAAAATATGGAACAGAGCATTATCTTGCATCTGGCTTAGTAAGAAAGATGGATAACCTTGTTGCAAAAGTTGTTAATTATGAGAGATTAAAAAAGAATTCAGAAGAAATGGGAACTGCTCATTATGAAATGCAAAAAGTTGTTGAGCAAAGACAAACAGATTTAGATCTTTTAGTACAACAAATTGCAAGTATTGAAGAAGAGACTTCTTTAGAAATGGGTTTAATAGGAGCGACTGAAGAATATAGAGCAAAAGCATTAGCAAAAGATAACAAAAACAGTGAAGTTGAACAAAATAATCAAGCTTTTGTAAGATATACTGCTGAAGATAAACAATTAGAAGACACCCAAGGAAGATATTATGGAGAAGCAATTCAAGAAATCCTTAAACTATTAAAAAACGAAAGTATGCATAAATTAAAAGAAAGAGCAAGAGACACACAAAGTCCTAGAGATGATAAAATTGTTGATAGAATAGAAGAAATTGATGGGATGACTGAAGGAATAGAGAATAGAATAAAAGATCTTAGAAAAGATCAATATAAACTTGATGAACAAATCAGTGGCTTGGAAAGCATCAAAAGAAAAATAACTTATAATTCATTTGATAGTAGCAGATCATACTTTGATCATTTTAATATGGATGCATTATTAGTTGGTTATCTAGCAGGAAGAGAATCCTCATCATCAGTATGGAGAACAATAGACAGAAACCATCATGAAAGACCTAGACCAAGTTATCAATCAAGTTCATCTTATTCATCCCCATCATCATTCTCATCAGGAAGTGGATTTGGAGGCGGTGGTTTCTCAAGTGGTGGTGGCTTTGGAGGAGGAGGCTTCTCAAGTGGTAGCGGCTTTTAGATAGTTTTTTATTTCTTTAGTTTAATAAATTTGTAAATAAAAAGAATTCTTAGTGAAAAAATAGCATCCGCAATTGTTGTAGAGTATTACACTACAAACCCGCTTTTGACTCATAACTAATCACTCAAAACCAACTCATAACCCAAAACTACTTACTCAAAACCATACTAATAAATCAACCCAACCAACACACCATGTACTTGCTCAAATCTTACTTTCTGTGGGTCTTGGATTACGTTGTTGTCTCCTTTTGCAATGTAATAGATTCCTTTTTTATCTTTTCCTACTTCTAGAACTCTGTGGGCAATAATGCTGTCTTCATACCTGTAAGAAATAACATCACCTGGCCTTATATCCTCTGGTGATTGTGGAATTACTTCAATACCATTTGTTCCAGTATCAAAAACAGGATCCATTGAATTAGTGTTAACAAAAGATGACCAAGAAGCATCTTTAAGGTCAATCACAATTTTATCATCATAAACATGAATATTCTTTTCTTTAATCCTGTCTTGCGGTGAATTTCTCTCATTATCACCTAAAAGAAATCTTAAGAAAATTGATTGTGCTTTCTCAGGAATTGCACTAGTTACAATTGTATCTGCTGAAGTTTCAAGAGTTTTGTACGGCAAAGAAGCTTGTTTGGAAGGAAAAGCATTGCTCATTTCCATATGATTCACATCATACAATCCATGACAAAACCAGCCAACTAGAAAAACTAGCATGAAATACATTACAAATAAACCCTTTTTCATTAATATTAACCCCCAATCCCTGTAATACTTTGATACTATTGTTTATCTGAAATCAATAACACCAAAAGTAATATATTCTAAAAAATATATTAGTAAGAACACGCTCTTTTTCTAATATAAGGGTATATTCATTACTTTATAAAAGTTATTATATAAAATCTTTAAAATTATAAATAAAATAGAAATACGTTGCTAAGAGGTGGTAAAATTTCATTATTTTTTATCATAAACTCTATGTAAATAATCTAATGCATCTCTTCCAGAAACTTGTTTAACAGCCCTTGCTTCTGCTTGTTCTTTTTCAAGCCTAGCAATAGCTTCATCAGGATCTGAATTTATTTTCATGTTAATCCCTAATTTATTAGTGAAATATCTATAATCAGAAATAGCACATGTAAAAGCCGCAATACCAAAAGAAAATAAACTTGTAAAATTAGGTTGAACATTACAATTACCAAGCATAAGAACCTCTGCAATTTGTCTCGCTAAATAATGGTTTCCAAGGGGCATATTTGCTAAAGATTCCATATTTGCTTTTCTTGCTCTTTGTCTTTTTAATTTTTTTGGAATTTGAATTAATCGGTAAACTTTTCCAATATCATCACCCTCTACAACATTTGGCATACCATAACCATACACATCTCCCGCAGCATCTATCATATGCACATACCTTGCAATAATACCTACATTTTTTTGGGGATCATGCCAATATCCAATTAAAAAACCAGCATTTTCATCTTTTTTTCTTAATACATCTCCTATTTGTATAACATGATCTCTTGCTAAGATATCATCCAAAAAAACAGCATCATTTCTTGACAAGGTATTATAATCTTTAGCAGTATCTAGAACTTCTTCTCTTTCTACGATTGTTCCACGCCTTGTTCCTAAATCTAAAGAAATATGCCAACCATATTGGTTTTTTTCTATAGCTTCAGCTCCAACAACTAATGGTTCTGCTCGTGGAACTGCCTTTAACTTCAGACCCACTTTTTTTTTAATTAATTTATTTAACCAATCATCACTCATAAACAAAAGAAATGAATATGGCTTTTTAAAGTTAAGGAATTTAGTTATTTTAAATATTAAAAAGTTAAAAATTCGTGAGCTATATGTCCTTCGGACCTGGTGTTGTAGTGTGATATGCAGTGTAATACTCATCTAAACTGGGCCGAAGGCAATGCCACTCATGAAAATTTGTTTTTTAAAAGAAATAATTACTTTGCAAAGGTTGTTGGGTTTAAGGCCTTTAACCCATATGCAGGTGCTTGTCCATTAACTTGTTCATGCCACTTCTGAACATAGAATGCAAGATCCCATCCATCCATGCCATAAGTTTGAACTCTGTTAGTTGGTTCTTCATGTCCTGAACAAAAGGGATAAATGTTATCTCCATTTGCTTCCATTTGAGCTTGTCTTTTTGTAGTACATCCATTAAACATAGAATGACCTGGACCATCATAACAATATACAGTTTTTGTTTCTGGCATTGAATTTAGTCTTTTAATAATTAATTCCAAAGGCATTACTAAACCTTCCTCAGAAAGTATTGAATAACAAATTTCCCTCTGTGGTTCTTTATCCTCTGCATCATATACTGCTCTTGCGTTATTATATTTCTCTTCTTCGTCTTGATAAAACTCTTCAATATTGCCATTTTCATCATAAGCATCATCAGGAATACTATCTTCAGGAGGAGAATCCCATAAGTGTGCTTTCATCATTTCAGAATGTGCATCAAAATAACTATGAACATCAGTAAAACTTGGTTTAAATAATTTATCAGTTAAATGTCCACATCTAACTCTTCCACCTGTATCAAAAACTCTTTCAGTGTGTTTTTCATCTCTTGGACAAGTATCATGATTAATGTAAGGTAATTCAAATTTAGTATATAATAGATCAACTTCTTTTTCATGGTAAAGTTCTTGGAAATTGTCTTTATTTTGCTTTTTCCAATTTAGAATAAATTTTACAAGGTTTTGGCCATTCATCTCATACATCACGCCTTCTCTAAATCCCCATCTACAACTATCAAGACACGCACCTAAATGCAAACCCTTCATTCGGCTCTTATTCATCAAGAATCTAGCTTGCTGTTTTACAGATCTATCTCCTCTACTTATTGCCTCAGGGTCTTTACCCTCAAAGAACCTTACCAATGTATATGGAACTCCCATAAAGATATGATTAATTAGTTTATATTTAAAGATTTATAGAGTAAAAAGGATGTTTTATTGTTTTCTTGATTTGAAGCCTAAAAAACTAATTAGTGATCAAAATAATCCCTCAATAACCCCCAACCACCCGCCCCTTAATCCGAATGGGGATAAACTGAACCAAATCTGTTGTCCATGCAACTACTACACTTCTTTATATAGAAAAATTGTCTAATAGAGTGTAGGTTTTTCCGAAAGAGGGGAGTTGGTAGGAAAACCAGCATAAATTGAATGATTTTAGAAAAAAAAGGTGTTAAGAGGTAAAATATGGACGCAAGACCAACATTTTCAACAATTAAAGAATCTGATCTTAAGATTTTAAGTGAATTAAGAGATAATTCAAGACAAACTTTGGCAGAAATATCAAGGAAAACTAGAATTTCAATCTCTACAGTGTATGACAGAATTAAATTTCATGAAAATGATTTAATCAAAAGAAACACATGCATGATTGATTTTCAAAAACTAGGATATGGAATAAGAACAAGTATCTTAGCAAGTGCAAATGAGAAAGATGAATTCAGAAAGTTTGCTAAGGGACACCCAAACATAAACTCTGCATTTGAAATTGACAATGATTTCAATTTCTTATTAGATTGTGTATTTCCAAACATGTCTGATTGCAGAGACTTTGTAGAAAACTTAGAAAAAAATGGTGTTGAAAAAAGTCAAGTGCATTATATTATTGATGAAGTTAAAGTTGAATCATTCATGAGTGCAAAAAGTGAAAATAAAATAAGTGAAACAAAAAAAGAAGAAAGAGAAAAAGCAGTTCAAACAAATTAATCAAAACAATTCAAAAACACGGTGATGGAGGATTAAAATGATAGGCGAAGAAGGAGAAGATAATATAGATCCAATAAAATTGGGAGAAGCAGCATTAGAAGAACACGCATCAGCACCTACACAAGAAGATGATGAGATATTAGATGCTGTAGTATCAGAAGATGACGCAATAAAAAGAATTGGACAAGAAACATATTCACAACAACAGAAGTTCAAACAGAAGAAAGGATTTAAAGGAATCGTTGCAAGAGTTCTAGCAGGAGCGATGTTATTGGGAGCAGTTTATACTGCAGGAGTTTTTACAAAAGATTATGTTGTAGCTGGCCATGATTATTTAACAGACCATGTTAGTTCTTTTTTCTTAGATGCGGATAATGCAATTAGAAATGCATGTTCAACAAATCCTAACGAAGCAGGACAAGATTATAAAGCAAAACTTGGAGAATATAATAACCAAATTTGGAAGTATGAACATTCAATGTTACAAGTAGTTGAGAAAACAACTGATAACATAAGTCAAGTAGGTCTTGAACAAGTTACAGCAACTAGTTTTAATAAGATGGATAAAGCAAGACAAAAAGCATTCATCGTCGAAAAAGCAAAAGAAGTTGGAATGAAACAATTACCACAATACGTTGGAAAATAGTTAAACAAGACATAGTTAAGTTAAAAAACAACATGGCCAGGCGAGGCGAAGGCGAGTAGGACTTTTGAATGTAATGAAAAAGTCCGTCTGTGCCAAAGTTGTTGTTTTTTACATATAAAATAAAAAAATTAAAAAATAAAATGGCAACAAGAATCGAAGGAAGAATGACAGGATGGAAAAAGGTTGCATTAATTGCATCTATACTTGCATCCCTAACAATGGTTGCAAGAGGAGCATTTGATTGTGGAATTCAATATATGAGTTTACCAAAAGCACCTGCAGAAGTAGAATATATGCCAAGAGTTATTACTGTAGGATATCATGGAGAAGCAGAAAAAACTTCAGAATTCAAAGGAGGAGAATTATATTTTAATCCTGAAAAACCATTTCAAGATGAAATTGATACCAGCAGAAGTTTATATAATATAGTTCAAGGTGGAAAAGCAACAATTGATGCGTTTAAATTTCCTTATAAACTATTAACAGGAGAAGAAAGTATTGACGAAAAAGCACAAAGTCAAAATCCACAACTCAAGACACCAACAACACCTAAAACCATGCTAGAAGATAGAATTCAACCATGGTATAAAAAAAATCAACCAAGTGATAATGGAAGTAATAAAAATTATGAAGATACTTTACAAGAAATTTTAAGAGATAATAAAGCAGAAACATATGTTATATAATTTTAATTAAAATCAATAGGCAAATGTGAAAACAGATCAAGTATATAATAAAAAATTAAATTCAAAACAATAAATCATATTCATAATAATGAAAGAATCAACTTATTTATCAATGAGAACAATGGGAAACAAAATAGCAAGATTAGTCTTGTTAGGTTGTGTTTTGTACACAGCTTATTCAGGCGCGAAATATTTTGGGATTATAGGTTCAGCTAGTGATAGCAATGCAAAAGGAAATCCTACAAAAATTGAAGACACAATTGAAGGAGAACAAGACAAAAACAAAACAAAATCATTCCCAGGACCAGAAGAATGGAAAAGAGAAAACAAATATGAAACAAATTTTTTAGATGATTTTTTTGATACAGTTGGAGATGAAATGGGAAGAAGTATTGATAGAGCACAGAAAAATGCAGGGAATTATCTAAAAAGAAAAGCAGATGAAACAATTGAACCATTTACAAAACCATGGATAGAATTAAACAAAGAATTAGGACATTATGCAAAAAGAGTCAATAAAGATTATGTTGTTCCCTTGTTAAGATAATTCCAAAAAGTATAGTTAGGTGTATTAAGATGTCAAGAAAGAAAAAATCACCTCAACAGTTACAAGAAATTGCAACACAATTTGAGTGTTTTGTTGCTATACTCTGTTATAATACAGGACTTAAAACAACAAGATGGGATGTTACATATAGAAAAAAAAATGGTAGCAAACGACAAGTTGATGTTGAATATGTAAGAAGAAATGGGATTTACAGACAAAAAACAGTTATTGAATGCAAGTACAGCTCAAATCCTGATGCAAAGATTGGAGTTCATCATTTTATGGAAGGAAAAGATCAAAAAAAAGATCAAAAAAAGAAAATAAAAGAAAATTTAATTAGAGAAGTTGATGAAAGAAGACTTTATGTTGATGCCTACAAGGCAATTCTTGTCACCAATGCATATTATACAAAGGAATTAAAAGCAGATGCAGAAGAACATAAG
Organism: Candidatus Woesearchaeota archaeon; assembly: GCA_018661705.1. GTDB lineage: Archaea > Nanobdellota > Nanobdellia > Woesearchaeales > DSVV01 > JABHXF01. The sequence continues at coordinate 13,674 of JABJHR010000007.1, forward strand.
GTTCAATTATGGGATAGAGAAGTATTAGAAAAAAAAGTTAGGGAAGCAAGAAGTTTATTTGGTCTTGGGAAAGTACGTTTACCCAATTTTAGATCACTAGAACAAATGATTGCAAAAACAAATGTTGAAAGATATGCACATTTACGAGGAGGAAGTTATGTTTTGTAAAACATGACTACAAATTACTAAATTGTAAGGAGAAAAAATGGTAAAACAATCATACACTCAAAAATTAGAAGAAAGGTTAGAAGAATTAAGACAAATTGGAAAGAAAAATGTCTTACCTGTTTATAGACCTAAAGATACATGGGAAGAGTTTGAACAAGAAGTGATGAGTGAAAATTCTAGTGTCAAAAAGAAAATTACAACATTTATTTTTAAGCCAGGAAAAGGTTATGATTTAAGAGAAGGAATTGAAAAAGAAATAATAGAAGCAAATGATTTTTTAAATCATGCCATGCAATCATATTCAACAAAAGTAAAAAGTATTGTTGCACAAGGACAAAAAATAAGTTTATTAGAAAAAAGATTAGAGTATGCAATATCAGTAAGTTCAATGTTTAATGGTGAGTTACAATTAGACAAGCAAGATGTCATAGAAGAACAAGAAGATACAGAAATACAAGGAACATATGAACAAGAAACAGCAGAAGAGATAAAACCAAATAATAGAGAAGAAGTAATTGATGCAATTCATTCTTACACTCAAATGATTGAAGAAAAGAAAAAAACATATGATGAATCAATTGCAAATTTAGATACATTTGTTAAAAAAGTAAAAGTAAAAACACAGAACATAATGCCACTGTTAGGAAAAATAGAATTGTTTAGAGAATATGTACAAGATTATGCAACCACAGGAAGTTCTCAATATATTTTAGAAAGATTAGATGAGCACTCAGCAACATATTTAACATTAGTAAAAAGCAAAACTAAAAATTCAAATGCAAATAGTATTGACTTAGTATCAACAAAAGTTATGTTAGAAATGGAAAAAGAAAAACAAGAGGGTAAAGCAGATTATATGAGTAAAGGAATAGTAAAATATTTTGAAGAAAGATGTAAATTATTACAATCTTTTTAATAATTTTAATTATTTTTATGATTTATTAGGTTTTGAAGACGAAAAAACGCAAAATTCACACCAAGTAGGTGGTAAAAAAACCACCCTTATTTTCGGAAAAAACAGGGGGTTTTTTAAAAATTTAGTATTAATAAGTGCTAAAAATAAGGAAGATTTATATAATCTAAGCCGTTTCTTTATTAATGGGGTAAGTTAATAAAGAGGATAATAGTTGGCAGGGTGTATGAAATCGGACAAACTCTCGGATTAGTAGGCAAAGGAAAAGTTGCTAACGCAATCTTTGAATTAATAACAGATCCTAGTACTTCACTTGATGCTATATCCCGCATTGTGTTCTATAATCATTTTGGACAAGATAGAGAAGCAGAATTTAAAAAAGATGTAGAAGAAAGAGAATTTATCGATCATAATTCTGATTCTGATAATCCAAATGAAATTTCATTAGAAAAAATTCTTGATGATAATAACATAAAAATCGAATTTGAAAGTAACTTTGATGTTTTTTATGAAAATTCAGATGCAATTGTATTAGCACCAGGAAAAGATATAAAACCACATGACCCTACTAAAGACAAGCCAAGAAACTTTAACAATGATTTATACGATGCATTATTAGCTGATTTTCAAGTAGCTATGCCTGGTTATCAAGATGATCAAAGATATCCCCCATTTTTCAACCTTAGTGCAGGGTTAATGAAAACAAGTGATACAGATTCTCAAGCAAAATTATTCAAACAGATATTAGAAAACCCAGAAAGTAATTTTAACAAAGCTGGAGAAAAATTAACAAGTGCAATTGCACCAGGTGCACCTGGAAAAGACATTGAAAACAGAATTACTTATGAAGCATTGAAAGAAGTTATGAGTATGACTGCTGATGGAAGAATTCCTTTTAGTTATAGGATTTGGACTTGTTTTCCATCATCACTTGCAACTATAATTGATTATGGAATCAAATTAAGAGATACCATGAAACAAAAGCCAAAGCCAGTTATGATTGTTACAAACGAACCAACAATGGCAAGCAGTGTGATTTCTTTAATTGCGCCAAAATTAACACCATACATAGTAGGGGTTGCAGATTTTGAATCTGAAAGAATTCAAGCAATGTTTGTTGAGAAGTATGGTGAAGAAAATGCACCACAACAAGGAGACTTAGGAACAATTGGCATCCATGATTATGAATCATTAATTGATTCTCGACCAGGATTCTTTAAAGAAAGAGGTATTGATTCTGCAGAAGCAAAACCATTTCTCAGACAAAATCTTTATTCATATGTATTAAAAGAAATTGACGAAGGTAAAAATCCAACACTAAAAACAGGAAATGCTGTAATTAGGATGGTTAATGCATTGTTTGAAAGTAAAGAAAATGCAGCAAGAATAGTTGGAAGATTCTACAATGCAATGTTTATAGGTTTAGATCCAAGTTCTGCACTTAAAACACGTGATTTTCAACAAGGGCATAACGTAAAACAAGAAACAAAAGCATCTTATCAACACCTTGAAGAAGAAGTTCAAAATGCAATTGATCTTGGAAATCTAGAATGGAAAAAAGGATCAGGAATATTTACATTATTTGCTCAAGGTTATGTTGGAGGAATGCCAGCATTACTTGAAGTAGATAAAAGAGATCAAAATACAGGCATGGCATACTTAAAAAGTATTAGAAATAATGTATTATTATTAGCAAGATTACTTCAAAATTCAGTTTTAGATAGTGTTTTACGTGAGAAAATACCTGATGGTGGTGGAACTCAAAAAATAAGAAGATTTAGTTATCAACATTTTGAAAGAGATGAAGAAGGACAAACAACTAAAGTTTTACCAAAAGTTGAAAATTTAGAATATGTGGTTTCTACTGGTAAAGGCATTAAAAAAGTTGTATGGGATAATATAACTCAAGAATTTAGAGATAAAGAAATAGGCATCTCAAATCAAGTTTGTACTGCAATAACTAATTTTAAATTAGGAACTGAAAATTATATTTGTGCATGTTATGAAGATAAAGCAATTATTTATGATTCAAAATTAAATAAAAAAGGTCAGATTAGAATAAGAGAACAAACAAATGGAGGATATTTAAATTTTGCAAAAATAATTGCACAAGAAGATTCTCCTTTTGCAAGCAATCATGGATTAGAACAAATTTTAGTATTAAATCATTCTAAAGAAGGATTATTTGCAATTAGTTTAAATGATTTAGCACAAGAAGAGGAAATTATTATTGATGCAAGAAACCCTGAAAGTCCTAAAGCTATAGCTGAAGGAAATAATGTTTATACTGTAAAAGACAATCAAGTTTACTATGCAAGGTTAGATGATAATTCAAAACCTGCTACAATAACTATTGGAAGAATATCAATTGACCATAAAGTAGAAGAGATTGATATTCCTATGATACCTGCTAGAACAATAGGTAAAGATACAGATGAATTATGGAATCAAAAAATACAATTGAGTGTAGAAGAAATGCCTAAGCAAAATGAAGACAGAGATAAATATGTAGGGGAGAAAGTTAAATCAATTGAAGTTGATTCACAAAATGGAATTGTATATGTGGGAACTACTAGGAGAATATATGCAGTATCATTGAAAAAAGAAGAAGGAGAAGAAAGCAAAGTTGAAATAATATATGAGATTCCTAAAACACTTCAGAAAAAATTTGTTGGAAATTTACAATTATACAAAGATCCACATACAGGAAAACAAAATCTTGCATTTAACTTAAAAGAAAAAATCATGGGGAGTAATAGTCATGGAGAAATTAAAAAAATTCCAGAAGTCTATGATGGCCAAAATTTTAATACTACTAATACTAATGGCCCTGAAACACTCGCTACTACAAGAGCACCGTCTGGATTTATTATTGAAAATGATTTATTGATATCATTATCAGGGTCATGGTTTTCCACATATAAATTAAGAAAAAATAATGCCCCCTCATTAGAAGGAGAAGTATCATTGAGAAATAAAGGGCAAATAGGACAGATATTATGCGCCTATCGAGTATAAAAATATTACAAAATAAAAAACAAAATAATAAACAAATCACGGAGGATAAAAATGACTGGAGAAATTAGTTGTACTACAACAAAAGGTGTTACTTATAAATTTAATCCTGAGACTGACAAAATTGGAAAAGGATTAGGTTCAGAAGTTTATCAAGCAATGGGGTCCGATGGAAACCAATATGCAATCAAAGTTTTTCTAAAAGCAGAACCTAAAAGCAATTATAGTGGAGCAGCATTAGATAGAAGATCTATTGAAAGCTTCAAGAAAAGTGTAGAAGATACAAACGCACTAAAACAAGAAGGTTCAGAACAAATAATGAAATATAATGGACTTGGAAAAGTTGAGATGAATAATGATGCTAATGAAAAAGAAACAAGATGGTTTGCAGTCATGGATAAAATGGATTTTGATTGTGCACAATTAATTGACATAATAAATGTTTCATCTGATTATAGAACACAAGTTCCCGAAAGTTTAAAGGACGGTGTTCCAACGGACATAAATTATCCTTCTGGAACAGATTATGAAGATGTATTTGGAAATAGAAATGCGTTTGCCGAACCTGAAGTTTTATCAACTGCATATTCAATTATTCTTAATGTATTAAAAGGAGTTAGTTATTTACATGAACAAGGGATTTCAAAAATAGATGGACACCCCTACAATATATTAATTAAAGGAGAGTTTACTAAAGATGGACTTTTACTTGAAGACCCTGAAAGTTTAGAGGTTGTAGTTTCAGATATTTGGAGTGATAGAGCTGATTTAACAGTTACTATGGGAAATGTAGATGCAGAAGAAGAATTTGCAGCACATCCTTCAAGAAATCCTCAAAGAAAAGGTAAAATAAATAGTACATTATATAGAGGAGAATTCAGGAAAAAAGATGTTGAAATTCCTGAAAAAGAAGCAAGTGACATTTACACTGTTGGAAGAATTGCAATTGAATTATTAACAGGATTAATGCCTCTTGATCAAATGATGAGAAATGACACTAGAATACTTGATGCAAGTGATTTAAGAGCAAAAAATGATCACATTTCAGAAGAGGTAGCTGAAATATTAATGGAAATAACAAAAGGACCTCAGAAAAGTGCAGGAGAATATTTGGAGAAATTAATTGTTGCCATTGAAGATGGCCCATACAAAGTTAAGCCTAATAGCAAAGGATTTTATTGTGTTCAAATGCCATACCATGAGTTAAAAACATTTTTAGCAAATACTGCACCAGGATCTTCCCCAAGTAGAAACATTTCTAACCTTAAAAGTAAAGTCTTAGAATATCATGAAAATGCACCAAGTAAAACACACAAACAAAGAATCTTAGATTATTTTATTGGATTTGTTGGGAAATATAAGGCTGCTGTCTCAAGGAAGAAAAATGGAGTTGAGGGTAGAAAAGCGGAAGTTGAAACAGAGTTTGGAGAAAGAGGTAGTAGTTTAGCTACTGAAAGAGCTGGGATACAAGAAAAGATAGCAGAAATTGAACCAAGATACGAAGGATTAATTCGTGATAGAGAGGCGAGAGATGAAGAAATCGGGGGATTAGAGTCTGAAAAAGCAAAAAGACTTAAGAAAATTTCTGGAGAAGAAGAAAACTTTGAAAAAGAAATAAAAAAAGCAGGACAAATGATTACTGAATTAAGAGGAATAAAGAAAGAGGATTAAAAAACTAATTGAAAAAAATGACAGACGTAAATGAATCAGAAATTTGTAATATTATGTTTGAACTAGATGAAGCTAGCTCTGAAGAAAGAACAGAATTACTTGAAAGATTAGCAAGTGAAGATGATGCCGCATTTAGGTACATATCACAGTTTCAATTAGGTGAAATATTCATAAGAGAATACAGAAGTGAAAAAATAAAAGGAATGGACAAAAAGGGATTACAAGAGATATTAGATAAAGCAATGACAAATATGACCGATGCATACAGTGAACTAATATCTGGCGAAGGAAGGGAAGAATACACAGAGATAGAAAGAATGGCAACCCATAAAATTCTTGGAGGGTTATACACCATTATTTCCGAAGAAGCCAAACATCTTGATCAGACATTAGAAGAACAATTGAATGGATGGAATTTCATGTTAGATACTTTTAAATCTGCAGAATATGAAGAACTTTTAACAACAACAGAACATGAAAGAGTAAAATCAAAAATAGATCTAAAAAAAGCTGAAATAAAAATAAAACAACAAAAAGTAGTAGAAGCGAGAACACTATTACAAGAAGCATACCCCTTTTTAAATTCTGAAGAACAAAAAAATGTTGTAAGTGAAATAGTAAGAATGGTGATTGGAGTAAACAAACAATTTAAAGACCAAAAAATCGCTGGTTCATGGTCATCTGATATTGCAGAAGTTAATGAACAATGCGCATATTTTTACCTAAACGAATTTTTTCAAGGAGAAGATACAGAAGACATTCTTAAGACAAATAGTTATTTTAGAAATGTAATGATATTAGGATCTGATGAAATGAAAGAAAGAGTAACACCAGATTACAGAAAAGCAATTATTCTTGCTGATGAGAATGAACAGATAGAGAAAAAAGAAAAAACAAGCATTCTTAGATTTGCAGTAATAAAACTTGATTCTGATGTAGAAATAAACATGAGGTATTCAAATTGGTTATTTTTAGACAGAGAATATGATAAAACAAGAGCAGTATACGATAAAATTGAAAATTTCGATGATGTAGATGAAGATGTCTTAAGCAGAATTAAATTTAATAAATTGGTTATTGATTTTATGACTGCCGGAAAAGAGGTTGAAAAATTACAGGCACTTTGGGAAACTGCTGAAGAATATACAAGAACAAGTTTAAGTAAAGGATCACCAGAATACATGTTCACACATGGTTTAATTGCATTAAGAGAATACAAAGGTTTTGGATGGAAAGATTCAGGAGATCAACACTTAAGGGTTCACGGTATTGTTTTAGATGATTGGAAACCTAAAACATATGAATTCCAAGAATTAAAAAAAGCAATTTTCTATTCAAGAGAAAATCCTACAACATTAGTAACAGATGTAGTTTCTGAGAAATTAGAGAAGTAATAAAATTATAAAAATCAATAAAACCACAAGGAGAACTAAAAAATGAAAAGAAAATCAGTTGGATCAAGAGGAACTTGGGATGATGAAGAAGATACTAAAGGTAAGTATACTTTTGGGGCTGGTGTATTAGAGAGAAAAAAAGCTGATCAAAAATTTCCTAGAAGTACAACAAGTAAAAAATCAACAGGAGAAAAAAAAGAAAGCAAGTATAGAACACCAATAGCAATTAAATGCGTAAGTGAAAATATAGATCTTGTTTTAACAAGAGAAGGACTTTATAGTACAGATGTTAGACAAAAAGGAGACATGACACCAATTTTAACATATGAAGATATTCTTGAAGTCTTAAAAAAAGAAAAAGATACAAATTTAGATGATCTTGTCAGGAGCGTAGGTTTTGGTAGTGATAAAAAAGATTTCAGTGGTTCCATAGATGTTTCTAATAATGGTGATGTCTATTTAACACTCTTAAGAGAAAGACATAATGATTTAGAAGATAGAACTTTATTTAAACATGTATCAGCAGGGTTATATCATTTAAAATTTAGTTCTGATTATACTAAAATTAAAAAAGTTGAAGTAATGAAAGAATGGAGACCAACTAAAACAAAAATTGTTGGAAACACAGGAGGAAGTAAAGTTACATTGTATGCTGCAGAAGGAAACATAATAAGAAGTAGAGAGTATAATGGTAATGTGCCTGTTCCTGATACGATTATTCAAACACATAAATTTGGACTAGGAAAAGATGATATGATTATTGATTTTGATGTTTTAGGATCATCAATAGCAATTGTTACAGAAAATAAAGAAACAGGATTTGTAGATGCGTATGTAAAAGAAATGAGTGGAAATTATACAACAGACAAAGCAATTGCAGGGTTTGAAGAAAATAAAGGAGAAGATGGGGAAGAAAGAGAAAAAAGAATAGGACAAAGAGGGAGATATTCTCCTATAAGAGAAGATAAAAGACAAAAAATCAGACCTGTTAGTATTAAATTAATGCAAAGAGAGAAAGATCAAAAAACCTATGCTTTAATTGGTGCCTATGAAGGAGATCTTGTCGTCCTAGAATATAATACTGAAAACGGATTAATTGTAAACCCAGAGATAAGAAAAGAGCATTGTTTCTTAACAGATGAACAATTAAATGAGAGAGAAAGTTCTGATCCTTTAAAACATGCAGTAAGAGGATTAATGGAAGCAAAAGATGAGGAAATATTATTTTCACTTGCAAATAAAGTAATTAGAATAAGTAAAGAAAGATTACTCAATGACGCAATCATATGTCATGTAGAAAATAGAAAATTAGGAGATTTCGGATTAAGTTATAATTTAACACCGCATACAATTATTACATTTGATACATATCACATGTAGAAATTAAAAAAACTAAAAACCAGAATAATGAAAGAAAATAAGATGGAATTTAAAACACTTACAATACCAAAGCCAGGTGAAACACAATCTGGAGATAGTTGCACTGCAATGCAATTTGAAGAATTTAGAAAAGCATTATTTGTAGTGTGCGATGGATTAAGTGGTAGTAGACCTAACTTTGCCAGTAATTATGCTACTAGAACAATTTCTGAAAGATTAATTAGTAGATTAAGTGGTCAAACAACTAATATAGATGCTATTATTAAAGAAGAAATGGATAAAATTAATGATGAATTAAAAGCCGAAAGTGCGGGAACAACAATGGAACTTGCGTATTTAGATAAAGAATCACAAATATTGCACACGGCTCACATTGGAGATTCTAGAATTTACTTGATAAATGGAACACAAAATCTGAATCCATTTACAAGTGCAGTTCCAGAACAAATTACTCCTGATCAATCACATGCTGATGAGAATAGAGGACCTTCTAATTGTCTTGGAATTGGGGGAGTTACAAAAATACATCCTAATAGATTTGATTTAAGTAAAATGGCAGATACTGTTTTTATGTTGATGTGTACTGATGGATTAACATCATATAAAGTTACCCAAAGAGAACTAACAAACATTTTTCAAAATTATACCTTAAATCAAGAATTACATGCCATTATGGATACATTTGAGCATTTAATTGAACACCCATATGGAATGATAACTGAAGGGTTAGAAGAGGGTGGAATTACAAAAGGTTATTGGAGAAATATAGCTCAACATTTTGCAGAAAGAGGTTATCAATTAGATACAGACGATTACCACAGGAGAAGAGACATGATATTACCATTAATAGAACCTAGAAATCCAGATCACTTAATGTATAGAGCATTATTTGCAGATGCATATGCAACTGCAGTAAGAGTTCACGATGATGTTGGAATAATTATCGCAGACCTGAAAGATGGTAGAAAAGAATTTATGCAAAAAACTATTTTAACAAAAAGAGCAGTAGAAGTGATAAAAGAACCTGTTATGACAACAGTTATACCACCACAAACACCACCTCCGTTAATAGGAAATGAAGCTAGTATTCAAAATGAAGTAGCTGTTCCAGCAACTTATGATGTGGAGAAAACAGATACTGTTTTAACAGGACGGTTTGATGAAGAAGATTTAACAGGAGATGATCTTCCTGAAACTACCACCTCAAAAGGACCAGAAGTATTACCTGGTCAGATTCCTACAACAGAAGGAGAAACCATTGGTTATATACCATTAGATGAAGTACCTTCAGAAGAAGGTGAACTAATTCCAGAACCACAAACATTAGGGGAACTTGAATTAGAAGACACACAAAATCCTGATTATCAAAATCCAGCATTAGAAGAAGAAAAAGAAGAACCAGAGTTAGATGACCTAAGAATAAGGAATTCAGAACTTGAAGCAAGAGTTGGAGAATTAGAAGAAAGATTAGAATTAATGCGAGACTATGTTCCAAGAAATGAACATGATGAAATAATTACAGCACATGAAGAAGCAAAAGATGAACTAGTTCAAGGATTTTCTAGTCTTGAGGACGAGCTCAGAGAAATAATTGCAAATTATGAAAAAAGTATAATAGAATATGAAAATATAAATTCTCAATTAAAATTAGATTTAGAAGCAAAAACAAGTGAAGCAGAAGAATATTTAAGAAATGCAACTGGATTTAAGAAAAATCTAGAAGCAGCATTAGAAAGAGAAGAAGGAGAAATTCAAAATGTTCAATTATATTCACAATTTTATGCCGAAAAGATTCAAGAATTACTGCGTGCAAATAGCATTATAAAAGATTTAACAGAAAAAAACAGTGAATTGGAAACAAACATTTATGAGATAAGAACAGAATTAGAAGGAAAAATAGCCGAAATTGAAGCAGATAAAAAAACACTTGTAGAAGGATATGAAGGACTATTAAAAGGTTATGATGAAAGAACAAATAAATTAGTACAAGAAAAAGATGAACTAAGCAGTGATTATGAAGCAAGGATACAAACACTAACAAAAGAGAAAGATGCAGCAATAAAAGAAAAAGAAGAATTAGACAAAAATTATGGCGGAAGAGTTAGTGAATTAGAAACAGAATTAGAACAAGCAAATACTGAAAAAGACAGATTAGTTGGAGAGAAAGAAGAACTTAGTATTGGATATGAAGCAAGAATACAAACACTAACAGAAGAGAAAGAAAGATTAGATAGGGACTATGGTGGTAAAGTTAGTGAAT
>JABJHR010000015.1 GCA_018661705.1 Candidatus Woesearchaeota archaeon
AACTCTTCTCCACACCACCATCTTCCTTTTTTGTCAAAGAAAAAAGGAATTTTTCTATTGTAAATTATATCTCCTTCTTTTTCAAATCCTGGTGTGTATATTGCAAGATCAAATTTCTTGTGAAAATATTTAGGTCTTTCACACTTGAATAGTTTTCCATCTACATTGATTTCTAATATCTCGTTACTTTTTTCAGCAGGTCTTGCTTTTGTTGTGTAAGATGTGATTTTTGATTCATCAACATCTTTTATTGGTATTTCCATTTTATTGTCCTTTTTTGTATATGTAGTAAATAACAACAACAATCTTGGCACAGACGCATTTTTTTCGCCATGCTCAAAAAATACTACTCGGCTTTGCCTCGCCTGGCCATGTTGTTGTTTTCTTTGTTATCATTAGTTAATCTTTAATATTGATTTTTTCATCGGCAGCATCAATTTCTACTCTTGTTCCTTCTTTTAACTCTTCCATTCCATTGACTCCAACTAAACAAGGCACATTAAGTTCTCTTGCTAATATTGATGCATGGCACGTTAGCCCACCATTTTTTGATAAGATTGCTCCTGCATTCTTTAGTTTCAAAACATCTTGTGTCATATGCTCGTTTAGGATGATAACATCTTCTTTTGTGTAAGTTTTTTCAGGGTTGTATCTAGTAAGTTTCCCTTCTACTTCTCCTGGACATGCACATGTTCCTGTTAATGTAATGTTTGTCATTTTATTCCTCTCTTTCTTCTTTTTTCTCATCTTCTATTTTATGAATATTTCCACTGGTTCCACACATCTCTATTAAATCTTCATCTTTCAATATTTCAGTAGTTGGTTTTCCTGTTTCAATGCATTTTGCTGAAACAATACATGGAATTCCCATCTCTCTTGAAACAATTGAAGGATGTGAAGTTAGTCCACCAATATTGCAGATAATTCCTGCAGATTTATTCATTAGGATTACCATTGTTGGATCAGTTAAGTGAGTAACAAGGATATCATTTTCATTGAATTTGTCGTGGTCATTCATACTATTGATTATCTTAACCTTGCCTCTAACTTTTCCTTGACTAACTCCTTGACCTTTGGCTATGTGTTTCATTTTTATTACCTTTTTTTCTGATTTGTTTTTCTATAATCTTTGTCCTTCTAATCTATACTGTCTTTGTGCATATCTTTGAACCACTTCTAATGCTCTGTTTAATCTTTCTGTAATCGCAGACACATCTTTTACTTGATCATGTGTTTTAGCTTGTCTTAAGGCTTCAACTGCTTTTCTGAATCCATGATCATACCAATGGCTACTTCTATTTTCTTCATCCCATTTGTTTGAAGTAAACGCGTCATGGATTAAGGCATAAACAGATTCATGATCTCTTTTTAGATCATCCATTTTAAATGGAAAATTCTTTTTAGCAAGTACTTTTTCTGCTCTTGCTTTGTCAAAAGGTAATTGTACTGGAATTTTTCCATCAACCCAAACATTATCATATTGTGTTAAGTATTTATTATGGAAAGAATCAATTGCGGTTGTTGTTTGTTTTAATGTTGCTTCTTGATTAATGTACAATTTGACAATGTCTGCCATGTAAACTGCTTCACACATTCTTTGTATGTTTCCCATACCAAAAGCAACACCGTCTCCAACTTTGTGTGCAACCCTATAAAGTCTGTTTTCTTTTTGGAGTTCTGAAACTTGTTTTGGATTTAATTTTCTTGCTCCAAGTTCTAAAATTTTCATAACTTCCCAATATGTTGTTGCTCTTAAATCTGTGTTTTTTTTGGATCCAAGTTGTTGTCTTACAATCTCTATCATTCTTGTGTTATCGTAGTCATCCATTCTCCATTGTGCCTTTCCTTTGCTTTCAGGAATAAGTTCCAACATTCTTTTTTCTGGGACAAGTGCAAATGTTCCTTCTGTTGTTAATGAATTTTGAATATCATGGACTAAACCCGCTATTGATACGACTTCTGGACGTAGGATCATTGTTTCTGCACTACCAAAAAAATCTCTTGTTTTTGGTTTTACGGTTGTTGCTTTGAGAAATTCATAAGCGAACTCTGCTACTTGCATACAATGTACGAGTTCATGTCTCAGTGCTTCATCTCCATGTCTGATGTGTAATTCATTAACATTACTAATTATATCTGATGGGACTTCAATTCTTTTTAATCTTATAATTTCTTCTTTTTCTAGTCTTTGTCCAACCATTTTTATTCCCCTAAACGTTGTTTTTTCTATTTTGATTTTATTTCAGTAAAACTAAAATTAAAATTAAAATAATAACTGTGCTCCAAATGTTAAACAAGTTAATTTCTACGCATTTTCTTCTTTCAAACATTAAACTTGCTCTTCCTTCCATTTTGTTTCCCCCTTTGTTTTGTAACTTTATAGTAATCACTGCCCAGTGAACTATATAAACCTTTGTTGTCGGAATTCCGACAGCAGATAAGAAACTTTATAAAGCTATACTATAACATGTATGTAATATGGGTGTAAAAGAAGTATTAGCGGAAATGGGCTTAGGTGAGGGTGAAATCAAGGTATATCTAGCTTTATTAAAGCTAGGAAGTAGCCCAGTAAGTGCTCTTAAAGAAGAAACTAATTTACACAGAACTACAATATATGATTTTATTGAAAAGCTATTGAATAAAGGATTAGCTAATTATGTTGTAATGGGTAATGTAAAATATTATCAAGCAACTAATCCTCAAAGATTATCTGATTTTCTCAAGGAAAAAGCTTCTAGGTTAAATGAAGTAATGCCAGAGCTTGTTAAAATGAGTGGATTTCATAAGAAAGAATTGAATGTAGAAGTTTTCAAAGGAAAAGAAGGTTACAAAGCAATGCTTGGACTAGTTATTAGGGAAAAAAAAGACTTAATTGGGATGGGTTTTGAAGAAGAAAAATTTGAAGAACTTGTTCCTGACACCATGAGGTGGTATTTTAGAGAAATAAAGGAAAAGGGTATTAAAGAAAGAATTTTTGTTAAAAATAGTACCAATTTTTTGTATCCTCATAATAATGTTTCTTATAAATCTCTACCAGATGAATATTTTAATCCAAATCCTACTATGACTTTTGGTGATTTTGTTGCGATTCATATTTGGGATCCGTTTTCTACAATTGTTATAAAAAATAAAGATTTAGCAGATTCATACAGAAAATGGTTTGAAATGTTGTGGGAACAAAATGTAAAAACAATCAAAGGTAATAATAGTCTAAAAAGAATGTTTGATTCCCATTTACATGATTTAAAAAAAGGAGATGATATGATTGTTTTTGGTAGTTCTAAACATATTCCTAAATATTTTAATGAATATTTTAATGATTATATCCCTAAATTGGCTAGTAACGGAGTTAAACCTAAAATTATTTTTGATGAAGACGCACATTCATTGATAAATGCATGTAAAGATAATAATTGGGTAGTTAGGACTTTACCAAGGAAATATATTTCACCAATAGAAGTAAACCTTTGGAAAGATAAAGCTGCAGTTGTGATCTGGAAAGAAGAACCAGTTGCGTTTATTATTGAAGATAAAGAAGTAGCAGATGGTTTTAAAGCTTTTTTTGAGATTCAATGGGATATTGCTAAGAAAGTAAAAAAATAGTTTTGGGTAATGAGTCTTGGGTTATGGGTGGGTGATCAGTAAGTAGTTATGGGTATCACAGTAGTTGCTCAGAACTTATTTTACTCATAACCAAACCCCATAACTGATTTACCCACAACCAACTCATTACTCATTACTCAAGACTCAAAACTTAAGAAATATTTATATACAATAGAGGTTATCATAATAATATGCCAAATATATACGTTGTTTATTATAAACCAAGTGATAAGGAAGAGAGATTATCATTAAAGACAGTTCTTACTACATTAGATAAATATAATATGAAATACAAGGCTATTGAGAGAAAGTTTTGTTATAAAGGTGAATTTAGGGGGGCAAAGTTAATTATTGTTGTTGGTGGTGATGGAACATTCTTAAGAGTTTCACATTATGTAAAAGATGCACCTTTATTTGGAGTAAATTCTCATCATATGAAAAAAGAAGGCTTTTTTATGCATTCTACAAGAATGAATTTTGAAAAAAAGATTAAAAAATTAATAAAAGGGTTTAAAACAAAAAAATTAACTAGATTAGAGGTTGCGATTAACGGAAAAAAACATAATTATCCTGTGTTAAATGATATCTTTTTTGGTCATCGTATTTCATATAAATTATCACGGTTTGATTTAACAGTAAAAGGGAAGAAAGAACATCAGAAATGTTCAGGACTAATAGCTTCAACACCTGCTGGAAGTTATGCATGGGCTGTAAGTGCAGGTGGTAAAAAAATGCCATTAACATCACAAAAATGGCAATATCTTGTGAGAGAGCAATATGAATTACGATTACATAAGCATAAATTAAAAAAAGGATTTCTTAATAAGAATGATAAGATCAAAATTAACGTTTTAAGAGATACATATGTTCTTGCTTTGGATTCATTGGAAGAGATTAAATTAAAAAAAGGAGATGTTATTACAATCTCTATGTCAAAAAAACCATTAAATTATGTTGTGATATAAATGGAAACTAAAGAAAAATTACATAAATTAAGAAATATTGGGTTTTATTTTATTACTGATTCAAACTTAACAAAACTAAGTTCTATAAAACAAGTTGAAATTGCTATTAAAGAAGGTGTTGAAGTTATCCAATACAGAGAAAAATTTCTTGATAGGAGACAAATGCATGAAACAGCTGTAAAAATAAGAAAAATGACATCTGAAGCAGGTATTTTGTTTATTGTAAATGATTATGTGGATGTTGCAATTAAAGCAAAAGCAGATGGTGTGCATCTTGGTCAAAATGATTTTGCATTTGAAGAAGCAAGACGAATTGTTCCAGAGGAAATGATGATTGGATTAACTGTTTCAACAGTAAAACAAGCAATTGAAGCTGAAAAGAAAGGCGCAGATTATATTGCCTTTGGGCCAATTTTTAAGGCTTTAAATCCTAAAAATAAAATTTTAGGTGTTGATAAAATTGTTAAGGTTAAAGAAAAAATAGATATTCCAGTTGTTGTGTTTGGTGGTGTTAATAAAAATAATGTTAAAAAAGTTATTGATGTAGAAACAGATGGTTATATTATTGTTTCTGAGCTATTTTCTAAAAAAGACTTAAATAAAGAAATTAAAGAAGTAATTAAAAAAAAGTAGGCAGGCATGCCCAATAATGGCCATATAAATCAGCTCAAGGTTTAATCCCTGTCCATTCTCCATCTGGCGACCTTGCAAGCACCTGTGCAAAAGCTTAATGCTGCTCCGATCAAGGCCTGACATGGTTCGCAAAAGCATAAGTCCTGCAAGACCAAATTTCATTGGCAAGACAAGGACCTTGTGCTAAAATATATGACGCTTACCAGGCTTCAGCTCCTACATAAGTCCGTTGTAGGTAACAGGTGAGGACTAACCACCCAGCCTAGCCTACCTAAGTACTTGGAAGAAAGATTGATTTAAAAAGGTTGTGATGATAACTGCTATTTCGTAAGATTTTTATATTAGATAAATTTGGATTATATTAGAGGTGTATGGATGGATTTGGCAGTATTATTTGAAGATGTTAAAGGATTGAAACAAGATTTCTCTATAGTGAGAGCTGCCAAGATTAAAACAAGTGAAAAAAGATCTCATACAAGTAATCTTAAAAGTCAAGCAAAAGAGCCTCGAGAAAATAATACAAATAAAACAGGAAAATCAAAAAAAGAATCAGATAAAAAACAAAAAGACACAACAAGTATTGCAGAGCTTCTTAATACAGTTATTGAAATTGAGGAAAAAGATGTAATTGATGTGCAAATTGATTCTATTGATAATAAGGGATATGAAATATCACATATGAAACAATATGCAAAATTAATGCTTCAATATCAACGATTTTTAGATGCATACTTAAAAGATTATAAACCAGGAGATGCAAATTCTGGAGTAGAGATGCCTGAATATACTGATGCCTTTGCAAGAACAGATGTTGTTGTGCCAAAAAGAAATTTTGGAGTAGGGCAAGACGTAATGACTCATTCTGAGATAAGAGATATTGTTAGAAGAAAAAGAATGAACTGGGCAATGGGTGGAGAACATAACTATGTTTCACCTGACGAAAAAGACAGATACAAAATGTGGAAAATGTGCAGTAAGTTTAATTATATAATGTCAGAAGGATGCTGGTTTACTTTATGATCTTATTATTTTATTGAATAGTAATCCCTGATTTTTCATTAACTTTTTATACTATCTTCTCTTGTGAAAGAATATGATTAATTTTAACTTAGATCCTACAATCTTTGCAATTGGGCCATTTGAAGTACGTTATTATGGATTAGTTTATGTTATTGGGTTTTTACTAGCGTACCTTTGGTTATGGTGGGGAGTTAAGAAAAAGAAAATTGATCTTTCAATGGAAGATGTAGATACATTAATTCTTTATCTAATGTTAGGTGTTATCTTAGGTTCTAGACTCTTTCATGTTATTTTTTGGCAGCCAGTTTATTATTTTACCAATCCTTTGCAGATATTTGCATTTTGGAAAGGCGGAATGGCTTTTCATGGTGGTTTAATTGGTGGTCTTTTAGGGATCTGGTTGTTTTGTAGGAAAAATGAAATAAAAGAAAAAATAACCTTAGCAAGATTAGCTGATTATTTAGTAATTCCAACTGTTTTTGCTTTGGCATTAGGAAGACTTGCTAATTTTCTTAATGGAGAATTACCTGGAACAACTACAAATGTAAGTTGGTGTTTTAATTTTCCTGGCTATGAAGGTTGTAGACATCCTTCTCAGCTATATGGTGCCTTGAAAAGATTTATTATTTTAGGTATTCTTGTTGTTGTTGATAAATTATATATTGAAAAAAGTTTTGCTGCGGGAAAAAGAATTAAAGATGGTTTCTTATTCTGGGTGTTTGTTGGATTATTTGGTATTGGTAGATTTATTATTAATTTCTACAGGGATGATCCAAGATGGTTGGGATTAAGTTTAGGACAGTATTTAGGAGTAGGAATGTTCTTGTTGGCAGTGGTTGTTTGGTGGAAGTATTATAGAAGGAATTAAACTTAATTAGAAAATAATTAATTTAAAATTACTTCTCTATAACAAACACACAATGATCTAATTCTAATGGATCTAATGTTTTATAGTCGATAATGTTGATCTTTGCTTCTAATAGTTGTCTTCTGACCATTTCAAAGATCTTTCTAGGTTGTTTTGTTACATCAATGCTTCTTGCTTTTATAGATAAGAAAGCTCTACCACCTTTTTTCAAGAATTTTAGGTTTTTTAGGAAAATACCAACTTGTGATTTTTGAGAAATATCTTGTATCAGAAAATCTACTTTACAAATCTTTTTTGTATATGTGTCTGGTAAAGCACAATCAGCTAATATTGGAATAATATTTTTTCTTTTATGAGCAAGAAAGTATAATTCTCTTAAAACTCTTGATGAAACATCTAACCCAAAGATTAAACCTTTATCACCAACAATATCTGATAAATGAGAAGCAGTTGTTCCTGAAGCAACCCCTAAATATAAAATATAATCGCCTTTATTTAGTTTTAAAGGACAGACATTCTTTGCTAATGCAGCTCCAACTTTACTTTTTGTTGTGCTCCATTCTCTGTATTCTATGCCTCTATCTCTATATAATCTTTCATCATAAACTCTCTTGCCTGGGTTTAAATTTTCAGTGTAAAATCTAAATCTATTACCTTTCTTTTCCATGTACACTCCAGAGTTTTTTGTTTCCATCATTTTGATTGTGCCATCTCTAATAATTTTTTGATTTTTTCTTTCTGTATAACCTTGCCGTGGCCAGGATAAATAACATCCGCAATCTTCAAAATTTTAATTGCAGTTTCTTTTGCTTCTTCATTCTTGAAAAATCCTTCTTCCATATAATCTTTTCTTATTGCATCGCCTGAAATAATGTGGTTTTCTCCATCTATTTCAACTAAAGCAGAGATGTGAGATTGTACATGCCCCTCTGTATTAATAATTTTGACTCCCGCTATGTCCATGTCCTCAGTTTTTCTATATTTTTCTGCGCCACCATCTGGAAACCAAATAAATCTTTTCCCAGAAACGATTTTTGCATTCTTGAATAAATGAATATTTGAACAATGATCTAAATGCCAGTGACTTTGAATAACATAATCAACTTCATCTGGATTAATATTATTTTCTTCTAATGCTTTTACTAATTTTTCTTTTACATACCTATTTCCAGTATCAAAGATGATGTTTTTTTCTCCTTTTATGAAATATACATTGGAACAACTTCGTTTGTATATTAAAGCAAGCTTACTATCTTTATCTTGAACTTCTTTTTCGTGTTCTCCTTCTAATATAATCTTTATTTCTGTCATTTTGTGGTTTATTTTTTTAATTTAACACTTTAGCAAAAAATAATAACATGGCCAGATGAGGCGAAGCCGAGTAGGACTTTCATAGAAAGTCCGTCTGTGCCGGTGTTGTTATTGTTTTTTGCATCTTATTATCATTTTTTATAACAACATTATTATTTTAATTGTTTCTTTACTTTTGCCATTAATTTTTTTCCATAATCTTTGTTTGGTTTGCCTTTTTCATGGAAATAATCTACTTTTGCAGCCATTGAAATTGCACTTGCAAGATGTCGTGCTGCTTTTCCATGATCTTTTTGTCTTGAACTAGCAACAATTGGATGATTAATTATAATTCCATGCTTTGGGCATGACGATCTTTTATTTTTTAGGTGTCTAAATAATGCTTTCTCTGCTCCAAGCAATTGTATAGTTGAAGAAGTCATTTCTGCAAGGTTTTCAAGGCTGCCTGCATGAGCAATTAATTCTGCACCAATTTGTGCAGTTGCAACTTCAGTTGTGTTAGGGCAAAGTTTTGCCATTAATTTTTCAATATATAACTTTTGTTTTTCTCTTAGCTTTACTAATAATGTTATTTCTGTTGCTAAAACCTTTATTTGTGTTACATCTGCTTTGTCAAGGTCTGCACCAACACTTTTTACTCCATATTTTTTACTTAATTGTTCTTTGTTCTTATCTAATACTAATTTTGCATAAATTTCATTGTCATTAATCTGCGAATTTAGCTCTGGAAAGTATAACCCAAACCATTCTCTTAATCTTTTTCCTAGCAAATTAATAGTTCTGTTTAATTCATCAATATTATTAACAGATTGTGAGATTAAATTGTCTGTTTTAACAGAATTAATAATGTCTTTTGCAGTTTGCTTCATATTTAGTTCATAAAACTGTTTCTGAAACTCAGGTAATTTAGGAAATATAAAATCAGGATCTTCATCCATTTTTTTGGTTGTTTTTATATCTCTAGCTATCATTTTGTCTTCCTTGAACAAAAATGTGCCAATTATGTTAGTATATTGTCTTTTCTGCATAAAACTAATGTTTGTTCCTGTTGTTTAAAAAGTTTATTGAAAGTAAACTTTATATATCATGAGGTTGCAGCGATAAAAATGCAAGATAAATTACTTAGTTGGATTAAACCAATTGTAAATCGGAATAGTGAACTTAGAGAGGAAGTACAATATTTAAATGTAGTTTTAGGTACAAATTTACCACACGGAGCGTTATTTGATAATTACCGTCCAGATGCGGAACTTTTTCTTAATGGTCCAGACGGTGTTCATGGTGTTGGACATTCAACTAGAGTTTTGATACTTACTGAATTACTTTCAAGGATGTATCTTGCTAATAATCCTAATTCAATTGATATAATTGCATTAAGAGAAGCAGCAAGATTTCATGATATGGGCAGAATTTATGATTCTTATGATTCAGATCATGGTGTTCGTGGTGCTGAATTATATTTAGAAAGGAGTAATGGTCATGTTGATAGTGGAAAAGTGGCATATCTGGTAGAATGGCATGTTCCTGATGATAAACATGCACCAGAAATGATACCAGAATTAGCTATCCTCAAAGATGCAGATGCTTTAGACCGCGCAAGAGTTCAACATAAAGGTTATGGTTTAAATCCAAAATTTCTTAGAACAAAAGAAGCAAAAAAATTAATTATAACTGCAGAACATTTATTCTTGGTTAGTCACGGATTAACTTATGTTAATGGCTCTGATGAATATAGATCAGTTATTCATGCTGCAAAGGCAATAGAGATAGTAAAGTAATTGTTTGTTGAGATGTTATAATAACAAAATTTTTTATTTGTGCTTTTATTTTTTAATAATAAATATTTGTGAGAAACATTGGCTCCGCCCTGGTGTAGAAGAATTATACACTGTGTGTTACTCTGCTAAATTAGGTCCGTTAGGACATATCATTCACTAATTAATTGGTTCAATATTATTGATCTCTTGTAATGGAAAAAAATCAACCAAGTATAGTTCCCTTAAACTTTTTCCCTTCTAAATAATTCTTTATATTACCTAAATCATTGCCGTTAATGATTATTACTTTCATCTTAAATTTCATACATTTCTTTGCAGCAATTGGATCAAATGGTGTGTTTTTGCCAGGAACCCATCTTCTACCAATAATATCAAGAAATTTATTCCACGTAAGTTTTTTTAATGGTTTTGCATCTTTAAATTTTCTTGGATCTTTATCATAAACATAATCAACATTTGTTAAATTCATCATAACATTTGCTTTAATGTTGTGTGCTAATAATACTGCATCCATATCACTGCTATGGCCTGGAGAATATCCTGCCCCAATAATTATTTTTTTATTTGTTTTAATTGGATCTTCTGGATTATCAATAACTACTCTGTGTGCATCCTTGCCAAACATAATTCTAACAAGCTCTGCATTTAATCTGGTTGATTTTATACCAACCCAATCTAAATCTACATCTGTTATTTTCTTACCAACAAGGTCTTTAGCTGCACCCTGGTAAATTCTACAAGTTCTACCACCGCCACAAACCATTGCTGCTTTGTTTCCTTTCTTTGTAAAATCTAATATTAATTTTCTAAAATTCTTTAAGAATTTAGTATCAACTTTATCTGGAACAATCATTGAACCGCCTAATGATAATACAACTGATTTCATGTTTTCACCTTTTTTAATATGTTATGTTCAATATGTTATAATAATCATAAATTTAATCTTGTATTAATAATTTTGATTAGTTTAACTTCCAAATCCAATCAAACTAACGCCGGCAATTATTAATAAAACTCCTACCCATTTACCCATATTCATTTTTTCGTTTAAATACTTTACTGACAATAGGCAGGTCCAAACATAAGATAATGATATAAATGGATAAAGATACGATAAATCTGCAAATTTAAGAGCAAAGATAAATATAAGACTTCCAACAAAATATAAGAATAATCCCATGATTAATTGCCAATTTTTCATTAATTCAAGAATATTAAATTTAAATGTGTTTGAACCCTTTTTTAATAATAAACTTGCGGTAGCGCCCATGAAAGTTGCAAAGATTGTTAAGGCAATAGCTATTTGGATCATGATTTTGCCCCCAATACACCAACACCAATAATTATCAATACAATGCCCGCCCATTTAAACGTATTAATTGTTTCACCAAAAACAAAATGTGAAAGTATAACAACTAAAAAATAACCTAATGCAATCATTGGATATAATGTTGATAATTCTCCTCGTTGTAACGCTAATATCAATAATAATGCCGCAATTGCATATAAGAATAAACCAATCCATAACGAATAATTAAAAATAAGTTCTGTACTAAAAACTAAGTTTTGTGATGCTAACTTATAGAATATTTGGGCAATTGAAATGAATAATGTAGAAATTATGACCAGAATTATTGCACTTAATTTTGTTTTACCCATCTTTTTTCCTTAATTAAACTATTGTAATTAATAATTTAATTTTTAAACAAGACTTCAATCATTGCTGCAAACGCAGGTCTTGTTACAAACACACCAAATGTTACACCTGCTATTGTTGTTAATGCAAAACCCTTTAACAAACCAGCGCCAGCTGTTAATAATGGTAACATTGCAACGACTGTTGTGAAATAAGCAGCCATGATAATAAAGAATGCCCTTTTTAATTTTTCTTTCCAATTAAGGTAAAGATCTCCTTTACTTTTTAATGTTTCATCTGTTATAACAATCTGATCATCTACACCTGTACCAACAGCAACAATTATAGCTGCAATTGCTGCTAAGTCTAATTGCCAATTTACTAATGTTGCAAAGCCCAAGATTAAGGTGACTTCTCCAAGCATTGTTATTAGCATAGGCAGAGCAATTTTTACTTTTTTATATCTCATACTTACTACAAAAATAACAGCTAAGATTGCAAATAAACCAACTAATAATGCATTGTTTACAAACTCTTTTCCAAGAGCTGGAGAAACAGTATCGATTTTTTCAATATTAAGTTTAACAGGCAAACTTCCAGTGATTAAAACAGTTTGCATACTCTTCATATTTTTTACAGTATCAAGCCTTGCTTCTTGTAATGAGTTACCTGCGCCAGGTCCTGAAATTGCAATGTCTGTTTCTGCTTTTCCTCTAAGGCCTGCGCCAATTCTTAAACTTTCAACTAATTCATCATCTAAGTAAAGATCAATATTTTTACTTAAGAATTTATCTCCGCCTTCTTCAATGATTTCAAGATCTTTAGTTGCTTCTGCTTGTCTTTCTGCTGCTTCTATATCTAATGTTACACCAAATGAGAAACTACATTGATAAACACCATCGCCAATTGGGCCGCAAGGTCTTCTATGATCAATTGGGAAACTACATTGTGGTGTTCTACATACATTTTTAACATCACTGCCGCCTCTGAAAACAGTTGTATTACCAACTTTTGCTTCAAACTTACCTTGTCTTCCAATTAAATCTTTTACATCATCTTCATTTGCACCAGCAACTTCTACAATAATATATTTATTGCCAGAAATAAAATCTCCAGCTTCTTTAACAACAATATCACTTAAGCCATAAACATTTAACCTTTGTTTTAAGTTCGCAATAATAATTTCCATATCATCTTGTGAAACTTCTATTTCTGGTTGTAATAATACTCTTGTTCCACCTTCTAAGTCTAAACCCTTTTTCAAGTTTGTTTGAGGTGCGTCATAAACTGTAAATCCTAAATCTTCAACACCAATCACTTCTTCTAATGTTTTTGGGACAGTAATGACTTCTTCAATTTCTTTAGTTACAAGCTCAATACTTCCATTTTCTAATGTTTCATTAACTTCGATTGTTTTATTTATTCTTATTTCTTCTGTTTCATTTAATTCTGTTATCTTTATTAATGGTTTTACAATTAATGTGTGTTCTTTCTTTTTCTTGAAGAATGAATATGATCGCTTATCTCCATTTTTTTCATAATTACTTAGAGTTTCAAGATTAATAATGTCTCCTTCTTCTAAATTTATAATTGTTTTTTCATAATCTTCTACATCATTAATTATTTTTCCATTAATTTTAGTAATAACTTCTCTAAACATTGGCTTATCTTTTGGTTCTGGGTTAAAAATTCCAGCTAAATATGCTGCACTATCTTTTTCTACACTTCTAATAGCTACTCCCTTTGCCCATGGATTAGGATGGATTGTAATAATTGCAAATATTAATAATATAATTAGAATAATTACTCTGCCTTTTTTTATAATCTTTTTAAGGTCGCTCATTCTGTGCTAACCTCATGTTTTTTTGCTTTTTTCTCTTTGTATTCCATATAAAGTCTTAGAATACCAACATTTTGAATCCAAGTATTAAGACTGTCTATTATTAATCCTATTAGAAGAATTGTCATAATTTGAGTAATTACTTCTGATTTTGAAACAATTAATGCAACAGTAACAGCTGCTAAAGTTGTTAAATTCATTGTTAAACCAGTTTTAATTGAACTAAATATTCTATCCATATAGTGTCCTTCTTTTCTTTTTAGAACCCTAACTGTTAATAGAATGTCTGTATCAACACTGTAACCAATTAATAATAGGAAAGCAACAATTCCTGCAGTGCTTAATTTCATACCCATAATATTAACTATTGCTAATGTTACTACCATATCACTAAAGGCTGCTAGAATAACCGCAAAACTAGGAACTAATGTTCTAAAATAAATAAATACTACAACGCCCATAAATACAAACGCAATTAACAATGCAAACAAAATATCTTTAAAGAAACTTTTTCCTAAACTGGAACCGGTCATTTCAACATTGAATAAATTATGAGCAACATTTGTTTCTTCTTCAATTGAATCTAAAAATGTATTACTTTCATCTTTGTCTGTTATGTCTGCTTCAATAATCACTGCCATTTGCTTCCCTGCTTCAGTTATTGATTTAATATTAATATCTCTTTCAGGATATGAGGCTCTTAATGCGTTTTCTAAAATTTCTTGATCAATGAACTCATCAGTTGGTACAGTAACAACAAGACCACCTTTCAAAGATACGCCTTTGCTAATAAAATCACCAGTTGTCGCATGCTGAAATCCAAGCTGCATTAAAGCAAGAATTAGTAAAACAATTGGAATTATCAATAGTTTTTTATAATGCTTAACATAAAACTCTTTTAGCTTGTTTGTTTTGCTATCTTCACTCATAGCTTAGCAAAAACCTAATTTATTTAAATAGTTTATCATATTACAATCATAATAAAGTACAATTTGGGATATAAAATGGCAAAAAAAATACCTCCTTCAAGTGGGGAAAAAACCACTAAAAAGGCAAATTCAGCAGTAAACAAAGCAGTTGCTGAGAAAAAACGTAGAAATGTACAAATCAGACTAGTTGGAACATCACATATTGCTAAACAATCTGTTAATGAAGTTAAGGAAAATATAGCTAAGTTTAAGCCAGATGTTGTAGCAATTGAATTAGATAAACGAAGATTACATGCACTTCTTACAAAAGCTGAATCTAAAACCCCTTTTATGTTAATATTTAAGATTGGATTTGTAGGTTGGTTATTTGCTAAGATTGGTAGTTGGGGTTCAAAGAAACTTGGAAATACAGTTGGAATGGATCCTGGAGAAGAAATGTTAACTGCAGTTAGAGAAGCAAAAAAGAATAATATAAAGATTGCATTGATTGACCAACCAATTGAAATTACATTGGCAAGGTTTTCTAGAAGAATAACATTTAAGGAGAAAATGAGATTTTTTAAGGATTTAATTAAATCAATATTTTTTCCTAAGAAAGTAATGCGAGAAATGGGTGTAGACATAAAACAAATGGATTTAACAAAAGTGCCATCTGCTACATTAATTAAAGGTTTAGTTAAAGTAATGAAAGCAAAGTATCCAAATGCATATTCTGTCTTAGTAGATGAAAGAAATAAAGTAATGGCCATGAACTTAATGAGACTAGCAAAGAAACATGATAAGATCCTTGCAATCGTTGGTGCAGGACATTTAGAAGGAATGAAAGAAGATCTGGCAAGGATGGCTGGGAAATAAAAAGGCTATTAAAAATTAGGGTAAAAATAATTAATGGGTAAATTTAATTTAAGAAATAAAAATCAGGGTAAAAACACAGTAAACTTTGTTCCTTCTCCAATATCTGATTCAACATCAATTACTCCACTATGTAGTTCTATTATTTTCTTTACTATTGCTAGGCCTAAGCCTGTTCCACCTTTTTCTCTGGTCATGTAATTCTCTGCTTGATAGAATTTATCAAATAAATAAGGAAGTTTACCTTTTTCAATACCTTTTCCTGTGTCTTGAATAGAAAATTCAAAACCTTTCTTTTGTTTTTTGGCATTAAAAATTATTTTTCCACTTTTTTCTGTAAATTTAAGAGCATTTGAAAATAAATTAATAATTACTTGCTTAAACAGGTTTTCATCAATATTAACTATAAGATTTTTTGGAATTTTATTAATAATCTTGATGCCTTTTTTCTTTGCCATTTGGTGATATACTGTTTTATCAACAATCTCATGTAGTTTTATTTGGCTCAATTTTAATTTTTGCTTTTTTGCTTCTAACTTTGCTAAACTGAGAATATCATTTATTAGATTATTTAATCTCTCACCTTCACTTTTTACTATTATTAATGGTTCTTTCTGTTTTTTTCCTAATTTTCCAAATTCTCCACTTAATAACAAAGAGAGGTAAAGTTTAATATTTGTAAGAGGGGTTCTTAATTCATGGCTTACAGTGCTGACAAACTCATCTTTTAATTTAGCTAGTTCTTTTTGATGTTCATATTTTTGTTTTGTTTTAGATAATTGTTCTCTTAATGTTGCTTTATCTACTAGTTTTAGAAATACAACCCTCATGAAAAACAACATTGATAATAATGGAAATGGGTGTTCCATAATAATTAATGCTTGGCTACTTCCACCATACATTAAATAGTTCAGGAGGTTAATTATTGGGCTAACTAAGAATAGCATAAAAGCAAAAATAATTGAATTTGCATACCTCCCAGTGATTTTCCTGTGTTTTTTTGTATTAATAGAAAATATTGGATAAATGAAAACAAGGAATTTTAATGCTTCATAAAAAAAGAAACCAAGGGATTGTCTAAACCCAACATGTGTATGGACACTTAACCAGTATAATTGAATTAATGAAGTTATAATTAAAAATCCTATGATTTGAATAAATATGTTTGATTTAAAACCTTCAAGTTTCTTTTTATGGAGTGGGTATAAAAATGCATTTGCTACTAACAGCAATGCAATTATTTCTAAAGTATTATCTATAATTGGTAAGAAAACTTCTACATTTGGGACAGTTATATTGGTAAATGCAATGTATGTAAAAGCAATTGTAATAATTAATCTACTTATCATAAGACTAAAAAATCCAAATATTAAATATTTGAGCTCTTGTTTCCTTGATTTTCTAAATTCACTAATTAACATATAAGAAATAACAGTGAAAATAATAAATTCTACTAGGCTTTTTAATAATTCTCCATCTGTTGTGCTAAAAAATAAAGAAATTTTGTTAAATACCTGGATAGTTAATACAAGGAAAATATTCCATACAGATAATAATATTGTTGCTAAATCATTCATTTTCTAGGTCTGGGTTACTGTTATTATTTTTATCACTATTTAAGACCTGGGTTATTACATGCTTTAATTCAACACCTTCAAAAGGTTTCATTATATAATCGTCTGCTCCAATATCCATGCCCATTGCTTCGTCTCTATCTTCGTTTTTAGCTGTAACCATTACTACTTTGGTATTAGCAAGTTCTGGATTTGATTTAATTTTTTTACATACCTCGTAACCATGAAGTTTTGGAATCATTAAATCAAGAATTACTATGTCTGGCTTTTTCTCTACTACTAGATTGTGGCCAGCTTCCCCATCATGTGCTAAATGCACATCATAATCCTTTTCAAGGATCATGGCTTCTGCTTTTGCTATGTTTATATCGTCCTCAACAATCACTATGCTCTTTTTCATGATTAACACCTTTTTGTTTATGATCTTTTTCTATTCTTTTGTGTTTATATATCTTATGGAATAAAGAGATTTGTTTGAATTTTTTTATCTTTTTGTATATGGTGTATACGAAAAAAATAACAACAACCTTGGCACAGACAGACATTTTTTCGCTTTGCTCAAAAATATCCTACTCGGTTTCACCTCGCCTGGCCTTATTGTTATTTCTCTCTAATTAAATTTAAAAAATAAACTCTGTTGATTAAATACAACAAATATCCAAACGCAACACTACAGACAATTACAATCTTAGCAAAATTCTGCATAACTAGGATGTTTTGGCTTGTTTTAAACACAACCCCTGCTACAATGAAGTTAATCAAATAAACTACAATGTAAAATGCAATAAATGCAACTAAAAAGAATATATTAGGCATATATGCAAAAGACTTTGATAATGATTTCAAACTAAAGCTAAAACTTTTTTTAATGCTTTTATGCTTGCAAAAACTGTAGTGGACTAAATTAACAAAAGGATACAAGAAAAACATTAAAATTAATCCAGCTACTACAAAAATGCTTTGATGGTATTCTTGTTTTATTAAATAAGTAACTATCAATGAAATTGTAAAGTTTATTATAATAATTATTAGAAATAATAATATGTTAAGACTCCAAAATTTTTTAAAATCAGACCATTGAAGAGGTTTTTCATTTAGATAACCAAAAACAATGTTCAGCAATTTTAATTTTGTTAGAGTATAAATAGCAGTCATTATTAATGCGTTGATTAAAACTACTATGGAAAATAAGATAATTGAGCTAAGTTCAAACCTAGTAAAAACAAAATTAGTCTGGATGCTGAATAACATTATTAATGCAATAAGTACAAGATCAACTAATATCATAAACAATATTTTGCTTGGTTTTGAGAAGAATAATTTTAATGATTGGAAAATAGTGGACTTATTGATTTTTTCTTTTATTGTAGCAAATTTACTCTTTTTCATATGTTCACCCCTTTACACATTTATTCGTGATAATCTTCTATTATATCTAATAATATAAAAAGGTATTGACAAAATTTATAAGTGATATTGGATAATTTTTATCTAGGATGGAAGAATTATTTACTCTTGAGCAATGTAAGACAGATCTTAGCTGTAAAGCAAAACTTATTAAAAGGAAAAAGCTTAACTTAGCTAATATTAAAGATAAATTTGATGTTGTTACAGATGCTGGGATTGCATTGGTTTTATCCATCAATAAGTTAGAAGTTGTTGTTCATGGTTTTGGAGAAATTGTATTCAAAACAGGGAAAAACATAGAAAAGGTAAAGTTGAAGAAAATTGCCCAGAAAGTATTTGAATGTGGATTGAATGTAAAGAAATGATCTAATAAAATGGCATTAAGATTTTTTAACACATTAACACGAAAAAAACAAAACTTTAAACCTTTAAAAAAAGGTCAAGTTAGTATTTATAGTTGTGGCCCTACTGTTTATAATTATGCCCATATTGGTAACTACAGGGCTTTTTTGTCGTCTGATATTCTTAAAAGATATCTCCAATTTAAGAGTTTTAAAGTCAAACATGTAATGAATGTTACTGATGTTGATGATAAAACAATAAGAGACTCTAAAAAAGAAGGTAAAAGCCTAAAAGAGTTTACTAAATTTTATACAAAAGCATTTTTAGATGATCTTAACATCTTAAATGTAGAAATTCCAGAATTAATGCCTAAAGCAACAGAATGTGTGCCAGATATGATTAAATTAATTCAAACTTTGCTTAAGAAAGGTGTTGCGTATAAAGCAAAGGATGGAATTTACTTTGATATCTCTAAACATAAAACTTATGGTAAACTTTCTAAAATTGATCTTACTCAAACAAAGAAAGGTAAAAGAGTAAACAGCGACGAGTATGATAAGACTAATCCAAATGATTTTGCGTTATGGAAGTTTTGGGATAAGGAAGATGGTGATGTTTTCTGGGAAGCAGAGTTTGGTAAAGGAAGACCTGGATGGCATATTGAATGTAGTGCAATGTCTGAGAAAAATTTAGGTAAAAGCTTTGATATTCATACTGGTGGTGTTGATCTTATTTTTCCTCATCATGAAAATGAAATTGCACAAAGTGAAGCTGCTTCTGGGAAAGACTTTGTTAAATATTGGTTGCATAATGAATATATTCTTGTAGACGGGAAAAAGATGAGCAAAAGTATGGGGAATTTCTATACTTTAAGGGATTTATTGGATAAAGGTTATTCTGCTAAAGCAATTAGATATTTGCTTATTTCTACTCATTATCGTCAACAATTGAATTTTACACTTGAAGGTCTAAAAAGTGCTGAAAACACCATTGAAAGAATTAAAGAGTTTGTTGATACACTTAATCGAAAGCTTAAATTAGGTGGGACTAAACATAATAAAGGGATTACTAAAATTATTGAAAATATTAACATTGGTTTTGAGGAAGCAATGGATGACGACTTAAATGTATCAGAAGCAGAAGGGTTTTTGTTTGAATTTATCAAGGAAATGAATAAGATTATGGATACAATTTCTGCAAAAGATGCAAAAACAATACTTGATTTTTTAGGACATCTTGACAAGGTATTGGGGGTAATGGTATTTGAAGATGAGAAGATCCCTGCAAAAGTAATGACGTTAGCAGAACAAAGACAAAAAGCAAGGGCAGATAAAGATTTTAAGGCTGCTGATAAGTTAAGAGATGAACTTAAAGAAAAAGGCTATGAAGTTAAAGATACGAAAGATGGCTTTGTTGTAAAAAAAATCTAATTTTTGTTTTATTCTTGTATTTGTTATTACTGTTGTTCTAATTTTTTTATGTTTATATTTATTAAAAAACATTAAACTATCGCAAAATTCACGACGAGAAATAAAAAGTAAAAAAAAATAAAAAAACAAGTTAAAGTAAGTTATTATCTTTTCTTTTTCTTAACAACTTTCTTTTTAGCTTTTTTCTTAACGACTTTTTTCTTTTTCACAACTTTCTTCTTAGCTTTCTTTTTCTTGCCGCCTCGATTCATTGCTACCATAGAAATGTCTCCCTTCTTATCAACGAAGTAAAGATAGCCGCCTTTTTTCTTAATTCCAACTTTTGCTACTTTTATAACTTTTGCCATTTTGTATTTCACCCCTCTAGGTTTTTAAGATTTCTTACGGGTTGCTAGTATTTAAATCTTTTGTTTTTTGACGAGGAGGAATTCGGGTAGTTTGCTAATAATAGTAATTATTCTTTTAATTAATGGGCATATGTCTTTTAAATTTGCTTCTAATCTATGCTTAGGTTTCTTTTAGAATTTTCTTATTGGGTATGAAAATGATTGACCCCAGCACCGAAGTACTGGAGCCAGAAAACAATGTGCCCGCTGTTTGTTCCAGCTAAAGACTTTGTTGGGGGTGTCTAGACATTAGACGGAGAGTCTTTAGCTTTATGAACTTACAGTTTTCGCACATAAGTATGATTTATGGTATTCCTCTAATCTCAATATGGTGATCTGCAATCACATTTTGCGTTGTATAATCTAAATTCCATACTTTGAAAAATTGTTTTACTTCTTCTTCGTATGTATATGGTACTAATAACACGCCTTTTCCAATATGTTTTATTTTTGCTCTCTTTACAATGCCTGATTTTCCATCTCGGCCTTTGAGGGCATAATAATATCTTACTTTATCTTTTTTTTGTAGGTGTTTTGTTGAAAAAGTACAAAGCACCATTCTTTTTCCATCTTTGATAAAGTTTTCATAATCTTGCATGTTAACTACTTTAACATTACTTATATATAAATCTTCTTATGTTAATTAAGTTAACATTAATTAGATTAAATAATTTTAATAAAGTTAACATCCCCCTCTTTTTCCCGTGCTTTTGTTAATCTATATAACACAATATTGTATCTACTATTTAAACTTTTTTATTTTTTAATATTTTTTTCTAAATTATTTGTTACTTTATTAACTTTAATACTTTTTTTAACTTTTTTTGTTAATTAATATAACTTATTTATTTACTTTTCTATGAAACTTAATTAACGGGAATTAATAAATAATTATTCTTTGTTAGTTTAATTAACTTTTATGCTTTCTGGTAAAAAAACATATAAATCATAGTATCTATTGTGTTAATCATATGGTTTATGACGACACAACAATAATTATTCCAACTTTTAACGAGGAAAAAAATATTGGGAAATTATTGAAGAAACTTAAACAAATTCTTCCTAAAGCAAAGATTATTGTTAGTGATGATGGGTCTAGAGATAGAACTCAGGAAATTGCAGTAGAAAAAGGAGCAATATTGCTAGACAGAAAAAGAAAACCAGTACATGGTTTAACAGTTAGTGTGTTAGATGCAATAATTAAATGTAAAACTGATTTTTTTGTTGTAATAGATGCAGATTTTCAACACCCTCCTGAGAAAATTTTAGAAGTGGTTGGTAAACTAAGATCTGGTAAGGATTTAATAATTGGTAATAGAGTTAAAATTCAGGGTGAATGGGGTTTTTTAAGACTTTTAATCTCAAGGACTGCGTTTTACATGGGATATCTTCGTTTGATTTTCAAGAAATTTCCTAAATATGATCTTGTAAGTGGTTTTTTTGGAGGAAAAACTAAACTTGCCAAGGAAATTGCTCTCCATAACCAGAAAAAGTTTGAATTAAGAGGCTATAAAGTATTATTTGACCTTCTTAAGTATATGCCAAACACAACAAAAGTAGATAAAGTTGATTATGAATTTGGTTTAAGAACAAAAGGTGATTCAAAACTTAGCAAGAAGATTATGTTTTATTATTTTAGGTCTATGTTTAAGTAAAAAAATTTAAGTAAATAATTCTTTTTGTGCTTTTTCATGAGTGACATTGGCTTCGCCCTGGTGTTGAAAAGTATTACACTGCATGTTATGCTACAACACTAGGTCCGTTAGGACATGTCACTCACTAAGACTTTTTAATTTTTATCTTGGGTAAAAGTTATTCTACATAATAAATACTCTTTACTTCTTCATACTTTTTTTCAAATACAAGTTTATTATTAGGATTCTCTTTTATCTTACTAAATAGTTCTGGTTTTAATTTATCTCTACAATCATTATCAAAGCATACAAAAGGACCTGGTATAAAGACAATTGCTGTTACTTGTTCTTTTAATTCAGATGTATCCTTCTTGCTTATCCATTTGTCATATATTGGACTAGCTTCTATTGTAGAAAAGTAATATGGTATCATTTTAATATCTGTGTAAGCAACATGTACTGGATCTGCTGTTAATATTACTCCTTCAAAATTGTCTGGGAAAAAGTTATAGTATTCGTCAACAATCACAGGTTTTTCTGCAGGAAATGAATTATATTTTTGATAATTCATATACATTGAACTTCCAAATGAATAGATTATGAAAATGATTAAAAGAGCGATAGGTAAGATCTTTAACCATGTTTGTTTAATTGTGATGTTGTGATTTGCTGTCTTTTTGTTTGTTTGTGAGAAAATTAATTCCAGAACTTGATTTAGGCCATAACCACTTAAAATTGCTAAAAAAGGAATAATTACTATTCCAAACCTTGCTTGTTTATTTACTATAATTGTTAAGTAACTATAAAACAAAATAATAGACAAAACAATAATTATGAGCTTGTTGTAAGTTTTATTGATTGGTTTTTTTCTTATAATCTGCCAAATAGCAATAACAAAACCAAGCACACCTAAACAAAGCAAAAGATTATGCTGCAATAATGCAATTAAGTAAAAAAATAATCCTGTAATCTTACTCTCTACGGCGTGTACTAAATTTCCTCCATGGGAAAATGCACTAATAAATGGGTATAGGGCAGAACCATACTTGTAATAATTAAAAATAAATAATACAATTATCAATGGCAAAAATCCACTCAGGAAATAGGTAAAATCTTTGATTAACCTTTTTATTCTTATTTTTAGTTGTTTAGGTTGTTTAAATTGTTCTTTACTTAGTAAAAACTCAAGGAGTAATGTGAGAAGGCAGATTAGAACTATCAATCCTTGAGGGTAACGAAAGATAAATGCTAATGCCGCCCCTAAACCAGCCCAGAATAATTGTTTCTTAATAAAAAAGTATGTTGCTAATAATACGAAAAATGTTGAAGGGACTCCAGTCATTAATCTTAAGCTATTATAAAAAAATAATGGTGTGATGACGTAAATTACAATATTGATAGAAGCAATCTTTTTATTGAAGATTTCTTTTGAAATTAGATAAACTAATGAGATTGTGCCTATACTAAACAACAACTCAATAACTCTGCCGGCAATTACTGGATTAAGACCCAGTTTCCATGCCCCTCCAAATAATAATGGAATCCCTAATGGTCTGATCTCTTCCCATAATCCCACTTGGCCAGAAGAGAAAAGATATTTACCAATTCCAATATAAACAGCTTCATCCCACAATACAAAATGATACTTTAATATGAGATGTGAAACATAAGCTACTAAAAAAGTTAATACTATAACATAGAACCAATTAATGTTTTTGACTCTTTTCAAGATTTTCAAAAAGCCTTTATTCTTTGTTTTAACTAAATTCAACATTAATATCACCAAAAGTAACTTGGTTAGGAAATTCTTTGAACATTAAATAACCATATGGGTATGGGGCAGAATGAAATAAAATTGCGTTGTTTTGAATGGAGGTATTTAACCATGATTTAAGTTTATGATAATCATCAGAGTTAAAAATTCTTGTTGCAATTACATCTGCATTATTATCAATGGCAGCTTTAGTTAATCTCTCTGTTTGATTAAAATCATTTATTGTAATGTAAACAGGCTTTATCTTAGTAATTTTAGATAATTCTGAGAAGTAATCAGCAGGGGTTTGATAATACCATAAAGCATAAGGTTTATTTGTAGAGTTTACAACAATAATTTTTTCATTAAGATTAATTTTTAATGGTTGACCACCAATAATCGCTTTTCCTCCCTTACCATTATCAGTTTCTATAATTTTCAGAGGTGGAGACATTAGCACGTTATTTTTAGTTTTTGTGTCTTGATTTTTTAACATAAGATAACTAAATTTATCTGTAAAACATATAACCTTCTTATTTTTCTTAGCAAGATATGTTGCTGCTTTTATTTTTGCTGGATGATCACAACAACCAATAACAATGCTGGCATTTTTTCTAATAGCTTGTTCTACTAACATATTAATGCCGTGTGTATCAATTATTATGGCAACATCTTTCCTTAAGAATCTGGTTGTTGGATAAAGAACTTTATCAAGAGGCACTTCAAATATAAATTCTCCTTTTTCATTCGGTGCAAACCATTTTCCTGCATTCTCCATAACTATTGTGCCTGTTGCAAGTTTATTTTCAACACCTGTTAATTTTAATTCTTTTATTCTTCCCCCTTCGTGCCATCCTATATCTTCTCTTAACTCTTCTTTATCATAAATTAGTTTCTCAGAAAATGTGGCAAGAATTTCTTTACTTGTTGGATTTTTAATTTCTAATCCTAACCAATCTCTTGTAACTCTATCAACTTGTGAAACAATTATGTCTTTATTTGTTATTTCTACCATGGTTTTTCCTAAGGCCATAGTGTTTGCTTTTTTTAATTCTTTTAATGGCGGTTTATCTGATAGGGTTTCTTCTGCTTGTGTTGCACTAAATTCAAAATTTGTTTTAAAGCTAATTGGTAATGGTTTGTTGTTTGCAAGTGCATGATCTATCTCTGCCCTAATATTATTTCCTACTTTTTTCCAAGAATTAGAAGCTAATTCTAAAAACGCTTTTTTATTTCTACCACAACCAATGGCAACAGTTGTTTCATAAATAATTGCTTTTAACTCCTCATCTTGTGTTTCTAATGCTGCTTGATCATAATACTTTAATGAGTCACACATCATGCTAACATTTTCTGTTAACCTTCCTAACATAAATGTTAATTCTGCTATTGTTAAGGAATTATTTGAGTCAAGAGAATAATTAATTTTTGCTTCATCTAAAATCTTGTTTGTTTCTTCAATATATTGTGTTTTATTTATGCCTATGCTTTGAAATAAATAATTGAAATCATAATCCTGCGCATATTTATCTGTTGTTGAGTTTCTAATTATCTCTTTTATAGTTGCGTTTATCTCTCCACCATATTTAAACTCCTCTATCTTAATGTCATTGATTATCATTGTTGGGGCAGTTGTAATGTTATGACTTTTAACAAGAGATGGAACTAACGGTTCATCTTCATAATCTTTGTCTAATGAAAGAACCACAACATTATCCTTGTATGATTGGCTAACATCATCTAAAACAAAACCTTGAGTAAGACTTTCCCCATGATCTTTTTCATAGAAAAACATGATTGTTACATAATCAGCATCACAATCTCTATTTAATTTTTTGATTAAAGAGAAAAATTCTAATTCTAACAAGAAGTAATGTCTTTTTAGATAATCAAAATCAATTGTTTTCATCATACTTCTTCCACCAAAACTATTTAATGCAATCCCTACTTTGTGTATGTCTGTTTTAAGATCAAAAAAACGTTGATTCATAACTGCACACTTATCTCCTCCAATAAATTCAATAAACTCTTGTTCAAGAAAATAGGCGGCTTTATCAACTTCATGTGTTTCAATTTCTCTACTGATCTCATCCATCCTATAAAAGTCCAATACATAACTCATAAGAAGTCCAATTGTAAATATCAAAATAGTTAAAACTAAGCTTGTTACAAAAATCTTTTTTTTAACTTCGTTTGGTGTCATTTTTTATTTTCGTAATTCAATAAATTTAACTAATGCTATTTACAATTTCTTCATAGCTAGTTAATTCATTGTTAACATTTGTGTGATCTATAACTACTGCTGGTGGACCTGTAATATTATAATAACCTTCTAAGAATGTTAACTCTTTTGTATAATTAAATTCAATTGCAAACACATTTACATCATAATTTTTAACGACTTCATCAAGAATATGCCCTTGTTCTTTTGAATCTTTATTGTCCCGTCCATAGTAAAATAAAACTATATGTTCTTCACTGTCACAATTTTCGCTAGATGATTGATATAACAAGTAAGTTCTTATTTGCATTAAATGAAACTTTTTTTTAAGTAAAGCAAAATTCTCCTTTCCTAAACTTGATTCCGTATTTGGATTTGTTAATAATAACCCAATATCATAAAGCTCTGTAGATAATGCATTAATTCTTTCTTTTGCTAAACTGCAATCTAATGTCTCTCCAATAAGTTCTTGCTCAACAAAAAAGCTTTCTGTATTTAGTTCTAAATGTTTTATGAAACGTACTACTTCCTCTTGGTTTCTTGTTTCTAAATGTTTTCCCAGCAATATTCCCACAACAAACACTATTGCTAAGATTATGATAATTGTTAAAAACCTTTGTTGTTTGTATTTTTTTTGCATCATTATATCACCTTTTTAATATCTTTGGATCACCATTGTTTTTTTGTTTTTAGGACTTCCCCAAATAATGCACCTAACCAATGTAGGACAGTTAATATTGGCAGTATTACAAAAAAAGCCCAGATTGTAAATGGAAATTTAATTTTTTCTTTTACTTCTTTATGTGCAATGTAAAATATTAATATTCCTAAAAATAGTGCAATTAAGATTGGTACCATAATTTTAATATTTTGACCAAGTAAAAATGATTTTGGACTAGTTAAACTAAATATGTGTGACCAAAAAAATCCTTTTATTAACATGCTTCTTCTAATTATATGATAAACATTTATTATACTGCCATAACTAACAAAAGCAACACTTCCAACTAATAATAATATCCCCATTACATTTAATGGTAATTGGAAGTATGCAAAAAACCCATACTTTTTGTTGAGAAACATTTTTCTATACTTTGTATGGCTTTCTACAAAACCTCTATACCATCTAACTCTTTGTCGCCATAATGTCCAGAAACTAGCTGGAACAGAGGTATAAGTTAATGCACTTGTTTCAATATCAATGTCATAACCATAAAACTTTAATCTCATGGCTATTTCAAAGTCCTCTGTTAAACTTTTTTCATCAAATCCCCCTATTTTGCTTAATATTTTAGTTCTGTATACGCTTAATACACCAGGGGTTACGGAAAG
Source organism: Candidatus Woesearchaeota archaeon (assembly GCA_018661705.1). Classification (GTDB taxonomy): domain Archaea; phylum Nanobdellota; class Nanobdellia; order Woesearchaeales; family DSVV01; genus JABHXF01. The sequence goes on from JABJHR010000015.1 coordinate 27,515, forward strand.
AGTTTTGATAAAACCCATGAGTTTTCTTGTAATAACTGCTATAATATACTCCATTCTTTGTAATTTTTCATATAGGTTTTTAGGTTTATCAACCATAATAGAGCTAATTGTAGCACCCATGTTTTTATCTTCAAAATGTTTAACCATTCTCTTCAATGAATCTTCTTTTACATAAGAATCAGCATCAAGGCAAGCAAATAATTCTGTTTTGCATTTTGCAAGTGCTATGTTTAAAGCAGCTGCTTTTCCTTGATTTTTAGTATTAATTAATGTGAAATTATATTTCTTTTTTAGTGATTCAACTATTTTTCTTGTTTTATCAGTTGAACCATCATTAACAACTACTATTTTTAGTTTGTTCTTTGGATAATCTAAGTTAAAAGCAGAAATAATTGTTTTTTTAATTCCTTTTTCTTCATTGTATGCAGGAATTACAATTGTAACCTCTGGTGTTTCTTTCTTTTTAGGGTCTCTTGGTTCATATAAATGTAAAAAGCTAATCCACACTATTGTTATGTACAAGCTAATGAAAACAATTATGGCAATTAAAATGCTTGTAATATTAATCATGACTTAATCCTCTTTTTCTTGTTTTAATTTTGTATTATTTTGTTTTTTCATATCTCCAAAGCTCTACATTTGGATTTACAAAAATTCTTTTAAACTTATTTGAATTTTCTAATAAAAATAACATGCCTTGTTCATCTTTTTCCCAAGTTAAACCATTTTTCATTTCTTTTGTGATTAAAATATAATTAATATTGTATCTTTGAAGTAATTCTTCAACTTTTTTTAAGGATCGTGATTGAAATAATGTATCTACAAGACTTAAATAATAATCATAATCATCTATAAACTTACTTTTTGAGTCAATTAGAACTTTTCGTTCTGTATAGTATTTAACAATATTTCCATATGATGGATGTGTAAGAATAATTTCATCTTGAGGAACTTGTTTTCTTACATTAGATAATGCACTTATGAATTCAGCATTTGGTTCTAGCATAGCTGTTCTTTTAATAAATGAAACCCCTGAAAAAACAATGCCCAAAATAATAATCAACACAGTAATTTGTTTTATTAATTTAAGTTCCCATTTCATTTCAAACAAAAACAAGAAGCCAAGGCCTGCAAAGATCATAACTATGAAATTTAGATAGCTCACATATTGATGATATACAAATGAAAATACAAATAACAAGATTAGAAGCAAATAAACTAAAATGTATCTTCTAGTATATTTATCTTGCCAGGTTTTAATTATTCCAAATACACCAAGTATTAATGCAAAAATTCCAAAGCCTTGCGTGCTCCCTAAATCAGTGATGTATGTTTGTAATATATTTGAAGAAATTATTTGTGTTTTAATAAAACCAAATTTATAATAAACTGGTAGGTAATAATAAAGAGAAAGCAGTGTGGAAGCAGCCCCTAAAAGCAATGCATATTTCCATTTTTTATTCACATAGGTGTCATAACCTAAAATTAATACAACTCCAATTATTGTATGAATAATACCAAAAGATGATAATATCAGATAAGGTATTGCTGCAAGATATCTTAAATAATTAATTTTTCGGCTTGAAAATAAGTAAAATCCTAATAATTGTAGAAAAATAATAAAATAAGTTTGGTCTGGAATTAAAAACGTACGGAGGAATAATGGGGAAAGAATTAATATCATTAATATTGCAAATCTTTGAAAATAAACAATTTTAAACCTTTTTAGAATCCTGTTAAATAAAAATACACTTAATAATCCTAATATCATTGCTAATATAAAACTAAGCCACCCTATTGAGACATATCCATTTAGAAAACCTAACATTTTATGATATGGTGTGGTAATAACTGGCTTATAAGGAACAATTAAATTATCATGTGGAAGATCTGCAGTAAAAAACTCTTTATTTTGTGTTGCAACATAAATATCATAATAACTTTCATCACCCGGTAATATTGGTGCATCTTGTATATATCTTGCAACAGTAGGTATTAATAATAAGATAAATGTAACTATTAGGATGTGTGTGAGATAATTCTTTTGTTTTATGTATTTTTTTAATTCCATTTTTTGTATTTAATTAATCATCATACTTTTTATAACTCTACACTTGTTTCTGAATATTTGGACACTATTTACTTTATTGCTAACAAAACATTTATCACCCTCTACACTTAATTTTTTGATCTTGTGTTCTTGAGCATTTTCTGGAGTAAACACCATGTAATCTACATGATACTTATCTAAAATTTCATTTACTTTTATTTTGGAGATTGTTGTGAATAATACATCTAAATCTGATACTACTTCATTTGCATTTTCTAAAAATAAGAAGTTAGAGTCTGCAAGATTTTTTCTTTCAGAAAAGTAAGTTACTGCATGTCCCTCTGATATTGAGGAGGCAATTCTTGCATCTATTGGTGAGTTTTCTTTCAATTTATTAAGAGCTAAAATTAAATCTGGATTTGTTTGTTCTTGAATAGTTGTTTTTGCAAGCATGATTGAAGGAACAATGGATGTCGCAATGAATAAAATACATATTAATACAAACAAAGGTTTTTCTATGTATGCAAATCTTGTTGTTTTCAGATAATTATTCAAATGATTGTAGGCAATTCCAAATAAAATTACAAGAATAACCCCTAAAAATATAAGTGCAAATTCTAATTTAATTAGTTTCATCCATAATAGGCAAGTTGTTGTTAAAGCAAAGCTAATAAGTAAATACACTTTTTTATTTTTCCTGTTGAAAAGATAATGATAAGTGATAAATAATCCCAGAACAAACGGAATTATACCAATTAAGTAAATTGCTTCCCAAATAGGGATCTGATGAAAATATGTTGTGAGGTATTTTGTTGGCATGTTTTGCCAGATAAAGCTAAATCCGTGTTTTAAAAAAGCTTTCTTGAACACTAACAAATACATCCAAAGCATGACAAATGCTGAAAATAATGTAGTTTCAATCTCAGATTGTTTTAATTTTAAATCTTCTATCTTAACTAAAACCAAATAAACAATAAGAGATAAAACAAGTAAGATAACTGATGTGTGTGTTAACATCAGAAAGATTATAGTAATTAAAAATAATTTTGTATTTGCACCTTTATCAATATTAATAAATAAATATAGTAATAACACACTCAATGGAACTGATATTGAGTAAAGGCTAATGGTATTTAATGTTTTATAGAAGTATATTGGAATAAAAGCAGAGAAAACAGAAGTAAACAATGAAATATTTTCATTCTTAGTGATTTCTTTAACAAGTAAATAAACTACAAACACAATCGAGCTTGCAAATAAGTTAGGTAAAACTTTTGCAACAATTATTGGATTGAACAATGTAGTGAAAAATGCAAGGATGTAATGAAATAATGGCAAAAAAACATGTGTTCTACCACCATAACTAAGATTATCTCCATACAATGGCACAAAAGTTTCTTTTATGTGCTCAATTTGCCTTAATGTAAAATAAGAGTAATCATCACTAAAATAGTCAGCTTGAAAGGCAAAAAATATTCTAATTCCTGCCACAATTATGAATATTGCTAATAAAATACCCCACTCTTTCTTCATAATTCCCTTAATGAGTATATTTATTTATATATGTTTTGAATAAAAATAGTATGAAAAAGTATATATATCACGGGAAATTACACCTTACTATGGAAAATACAGAGGAAAGACTGAGTGTAGGGAGTTCATTTATTGATGATTTCTTAAATGGCGGTTATGAGAAGGACATTATTACAACTATCTATGGTCCTGCAAGCAGTGGAAAAACAACTTTTTGTTTACTTGCATGTATTTCTGCAGTAAAACAAGGTAAAAAAGTAATTTTTATAGATACTGAAGGAGGATTTTCAATTTCTAGATTTAAGCAACTTTGTGATGAAGAAGGTGTACTAGAAAATATCTTTATTCTAAAACCAACTAATTTTCAAGAACAAAATCAATCAATTACTAGGCTTAATAACATGATTAATGAACATGTTGGATTAATAGTAGTGGATACAATTGGAATGCTATATAGGGTGGAGTATGGAAAAAAATCAAATATTAGGGATGTTAATAATTTGTTGAGCCAGCAAATTAATTTATTAATTGAAATAACTAGAAAACATAACATTCCGGTATTATTAACAAATCAAGTGTATAGTGACTTTGAAATAAAGGATGCAGTTAAGATAGTTGGTGGCGATCTTATTAATTATGCTAGCAAATGCATGATTGAACTAAAAAAAGCAAAAGGTAGTGTAAGGGGAGCAGTCCTTAGAAAACATAGAAGTTTACCTGAAAAAAATATTGCATTCAAGATTGTTGAAAAAGGATTTGAGATGGCAGATTAGATTTTAATTTTAATTTTGTTTATGCTAATTTCTTAGGTATGTTTTGTAATTTTATTGAATGTTTATTATTTGAAATAAAAAAATCCTAGTGAAAAAAAGCCTGGCGGCGAGTGTAGAAGAGTATTTTCATAATTTTTTTAATACAAAAAACAATAAAGGCCAGGCGAAGCGAAGCTGAGTAGGACTTTTGAAAAAAGTCCGTCTGTGCCATTATTGTTGTTTTTTGTTATTCTACTGTATTCTGAAAATAAACATTAGGTCCAAAGGACGTGTTTCCCGTGATTTTTTTCTTTCTAATTATAATAAAATCATCAAAACATTTAAATAACTAATAACAAATAAACAACTTATGAAAAAAGAGGAGTTTTATGCATTAATGGCTGTTATCATAGTTATTGGTGGGTTGATTGTTGTTGTATTTAGTGATTCTGACAAAGTTGGTCAAGGTATTCAAGCAGTTAGTACATTAAAAACACTTTCTGAAATTAAATGTTATGACAAAGATGATGGAATTAATTTTGAAGTTGCGAGTGAAACAGCAGGATTAATGAAACTGCGTAATGGTCTTGAGCAATATAGTGTTAAGAAAGATGGGTGTTTAAATGAAAAAGTTGTTGAGTATTATTGCGATGCGCAATATATTAAAGTAGAACTTGGTGTTTGTGATGCAGGGAAAACTTGTATTAGTGGTAAATGTCAAAAAATGAGTATGTTAAAGAAAATTGTGCCGCCAAGAATTGATCCTTCTTTTTTAAAACCAAAAAGAAGAGTTATAGAAAAAGTATTTATTCCAAATAATTGGGTTGTTCCAGACATAGTAAGTCCTTATAAGGAATCAGGAGAAGAATGTGAAACTCATGTAGAATGTAAAAGTAAAACCTGTACTAAACCAGTTGATCAATTAATGGATTCTGGTTCTGAAAATTATTGTGCATATATCTCTGAAGAAATTAAATATTGGTTACAATCAGGACAACAAACACAAGCTAACAAGTTTATTAATCAAAATTTAGTTAATTTTCCAACACAAGGGAAAACTAATGAAGAAGTTTTAAAGTCAATTTCTAAATGGATTCATAATAATATTATGGATAACGTTAATTTAAGTAGTACTGAAAAAGGAGCTTATACTGCAGAAGATTATGTTTCTAATCAAATTGATGCACAAGGTTGTACGGATTTTGGTGTTATTTTTGCTGCATTTGCAAGAGCAAAAGGTTTTCCTACAATTTTAGTTGAAACTTATTCGTTAGCATACCTTCATGAATTAGAACAAGGTAATAAACCAAACTATATTCCTGGGCATTTCTTTGCTAATGTTTATTTTGGTGGAGAATGGCATGTTTATAATCCAAATAATAATGATGGTGTGGGTGGGACAGGTACTTTTTTAACTCCAATTTATAATGAAGATTGTTTTGAGGACGATTCTTTATCTGGTCCTGAAGGTTGTTATGAATTTGTAAATTCTTATAACGAAAATCTAGAATTAGATTATCAAAAATATGTTGTTACTAACAAAGGCCTAGATTTCTGGGATATGCATGGAGAAGGAAGTTGTATTGTTGATGCAAATACTGCATTGTTAGGGGTTTATGGATTACAGTAGATAACAGCTGTTCTAACTTTTTTATTTAGCAAATTAAAAAAATATAATCGGCCAAATGAAAAAGAACATTATTTTTTGAATTGTGTTTGGTTCTGGAACAAAAAACCCACCACTGATTGCAACATATAAACCAATAATGAAATATATTACTACTAGCCAGAACCACCATTTCTTAATTAGTTTTTTACATTCCATGTTTTTATTATTATTTTTTCAGTTTATATGTTTTTCTACAAAAGTTTTAAATATGATATAATATAATTATAGATATATGAAAAAAGAGTTTAAGATTATCTTTATTATTTTAATGCTTGTTTTAGCTGTATTTCTAACTGCATGTGATGGTGATTTAGCAGGGGAAGCACGTAAAGCAATAAAGAGAGTAAAAGGTTTACCAGCATATGATAATGTTAAGATAAAATGTACTGATTCTGATGGTGGAATAAACCTGAATGAAAAAGGAATTACAAAAGGAATGTATAGGGGCAAATATAAAATAAAAAGAGATGGTTGTAATAAAAGAGGAAAGGTTGTTGAGTATTTTTGTGATAGAAATAATAAGGTAAAAAGGATTGTTAAGAAATGCCCTAGTGGTGGTAAGTGTTATAAAGGTAGTTGTTTAAAATGTACTGATTCTGATGGTGGAATAAACCTAGAAGAAAAAGGTGAAACAAAAGGATTAATCTTGATGAAAAATGGAAAAAAGAAACAGGTTACTAAAAATGATTATTGTAAAAGAGGTAAGTTGAGAGAATACTTTTGTGGTCGCGATAATAAAATTAAATCTAAACTAAAAAGTTGTGATGGTGGTGGGGTTTGTGAATCTGGTGAATGTGTGGGGGGTTCTTTATGGACGTCTCTAGATGGTCCGCCTGGAGCAGGAAGAATAAGAAAATTAATCCAAAATCCTAACCAGCCTTATGAATTATACACACTTAACCGTCTAGGAGTTTATAAGTCTGTAAATAAGGGAGAAAACTGGCAATTAATTATTGATTCTAAAAATGTTGAAGTTGAGTCTATTGTTATTTTTGAAGATAAATTGTTTGTTTCTGGTGATGGTGTTTATTATTTAAATGAAGGTAATAATGATTTAATTAAAATTAATGGTGGTTGGTGGAATGAAATATTTGTAAGTGATAACAAACTTTTGATTTCTAGAAGAGACGGGGCAATTGAAGACGTTAAACTAATGTATGTAGATTTGGAGAATTCGTATACGGATTTGGATTCTTCCGACTGGAATTATATCTCCCCCTCTGTTGAAGAATTAATAGATTTAGAGCCACCAAGTGAGAGCCAATACCAATTTAGTGTAGGAATTCCTCAAGTCTTAGCAATTGAAAACAGAATTTTTGCTAATGTTATTCTTGAAGTTGATGAAGCAAGCGAGTACACTAATGGTCATTTGTATGTCTCAAAGAATAATGGGGAAACATGGGATAAAGTTGATCTTGACCTTGATATTCCTCCTAACAAAATTCAGCCAATTATTAGTAATATTATCCAAAATCCTAATAATCCAAACCATATTTTATTGATGTTAAGGCATCCCATTATTCATGAATATAAATATCCTATTTCTCAATTATTAAGAGAATCTTATGATGGTGGAATAACTTGGCAACCAGTAACAGATTTAGATGATATAGAATCTAATGGATTTCTTGGTGGAAGTATAGATGGATTGATTTATTATTTACTGGATGCTTATAGTGGTTTATCTATATTTAAATTAGATGGTTCTAATCACAAAATAATTGATATGCCAGAAATTGCTGGTCACGAAATGAGATTAGAGGATTTCCTAGTTGATCCTTATGATTCAAATATTGTATATGGAAAAACTGGACAAATTTGGGAATTTGGTTTAGTTAAGTCAGAAGATAAGATGAAAACTTGGAAAAAAATGGATAAGGATATTACAGCTTCATCACCCACTATTGTAAAAATTGATCCAACAGATCCAAACACTATTTTTACTTCTTCAAATATTCTTCAGGAAGATTACTACACTAATGACGGTGGGGTTACTTGGAAATATTTTTCACCCACAGCTTCAGTAGATGAAGTTAGCATTGATCCTCATAACCCTAATAATATTCTCATTGTAGATGAAATGACCCATGTTTTTTCCTCAAAAAATGGGGGTCAAAATTTTGAAGAAATTAATTATAATGGATTTTATGGAAATAAAATATTTGATTTTGAAATAACTTCTGGCAATAATAAAAAAATATATGTCTCAAACTTGGGCACAGGTATTTCACAATCTGATGATTTTTCAGACTACAAAGAATTAGGTCAATGGAGTTGGAGGCATTTAACTAGTTCCTCTGATTATGCTTATGATATTGAAATTGATCCAGATGACGAGAATATTCTTTATGCCAGTTACTCACCTAAAATATTTGAAAATCATTCTGCAATCTTGAAATATGATCCTAATGATGATGGCTTTGGTTGGAGTGAAATATTAAAGGTAGAAAAATCAAAAGGAATAACCTCATTAGAATTTGATAAGATTAATTCAAATAATTTTTATGCAGGTGTAGTTGGTGAAAAGGGAGTAATTTATCATAGCAATGATAAAGGAGATAGTTGGTCTAATTTAAATGAAGATTTAACTTTCTCAACTATTCATGCAATTGCTGTTGATCCTAATAATGAAAATGTTGTTTATGCTGCTCCTTGGGGTGGTGGTTTATTTGTTTCTCAAGATAATGGTGATTCTTGGCAAAAGATAGAAACTCCAACAATTTCTATCCCTGCAATTATTGTTGATCCTGAATATTCTAATCACTTAATTATTGCAGATAGAACAGCACCTAAAATCTATGAGTCTTTCAATGCTGGCCAGAACTGGAACGAGCTTGTTAGTTTAGATAAAAGGGATTATTATAGGATTAGTACTATGGTTTTACATAATGGTGAACTTTATTTTAATGTATTCAATAAAGTTACTGGTATGATCTCTTTGTTTGTTAATGGTCCTATGTCTGGGACAACATTTAAACTAGATGTTGGCGGAACATCACTTAAAAATTCTAATGCTGGTACGCCAGTGGAAATTTCTAATGGTGTTGAGGGCGATATTATCATAAACTTTTTTTCTGATGATAATAATCTTTATTCAATTAGTCACATTTATGGTGTGAATAAATTAGAAGGAAGTAATTGGGTTGATATCTCTCCTGAAGTTAACATGGGTTTTAATAATATTATCTCTGATGGGGATAACAATCTTTACATCAGCGGGGCTTCAGATATTGATATGGATTTAAATTTTAGAATTGGTGATCCCAATATTGTTAATAATATCTATAAAAGTACAAATAATGGAGCAACTTGGGTTCCACTTTTAGAAAACAATCAATTTAATAGTGGAATTAAGAAAGTATTACAACATCCAACTAATAATAATATTCTTTTTGCTGCTACAGGTACTGGTTTATATATTTCATTAGATCAAGGAAATAGTTGGGCTTTGCAAAATGGTTTAAACTTTAAGAACATTGGTTCAATGAGTGTTACTAATGATAATGTTTATGTTGGAACACTTGGTGGTGGTGTTTATGTTGGAAAAATAAAACCAGGTGTTATAATATCAACATTTGATGAGGGTTATGTTGGGAACATAAATCCAAATTTTTTAGTAACTTGGTCTGCTACCAATGGACCATTTCCAGAGATCTTTAACATTCAGCTAAAAGTTGATCCAACTAATTCAAATATAATTTATGCTACTTCATTTCCTGGTGGTGTGTTTAAATCTACAGATGGTGGAATAACATGGATGGAAAGTAATTTTGCCTTGCCAAGTTTTGAAGTTCTAGATCCTTTTACACAAGGGTATTATAGTTTAGAAATAGATCCAAATAATTCTGATGTCCTTTATTTAGGTATATTTGGTAAAGGTGTTTACAAATCAGAGGATGGGGCATCTACTTGGATTCCAATGTATGGTTCCATGGGACAAAATAAAAAAATCATGAAAAAAGGTATTACTCAAATAAAAGTTGATTCCACTGATTCAAACAAAGTATACTTAGCAACTAATGACGGTGTTTATATCTCTGATAATGGGGCGGAAAGTTGGGAAGAGATAAATAAAGGTCTACAAACGCCTGATATAAAATCATTAAGGGTTGTTGATGATATAGTGTATGTTGGAACAGCAGGATATGGTATGTATGTTTTTAATCCAACAGAAGAAGAATGGCAAAATTTAGGAAGGACATTATCTGGTGGTTGGTGGAAACCATGGGGTAGAAGAATGTATCAATTTTCTACATTGTTATTTGATCCAGATGTGCCAGGTAAAATTTATTTTGGGAATTTCCCGGGTGGTTTTTATATTAGCGAGGATAATGGTGGTAGTTGGAAAGATTCAAGTATTGGTTTAGGAAATGACGGTGTTTTCTCTTTAAGTGTACAGCCAGATAATCATAATATTCTTTGGGCAGGAACATATAATGGTATATCAAAATCAACAGATAAAGGAAAAACGTGGGTTATGAAAGGAAAGAATGGTGTTGAAGATTTGAAACAGAATGAAGCTTGGGAAGCTTGGGAAAATAATGTTCCTGGAATAATTCCTCCTGAGCAATGGCCCTATAATATTGTTATTGATAATAATGATCTTGAAATTATGTATATCTCAACAAAAAATGGTAGGAACATGGGGTTCTGTAATAGAAACTGTGAAAAAGAAAATTGTGATGAAAATAATTTTTGTGGGATTGTTATGAAATCAATAAATGGAGGAGAAAGTTGGTTTGAAATAATGAATGGATTAGATTGGAGCAGTGAATTTTATACTCTTATAATTTATCCGCCTAACCATGATGTTTTATTTTTAAGTACTGATTATGGTGTTTTTCTAAGTATGGACGCAGGAAGTAATTGGGAGTCCATGGATGATGGATTACCAACTAAAAATAATAATGTAAGAGATAATGTGGCAGATAATTTGGCTCTGAGCGTAGATAATCAATATTTATTCTTAGGCCTTGTAAAATATGGTGTTTGGAAAGCAGATTTAAGTAAGTTGGATTTATCCTAAATTAAATGAATTAATTTTAAATATTTATAGATAGAAATCTTGGAATAGGTTAAAGAAAAGAAATAATTAAGAAAAAATAAAAATACTTATTCTTCCATGAATACTTCTACATCATACTTCATTTCTTTTTCATCTTTGATCATGCCTTTTGCTTTCATGTAGTCTCTTGCAAAGATGTAGAATAGTAAGCCTAAGCTTTTCTTTCCTTTGTTGTTACATGGTATAACTAAATCAATGTTATTTGATTGATTGTTTGTATCACATAAAGCAACAACTGGAATACCAACATGTAATGCGTCTCCGATTGCATTTCTGTCTGGCCATGAATCAGTTACAACTATAACTTTTGCTTCCATAAAGCTTTCAAGGTTTGGATTAGTTAAAATACCTGGTGGATATCTTCCTGGGAAAACTCTGATTCCAGTCATCTCATTAACCATCTTTAATGCTTTCCAACCATTTTCTCTCTTACTGATAAGTATGATGTCTTCTGGTTCATATTGTGAAAGAAAACTAATCATTGTTCTAATTCTTTCATCTACTTTTTCTAGGTTTAATACGCATAAACCATCTGGTCTAATCTTGTAAATGAATTTTTCCATATATTTTGTTTTAAATTTTGTCCCAATGTGTATGCCTGCTTTAAGGTATGTTTTTGTAGGCATTAGGAATTGTTCGTCAGCCATTTTATTTGTCCTCCAATTAAATTGTTAAAATGAATCTTTTCATTTAACTTTTTTTTAATCAGCACAGAATAAGTCTTGTGCTGCAATATTCTCAGCCTTGCAACTGTTGATATTTGGTCCTTTTCAGCTATTCCAAATATCTGGCTAATATACATAAGGATCTTCTGGCCCTTTATAAAGGTTTTCCTGGATGTAGGGGTTTTTATGTGTGCTTAAGACTGTATATCATCTAAATTTAACAAACTAATAAAAAAATTAAGAAATAAAAAAACCATATGCTTATTCAGCAGGTGGTGGTTCATCAAGTTTTTCTTCTTCTGTGTCATCACTTGTTTCTTCTGCAACTTCTTCTGTTGTTTCTTCTTGAGGTGGTTCTGGTAATTCCTCTTCTGTGTTTTCACTTGTTTCTTCTGTAACTTCTTCAGTTTTTTCTTCTTCAACTGTAGCTTCTTCTTCAGGTTCTGCTGTTGCTTCTTCTGCAACTTCTTCAGCAGGAGCTTCTTCACCAAAGTCTTCTGAATCATTTCCTTCTGGAATTAACTCATCTTCTACTTTAGCTTTTTCTTTTTTTGGAGCTGCTTCTTCTGGTTTAGATTGAGCTTCACCAACAACTTCCGCAAACCCTACTTTTTTGAGGACTTTTGATACTCTTACTCTTACTTCATCTCCCTCTTTAGTATTTGGAATGAATAGTACAAATCCTTGTTTTCTAGCTATCCCATCTCCTTTTTCGCCAACTGCCTCTATCTTTACATCTATTTCTTCCCCTTCTTTAACTGGGGCAAAATTTCTTCCATGTCCACTTCTTTCCATTTTTTATATTTCACCTACTACCTAATATTGTATGTTAAATACAACTTAAAGCCTAGAGAACATATTGGAATTTTTAAAGGTTACTAAAATTTCAGGTGTTTTGCATGTTTTTGAGTTTGTATCTTAGGTTATTTTAACTATCATCCAAACACAAATACTAACAACATTTAAAAAGCCACACCCTAATCTCTTTGATATGCCAGAATATAGTTATGATATTAAAATTCCCAAAGATAGGGTTGCTGTGTTAATAGGAAAAAACGGCGAAGTAAAGAAAGCACTAGAAGAACTTACACACACCAAGATTTCAGTTGATAGTAGAGAAGGTGATGTGATTGTTGTAGGTGAAGATCCATTAACATTATTTTCTACTAGAGATATTATTAGGGCTATTGCAAGAGGTTTTAACCCAGATTTAGCTCAGTTATTACTTAAATCTGATTATATGTTTGAGCTTGTTGAACTCAAAGATTTTGTTAAAAATAAAAATCAAATGCCGCGAATTAAAGGAAGGATAATTGGGAAAGATGGTAAATCTAGGGAGATTATTGAATCTTTAACAGACACATATGTCTGTATATATGGTAAAACCATTGGGATCATTGGTTTAGGAGAAGACGTTGCAGTTGCTAGGAGAGCAATAGAAAGCCTTGTTGCAGGAAGCCCGCATTCTAATGTTTATAAGTGGTTAGAGAAAAAAAGAAGAGAAAAAAAGCTTGACTTTGTTTAGTCAAACTTGTTTTGTTGTTCTATGATTTCAATTGTTTATTAATTTCAGCTTTTATAACTTTGTAAGGCTGTGCCCCTTGAAGTACTTCCCCATTAATTATTAATGTTGGGGTAAACTTAACTCCATTTGCTTTACCTTCTGTTATATCTTTATCAACTTCTTCAGATTTTTCATGATTTGTTAAGCATTCCACAAATAAATCATAATCATCAAAATCCATTAACTCTGCCATATCTAATAAATCTTGTTCTGTTTCTTTTGGCAAATCACTGAAATATAACGCGTTATGAAATTCAATAAATCTATTTTGATCGTTTGCACATTCTGAAGCTTCTGCAGCAAGCTTAGACAGTGGATGTAATTCTTCGTTTGGAAATTGTTTATGATATATTAGAATTTTATTTCCAAAATCTTTTTTAATGTCTTTTAGTGTAACTTGCATCTCTGCGCAGTATTCACAATAAAAGTCAGAATACTCATAAATTGTTACTGTTTTTGTAATTGGAGTAACTGGTTGTGTATACTTATAAACAAAAAATAAAACCATCACAATAATTACTAATAATATTAAATAACTCCAAAAGCTACCTTCTTTTTTTCCATTTTTTCCATTTTTTCCCATTACTATCACCCTTGTGTCTTCTTCACCTTTTTGTTTTTTAGGTGTAAGATTTTTTTTAGAATTTTTTTTAATTGTTTTTTTATCTGCCTCTTTTGGATCTACTTTTGCAGGTTTATTTATTATATCTTTAACTGCTTTTTTCTTTTTTTCCTCTTCTTTAATTTTTTTATCAACCACTTTTAGTTTTTCTTCAATCTTTTTTTTACCTTTTATATACTCCTCTTTTTTTACAATGCCTGCTCTATAAGTTTTTTCAAAATGATCTAATTGTTTTTTTAACCGCTTTTTTTCGTTTTTCATTTTTATCCACTCTCTTATTGCTATGTTTTATCGTATTATGTACTATTATATTAACTTTTTTGATTTTTACTTTATATTTTGTTTTGCCATATATTTATAACTATTAAGTAACTTAATTAACCCATAAGGTTTTTGAGTTTATATTAATTTATGTTTCAGAGTAATCAATTCAGTGATATTTGGCATAATTAATGCCTTGTTATTTAAAATAGTCTCTTATCTAATTCAATAATATTTATATAAAGTCCTAACATCCTGGTTTATATGGATTCCATAAAATCAAAAAAGAATGATGATATCATCAAAGGCACAATTATTGGTGGTGCTTTTAATAAGATTTTAATTAGACAAAAAACTAATCAAAATATTGAATTAGGGGAGCTTCTTGTTTCAGGAAAAAATCCTAAAATTCTACTTCAAGCATATGATCTTATATATGGGAGCCAACTTTCACAAAATCATTTGGAATTGATTTCTGGTATGAAATTAGAACAAGGATCTTCATTAGAATTTATGGATGGGGAGCTAAGAAATTATAATCTTGTTGTTGCAAAAAATCTTATGGCATTAGATACAAACAATATTAGTAAATCTTTGCCATCTTTTTTTTCAGATGTAAATGCTTTGTCTAACGATGATTTAAAATTCTTTTCCCTGCCAAATAATCCTTTATTTTTTGGTAATCTTAGAAGTGGTTCTAATGTTTTAGAACAAACAATTAACTTAGATGCCAAAAAAGTTTTACCTGAACATATACTTATTACTGCATCAACAGGTAAAGGAAAAAGTAATCTCACCTCTTGTTTGTTATGGTCTTTGATTGATAAAGATGCGTGCGGCATTTTAATTTTAGATCCCCATGATGAATATTATGGTAGAAATAAAATTGGATTAAAGGATTTTTCAAAGAATTCTTTAGACAATACAACACAAAAAAATAAAGTGGTTTATTATTCTAAATCTCCACTTCCTGGCACAATGTCATTAAAAATTAATCTCAGTAAAATTAAACCATCACATTTTAATGGTGTGGTTAATTGGAGTGATGCACAGTATGAAGCACTTATAGCTTATCATCGTAAATATAAACAAGATTGGATTAAAGCAATATTAACTGAACAAGAAATTAATGGTTTTCATGAAACAACATTAGCGGTTATTAAAAGGCGATTGTTAAACATATTAGACCTCCAATCTTTTGATGGGAAAATAATTTGTCAAGGTATATTTGATTTTGATGCTGGTGAAACCACTATTAGTGATGTTTGTCATGAACTAGAATTAGCAAATACAGTAATCATTGATACTTCTAATCTTTCTAGTAATGTTGAAGTTTTAGTTGGTTCTTTGATAAGTACTGAACTTTTTTATAAATATAAACGATATAAAACAACAGGCGTGTTAAAAGAAAAACCAGTTATTTCAATTGTAATTGAAGAAGCGCCGCGTGTTTTGGGAAAAGAAGTTCTAGAAAAAGGATCAAACATTTTTAGTACTCTAGCTAGGGAAGGAAGGAAATTTAAGGTTGGATTAATTGCAATTACTCAACTCCCATCCCTTATTCCAAGACAAATCCTTGCAAATATGAACACTAAAATTATTTTAGGTATGGAAATGGGTGTTGAAAGAAGAGCAATTATTGAGTCTTCTGCACAAGATCTTAGTGATGATGAGAAAAATATTGCTTTATTAGATAAAGGAGAGGCAATTATTACTAGTAATTTTGTAAAATTTGCAACACCTATTAAAATGCCACTTTTTGAAGAAATGGTGAAAAAAGAGCAAAATTCAGCTAAAAACTCACAAAATTTAAATGTTAGGAATGATTATACTAGTATTGGGGGTGCTTAATATGGCATTTATTAATATGACACAGAATAAAAGAACAATTAATAAAATAGTATTCTTTTTTACATTAGTATTTTTAATCAGTATTTTATCAAATATTGTTGTTGCAGATAAATTTTATATCTTTGAAAAAACTAATGAATTAATCCAAGTAGATGGTCATAAGATAATTTTGGTTGATGCTACAACAGAAAGTGAATGTATCTTTACAATTGATGGTGAAGGATTTGTTATTGCTAAAGATCATGAAGATGGAACTAATGAAGTTGATATCTTTGTTAAAGAAGCAATTCCAATAAGAACAAAAGGAGAAAATTCAGTATATTGTTCTGCTCTAATTGATGTTAAAATTCCAAGGAAAGTTCAGGAAGTGGAAACTGTTGATGAAACAGATAATTCTGATGATCAAACTGCAGTACAAGACCTTGATGAAAATGTAGTAGAATCTGCAGATACAACTGATGTAACCGATACAACAGATGATGCTGTCGAAGACTCAACAGAAGATACAACAAAAAAAGAAGCTAAAAAAGGGTGGTTTACTAGATTAATTAATTCAATTACAAACTGGCTTGATAGCTTGGTGAATTAATAAATGAAGTTTGCACACTTAGCAGATGCACATATTGGAAGTTGGAGAGACCCTAAGTTAAGTGATGCAAGTTTAATTGCATTTCTTAAAGCAATGGATCTTTGTGTAAGTAAGGCTGTAGATTTTATTTTAATTAGTGGGGATTTGTTTAATACTTCATTGCCTTCTATTGATCGTTTAAAAGAGGTTGTTAAGAAATTAAAACAAGTTAAAGAATCAAATATTGAGGTATATATCGTGCCAGGGAGCCATGATTTCTCTCCAAGTGGAAAAACCATGTTGGATGTTCTTGAATATGCGGGATTGGTTAAAAACGTTGTTAAAGGAGAAGTAAGAGATGATAAACTTTACTTGAAATTTACAACTGATCAAAAAACAGGTGTAAAGATTACAGGCATGCTAGGTAAAAGGGGCATGCTGGAAAAAAGTTTTTATGAAACTCTAGATCTAGAATCACTTGAACAAAAACAAGGATTTAAAATTTTTATGTTTCATACTGCTTTAACAGAACTTAAACCTAAAGACTTAGCGGAAATGGACTCTGCACCATTATCATTTTTACCCAAAGGTTTTGATTACTATGCGGGTGGCCATATACATCAGGTTATTGAAAAACGTGAAACTGATTATGGATTAATCACTTACCCTGGGGCATTGTTTCCTAATTCATTCAAAGAAATAGAGCAATTTAATCCAGGTGGTTTTTATATTTATGAAGAAGGGAAGGTTGAATATTGTCCTGTTCCTGTATTTGATGTTGTTTCTATTAATTTAAATTGTAATCAAAAATCTCCCCAAGAAATTAGAACAATGATTTTACAGGAGATAAACAGATTATTGCCAGATGATAATACAAATGTAAAAGATTATTCAAAAACAATTGTTACTCTTAGATTGCACGGAGTGTTAAGTGAAGGCAAGGTAACAAATATTGGATTTAGTGATGTATTTGAAAGAATATATGAAAAAGGAGTTTATTTTATTATGAAGAATACATTGAGATTAACAACAAAGGATTTTGAAGAAATAATGATCGCAGCTGATAAGAGTCATGATTTTGAAAGTAGTTTAATTAAGGAGCATTTGGGAAAAGCAAAACTTGAATTAAACTTAGAAAAAAAGTATAAATTTGATGATCCTGAATTTTTAAAAGAATTTATGATGGTATTAGATATTGAAAAACAAGAAGGGGAAAGAAATATTGATTTTGAACAACGTTTAGAAAATAATTTTGATAAGTTCTTAGAAATTTGATACTAAAATAAAAAGTAAGAAAAAAATAAAAAAGTTATACCTCTGCTGTTTCTAGTGGCTCTTCTATTGCTGGTGTTGTTTCTCCAGATACTTCTTCTAATAATTCGTCAATTACTTTTCTAAACTCTGTATCTTCTGCTACTAAATCACCTTCTACTTCATAGCCATTTCCAAGTCTATGGTATCTGCAACCAAAAACAAAACTAGGGACACCACCATAAGAATTGAATTTACTAAAGATTGCTTCATGTTCTTGAGGAATTGTTTTTTCTATTTCTTCTGTTATTGTGTTATCTTTTGTATCAAATTCCCAATGATAAGCTTCAATCTTTCCTTGTTCTACATATTCTTTAACAACACCATCGTATGTTGCCTTAATCCATTTACAGTGTGGGCAAGTTGTAGTTGAAAACATAAATACTAATGGTTTTCCATCTTCAGACAAACAAAGATCTCCTTCTGCAATTGAAAATGTTCCAATTCCTTTCTCAGCAAGTTCTGTGTTTTCTTCTACGTTATCAATGGAGTTAACATATACAACTTTTGCTTTTGTTTTTAGATCTTCAATATATGTTCCAACTTCTGTTTGTAAGGCTGTATTTGTGACTGATTCAATTATATCATTTTTTAAGTCTTCTAATGTTGATTTTTTCTCTGCTACTTTAATTACATGGTAACCAAAGCTAGTTTTTACTGCTTCAGAAACTTCATCAACATTAAGATCAAATGCAGTATTTTCAAATTCAGGAACCATCATACCTCTGCCGAACCATCCTAAATCTCCGCCCATTGGAGCAGAAGGCCCATCAGAATATTCTTTTGCTAATTCTGCAAAATCATCTCCTGCTTTTGCTTTTCCAATAACTTCTTCAATTATTGTTAAAGCTTCTTCTTCTGTTCTTTCTTTTTCACAGGTATCGATGCCTTCATAACAAACTAAAATATGTGATGCTTTTACAGAAGTTAATGTGTCTTTATTTGCATCGTAATATGCTTTAATTTCTTCTTCTGTTGGTTCTTGTCCACCAAGTTCAGATTCAATTAATTTGTTAAGTAGTAATTGTTCTCTATAATTTGCAACTAATTCATCATAAGTTAAGCCTTCTTCTGCTAATCTTACTTTAAATTCTTCTTCAGTAATGCCCATTTGCAAATATAATTCTTCTATTTTTGCTACAACTTCTGAACTACTAACTTCTAATTCTAATTCTGTTGCTTTTTGTACTAATAATTCTTTAACAATCATTTGTTCAAGAATATTTTCTTTAAATTCAGTTGTTTCTGCAGCTTGTTTATAATATTCTGGTAGTTTTGCTATTTCTGCATTTAAATCATCAACTGTTATTTCCTTTCCATCAACTGTTACAAGGAGATTAGCATCAACTTGGTCTGGCTTTGGTAAAAGTTTGCCCATGTTTACTATGAAAATACCAATTGCAATTATTGCAACAACAGAAAGAACAATTGTCCAAATGTTTGATTTTTCATCTTTTTCTTTAGAAGAAACATGATGTTGGTGAGTTTTTGTTTTGTGCGTGTGCTGTGTTTTGTGGTTTTCTACTTTTTTATTATTTTTTTCTGTCAAGAATATCATCCTCCGTTTTTTGTTGTTTTTTATTTTATGTTAATTTTAAATTGTACTTTGTGTGTACTTGATTAGCGGGACATTCTTCATTAATATATTTTGTGTATCTTTTAATAATTTAATACCTTTAATTCTCTCTAATTCTTAGTCATAAAAATCGAAAGATTTAAAAACAAATAGACTAAACTTGGTCTAACTTAAGAAGGTGTATGCGTGTAAATGCATTCAAAGGGATGCGTACTTGTTTATGCAACATAATACCAAATAATGTGGGTTGACAATTATGGATGAGGAAAATCAAGATGACGATGGGGCATCACATCATTGCAAGCCTAAGGGGATGCTCTATAAATTTAATAAATAATACTTCTAGATTAAACTCTCTTCTAAACCAAGTTGTTATTGAAGCAAATTTTCATAAAGTTGGAGAAATTTCTACAATTATTAAAGAAGATACATTATCATCTTTTGTTTTGTTATCTGAATCTCACATTAGTATATATTCAAACCCAGAAAATGGCCATGTTGAATTGGATGTTTTTTGCTGCAGTGGCGAAGATTCTGCAAGATTAGCCATAAATTCATTAATCAAGCATTTAAACCCAGAATCTCATCAGGTTAAGGAGATACCAAGGTAAGCGACACTTAATGGTTGTTAAAATTCAATTAAAAATGGCAATATTTATAAAAGATAAATGGAGTTTTTATTAAAATGACGGGGACAATGGGTGTGCATCTACTGGCAAATATTTTTGGTTGTCCAGTTGAGGTTTTAAATTATGAAGCAGATGTGGCTAGGCTTCTTAATGAAGTTGTTGTTGATGCTAAATTAACTAAAGTTAGTGAAAGTCATTTTCAATTTGATCCTGTCGGTGTTACTTCAGTTATTTTATTAGCAGAGTCTCATATTAGCATTCATACTTGGCCAGAGCACGGAAGTGCTGCCGTTGATATTTTCTGTTGTAGCGGTGAAGAAGCTGCAAATCGTGCATTTAAGGCTTTGCTTGAACGGTTTAAACCCGAAAAACATGATTGTCAGATTATCAAGAGATGACCTATAGTTTGAAGTTAGTAGTCTTAAGTTAATGGTTCTAAATTAGTGGTTTTAAGTTCGGAATTCTCTGTTGGGTTTTACATTCTCCAGTGATTACCATTCAAAAACTATATGTTGCATAACAAAAATATTTATATATCAGAAGAAATTAAAATTATCAGGCATCTTGTGGTGGCTTACTTCTCACTACACAATATGTTGTGTTTGTTGTTTTGTGTTATGACAATTGTGAAGTTTGCCAAGTCGAGTAATTAAAACTCATGATGATGTAATTTTTTAAATTTGAATTATCCAAAATTAAAAAATTTGAAGAGATGTCAAGAACCACCATATTATTGTATGATGGAATTTTAAATGTTTAAAAAGGGTGTTAACATGGAAGGAACTGTTGGAGAAATATTACATATTAAAAAAAGAGACGGAGATTTAATGAATTTTGATCTTTCAAAGATTGCTGCTGCTATTTTTAGGGCAGCTAAAGAAGTTGGCGGTACAGATCCAACGTTAGCAGATGAACTTGCAAAGGAAGTTTATTCTCATCTTAAAACAAAGGGGTTTCCAAATAATGCTCCTACAGTAGAAGAAATTCAGGATTCTATAGAAAAAGTTTTAATTGAAAAAGGGCATGCTCAAACTGCAAAAGCATTTATTCTTTATAGAGTTAAAAGGAAAAAACTTAGAGACGCAAAAACAGCAATTGGTGTTAAAGATGATATCAAAATGACACTAAATGCCGTAAAAGTTCTAGAACGAAGATATTTACTTAAGGATAAGGATGGTAGAGTTATTGAAACTTGTGGTCAAATGTTTAGAAGGGTTGCTAGTTTTATTGCAGAAGCTGATAGAAATTATGGAGCGTCAGAAGAAAATGTAAAAGCTTGTGAAGGAGAATTTTATGATTTAATGACAAAACTTGAGTTTTTACCAAATAGTCCTACATTTACTGGTGCAAATACTAAAGTTGGGCAATTAAGCGCTTGTTTTGTATTACCTATTGGGGATTCAATGGAAGAAATCTTTGAAGCAATTAAACAAACTGCATTAATTCACAAAAGTGGTGGTGGTACAGGATTTAGTTTTTCTCGTCTAAGACCTCATAATGATCGTGTTTTATCTACAAAAGGGGTGGCATCTGGTCCTGTATCTTTTATGGCTGTGTTTGATGCTGCAACAGAAACAGTAAAACAAGGTGGTACAAGAAGAGGAGCAAACATGGGGATCTTGAGAATTGATCATCCAGACATAATGGATTTTATTACAGCAAAAGAAAAAACAAATAGATTAAACAATTTTAATATTTCTATTGCCATTACAGATAAATTCATGGATGCTTTAGAAAAAGATGAAGAATATGAGTTGTTAAGTCCTAGAGATCAAACTGTGATAGATAAACTTAAAGCAAAAAATGTGTTTGAATTAATTGTAACTAAGGCTTGGGAAAATGGAGAACCAGGGATTATTTTTATTGATAAAATAAACAAATATAATCCTACTCCAGAAGTTGCTGAGATTGAAAGTACAAATCCTTGTGGAGAACAACCATTATTGCCTTTTGAGTCTTGTAATTTAGGTTCTATTAACCTTTCTACTACTCTTAAAGAAGAGAATGGAGAAACAAAAGTAGATTATGATAAACTTAAAAGAATTATTTATTCTGCAGTACATTTTCTTGATAATGTAATTGATATGAATAAATTTCCTTTACTTCAAATTGAAGAAATGACTAGAGCTAATAGAAAAATAGGTCTTGGTGTTATGGGATTTGCTAACATGTTGTTAAGGTTGGGTGTTCGTTATAATTCTGATGAAGGAATTAAAATTGCAGAAGAAGTTATGGGATTTGTTGATAGAGAATCAAAAAAAGCATCTCAGGAATTAGCTAAGAAAAGAGGGCCTTTCCCAAATTATAGTAAAAGTATTTACAAAGATGGGGAATTAATGAGAAATGCAACTACAACAACAATTGCTCCAACAGGGACATTAAGTATTCTTGCTAATTGTTCTAGTGGTGTTGAACCATTATTTGCAATTTCTTACATTAGAAATATTATGGATAATACTGAACTTGTTGAAACAAACCCGGTGTTTTTAGATGTTGCAAAGAAAGAAGGTTTTTATTCTGAAGAATTACTAAAAAAAGTGGCAATGCAAGGTAGTATTCAAAATATGGAAGAAATTCCTGAAGAAATTAGAAAGCCGTTTGTAATTTCACACGACATTTCACCTGTTTGGCACACTAGGATGCAAGCTGCTTTCCAAAAGCATGTTGATAATGCAGTTTCAAAAACAGTTAATTTCCCAAATTCTGCAACAATTGAAGAAGTAAGAGAAGTTTATTTATTAGCTTACAAACTTGGTTGTAAAGGAGTAACTGTTTATAGGGATGGTAGTAGAGATGAACAAGTTTTGAATATTGGTGTTGTTAATAAAGGAGATAAATCTAACCCTGTTGTTAAAGAAATAACTCCGGAAGTTATTCCAACTATAATACAAGAAACAACAAATGATACTAGTGAAGTTAAAGAAGCAACAATTGATCCGACAGTTTCAAATGATCCTAACATTGTTGCAAATCTTCAAGCACAATCAACAGGAAATGTCATTGATTCAAACATAACAGATTCAAATGTAATTCCTCCAACTGTAAATGTTTCAAACATAACAGCTAGTTCGGTAGCGGTTGATGCAACTAAAGAAGCTATTCTTAAGGCACAAGAAGCATTGCCAGACAAGAAAAAAATATACTGTCCAGAATGCAATGAAAAACTTACACAACAAGAAGGGTGTGTGATTTGTCCTAATTGTAGTTTTTCAGCCTGTCATATGTGATTATAATAAGTTTGGAAGGTTATGGGTTTGGAAGGTTTGGAAGGATTTTATCTTCCTAACTTTCTATACTTTCCTAACCTTCAATACATTTAA
The DNA here is from genome assembly GCA_018661705.1 of Candidatus Woesearchaeota archaeon. GTDB lineage: Archaea > Nanobdellota > Nanobdellia > Woesearchaeales > DSVV01 > JABHXF01. Next base: position 50,951 of record JABJHR010000015.1, read on the forward strand.
AAGAAAATGGTACCAAGAAAATTTGGTTTTGTACATGTTTACACTGGTGATGGTAAAGGGAAAACTACTGCGGCTATGGGATTAGCATTGAGAGCAATTGGTCAAGGATTTAAGGTTTTTATTATCCAATTTCTTAAAGGTGGAGCGTATACTGGAGAATTTATCTCTATGAAGAATTTTCTCCCTAAAGAAAATAAAGAAATTGTACAATTTGGAGAAGGATGTGTTAAGGAACTTAAACAATTCAAATTACAAGGTTTTCAAAAAGGAGCACGAAAAGAAAATTGTGAATATTTTGATTATATCAGAGAAGATATTGAATGTGGGAATTGTCGTGAATGTTTTTTAGATGATGAAAAACAAAAAAAATCATCGCGAGAAGCATTTGCTCTTGCAAGCGATATTCTTAGTAGTGAAAAATATGATCTTGTGGTATTAGATGAAATTAATAATGCAATAAGTCATAAATACATTTCAGTTAATGAAGTAATTGAATTAATTCAAAAAAAAGCACCGCGGATAGAATTGGTTTTAACTGGAAGGTGTGCACCACCAGAAATTATTCAGGTGGCAGATTTAGTAACAGAAATGAAATGTATTAAACATTACTATGAAAATGGTGTGTTTGCAAGGAGAGGAATTGAATATTAACAAAAATTTAAGGCAAAGTTAAGTCATCAACAATATTGCTTCGCTTCAATATGATAGACAACAAAGTATGTTAAAGCATTAAATTGTGAAAATGACAACTAATCGGTAAACACAATTAACTTAACATTGCCAAAATTTAAAAATACTTAAGTATACCTTAAGTATATGGGGGACTTTAAATGCCTGTTTTAAAGGTTAGTAAAAGAGACGGAAGCCTAGTTGTTTTTAATAAAGAAAAAATATCTGGTGCTATTTTCAATGCAGCGTATGCAGTAGGAGGCTCTGATAAAGATAGGGCTGATCACCTAGCAGATATTGTTGTTAAGAAAGTTAATGAAAAATATGGGGATGAAGTTCCAACGGTAGAAGATATTCAAGATTTAGTTGAAAGAGTTTTAATTGAAGAACATCATATTAAAACTGCTAAAGCATATATCCTATATCGTGAAAAAAAGACAAGATTAAGAGAACTAAAAAAATCCTTGGTTGGAACTTTTGTAGCTAAGAAACTTAGTTATAATGCATTAAAAATATTGAAAGAAAGATATTTGATGAAGGATGAAAATGGAGCAATTGCTGAAACCCCTTTGGGTATGTTTCGTAGAGTAGCACATAATGTTGCAAAAGCAGATAAGATTTATAACGATTTTGATCCAAAAAAATCAGAAGAGATTTTTAATGAAGCAATGGATAATCTTTATTTCTTACCAAATTCTCCTACCTTAATGAATGCAGGAACACAAATGCAACAACTTAGTGCATGTTTTGTTCTTCCAATTGAAGATTCTATTGAGAGTATTTACATGGCACTGAGAAATGCTGCCATTATCCATCAAAGTGGTGGTGGAACAGGATTTAGTTTTTCTGGTTTAAGACCAAAAGGAGACATTATTGGTTCAACAAGAGGACCTAGTTCTGGGCCAAAATCCTTTATTGAATTGTTTGATAAGTCAACAGAAATAATAAAAAAAGGTGGTAGAAGAAGGGGCGCAAATATGGGTGTTCTTAGAGTTGATCATCCTGATGTTTTAGATTTTATCAATGCAAAAGAAAATACAGAAGTATTAACAAATTTTAATCTTTCAGTTGGATTAACAAGTAAATTTATTCAGGCACTAAAGAGAGATAACATGTATGATCTTATTAACCCTAAAACGGGAGAGGTAGTTCGTAAATTACCTGCGAGGGAAGTTTTTGATTTAATTGCAACCATGGCTTGGAAAAATGGTGAACCAGGAATACTTTTCTTAGATACTATTAATAAAGAAAATCCCTTGGCAAGTTTGGGAGAGATAAAAACAACAAATCCTTGTGGAGAAGTTCCTTTGTTACCCTATGAATCATGTAATTTAGGATCTATTAACTTATATCACATGGTTGAAGGAAAAGAAGTTGATTATGAAAAGCTAAGAAAAACAGTTTGGTTAGCGATACATTTTCTTGATAATGTTATTGAAATGAATAAATACCCACTTAAAGAAATTGAAACTATTACTAAAGCAAATAGGAAGATTGGGCTTGGTGTAATGGGTTTTTCAGATATGCTTTATAGGTTAGGAATTAAATATGATAGCGAGGAGGGTTTAAAGTTTGCTGAAAAATTAATTGGATTTATTTATGAAGAAGCAAAAAAAGCATCAATAGAACTTGCAAAGCGAAGAGGAGTTTTTACAAATTGGAAAAAAAGTAAATATGTCGAAGAAGGAATTAAACTAAGAAATGGAACACTTCTTTCAATTGCACCAACCGGAACATTAAGTATGATTGCAGATTGTAGTGGTAGTATTGAACCAAATTTTGCCTTGTCTTACATTAAACGAGTTATGGGTGGAGAAGAATTTTTATTTGTGAACAAACATTTTGCAGATGTTGCCAGAGAAAGAGGATTTTATTCAGAGGAATTAATGAAAAAAATTGCAAATAAAGGATCAATACAAAGTTTTAGGGAAATTCCTAAAGATGTTAGAGATGTTTTTGTTACTAGTCACGATATTTCTGCAGAATATCATGTTAGAATGCAGGCTGCATTTCAGAAACATGTTGATAATGCAGTTTCTAAAAGTGTAAATCTAAGATATACTGCACAAAAAGACGATATGGCTAACATTTTTAAATTAGCACATGAGTTGGGTTGTAAAGGAATTACTGTATATAGGGATGGTAGTAGAGATAATCAAGTTTTGAATGTTGAGTATGATAAAAATTTATCACAAAAGCAAGAAAGAAGAATTGTTAAAAAACGTAGAGTTCCTAATAAATGTGAAACTTGTTGATTTTCTTTCTGAGTTGTTTGTTCTGTTTTTTCTTAAAATACGTTTTTTTTTAATTTATACAGTATATTTATAGGGTCTAATCTGTTTGTTTAGAGTGATTTTAGGAGTATTTTTATAAGAAACTATATAAACAAGATATTATCTATATATTAAGTTATATTAGTTAGTAGAATATATGTTAGATAGGTGTTAAAAAGATGACAAACCCAGGTGAAAGTCCAGGTGGAAACGCCGGTGGTGGCTTTGGATCGAGCATTGGTGGATTATTTTCCCAAAAGAAATCTCCACAACAGCAAGTAGATTTAGAACTTGGTGGTGTTGTAAGGGATGTAACTAGGAGATTAAAGGTTTTAGAAGAAAGGCTTACAACAGATCGGAAAAATATTCAATTAAATCAACAAAATGTTCTTGCAGCTAGTAAAAAAGTTAATGTTGAAATTAAGAATACTTATCTTGAAATTAATGAATTAAAGAAAGAATTATCTCTTATTAAAGAGCAAATTGCTATGCTGATGACTGCTTTGAAAGAAACAGCAAGTAAAGAAGATGTAAAAACAATGGAAAAATATGTTGATCTTTGGGAACCATTAAATTTTGTTACAAAAAGAGAAGTGGAATCTTTAATTAGAAGAATTATTAACGAGAAATAGGATTAAGAAAAATAAAATAGCAGATAAGTAAAAAATGGGATTTTTGAATAATATCATTGGAAAACCTTCAGGGCCTGGAGAACCTGCGCCAGCAACAAAAGTAGAAATGAAAGGCCCACCTACTGACAGAGTCATTGCAATGAGACAGCATGGCTTAAGTAATAATCAAATTATTCAGGCACTTCAAAATGAAGGCCATAATTCAACTGAGATTTTGGATGCAATAAATCAAGCTGATTTAAAAGGAGGTGTTGAAATGTCACCAAATCAATCAGGACAACCTGTACCAGCACAAATGCCGGGACAACCGTCACAACCACCACAACAACCACCAGGAGCTTCTCCTGCGCAAGGCCCAGGACCAATGAGTCCACCAGGACAGCCTTTACCGCCAGGATTTGGTTCGCCTGCACCAGCAATGGGACAGGAAGCTAGAGAAGAGGGTCCAGCACTAGAAAGAATTGAAGAACTAGCAGAAGCTATTATTGATGAAAAGTGGAATGAGATTGTCAAGAGCATTAATAAAATTGCTGAGTGGAAAGAACGGACAGATGCAAAAATTACTCAAATGGAACAAAAGTTTGAGGATTTAAAGCATAATTTTGATACTTTACACAAAGGTGTCTTAGGGAAAATAGGAGACTATGACAGTACATTAACAAATATCAGTTCAGAAATTAAGGCAATGGATAAAGTGTTTCAAAAAGTATTGCCTGTTATGACAGAAAATGTTAATGAGCTTAGTAGGATAACACAAGACATGAAGAAAAAAGCTTAATGCTAATGCATTGCTTTTTAATTTTTTTAATTCCTTGTCTTTTACATTATGCTTTTCATATATGTATTTTATTATAATTTATCAAGATTACAACTTACTAACTGTTGTGGGGTAATTAAATGAATCTGTTGTGGCAAAGTTTTTGGTTTTTTATGGTTGTTCTTGTTTTAATTATTTTTTTCTACCATATTTGGTTTCTAAGAAATCCTAAGGTTAAACCTACTAAAAAGGGATATGTCATAAGTCCTGCGTCTGGAAAAATCATACATATCATTAAATATAATCAGAACACAGCTAAAATTAAAAAAGGAAGATTTGGAAAAATAATGACCCTCACTAAAGATGTTTCTAAGAAAGGTTATTTAATTTGTATTGCAATGAATATCTTTAATGTGCATTTTCAACGTTCTCCTATTCCAGGGAATGTAAAAAAAGTTAATTACTTTAAAGGAAAATTAAGAAATATATTTCTTAATCCAGATGGGTTAAGATTTATTGATAATGAGAGAAATGAAATCTTAATTGGGGCAAGATCAGAAAATAAGAATTTTAATGTTAAAATTATCCAAATTGCAGGAATGGCTGCAAGGCGAATTCATTGTTATGTTAAAAATAATCAAAAACTCAAGACTACTGATTTATTAGGTGTTATTAAATTTGGTAGCATGGTTGTATTAGTTATACCTGATCATATTAATCTTATGGTTAAGGAAAATGAGAAAGTTCATGTTGGTAAAACAAAAATAGGGAAACTCTCATAGGTAAACTTTCATAGAGGTGAAAAGATGAAATATTTTAATATACATAAATTACTGAAACTTGCCGATTTTGTTACTTTATTGAATGTTGTTTCTGGTGTTTTAGCAATTATGTTTGCTATTTCTGGAAATTTTAATTTAGCAGCAATATTTCTTATAGGGGCTGTTATGTTTGATGCTTTGGATGGCAGAGTTGCGAGAATGTTTTTCCATAAAACTTCAGAAAAACAAAAGGATTTTGGAAAACAATTAGATAGTCTGGCAGATGTTATTAGTTTTGGTGTTGCCCCAGCAATTATTGGTTATATGATGGGGTTTAGATCATGGTATTGGATAATTGTGTTATTGCTTTATGTTTGTTGCGGTGTTTTAAGATTAGCGAGGTTTAACATTACAAAATCACAAACTCTTTTTGAAGGACTTCCAATTACTGTTGGCGGTGTTATTATTGCTTTGTTGATATTTGTAGCAAATTTTCAAACTTGGCCATTGTTAATTATGCCTTATGTTTATTTAATCATGGCAATATTAATGATTTCATCAATTTCAATTAAGAAAATATAATTAATAGGTGGTGTTAATATGATTCAAGAATTGATATATACAATGTTCACAAATAAAGTAGTTTTAAGTCTTATCTTTGTTTTTATTGCAGCGGAAATTATTAAATTAATTACTTTTGCCTATAAACAAAAGTGTTTTTCCCCCTCTTGTTTAGTTAAGGGCGGTGGGATGCCAAGTACACACACATCATTGGTAAGCACATTAACATTTTCAGTGTTATTTAATTTTGGTTTTTCTATTCTATGGGTTGCGATTGCAGTTTTTTCCATAATTGTTGCAAGAGACGCATTTGGTGTTAGAAAACATGCTGGAGAACATGCAAAGTTATTGAACATTATGTTGCAAGACTCTAAGCTAAGAAAAAAATATGAAAATAAGTCTGGGAAAAAGCAAATGCAGGAAAGTATTGGTCATACGCCAATTGAAGTTTTTGCAGGCGTTATTCTTGGCTTAATAATTTCATTAATAATCTTCATTATTTAGAGGTGTAAAAATGATTTTGAAACTTATGCTACAAACATTATGGTTGTTTTTACCTGCTTTATTAGCAAATTTAACGCCCCCTTTAGTTAGAAATTATTTTAAATTTATGGCAAAACCAATTGATATGGGGCTAAAGTTTAGGGGGAAACGATTATTAGGAAATAATAAAACGATTAGAGGTATAGTTTGTGGTGTTATTGTGGGTATTCTCGTGGCAGGTATACAAAGATTACTTTATACCCTTGAAGCATTCCAATGGCTTAGTTTAATTGATTATTCTCAAACTTGTGTGCTTTTGCTTGGATTCTTATTAGGGTTTGGAGCATTATTTGGAGATGTTGTAGAAAGCTTTTTCAAAAGGCAATTTAATGTTAAACCAGGAAAACCATTTATTCCTTTTGACCAAATTGACTTTTTAGTTGGGGCGTGGTTGTTTTTATTATTTGTTTATGTTCCGTCTTGGCAAGTTATTGTAATCTTACTGGTTATGGGGATATTATTACATCTATTATCTAATATCATTGGTTATCTAATTGGTGTAAATAAAGAAATGTTTTAATTTTATTATGATTATTTTTTATTTCCTTTGCCTTTTTTGTTTTTTTTTGTTTTTTTAATTGGTTTATTATTGATATTTTTAATTACTTTTTTCTTTGGTTTTATCTTAACTGCTTTTACAATTACTTTTTTAGTTTTTTCAACAACTCTTTTTACTGTTTTTTTAGGTTCTGTTGTTGTTTTGACTTTTTTAGAAAACTTTTCAACCTCATCAATATCCTTTTTTAAATTGTTAATTTTGGAACTTAGGTTTATTATTTCCTTGTTTATTTCATCTTTGCTTGACTTATCTTTTACTTCTTTACTTATCTTTGAGATTTGTGTTGTTATATTTGCAAGATCTTTTTCTTTCAAGGAAATATGTGATAAAGCGTCTGTAGTTAATTCTAACTTTTCTTTTAATTTGTCTAAGTCTTTTTTACCTACAAATTCATCTAATTTACTGAGTTTTTTAGTTTCTTTTAAAAGATAACTTGTTCTTTCTTCTAATTCATCTATTTCTTTCTTTAAATTTTGGTATTTTGAAGTATTTGCTTCTAATAACTTTTCGACTTCTTTTTTTAAGACAATATTATTTTTAATTTTATCAAGGTCTTCTTTTACTTTCCCAAATTCGTTGTCAAGCTTATTAATTTCTTTCTTTGTTAAATCTTTTTTCCCTTCGGCTTTTTTAATCTTAAATTGAAGATTTTCAACAGAAAATTGTATGTCTTTGAATCTGTTTTCTGTTTTTTTAAGTTCATTTTCAAAGCTTTTCTTATCAGTTACCTTTTCAAGAGCTTTTTTCATTTCTTCTATGTTTACAAGTGGTTTAATTGAATTAGAAAGTTTTAATATTGTACTGTTGAGTTCATTTGTTTCTGACCACACATTATTAATTTTTTTTGTTAATTCTTGTCTTTGTTCATCTATTTTTTTATTAGTTGTTTTTTCAATATTTTTTCTTGTTTTCTCAGTTTTTTCAAGTGATTTAATAGACTTGGATTGTTTTGATATCTTGTCATTAAGTCCATTTGTTTCTGACCAAACCCCGCTGATCTTTTTGTTCATTTCTTGTTTTTGTTTGTGTATTTCTTTATTTACTTCTTTTCTTGGAATAAAATTTCTCTCAACATCTTCGACTTCTACTCCAAAATTAAATAAATGGTCTAAACGTTTATCTATTTCTTTTAAACTTCTATCTATTTTTAATGTAAATTTATTAAATTCTAACTTTTTTATGAATTTATTTTTTAAATCAGAAATTTCATTACGGAATGCAGTAACGTCATTCTTTAATCCTAATGCTTTTTTTAGTTCAGATCTTTTATATTTCTCTTTCTCTACATGTTTCATTAATTTTTTATTTAATTTGTTGCTAGACTTTACTTCTGAATCTATTCTTTTATTTATTTTGTTTGTAGTATTCTTAAGATCATCTTTTAAATCTTTTATTAGACTATTATGCTCCTTTCTAAGCTGAGTTACTTCTGCAAAAAGCTTTACATAGTCTTCTTTGCTTATGAATTTCTCATCTGAATTTTCTTTAAGTAGTTTCATATCTTTTTTTACATTAGAAAAAGCCCTAGTTACTCTTTTATCAAGTTTGTTAACATCCATAATTACACCTCACTATTAAAAGTTTGAAAGGTTTGGAGGGTTTGAAGGGTTTGGAAGGTTTTAATAAACCTTTTTAACCTTTCATACCATTAGAACCTTTATAATCCTTTTATTTTCTGTTACTATAACTATAATATCTGCTTATTATATCTATTAATATATAAACTTTATTGTAATGTAGACGAGAAATTTGGAAATTAATTGTTGACTGGTGACGAAAAAGGGTTTTTTGTATGTTTGTTTAGATGTTTTAAAATTTTACTCTTCCAATACTTTCAACGCAATTAACTCTTTCCCTTCAAATAGTTTTAAAGAAGCTCCACCACCTGTGCTGACATGGGTCATGTGTTTATCAAAACCAAATTTCTCTAATGCAGCTGCGCTGTCTCCACCACCAACAATTGTTGTTGCATTTGTTTCAGCCATTGCATCTGCAATTAGTTTTGTACCATCTGCAAATTCTGGTTTTTCATACATGCCCATTGGTCCATTCCAAGAAATTGTTTCAGCTTGTTGAATTATAATTCTATATCTTTCTATTGTTTTTGGGCCAATGTCAAGCGCCATTTGATTATCTTGAATCTGATTAATATCTACTACCTCTGGTGTTGATTCTGGTGTTTCTGCAACAACTGCATCAATTGGTAAGGTTATTTTTGGATTATTAAGGAATTCTTTTATTAGAAATTCATTATCTTCTGTAAATCCTTCTTTATCTATTTTTGTTTTTCCAATGTTATTTCCTGCAACTTTACAAAATAAAAATCCTAATGAACCACCAAGAAGAATTTTATCAGCTGTTTTGAATAAATTTTGTATTGCACTAAGTTTATCTGCTTTTATCCCGCCAATAATTGAAACAAATGGTGTTTTTGGATTTTCAATTGTACGTTTAATCATATCAAGTTCTTTTTTAATGAGTAATCCAACACATTTTTCTTCTACAAATTTTGGAACAGAAGTCATTGAAGCATGGTCACGATGACAATTACTAAATGCATCTTCAACAAATACATCCATGTCTTTTGCTAATAACTTACCAAATTCATCTCTTTCTTCTTGCAATTCAGATTTTTCATTAGGATTAAACCGTAAATTTTCTAACATGATTAAACAATTATCTGGATTATTTGCATCATGATTGCTTGTATTCCAATCATCAATTTTTTTAATTGGCATGTCTATTAATTTACCTAATAATTCAGAAATTTTGTCTGTTTTTAAGTAAGGTTCATTATTTTTTGGTCTTCCAGCATGACATGCAAAAATTACTTGTTTTGGCATTTGCTTAAGAATGAAATTTATTGTTGGTACTGTTAACTTTATTCTAAAATCGTTAGTTATCTCTCCTGTTTTCTCGTCTATTGGAACATTATAGTCAACTCTGATGAAAACTTTCTTATCTTTGAAGTCAATGTCTTCTACTGTTTTTAACATATCTTCACCTTTTTTAATTCCATTATTAATTTATAGTGTTGAACAAAATAACATCATGGCCAGGCGAGCCGTTAGGCGAGTAGGATATTTGCGTAGCAAATTTCCGTCTGTGCCGTTATTGTTGTTATTTTGTATGTCTATTACTAGTAATAATTAACAAATTCACGCAAATAATTTCAATAGTTCAACCATTCTTGCACTGTATCCCCATTCATTATCATACCATGAAAGGATTTTGACAAAATTGCCATCCATTACAGATGTCATTTGCGCATCAAAAATACTTGAATATGGATTTCCAATAATGTCTTGTGAAACAATTGGATCTTCTGTGTATTCTAAAATTCCTTTTAAGTATGTTTCAGATGCTTCTTTCATTGCCTTGTTTATTTCTTCAGCTGTTACATCTTTATCTAACTCAGCAACTAAATCAACACAACTTCCATCTGGAACAGGAACTCTTATAGCAATACCATCTAATTTTCCAACTAGTTCAGGAATTACTTTACCAACTGTTTTTGCAGCTCCAGTAGTTGTTGGAATTATATTATAAGCAGCAGCTCTTGCCCTTCTAAGATCTTTATGTGGCGCATCTAATAATCTTTGATCTCCTGTGTATCCATGAACAGTTGTCATAACTCCTCGTTTTAATCCAAACTTTTCATGTAATACTTTTGCAACAGGTGCTAAACAATTTGTTGTACAAGAAGCATTTGAAATGATAAGATGTTCACTTTTACCAATGCCATCACAATTAACTCCTCTAACAATTGCGGGGATTTTATCACCTTTTCCTGGTGCACTTAATAATACTTTTCTTGCTCCAGCATTTATGTGTTTATGTGCATCTTCATATTTTCTAAAGAATCCTGTGCATTCTAATGCAATGTCTATTCTTAAATCTTTCCACGGTAATTTTGCAGGATCTTTCTCAGAGAAAACTTTTATTGTTTTTCCATCAATAACTAAAGAATCATCAGTGTATTCAATTTTTCCTGGAAATCTTCCATGAACAGAATCATATTTTAGCAAATGTGCTAGTGTTTTTGTGTCTGTTAGATCATTTATAGCAACAAACTCAATATTTTTGTCTTTGTGGCCAGCCTTAAAGACCATTCTCCCAATTCTTCCAAAACCATTAATTGCAACTTTTACCATATTATCACCTTTTATTGATTATTTTTATTAATTATTACTCATATTAATGCCAATTATTATATCGTATATAAATATTATGAAGAATTAGATCTAATTAGCTAAATTCATTACTTTAAACTTTGTAGATATTCTATTCTTTGAGTGTAAATTTTCCTTAGTTCTTGGTGTGTATCAGGATGTCTGTCAAGCATTACATTCTTTTTGTCAATAATTTCTTGAATAAATGAGCTTGGTATTGAAGCTCTGTCTTGCCAACCAAAATGATGTGCTCGCCATTCTCCAACATCGTTTATATCTAAATATGGGCATCTTTCTAATAATGCTTCATATAATGTTTCTTTAGAGTATGAGCTGAAGATTTTTAATGTCTCAAAATGGTCTAAAACATTTTCTAATGCAACCTGTGGATCACATCTTTTTCCACCACCATCATAAATAATACATTTTTCTAAAAGGTAAACAGCTTTACTTACCCATTCTTGTTCAAATTCAGGAGAAATTAAAACACCTTCTCCGATCCCTGGCAAAAAGTCAGTGCCTGGTTTTTGATTAGGAACATTAGTTTCATCTTGTTTTGCTAGCCCAAATCTTCCTTCTAAATAAATGAGATTAAATACAAAATCATCTGTGAAGTATTGTTGATTTTCTGCTACAAATCTTTGAACTTCTTTTTCTGTATTTATACAGCCAATTGTTGTTAATGTGATTGAGCCAATTGTATATCTTGCATCTGAATAATAAGGCTCCTCTCTGAACTCGGCATGTTTTTCTTCCATTCTTTCAACAAATTTTTCTAAACCATCTCTTATGGAAGCACCACTTGCACTTATATCTCCTAAAACCATATGTATTTTTCTTACATGTTGTGGTTCCTCTTTTTCAAAAATCTTTTTTTCTCCAGAGCTATATACAACCCAGCTTTTTCCATCTCCATCTGGGTTTTCTCTTTGTGCTAATCGCATTTGTTGTTTTGCTCTATAACCTAATTTATATATAACTTTAGAAATGTCAAAATTAAGTGCGCCCCTAAGAATTACATATTGGTCAATGTAATTTCTTTCACCACATTCTTGTTTTCCATTTTCATCTGCTTTTCTTCTATCTCCCCATGTTTCTTTTAACATTGAGGCCATTGTATCAGATAACATAATTCTTTCTATGCCTGCTTTTAATACATCACTAAAGAAATCTTTATGAACATAATCAATTAGATCAGATTGTGTACAAACTCTTCTTGTTTCAGGGGTAGAAGCAATAAATCTTTGTATTCTTTCATCTAATTCAAAATCCTTGCTAGAATTCTCTATTTTGTATAATGCAAAATTAGGCCCTGGGTCTCTTTCTACTATCTTTAATAAATCCATTACTTCACCAGATTAAAAGGGAAGGTGGATTTGTTTATAAAATTTATGTGATTAATTTTTTCTTTTTCTTTCTATTTCACACAAGATTTATATATAAAAACCCTCTTTTCACATAGATAATGGGAGACAAAGACTTAAAGAGGAAGTTTAAGGCAATCGCTAGTAAAGATCCTGATAAATATTATGCTACGTCTGTATTAAAACAAGAAGGTTTTGTGAGAAAGCAGTGTAAATGTGGTACATTCTTTTGGACAACTAATTCAGATCAAAAGATTTGTGATGATCCTGCTTGTTCTGGCGGATTTAGATTTATAGGTAAGGGCTTAGTTAAAGAAGAATTAGATTATGTTGGTGTATGGCAGAAATTTGCTAAGCATTTTAAGAAATTAGGATATACACCAATTCAAAGATATCCAGTTGTAGCAAGATGGAGAGATGATACTGATTTTGTTCAGGCTTCCATATATGATTTTCAACCTTATGTTGTTTCTGGAGAGGTTAAACCACCAGCTAACCCATTAGTTGTGCCTCAATTTTGTTTAAGATTTAATGATATTGATAATGTTGGAATTACAGGGGCGCATTTTACAGGGTTTGTAATGATTGGACAGCATGCATTTTTACCTCCAAAAGAATTTAACCAAACTCAATATTTCAAAGACATTCATTCTTGGCTTACTAAAGGTTTGGGCTTACCAAATCATGAGATTACTTACCATGAAGATGCATGGGCAGGCGGTGGAAATTTTGGGCCGTGTATGGAATTTTTTTGCCGTGGATTAGAATTAGGTAATCAAGTTTATATGCAATATGAAGTACTTCCGGGTGGAAAACAAAAAGAACTTAATCTTAAAGTATTGGATATGGGGATGGGCCATGAAAGAAATGCATGGTTTGCTAAAGCATCTGCTACTAGTTATGAAGCTGTTTTTCCAACTGTTTGTAAAAAATTATATAGTTCAACTGGATTAAAAGTTGATCAACAACTTATGAAGAAATTTTTACCTTATGCGTCTTACCTTAACGTAGATGAAGTTGATAATATTGATAAAGCATGGCAGATGGTAGCTAAAAAAGTAGGGGTTAATGTAAAAGAACTAAAAGAATTTATTCAACCATTATCTGGCATTTATTCTATTGGTGATCATACTAGAAGTTTGCTTGTTGCATTAAATGATGGTGCTTTGCCAAGTAATGTTGGTGGTGGTTATAATCTGCGTGTAATATTAAGACGAGCTTTAAGTTTTATTGATCAGTATGGCTGGGATATTGATTATATTAAAGTAGCAGAATGGCATGCTGATTATTTGAAGAAATTATTTCCAGAGCTAAAAGAAAATCTTAATGAAGTTGCTGAAATATTAAAAGTAGAGAAAAATAAATATGAAAATACTAAACAAAAATCTTCTCAAATTGTTGAAAGGTTGATTAAAAGTAAGGAAAAGATTGATAATGCGAAATTAATGAATCTTTATGATTCTCAAGGAATCTCTCCTGAAATAATTAGAGAAGCAGCAGTAAAACAGAAAATGAAAGTAATTATTCCTGATAACTTCTATGCACAAGTTGCTGAATTACATGAAAAGAAAGAACAAAAACATGCAACTGTTAAAAAAGGCAAATTAGATTTAGATGATGTAAAGGAAACAGAAGGATTGTATTTTGATGATTGGAAGAAGTTGAAATTTGCAGGGAAAATTGTTAAAATAATTGATAATAATGTTGTCTTAAATAAAACCAGCTTTTATCCAACTTCAGGTGGGCAAATTCACGATCTTGGAACCTTAAATGGGAAAGAAGTAGAGACTGTTTTCAAACAAGGAAATGTTGTTTTGCATAAATTAAAAGATGTTTCGGGCTTTAAAGTTGGGAATGATGTCGAGGGAATTATTGATAAAGATAGAAGAAAACAATTATCTCAGCATCATACTGCAACACACATTATTAATGCTGCTGCAAGACGTGTTCTTGGAAGGCATATTAATCAAGCAGGAGCTAAAAAAACAATGGAAAAAGCACATATTGATCTTACTCATTATAATAGTTTAACTGATGAAGAAGTAAAGAAGATTGAAATAGAAGCAAATAAAATTATTGATAAAGATATTCCTGTTAGAAAGAAATTTTATAGTAGAGATGGGGCAGAAAAAAAGTTTGGTATGACTATTTATCAAGGCGGAGCTGTTCCAGGTGATAAATTAAGAATAGTTGAAATTCCTGAAGTAGAGGTAGAAGCATGCGGTGGAACCCATCTTAATTCTACTAAAGAAGTTGATGAAATTAAAATACTAAAAGCTTCAAAGATCCAAGATGGAATTATTAGAGTTGTATTTACAGCAGGGAAAGCAGCAAAGAAAGAACAAGCGGGCATGCAAGGAATTCTTGAAGGATTGTGTAAAGAACTAGAATGTGTTGGTAAGAGTAACTTAATTCCTGCAAGAGCTGATGAATTATTTAGATTATGGAAAAAAGTTGTTAAGAAAAAGAAAGAAGCAAATAAAGAGTTAGTAAGTAAAGATGAATTTAAAGGCAATTGTGATGAAATTATTTCTAAAACCTGTGATATATTAAGAACACAACCAGAACATTTAGTAAAGGCAGTTAAAAGGTTTAAGAAAGAATTAGAGATGTGATTCTTTTATATTCCAATTCCTAATAATGCCATTGTCCAATTTGAATATAATTCTATGTCATTGCTTTTTAGGTTTAATGGTTTGGTGTAATCAGTTTGTTTTTCATAAAGCAATTCTTTTTTCCTTATTGATTCAATTAATTCTTCTGCTTTTTCTTCTAAACCAATTGTAATTAAACATCTAATCAAGGTCATAGATTCTAATTTGTCTAATTTTTCAGTTATTGCTACTGATCTTTTTTTTGTTTCACTGATAACTTCTATTGCTTCTGTTTTAAATCCTGCTTTGTAGAGGGTTGCTGCCCAATAAAAATTTGTAGAAGATAATGGTTTTTCTTCTCTACCTTTTTCATCTAATACTGCAGAATTCTTTAATAATCCATTTTCTTGATATAAGTTACTTTGCATTATGCGTTTTATCATATCTCTAGCTTCTTCTAAATGACCTAGCTCTATCATTGTGTTTGTATAATCTACATTTGCTCTAGAATAAACTTCGTAGAATGATTGTATACCATGGCTTCTTTTAAATCTATAACTACAGTTTAAAAAACCATCTTCTCTCATTAGCTTGCTTGATTTTATTGCTTTTAGGGTTTTTTGTGCTTCTTCTTCTAATCCTAATTTATTTAATCTTCTTGCCCAATTAAGGTTAAAGTGTGCTTCTGTAATCCATACTAAATCATTTTCATAAAAATGTTGTGGAGTATATTCTCTAATTAATATTATTTCTGGTATTTTTTTCTCTTCACTGATAACCCATTCAGGTTCATCTCCCCATCCTCTTTCCACATGTTTGAAAGTTATACTTTCATCTCCAAACACATATTGTTGATTGTCATTTGCTGATGCATTTATTTCTCTATTTTTTATCTTTTTATAGAATTCTAATGCAGATTCATCAGAACCTATTTCAGTTAATAATTCAAGATAAGATAGAACATCAATGAAAAAGATTTTATTTTTGTCACCACTATGAACATAGAAATTATTTGTGGGTTCTCTCATCATATTATCATATGTTGCAAAACTTGGAATAGAATCAAATATTTGGACTGCTTCTCTTAATCTATCTACTTTAAGTTTCATATAAATCCCCCTATTCATAAAGAAATCAATTTGCATTTATAAAGTTTAAGAAATAGTTTTGGATGTAATTTAGTTTGTTAGATTCTAATTGACTTGAACCTATCGATAAATTTATATATTTTAGCTACTTATTATATTATATGAATAAATCTAAGATACTAGGTATTGTGATAATAATGTTGTTATTATTGTTTGTAGCTTTTGCAGTTTACAAATTCAGTGATGCACCAAGCGTATGTTATGATAGCGCAGAGATTGATCCTGTAACTGATGAAATTAAACCTGTTGGTGGATGTAATCCTGAGTATGGGTCAGTTCTTTCAGAAATGACTTTACCATTTATTTTATGGTTGATTATTTTTGTAATATCACTAGTATTATATTCCAAATCAAAGAAATAATGGGGTTTATATTTATTCTTTTTTCTCAACAGGTTTCATATCAATCTTTAATTTAATTTCTTCAGAAACTTCTATATCTCCTTTGCCATCAAAGTCAATCTTATCTGCTTTACATACTGCTAAAAGATCTCCCATTGTAAACTCTAGTTCTTTTCTGGTTTTTTCATCACATTCAATTGTTAATACATTAATCTCTGCCTTTAAACTTAAACCTTTTTCTGATTTATGTTTTCTAACAGCACCTACAATTTCTACTACTTTATCCCCTGTTTCTTCAACTAAATCATTAACAAGTTTTTCATTGTATTTTGGCCATAATGAATTATGAATAGATTCAATCTCTTTATGTTTGTCATTACTTTTACTTAATCTTGCATTTTCATGGTCTTTCCAATATAATTCAAAAACAGCATCAGTAATATGTGGCATGATTGGTGCAAATAGTTTGTTTACATCTAAAAATGTATGGTACAATGTAAATTGTGCTGATTTTCTCTTATCTTCTCCTCTTTGTTCAGGATTATATAATCTGTCTTTAACAATCTCTAAATAATTATCACATAACTTTTGCCAAAAGAATTTTTCAGTCTCTTGCTTTGCTTTTGAATATTCATATTTTTCAAATGTTTCAGTACTTGATTTTATTAGTTTATGTAATTTACATAATAACCATTGATCCATATACTCTAAGTTTTCAATTTCTATATGGCCTAGTTTATAGTCTTGCAAATGCATGAGTGCAAACTTAGAAGCATTCCATAGTTTGTTAACCATTTTTTTACCAGTTACTAAATCTTTTTCTTGATATGGAAGGTCTTCTCCTAACTTAGAGCCAGCTGCCCAAAATCTTAAACAATCTGCACCATATTGTTCTAGCACTGGGCGTGGTTCAACAACATTACCAATGCTTTTACTCATCTTTTTACCTTTTGGATCTAATGCCCAGCCTGAAATCATAATGTTTTTCCATGGGACTGTATTTTTATGTAAATGTGATTTAACAACTGTGTTAAATAACCAAAATGTAATTATATCATGTGCTTGTGGCCTTAAACTCATTGGATATAATTTATCATAACATGGTTTTCCTTTCATTAATTCAATTGCTAACATTGGTGTTAATGAAGAAGTTGCCCATGTATCTAAAACATCTTTTTCTGGTCTAAATTTGTCATGACCACAGTTTTCATTTGAACATTTTCCTTTTGGTTTGTCTGTTAATGGATCAACTGGTAATTGATCAGGCTCTGCTAATTTAACTGCTTCACATTTTTCACAATACCAAACTGGAAATGGAACTCCAAAATGTCTTTGTCTAGAAATACACCAATCCCATTGTAATCCTTCAATCCAATTATTAAATCTATGAACCATAAATGGTGGGAACCAATTCATTTCTTTTCCCCTTGCTATAAATTCATCTTTTATTTCTAAATATTTAATAAACCATTGCTTGGAGTTTAGAATTTCAATTTCTGTGCCACATCTTTCATGAACATTTACTGGGTGAGAAATTGGTTTTTCTTTAATTAATAATTCTGCTTCTTTAAGATCTTCAATAACTTGTGCTCTTGCTTCTTTTATTTTCAATCCCTTATACCTTTCAGCAATCTCACTCATATGCCCGTCTTTAGTAATGCAAATTTTTAATGGCAGATTATGTGCTTTATACCATTCAATATCTGTTTGATCTCCAAATGTACAACACATAACAATTCCTGTTCCTTTTTCAGGATCTGCTCTTGGATCAGGTTTTATAGGGACTAAATGATTGTATAACGGGACACGTGCTTTTTTACCAAAGAATTTTTTATAACGTTCATCATCTGGGTCTGCAAAAACTGCAGCACACGCACTTAACATTTCAGGTCTTGTTGTAGCAATTACTAAATCTTCTTCTCCTACGACCTTTTCATCTTCTTTTTCTTCTACTTTGAATATAATATCTACAAATTTGCTGTTAATGTCTTTATCAACTAATTCTACTTGAGCAATTGCTGTTTGACATCTAGGACACCACATTGTTGGTGCTTCTTTTTGATATTCTTTTCCATCATTGTAAAGATCAATAAAACTTTGTTGTGAAATTTTTCTAGAATGGTCATTAATAGTTGAATAATAAATATCCCAATCACAACTCATTCCTAAAATTTTCCAATCTTCAATAAATTCAGGCTTAATTCTTTCAATTGTTTCCATACAAAGTTTAATGTATTCTGTTCTATCCATCCTTGCAGATCTAACATTATTTAGTCTTTCTACTAATCTGTCTGTTGGTAAACCATTATCATCTGTTCCAAATGGATAAAATACGTTTTTCCCAAGCATTCTTTGGAATCTGGCAACAAAATCTTCTTGAGCATAACTAAAAGCATGACCAATATGCATTTTACCAGAAACTGTTGGTGGTGGTGTGTCTATTGAATAGATTTCCCTATCTGTATCATCAGGATCAAACTTGTATGTTCCTTTATCTAACCACTGTTTTTGTAATCTAGGTTCATCTACTTTGAAATTATAATTTTTAGGTTGTTCTTGTGCAGCTTTTTCTTGGTTTTTGTTGTCTTTAGTCATGATTGTATCAGATATCTTCTAAATATTTATAAATCTTGTTTATTTTTTGATGTTTATGGAAGAAAAAATAGAAATTAACAGCGCTGGCTATAAATTAAATGCTATTCTAAATATCCCTGAAAAAGCTAATAAAACTGAAAAAATCCCCTTAGTTATAATTTGCCACGGATTTAGGGCCCAAATAATGAGGCCAAGTTATGTTAATATTGCAGCAGGTATTGCTGAGAAAGGTATTGCTTCATTAAGGTTTGATTTTTTTGGTCATGGTGCTAGCCAAGGTAAATTTGAAGATCTAACACCTGAGATTGCTTTGCAGAATCTTAAGGATGTTTTTGAGTTTCTAATGTCTAATGATAAATTTGATTTTGTTGATAAGTCTAGGATAGCAGTCTTTGGTAGTAGCTTTGGTGGTATGATTTCATTATTATTTGCTTCTTCTTTTTATGATAAACTTAAATTTATTATCTTGAAAGCGCCAGTAAGTAATTTTAAGGATTTTTGGAATAGTAAATTTGATGTTCAAAAGTGGAAAAATGATGGCTTTATTATGCATTCAAGTTTTAATAAACCTACTTTAAGATTGAATTATAGCTTTTATGAAACTGGGGCAAGTTTTGATGTGTATAAAATGGCTGAAAAGATAAAATGTGGTGTTTATGTTATTCATGGCACAGGCGATAAAATTGTTCCAATTGAACAGAGTGAGGAATTAATTGAACATTTACATTCAGAGAAAGAATTAAATATTGTTAAAGGTGCTGATCATTTGTTTTCTGATCCAGAGCATAAAAAATACTTGTTATCATGGCTTCTTGATAAGGTTGCTGAAAAGATATAATCAACATCAACAAACTTAATAAACAATGCGATATTCCATATTTCTATGAGAAATAATGTAATGGTGCCTTGGATTAGGAAATATTTACCTAAAACAACTAAGGATATAATTGGTCAATCTAGTTCTATAACGCATATGAAGAATTTCATTAAGAATTTTAAGCAATTAAAGAAAAAAGCATTGTTAATCTATGGGCCAAGTGGTTCTGGTAAAACATCTTCTGTTTATGCAATCTCTAATGAGATGAACTTAGAGATTCTAGAGGTTAATGCAAGTGATTTTAGAAATAAAGACCTTATTGATAAAACAATTGGTCAATCTTCAAAACAACAAAGTTTGTTTATGAAAGAGAAATTAATTTTAGTAGATGAAGTTGACGGGCTTAGTGGAACAAAAGATAGAGGGGGGATACAAGCAATTGCTAAGATTATTCAAAATACCAGTTTTCCAATTATTTGCACTGCTACAAACCCTTATGAACAAAAATTAAGTGGGCTAAGAAGCAAATGTGAACTAGTTGGGCTAAATGAATTAACTTATTTGAATATTTTTGAGAAATTAAAAGAAATTTGTGAAAAAGAAAAAGTTAAGTTTGAGGAAATTGATTTAAAATCCTTGTCTAGAAGGGCAGCAGGTGATTTAAGAGCTGCAATTAATGATTTACAAAGTCTTGTTAGTGATGGTGAACTAAAAAAAGAAGATGTTCGAGAACTAAGTGAGAGAGATAAAACAGAAACAATCATTGATGCACTTGTTCGTGTGTTTAAAATTAAAGATGCAAAGGTTGCTTCAGCTGCGTTTGATAATGTTGATGAAGATTTTGATCAACGTTTTTTATGGCTAGATGCAAATTTGCCTAAAGAATATACTAGGCCAGAAGATTTAGTAAGGGCATATGATGCATTAAGTAAAGCAGATGTTTATAGGGGTAGGATTAGAAGATGGCAACACTGGAGATTTTTAGTTTATGTTAATTGTTTGTTAACTGCAGGTGTTGCAACTGCTAAAGATGGAAAATATAAAGAATTTGTTAAGTATGCCCCAACTATGAGATTATTAAAGATTTGGCAAGCTAACATGAAATATCAGAAAAGGAAAGCAATTGCAGCTAAAATAGCAGAGAAAACACATTCATCTGTTAAGGATGCTATTAAGAATACATTACCTTATATGCAAGTAATGATGCAAAAGGATAAGGGAATGAAAACTAATTTAGCAGAATTCTTTGATTTAGATAAGGAAGAAGTGGCTTGGATGGTTAAGTAAAGTAAGAAGTTTGAAGTAATAAGTGGGAAGTGGGTTGGCTGTTGTTTGGTTGTGCGTTTGTGTGTATAAATCTAACATTTTCTTTTAAAAATGTAAAATAATTTACATTAGGGTTATATAATAACTGTGTCTATAGTATATGTATCCTAGATAGAAGAGGCTATATTAAAGAGATCATAGTTAATGAAGAAGAACGGAGGATAGAAAAATGGATGTTCATAAAATTCCAAGAGGAACTTCAGAAGGTGGTGCTGCTTTACATGAGGGCGATGATGTTGGATATATTGGTCCTTTACCAGAAGTAGGAACTTATGGTTGTTTAGTAAGGGTCCAAACTGATGAAGGAACTACTTATGCATATAAAACAATTTCACTTGAAGGCGAAGTTGCATTAGATGTTGCAAATGGCGGTTTACCTGAAACAGTAAGAAAAGCTCTTGAAGGAGATCTAGTTCCAGGTACTGGATTGTACATGAAACTTGGTTCTGGTGATGGATTACATGCTGATCATTTAAAATATACTGCAAGGCATCTTAATAATGGTGGTGCACGTTCAGATACAGAAGTTGATGCTATGTTTAGAACTGCAAGGGATCCAATTGATGCTGTTGTAGCTTTAACATCAACTACTAGAGAATCAAAGTTATATGGGACAACTGTATGTAACTTTTAACCATTATCACCTCTTTTTTCTTTTTTTAATTTTATAACTAATTATAACTTAAAACTTTAACAATTTTCTCAATAACAATATCCAATTCTTCATTACTAATAGTTAAAGGTGGTAGTAATCTTAAGACTGTTGGGCCTGCCGGCATGCAAACTATTCCATCATCCATTAAGTTTAAGATGTGTGGTTGAGATTTTTCTTTTAATTCTATACCTATCATTAAGCCAAGCTGTCTTATCTCTCTGATTTTAGTTATGCCGGCTTCTTCTATTTGTTTATTGAAATTTTCAACAAAGTAATTACCTTTTTCCTCTGCTTGTTTTGCTAGATCTTCTTCTAACATAAACTTAATTGCAGCATTTGCTGCAGCACAAGCTAAAGGATTGCCACCAAAAGTTGTTCCATGTCTACCTAAAGGAATTTCTACTTTATCAGAACATAAAACAGCACCCATTGGAAAACCACCGGCTATTGATTTTGCTAAACACATTATGTCTGGTTGTAAATTAAAGTTTTCACAAGCAAACATCTTACCAGTTCTACAAAAACCTGTTTGTACTTCATCAATTATTAGCAAAATATTATTTTCATCGCAGAGTTTTCTAACTTCTGCAAAATACTCCTCGGTACCAATATTAACTCCGCCTTCACCTTGAATAACTTCTAGGATAATGCCTGCTGTTTTTCCATTGCTTTCTTCTACTCTCTGTCTTAACTTTTCAATGTTATTGAAAGGAACAAAACTAAAGCCAGGAACTAAAGGTTGGAAATCTTTTCTATACTTTGGATTAAATGTGGCACTTAATGCTCCCATACTTCTGCCATGGAAACTACGCATTGCACAAATAAATTCAGTTTTCTCTTCTCCAAATTTAGTTTTAGCAGTGAATCTAGTAAACTTAAGTGCAGCTTCAACTGCTTCTGTCCCTGAATTACATAAAAATGCTTTTGTTAAATTAGCAGGGGCTATATTTATTAATTTCTCAAGCAATAATGCTCTTGTATCATTATAAAAAACACCTGTGCACGTTATTAACTTGCTGGCTTGTTCATTAATTGCTGCAATAACTTTTTCATTACAATGGCCAATGTTTGCAGACCCATGACCGCCAACGCAATCAATAAATTCTCTTCCTTCATTATCCCAAATTTTAGCATTCTTACCTTTAACAATAACTAAATCTCTCTTAGGATAAACATCAAATTCATATTTTGTTTCTAATTCTTTGTATTTTGTCATTTTGTTACCTTCTTTTCTTTTTTTATGTTGTTTAAGATGAATTCAATAACAATAATCTTGACGGCGCTCACGGACTTTTGCTGCGCAAAAATCCTATTCACCTCACTTTGTTCGGTTCATCAGCGCGTCATTATTGTTATTTAGTTTTTTCTTTTTGTGTGTCTATGAAATAATTGTACCTTTTCCACTCAAAGCATCTTTAATTGGATGTTCTGTTCTTCCATCACTTATTATTACTATGCTAGCACCGTCTTCAAACAATTTTCTTAATGCTAACATCTTTCTTTTCATTCTACCTTCTACTTGTTCTTCTCTTTCTGCTAATTCTTGTCTTGACATTTTACTAACAAGTGTACTTGGATCATCTTTATTTTCTAAATAACCAGGTGCTTCAATTAATTGTATGATTTTGTCAGCGTGAAATGTTGCCTCTAACACATTAATGATATCATCATTCTCTGAGTTAATTGCAAAATTGTTTTCATCAATAATTGGAATGCACAAAACAGGAGTATATCCATTATTTAACAATAAATCTAACAATTCTTTGTTAATTTCCTTAGGTTTTCCTGAAAAATCTCTGAGCAACATTAACTTTTCTCCTTGCTTTGTTTTTATTCCTCGATTTCTTCTACCTTGGATTGCTTTTCCATCTATTCCTGATAAACCAACTGCATTAATTCCATTTTGTTGGCATAATTCTACTATTCTTTTATTTCTTAAGCCAGCATAAGCCATCATTTGCAAATCTATTAGTTTCTCGTCTGAAAATACACTAGAATAACCAGAGACAGATTTAATTATTCTTTTTTCTACTCCCAACTCAGTAGCTAACTGGTCACGAGCAGCGTTTGCTCCATGGACTATGATAAACTGTTCTCCATTATTTTTTAATTCAACAAGATCTGCAATAACCCCTTGTGTGTTTATTCCAGCTCCTCCTCCAATTTTTATTATTAACATTTTTCTTTTCTCCTTTTCAAAATTGTTTTATTGTATTGTTTTCTATCTTTGTCCATCCTTCTTCGTTTTGGTATGAGTCTGAACAAATAATAATCCCATTTTCATTTTCTTTGTAATGCATTGTAAAATAATCTTCATCTTCATTAAACATTGTGCTGAGATAAATATTATTTGTTTCTTTATCAACAATAATTATATTCATTGACTTAATATATCTTGATCTATTTTTAATTATTTCAACACTTTTTTGTAATGCTTCTAACATATTTGCAGCACTACCTTGTTCCATTCTTCTAATAAAGTTAAATATTTTCTCTGCTCCAATTCTTCCTTCTACATTTAATTTAACTCCATGCAATTCTCCATTAAATATGAAAATATACTTGTCGTCTTCAAATGGCATATTATTCTCTATTACAATGCCTTCATCTTTGAAAGCACTTCTTGCATGACCAATTAAAAGATTAGTTGTGTTAAATTGTTCAAGGTTGTCTTCCCAAATTGGTTGAATGTTTCTGTATGTATTCCACTTCCCATTGTTTAAATAACTACAACCCCATCCGTGGCCTTGAAATTCTTTACTGTTTTTTGAAATATCAGCAAAGCTAGACAAATGTTTGCTAATTTTAAATTCATTCTCTGTTCTTACTAACAATAATCTACACATTTTTACCTTAACCTTTTATATTGGATGTAATCCTGTAAATCCTAGTCCTGCTGTTTCCTCAAAACCATTTGCAACATTCATTGCATGAACAGCCTGACCTGCTGCTCCTTTCATTAAATTATCAATTGCTCCAATTACAACTAATCTTCTTGTGTTTGGATCTAATTCAAACCCAATATCACAAAAGTTTGTTCCTGCAAGTATTTTAGGTTCTGGATATCTGTAAATACCGCTTCTTTCCTTTACAATTCTAATGAATGGTTCTTCTCCATATTCTTTCCTGTAAGTTTTCCAAACATCTAACTCTGTTACACCTTCTTTTAGGAAAACATGGGCAGTCATTAAAATACCACGAACCATTTCAATTGTAGTTGCAGAAAATTCAATTGGATTACCAAGCTCTTGTATCATCTCCGCAGTATGTCTATGTCGTGTTGGTTTATATGAACGAACACAACCACTTCTTTCTGGGTGGTGAGAAGCATCACTAGCTTTATTGCCTGCTTCTGAACTTCCACATTTAGCTTCTGCAATTACTGGCTTGCTTAGATCAACTAAATCATTTTTGAATAAAGGCCATAATGGTAATATTGTAGATGTAGCATTACAACCGGCACTACTAATTAATTTAGCGCTTTTCATTTCTTCTCTGTGCAACTCCACTATACCATATACAAATTCATTCAGTAATTCAGGATTTGGATGTTCTAAATCATACCATCTTTTGTAATCTTCTGCTGTCTTTAATCTAAAATCTCCTGAAAGATCAATTATTCTATCTGCAAGAGCTCTGAAGTTTTCAATATTGTTCATTAACTTTGCATGTGGTAATGCTGTAAACAATAAATCTACTTTTTCAAGATCATTAACACTACTAAATTTAAGAGTTGTTTGCTTTCTTAAATTAGGATGTACAATAGTAACTGGTTTTCCTGCAAACCTTTCTGAAGTTACTTGGTGTAATTCTACATTTGGGTGTTGAAGCAATAATCTAAGTAAATCTCCACCTGCATAACCACTTGCCCCTACTATGCTAACTTTTATTTTATTCATTTTGTTCACCTGAATTATTTGATTTTGCAACAGCTAAAACATAATCAACAACTTTTTCTGGAATGTTAACTCCTGTTGTTTCAATGCTGTTTTTGAATTCCATTGTATAGTTAACTTCATTAACTGATAATCCCTCTGCTGTTTCAAATAAATCAATTGCTACAATACAATCTTTTCCATTACTTACAGCTCTTGCTGCATCAATTGAAATTTTTGCAAGCTCTGGAGTTACTGGACAATTTTCTGCTTCCCCACCTCTTGAAGTATTAGTTATCCAATGTTTTGATGATCTATAAATTGCTGCAATACATTTATTTCCAACAACAAAACTTCTAATGTCTCTTCCTTTCTTCTTGTCAATGTACTCTTGAATGTAAAATATTGAGTGGTGATAACTACCTAAAACTTGTTTGTGCTCAAGGATTGCTTCTGCTGCTTCTCTATCATTAATTTTTGAAATTAACCTTCCCCATGAACCTACTGCAGGCTTAACAACACAAGGATACCCTAATCTTTCAATTGCTTCTAATGCAGATTCTGGTGTAAAAGCAATAAAACATTTTGGTGTTGGTACTCCTGCTCTGATTAATGCAGATGTTGTTAAAAATTTACTACCACAAACATCTCCAACTTCATAACTATTCAATGTTTTAACGCCGTGGTCATTATATATCTTTAAAGCATGTAATGCTCGTGAATGATTAATGCATCTTTCTATTACAATGTCATAATCAAAATTATTTTCATGTAACTCAAAAACTAATTCTCGATCATCTATCATAATTAATTCAACATCTTCTCTGCTTCTAAATTCATCTATCAAAAGTTTTTCATCTTTTCTGATTAGTGAATGTAAAAATCCTACTCTTATTTTATTACTCATTTTTGTTTCCTCCCAATCTTATGTCTTTGTTAATTTTATTATTTATTTTATTTATGATTCTTTTAAAATCCTAATTATGTTATCTGTAACTTGTGCTGTTGTTAAGTTTCCACCTAAGTCTGGTGTAAGCATATTATTTTGCATTGCTTTTTTAATTGCATTTTCTAGTTTGTTTGCTTCATTTGTTAATCCTAAATGATCTAACATTAATTTTGCTGATAGTAAAGTTGCAATTGGGTTTGCTTTTTCTTGTCCTGTAATATCAGGAGCACTACCATGTACTGGTTCAAATATTGCTGTATCTGTTCCAATATTTCCTGAACATGCCATTCCTAGTCCTCCTACTAACATTGAAGCTTCATCACTTAATATATCTCCAAATAAATTTGTAGTAACAATTACTTGGAATTGTTCTGGTGCACGAATTAATTGCATTGCACAGTTATCAACTAACATCTCTTGCATTTCAATATCTTGATAATTTTGTGCAACCTCTTGTGCAACAACTCTAAATAATCCACATGTTTCTCTTAATACATTTGCTTTATGCACAACAGTTACTTTGCTTATATTGTTAGTTTTTGCATACTCGAATGCGTGTCTAATTATTCTTTCTGAACTTTTTCTAGTAATTATTCTTTCAGTAACTGCCCTAGTTACTACACCATTCTCGTCTTTATCTACATGTTCAACTTTTGAGTATAATCCTTCTGTATTTTCTCTGAAAATAGTTATGTTAATATTATCTTTTGATGTTGGATGTGGCATTGATACACAAGGCCTTAAATTAACAAATAAATCAAAATGTTTTCTAAGTCCTAAAATAGGGGATGAATAATTAGGAATATTTGGAGGGGTTGTAACAGCTCCAAACAAGGTAGCATCTGCTGTCTTAACTTTCTCTAATGTTTCTTCAGGTAATGGATTTCCTAACTTTTGATAAGCGCCATAACCAATATCCCCATAAGTATAATTAAATTCTATAATCTCGTTTGAAGTTTCAGCTAATGTATTTAATACTCTTACAGCTTCTTGAATTACTTCTGGACCAATTCCATCTCCTGGTAGGATACATAAATTATATTCTGTCATTTTTTCTTTCTTCTAAACCTCATTAGTGTTTTCTGAATTAGCTTGTTCTTTTAGATAATTAATCATTCCACCTGCATCAACAATTTTTAAAACAAACTCTGGCAAAGGTTGTGCATTATATTTTTTTCCTGATGTGTTGTTCTTAATTTCCCCAGATTCTAGATTAACATCAATGTCATCTCCTTCAGTAATTTCATCATAGCATTCTTTACATACAAGGATTGGAAAACCAAGGTTAATACAATTTCTATAAAATATTCTTGCAAATGATTTTGCAATAATGCATTTTACACCTGAATATTTCAATGCAATTGGTGCGTATTCTCTACTTGATCCACAACCAAAATTACTACCGCCTACAATGATGTCTCCTTTTTGCTTTTCTTTTGCAAATTTAGGATGTAATTCACATAAACAAAATTCTCCAAGCTCTTCAACATTTTCTCTAGGATAATATCTTCCAGGAATAATTTGGTCTGTGTTTATATTATTCTGAAATTTCCATGCTTTTGCCATTTTATTCCTCTCTCCTTTTTCTTGGATCTGTAATCTTTCCTTCAATTGCTGATGCAGCACATACTGCAGGGCTTCCTAAGTAAATCTCTGCTTCAGGAGAGCCCATTCTTCCTTTGAAATTTCTATTCATTGTTGTTAATGCTACCTCTCCAGAGGCCATTGTTCCTTGGTGTCTTCCAATGCAAGGTCCACATCCTGGATTACAAACAATACAACCAGCGTCTTGGAAAATCTTAATAAAACCACTCTCATTAGCTTTTTGGAAAACTTCTGTTGAGGCTGGAATTACGATTGTTCTTGTAAATCTATTAACTCTTTTTCCTCTCAAAATGTTTGCTGCTATTTCAAGATCTTCATATCTTCCATTAGTACATGTTCCAATGAAAACTTGATGTAATTCCAAACCTTCAACTTCATTAATTGGTTTAAGATTATCTAAATCGTGTGGGCATGCAATTTGTGGTTCTAGTTCTGAAATGTTGAAATTAAAAGTTTGTTCATAATTTCCATTATTTGCTTTAATAATTCCATTATTATTTATGTCAACATTTTCAGTTGTTCTACCTTGTAAATATTCAACTGTTTTTTCGTCTGCTTCTATGAGACCAGCTTTTGCACCACATTCAATTGCCATATTACATAATGTAATTCTTTCTGGAATTGACATTCTTGTTATTGCATCTCCTCTAAATTCTAATGATTTGTATGTTGCTCCATCTACACCGAGTGTTGCAATTATTTTTAATATGAGATCTTTTGCATAAACTCCTTCTTGAAATTCTCCAGTTACATTAATCAGGATACTTTCTGGAACTCTAAACCATGTTCTGCCAGTTGCATACGCAATTCCTACGTCAGTACTTCCCATTCCTGTACCAAATGCTCCTAATGCACCATAACTGCAAGTATGACTATCACTTCCGATGATTATGTTTCCTGGTTGAACAAAACCTTTTTCAATCATAATCTGGTGGCAAACTCCTTCTTGGAAAAAATGTGGGAGCTTGTGTTCTTTAATGAAATTCATAATATTTCTCTGCATTTTTGCTTGATCAATATTTGCTGGTGGTAAGATATGATCAAAAGGTATTACAATACGTTCTGGAAATTTTGGTTTAGCTTCAATACCTAATTCATTACTTACTTTTCTCATTGCTTCTATTGCTAACCAAGACATTGTATCATGGCTCATTATTCTATCTAACTCTACCCAAACTATTTCTCCTGCTTTGACTTCTCGTCCTAATTTTCTTGAAAATATTTCTTCTGTTAGGGTTCCCATTATGCCACCTGTTGAATTATCTCTTTGTTGTTTTTATTTTTTATTAAATTAATAATTATTTTTAATTCTTCTCGTCTAACAATCTTACCTTTTTGACCAACTGATTTTATAATTTCTAAAACTTGATTAATTAAATCATCATTTAATTCAGTTTCTCCAATTTTTTTTAATACATACTTTAATGATGAGATTCCAGACATGTGGTCCAATGAAATTCTCATTTCTCTTCCAATACTGTTTGGATCTAAACTTTGGTAATGTAATGGATTATTAATTGCTGCATTTGTATGGACACCTGCACAATGTGTAAATGCATTTTCTCCCATAACTGGATTGTTTACAGGAATTGCTATTCCTGAATGTTCACTTACTAAATTATATAATTCTTGTAGTTGTTTTAGATTCCAATTATTTTCTACGCCAAAATCAATTTTTAATACTGTAAGTAATTGTGCAAGATCTACAATTCCTGCTCTTTCTCCTAATCCTAAAACAGATGCATCTATTATGTCGACGCCTGCTCTGAAAGCATCAATTGCATTTGCTAATGCGAAGCCTCTATCATTGTGACAGTGCACTGCAATTTTTGGATTTTGGTTTTGTTCTGTTAAAGCTGTTTTTAACTTTCTAACATAATCATACATGTTTCTTTCTGTTCCAGGAACCATAAATCCTGTTGTATCAGCAATACTAATTATGTCTGCTCCTGCTTTTGTTGCTGCAACAGCTGCTTCTATTACATTATTAAATTCAGATCTTACAGTATCTTCTGGTGTGTATCTTATGATTATGTTTGGATTTTGTTGTTTTGCATATCTAATTACTTCTGCGATTTGTGCAATTGCAGTTTTCAAATCTTTTTTGAAAACTCCGTTTAGTCTTTGTTCAGATACACAATAAAATATTCCTATGAATCCCACGCCACAACTAATTGCTTGGTCAATATCTTTTTTCCATGATCTTGAATGTGCTGCAATAACTGCTCTTATGTTTCTTTGTGCTATGTTTTTTACTGCATCACATACTTCATTACTAACTACTGGATGCCCAGCTTCAATAAAGTCTACGCCAATAACATCTAATTGCTCAGCTATCGCTAATTTAATGTGGCTGTCAAAATAAACTCCTGGTGTTTGTTCACCTTCCCTTAATGTTGTGTCTAATATTTGTACCATTGTTCTTATTCTCTGTTATATTATTTTAGTATTTTAACTTTCACCCCTCTTTGCATAAAAAAACTAAATAAACATAAAAAAATAAAAATAATTTCTATTCTCCCCAATCTTCTTCTTCTTGTGGTGCTTCTTTGATTGTAAACGGATCAACTGCAGTTACTTCTAATTCAATTCCACAATCTGAACATTGTAATAATTCACCTTTTTCTGTGCCCTCTTTTAATTCAAGAGCAACTCCACAAACTGGACATTCAACCATATTCTCACTCCTCACTTGATTTTATAATAATTAAGGTATTTACCTTACTATCTAGGATACAGGCATGCTATAATAACTTAATGTTAATTATTTTACAGAAAAGTTTATAAATGATAGTATATTAACAATTGGTGTTTGGTTAAGTTCATAACAAAAACAACAACAACAGGGGCACAGACGGACTTTACAAATAAAGTCCTATTCGCCTTTGGCTCATCTGGCCAAGTTGTTGTTTTTTGTTTATAAAAAGTTCATTTAATTAAATCAAAGGTGAAAAAATGGTAACAATCGCTAGAACAGTTGAGAAAATAATTGAAAGAAAACCTTTCTTACAAGAAGCATTAATTAGAGGTATTGTTAATGTTGCTGCATTAGCTGAGGAAATAACATCTGAAGTTGAGCAAGAAATGGGGCAAAAGGTTAAATTTTCAGCAGTAATGATGGCTATTCGTAGATTAGGAGAAAAATTAGAGAAAACAGTCATTAATAGAGTTAAGTTTGATAAAAGTACTGATGTTAGTCTAAGATCTGATCTATATGAAATAACTCTTAAAAAAATTCCAGGGGTTCAAACTAAAATCAGTAAGTTATATGAGTTAATTAATTCCAAAGAAAATGATATCTTAACAGTTACTCAAGGATTTCATGAAATTACTCTTATTACTAACAAACGAAACAAAGAAAAAATAAAAAAAATCTTTAAAAAAGAAGAAATTAAATCAGAAATTGAAGATTTAGCTAGTGTTACTATTAATATTCCTCCAGAAGCAATTGAATCAGTTGGATTGTTTTACATTGCAACAAAAGCACTAACATGGGAAAACATAAATGCAATTGAAGTTGTCTCAACCTTTACAGAATTAACATTTATTATCAAGGAAAATAGTGCTGCTAAAGCATTTGATGTTTTGAAGAGGCTGATTAGGGAGCAAAGTTAAATAAATTAAATAATAAACAATATAAACATACAATAAATACTAGGTGAATAACATGACAGATACTAACATTGAGAATATGGCAACTTTCTGTAAGAAGAAGGGATTTGTTTATCAGAATAGTGAGATCTATGGTGGTTTATCAGGATTCTTTGATTATGGGCCGTTAGGGGTTGAAGTAAAGAATAATATTAAACAACAGTGGTGGAAGAGGTTTGTGCAGAGTAGACAAGATGTTGTAGGTATTGATGGTAGTATTGTTTCTCATCAGAATGTTTGGAAGGCTAGTGGGCATGTTGGATGTTTTGGTGATATGTTAGTAGAGTGTAAAGGTTGTAAACAAAGACATAGGGCAGACCATCTTGTAGAAGAAGCATTAAATGTTATGGCAGAAGGTATGAAGAAAGAAGATATTGATAAATTAGTTGAGCAAAATAATCTTAAATGTCCAAGCTGTAAAGGCGAATTAAGTAAAGCAAGAGAATTTAACTTAATGTTTAAGACTTTTGTTGGACCAGTTGAAAGTGAAGAGGGTGTTGCTTACCTAAGACCTGAAACCGCACAACAAATGTTTACTAATTTTAAATTAATCACAGAAACTTCTAGAGTTCAACTACCGTTTGGTATTGCACAGCAAGGAAAAGCTTTTAGGAATGAAATTTCTCCTCGTGATTTCTTATTTAGGTGCAGAGAGTTTGAACAAATGGAAATTGAATATTTTATTCATCCTGAAGAAAAAACTTGTGCATTACTAGAAAAGAAAGATCAGAATTATGAATTCCAAATATTAACAGCTGAATTACAAGATGCAAAGAAAAAAGCTCATGTGAAAATGAAGTTAAAAGAAATGTTGAAAACTAATTTAATGGGTGAATGGCATGCTTACTGGATGAAACAAACATATCAGTGGTTTGTTGATCTAGGAATTAAAAAAGAAAATTTAAGATTAAGAGAACATACTAAAGATGAGATGGCACATTATAGTAGTGCTTGTTTTGATATTGAATATAAATTTCCGTTTGGTTGGCAAGAAATACATGGGATGGCTAACAGAGGAAGCTTTGATTTAGAACAACATCAAAAACATTCTAAGAAAAAAATGGAATTATTTGATGAAGCAACTAAAAGTAAAGTAATTCCTAGAGTTATTGAGCCATCACAAGGAACTGATAGAGCTTTTTTAGCATTTATGTTTGATGCTTATACACAAGACACAAAAAATAAAGAAAGAGATTGGGTTGTATTAAAATTAAATCCAAAATTAGTTCCAACCCAAGTTGCTATTCTTCCTCTAGTGAATAAATTAAATGAAAAAGGTATGGAGATTTACAATCAATTAAAAGATGATTTTGTTTGTTTCTATGATAAATCTGGTGCAATCGGGCGTCGTTATGCGAGAGCTGACGAGATTGGTGTTCCTGTTTGTTTAACAATTGATTTTGATACTATTGAGAAAGATGGTTGTGTAACTCTTAGAGATAGAGATACAACAAAACAAGAAAGAGTTAAAATTGAAGATCTTAAATCGAAGTTAAGGGAAATGTTTTAATTTTTAATCTAGAATGCCGCATTCTCGGTAATCGTCTTGGTTTTTGAATTTTATTTCAATCTTAGATCCATTTTTTGTTTGAATTATTATTGAATCTTTTCCTTGTTTCTTTGCATCACTAATCATTTGCATAAGTTCTTGATCAGAAACGTCTATTCCTTGTGCTTTTAATGTTTCTTTTATTGTCATTTTTAATAGTTTATTATCTACCCCCTTAGTATTATATGTCCGTTCTATTATATATACTTATGGCTTATATTTTATAAACGAAATAAAACAAATAAAAATAAAATTAAGGTTCTTCAGGAACTTCTTCAATAACTTCTTCTTCTGCAACCTCTTCTAGACACAAATTCTCTTCATTATCAGGATCTGTACATGCAGCACCCATTAAACCATCATCATCACAAAAGTTTCTGCATATTTTGTTGCCTTCACAATCAACATTCTCCTCATCTCCATCATTATCCCCAATACACCACAGTTCTTTAACTGTGTCATCATCTTTGCACTTTTCAAATCCATCTCCTTCTATTGAACCAAATGCATTTGTTATATATGCATAACTTGGAATTTCAGGGAAGAAACCATTGTCTGTTTCAAAACATCCTTCTAAATTTTCATCATACTCTTCACAACTGCCAGTCATGTCATTACATAACATACCATAATCTGTGCAATCAATTGTATCATAAACAATTGCATCACCTACACAATAAAATTCTTTAACCTTTTCATCGTTTTTGCAATAATCCCAATGTCCTTCTTCAATTCCAAAAGCATTATAATATTCTGTGTATCCTTCTAAAAACGGATCATCTGGTTCTATCTCTTCACCACCAGCATTGTCAATACATTGTTCTAGTGCAGGATCTTCTTCTACACACATTCCTTCGTAACATGTTTTTCCTTGTTCTGTACAATCTATAAGTTCGTAAGTGATGTCGTTTCCATCACAACCATAATCAATCATATATGGTCCGTCATCAGATCCCCCTGAAAAAAAGAACCAATTGTTTGCGTCTTCAATATCTGTATCAGTATCTGCATATTCTAGTTCGTCAAGATAATCTTGGTAATAGTATTCATCTCTGCACGTATTTGTTATTAATGTGTTTTCACCAAATTCATTAGTGAAATCTACTTTTTCTACTTGTCCCCATGGCCATTGATAACCTCCCACAATTTCACATGTTTTTAATTCAGGGTTTGGTGTCATGCATTTGCTTGCAAAGCATTTCATGCCAAATTCTGTACAATCAATTGTTTCTGAATCATCTTCAACACCATCACAAAAACGCTCTTTTAATTCATCTGGATTTTTACAGTAATCACTTTTAAAATCTACATCTCCAAATGCATCTATAACAGTAATTGTTCCAGATGTGTAAGGGTCTGCAGAATCAGGTTCATCTTCATCAGGAATACAATCTTTTAAATTGTCGTCCTTAACTTTACATTCACCTTTATGACAAACTTTGTCTTGTTCTGTGCAATCAATTATTTCATAATCTAAATCAACACCATCACAATTAAATTCTACGAGATAATTACTTTCAGTCTCCCAATCCCAAAATTCTTCAGAAACATCGTCTTCAATACAATGGTTCTCCTTAATTGAGGTTTCTCCAAATTCATTTGTAGAATGATAATATGTCCAATCTCCGACAACCTCTTCTTCACATGCTTTTAAATTCTCATCTGGATTTACACACCTTCCTGCATGACAAGTTAAACCTTCCATTCCGCAATCATAAGGAGGAGTCATCTGTAATTCTTCACCTACACAATAATATTCAATTAACAAGTTAGTTCCTTGAAGGCAGGTATCGAAATTTACATCGTCAATATTATGCATACTTGTTGATTCAACTTTGCCTTTTGTATAATAATCTAATCCTTCATCTTCAGTTTCTTTACATTCCATCCATTCAGGGTTTGGTAATACACAAACTCCTTCATCACACAATGCTGCACCAAATTCATTTTCCTCTTGTGTGCAATCATATCCTTCTTTATTTGGAGGATTAACAGGTGTTATACATTCATATTGGTAAACTATTGTTCTATCAAAACTACAGTAATCATCATGCCAATCAGTTTCTCCATTTAGTTTATTAAATTCAAGATTGCCTGCTAACCATGGATTACCTGCAATTAAATTAGTATCTCCGGGATCATGATCAATGCATTCGTTACTTCCATTAGTTTCAACACATTTTCCATCTTCGCAAAGTGCATTTTCATAAATACAATTTATAGGAAAATAATCTGCAAGTTCATCACTATCACAATGATACTCATGAAGTATCTCCTCATTAGAACATACGTCTGGTAGGATTAAATCCTCTCCATCAATTGTTGTGTAATCAACTTCTCCATAAACCCATATGTTAGTGTCTCCTTCAGGATCCCAACAACTTAAATGATTTTCATCTATTGGAACACACTTGCCTCCTTCACATTTTGCATCTAATAGTGTACAATCAACTTGTTTTTTTAATGAAGGATAAGGAAATAGATTATTATCTAACTTTTGCATAGGGCTTAAACAATATTCTTCTGTTAAAATTGCGTTATTTTTATAGTGAAAATATTTATCACACTCATCTTGATCATGATCTATATACTGATTGTACAAGAAACTTGTTTCTCCATAAGTCCAATAGTCTTTTCCATCATCGCTATCATAACACCAAGCACTACAAATATTGTCGTCTTCATAATTTCCTGGTTCATAATAATAACTATCTCCTGAATAAATCTCTTCTGTTTTTTCATTATCTTCTTCATCCATCTCAGCAATATCTTCATTAACATCAACAGTTATTGTAACTTCGTCTGTTGAATCCAAATCTGTAAACTTGTAAATATGTGTTTTTGGTGGGTTTTTAATCATAACACAATCAAAAACATCCAATGGTTGTGCAGAAGCATCATACTCAAATATTGAATCTTTTCCATTTGCTTCCATTTTTATCATAAATGGTTGATTAACAGGAGCTTCTCCAATATTACAAATTTCAAAGCTGTAAAAGTTAACACAGAATTCACTTAATGCATTTTGTGGAATAACACCAACAATTATATTTGGTTGTAACTCATATAAACAATCTTCACTGCAACCATCGTCATTAATTGTATTGCCATCATCACATTCTTCTTCTTCTTCTACAAGACCATTTCCACATTCATAAACAATCTCTAATACTTCTATGGCGCATTCACCATTCAAACAAACATAATTTTCACCAAACTTTTGTTGACAATTAATTGCCCTATATGATGGTAAATTCTTTACAGGATCACATTCTGCCTCATATAAGAATGGTGAATCTCCTTCTTTTAATGTTTTGCACATATCAGGAATAATATTACATCCTTGTTTAAGAACTTTGTATTCTGTTGGTGCAGGGGTTGGATAAAAACTATAATCTGGAGT
Organism: Candidatus Woesearchaeota archaeon; assembly: GCA_018661705.1. Taxonomy (GTDB): domain Archaea; phylum Nanobdellota; class Nanobdellia; order Woesearchaeales; family DSVV01; genus JABHXF01. The sequence continues at coordinate 87,750 of JABJHR010000015.1, forward strand.
TATTTCATAAACAGAATAAACATAGATGTTTGAAGCTTTTTTAAATGGGGATAAAGAATTTTTATCAGGATCAATACATTCCACATATTCTTCTTTGTCTAGATCTGGAATTAAACCAGCTTTTGCTTGTGCAATGCTTTCTGCTTGAGAACAATATAAGTTTTCTTCTTGATTTAATTGCCAATTCTTTAAATCATTCATTATGTTTGTAAACAATGTGGCTTCATTACTTAATTTATCAATATCCGCTTGAAGTAATGTTGAAATTTTTCCGTTTTGACGTTCTTCACTAAATCTTGAACCATAATCTTCTTTTTCTGGTGTTGGTAATTCTTTAAATGCATAACCTGTAATATTCATTCCTCCAGAAACAAAACTTACAACAAAAACAGTTGCAACAAACAATACTAATGCCGTGATTAATAGATTATTATCTTTTCCCATTTTAAATACCCCTTTTAGTTAATATAATTGTGATTATAAGTTATAAGTCTATCTATTAATATTGTTATTTATAAATATTACGGGAAATTATATAAAGAACTGTTTTTTTCAAGAGTCTACCATGAAAATTAATGAATTACAAGCAAGACAAGGAAGCGTGGAGTTAGTAGGAACAATCAAAGAAAAAGGCGAAAGCCGTGAGTTTGAAAAGTTTGGTAAAATGGGTAAAGTATGCAATGCTGTACTTGCTGATGATACTGGCGAAGTAAAACTAACTTTGTGGAACGAACAAGCTGATCAAGTTAATCAAGGCGATAAAGTCAAGATTAGCAATGGTTGGGTTGGAGAATATCAGGGAGAAAAGCAACTTTCAACTGGTAAGTTTGGTAAATTAGAAGTTGTTGAAAAAGCTGCAGAAGGAACTGCACCAGCAGAAGCACCTGCAGAACCAGCAGAACCTGTAGCTGAAACACCAGCAGAACCAACTACTCCTGCAGAACCTGAAGTTAAAGAAGAATTTATAGAGTGATTAGCAAAAGCTTTATAAATAGATTGTTGCTTCATGAATATCTGTCTGACTACAATGGGGATTTGTTAAGCTAAGGCTTTTCATACCAGAGCTGTAGCTCAGACTGGGAGAGCACTAGTTTGTTTTTAAACAAAGTGAAACTGAAGTTCCAGACTGGCGGCTTATAGATCTTATGAGGCCTACGCCAATGATTATTAGACATCTAGGTGTCCGGGGTTCAAATCCCCGTAGCCCCATTTTTTAGTTTTTTATATCTTTTAATATTTCTGGTATTGGAAAAACCTATTAATTTAACCCATTTTTGAACCATTTTATCACCATTTATTGAAATTCTGTAAATCATTCTGTAATTTTGAGCTTTAAATTTTCTAAATCCTATTCGGAAATTTTTAGATAAAATTGTTTTAATTTGTATTGCTAGCTTTTTGCTTGTTGTGCTAATTTCTATTGTTGGATAATCATTTCTATATCCTTTATTTGCTAAGAACAATGAACCATCTGTATCAGTGATTCCTCTTATACAATCATTTCTTAATGAAGTATTACTCCTTATTATTTCAGGTATGAAGATATTTTCTCCTTTTATTTTATTATAAGGAAGATTCAAATAATATATCCAATATTCAACGAGTTTTTTTGAATAGATTCTTAGTCTTATGCAATTGCTTTTTATTTTTATAAATGAATTAAGGTTTGTTTCTTTTTTGATAAGATTTTTAAGATATAAAAAATATTCTTTTTCATGATCTTTGTTACCTACTATTTCAATATAATATTGATTAATTTTTGGTTTATACCTAATACATCCGTCACCAATTATTACACCAACTAATTCTGCAAAGTTTGGAGTAATTTTATCATAATTATTGGATTTTATTTTTAATAAATCAAATTTCATTTAAATCACCACATATCTTTAATTGAAACTATATAATTGATTTTGTAGAATTTAATCATATATAAGCTTCACATCAGCATGTCCAGTGCTTATGACTATGCTTTAGAAGGCTTCTATTGTTTAAATTTGGCTATTTCAGGCCCAGAAAATCCTCTGTCCACTGGACAGTGTTTTCCGAACAAGAAAATCTGAAAGATTTTATGCACATAAAATCACTTTGTGATTTTATTGTGAATCATAATTTAATAGTTGAGATCTGTTTTTGGCGATTTAATCTTTGAAATTTTTATTTTTTATTCTAACCATCTCTTATCTTTACGCATAACTTTTACACTTTTTCTATTGAAAATAATTCGTTGTCCACTGGCTCAAAGCCACCCTACTATCTAAATTCTTTAGTTTTAGCTGTTTTAGGGGGTAGCACTGGACATGTTGTTGTGAGGTATATAAAGGGGTTTTGGTATAGTGATTAGTAGACCAAACACAAGGTCTGTTGGAGGTGACAAACATGGCATATAACACACACTTAGGATGTTCAGACATCACACATGAAACAGTTGAATCATTATTCATGAACCAAATCATGAAATTATCACGATCAACTACAAAATGGGGGTGTCTATAATGTTGAGTTTTTATGAGTTTATTAATAGAAAAGAATTAGCTGAAATTAGAAAAATTAAAGCTTATTCAAAGAAAATAAATCAAATAGAACAAGGACCTTTTACTTTAGCTAGTGAAAGTTTAGTTGAGCATACAATGAATGAAGCAGTTGCTTAATATTGTTAAACGAGGTGATTAAAATTATACAATTCCTAAAAAATATATTCATAAAACAAGATCATTATGTTGGTTGGAATACTTACTCTGGCCATATCAACGAAGTAAATGATTTACTTTGGAGACAGAATGTAAGAAAAAGATCTCTGAATAACCTTTCCTAATTACACAACTTTATTTCTTTGACCATCTCTCATCTGCACAACCCAAGGTGGTATTGGCGAAAGCTGGTACCACTACTTTTTCTATGAATTTAATTTAAGAAATAATTATCAGCCCCAACCCATGGAATTGAATACAAGAACTGCAATTACATTAAAGGTAACCATAACGACTAAACTAATTATAGAATAAAGGATTGCACCTTTGATTAAATTTTTGCCTAATAAAAATGATTCATTTAAATTGTCTGCACCATTTTCAATACCATTAACTAAAACAGTTAAAATGTAAATTATTTGAATAACATATATTCCTACAACTATCTGAAAAAAGTAAGTTGGTATGCCAACACCAAATAAATTTTCAACACCTTGTCCAAGACCAATATTGCCCCCTGTTGCTTCACCTTTTAACATTGGACCTAATCTTCCTAAAATGTTGGTGATCATGGAGGTGATACCAATAACAATTCCAGCAATTGCTGGTGTCATTATATTAATCTGTGATTTCATTGATGAGATTACGTCTGCTAATAAATCTTTTAATCTTTCATCTACTCTATGCATTTCTTTTATATACCTAGAAATATTAAGTAGTGCTTGGGCTGCTACTTTTGGACCTTTTTTTACGGATTGAACAAGAACTTTCATTGAACTTGTAATCATATTTGAAGGGAATGAAATAATTGCACCGACTTTTGGATTAAATATTGCTTCTTCAACACTCATTCCTAATTTGTTAATATTAATACTAACTTTTTCAAAAAACTTGCCAGAAGTTGTACTTTGCATCATACTTGCAACTTTTCCAAACGCACTTTCAGCTGGAATTCCATCACCTAATCTATTGCCTAATTGAAAAATACCAGATGCAAATTCTGTTTCTAATTTTTTTGCTTTGTTCCGAATTTCAATTACATTTCTTGATCTAAACCTATGATATAAACCAATACCTAATGCAAGTGCAATTGGAATAAATAAACTTAATATTGAGGAAATTAATCCAAAGGGCCCAACTAATTTTCCTGTTTGATCATCCACCATATAGTCGAGAAAACAATATGATTTACCGCAAGTAGTTATAGGGTCTAATTTTCCAACACCAAAATCAGAAATCCCTGCAAAATTTGCAATCAGGGGTGAAAATCCAATTAATAATATAATTGCTGCAACACCTACTGCAATATAAACTGGATGCACTTTATATTCTTTGCCTCCCAAATTAAGAAGAATATATTTGTATTTTCCTAATGATGGAACCATTTTAGTAACATCTGTGTCACCATAACCCGAAGGTCTTTGGGAAAGTATTGTTTGGCCAAGATACATTACGCCAATTGGTAATAAAACATTATAAAATATGGCTAAATAATACCATTTAACTCCACCAATAAAACTAATTAATAATGGTAAAATAACTAGGCCTAATATTGGCAAAATAATTCCTAACATGTGTAACATAGTTATAGGTGATTTAAGATTGTGAGCATAATGCAACATTTTTTCGTATGTTTCATCTAATATCACATCAAGAGATTTTTCTAATAATTCAATTCTTCTTGGTTCATTGCCTTCATATAATGAAGATTCAATTAAATGGAATGCTTCAATAAATTCTATATTATATTCTCTCCATTTTTCAAGATAATTGTCCATTGATTCTTTTATGTCTTTGAATTTTTGAGTTTCAACATCCCATAATGCTTTTTTTAAATCTAAAGCTAATGGTCCTGTTAAATGTTCAGATGCAAACTTTATTGCAAGTTCTAAATTCGATGTATGCCTCATATAAGTTACAAGATAAAAAATACATAAAACCATTTCATTGCTAGCTTTCATTCGAAAATTACTTGCGAGAATTTTAGGATAACTTCTCATTGGAAACATTAAAATTGCAGCGCTTAATAAACTAACAACAATGAAAAATGTAGATGCTGGTTTTCCAAATATTCCTGGGATGATGAAACTTAATATTAATCCGGAGAGCCCTAAAATAACTGGTGCTAAAATTGAAAAACTTGTTGTTCCTGTTGGAGTAACCTTTAAATGTGCTGCTTCAATTGCTTTATTTAATTCTGCTTCTTCTTTTGCATCGGGTTTAATCTTTAGAATTTTTTCTCCCCAATTACATGCTTTTTCATAAAATGAGGCTGTGCCAGGCATCATACTTTTTCTAAATGTATCATAATCTGCAGAAGTAATTGGTTTGTCATCTGCTTTAACAGTTGGACCTAACTCTGACTCAATCTTTGTCTTATATTTTTGTAATAACTCTTCTACTTCAGGAGATGGCATGTTTACCTCTAATTTATTGTGTATGAATGGATTGAACAAATGGTGAAAGATCTTTTACTACTATCATTTCTAGTAATTTCCCTTTTACTTTTAGACTGTTTTTTTTCTTATGTGTCTTTGCAGCCATTCATTCCATTCAAAGAAGATCCGTTTACTATCAAGCTTCCCTATGTCTTCTCTTACTTTTTCAGTTACGTTATGAAAATAATCATTACATTTAATTACAAATGGGGCTTCTAATAATTCAGGCCTATTAGATTTTTCTGCAGCATCTACTATTGCTTGTTTTATCTTTCCCCTTAACATAATATTCTCCCAGACAGCATCCCAGTTGCCTGCAAACTCTTTAATATTTCCTGCAATTGCTTTTAATACCTCTGAATCACCATTTTGTAGATCATCAGTAACTTCTAATTTATCAGTATCACTATTATATTTCATTAAGTCAACAAAACCACCTTCTGCTAATGGGTCATTTTCCCAATGTTTTCTTACTTCTGTTATTTGAGTAACTCTTCTTGATCTATGTAAACCATCGGCACTTCTTATTGGGTTAGCAACAATACAAACATCAGTTGCTTTAAAACTTGTTTTTGGAATTCCAATATCATTAACAACCCTGTCGTATATACCATACGGACTATCACTGTGAATTGTTCCTGCAACTACATTTGCGGCAGCACCAACTCGCATTGCTTCATAAAGAGCAATTGCTTCTTTACTTCTTACTTCTCCTACAATCAATGCAGAATCACCTAACCTTAATGTTGTTCTTATTCCTGTTGATGCATCAACTTCTGTGCTTTCTTTTGCTAGGGCAGATGCAACTTTCATGGATTGAAGATTAAAACCAAGTTCTCTTAATTGTTTTGTTGGTAGCTCTAAAGTATCTTCAATTGTAATTATTCTATACTTTCGCATGATCTCGACTAACATTGCACTTAACAATGAACTTTTTCCTGCGCTTCTTGTTCCAGCAATTAACATTGTTCTTGTTCCGTCTACCAAAAAGCTAAGTAGTCCTGCAGAGATAGGATCAATCATTTTATATTTCATAAACAAAGGTAAGGTCCAAGGTTTATCTCTGTGTCTTCTAAATGAATATGCTAATCCTGTTGGATTTAGTGGTCGTGAAATAACAGAAACTCTTGTGGAAGCATTTGGTAATTCTAATTCAGTATCTAATATTGGGTTTGCTTCATCTAATGGTCTTCCAGAAATTAATCTTAATTTAGAAGCCCAACCTTCTGATTCTGTTTTTGTTGGAATAACATTAGTATAACAATCTCCGTGGTCAGCATGTACAATAAACATTGGAATTTTTCCCATTGGGCTGTTAATAGAAATGTCTTGAATCTTTTCATCTTTTAATAAAACTTCAATTAATCCAAAACCAACTGTGTATCTAACTAAAATATCTGCAAGTTTATCAATTTCTTTTGCTCTTAATAAAATATTTTTGCTTTTTGATAATTCTTCTATTAAATCTTTACCAATGTTAACAAAAACGTCTCGCATTCTTTCTGGATCAGTAAATTCTTCTTCTCTTGGTTTGTGCTCTGCCATTATTTTTCTAGCTAAATCTAATAATTCATATTTATCTTCATTAAGTTTAAATTCAGGTGGGACAATATGATAAAGTACTTTTATATCGTCTGCAAATTTAAAAACTGTAACCTCTGTGTCCCCATCAATTGTGTAACTATCAATCTCTTCTCCATCTGGCGGGAAGGTTGACATTAATTTTGTAAACATAAAATCAGGCTTAATTGTTGGTGTAAAAATGTATCTGTAAATACTTCTGTCTCCAACTTTGTATCCAGGAATATAAGGTCTTGCTTGAGAAATTAGTTTTGTTTTATCTAACATCCCTAACAAAAAAGTTAATGCTGAGATAAATCGTTTAACAATTTCTCCAAATTTAGGGTCTGTTACTTTTTCTAAATCAATTTTTTCTTTTCTTAGGATCCTTGCCATATCAACATATGCGCCAATTGGATCGCTTTTTAACATTTTAAACGCAAGATTTTGTAGGTCAGTAAATCTTTTGTTTAGATATTGAAGATTTAATTGTCCTAAACCAACAGCATTATAACTAAAAATATTTTTTTCCCTGATAATTCTTTTATAGATTTCAGAAATTTCTACTAATATTTGGGTTTGGTTGTAATCATATTCATATTCTCGTTTTTGAGAGAATATAATTTTTGTAACACCACTAATCTGAGTAAGAAGCTCAATTGTTTTTGACATGATTGTGGTATAGTCTTCAACAGATGGTGCATAATTAATGCCCTCAACATAAATATAGAGAATACTATCTTCGCCTTCTTTAATTACATCATGTTCCCAATCTTTCTTACCTTCGTATAATCTGGTCATTATTTTCCTCTGATGAAGTAAGGTGTCTGAGGTTAGAAATCTGAAGTTTTTTTAAACTTCTTACCTCTTACTTCTTACTTATTGCTTTTTATTATTATTTCATTTCATTTCTTAATTTCTCTAATGCAATTTCAATAAGATGTGATTTATTCCTAAAAGTAGTTTTATCTTTAAGTTTGTCATTGATCCACTTAATGAGATCTTCATCTATAGTTGCAGAAATTGGTTTTTTAATACACAACACCCCATAGGATTTGTACTTTATGTTTTGACATATAAATCTTTTGTTTCATTTTTTTGTAGTAATTTATTGAATTGTGTTTAGATTTTCTTTTTCTCTTTGAAAATAAAAAGGAGAAAAGAAATTGCGGGAAGGGGTTCTCGCGTCTTTTCTCCTGCCAAATTGGCAAATTATTATTATATTATATAATGTACTTTATAAAGTTTCCTATATCTTTACTCAGAAAATATATTTTATCATATGTTTTTTATGTGGCACCTATAATTTCTTTCCATAAGATTTATAAATTTAGAATGTCTTAGTAATGATACTATGAATGAAATACAATACTCCGGAATAAGTGACCTTAATGAAGAAGAAAGGGACACTCTTAATGAGATCTCTAGCAAATCTTACGAGAAAATAAAGAATTTGCTGAAGAAAGATGATACTACTGTAAGTGTACATATCAAAACTTACAGGCAAAAAGGAGAAAAAAAGAAATATTCGGTTACAGTAAAAGCACTAGCTCCTGCTACTTCTATCTTTAGAAGTGGAACAACTAATTGGATTTTTGCAAATGCTCTAAATGATGCTTTTGATAGAGTGCAAAATGAAATAAAAAATCACTTTAAGATGTGATTTTTACTTTTTATTAATTTTTTAAATTTTCTCTATTTATTACAAATTTGACCCTAATACTGCATCTTTCAAGTTGCAGATATAGGGCATAGCATGGTTGAATTTGTAAGAATGAAAATTTGTCGATCAGTTTCGAGCCACTAATACTCTGCACTTTAGTGTGTGGGTAGTTGGCGAGTCAATAAAATATACTTGGCAAATTTTCATTATTTTTTCTTTATTCGTTATATTTGTTATCATTATTGTATCCTTCATCATAGTCTTTGTATTCTCCTTTTTCATAATCGCTATTGTAGTCTTTGTAATCTTCTTTGTAATCTCCTTTTCCATAATCGCTGCCATAATTATCATATTCTTCTTGATAATGATCTTGGTTTTCATCAAATTCTTGATACTGATCATCATCTTCATAATATGCTCCATCACCTTCAGTCCATCCTTCAAGTTCTCTAATTGAATTTGCAAGATCCTCTATTTCATTCATGTCTGAATCTTCAATGTTTTTAGCTTGTTCTAAGATGTTCTGCAGTTCTTTTTTGTCAACAAACTCTGCTCCACCTTCACCAATAACCATGATTTTATCAGATTCTCCTCTTTTTAGAAATTCTGGTTTTTGATTATGCATCATTTCTTTTTCTGCTGCAAATTTTGCTTCCATTATTACATGACAAGCCTCATCACCAATATATTCATCACCATTATAGCATTCAGGAGATTCTTCTCTTCCTTTTCTCCATTCATCACCATGTAATTCTTCCATTATTGCATGGCATGCATCATCTCCAATATATTCATCCCCATTATAACATTCAGGAGAATCTTCTTTTCCACTACTCCATTCATCACCATGTAATTCTTCCATTATTGCTTTGCATTCCTCTTCTCCAATAAATTCATCTCCTTCATAACATTCAGGAGATTCTTCTCTTGCCTTTGCCCATTCATCACCATATAATTCATCCATTATTGCACGACATGCATCATCACCTATGAAAGTATTTCCTTCATAACATTCTGGTGATTGTTCTTTATTACGTTGCATTTGTTCATCCAATCGTTCTTTACATTCTTCATCTCCAATAAATTCACCATTTTCTAAACATTGTTCTGCTATTTCACCATCAAAATCACCCTCACCATGCATTTGGCAATTATCCCAACCAACAAATTCTCCTCCTTCTATGCATTCTTGAGGGATTTTACCAGCTGCCATTAATGCTGTATTACACGCTTCTTCTCCAATAAACTTTCCATTATCCATGCATTCTGGATCAGGAGGGCCATATAATTCATTCATTATTTCATCACATTCTTCAGGACCAATAAATTCTCCTCCTTCCATACATTCTTTTGGAGGCGGTCCATGTATTTCCATCATTATGTTTTCACAATCTTCTCTTGTTGTTACCCCAGCTTTTTTACATTCTGGTGGTGCAAATTTGTCAAACATATCTGTATCTTTTTCTTCTAAAAGTGCCATGAAGGTTTCTTTAACACTATCTCTCATAAATTCTGGAAGGTCTTCTAGAAAATCTTCTTCTTTTCCATCAAGTTCATTACAAGCTTTCATATCTTGTTCATATTCACATCTTACAGCTAAAGCAGAGTTTTCAATGCATTTATCTTTTTCACTCTTAACAGGGATGTCATCACAATTACACTTTCTTGGATCTTCTATACATTGTTTTAAGTTTTTTAAAATTAAATGAATGGATGTTTCTTGTCTTTTTTGAATTTCTTCTTCAATAATCTCAGCTAACCATTCCGGTGCATTGTCTGGGTCACATCTTGGTTCTTCTAACATAAGATTATAATCTTCTAATGCTAATTTATCACAAAGGTCTGCAATTTTTGTTGCAAGTTTTCCCGCAACCTGATTTTTATCTGCTTGAGTTTTCTGTGCATCAATTAATGTTTTTATTTCATTTAAATCCTTTGGAAGTTCAGCATCCATTTCTGCTAATATTTTTCGAATAAACTCCATTTTTTCCTGAGTTAGTTTTTCAACCTCTGGGCTCATACCTTCTTCAACTAATCCAGAAACATTTGCATTTTCTAATGCTTCTAAGGTTTCTGCAGTAAGGTTTTTATCAGCCATTAATTTTGCTTCTGCTACTTTTTCAGCAGCAATTTCTGCTGCCTTCTCAGCTTTGTCTTCTCCCTCCGCCATTGCAAGTACAAATGTGTCTGCAATTTCATCTACAAAATAAAAAGGGCTGTCTGGAGTTATGCCTGCACTCTCTATAATTACTTCTTCTTCAACAAGTTCCTCTTCAAGAAACTCGTCAGGTATGTTTGGATCTGAGATATCTTCATCAATTTCTTTATTTTTGATTTCTTCGTCATACTCTTCTTCAAACTCTGCATAACTATCTGCTACTTCGGCACTTTCGGTTTCAAAACCAGGGCCTTCTGCAAAAACATTTATTGATGTTATTCCTAATACAATTAATAATATGATTAATAATAATCCCTTTTTATTTTTCATTTTTTCACCTTTTTATTATTCTGTTTCACTTTTGTCTTTTGATTTTAGATAGTTATAGTATAAAAAATTAACGCAATCATGTGCAATTGGTTTTTGTGTCCAACCACAATCTAGTTTTTTACATTGGTGATTTTCAATTTTTTCATCATCTTTGCAATTTAATATTTCACAGCCATGATTAATTGCATGTTCATATTCTGTACAATCTAATTTTATACATGCGTGGTTTATTGTATATTCGTCTTCTGCACAATCAAGAGAAGTACATTGGTGGTCTTGAACAATTTCTGCTTCTGTACAATTTAAAGAAACACATTTGTTGTTGTTACATTCTTCTTCATTACCGCAAGTATTACTTTCACAACACTCTTGTTTTTCACATATGTGGTTAGAAGCATATTCACATTCTTCACAGTCTAGCTCCTGACAAATTTCTTCTTCGCAATATTCATTTTTCTTACAATCTCCAGAATATCTGCAAGTAGGCATCTCTTCGCAATTTGCTTCTTCAAAAAAGTTACCTTTTTCACAATTATAAAACATAGAAAATCTTTCAACAGGTTTTGTCGCATTCCATATGAATTTGTATTTATTTCCTTTCTTAAGCTTTTTCTGTGTCATTATTATTTCTTTGAATTCATCCCTATATTTTTCAGGAGACCTTACATAATTTGATCCGTCTTCTAACCAAACTCTGTACTCTAAGCCATAAGGGCTGCCAAATCTTAAAACCTTGTCTCCAATCAAAGGGATATTCTCAATGAAAAATTTTGAATAAAATGTGTTGTTACGCATATAACATGATTCAATTGTTGTATTTAAAATATTACAAGCAAATACAAAAGCAGGGCAAGTTATTGTATATCTTCTTGTTCCAACTTTGAGATAATATTTAGTTGGGGAACCTTGAACAAATACACCTTCTTTTGACTCAAATTTATATCTTTTAACTTTGATAAGACCAACACTTTTTTCATATTTTTTCCATTTTCCAGAAACTAAGAAAAAAGGATCTTTACTTGCTTTTACTTGAGCAAGAACATCTGCTTTTTTACTTGAGTCTTTGATACTAACAGAACCATCATTATTACATTTTATTTTAATTGCTAGGATATTAGGAATAATGAGAGTAAAAAGAACTATTACCAAAACTACAATTATCACCTTTTTTCTCAATATTTTCATGATTTATTACTTTAGATGGACATATATATTTAAATTTACCGACTTATTAGTAATTAATTACTTAGTAAAATAAATATTCAAATAGTAATCTTTATATATACCTGATTTTTTAGAATGCTCTATGACTTGGTATACAGAATTAAAGTTTGCAAAGAATCCTTTAGATATACGGCCTAATCCTAACTTAATTGGTCTTAAAGATCAGGAAAAAACAATTGTTAATCATATTCTTAAAGATGATATTTGTTTTGTTAATGGTTTAACTGGTTCTGGTAAATCTTCTATGCTTAAAAGAATTCAACGTATATTAAAGAGTCATGAATTTATTTATCTAGATGCACATGATTTACCACCTAAATTCAATTTGGAAAAGGAATTAAAGAAAAAAAGAAACTTTTTTGATAAAATTACTTTTAGAGAATATCCAAAGGAAAAGCCAGTTTTAATAATAGATGAATTTCAAGCAACAGACCCAAGATTAATATTAAATGCAAGAAGCAAATGGGAAAATCCAGATAAAAGAACTATTAAAAGTATTGTTGTTGCTCAAATCTCTCAACATTTAGAAAATTGTAGTCAATCCTTTAAAGAAAGAATTGGATCTAAAATTGTCCAAATGCGGCTTTTAAATCATGATGAACTAAAGGAAATGTTAAGAAGACGATTATTTAATAGAAGAGCAAAAACTAATTTTGTTCAAAAATTTAATGAAGAAGCTTTGGATTTAATTGTAAAAAGTGCAGGGAAAAATCCAAGAAAAGTTTTAGAATACGCAGAAATGATATTTGATCACCATCATAAACGTTTTGGAGATATTAATCCTATTTTAAGAACTGATTATGAAGTTTCACATCATGTTGCAAGACAAGTTTTAGAAGAGAATGGTGTATATGTGGAAAAAAATAAAATTAAAAAAAGCAAAGTAAGTAAAATAGAAGAAAAAAAATCAGATAATGAGCAAAAAACACAAATCAGTGAAGGTTTAGAAAAAGAAATTCTTCAATATCTTAATGCGGAACCAAGAACAGTAAAAGACGTTGCTAAACAATTTGATCTTTCTAATAACAAAGCAAAAAAACAAATTGATGTTTTAAGAAAAAATAACCATTTAATCCCTAAAGGTAAAAAGGGCAGGATGAAATTATGGGATGTTAATGCAGAAACTAAAAGATTATTAGTTGAAAGTTAGGTGTTTGATTTTAGTTCTAAGAATTAAAAAGTAAAAAATAAAAACTTATGAGAAACATTGGCTCCGCCCTAGTGTTGGGGGGTAATACATTACATGTCACTCCTTAACACTATGTCCGAAGGACATACAGTTTATGAATTTTCATTTTCCAGAATATTTCTTAGCGTTTAATCTCGAAATAAACTAACATTTTCTATTTTTAGTCAAAACTATTAAATACTCTAAACCCTTTCCTTCTTTTATGTTAGTTAGAAAATTGATCCCTACTAAGCTAAGTTCTAGATTGGCGATTATCGTTGCATTAGCCACATTTGGGTGTACAACATTTAATCCTTGTAAGCCTGGACAATATAAACTGCCTGCTGGTTGTTATAAAGCAGAATGTCAAGTGGATACAGATTGTGCTGGCAAAGATGTTTATGGTGGGCTTTGTGGTGATTATGGAAGGTGTGTTGATTGTTTGACAGATAGGGATTGTAGTCCTGGAGATAAATGTGAATTGGGTGCTTGTATGAATGTTTTAGAAGAAGACTTTAGATCATATGGTGCAAGAACCTCCACACATAGGGATTAGTTGATATAATTATTTCTTAATAATAAATGCGCAAAAAACAACAACATCATAGGCATGGACAGACTTTTTCATTGAAAAAGTCTTACTCGCCTCAGCAAGCTTCGGCTCGCCCAGCCATATTGTTGTTTTTTGTATCTAAACAAAATATTATAATACTCTTAAACTCCGGCGGATGCTCTTTTTTCACTAGGATCCCTTTTTTGACAAAACAAACTAAATCAAATCACAAATAATTAAAAGGATTAGTTTTTTCTAAAGCTAAAGTTAATGTTAAATTAATTTAAGGTGATAAATATGGATGTAACAGATGAAAATTTTAATGAAAATGTAATTGAAAAGTCTAAAGAGACACCAGTTATAGTAGATTTCTGGGCAGAATGGTGCCATCCTTGCAAAGTTCTTAAACCTATTTTAGAGAAATTAGAGGGGGAGTATGCTGGGAAGTTTGTTTTAGCAAAAGTTGATGTTGAAAATGGTAAAGAAACGGCAGGGAAATATGGTGTTTCTGGAATTCCTGCAGTTAAGATGTTTAAGGATGGTGAAATAATTGCAGATTTTGTTGGATCAAAACCAGAAGATGGTGTTAAGGCATGGCTTGACGAAAATCTTTAATTTTTTTTAATTTTTTAATTATTATAATTAATAAGAATTCTTAATTATTGCAATATGTGATCGATTGCCATTTCTGAGATGTCATTGATATTTAACCGCATGTTAAATAGATTTAATAATAATGAATCTGCTCTTACTTGGTTGTCTTTGCTTAGGTCATATTGTCCTGTGTTTATGTTATTAATTTTTAAAAAGATTCTTTTTTTCTTGTCAAGGATTTCGTTTGCTAGTTCTAGGTCTTTTGTTAACATGCTTTTTACAGATTTTTCATATTTGACTAATAACATGTTGGAAACTTCATCGATTTTTTCTAATAATTTTTTATCTATTTTTCCTGCTAGTTCTATTGAATCTTTTGCAATGTAATATGTGTTATCTGTTATATTTTCAATTATTTTAATTAATAACAAATAGTTCATGCAATCTGTTGTAGTTAGATTTAATTGTTTTAGTTTAAGTGAAGATTTCATTGCAAACCCTAATTGTTTTCTTAACAAAAGATAAAGTCTATCTACTTCATCTTCCCATAATTGAATATTTTCTACTGATGTTGATTCTTGTTTTAGAATTTTTATTGCTTCTTTTAACATTAATGAAGAAATATTGTATGATCTTCTTAATGATTTAATAATTGATAAATAATCTGATGAAAAAAAGTCTTGAATAATTATATTTCGGTTATCTTCTTCTATAATCTCAAACCCAATTAGTTTTTTTGCTTGTTTTACTATGTTTTTTCTTAATGATAAGTTTAAATCTTCTTTTTTTGATGTTATTTTTATTAGGTGTGCTCCGTTTAAATAATTACCAACTAGTTCTCTTATTACATAATCATCTTTTTTGTTATCAACTATTATTGTTTTTTCTTCTGTTATTTTTTGTTCTAATTGTCTGCTTATGTGTAATGATCCATCTTTTTCTTCAAATATTGATAGATATTCGCCTGCTTTAATCTTGTTTTTTACTATCCAGGTTTTTGGCAATGAAATTGTGAATGTTGCCATTCCTGTTTTTTGTATTTTTCGTTGGTCTTTTTGCATGTTCATATACTCAAGAGTGGTAACATTCTTTATAGGGTTAATGTATATACATTACGTACATCTATATACTTGCCTATATACTTCTTACGCCTATATTTAAACTTTACGTTATTTTTAAGATAAATAGAGTCTTTCTTACTATTAATATGAAATATCACTTAATATTAGCATTAACAGCAGATGTATTATTAGGATTAGCCCTAATTAATGATAGTTTGCACACCCGTGCTTTGCTAATTGTGCCTGTTTTAGTGTTATTTCACGCTTCAATTGTTGTATTTGGTGTTGAATTTGATAATATGAACATGAGATCATGGAAAGAAAAAGAAAAAAGAATAATTGAAGAAACAATAGCTAAATTTCAAAACTAAAATGATTAATAGGTTCTTATTTCTAACTTGTACTTATTATTTCTGTAACAAACATTTATAAATGGTTTCAATTATTAATATCATAACTTAATGTCATTTAAAGTGAATAACCTAAGATTTAATTAATTAATAATTGAAAAAAATGGAAGACAAAACTAAAAACTGGCTAATTATTGGGATTTCATTAGTAGTAATAATTGGATTCTTTTTCTTAGCTCAGAAAATACCGCAAGAAGCTCTTGAAACTTTAGGCGGTAGTTTGTCTTTGCCTGTTTTTACTTTTATTATTGCATTAATTGATGGATTTAATCCTTGTACATTATTTGTTCTAACAATGTTGTTGGGTTTAATGATATCTGTTTCACATTCAAGAAAAAAAATATTTGCAGTAGGATATACCTTTGCAATTGTTGTAATGATATTTTATTTTTTATTCATGCTTGCATGGCTAAATATTTTCAAATATGTTGGATTTATTACTCCTTTAAGATATGGGATTGCTGCTTTAGCTCTTTTTGCAGGGTTAGTTAACTGTAAAGAATTATTTTTCTTTAGAAAAGGATTTACATTAATGATTGCTGAGAAATATAAAACTTCATTATTTAGAAGAATACAAGCAATGAAAGATATTATTTTAAAAGGTTCAATGGCGGCTATTATCTTAGCCTCAATTGTTTTAGCAATATTTTCTTCACTAATTGAATTACCATGTACTGCAGGATTTCCAATCATCTATGCAGGCATCTTAGCTGCAAAAGGTTTTAGTGGTGGTTTATGGCATATATTATTTTTAGTTTTCTATAGTTTTGTTTATATTTTACCATTAACAGCTGTTATTACATTATTTGGATTTACTTTCAAAGGTAAACAAATAAGTAAACAACAAATGCAGATAATTAAGTATGTTGGTGGGTTTATTATGGTCTTGTTAGGTATTTTATTATTAGTAAATCCTGGATTGTTAACAGCGATGTGATCAAATAGTTTTAAGTAATAGGTTCTAAGTTTGTAGTTGGTTATGAGTTAATTAGTATGTAGTCTTTAGACTATTTACCAACTTCTTACTTCCAACTTAGAACTACTTACTACCTTACTTTATTTCTATTCTTAATTGAGGAAATTTAACTAAACATGCTTCTTTAACATCCTCTAAAAAACCGAGAGAAGGAGGATTAATACTTTGAAAGTTTTTGTTTAATAATTCTTCATCATTAGTAAATTTCTGAAGAACCCATCTTACATTAAGGTTATTAACAATGTTTGCTATTTCTAATATGTCTTCTTTTCTATAAAGTAAACCAGGAATAATTGTAGTTCTTATTTCTATATCAATTTTATCTTTATTTTCTTTGAGAATTTGAATTGTTGCTCTAATATTATCAAGGATTTGGTTAGAGCTAATAAAGAAAGTCTTTGATTTTGTATTTTTTTCAAATAATTCTTCTTGTAATGGTGATTTTATATCTAAAGCAACAAAATCAATTAAATTTTCTTTTATTAAACTATTAAGAACTTCTGGTTTTGAACCATTTGTTTCAATTCCTGTTTTTAGTTTTCTTCCTTTACAATACTTTGCAAGGTCTATTAATTGAGGTCTTTGTAAACATGATTCTCCACCTGTAAAAATTACTGCTTCAGCAAAACCACTATTTAATTCAATTTCTTTTTTTATTTCCTTAATGTCAATTAAGAATTCTTCTCGTGATTCAACAAGGTGGTGTGTCTTGCATATGGGACATTTAAAGTCACATCCTGCAAAGAAGACTTTCAGACACACATTCTTTGTCCAATCAACATGAACTGGTTCTACTGCTTTAATATATGCCTGCATAAGGCTCACCCATTTTACTCTTCTTTCTTTTCTTCTTCTTTCTTTTCTTCTTTTACAAAAGAAGCTAATTTTGTGTTTTTTCTAACTGTTTCATAACTTATAATTTTGTCCACCTCTTTTTTAAATAAAAAGCAAGGATATAATCTTGCGATTTCATCCAAACTTTTATCGCCTCTTTTTAATTGTAATCAAAAACGCCCAGAGCTGCCAAATCCACCTGTGCCTCTTTCAGTATCTTCTTCCCACGCGTTGACTTCTTCTAAGTCAACAATTTCAACTTTTTTGAAGACAGCTTGAGCAATTCTTTCGCCTCTTTTAATCTCGTAAGCCTCTTTCCCATGGTTAACAAGTAAAGCATGTACAATGCCTCTATAACCTTGATCAATAGTACCCGGTGTATTAATCATTGAAATGCCATGATTAACAGCTAAACCAGACCTTGGTCTTATTTGCATTTCATAACCCAAAGGAATTGCAATTTTTATTCCAGTACTAATGCCTTTAATTTCTCCTGGTTGAATATTAGTAGTTTCTGTTGAATATAAATCCATGCCTGCATCCCCATGATGTTTGTATTTTGGGGTTGGTAGATCTTTATCTGTTTTTAAAATCTTAATTTTTAACAATCTTTTCACCACTTAACATCTAAGAATTGATGCCGCAATCACATCTTTTTTACTATATCTATTTTGATATGAATTCTTGTATATAAAGTATGTTAATATAAAACATATAGTTTGTAGGTTACATGTGATGTTTGAGTAGTGAATTCATTTTTTTATCACTACAAACATTTCATCAAAGTTTCCAATAGATGGATGACATTTTATCTTTTTTGTTTCAATTATGTTAAAATCTTTAAGTATTTCTTTCCATTCTTTTGGTGTCCATAAGTTTCTATAAAGGCCATCGCAACAAATTGTTCTATCACCTTGTTTCTTGATATGATAATGTTTTGCTGATCTTTTACTCATAATAGGGAAACTTGCAATAATTAAATGAGAAACTTTGAGCATTTTTCTGATTAATGTTGGTATTTTTCTTTTAGGAAAATGTTCAAGAACGCCACCATGCATGATACAATCAAATGAGTTTAATTTAAACTTTTTATCAATATCGTATAAATCTACATTCATTATTTTAATCTTCTTTCCAAATTTCTTTGCATTCTTTTTTGCAGCAGTAATAACTTTCTTATCTATATCAATTCCTGTTACATTATAACCAAGATAGGACATTGGAATGGCTGTGCAACCTAATCCACAACCACAATCTAACAATTTTGCATCTTTTTTTAGGTATTTTTCATATATCCATAAGTCATGTTTAACCATATCTAAATAATTAAGAAAGTCTTTCTTAGTAAAGATTACATTCATGTGTTGTTTAAATTTTTCATACCAATCTTCCATGTGTTTAAATTAAATTCATTAGTTTATATTTTTTTTGACAATCAACAGAAACTTTTTAAATAAATAAAGAATCCTTAGTATTATGGTAACCGCATTTGTGCTTATGCATATTAAACCGAATAAATTGAAAATAGTTAGTAATACTTTATCTAAATTAGAAGAAGTTAAAGAAATTCATGAAGTCTATGGTAGGTTTGATGCTATTGCTAAGATTGAAGTGGCTAATAATCAAGAATTGCAAAGTTTCTTTCAGAATAAAATTAGTATCATTGAAGGAATTAGAACATCTGAAACATTGATTACATTAGATAATGATTACAATGGAAACAAAGATAATAATGTTGATGTTAATGAACTACTAGAAGAAGCAGATCATGAAGATAAAGATGATGATGTTGAGTATGAAGTATAATTCTTAGGGTTTTGAGTAATGAGTTTTGGGTCTTGAGTTGGTAATGTGTTTGTAGCTATGAGAATACTCGTTACTCACTACAAAAAACTAACTACTTACTCATAACACAGAACTCAAAACTTTTTCCTTCTTTCTCTACCAACTAGCCTTTCTAAAGCATCTATCTTCTTAAGTAATTCGTATTTCTCATCTGAGAAATCTTTAAGTTTTCTTGCATGCTTTTCTAATGAGAAATCTTTTTCTTTAATATTAGAAGCAATTCTATTAAATTTGCTCATTTCTGTTTTTACTTGTTCAATTCCTGTATTGACAGATTGTAACGATTGTTTTAAATCATTATAACTCTTAACATCTGTTCTAATACGTTCAACTTGTGATCCAAGCTCTGTTTTGAATTCTTTTGTTAATTCTTCGACTACTTTTTGTTTTAATTGTGTTTTTAATAGTTTTAGATCATCTAATTCTGAATTCATTTGTATTTTAACATCTCTAATGCTTTCTAATTCCTTCTTTATTTGATTAACATGTTCAGAACTATTATTATGGAAGTTAATTAAGTTTGTTTTAAGATTTGAAACATCAGAATGCATTGCTTGAATTATCTCAGATTGTTTAGTTAAGTTTTCATTATGAGTGTTTAATTTATCATGTACTTCTTTAATTTTTTCCTCTGATTCCATTAACCCTTTTATTTTGTTTAACATTTTTGTAACCAAAATCTACTTTTTTAGATAAAAGAAAGCGGGGAGAGGGACTCGAACCCTCGATCATCGGGATCTGCGAAATCATCACATATTGCTATGCTCATAATCCCGATTGCAGCCGATTGCCTTAGCCACTTGGCCACCCCCGCATTCTACACAAAGCAAAGGTCGTTTATTTATATAGTTTTTTGTTAGAAAAGGTTAAAGGTGAATGGAACTCTATGGTCTTTCAGTATTCACCATAACCTTTATAAACTTGTATTATACATCTATATACTAAAAGGGGAGAACATGAAACAGCATGTAAGTAGATTTTGGAAAGAGTATATAGTTGCTGTAATTATCATTCTTTTATCAGGACTCTTTATGAAAGTTGATATGGTTGAATTTTTAAGATCTGTAACTGGTTACGTGGTTGCAGAGTCAACTGCTGCAATAATCGTAAGTTATTCTTATTTATTTTTAATTGTTCTTGGACCATTGTTGTTAATTGGAATGATTGGACATAATCATTATTCTGCTAAAGTTGAATACAAAAATGCAAGAGATTTTCATAAGGTTAAACATAGTAGTGTTGATCATTCATTACATCACTTTTTACATGAAGATTCACATAATCATATTAAAGAATATAATGCAAAAGAAAAACATTTGCATGAATCAAGAAACAAAGCAAATAATCTTAAAGGTTCTGAATTATTAACATATCCTCATGCAATGGATCATGTTATGTTAAAACAGCATATTAAAAATAAACTTGTACAAGGGCATACTAGAACTGCTATCATGGCTGAGTTAGCAAATAATAACTGGGACCAAAATAAAGTTGGATTAGCGTTTGAAGATGTTAGTTTAACTGCTTCTGAAGCAGAAATTATGTTAGGAAGCTTTGTTACAAGAAGTTTAGTTGAGGGGAATGATATTAATTCTATCAGACAATCATTAGTAAATGGTGGTTGGGAATCACAAAAAGTTGATAAAGTTATTAATATGGTTATGAAATAAAATGAAACTATTAACTAACAGAGAAGGAAAAAAGTTTTTCTATAAAGGACAAGATTTGCATACTAAATATGGTTTTGTTAAAAAAAGTGATATTGAAAAAGCAAAACCTGGGGATAAAGTAAAAACTCAATTAGGAAAAGAGTTTACAGTCTTACCTGCATTATTTATTGATAAATTAGCTAAGATGAAAAGAGCACCACAAATTATTCCTTTGAAAGATGTTGGTTTAATTATAGCAGAAACTGGTCTAGAACCAAACTGGAAAATTGTTGATGCTGGAGCAGGAAGTGGAGCATTATGTTGTCACCTTGCAAATTTAGTTCCTAAAGGAAAGGTTTATACTTATGATATTAGAGATGATCATTTAGCAGTTGCTCAGGCAAATATTAAATTCTTTGGGTTCAAAAATATTACTGCAAAAAAACTAAGTATTTATGATAAAATTCCTCACAAAAATATAGATTTAATTACATTAGATGTTCCTGAACCTTGGTTAGCATTAGAAAATGCATTCAAAGCATTAAAACCAGGTGGTTTTATTGTTAGTTATTCTCCATGTATGCCCCAGGTAAGTGATTTTGTTGAGGCTGTGAAGAAGATTGATGGATTAAGTTACATTAAGACTATTGAATTAATTCAAAGGGAATGGGAAGTTATTGGCAGGAAACAAAGACCTAAGACACAGCAAATGGGACATAGTGGGTTTATTAGTTTTGTAAGAAAGATTTGAGTAATTTATTCTTTTCCTTTTTATCTTTTCAGGTTCTTTAAGATAATTTTCTTTTGAAAGCACTTTCTCATCTGTTCTTTTTTCTAATTCTTTTCTTGCAATACCTGCTACTCCGCCTCCATCTTTTGCAGCTTCTTTATTTTCATCAAAACCTTTTGTATCTCTTTTTTTTGCTATTTTAGTTGTAGAAGCTTCTCCTAACATTGCAAAAATTAGTTCTAAATCATTCATATGGTCTCTTAAGTTTTGTTTTTTTAGTTCTTTATGTTTTTTATACTCAGATATTGTCATTCCAAATGAGGCTTTTGAGATCTCATTAGTAAGAATTCCATAATCTCTGTGTTCAACTTCTCTTTTTGACCATTCATCTGTTAGTTCTTGCCTTACTACAATACCTCTTATTCTTTTTTCAATCCATTCTTCTGAATAACCTTTTGCTCTGTAAAGTTGTTTCATCCTTTTTTGAGCTAATTCTGGGTTTTCTATTTCTTTTACTCTATCATAACCTGTCTTAGCCAACCACAATTTGAATGGTTCTGCTTTTTTTGAAGGGATTGACTGTATAATCCTGAATGCACCTTCTGTGTTGACACAATTCATTCTTTGTTTCCCACCAATTGTATCAATAGAAAGGGTATGTACAATTTGTACCCACCCTTTGGTCAATGTGGGATTTCTGTATTTCATTCTTTGTATATACTGTTTTGGATCACTAGAATTTGTCAAAGCATACACAATATCATCTAAAACAAACCACCATTCATCTTTATGCCATTTTCTCCTAATTTTTTTATCTTCAAATAAAGCTAAACTTCTTTCTTTTTTCATGTTAATTACCTCCGAAAATGTTTCGAAATTTTGAATTTCGCTTTTACACTTAGAATTAATAGGTAGATTTTGAAGTTAATAAATTTTCCTCGACGAGAATCGGAAGATTTCCGGAAATTTTTAACTTTTTAGAAATAACTTAACTCCTTTTCTTATTTCTTCTTGCAGCAATAATAACTAACACTGCCATAAACACTAAGAATAATATTAGAACTATTAGGTCTCCTATTTGATAATCTAATAATAGGTTGTGGTAGATTATCTTTCTGATCATTCTTTCACCAACAACCATTGGATTAAGTTGAGCAAAGAACGCAGCTAACTTTGGCATTACTTCTGGTGGAAAGATAACATCAGAAAATAAAAATGCAGCAAGTGCAAGAAATGTACTTACTAAAATAGACGTTTGTTGTTTCTTAATAAAATATGCAATTGACATTCCCAAAAGAATAAATATTGAGGTGACAAGCAGAATTACAATGCTTAATGATCCAATAACTGGGAAAATTTGAATATTAAATTTAAACTTTGCTAAAATTAGTAATACAATAATTTGAAATACAACAACTATTAAATTTGTAATAAACAATCCAATTACAAAAATTGATTCTTTAACAGGAACTAAGAAATTTCTAAAATAACTTTGTGAATTGATTTCATTAAGTACATTGATATTTGCTAAGAGAATACTAATAAACATTATAATAAATACAAGAACAACTGGAAATACTAAATTAATCTTAGTCATGTCTTGTAATATGTCTTCATACTTGGTTGTGATTGGTTTAATTAATGATTCAGCTTGTGACTGATCAAGACCAGAAAATTTTGCAATGTTTTTGTCTAACTTTTCTTTTACTTGGTTTAATTCAATAATCGCATTGTTTAAAAGAAGGATATTTGCATCAATTTTATCTCCAACTACATCAATAAATTCTTTTACTTCCTTGATTAACTCAACAGTTGAATCAATTCTAGTTGATAATTCTTGATTTGTTTTCTGAACAGAAGTATCATACTTATCTAAATCAGTACTCAGTGAGGTTAATCTACTCTGAAGAGCAATTAATTCTTTAGAAAGCTTTTCTACATCATTAAAATCAATTAATACAGCAATTATTGGAACAGACTTAATTGCATTTTGAACATCTTCATCTAATAATGTGTCTTCTAAATCACTATTAACAAAACTAATGATACTGTTTATGGAATTGATTTTTTGCTGAACCACTGCTTTTTTAATATGTAATTGGTTTACTGTAGAATTAATATCATCTGCATTTTCATGGTATGTTTTTTGTAATAATAACGCATCTTCATATAATGGATCAATTTCATCTTTCATTTCTATTAATGTAATTTTTGTTTCTGCAAGATCATTTCTAATCTTGATTATGTCTGCGATAAATGAATCAATTGTAGTCTTTGCCTCTTGCATGAAAGAAACAGCTTCTTCAATATCTCCTAAAATTCCTGTTGCTGCTTCTAACGTAATTTGTTCAGAAGTAATTGCTACTTTGCTTTGAATGTATTCTTTAAGATAAGAAACTAAATTATATCTGGAGTTGTCGTAATGGAAAGTAATTTTTCCTGCAATCTCATTTTCAGTTGCCTTAAAATCTTCAGATAGTTCTGCACAAACTTCTATTAATCCAGTCTTAATGTCCCATAAACATTCATCTAAATTAGAATATTGTTGAACATTAACTTCTTGAGATTGAAATATTTTAACTAATGCATAATTTTGGCTGTGATCATGGCTTACAATTCCTATGTTAATATCATGGACTTGGTCCCCACCAAATGCAAAACCAATTAATAAGATTAACAGCATTGGACCAACAACTAATAATAATAAAGAACTTGGGCTTCTGATAACTAGTTTAAGGTTTTTCATAATTACTGAAAATAGTAATGTTATGTTTTTAAACATCAGACAACACCTTGTTTAATCATTTTTACAAACATATAATTCAAGCTTTTTTCTTTTGGATATTTCTTTTTCAGGCCCTGCATTGTTGTTACGTGCACTTTGCCTTTGCTAAGAAAAGCAATTTTTTTGCATTTTTCTTCTATAAAATCTAATAAATGACTAGAAACAATAATTGTTTTTCCTTCTTTATTGATTTTCTCTATTAAATCCCAAATACTTTTTCTAATAATTGGATCTAAACCAGTTGTTGGTTCATCTAAGATTAATATCTCTGGATCATGGATTAGTGAGATTGCAAAATCTAGTCTTCTTTTCATTCCACCAGAAATTCTGCCTGCTAATCTTTTTTTATGAGCTTCTAAGCCTGTTAAATCTAATAAGTGTGAAGATCGCTTTTTTAATAAACGTCTACTCATTTTGTAAAGTCTACCATAATACCATAAATTTTCTTCTATTGTTAATTCTGGATAAAAACTATTTTCTTGTGTACAAAATCCAACAACGTCTCTAATTAAACTAGTTTTTTTAGTAATGTCTTGGTCATTGAATAAGATCTGTCCGGCATCTATCTTAAAAAAACCAATAAGAACTCTTAATAACGTAGTTTTACCTTCACCACTCTTTCCTATCAATCCAATTAAATCACCTTTGTTTATAGAAAGGTTTAGATTATCAAGTATCTTGTTTGTGCTAAAAGCCTTATCTATATTAACAAATTCAATTATTTTTGACATTATGTTGTTTTATGTCTTTAATATAATATAAATGTTATGTCTGGATTTGTTTTTTTTAAATGTTTGAGTAAAAAATAACAATGTGGTAATATAAATTGGAAAAAAACTTTAGTGAATAAGGAAGCATCCGCAATGTTCTTAAGTAAATGATGTACTAGCAAAAAATAACAACAACCATGGCACAGACAGACATTTTACTTTGTAAAATGTCTTACTCGTCTTCGACTCGCCTGGCCAAGTTGTTATTTTTTAGTATAAAAAGATTTAATCATAGGTCTCTTAAACACTAGGGCGGAGCCAATGTCGCTCACGAATTTTTAAGTTTTAATTAAGAATTTATCTGAAATCATCATAATCGGGTGCCATACTGATGAAAGAAGCAATTATCATAACTAAAAATACTAACATGAATGCAAATCCCCAACTAAGGCCAATCTTGCCTGAGTAAGTAAAGATTGCACTAAGTAGAAATCCCATTAATCCTGTTAATAATACAGATTGTGGTAATGGTGCATATTTAGTCATAATATTATTCTTTGGCGTATTTGGTTTATATATTTTTTGTTTCTAAGTGGGAATGAATATTTTAAGAAAACTTTACAAACTTTAACTTCTTAACATCTTTCTGTGCCTTCTTTAGATCTTTAGTGAACTTTTTTAAGAACGCTTCCATCTTTTCGCATGCTATTTGTTTTATTTCTCCACTACTCATCTTGCCAGACTTATAGGCTTTATAGATTTTCTCTAGTTCTTTATCATCTTCAACTAAATGAGTTTTTAGTAGCTCAAATACCATGCACTTTTCTACTTCTGCCCCTAGTTTTCTATGTAATTCTAATGTTTCTCTTCCGCCTGTAACGGCTCGCATGATTTTTTTCTTTACAGAAGCAAAATCTTCAGGTAGTTCTACACAACTTTGTGGATGAGATTTAGACATTTTCATGTCTCCATTTAAACTAGAAGTAAATTTATGATAAATTCCAGCTGGCAGGAAATATTTCTCAGCTTTTGTTCTTCTAACAACATCTCGTGTTAATCTTATATGTGGATCTTGATCAATACCAACAGGAACAATGCCTGGCATTCGTTCTTTAAGCTGTGGATAAAGAATGTCTCCTACTTGTGTAACTGCAGCTAAGATTCTTGATGGATCTGCTTGCCCATAAATTGCTTTGAATTCATTCAAAGTAACTTTCTTAGCAAATTTATATGCTAAGTGCATCACATCTTTGTTTTCAGATTGAAAATAGAATGTTGTTTTCTTTGGATCTAGACCAAGAGCAATCCATGCAGGAATATGAAACTCTAAAGCTCGTCTTTGAGCTTCTTCTAGTGTAATTCCTCTGGTTGTAGCTGCTTCTAAATCTGCTACTAATACAAAAGTTTTTGCACCATTTTCTTGGAAATATTTAACTTGTTCAATAACCATCTTATTTCCAAAATGTAGTTTGTCAGCAGATGGCATAATTCCTGTAAGAACGTAATATGGTTTTTTCTCTTTAATACACTTAGCAATAATACTCAAATCCCTGCCTGCAAAGACAGTGTGCCTTCTCATTAATCTATTTGGTTTAGGGAATTTTTTAATATCAAACTTATCTAATCCAAAATCCTTGACAATCTTAACATAATCCTCTACTAATTCACTACCCCAAGGATCTATTATCTTTTTCATGATTATTATGTTTTAATTATAGTATATAAAGGTTTTGTGTTGATTTTATAATAAGGGGGGAATTTTGTAATTCTGAACTAAATTGAAATGCACCACCACAACTGGCCAGGCCCACAGACTTTTGCAAGCAAAAGTCCTATTTGGCTTCGCCTCATCAGCCTGCTAATGATGGTGCATCATCTATATCTTGTTAAAAAAATAAGAAATAGTAAAGAAAAAATAAGAAATAAAGAATTACTCTACAATTACAGACCCAATCATATTTGGGTGGGGTTTGCAATAATAACCAAATTCACCTTCTTCATTAAAAGTATAACTGAACTTTTCTCCTTTTTCTAGCAAAGGTGAATCAAACAATCCTGTGTCGGATGTTGCTGTATGCTTAACCTCATCTTCTTGTACCCATGTAACGGTTGTACCAGGTGTTACAACAACTTCTGCAGGATCAAATGTAAAATCATGAATCTTAATAATGATTGTACTTGTTTCTGCTGTTGAACCTGCTTCTAACTCAGCAGTATCATCAACTTCTTCTGTGTCCATGTCCTCGACAACACCTTCTTCTGGTTCATCAACAACCTCTTCTGTTGTATCTACTACAGTAGAACTACAACCAACACAAATAATCAATAGAATTACTAGTGCGCATAATACCCACGGACTTTTCATCATTTTATCACCTTTAACCTTTTTTTTAATAATCTGTTTTTAATTTCTTAATATTTATTCTTATACATCTTTATATGTTTAATTATTCTGAATTATCTAAGTCCAATAGAATTTAACAATCTTAACTAATAACCTTCAATAATTTAAATCATGGAAGGCTCAATAATTTAAATTACATAGAATTCAATATCTGTTTCAGCTGAGTTTCCATAATTATCTACACATTTTACATGGAAATTATTCAAGTTTTCATCTAAATCTGCAACATTTGCTATGAATGTATTAATCTCTGTGTTATCATTACTATTATCATCATTATTATTTTCTTGTTTTATCATATCAATATAACTAATACTAAACTCTTTCTTGTATCTACATTTAATATCTGCCTTTGTTGTTTTAATTATTAATTGTGTGGATGCAGTATTTACTTCTCCTTCTGGTTGTGTTTCTATTATCTCAAAACCAGCGGATTTTGATAACGTATATACAAAGCTTTGTTCATTAACATTTTGTTGTTCAATTTGATTAGTTGCACATTGGAATGTTAAATTATGTTTAAGATTTCTTTCATAACATTTGACTGCAGAAGTTTTCTTAGGTAAAATTTGTTTAAAACATGTTTCTTCTTGGCATATCATTGGTTGCTCTTGTGCAGGTGTTGATTTATCTAATTGAAAGCATACCTGCGGTTGTTCAAATTTAAGGGAAAGTTCTATTAATTGGTTTGTTTCTGGAAGCGTTATTTGATTTCCAGGGATACCTTCCACATTTTTCATATTAAATTCTACTTTTTCTTCAACAACAGT
The DNA here is from genome assembly GCA_018661705.1 of Candidatus Woesearchaeota archaeon. GTDB lineage: Archaea > Nanobdellota > Nanobdellia > Woesearchaeales > DSVV01 > JABHXF01. The sequence continues at coordinate 116,302 of JABJHR010000015.1, forward strand.
AACTTCTTCAGTCTCTATAAAATACGTTTTTTCTTGTTTACCTTGATTAAGATCAATTTCTGTAATGCACTCATAAGTTCCTAAATGTAATTCATTTGTTTTTTTGCAGTTATTTAATTCTCCACTATAGGTTCCAAAAGAAAATTGACAAGAATCTGGAGAATCTTTAAACAAATGTAACTCAACTTTATTCTTAATGTTATTATCCATTTCTTCTTCCTCTTCACCATTAGATTTTGAAGTATCTAATTGAAATGTAATATGGTCTTCTTCAAACATTGATAATGATGAATAAATTTTGTTTGGTAAAGTAAAATTAAAAAATTCATTTGAAGTTAATTCACTAATGCCATTTGTATTTGTTTCTTCTAAATAAAAGAAATATTCCTTAACTTGGAATGGTTGATCTTGACATTTAATATAAGCAGTTGTTGGATCATCAAGCGTAAATAATGTTGTTGCACATTCGTAAGTTCCTCCAAAGCTAGAAGAAACTTGATATTGACCTGTATCACATTCAAATTCATAATCCATTTTTTCAAAGTCTAGATCATAAAAATCATATCTGCATTCACTTGGTTCATTTAGATAAATTGTTAATGGCTCTTCATAAGTTTCTTTTTGTATTTTTGAATTATTTGTTGGACTAAAACCAATAATGGATGGGGCAAGATTATCTTCAGTATTGGAACTAATTGGGATTTCAATAAATTTAGTCTCTGCATTTTCATTTCCGCTTTCATCAACACACCTAACAAACAACAAATATGTATTGTTTTCAAGTTTATCTAAACTAACACTAATCATTGTTTTAATATATGGTAAATTACTTTTGTAATTAGAAATTATTTCTTTTGCTTTCTCTACAATAGGATCTACTTTATCTTCAATGTCTTTACTAGCGAACATATTATATAAATTAATTGCAGTTTTATATTTTTCTTTATACGTATTCATTAATTCTTCTGGTTCTTCCATGACATCTGCAATCTCTTTGTAATGGGTGAAATTTAAAATATCCATTATGTTTTCAGGTATTGCGATTTTAGGAGGGGTTCTTAAGCTTATATTTTGAGTTTTAGAAAATGATTGACCACCTAAATAAATTCCTGTTACATCATTAAAGTTTTTGAATGGCATTAAAGTTAGTTTACAAGTAACTGGTTCATTTGATTTAATTCCTAATGAAAATGGTGCATTTGGATCTACTTCTGGTAAAATTTTATGGCCTTTAATTATTTTTGTTCCTGTTGTTATAGTTACTGGATATAAATCATAACCCGGGGTTAATGCTTCATTATCTAAATTAACAATTGGTGGTGTTTTGTCATCTGATTTTTGTTGTTGACAAGTGGGATCTCCAAAATTATAATCATAAACACAAGTTTGGCCAAGACTCTTGCACGAATATTCTGAGCAAGGTTTAAATTTGTTAGCTGTACAAGATTCACAATTTTGTATTGTACGTGGTGGCATCCAAGGGCCACATAAACTTATTCCTAAAACATAAATTGCTGGTTTGTCTTTGAATGGGTTTATGAAATCAGTTGCTGATAATGATGAAATTTTATCTATGTATTCTAAACTTGCACTAACAAGCTCTGCATTGCTATTAATTGCTTCTCCATAAGTAAATGGAGTTAGTGTTGCTCTATTTGTTGCTTCATATACTAATTTATTTTCTGTTTCTTCATTATTATCATAGTAATTGCCTTTATTATAGGCCTCGCTGCTTGGTTTGTATTTAAAATCAGAAGTAATAAAACCATATTTTGTTAAAACTTGTTTTGTGTTTTTATAATTTCCACAATCACCCTGTGTATAACATAAAGTTGTTGTGTCATCTACCCATTCCTGGCCACAACTAAGACCTGAACATTCTTTTTTCTCATTAGCTCTTGTACAGATGGGAACAGCAGTAGGTTGCCAAAATTTAAATCCTGGAGAGACTGCAGGAGTACATTTTTTATCTGTTGATAAATATTGCCAAGTACAATCTCTAACACTAGAATCTTCACAACAGTCTTGTGTTTCGCATTTGATACAATCCTCCCACCTATTTGGTCTACATTGGGCATTTGAATATATGTTTCCAGATGAGTCCTGATCTTTTTTCTCAACGCAAACTTCTTCTCTGTAATCTCGACAAGGCTCAACATATTCTTTTCCATTTAAGCAATAATGAACAAAATGTCTTGAACCAACTAATTCTATCCCTTGCCCTGGTTGTGTTTTATAACTACACCATGATTCTCCATTTAATTTATCTTCTCCAAGATAATTATTTTCTATTCTGTTGTATGTGTTCTTACAATCAAGACCTATGTTAAGAGTGTCTTTATCAAAAAATGTTTGGGCAGGGCAATCACACGGCGCATCAGTGTAAAATCCTTGTTTTTCTTGGCATTCTTGTTTATTGCTGTTCTTAAAACAAAAATTATCTTCTGGATTATAGCAACATCCGCCCTTGTTATTGCTAACACCATAAAAGCTGTAACCTAATTCAGAAATTGTGTCTTCTCCTTTCAATGCAAATTGAAAAACAAATTGTTTTTTTGTGATTCTATAAATTATGTTTGGGTATGGTCTGAATTTTTCAATAATTACATTGTGTTGTTGCATAAATTCAACAATCTTGAAGTTTTGTTTTTGAATCTCAGAATTTAAAATTTGATTACTAATTCTTAAAATAAATCCTAGCTCTGATTTGGTGTTTGTTGCAAAAGAATCTATGCTTAAAGCAATTGATTCTTTTTCTAGTTTAATTGGATAATCTAATGAAAAAGTAATGCTGTCTTCTTCGATTTGAACATTTGTTTTTGCGTTGCTAGCTTCAACAACAAATCCTTGGTTACGAAAAATATCTAAATCTACACATGTTTTTATTTTATTATTGATTTCTTGTGCAATCTCGTTCTCAATATCACTTCTGAAAATTAATGTGTTTTTGCAACCATCCCCGGGTTCATGGGTGCAATAATAATTAATTTTTTCATTATTAAGATATTCTGAGTTTTCAGGATCAATTTTCCCTCCATGATAAGCAACTTCTAACATTGCTTCATTTCCTATGTCTTTTAAACATTTTTCAACATAGCTTTTAACAGGAATAATGGAATTTGTAACTAAATAAATTTTTTCTAAATCTTCTCTTGGTTCTCCAATTTGTTTTACATATCCAACTAGAACTAATAAGATCAAAACTACTACTCCCATGATTATAAACAATGTTACTTGCCCTTTACGCATGATCAACCCCTTTTTTTTAATAATATTCATATTTCTTTTGTTTTATTATATATTTTTCGGTAGATTTATTGATAGATAAGCTATTTTTAACAATAACATTTAATAATGGTAGTACTTTATATCAAAAATATGTTAATAGCAGGGATTGATGAGGCCGGTCGTGGCCCCTTGATAGGACCGATGGTAATGGTTGGTGTTTCAATTAAAGATGTAGACGAGGCTTTATTAAAAAAAGTAGGTGTTAAAGATTCAAAACTACTTTCTCAAAGACAAAGAGAAGAAATATATGAACAAATTGAAAAATTAGCTAAAGATTATAAAATTATTAAAGTTGAGGCAAAAGAAGTGGATGAAGTTCTAGAAGGTACAAAATCTAATCTAAATTGGTTAGAAGCTGATAAAACTATTGAAATTCTTGCTAAATTAAAGCCAGATAAGGCGTATGTTGATTGCCCAAGTATTAACGAAAAAGCTTATGAAGAATATTTGAGAAAAGGATTAGAAAAAAAGGGTCTGAAAAAAATGGAGTTAGTTGTAGAACATAAAGCAGATGTAAATTATCCTGTTGCATCAGCTGCTTCAATTATTGCAAAAGTTGTTAGGGAACAAGAAATTGAAAAGATTAAAATAAAGATAAATAAAAATTTTGGAAGTGGCTATCCAAGTGATCCTTATACACAAAGATTTTTAGAAAAATATTGGGATAAATTTCCAGAAATATTTAGACGAAGTTGGAGTAGTTATAAAAAGCTTGTCGAGAAGAAAAAGCAGAAAAGTTTAGGGGAATTCTAATTTAGTTTTAAGTGAGAAGTTCTAAGTTTGTAGTGGGTAATAAGTCATTTAGTTAGTAGTTCTCTACACGCCACTAACTAATTTACTAAAAACCCACTACTAACTTCTAACTTAGAACTACTTACTTAGAATTACTTACTAACAACCAACATTCTATTGTCTCTATGGCATTTTGTTTTTAGTGTTTCAAATGCTTCTTGAAGTTGGATTTCCGGAACTATTTTTTCACCTTTTGCAGGATCATTTATTGTAAATTCATTTGCTTTTTCATTGTAACTAAATATGGCAAAATAATTTGCTTCTGGTCTCATTCCATGAAATATTTGTTTGTTTAATCTTAATAAAACTAAATTCTTTTTCTTTAAAATTTGTTTGATTTCTTCAAAATCAAAATCTCTTTCTTCTATTTCAATACCGTCTTCTCTTGCTTTTCGTTGGTGCATGTAAGATGAGAATTTTGCATTATTAATTTCTTCTTTTTTGTAAGCTTGAAATCTGTAATTTGGAAAATTATACTCATGATTTCCTACAATCACCTTTGGATTAAGGCCTTGTGCCTTTGCAAAGCTTGCTAAACCATAAATGGATGAAGCTCTTGTTGGTAAATTAACAGAATTATGCCAAATACTAAATTCATTTTCTTTACTAAGTATGAATTCTTTGTTAAAATGATTAATTATACGCATTAATCCAATTGCAGCTGCTGTAAATCTAGTTGATTGTTCCATTGCTTTTGTAAGGTTGATTGAATATATATGTTTTTGGGTGATTTAGGGTGAATCTAGCTGTTTTAAGGGGTAAGAAAATTATCACTGTCTTGGTATAAAAAACGCCATTTTATTGGTTTATTTGGGATTCTACATGCCTAATTGGCCTTCTTTTTCTTTTTTACTTGTATTTTGACTTGTATACTGGAAAACATAAATGTTTATATATGTGGAATTACATTAACTGTTGTATTACATTAACTGTTGTATTACTTATCCTTTTGGTGTATAATGTCTGAAGAAGAATTATTAAATGAAGATGAAATGGATTCTAGAAGAAATGCTCTTTTTTTGTCTGAAACAAAATTGGCAAAGCCAGATGTAGGTGTAACTTTGGGCGTCTTAGAGGATTTAGTCCTTGATTTTGATACTAAAATTAGTATGAATTCTCTTGATACACCTGCTGATGCAAATAAGTTATTGGATTTCTTTAAAGTTATTGATCAATATTGGATGCTTCCTTTATCTGAAGTTTGGGGATTGGAAGCGTATGTTAAAAGAGTTACAACTGGAAAAATGCTTTATTTAACAAATCAAGATAATAAAATTATGGGCCTTATTGCTTATAGGGAACATTATCAAGATCAAAATATAGTGGGGCCTTATATCAGTACTGTTGCTGTTCTCCCAGAGCATCATGGAAAAGGTTTAGGGCAAAAACTTATGGGTTCTGCCATTAGTGATTTACACTCTTTAGGTTTAGATAATATTTGGATTAAAACCTGGACAACAAATAAAGCAATTTCTTTGTATAAAAGAAATGGTTTTGAAGTTAAAATTTATCTTCCCGATGATAGAAAACCTGGTGTGGGATCTATTTACCTACGTAGGGATTCGAAAGCAAAAGATTAAAATAAAGAAAGTTAATTATATTTCTAAGCAAAAACTATATATATAGATAAAGAAGAAATTATTATATGAACTATGTATTGAAAAAAGAGGTGTTTAGTAAGTTTGTAAACTCTGTTCTTAAGGAGAAAGGAATAGATTTTATTGCACCTGTTAAATCTGAACAAAATGATATTATTAAATTTCAAAAATTAATTTCTTTTTCTGATCTTTGTTTGGATAAAAATGCATATTATCCGTTGAAAGAATGGTTTTTCAAGAAAAATGAAGTTCTTTTTGAATTTAAAGGAGATAAAATAACAATTCCTGAAAAAAAACCTAAACCAAAAATATTTTTTGGAGTTAGAAGATGTGATTTAAACTCTATAAACAGACAAGATGTTGCTTTCTCAGAAGGTTGTTGGGATCCTTATTATTTTCTAGAAAGAGAAGCATCAACTTTAATTGGTTATCATTGTTTTGAAAAAGAAGATAACTATTGTTTTTGTGGTTCTGTTGGGCTAGAAGACCATTATGATCTAATGTTTTATGATAGGGGAGATTATTTTTTAGTAGAGATTGGTTCAAAAAAAGGAGCTTGGTTTCTAAAACAAAGAATTAGATTTTTTAAGAAAACAACTGAAAGATTAAGTGCTAGGAAAAAGGTAATTAAAAATGCAAACAGATTACAAAAAAAGAATATTGCACCATTTTATGATCATAAAAATTGGAAAAAAGGAGTTGATCTTTGTTTAGGATGTACTTCATGTAACACGCTTTGTCCAAGTTGTTATTGTTTTGAATTTAAAGATAAAGTAAATATTTCCAATCTAAAAAACGGAAAAAGAATTCGAGAATGGTCTGCTTGTCAGTTAAAAGATTTTAGTGAAGTTGCTGGTAATCATATATTTAGAAGTGATCGTGAACATAGATTTAAACATAGGATTTATCACCAGCTCCAATATTTTAATGAAAAACATGGCAAACATCTTTGCTCTGGTTGTGGGAGATGTATTCGTGGATGTCCTACAAGAATTGACTTTGTTGGGATTTTAAATAACATGAAAACAAAAAAACCTAATGTTAAAAAACCTAAAAAATAATCTGAAAAATAGAAAATGATAAAAAACAAAAAAACAAAAACAAAATCTACAAAAAAATCACTGAAAAATAAAAAAGTGAAAAAGTCTAGAACAGCAAAAAAACCTCAAAAAGTAGATTTGGTTTATGGGCTTGTACCTAAGAAAAAGAAAATTATTGATTTTAAAAGGGAAACCTCTATTAATTTTACTCTCAAGCTTGATTGGAAAGTTAAACATGATCCTGGGCAGTTTATGATGGTTGGTATTCCTGGAATTGGTGAATGTCCAATTTCAATTTGTTCTTACTCGGATCAGTATGTTGAGTTAAGTATTAGGGAAGTAGGAAATGTTACTAAAGCATTAGGTAACCTAAAAAAAGGTGGTTTTGTGTTTGCAAGAGGACCATTTGGTAGAGGATATCCTATGCATTATTTTAAAGGGAATAATGTAATTATTGTTGGTGGTGGTTGTGGCATTGCACCATTAAAGGGAGTTATTGAATATATTACAAAAAATAGAACTGATTTCAAAGATGTTTTGTTGTATCTTGGATATAGATCTCCGGATGATGTTATATTTGAAGAGCAACTTAAATCATGGGAAAAAAAGTTTTGTTTGAATGTTAGCTATGATAAGGCACCTGCAAAATCCTGTTATGATGGTAAAGTTGGTTTTGTTACAGAGCTAATTAGAAAATCAAAATTTGATAATAAAAATAAAATTGTGTTTATTTGTGGTCCGCCAATAATGATGGAAACCGTTATTAATATCCTTAAGAAGAAAAAATTTAATAATGATCAAATTTATATCAGTGCTGAGAGGAGAATGCAATGCGGTGGTGGCAAGTGCGGACATTGTATGATACATGGAGTATATGTCTGCAAAGATGGCCCTGTTTTTAGATATGACGAACTAATGGATTATAAAAACGACTGAAAAATGTTAAGAAAACAAAAAATTGAGAAAAAGAAGAAAAACAAGAAGCCAGTAGTTGGGTTTTATGCAATTACTGGTTGTCAAGGTTGTTTACTTAGTGTTCTCTTTAATGAAGATAAACTTTTTGATTTAACTAAATTAATTGATATTAAGGCATTTCCTTTTATTAAACAATTAGAAGGTGCAAAAGAATTTGATGTTGTTTTTATGGAAGGGTTAGTTGCAAAAAAGAATGATCTTAAAGAGCTTAAAGAAATAAGAGCAAAAACAAAAGTGTTGGTTGCAATTGGTGCTTGTGCATGTACGGGTGGAATTCCAGCTTTTAGAAATTTTATGAAAGAAGATAATTATAAACATTTGGTTTATCATAAAGCAATGCATCTTACAGACATGAAACCAACACCAATTGATAAATATGTTAAAGTTGATTATTATTTGCCTGGTTGTCCTCCCGATAAAAATGAAATTCTTACTTTTATTAAAGATTTTGTACTTGGCAAGAAACCAGAAATTTATAAAAAACCTGTTTGTTTTGATTGTAGAAAAGAAGGAAATCCTTGTTTGTTAGATTCTGGTAAATTATGTTTAGGACCAATTACAAGAGGGAATTGCGGAGCTGTCTGTCCTTCTGGTGGTCTTGAATGTTGGGGCTGTAGAGGACCTACAGATGATGCTAACATTAAAACAATGATGTCTTTGTTAGAGAAAAAAGGATTTGATGTTTCACATATTAAAAAAAGAATGAAATCTTTTGTTGGCCTAAAATTAGCTAAAAAGGGGATTGATACCTATGAGCAAGAATATTAAACTTAGTCATATTACAAAAATAGAGGGGCATGCTAGTTTAAACCTTTCTATTGATAATGGTAAAGTAAAAAAATGTGAATTACAATCAACAGAAGGTTCAAGATATTTTGAAGGCTTAGTAAAAGGAAGAATTTATGAAGAAGCTCCAGAAATTACTTCTCGAATTTGTGGGATATGTAGTTCTGCACACACCGTTTGTGCAATTCAAGCAATGGAACGTGCAATTAAGTTTAAACCATCTGAACAAACAATTATGTTAAGAGAGTTAATGACTTTGGGAGAAAGAATAAGAAGTCATGCTACCCATCTCTATTTTTTAGCTTTACCTGATTTTTTAGGTTATGAATCTGCACTTGCAATGGCTCAAAAATATAAAAGAGAATTAAGTACTGCACTAAGATTAGTAAAATTAGGAAATAATATTGTTAAAAAAGTTGCAGGTAGAGATATACATCCTGTTTCTGCTCAAGTTAGTGGTTTTCTGACTTTGCCTACACAAGAAAGTTTAGACGAGATTAAAGAAGAAACAGATGAGAGAAAAAGTGATGCAATCACAACTGCAGAATTGTTTGCTAAATTAGAATATCCTGATTTTGAAAGAAAAACACAATACTTCTCTTTAAGAAATAAGTTTGGCTATGCAACTTTGTATGGTGATTTAGTTTCTGAATCATCTAATTTTCCACAGAAAGAATTACATTCTTATCTTAAGGAGTACCATCAAGAGCATGGCACTTCTAATTTTGTTGTTAAACGAGGAATGTCTTATATGGTTGGAGCATTATCAAGAATTAATAATAATTTTGATCAGTTAAGTAAAGATGCAAAGAAAGTTGTAAAAAAAGCTAAACATAAATTTCCAAACTTTAATCCTTTTATGAATAATTTTGCTCAAGCAATTGAATTAGTGCATTGTCTTGATAGGGTTAGTGAAATAATTGATTTTGTTGAACTTAAACATGAGAAACCACACGAGATTAAAATCAAAGATGGGCATGGTATTGCGGCTATAGAAGTTCCTCGTGGTATTTTATGGCATGAATATACTGTTAAAGCAGGCAAGATTAAAGCTGCAAACATAATTACTCCTACTTGTCAAAATTTGAGAAACATGAATGACGATATTAAAGCATTTGTTCCAACAATTTTAGATTTACCTAAAGAAAAGATGATTTTAGAGATTGAAAAATTGATTAGGGCGTATGATCCTTGTTTTTCTTGTTCTACGCATTTCTTGAAAGTAAAGTTTAAGAGAACATAATTTAATTGGTTTTGAGTTGTGAGTAAGTAGTTCTGAGTTGGTTCTGTGTTAATTAGTAATGAGAAATGCAGTGACACCCAATACCTGAAACTCATAACCAACCCAAGACCCAAAACTCATTACTCAGAACTATCATTAATTCTTCTTATAACTTCTTTCTTTATTTTTTCTTTATCTCCTGTCTGAGGAATTCCAATTATTTTAATATCTTTTATTTGTCCTAATTCTTTCATTAATTTTAGAAAAAAACCAACATCAAAATCATGTAAAGTACACAATTTACCTGCTTCTAAATCATCAATATTGTTTATTATCATTGGTTCTTCTATATTTTGGACAACATCAAGAATAATAATTTCTTTATTTGGACTAATTTTAGAAAACTCTAATATGTCATCGGGAGAATCACACATGATGAATTCAATTTCTGGCATGTTAATTTCATTAGCAATTTCTTTAGCTAAACTGTCTTGTTTTATGAATTCATTGCCAAAGCATAAGATTGTTTTCATTTTATATGTTGAAAAGTTGTTTGATATTTAAAATTTTCACTTTTGTTATTTAATAATTACATAACCTTTAAATAATTCATAATTATCATAAGATTAAAATGTGTTTAGCAATGCCAGGTAAAATAATTGAGATTAATGGAGATATAGTTATTGTTGAGTATCCTGGTGAGAAACGAGAAGTTCTAAATACTGACTTTGATTTAACGCAGGGGGAGTATGTGTTTGTTCAGGCAGGAATCATTATTCAAAAGATTCCTGAACAAGAAGCAGTTGAAAGTTTGAAAATTTGGGCAGAAGTTCTTTGATTAAGCTTTTTCAATAATATAGCCATAATGGATGATTACTTTATCTTGTGGTTTTATTTCTAAATTATAAATATTAAGGCATCGTCTTTCTTTTTCTTCCCCTTTATCATCCTTATACTTCACAAATAGAATAATTCTATCAGAAATTACTTCAATCTTATCAATAACTGCTGTATGTATTTTACATAAATCTTTTACAGCTGGTGGGAATTTGCAGAAAAAGGCTTTCTCAGATTCAATAAACATATTATGCTCTGCTTCTGTGAAATATCTTTGGATAACTTCCATATCCCAATAGTTTATTTCTTTGTTTTGTTCTTTACTAAGTCTTTCTGCTAACTCTTTAAGATTTGCAAATGCAACTTTGTACGTATCTTCTAAAATTTCTCTAGAAGGAGTTATGTTATTCTCAATTGCATACTTTAGGTCATCAAACCTTTGCTGAGGTATTCTTTTGTCTGTTAAAATTATCTCTGTGCAAGGCCAAGCATATTTGAAGAAATGTTGTTCTGGTGTATCTTTTATCATTTTATAATCTCTATCTGATTATCTCTGTGAATTAGGAACAGGAATAAAATACTTAACTAAATTCTTTAGATGTACAATTCCGACGGCCATTACAATTCCTGCAATTATTAGTAGCATTCCAATTCCTTGGGAAATTGTAACTGATGTATTTAAGAAAATAATACTTAATGCAGTTGTAATTGGACTACCTAGTAATAAGATTGATGTTGCAACACTTGCTTTAAGTCTTTGCAATGCATAATACCAACTTGCAACATAAAGGAAAAGAAATGCAGATGTTAACAAAACCCATGTTAGTTGTGGTAAGGTTGTGGAAAACGCAGCTTCCATTCTTCCTGTAAACAACCAGAACATTAGAATAAATCCAAAACCAAATGCCATTCTTCCAAATGCAACTGTTCGTGATGATAATTCTTTTAATGTGTGCTTTGAAATAAGATTTTCTGTTGCCCATAATAATGTTGCAATTAGAATAAATAAATTACCTTTAGTTAATATTGCAGATGATAATGGTGAAATTTTTAACAATAATATATTTCCTACTAACAATAAACCAGCCCCTACAACAAAATATTTGTTAATTTTTTCTTTCAAAAATATGATTGCACCTATTGTTACAAATATAAACATTGTTTTATGAATAAATGCTCCTGAAACAGCAGATGTCATAGACAATCCTTTGAAAAACAGTAAAAACGGAATTGATCCTCCAAACAAACCAATGACTCCTAATTTTAGCCATTGTTTTTTTGTTAATTTTGCTAATTCTCTAAATTCTCCCATAAAAAAGATTAAAGATAATAAAAATAGAACAACAACTAAATTCTTTAAACCTGTGAATACATAAGGATCTATTCCAGTTAATCCAAATTTATTTACAAAAATAGAAAACCCACTTACAATTGCAGTGAAAAATGCAAACATCAAACCTTTTTTGTTCATGTGTTGTTGTGGATTATATTAATTTATATAAGTTTCGATTATATGTGATATTAAATATATTAAGAAAATATATAAATTAAAACATCTAAAAGATTAATATTCATAATAATTGAGGTGAAATTATGGCAAAAAGAGGGAAAGCTGCAAAAAGAAAAAAAGCAGCAAAGAAATCTAAATCTATTGATAATTTACATTATTTAGGAATTCTAGTAATAGTTGCAATTGTTGCAATTGTATATTTAGTAACAAATGGTAGTGGAACAGTTAGTGAAGATGATTTAGCTGGTGAAGCTACTGGTAAAACTAAGGATAATTATTGGAAAGGTTATGAAATTGTAACACAAGAAAAAGAAAATACTGTGGAAGTTGAATTTGGTTGCCCAGACGGTAAAAAAATATTGGGTGGTGGCTGTAAGGGTCTTGGTGGGCCTGGTGCGTTAATTAGTTCAAGACCATGGTCTCAAGCTGATGGTTGGCAATGTTATTATGATGATGTTAAAGACAAAATCATTGCATATGCAATTTGCGCTTGTGTTAGTGAGGATACATGTTCTGTTTCACTTTCAAAAATTCCAACTGTAATTTCAAAAGATAGAATTCCGGTAGGAAGAATGGAGTTACCTAAAAGGAATATTCCTCCTCCTATAAAAGATGATGAATTTGTTGATTGCGCAGAACTATTTGGAGCAGAATATGAATGTTGGTATAATAATTGGGAAAGTGATTGTGATGGCGAATCAGATATAATACCCATCCCTCAAGGCAAATGTGAAGTAAAAACAGGTGGCTTTGAGAATTATTGCGTAAGTTGTCAAGAAGAAACAGCAGCTTGCGAAGGCGAAGTTACCTTTGCAGATCCTAACTTAGAACAAGCAGTGCGAGATAAAATTAATGTACCAATAGGACCTATTCTTGGTGAATCTGTTCAATCTGTTGGTGTGTTGTATGCTAATAGTAAAAATATTGCTGATTTATCAGGAATTGAATGTTTAACTAATTTACATCAACTAATTATTAGTAATAATCAAATTAGTGATCTTGGTCCATTAAAAGGTTTAACTAAATTGACAGTGTTAAACCTTGGTATGAATCAAATATCTAATATTGAACCATTATCTGGTTTAGTCAGTTTAAGCACGTTAAATCTTTATAATAATGAAATCTTTGATATTGTTCCCTTAAAGAGTTTAACTGGTTTAACATTTTTAAATCTTGAATATAATTTGATCACAGATATCAGTATTTTGTCTGATTTAACCCTTTTAAAATTTTTAATTCTTAATGATAACCAGATTAATGGTGTCGGTGCATTGTCTAGTTTAACTAATTTAAAAGCGTTAAAACTTCCTTCCAATGAGATTACTGACATTAATCCTTTGTCTGGATTAATTGGTTTGGATCAGTTGTGGCTTTATGATAATCCTTTATCAAGTGGTTATTGTAATGTTATCACACAGCTCGAAGCAAATGGTGTAGATACTGATATGAGTTCTTCTTGCCCTTAATTTTTTTCTTTTCTTTTTTAATTAATATACCATTTCAAAACCTTTTTAATTAGTTCTTCATTACTTTCTATAAAATGCATGAATATGGAGTTACACAAAGTTTAGTATCGCAGATTTTAGTTGAGAGTGAGAAGAATAATGTGAAACCTAAGATAATAACTGTTGAATTAGGTAATCTAACAACATATAAAGCAGAATCTATTAAGTTTTATTTTGATATGTTAAAAAAAGAGCATGATTTATTAAAATCAGCAAAATTAGAGTTAAATGAAGTTAAAGGCAAACTTTTGTGTAATCAATGCAAGAAAGAGCATGAAGTTCAAGAATCTCATTTGATATTTTGTCCTAAATGTGAAGGTCATGATATTGAAATTGTTGCTGGCAAAGATTTTATAATTAAAAATATTCAAGGTGATTAGAAATGTGTGATAAATGTGGTTGCGAGCAGGAACATGAAGGAAATCATGAACATCATGATGTGGTTGGTTCAAAAATAATTGATGTTAACAAATCAGTAACAGAAGCAAATGATGAATTAGCTCAGCAAATTGGAAACTTCTTAAAAGACAAAGGAATATTATCTATTAATCTAATGGGTGCTCCTGGTTCTGGTAAAACTACTTTTATTGAACAATTAGTTGAATTTATTCCTGCAGAAGAAATTGCAGTTATCCAAGGAGATCTAGAAAGTGATATTGATAAAAAAAGATTAGAAAAGAAAAATATTCATACTTTTCAGATAAACACACATTCAGGATGTCATCTAAATGCTATGATGGTTAATAAAGCATTAATGCATATGCAACCTTCTGGAAAAAAATATTTGATTATAGAGAATGTTGGAAACCTTGTGTGTCCTGCGGCTGTTCAAATTGGACAACATATTGATATTGTGGTTAGTTCAACAACAGAAGGAACAGACAAACCTAAAAAATATCCAGTTATTTTCATGAACACCAAAATGATTGTTCTTTCTAAGTATGATCTTAAAGAAGCAGTTGGTTTTGAAGAAACAAAATATCTTGAAGATCTAAAAAATATTAATGCAGAAGCAAAGATCGTTAAAGTTAGTTCTAAAGATCCAGAATCATTTAAGGATGCGGCTGAATTTATTAGGGATGAAAGAGAACGCTTGTTTAAAGTGTGATTATTTGTCTGTGTATTAGCAAAAAACAATAATAATTACGACTAAAGTCGAAATTATTAAGCTTGATTAACATCAAGCAACAACAATGGCACAGACGGACTTTCCTTCGTAAAGTCCTACTCGTCTTCGACTCGCCTGGCCTTGTTGTTTTTTGTATTAAAAATTGAATTAAAAAACTTTGCAACACTAGGTCCGTTAGGACATGTCACTCACGAGTTCTTTTTTTCTACCCAAGATTTTTAGTTTAAAGCAGAAACCTTTTTATATCTTAAAATTAACTAAATTATAATGCTAAATAATTACATTAAAGAACTAAAAAAAGCAGGTAATCCTGAAAAAGCAAGAATATTGCAGGGATTCTTTAAAACAGGTAAAGGAGAGTATGGAGAGGGAGATGTCTTTTTAGGGATAACAGTACCTAAGCAAAGAGAAATTGCTAAAAAATATGTTGACTTAGAAATTAAAGATTTACAAACACTTCTTAATAGCAAAATACATGAGCACAGGTTAGGTGCATTATTTATTCTTATTATGCAGTATCAAAAAGCAGCAAAGATTGCTGATAAAAAAGAAAGTGAGAAAATTAAAACTAAAATAGTAAAGTCTTATCTTAAGAATACAAAGAAAATTAATAATTGGGATCTTGTTGATATATCTGCCCCAAAAATACTTGGTGATTTTTTGTTGAATAAAGATAGGAACATTCTATATAAACTTGCAAAATCTAAGAATCTGTGGGAAAAACGAATTTCTATGCTTGCAACATATGCATTTATTCGTGAAAATCAATTTGATGATACTTTGAAAATTTCTGAAATTTTAGTTAGAGATGATCATGATCTTATTCATAAAGCAGTTGGATGGATGTTAAGAGAAATTGGAAAGAAAGATCAGGCAGTTGAAGAAAAATTTCTTAAAAAATATTACAAAACAATGCCTAGGACTATGTTAAGATATGCGATAGAACGGTTTGATGAAAAAAAACGAAAGTATTACATGAAAAAGTAATTTTTGATGATAATTATATTTATAAACCCCTTTTAATTTCTTTTTTATATGACAACAAAATCTTTAGACTTTTTTGTATCCTCTTTTGTTCTTGAGGAAAGCAATTTAAGAGTTGAGCAAGGTAATTCTGTAATTGAAGGGGAAAAGTTTAATTGGGTTTATTTTGCTTGGTCTGGTGAGAAATCTAAAATTCCTTTAGATTTACAGTTAGATTTTTTAGCACATTATTTTGGTCAAGCATTAAAACAACCAAATGATCCCGTAAGGATTCCTACTGAGTTTGTTCCATTTTTTAATGAATTACATAAAGGTGGTAGTTTATATGGTAATCTCTTAGTTAATGCAGGCGTTGTACAATTTGATCAATTACTAGATTCACTTGCTGCTCAAGATAGTATAAGAGGAGTTCCAGGACCTAGAGTTTTAGTTGATTTAACTGTTTCTCAGGTGCCTTATGCAAAGAAAGAACATTACAGAGGTATGTTCAATTATGAAATTGCAAGATTAACCCCATACACCCCTTTTCAAGGAAATGATTTTGAAAGTGAAATAAAGAAATCTAAACAAAGAGAACTTGCTTGTAAGGTTGAAGTTATGGGGTTTTATTCTGCTAAGACCTCTGACTAAAATTTCGTTCATATTTCTAATTTACACTTGAATTAGGTTTAATTTTAGCTTTAACCTCTGACTAAAATCTTTTTTAATGAGAAACATATATATATTAGTTATACTAATAAAAAATTAAGTGGGTAGTGTTAAAATGTTTAGTGGCATTTTAAATATCATTTAAATTAAGAGGTGTGGGTATTTGATTGTTAGGAGAGATGATAATGGGTTAATTGTTAGGAGAACCTTTCATGATCTAAGAAGAGTTATACTTATTTCTCTTGTTTCTGGGCAAAAAACAGTTAATCAGGTTTCTAGATCTACAAAAATCAATTGGAGATCAGTTGTTATTCATCTAAACTATCTAGTTGAGAAAGGTTTAGTTAGGAATTTAGTTAATTCTCCTTATGTTAAAATCTTTGAATTAAGTGAAACAGGTAAAGAGTTTATTGCTTTATTAGGTCTAGATTTAGAGAAATCTGCTAATCAAGAAAGCAAAAAAGAATTAAAAATACAAAAGGTAAAAGAATCATGAAAGTATTAATGTTTGGTTGGGAGTTTCCACCGTTTAATACTGGTGGGTTAGGAACAGCATGTTATGGTTTAACTAAAGGTCTTGCTAATAACAATGTTGATGTTACTTTTGTAGTTCCACAAATGCCTGAAAAAGTAAACGCAGAATTTGTTAAATTAATCTCTGCAAAAAGTTATGGCAAGGCAAATATTAAATTTAGAATGGTAAAAACACCTTTAGCTGGTTATATGACGCCTGAAGAGTACAAAGTAAAAACAGCATTGCTAACAAATGTTCCGGATGGTCAACAAAAATTATATGGTGATAATATTTTTATGGAAGCACAGATTTATGCAGAGAAAGCAGCAGAGATTGCTAAAACAGAACCACATGATGTTATTCATGCTCATGATTGGATGACTTATATGGCTGGATTAGCTGCAAAGAAAGTTTCTGGTAAACCATTAGTTGTGCACGTCCATGCAACTGAATTTGATAGGGGCGGAGGCAATGGTGTTAATCAAGCTGTTTATGACTTAGAAAGAAAAGGGATGCATGAAGCAGACGCTATTTGTTCTGTTAGTGAATTTACTAAAAATAAAATTATTGAACATTATGGTGTAGATCCAAATAAAATTAATGTTGTGCATAATGCGGTTGAATTTAATGATCATAAATTTGTAAAAGAAAGTTTTGGTTTATCAAGAGATAGTAAGGTTGTATTGTTTTTAGGAAGAATTACTTTACAAAAAGGTCCGGAATATTTTTTATATGCTGCAAAAAAAGTTTTAGAACAAGACCCTAATATTAAATTTGTTGTTGCAGGCACTGGAGATATGCACGGAATGATGATAGAAAAGGCAGCTGAGTTAGGAATTGGTGAAAATGTTTTATTTACGGGATTTTTGAAAGGTAAAGATATTGATAAAGCTTATCAAATGGCTGATCTTTATGTTATGCCGTCGGTATCAGAACCATTTGGAATTACTCCTTTAGAATCAATGCGAAATAATACCCCTGTTTTAATTTCAAAACAATCAGGTGTTAGTGAAGTTGTTAATCATGTTTTGAAAGTTGATTTTTGGGATGTTGATAAAATGGCTAACCAAATTTGTGCAATATTAAAATACGGAGAACTACATAATGCATTAATGGAAAATGGAAATAAAGAAGTACAAAACTTCAGTTGGAATATTCCTGCTGAAAAATGTCTTCATGTTTATAATAAATTATTGGAAAATAAATTAATAAATAATAATCTTAATAAAACAGAAAATTTCAAAAGTCTAAAAAATCTAAATCAGGTGAAAGATTTATTTTACTCAATTAATAGGGGTGTGAATTAATGGTTTCAACATGTTTTTATTTTCAAGTTCACCAACCATATAGGATGAAGAATTATGGTGTTTTTGATATTGGGAAAAATCAAAATTATTTTGATCATGATAATAATAAACAAATCTTAAACAAGGTTGCAAACAAATGTTATTTGCCAACAAACGCAGTAATGTTGAATTTACTAAATCAACACTCGGAATTTAAAGTTGCATATTCATTTAGTGGTGTTGTTCTAGACCAATTCCAAGAATACAACCCTCAAGTTTTAAGTTCATTTCAAAGATTAGTTGAAACAGGCCAAGTAGAAGTTTTAAGTGAAACATTTCACCATTCTCTTGCATTTTTACATTCTAAACAGGAGTTTAAAGAACAAGTAGAACTTCATAGAAAAAAAATAAAAGAAGTTTTTGGTGTTACACCAACTATTTTTAGAAATACTGAACTTATTTATAATAATGAACTTGCTGAAACAGTAGCGGGAATGGGATATAAAGGAATTTTAACAGAAGGTGCTGATCATATCTTAAAAGGTAGGTCACCTAATTTCTTATATCATCCTCAGTCCACTCCTAAAGAAAATCCAAATTTTAAACTGTTATTAAAGAATTATAAACTTTCAGATGATATTGCATTTAGATTTTCAAACAAAAGCTGGAAAGAACACCCTTTGACAGTTCCAAAATTTGTAAATTGGATAAATTCTATCAATGGTAATGGAAATTGTGTTAATTTATTCATGGATTATGAAACATTTGGAGAACATCAATGGAAAGATACAGGAATATTTAGATTTTTGAGTCATTTACCTCAACAATTGCTGAAACATCCAGATAATGATTTCAAAACACCATCAGAGGTTATTAATTCATATGAGGCTGTTGATAAATTAGATGTACACAATGCAATGTCTTGGGCAGATGTTGAACGTGATTTATCAGCATGGCAAGGTAATAAAATGCAACTTTCTGCTTTGAAATCTCTTTATAATATGGAAGCTCAAGTAAAAAACAGTAATAATCCTGAATTATTAGCTCTTTGGAGGAAATTAACAACTTCAGATCATTTTTATTATATGTGCACTAAATGGTTTAATGATGGGGATGTTCATAAATACTTTAATCCATATGATGGACCATATGATTCATATATTGCATTCATGAATATTGTGAATGATTTAAAACAGAGGTTGGAGATAAGGGATTGAAATATAACTGTTAGCTATTAATAACGGCGATTTTAGGGCAATCCACAAAATAGCTAATATGAAACCACCTCGTTCATATCGACCAGGTTAATACTAAAACTTTAATATGGTCGAACATCGCATAAATATGTAATTACGCATTTTGTTCACTTGCCAAACTTGGCGGTGGTTTCATATTAGCTTGAGAAAAAGTAAGCTTTATATACTATGTATAAATCAACTATATCATATAAAAGGTGACAAAACCTAATGACTAAGGTTAATCGAATGGTGATGAAGGGCTTCAAGTCCTTTGGAAGCAGAACTGAATTAGTTTTTGGAGATAGATATAATGTAGTTCTTGGTCCAAATGGTAGTGGTAAATCTAATATTATGGATGCTTTATGTTTTGTTCTTGGTAAAGGCTCTGCAAAAGGAATGAGAGCGGAAAAAGCAGCAAATTTGATTTATAATGGTGGGAAATCTAAAAATCCTTCAAAACAAGGAGAAGTTCATATTTATTTTGATAACTTAAAAAAAATATTTCCTACTGAAGAAGATGAAGTAAAAATTACTAGGATTATTAAATCTACTGGGCAAAGTGTTTACAAAATTAATGATAAAAGAAGAACAAGACAACAAATTCTGGATCTTTTAGGTATTGCAAATATTGATCCTAATGGTTATAACATTATTCTTCAAGGAGACATTGTAAGATTTGTAGAAATGAGTCCTAACAATAGAAGAGAAGTTATTGAAGAAATTGCCGGCATTGGTCTTTATGAAGAAAAAAAGAATAAGGCAATGACTGAACTAAATAAGGTTGATCAAAAATTAAATGAAGCAGACATTATTCTAACAGAAAGAAAAACCTATCTTAAAGAATTAAAAAAAGATAGAGACACAGCAATGAAGTATAAAGAGTTAGACGATAAATTAGCAAGAAATAAAGCAACTCAATTACATTTACAAATTAAACAAAAAAAAGATGTTGTTGAAAAACATGAAATTCAAATTAAAACTTCTCAAGAAGAAATTAATAAGCTTCAACAAAAGATTGATGTGATGAAAAAAGAAGCAGTAGAGAAGAAAGAAGAAGCAAAATCTTTAACAAGGCAAGTTGAAGAAAAAGGTGAAAAAGAACAAGTTGCAATGATGAAAAGACTAGAACAACAAGGTGTAGAAATTGCAACACATAAAACAAGAATTATAAGCTGTAAAAATGAAATTGAACGAGTTAATACTCGAAAAGACCAACTAAGTAGTTCTCTTAAAGAATTAAATGATAAAATTTCAGAATTAGAGAATCAACAAAAGGAATCAGAAAGGGGAAAACAATCAACATTAAAATTAATTCAAGAAGTTGAACAAAAGCTGGATAAATTTAGAAAGAAGAATAAGTTAGATGGTGCAGAAGATATTGATAAAGAAATTGCAGAAGTTGATAATGAATGTGAGGAAAAAGAAAAGGAAATCCAAGCAATTAGAGAAGAACAACAAAATTTATTGAGAGAAAAAGACAAATTAGAATTATTAATTGATTCTATGGACGAGAAAATCTCAAAAGTTCTAGAATTAGAAAAAGGTCATAAATCAGAAATTGAAGCATTAAAACAAAAACAACAAGAGTTTAAGAAAGCAACTGTTGAATTAAATACAATTCTTAATGAAGATTCATCACTTGCATTACAGTTATCAAATATTAAAGATAAATTAAATAGATCAAGAGACGAATTATCTGCATTAGAATCAAAAAATGCAGGATTAAAAGAATCTATTGGCATGAATTTAGCGGTTACAAAGATTCTTGAACAAAAAAATAAGCTTGGTCAGATTTATGGTATGGTTTCTCAACTTGGACAAGTTGAAAGTAAATCTAGTTTGGCATTGGAAATTACTGCTGGTCCAAAAATAAAAAGTATTGTTGTTGATACTGATCAAACAGCTGCTAAATGTATTAAATATCTAAAAGATAATAAACTTGGTATTGCAACTTTCTTGCCATTAAATAAAATTAAACCAGTAAGAGAACACGATGTAAGTGGATTTTTAAAAGTTAATGGTGTTGTGGGAAAAGCAATTGATTTAATAAGTTATGAACCAAAATTCAAGAATGTATTCTCATATGTGTTTGGTAATACACTTGTTGTTAATAATATTGATGTTGCAAGAAGAGTTGGTGTTGGTAATGTTAAGATGGTTACTCTTGAGGGGGATTTTGCAGAAGTTAGTGGTGCTATGCATGGTGGTTTTAGACAGAAAAAAAGAAGCATGCAATTCCAAGAAAAAGAAGTTGTTACTAGAATAAAATCTCTTGAAGGCGATGTTGCTGAAAGTGAACGTTTAAAACAAGTTTTAGAAACAAGAAAAAATGATAATGAAGACAAAATAGCAAAACTAAGGGAATTTAAAGCAAATTTAGAGGGGGATATTATTAAAACTGAAAAATCATTACATATTGATTCTGATGATCTTACTGCAACAAAAAAGAGGAAAAAAGAACTACAGGCAGAATTAGATGAGGCTGATAAGAATATTACCTCTGTTGGTCTTAAAGTTAGTGCAATTAATAAAGATCTTGCTACTTTAAAAATTAAAAAACACGGAATGAGAGATAAAATTATGCAATTAAGAAATCCTAGATTAGTAGCAGAGCTTAATACCTTTGAACAGAAAAGAGAACAATTAAAAGAAGAATTAACTAAACAAGATTCTAATATTAAGAATTATACTTTGCAGGTTAAAAATATTTTACTTCCTGAGAAAGAAAATACCTTGAAAATAATTAAGCAACATGATAAAGAAATAGTTACATTTAATACAGAAGTTTTAGATTTAAACAAAAAGATCACTGTTGCAGAAAAAGATCTTAAAGAAAAAGAAAAATTACAAAAAGAATTTTATGCTCAATTTAGAGAATTATTTACTAGGAGAGATAAATTAAATGCAGATATTCAAACAGTAGAAACAAAGATCATTACTTCAGAAGAGAAAATTAGAAGTAAAGAACAAAAAATGAATATTCATTCTGTTGAAAATGCAAGAGTTAAAGGAGAATTATCAGGCCTTGTAGAAGAGTTTTCTAAATATAAAGATGTTGAATTATTTTCTTCAAAACCAATTGAACAAATTAAAAAAGACATTTGGGAGTTTGAAAGGATGACGCAAAGCATTGGTAATGTTAACATGCGTGCTCTTGAAATTTATGACTCTGTTGAAAAAGAATATAACAATTTATTAGAAAAGAAAGAGACTCTTATAAAAGAGAAAGATGAAGTTATGCTTATGATTAATGAGATTGAAACAAAGAAAAAAGAATTATTCATGAAATCTTTTGAAGTTATTAATTCAAATTTTCAGAATTTATTTGGGCAACTAACAACTAAAGGAGAGGCTTTCCTTGATGTAGAGAATATTGATGATCCTCTTTCAGAAGGTGTGGGTATTAAAGTAAGATTAGTTGGTAAAAAATTCTTAGATATTAGGTCTTTATCAGGAGGAGAGAAAACATTAACAGCTATGGCATTTATCTTTTCTATACAAGAACATCAACCAGCTTCATTTTATATCTTTGATGAAATTGATGCAGCATTAGACAAGAAAAATTCTGAAAAACTATCTCAACTTGTAAGCACTTATGCAGATAGAGCGCAATATATAATTATTTCTCACAATGATGGTGTTATTTCAGAAGCAGATACTCTGTATGGTGTTACTATGGATAAGCACAATATCAGTAAGGTTGTTAGTTTGAAGATCTGATTTTTCTAAATATTTATAAAACCAAATACATTCCTTTAATTTATGTTATCTGTAACTTTTCAGAAAGAATTAGAAGAATATCAAGCAAAGATTAATTTAGAATTAGATAATTTCTTCAATAAAGTTATTTCTGAGAATAATTATGGGTTTAATGTTAAACTTTTAGGGGTAATTAAAGAGTTTACAATGCGTGGTGGGAAAAGAATTCGGCCATTGTTGGTGTTGAAAGGTTTTCAAGCAGTAAGCATTAGTAAAGGAATTGTAAACCAGAAATTAGAACAGGAAGTGTTGAAGCTAAGTATCTGTGTGGAGTTAATGCAAACCTCTTTCTTAATACATGATGATATTATGGATAAATCAGAATTAAGAAGAAACAAACCAACTGTTCATAAAATTCTAGGAGAAAACATGGCAATACTTGCGGGCAATATTGCTATGATCTTGGCTCAGAAAATAATTACTGATTCAAACTTTAGTGAAGAAATTAAATTAAAAGCAACGAATAAATTTAATGAGATTATTCAAACAACAAATTACGGGCAAATATTAGACTTACAACTAAGTGAAAAAAATATTTTTGAAGTAAATGAAGATGATATCAATCAAATTCATCTCTTGAAAACAGCGAAATATACAATTGAAGGTCCTCTGCAATTGGGAGTAATTTTAGCTGGTGATCCAGATAATGTTCAGGATAAATTAGTAGAAATTTCAAAAATTGCATTACCTCTCGGCAGAGCTTTTCAAATTCAAGATGATCTCTTAGGAATTTTTGGTTCAGAAGAAAAATTAGGTAAATCTGTGTTTTCAGATATTATAGAAAATAAAAAAACATTACTTGTTTGGTGTGCATATATGAAAGCAAATGAAGAAGAAAAAGAATTTATTAAATTAGTTCTTGGAAAACAAGATATTTCAGAAGATGAATTTTCTAAATTAAAAGAAATCATTATCAAGACAGGATCTAAAGATTATTCAAAAGAAAAACTAATTGGTTTAACAGAACAAGTAACGCATTTTATTAATTCTTCTTTGCTTGATAGAAAAACTAAAAATTTCTTATTAAATCTTGCTGAGTTTTTCGTAGATAGAGAATTCTGATTTTAATAATTGGAAATTTGTTTATCCACCACTACCAACACTTGTTTCAATAACATCTGCCATTACTTTATTAAACTTACTACAATATTTCCAGAATTTATAACGGTCTTTTTCATCAGGAGAAACAGCATTATGCCAGCCACCTAACAATAAATTCATTTTAATTTTTCTAATTGTGTCTTTTATTTCACTATAAGTTGCAACTTCTTGTCCCCATTCAAATTCTCTTTCCTTACAATTTTCTTGTTGGTAATCATATGTTGGATTAAATGTACTTGTTGCTTCTTTTAGATAATTATCTAAGAATCTTTTATATTGGTCAAGAAGTTTTTGATATTGAAATCTTTGTGCAAGTTCACCATATTTTGATTCTGGGATGCCTTTTATTTGTATGTCAATACTGTCTTTTTCTTTATCTCTTTTTCCCCCTTCATCAATAATTGTAATTATGCCTTCGCTTTTTGCTTTTTTCTCTTTTTTGTCTATAGATGTTTTTCTTGTTTCTGTTTTTTTCCTTTCTCTTTTTGTTTTTTCTAGTTTTATTTTTTCAAGTGTAGAGGGGTTTTCTATTTTTTTAGTATCTACTGCACTCTTTTTACTATCTATGACACTAGAAACATCACAATTAATGCAGTTAACTGCTTCGAATAATGCTTGAATTTCCATTTTTTTAAGAAGGCATGGTTCTCTTTAAAAAGGTTTTTCTTATCAAATTTAAGAGATTTTATTAATTTATCCACCACTTCCAATTACATCGTGAATAATAAAACTCATTTGTTCATTAAATTTACTACAATATTTCCAAAATTTATAATCTTCAGCTTCTTGCCAACCAACATTATTATGGCCAGACATAGTGCCTGAAGCATTTCCACTCATTAAAGCATTCATATGAATTCTTCTTACAATATCTTTGATTTCAAAATAAGTTACAACTTCCTGTCCCCATTCAAATTCTCTCTTTCCGTCTCCATTTTCATCTTGGTATGGGTCATAGGCAGAGGTTAATGCATTTTGAGCTTCTTTTAAGTATTCTGCAAGAAATCTTTTATACTGTTCAAGTTGTTTTTCATATTGTTCAATATGAATTTTTTCAAAACCATCCATTTTTAATGTGATTGCTTCAATATCTTTATCAAGATCATCTTTGTGTTTATCGGATTCATCAATTATAATGACAATATCTTTATCTTTTTTAGATTTTACTTTTCCAAGCTTTTTTGTAAGACCACTATCTTTAGATTTATGCATTTTTTTTGGTTTTGTTTTTATTCTGGTGTTGATTTTTAAAGAATAGTTTTGAATAACATTAATATCTTGCATAATCTTCATTAAGAGACCTAGGTCAACAAATGCCCCAGAAATGTTTACATCTAACGTATCTAATTTACCCATAGAATAAATAATATGTGGGTGCTTTAAATAGTTTATGGCACTCAAAACTTATGATTTTAAACTATAACTTTCAGTTTAAATGTCGGAATTCCAGCAGTACCTTACTAGTGATTAATTTTGATTAATATTTTTGATTTATGTTCCTTCTTCCCAACTACTCAGATATTTTTTTTGCTCTTCAGTTAATTCATCAATGGCAATTCCCATTGCTTCTAATTGAAGACCTGCAATATTATCATCCATTTCTTCAGGTAAGAAGATTACTTCTGGTTTTAATTGCCCTTTATTTTTAACCAAATATTCACATGCTAATGCTTGACCACAAAAACTAGTAGACATAACTTCACTTGGATGTCCTTCAGCAGCCGCAAGATTAATTAATCTGCCTTCTCCACACACAAATATCTTTTTTCCATTAAGAATATACTCGTCCATAAATGGTCGGATTCTTCTTTCACTACTTGCAATTTCTTTTAATCCTTTAATATCAATTTCAATGTCAAAATGTCCAGAGTTAGCAATAATTGCTCCACTTTTCATTTCTTTCATGTGTTCGGTTCTAATTACATGTTTATTGCCGGTAACAGTAAGGAAGATTTCTCCTTCTTTGCATGCATCTTCCATTTTCATAACTCTAAAACCATCCATTCTTGCTTGTAATGCTGGGAAATTTGCTACTTCTGTTACAACTACATTTGCTCCAAGACCTCTTGCAGAATTAGCAAAACCTTTACCACAACTTCCATAACCTAAAACAACAACTGTTTTACCAGCAAATAATATGTTTGTTGCTCTGATTATCCCATCCATGGTTGATTGAGCAGTCCCATATACATTATCTAACAAATGTTTGGTTTTATTGTCATTAACAGCAACAACAGGATATTTTAATGCATTATCTCTTACCATTGATTTAAGTCTGATAATTCCAGTAGTTGTTTCTTCACAACCTCCAATTAAGCTAGGAATTAATTCTGCATGGTTTTTATGAATTTCGCTAACTAAATCGCAGCCATCATCAATTGTGATGTGTGGTTTAAAATTAATTATATTTGTGATATATTTATAATAATCTTCGTTTGTTTCGCCTTTGTATCCCCATACTTTAACGCCTTCTTTTGCTAAAGCAGCAGCAACATCATCTTGTGTAGATAAAGGATTGCAGCCAGTGATTGCAACATCTGCGCCACCTGCAATTAATGTTCTTACAAGAATAGCTGTTTCTTTTGTAACGTGTAAAGCCATACCAATTCTAATGCCTTGTAGTGGCTTTTCTTGTTCAAATTTCCTTCTAATTTCTAATAATGCACCCATATTGCTTTCTGCAAGTTCCATATTCATTTTACCTTGCTCAGCTAAATTAAGATCTTTTACTTCATATGTTTCTCCTGTATCCATTGTGATTACCTCCTATTATAGTAAATAGTTATACTAATTATTATGACTTTGGCTAAAGTTTGTCATTATATATTTTGTGATTCCTAATGGCTATTTAAAGGTAAATTTAAAGAAAAAATAATTTTGTGTGTAATTATTGTTGTCTTTATTAGGTGGCAATTAAAACTCTCTCATTTTTTCGAATTCATTATATCTTGCATTTATTTCTTCCATTGTTAATGTTTTTTGTCTTTCTAGAGAGAAATTTTCTGCATTGAATGATGCAATTGTTGATCCATAAACAATAGCTTTTCTAAGGTTTGGTTCTGAGAGATTATCTGTTTTAGCTAGCCAACCAAGTAAACCGCCTGCAAAACTATCTCCACATCCAGTTGGATCTTTGAAAACTTCTAAAGGATAACCAGGGGCATTAAAGTGAGAAGAATTAGTGAATAATAATGCGCCGTGTTCACCTTTTTTAATTATTACATACTTTGGACCTAAAGCAAGAGCTTTGCTTCCAGCATCAACTAAACTAACTGTATCAAATAGTTGTCTTGCTTCACCATCATTTAATAATAATAAATCAATTTTTTTAATTACTTCTATAATCTGTGTTTTTTTACTTTCAATCCAAAAATTCATTGTATCCATTGCAATAAGTTTTGGTTGGTTTAGTTGTTCTATAACTTTTAATTGTAATTCTGGATCAATATTACCAAGGAGAATGTATTCGGCATCTTTGTAGTTGTTTGGGAGTTCTGCTGAGAATTCTATAATTGAATTAAGCTCTGTGTTTAATGTTTTTGCTTCATTCATATCATATTCATATTCTCCTGACCATCTGAATGTTTTACCTTTGAATTCAATTCCCTCAATATTTATATTTCTGCTTGTTAATAGATTTTTATGTTCTTCTGGGAAATCTTCACCTGCAATTGAAACAATTCCCACATTTGTGAAAAAAGAAGCAGCATGTGATGCATAAACTGCACTACCACCTAAAATTGCTTTCATGTCTCCAAATGGAGTTTTAACATCATCTAAACCAATACTTCCTACAATGATTGTTTTTGCCATAGGTTGGCATGAAGATGATTTGTTTATATATTTTATTAAAAACATTTTTAAACAATCTAAGTTATATCCTATTTGAATGAAACTACTTAATGACATTATTAAGAAAAATCTTCCTACAAAGCAGGAACAGAAGAAAATTCAGGTTAAAATAGATGAATTTCTAGATAAAATCCAATTGGAGATATTTAAGAATGAATTTAAGGTAGAGATTGTGCTTGGTGGGAGTGCTGCAAAAGGTACTTTTCTTAAGAATGATTTTGATGTTGATATTTTTGTAAGGTTTGATTATGGATATAAAGAAGAAGATCTTTCAAAAATGCTTGCTAAAATATTAAAAATCTTTAAGCCATCTCTTGTTCATGGTTCTAGAGATTATTTCCAAGTTAAAAATAAAGGAATTCATTATGAAATTATTCCTGTCTTAAAGGTTGAAGATCCGAAAAAAGCATTAAATGTTACTGATATGAGTCCCTTACATGTTCAATGGGTACAAAAAAATATGAGTGCTAAGTTAAGAAAAGAAGTAATTCTTGCTAAACTATTTTGCAAAGCAAATAACTTGTACGGGGCAGAGTCATACATTAGAGGATTTTCAGGACATGTTTTAGATGTTTTAATTGTGTATTATGGTGGTTTTTTGAAATTGCTTAAGGCATCACAAAAATGGAGTCCAAAAGGAAAATTAAATCTGTATGGAATTATTGATGTACAAAAACATGGCACAGCTAAAAAACTAAACCTATCAAAATTATCTCCTTTGGTTGTTATTGATCCAATACAGCCAAATAGAAATGCAGCAGCAGCTCTTGGTAAAGATAAATTAGAATTATTTATTGAAAAATCTAAAGATTTTTTGAAAAAACCATCTCAAAAGTATTTTGTTAAGAAAAAACTTACATTAACTAAATTAAAAAAATTAAAACCTAAAGATTCAAAATTATTTGTATTAAATGTAATGGCTTTGACAGGAAAAGAAGATATCGTTGGGGCAAAGTTATTAAAATCACACATGCATTTACTAAAACAGTTAGATATTCATAATTTTATCGTCTATAATAGTGGTTGGGCATGGGATAAATCAAAAAAAGCAATGTTTTGGTTTTTTATAGATCAAGATTTATTAAATAAGGAAACATTAAGAACTGGTCCTCCTGTTAAAGCAAAAAATCCTGCAAAATCATTCAAAGCAAAACATAAAAAAGCATTTGTTGAAGATGCAAGATTATATGCTTATGTTAAAAGAATGTTTAGAACTCCTGATAAATTGTTTAATTTTTTTGTTAAAGAAACATATGTTAAGGGGAAAATTAAATCTGCAAAGTTGAAGGTATATTAAATGTTAAAAGAAATACTGGAATTAATTGGTGTAACATTATTGCCTGGGCTAGAATTAAGGGCAAGTATTCCATTTGGTATTTTACAAACTGAATTGCATTGGTTTAGTGTGTTTATTATCTGTGTAATTGTTAATATTCTTCTTGGTATTGTTGTTTATTTTTTATTAGACAAAGTTGTACATTTATTCTTTTTTTGGGAATGGTTTCATAGGATTTACCATAAAATTGTTGAAAGAGCACAGAAAAAGGTTCATAAATATGTTGAGAAGTATGGAACAATTGGTTTAGGATTGTTTATAGGAATTCCTTTGCCAGGCTCAGGAGTTTATACTGGTGCATTAGGGGCCTATGTTTTAGGGTTTGGTTATAAAAGATTTATTATTGCAAGCACTATTGGTGTTTTGATTGCTGGAATCATTGTAACGGCAATAATGTTAACGGGAAGTGAATTATTTCATTTTTTAGTTAAAACTTGACAAAATTTATAATTTAATGGAATGATATTATAATAAAATGCATATGAAACAAATACTCTTTGATAAAATACAGAAAAAATGGGTTTGGTTAATTATAATTGCATCTAAACTAGCCATAATTAGCCTTTTTTTGGATAATTTCTTTAATGACAGAATTCATTTGATTCATAATCCGACTCTTGATATTGTTTTTACTATCATGACTAATTTTTATCTTCTAATATTTGTTTTATTGTTTGTTACAACGTTTTTTATGTATGCTGAGAAAAAACGCGAGGGTATTATACCAGTATGGGCTTCGCTTTTAATAACGACTGTTGTTGTTGTGTTGTTAAAATTGTTAATTGCCAGAGAACGACCACAAGAATTAACAGATGTTGCATGGTTTATGTATTCTTTCCCAAGTTTACACGCAGCACTTTGTTTTACAGTATTACCTACACTTGATATAGAGTTTCCTAAACATAAATGGGCTTGGATTTCTTTAGCGGCATTAGTTGGGCTAAGTAGAATATATCTTCAAGTGCATTATCTAAGTGATGTTCTAGCAGGATGTGCAATTGGTTATGCAATAGGTGTCTGGATATTTCATTTGAATAAGAAGTATTATTATAAGATTAAATGGTAATATTTATTATCTTTTTCTTTCAACCATAGCATCCAATTCAGTTCTTATGTTTTTGAGATATCTATTGTTAATTTCTTCCCCATCTATTAAAAAAGTTTTTGGCCAGTTTTTTTCTAATTCGTCTTTATACTTATCAATTGCAATTAACGCAACTGCATAAGGAGAAACTCCTGTTTTGAATTGGTTATCATTCTTTTTTGCAATAAACATAAAAGAAATACTATTCCCTGTTTCATGTGCCCAACTATTCTCTTGTTTTTGTCTTTCAAAATCTATCTTAGTATTTTCTCTATAATATTCAATACTTTGTTCCATGGCTTCAAATGTTTCTAAAATATATTTTATCTCTGGAATCTTTAATCCAATTATCATTTGAAGATAAGGAACAGCAGTTTTGAATTGTTCATGGATTTCTTTGAATTGCTCGTATCTTTCCATATATTCCTCATCCTCAAAAGGAGAGGGTTCTTTAAATTTTCTCTTCAAATTTATATCAAATATAATGTCTTGATAAAAGCTAATGGCTTCATGGTATTTTCTATCAGGATAAGAACTAAAATAACTGTCTGATTCTCTAACTAAATCAAGTATAGAATCAAAATTTTCTGGATGTATGTTCATTTTTTCTAATTTTGATTCTTCAAAAACACTTTTCATTACTGTTGAAGCTAATAATCCAAAAAATTCTATTGTCTCTGGTTCAACATATCTTTCTTCTAATTTGGAATCCTTTTTTGGTTTTTTTCTATATATAACTGATTTTAAAAACTCAATTGTTTTTTCTCTTCTACTTTTTTTTCCTTCAAGACTTTTTGCTATTATTTTTTTTAATGTTTCTTCAAGATTCTCTCTGCTAACACTTAACTCACCCATAAACCTGGTTCTTTGTCTTGTTTCTGCATCATATCCCTTGTTCATTTCAATATAATTAATTGTTTGGTATCTAATTGAATGTAAAAGTTCATGTCCAAGTGAATCATGTTCTAATGATTCTTGATTAGAGTCTTCCTTCATTCTAAGTTTCCTAGTAACATGATTAAAATCTGCAAAACTTCTTTCCCCCATATATTTTGATAATTCATCTAATCTATCTTTAATT
Organism: Candidatus Woesearchaeota archaeon; assembly: GCA_018661705.1. Classification (GTDB taxonomy): domain Archaea; phylum Nanobdellota; class Nanobdellia; order Woesearchaeales; family DSVV01; genus JABHXF01. The sequence goes on from JABJHR010000015.1 coordinate 147,867, forward strand.
TCTATTGCTCTTTCTTTTTTGATCTTAGTTCTTATTTCTAAATATAGTGCCTCTCGTTCTTCTTCCTCTTCTTTTGTTCTGCATCTTGTAAATTCAATTTCTGGAAGAATATATTCTCTTACAGGCAATTTATCTGATAAGAATGAATCAACTTTTTCTATTATATGTCTTGGAATATATTTTTCAATTCCTTTTTCTGAGGTAAATGTTCTAGCTTTTTCAACTAATTCTATTAAAGATCTTTCTGGTTTAGATAACTTAGAAAGTTGTTGTTCTCTTTCTGCTTCAGCAATTTTTGTAGTTACTCTTCTATAGAATTCAACTGCAAATTCTTCTGCTTCTTTCTCTATTTCTGCTGGAACCCTCATATTTATGAATAAATGTACCTTCTTTTATATAGTTTACTATCGTGCCGTAGTAATTTCTTTGTTTTTGATCTATTCCAAAAACATTAAATATTAGCTTATTCTTAATAAGAAATATGAAAGTAACTATAGACACAGAAGATTCTAAGGAAGAAATAGTTAATGTGATTAATTTATTACAAGATGCACTTGCAAATAAAGGTATTAATTCATATGAACAAGAAACTCCTAAACAGGAAAATGAATTTGGTTTAGGTGGTCTTAACTTTAATGATGAACCAAAAGTAGATAATTGTGAACCTAGCCAAGAAGAAGTTCAAGAATTGATTAGAGCGCAAACAACTACTGCAAACAATCCTCAACCTCAACCATCACAACCTCAAGGAGCTTTTGGAGCGATGTTTGGTGGGGAAGAAAAGAAAGATGTCTTCAGTAATGATGATGGTTTTGGTAGTCTTGATGATAGTTCTGTGAATAAAGTTGAGAAAAAGGAAAAGAAAGATGATGACTGGGGACCTAGAACAAAGATGACCCTGGGTGATTTAGAAAGGTATTAGTCTTATTCTCCACTTCCATTAAATATATAAATTCTCAATAATTCTGCGATAGTATAATCTTAATATAATTAAAGAAGTATTCAAGATGTCTCGCTCGCAGCTGACCAATTAAACTGGCTTTGCCATGGTTTGATCAGCAACCTTAGATAAAGCTCACGCAACACATGGTGCTCGCTGGTCCTAAAGGACGACATCTTGAATGTTGTAACAAACAGAGGTGTAAACAATGGTATTCGAAAATGTAACAGCAATGTTAGACAAGGTTTCTAAAGTAATGGAGTTAAAGGAAGAGGAAAAACAGTTATTATTGTCATTCTCTAAGATAAGTCATGCGGAATTAGATGTTGATGGTGAAAAGTTCTTAGCATGGAGAATAGTTCATAATAATGCTTTAGGCCCTGGAAAAGGTGGTATAAGGTATCATCCTGGTGTTAGCGAAGATGAAGTTAAATCATTATCATTCTGGATGAGTATTAAGAATAGTTTAGCTGGATTACCTTTTGGTGGTGGAAAAGGTGGTATTCAAATTAGTCCTAAAGGAATGCCACAAGAAAAGCTAGAAAAAGTAAGCAGAGCCTTTATTCAATCATTTCATGAAGTTGTGGGTGTTAACAAAGATGTACCTGCACCAGATGTTTATACTAATCCGCAAACAATGGGTTGGATGTTAGATGAGTTTGAAAAAATCAAAGGAAGAAAAGAACCAGGTATGATAACTGGTAAACCTTTGGCGTTAGGTGGAATTCCTTTAAGAGGTGCATCAACTGCACAAGGTGGTTTTTATATCTTCAAAGAAATGATTGGAGATAAAAAGGATGTAACAATTGCTGTCCAAGGTTTTGGTAATGCAGGTTATCATTTTGCAAACTTAGCTCATAAAGATGGGTTTAAAGTAGTTGCTGTTAGTGATAGTAAAGGTGGAGTGTATGATGCAAATGGTTTTGACATTGATGATGTTAAAATGAAGAAAGATGAAAATGGAACAGTAACTTGTTGTTATGGTGATAAAATCGATAATAAAGAGATTTTAGAATTAGAAGTTGATTTTTTAATCTTAGCTGCACTCGAAAACCAAGTTACAAAAGAAAATGCTCATAAAATAAAAGCAAAAAACATAATTGAACTTGCAAATGGTCCAATAACTTCAGAAGCTGACGACATTTTGTATGAAAATAAAATAGTTGTTGTACCTGATGTACTTGCAAATGCAGGTGGAGTAGTTGGTAGTTATCTAGAATGGGTGCAAAATAAAACTGGGATGATCTTTGAAGAAGAATATTTAGTTCAAAGATTGGAAAAGATCATGAAGAAAAGTTTTGCAGCTGTTGATCATTTACATAAAGAGAAGAATGTTAACATGCGAGTAGCATCTTATGTTTTAGCAATCGAAAGAATCCTTGGTGCAGAGAAAGCAAGAGGACGATTGTAAGTAGTTTTATTTTTTCTTTCTTATAATTTTTATAGTATGTACATTAACAAACCAGCTAGGATCATAAGTGGGAATCCGTCTTCATCTTGTGGTAGGGATTGTGTAAGACCATCATGAAAATCTTCTTCATATTCTCTTTTTATTGTATGATTCTCTGCAATTAAAATCCTCTCTTTATCTTTGGTAAGTATAAGAGCAATGTCTGTATCTTTATCACCATCAAAATCTCCAGTAACTAATTTCTCTATTTTATCTAATCCTGTAGAAAGAACATCTTCTTCATCTTCAAATCCTTGCTCTGAACCATAGTTCACTGCGATTTTATAATGGCTAACTTGATAACCTAGACCTACGCTAACTTCATAAATTAAGTCAGGGTGTTTATCATTGTTTACATTTCCGATAGCTACACTTTTTATTTCATAACCGTTAAAGTATTCACTTAAGTCTGTTAAAACACCTTGGTATTCGAAATTACCATTATTATTTTGCAAAGAATGTAATTTTTTATTCTGGTCAACCCAATAAATATTTTGGGAACCATTTCCTTGCAAGTCTATTGCAAATAATCTATCTTCATAAAGAGTTAAACCATCAAAAAGTTTTACTTCTTTTGTCTGGTCTCCATCAGGAGCTAACATTAATTCCCTTACTCCAAATAATCCGTTTTTGAAATAAACAATATCAGTTTCATTTATTCTTGTGAATGCATGATTTTTATACCATGCATCAGCATCTGGAACAACTAGTTCATCAATTGAGACACTACCTTGACTTCTGAAAGGTGAGGTTTCTTCTATTTGTTGTACAATTGCTGACTGTTCTTTTCCAAATTCTTCTCTAACATCTTCTGCTTTATTACCAAGCCAGAAGGCAAGAGGAATCGCTATTGGTGCTGCAACAACAAAAAATACAACTGACCAATCAATTTCTGGTTTGTTATAGTCTGCCATAACAGAGGGTAAGTTAGTTTGATTTATAAAGGTTATGTGAATAATCTACTTAATGGTAGTGATTGTGGCCTTTAAATCTAATGTGTTTTTTCCTAGGCATTAATTAATTCTAAAAGAACTATCTGGTACAGTATTCATTGCTAATGTTATGCCTTGTTTAGATGCAATTTCTTCTAAGTCAACACCTTCTCTTAGCTTGATTATTGTGCCTACTTGAATCATTCTAGGGTCTTTAATATTATTTAATTTTCTTAAGAAGTAATCAAACTCTTTATCATTTTTGTAATCTCTAGCCACTGTTATTAATGTTTCACCTGGTTTTATTACATGATAACCTCTTGCAATAATCTCTTCTTTGGTTGGTTCAGGTGCTTTTATTGGTTTTGCCTCTGCCAAACTAGGTTTTAATTCTGGTCTTGGTGAGGGAATGTTAGCTTTGTATTCTTTCTTGGCACTTTTTTTAGCTGGAATTTTTCTTACAACTTTTCTTTCTAGAGTGGAATAAGAAATCTCTGCTGGTCTTGTAACACTAACCATTAATCTTTGACTAGTAAATATTGGATAAGCAGCAGTCGCACATCCAACAAATGAGATCATATACAATAATATTGCGTGTCTAGCAAAAAAATTAGCTGCTCTTCTAAAAAATCCTTGTCTTGTTGATTTAGGCTTTATTTTATATGTTATTTCTGGCTTTTTTTCTGGGGGGTTTGGAGAGAAATCTAATGTTTCAGGTACAGGTTCTAGTTTGAGTTCTCTTTCATAATCTTTTCTGATTCTTTTAATATCTCCTACTAAACTATCGTATGCTCTCAATTCTCCTTTTGTTAATCTTTTGCCCTCAATGTTTTTTTCTCTTACAAGGGAATGGGCTGTTTCTTTTGTTGCATTAACAGAATCAATATATCTTTTGTGCAGATCAGTTGCACTTTGCTCTGCAATCCATTTTTTAGCAGTTCTAAATCTTTGATTTAATGTGGAAGAACCATCATACATGACTTGGTCTAATGTTTTTCCTTCTGCTAATTCTGAATCATTGTTTAACCACCTTATTCTTAACAAGCAAGATCTATAATCAGAAAGCATTTCATCTCTTTTTCTTTTTGCTCTTTTGTATTGTGCTTGTTCAAATTCGCTTTTCTTTGCTAATGATTCATCACTTTGTTTTCTTAATTTTGGCATTGAATGGTATGCATCTTTAATACCCTCACACATCCCATATAACTCAGAACTAGAATGTTCAATTCCTTTTTCTATTAACTCTGTTTTTACTGCTTTAATGTAATCTTTAGCATCTTGCCCGAAGAAAAATCCTTCTCTTGGCACTATTTCTCTTGCTTCAGAACGAGTTTGATAACTATCTATAGTATGTTCAAGTGTTTGTGCACTAGCTGTATAATTCATTTTCCCCTTTTTTATAAAGCAATACTAATATATATAATTTTTCTTGTTTTTTAAAAACCTTTATATATTATAAAATCTAAATTTAATAAAAATACTTATATTTAAAAAAAGGTGATCATATGAAAAAATTAAGTCTTATGTTAAGTTTGTTAGTTATAAGTTTATTCTTATTTAGTTGTACTTCTGAACCATGTCCAGAAACAGAAGATTATAAAAATGAACTACGTGTTGTTGCTGACAACTTTTACGCCCAAGTTGAGATGGTTCAAGACTTATATAATTCTGGAGATATTTATACTGAGAAAATAACAGATCCTTCTTTTGGAAAGGGAACAATATACTCTCGTGTTATGTTTAAAAGTAGTTCTGCAAGAGATACTTTTATGGAATTAGTAAGCTACTTTTATGAAAGCGAATCTTTGTTGTATTTTGACGATAATATCGAAGGAAGTATGATTTATAAAAACATAACTGGAAGGTATTTTAATGATCCGATTGACATTGCAATTGCATCTCTGTCTGATGAAGATCAAAAGAATAAGATGATAGAGTTTATGAATGATCCACAAACAGTATCAGAACTTAAATTATCTTCAATTTTCGGACAGGTACACGCGTCAATGAATTACCTTGAAAAATATGGGGATAGTTATATCCCTAAAATTGATCCATTATTTGATGATCTAGAGATTATTTCACTTCCTGGATTTTCCGAAGAATTAAATCAGTATACTGATTCAATATGTAAGGCTATGCATATAGATGTTAAAGGTGGATGGACTTCAGGAATTTGGATTAGAGATAATGAAGAATGGAAACTTTTTGTGGGTACTGCGGGTTAATTTTTTATCTTCTGCAAGATTTATATCTCTTCTACAAACCAAAACTCACAACTACTTACCCTAAGAACTATATATCAATAATCTTTCCTTCTTTTCCGACATTAATAACTCTTGTTTCGCCAATCTTTTCTTCAATGCCTTGTGCTTCATGGACATGGCTGCAAAACAAGATGTCTGGTTTGAATTTTTCTATTGCTTTCTTAACACCTTCACTTCCCTTAACAAAATCAGAAAACTTTTCCATCTTTGTATCAGATGGATGAACATGTGTCATCATTATTTTCTTTTTCAAGTATCTAATATTTTCATGTCCTTTTTTTAGATTATCAAATATTTCATTTTCATCAATTTGGTTTGGGCCAATGTTTGCAAATCCGCAACCAAAAATTCCTACATCTTCATACTTTACACTATAACCATGTACATTTTTAATTCCATAAACTTCTGCAAGAAAATCAGCAGTTGCAAAACTGTCATGATTACCTGGAATAAATAATACTTTTTTACCTGCTTTCTTGAAAGGACCAATTAAACCATCAACACCTTGATCAAAATAAGTAATATCTCCTGTAATCAAAACTAAATCAACATTCTCATCTTTAGCTGTCTTAGCTAGCTTTTTAGCAAAGCTTACATCTCCATGAATATCTCCCGTAGCTAGTATTTTCATTGTATATTAGAGTTATATTTGAGGTTTTATATATTTTGTGCCTGTGTTTTATCCCTCTTTTCCACTATTTTTTTAAATAATGACCATAATCTATACATAAAATGATTACAGATGAGCAAAAACAGTTAATTGAGAAGATAAATCAGCTGAAAAAGGAGAAAAATGCAGTTATTTTAGTGCATAATTATCTAAATCCTGAGATTTATGAGATTGCAGACTATATGGGAGATTCTTTAGGACTAAGTAGGGAAGCTGCTAAGACAGATGCTAGGGTTGTTTTATTCTGTGGTGTTGACTTTATGGCTGAAACAGCTAAGATTTTAAGTCCAAGTAAAAAAGTTTTAATTAGTAGAAAAGATGCAACTTGTCCAATGGCTGCAATGGCGGGTGTTGAAGAAGTAAAAGAAATGAAAAAAACTCATCCAAATGCAATGGTTGTTGCATATGTTAACACAACTGCTGTTGTGAAAGCAGAAGCAGATGTTTGTTGTACAAGTGCAAATGCTGTAAAGATTGTTCAAGCATTGCCTATAGAAAATCCAATTATATTTGTTCCTGACAGAAATTTAGCAAGGTATGTACAGTTAACAACTGCAAGGGATATTATTTTGTGGCCTGGTTTTTGTCATTCTCATCATTTCATAACTGAACAAGATGTTGTTAAAGCTAAACAAAAATATCCACTGGCAAAAGTAATAGCACATCCTGAATGTTCTAAACAAGTTTTAGATCATGCAGATGAAATTTGTTCAACAGAAGGAATGGTTAAATATGCTAAAGAAAGTGAAGCAAACGAGTTTATTGTTTTAACTGAAGTTGGAATGGTTAATAGATTAAAAAGAGATATTCCCGATAAACATTTTTGTTCTCCAGAATTTAGTAATGAACAAGCTGGAATTTGCCCTAATATGAAGAAAACAACTTTACAAGATGTTTATGATGTTCTTAATGAAGAGAAAAATGAAGTTGTTGTTCCAGAAGAGATTGCTGCTAAGGCAAGGAAAGCTTTAAATAAGATGATGGAGCTAAGTTAGTAACATGGCTTTATTTAAATTTAGACGGGAAAAATTAAAAATAGGAATTCTTGGTTGTGGTGCAATAGGTAGTGTATTAGCTAAGGCAATTGATAAAGATATTTCAGGGGCAAAAGTAGTAGCTATTGAAGATTCTATTAAAAAAAAAGCAAATGTATTAGCAGCACAACTTAAATCTAAACCTAAGGTAGTGTCATTTAATAAATTAATTGGGATGTCAGATCTTGTTATTGAAGCAGCTGGAAAGGAATTTGTTAAAGTAATTGCAGAAGTGACTTTTTCTAAAGGAAAAGATTTAATGTGTATGAGTGTTGGTGGTGTTCATCAAGGACTATTAGATGTTGCAGAACAATGTAAATGTAATGTTTATATTCCGTCAGGAGCAATTGCTGGATTAGATGCAGTGAAAGCAGCTGCTAATGGTAAAATAAAAAGTGTTACTTTAGTTACTACAAAACCACCAAAATCATTAAGTGGATATGAAAATGTTAAAGTGAGAAAAGTTGTTTATAGTGGTGATGCAATGAAAGCTGTTGAACTATTTCCAAAGAACATAAATGTGTCTGCTGCATTAAGTTTAGCAGGGATTGGTTTTAAAAAAACTAAAGTTAAAATAATTGTTGATCCTTCTGTGAAGAGAAATATTCATGAGATTGTTGTAGAGGGAGATTTTGGTAAAATAACAACCAAAACAGAAAATAAACCATCTCCTCTTAATCCTAAAACAAGTTATTTAGCAGTGTTAAGTGCAATAGCAATGGTTAAAAGAATTGTTGGAAAAGTTGAGATTGGAAGTTAACGTTTAACAACGTCTTCTCCATCAACTAAATCAACTACTTGAGATGGTTGTCCTTTTATTTCTCCAACATCAATTGCAAAGTCTATTCTATGTCTAATGCCAACTGTTAAATTACTTATGTCTGTTAAGAATGATTCACCATGTCTGTTAACAGATGTTGTTATTATTGGTACTCCTAGTTCTTTAACAACTTCAGAAATCCAATGATTAGGTATTCTTACTCCTAATGTAGAATTATCTTTAGGATTAACATTATTAGCAACACAACCTGGTTGTTTTACTGCAAAAATTAATGTGAACTTCCCAGGTAATTTGTCTAGATAATCATGACCTTTACCAAATACTTCACAATTCTCTTGTATCCATAATTTTCTTGGGGCAATTATTGAGAACGGTGTTTCCATACGTTCTTTTATTTCTCTTATTTTTTGTACTGCTTTTTCATTTGTTGCATCACAACCAATTCCATAAATTGTATCAGTAGGATAAATAAAAATTGAACCATTTCTAATCTTATCTAAATATTCTTGTTTGTTTACATCAAATTCTATTTTGCTTATTAGTTTCATAAGAAATAGAAAAGTAAGAGTAATATATAAAATTACTGTTTAAACGTTAGGAACTCTGATGGTATCAGATTTGTATTTTGCAATATCTATTTTATAAATTCCACATAACTCTGCTTCAGTTTTTTCCCAGTCAAACTTATTTTGATAAAAATGTTGAAGTACATTTCTGCCTAAAACATGATTCTTTCCAATTCTTTTGCTTTTGCATATATACATTCCAATGTCAGCTGCTTTGAATATTGCGGCGAAATCAATTTTTTTAATTAATGGATGTTCTTGTGGTTGTTTTTCTAAAAATCCATAAGATACAACACTCCCACTAATTGTAATTGGTACTTCTACTCCCTTAGTAGATACATATGGGTTTATTTTTAATGCTTCTTCAAATCTTTTAATTGGGACAGATGTTTCAGCATAAGTTGTTTCTGGCATAATCACCATGAATTCTTCTCCACCAAATCTTGCTGCAATGTCTTCTCCTCTAAAACACCCAAGCATTTGTCTGCTTATGTTTCTTAAAACATCGTTTCCTGCATCATGTCCATATGTGTCATTAAAATTTTTAAAATTATCAATATCAAAAAAGAAAAATGAAAACATGCCTGCATGTCTTTGAACTCGCTTTATTTCTTTTTGAAGTGCAGTTACTCCATAACGTCTATTATAAATCTGAGTTAATTCATCAACCATTGCAAGTTCTTGTGTTTTTAATCTCATTAATGTTTCTCTTTTTCTCATCATCATTTTTTCTACATAATGTAAAGCACCCTCTGCAACTTGTTCTTTTAGTAAATAATCTTCTGCGCGTCCTGCTACTACACTATTAAATCCTTGTGCTTGGTTGCCAGTAATTGTAAGAACTCTTGCCTTTTGTTCATTCATATAAGTTAACATATCAATTTTTTTATATTCTTGATTTTTTACAGCAAAATCAATATCAATAATTGCAATATCTGGTTTGTATCCATTATTAACCATCTCAACTAATGCTTGTAATGTTGGATTTACAAGTGTTTCATAGGTTTTACCACTTCCATTAACTGCTTTTCCAGAAATTTGTGCATTTGCAACATCTGCAATACCTGGTGTTTCACCAATGATTAAAACATTATAAGAATCTTGATCAGGCATAGTAAACATACCTATTCTATCTTCTAAACTCCCAATTCCACCATCATCTTCATAGATATTAATAAAATGTAAACTTTGTAGGTCTGGGTGGATTTCAGTTGTTCTTTCTCCCGGAAATGTGTTTATTTCGTCTGATCCTGTGCCTGCCATTTTAATCATTTATCTCCTTATTACCACTTAAGAATAGTAGGTGTGTTTTTAAAGTTTTTGCCTAATTTATGTGTAAATGGATACTTTTGGAGGTATTTGTTTAGGTAAAAAATAATAACAACAATGGCACAGACGGACTTTTAAAAAGTAATAAGTAAGAAGTTTTAAGTTTGTAGTGGGTGAGAAGTAATTTAGTTATTGGTTCTTAGTTGTTGGTTATTGGTGCAGCAACTAACTAATAACTAATCTACTACCAACCCACTTCTTACTTAGAACTTAAAACTACTTACTATATATTCTATTTAATATGGCTTTTTATGATTCTAGAAATCTGTTAACTTCTTAACACTCTTATACGTAACAATAGATGTTGAACCGCCATCTCCGCCAGGAATTGTTTTAACAGACACAAATTTGCCTTTTTCAAGGTCATCTATTTTTCTCCTGAAAGTCTTATAGCTGGCTTTGCCATTGTTTTCTTGGTAAACCTTGTATAAATCACCTGTTTTTTTGCCAGAATTTAGTTTTACTATGTTTAGAATAAATTGTCTCTCTTCCTCTAACCCTAAATCCTTAACAGCTAGTTCATCTAGCTTCTTAATTGCTGCATTAACATGATTTTTTTTGATTTTTCTAGAAGCAACATCCTCTGAAATTAAACCTGCTGTTTTCATTAAATGTAATCCTGCTCTAATATCTTTTTGTAGGAATGTTTTATGTACAACCAATTCAAATGCTTCATTATCCCAAACACCTGGGAAAAAAGCAAACTCTTTTCTTTGTTCTAAAATTCCTCTTGTTTCCATGTCATTATAAGTTTTAAAATCTAATAATTGTGGGTTAAGTCTAGATTTAATCCTAGGATCAAGTTGTATTAACCATTCTTTATAGTTTGAAATTAGTAAAATTGTTTTTCTATAAATCTGTTCTAGGAATGTATACAAGAAATCATAATCTTCAACTTTATCAATCTCATCAAAAGCAAAAACAACATTACTTTTATTTAATTTTTGTACAATAATCTTTAGTAATTCTTCTGTTTTTTTACTTTGAATTAATCTATAACCAATTTTTTCACAAATTTCTAAAACAATTTTATAAGTTGTGTTTTTTTGCCAACAATTAATATAAATCGGAAGAATCTCAACATCTTCTTCTAATTCATCTAATTCTTGAAGAACTTGCTTAACAGCAATTGTTTTTCCAATTCCTGGCTTTCCATGTACTAATAAATGAGTACCATCTCTACCTTGAAATAATGGTCTAATAGAAATTGCCATTTGTTTTTGTTCTATATCTCTAAATTTCAATGGCTTAGGATGGAAATCAAAGCTAAGAGCTATTTCATTCTTAAATAAACTCTCATTATCCTTTAACATCTCATCAAATAACCCCATTTTAATATCTGGGTAAGAGTAGAAGGTATATATTTGTTTTGGTATTGAATCCAAGCATTTATAAATTCTTAAGTATATTTTCTGTTATTATGGTAAGCTTTGACAAAATTGTAAACAACGTAATCTATGAGGCAGACATCATTCTACTAATTATAGATGCAAGAAGAGTAAAAGAAAGTATTAACAAGAAAATAGAAGAACAGATTTTGTCAAAGAAAAAGAAATTTATGTATATTATTAACAAATGCGATCTTATTACTAAAGAAGAGCAGCAAAAAATTAAGTTGGATAATTCTCTTCAGATAAGTGCGACAAAACATTGGGGAACAATGAGGTTGTTGCAGAAAATAATGTTGTTAGGTAAAGGAAAGGATGTTGTTGTTGGTGTTGTTGGTTATCCCAATACTGGAAAATCTACAGTGATTAATGCATTGAAAGGAAAACATAGTGCACCAACAAGCAGCAAAAGTGGGTATACAAAAGGATTACAAAAAATAAGAATTTCTCGAAAGATAATGTTATTAGATACACCCGGTGTTTTTTCTTTTGATGATAAAAAAGAAGTTAAGAATTTAATTATTGGGGCTGTTGATGCTGAAAAACTAAAAGATCCAGAAGCAGGTGCAATGGAATTAATTCAAGCACTAGATGGAACAATAGAAAAACATTATGGTGTTAAAAAAAGAAAAGATTTTCTTAAAACACTTGAAGAAATTGCAATCAAAAAGAAAATTCTCAAGAAAGGTGGAGTTACTGACAATGCTAGAATGGGAAAGCAAATAATAATGATGTGGCAGAAAGGAAAGATTTAATTTAAATTTATATCTGTATATCTGCTTTATATAACATATAAGCAATTGCACCAAATATTCCAAGTGGTATGGCAAGTAGGATCATTTGAAGCTCTGATCCTGAAGAAAATTTCACCCCATATCTTGTATAATAATAAATTAGTGAACTAACTGCAATTAGTGAAAGCACCACAATCATAATGTATAATCTTGGTTCGTTATTGAATTCCATTATTTAATCTCCATTTTTACTTTATCATAAATTATTTGCATTGTTTTCTTGTCCACTTTTTTTCCTGGGTTTGGCCAGGCAGGATTATTCCAATGATTGTCTTTGAAAATTCTTTTATTAACAATTCTCTTGTTTTTGTATCTTGGAATTATATGCCAATGATGATGCCTTATACAATTACCCAATGTTGCATAATTAAATAAATCAGGATTAAATGCTTTAACTAATGCTCTTTTTCCTATCTTTGTTATCTTTATTAGTTCATCGATTTCTGCTTTTCTTAGCTCACACATGTCTACAATACCTTTTCTATCTAGAACTATTCTTAACTTTCCAATATAATATTGTTTTGGTGACAAATAAAGAGACCAGTGTTTGTATTTCTTTAACAATACTCCTTTTTGTTTTTCAGTGAATTCTTTTTTGAATGGTTTTAATTTGGTCATATAAGAATTCTTATTTTAATTATTTATTAAGTTTATGTCCTGTTTTTGGACTACTACTGGGTAGTTAAATACCAAAACATTTATAAATGGATTTTTGTTTCTTATATGTAACTATTGTATTATTCTATCTATATCACATCAGGGGATGAAAGTATGAAATTAGAACAAGCAATTGAAGAAATTGAAAGAGTAAACCTTAACAAAGGTTTAGCACAAGTTAGTCCTGTCAATATTAGGGACAAAAGAGTTTTTGATGAGATTGTTGGACCATTAGGTGATCTTTTATTTAATCAAAAAATGTTTTATTCTGGGGTTGAACTTTTAACTAAATTTAAAGACATGGAAGCACCAAAAGCATCTGATTATGGAAAACATGCAGTTCAATGGTTAAGATATGAAAGAAGTACTTATGTTGGTCTTGGATTAATGATGTTAGGGGCTGCTACTTTAGTAACTTCTGCTCTTGCTGCTGCACCTCTTTGGGCAATATTACCAACAGGGGCTGCTTTTATTGGTGGTTCTCTTATGCTTCATCTTGGTAGATATAAAACAGACGAATTAGGAGACGAATTTGATGGAAAAGCAAATGATTATGTAAAGGACTTAGCAAAATTTTATGCTCTTAAAGATAATTATACCAAAGAAAATATTAATGAGTTTGAGTTTAAAACTTCTTCTTACAAAGAAGCATTAGATAGATTTGCTTGGGTAATGAGAAAGCAAGGTTATAATGAAAAAAAATTAGAAATTTTATATCAAGAATCAGAAAAAATTGTAAGATTTGAAAATGTTTATGGGGAAGTTACTAGAACAATTGCTAAAAGTAAAAGAGGGCCTGTTTTAAAATTTAGTGGTGGGATTTCTCCTAGTATGGTTGATGCTGGTAGTAGTCTGAATATTGGTGAACTTGAGAAAAATTTAGTTAATTTAGAAGATTGGGTAAGTGTTTCTAAAAACTTTAAAGATAATGTTCTTAGATATGTTAAAGGTCCACAACTAATAGTAATTGATGGTGGAAAATAAAAATGGCTTCTTATAACGATCAAGCAAAACAATTGTCTAGAGAAAGACTAAGAGATTTTATTAGGAAAAACTTATTATGTTATAGAAAACCTAAAAATGTTAGGGTTGTTTGTTTTCCAGGTGCAGAGAAAGAAGGAGAAGAAGCAATTGAAGTAAAAGAAGTTTATGATGCATTAGGTATCCCTCGTAAAAATATTGTTGGTTTAGAAGGTGATCCTGAAAAAGCAGAAAGACTAAGAAGAGCAGACTTGGGAATTAAAGTTGTGAATTCTTTTGATGTTGATTTTTTTGAAGCAACTGATCAAAAATTTGATGTTGTTAGTTTAGATTATACTGGACAACAAACAGATGATAAATTAAGAGCTTTAGGATTAATGGTGGGTAAAGGCATGATAGAAAGATTTGGTGTTTTGTGCACAAATTATGCTGCACAAAGAGAATCAGAATTTATGCAAACCGAATTACTTCATAAATATACCAGGGTTGCATTTCAAGGGGATCATCATGATAGGCTTGGAAAATTAGACGCAAGATTAAATGGAGTTAGAGAGATTGATTTAGACGAGACAAGAGATGCGATTACTTATGAGATCATTAGAATACTTAGACTAGGAAAAAGAAATTTAGAAGGATTAAAAATATTAAAAGAAATGTCAACTGCACCAAAAGCCTTGAGAAGAATAAAGGCGGAATTAGCAGAAATGAGGGAAACAGACGAATATAAACGACATAGGAGAATCTTAGCTAGGGCAGGAGTTTTTACAGAAAAAGAATATGATGCATGGCATACCGACCCCCCTGAAAATTCAGATCTCTGGCATCATAATTTACGTAAAAGTCATGCAGTTCTTATGAAATATGGTTTGGAAACAATTGCAGGATGTGAAATTCTTGATGCAACTGCATCTTCTATTAGTCATTTGCTTATGGGTGAAGAACTTAAACCTTATTTTCCTGAAAAAATTGAAAGATACTCATACAGGAGCAATAAAAATACAAGCATGTATATGGATATGTTATTTATTAACCAACATGAAAGAGAATTTAATCAATTATCTGATCTTGTTTCTATTGGTTACAATCCCTATAGACTAATCTGGGATCCACTTCATTACGGATTTGTTAAATGCCTTGAAAAAATAAGAAAAATTGAACAGAAAATAGTTGCTGCTGATAAAAACTCTGAATTACCTGAAAGAACTAACTTAGGATCTTCTTTTGTTCCTCCTAAAGGTAGACCTGGAATGCCATTAAATGAAGCACTTTATTTATTAGAAGAAGGTTTTACTCCAAGAGAAATTGCAAGTACTTATTCTGGATTTTCTAGAAAAGAATTAGAAAAACTAAGAAAATAATGAAAATTTGCCCATTATATTTTATTGACTCGAAACTGGTTGGCAAATTTTCATTCTTACAAATTCAAGCTTTCTGTGCCCCATATCTACAACTTGAAAGATGCAGTATTAGGGCTGAATTTGTAATAAAAAAATAAATTACTTAAACATTTTGTACATTACTGGTAATGCAACAACTAATGCAATAATCAAATACCAATGCCATTCTAAGCTTAACAATGGTGGCCAAAGTTTTGCAATCATTAAGAAAAACACACCAGTACTTAATTTAATCAAAGGGAAATCCCAAAATGTTAATAATTTAATTTTCTTATCTACCCATTTTTTATATGCTTTAAAACACATATTTTTCACCTCTTATTTTATTTATTTAATCTTTTATCAAACTTAGACATGTTTTTTTCTAATCCTTCAAACGGAAATGGTCTATAGTTTGAAACAAAACTTATATATCTTAAAAAAATATAAATTTGTGTGTTCCAAATTTCACAAAAGTTTGCAATCTCCTTGTTTCTTTTATTTGTAATTAGAGTTATAATCCAGTTAATTAATACCAGTAATTGAATTAATGCCTTCCAAATTCCTAATATAATTCCAGAAACAATACAAACTAAAATTCTCATGAATGCCTCTTTTCTTTCAGACATAATATCACCTCTTTTCACATTATATTTACTTTAGTATTTATATTTGTTGTGTTCCATGCAAAAACCATATAAATCCTGGCTTATGCATAATTGTAGGTTAAGACAATGAAATTAATAAAGAAAATAAAAAAAGCTACAAGAGATGTTTTCTTTTTTACATTAGTTTCTTATAAATGTTTAAGTCATGGTAAAAGTTTAGGTGTTCTAACTAATCTTAATCCTTCTATTCCTTTTGGTGGGTTAGGTAGGTTATCAAAATCTTTTATTATTAACCAATTAAATCAAAAAAGTTATTCAGAATATTTTCCAAAGCAAATATTGTTAGAAACTTCACAAGTTATTGAAGAAAGATTGAAGAAGGCAGAAATATTTGTTAGTAAAACTAAATTTCCTATTGTTGCAAAACCAGATGTTGGTTTTACAGGAATTGGAGTAAATGTCTTTAATAATAAAGAAGATCTCTTAACATTTCTTAGTAAACAAAAAGTTGATTATCTTTTGGAAGAGTTTTGCCCACATAATCATGAATTAGGTGTTTATTATCTTAAATTACCTGGACAAAAGAAAGGAAAAGTTATTGGTGTAGTAGAAAAAGATTTTCCTTTTATAATTGCTGATGGTAAAAAAACAATAAATGAATTGGCAGGAAACGTAGATGAATTTGTTAAAGCATATCTTATTAACAAATATAATTATCTAGAAAATATTCCTAAAAAAGATACAATTATTAATCTTATAGGCAAGTCTCATGCAACTGGAGAACAGATACCTATTGATAGAACTCATGAATTAAATGAAAAATTCTCCCAGGTTATTGAATCTATTTCCTCCCAAATTCCAGATTTATATTATGGGAGATATGATATTAAGATTTCAAAATGGCCTTTAACAAATGATGATCTTAATTTTCAAATTCTTGAGTTAAATCCAAGTATTGATGCAATACCTTTACATTTTTATGATAAGAAATATAGTTTTTTTCAGAAATATAAATCTGTTCTTAAATTATTAGATACTGCAGTTAAGATTTCTTCTCAAAATAAGCCAAATAATAAGAATAGTATTGGTTTCTTTGGACTTATGAAAGAACAGGTTAAATTAGTTAGGCATTTGAAAAAGATTTAATGGTTTGTCCACTGGCTTAGACTTCTTTAAACAAGTAAATTCTAACAATAGAAACAATATTAGCGTTAGCACTAGACATCCTGTTGTGAGGTATATAAAGGATTATATCTATCTATTATTTATGGAAATACTTCAGAAGACAAAGATCCTGGCAAACTCAGGCAAATATGATAGTTGTGGTCCTAAAATGTGTGGTGTTAAAGTAGATTCTGGGTTAGGAGGAATATATCATGCAAAAGCAGAGCATAAAACTTGCAGACTATTCAAAACTTTGATGGATAATGATTGTAAGTTTGATTGTAAATATTGCGGAAATGCAAACGGATGTACAAAGAATAAAGCAAAGTATAAACCAAAAGAATTAGTAACTATTTTTGATTTTCTTCAGAAAAAATTAGATGTTCATGGTTTATTTTTAAGTTCAGCTGTTTCTGCTAACCCTGATAAAGTAACAGAAGAAATGATAGAAGCTGTTAAACTTTTGAGAACAGAAAAAAGATTTAAGGGCTATGTTCATTTTAAAGTTTTGCCAGGTACAAGTTATGAATTAATAAAACAAGCATCTGAATTCTCTAATAGGATGAGTATTAATTTAGAAGCACCAAATAAAATAGCAATGCATGAATTAAGTAGTTGTAAAGAATATAAAACTGATATTTTAAGGCGACAATCATGGATTTCTGGTCTTACAAAAAAGAAAGGTGTTTTAGAGGGAGGTCAAGCAACACAACTTATTCTAAATAAACTTTCTACTGATAAGGATGTAATTAAAATGGTGGATTGGGAATATGAAAATTTTGATCTGAAAAGAGTTTATTTCTCTGCATTCCAACCTGTAAAAGGTACGCCCTTAGAAAATGAAAAAGCAGAACCACTTACTAGACAAAATCGTTTGTATAATGTTGATTTTTTATTAAGACAGTATCAATTTAAAGCAAAAGAATTTGTTAATATTATGGATGATGGTATGTTACCAAATGAAGATCCCAAGTTAGCATTAGCAAAAGCAAACTTTGATGGTGCTATTGATATTAATGAAGCTAGTTTTGAAGAGTTAATTAGAATCCCTGGTATAGGACCAAAAACTGCTCAGAGAATAGTTTCTGGTAAGAAAATAAAGAAGTATGAGCATTTGCATGAACTAGGTGGCTGGATTAATAGAGCAAAACCTTTTATTTCTGTTGATGGAAAACGACAAGCAATGTTAGGAGAATTCTAAAAAGGAAAAAAAATAAAAAATTATTTTCTTTTCTTTTTCTTTTTTGGTTTTTCAGTTGTGCAACATTCTTTGCAATGTGCTTTGCCTAAATGTGCAAATCCTAACAATAAGAATGCAACTGTATACCAATTAAGGTTCCAAAAGTTCCAAATTGCTAAATCTTGCAATAAAAACAATACTCCAACTAATAATACCAAAAGTCCACAAAATTTCTTACATGAACACATAGTATCACCTCTTAAATCACTTTCTTATCTTTAGTGTTTAAAATGGTTTCTATTTTACAAGCTGTAAATCTTTAAATATTAGCTTTTGATCCTGTTTGCTATGGTGTGGGACACAAATTTGTCAATATCAAAATTACCTAATAATATTGCCGAGTATTTTAAAAAAGAGGCGGATGTATTGTACTCTGATTTATTAAGTAAGAAATTGCGTGTTGTTTTAGTGCCTGCACCTAGATCTTTTTTTGAAGGACATAAAATAAGGGCTGTTGAATGTCAAAATCCTGGTTGGTATAGTGAACTTTATCATTTGTATGCTCATTTCAAAAGGTCGAGGTGTGCTAATGCTTTAGATAGAATTAGAACAGGTGAAGATAAAAATTACAGGGTGCATCCTTTTAGATATGATGCAAGAGTTAGAGAATTAATATTAACAAGGTTAATAGAAGGTTATGACTTAGAAGGACATAACGTTCCAGCTAATCAAGAAGTTAAAAAATATTTTAATGGTTCAATTGATAATGTTGTGGGAGTTGATTAGAAAATAGATACCTTTATATTTGTTCATCTCTTAATTTCATTAAAATGCCAAACTTAGCGATTCCTGCAGGATTATTTATTGGTGCTCTTGTACTATACTTTTTAAAACGATATTATGCCAAAAAAGGTAAGGGTGATGTTTATTTTGAGGTCTTAGAGAAAGGTAAATTCAAGGATAGAGTGAAGATTTCTTTTATTTATATTACTGTTTTTACTCTTTGTGGAATGTTAACTACACTATTAATCTTGATTCTTGGACATTTTAGAAGAACCACTTTACCAATTAATGAATTATTTTATTCTGATGTGAGTCTTTATTTTGTGGCGGGAACAATTCAATTATTCTTTTTTCTGATGTTAATGCACTTTCCTTATTATTTTCTAGAATTTAGATTGTTTAAAGGAAGACTAAATCCTGAGCAGAAAAAGCAAAAATACAAAATGTCAGCTTATGTTTCTATAATTGTTCTAGTTATTACTTTACCATTCACAGTTTTAATGTATGATACTTATGATGTTGTTACAAATGATCAAATAATAATTGATGAATTTTGGAGTTTGCAAGCAAAAGAATATAATATACAAGATTTAAATAAAATAGAGATGGATGGTGCAATCAGTACACAAGATGTTGTTATGAAAGTGACTTTTTTTACTAATTCTGGAGAAAGTTTTAATCTTTGGCATCACTGGCCATTGCCTGAACAACAACAGTTTAAAGGTAAAAAACAAATTGAAACTTTATTGTATTTTAAAGAAAAAGAAATTCCTATTACATTTACTAGACCTTCAATAGAAGAATTAAAAACAAGTAATACACGTAATAAAGATTATGCAATAGAATTATTTAATGAGTTTGATGGATATTTTAATCACTAAACAATCTTTTTTCTAAGAATCTCATGAATTCATTTGCTTTTGATTTTCTATAACTAAGGTCTAATTTTGGTCCTGTTTCATATAAGAACGTTCTTCCTATGTCATCGACACCAGCTGCAGATTGGAAATATTTGATAAATTCTTTTCCCATTGCTTCTGCAACTGTTAAAGGATCATGCATGTAAGGAAATAATTTTTTTCTTTCATTAAATAATTCTGTGTGTCTTGCTAACATTTGGTGAACTTCATTATGGCTTGCTTTTAATCTTTGATAAATTCTATGTTTGTTATGGATTTGTAAAACAGGATTAAATGTTGTTTGTGCCATTACTAATTTAATGTCTGCTCCTGATCTAAGAACATAATCTGCAGCTACAGGATCAAGTTTAAAGTTATGTTCTGCAAAACCATCAATTGAACCACCCATTTGATAAATTTTCATCTTGTGTTTTGCTTCTGGGATTGCTTCTAGAATCTTAGCTAAATTTGAACAACCTTGAATATTTATATAAATTACTTCTTGGTTTTGATCTAAAAGCTCTTTTGTCGCAGTTAAATAGTCTGTACTTAGATCATATCGGCCATATCCTAATAATTCATCAATAACAAAATCCTTATTTCCTAGATCTTCTCCTTGAATTACAGTAATATTTGGTTTTCCACACATATCTAATACTTTTTTAGTAAATTGTGCTCGTTTTCCATCTACTTCGTCTCCTGTTATTACTAAATCTAGACTAGTTTCATCAGAATTTAACATTAATAATAAGGCATACATGTCATCTGCATCATAGCCTATATCTGTATCTAAAATCACTGCGGCCATAATTAAAGGAAATGCATTTGCATTTAAATAATTTAGTGTTTTTTGGGTGTTTTTTGTCACTTTTTCGAGACTAAAATTAATGGTGTTTCTAGAGGCTGTTTTTCTTATTTTGACAGAATTTCTTCTCACAAAGTATTAAAATGAATAAGGCTTACCTATATGTAAGAATCAATTAGGGAGGATGAAAGAAAATGTCAAAAGATGAAGGTGGTCTGTTAAGCAGACTAAAGGAAAAAGCAGAAGTAGGTGCAAGGGCAGTTGGAAAAGCAATGGATGATGCAGCAACAGGTGTTGAAGACTATTGGGCATCTCATTCAGGCAACTGGAAACAAAAAATTGATGATGCATTTGATGAAGAAATGTTTAGAGAGTTCTATGGTACTGTTGTAACCTATGCAAAAGACGGTAAAGTAGCAGTTAAAGGACAACTTGAAAAACTTGCAACTAAATATGATGCAAGATTAACTGAAATGGAAAAAACAAAACCTAAAAAAGCAGGAATTATTGATGGTTTTTACGGTGTTTATACAGGTAATAAACCAAATCGTTCCAGAAAAAGAGCCTATGAACAAGGTGTTGGTTTTGGAGAAAACCTTGGTTGGACCAGTGCAGTTGTTTTGTTTGTAACAAGTGGCGCTCTTACAACTATTGCAGGGCTTGTACCGGCTGTTGTCAGAAGTGGACCTGCTGTTGATTACATGAAAAAGAAAGCAGAGGAGTCTAAAGCAGACATGGCAAAAGAGAAAGAACAAAGGGAAACTTACAAATAGTTTTTTCTTTAATTTTTTTCTTTTTTGATTAAAATTACCCATACTTAAATTTAAGAATTAATAATGTAACGGCTAATGCTTCTTCTACAATTGTTGTAATGATAACTGGATAACTGTTAATTCCAAAACCATAAACTATCCATAATCCTAATCCTATAATTAATGTTATGGTCCATGGCATAGAAATATCTTTTGTTGATTTAGTTTTCCAGGATTTTATTACTTGGGGAGTTAAAGCTACTGCAACAATCATTCCTGCAACATATCCGAGTAATTCCATGTAAAGCATGCTATGGTTATGATAGTTATTACTTATAAATTCTTCTGAATTCTTAGTTGTCCACTGGCTTAAACTGCTTGTAATAATAGAATTCTTCCTTCTTAGCTGTTCTAAGCTATACCACTAGACATGCTGTTGTGAGGTATATAAAGGGTTAAGAGAAATATAGACAGTATTATGGAATATTACCGACATATTAATAAAATCAAGTAAAATACAAGAAATATATGGTAAATAAGATGATCAAAGATTTTAAGCCTAGGCTTTACCAAGAAACAGTGTTTGCAACTGCTGCTGAAAAGAATACATTAGTTGTATTACCTACAGGAATGGGTAAAACACAAGTTGCATTATTATTAGCTGCTCATAGATTAAAACAATTTCCTAAATCTAAAATTTTGATAGTGGCGCCAACAAAACCATTAGTTGAGCAGATAATGAATGTCTTCAAAAAGTATTTAGATTTTCCAGAAGATAAAATTACAATGTTTACTGGCTATGTTAAGCCTGATAAAAGACAAGAACTATGGGATAAATGCCAAGTAATTGTTTCTACACCACAAACAATTGAAAATGATGTGATGGGTGGAAAATTAAAATTAGAAAAAGTTTGTTTATTAGTTGTAGATGAAGCACACCGTGCAGTTGGTGATTATAGTTATACATGGTTAGCAAAACAATATGAAAAATTAGCAAAATATCCTCGGATCTTAGCATTAACTGCGTCTCCTGGAAGTGACTTAGAAAAAATTAATGAAGTTTTAACTAATTTGTTTATTGAAGAGGTTGAAGTTAGAACTGATCAAGATCCAGATGTTAAGCCCTATGTTCAAGAAGTTGATCTGAGGTGGGTAGAAGTAGAGTTACCAGAAGAATTTAAACAAGTTCAAAAATATCTTAAAGATTGTTTTAAAATAAAATTAAAAGAAATTGAAAATTTTGGTTATGTTGGAGATCATAATTTAAATTTAGAAAACAAAATTGATATCCTAAGATTGCAAGGACATTTGCAAGCTGAGATTGCACAAGGAAACCGAGATTTTAGTGTGTTGAAAAGTTTAAGTTTAGCTGCAGAAGCAATGAAAGTGCAACATGCAATTGAGTTATTAGAAACACAAGGGATAAATTCTTTGAAAGTTTATTTGGAAGATATAAACGGGCAGGCAAGAACATCAAAAACAAAAGCTGTCCAAAATCTCGTCAAGGATTTATATTTTAGGAGTGCTTTAATAAAAACAAGAAGTATGAGTGATTTAAATGTAGAGCATCCTAAATTAATTGAGTTAAAAAAATATCTCCATGAAAAAATATCCTTAATTAATAAAAAGAAATACAAGGCAATGATTTTTAGTCAATACAGAGATACTTGTGAAAATATTGTGAATGTCTTAAAAGAAATGGGTATTACTTCAAAATTATTTGTTGGTCAAGCAAACAAAAGACAAAAAGGTCTTAGCCAAAAAAAACAATTAGAAATGTTAGATGAATTTAGAAATGGTGATTTTCAAATTTTAGTTTCAAGTTCAGTAGGGGAAGAAGGATTAGATATTCCCCAAGTAGATGAAGTTATTTTTTATGAACCCATTCCTTCTGCAATTAGACAAATTCAGCGTCGGGGAAGAACAGGCAGACAAGAAAAAGGTAAAGTTACAATTTTTGTAACAAAAGATACAAGAGATGTTGGTTACCGATGGAGTGCACATCACAAAGAAAAAAGAATGTATAGGGTTTTAAAAGATGTTAAAAGAAATCTTGCATTTGCAAATATTAAAAAAAGTAATGAAACATTAACAAAATATGTTGGTGAAAAACCAGACATAAAAATTTATATTGATCATAGAGAAAAATCAAACCCTGTTCTTAAAGAATTAATTGAATTAGGTGTTTCAATTAATTTGGAAAAATTAGATACTGCAGATTTTATATTGAGCAGTAATGTTTGTGTTGAATTTAAGAATCAAGAAGATTTTGTTGACAGTTTAATGGATGGCAGATTGTTTGCGCAACTAAAAGCAATGAAAAGTAATTTTCTAAAACCAGTAATTTTAGTAGAGGGTAGTAGAGATTTGTATAGCATTAGAAACCTTCATCCAAACTCTATTAGGGGAATGTTAAGTAGTATTGCTGTTGATTTTTCAGTTCCAATTATTTATTCTAGAACTTTTAAGGAAAGCGCCGCGTTATTAGTTGCGATGGCAAAACGAGAGCAAGATAAGACTGGCAAAAACTTTTCATACCATGGTGCAAGAAAACCAATGGGGTACAAAGAACAACAAGAATATTTAGTTAGTTCTTTACCTGGTGTTGGCCCTAGTCTAGCTAAAGAGTTATTAAAGAAGTTTGGTAGTGTTGGAAAAATAATTAATGCTTCTGAGGATGAATTAAAGGAAGTGGACATGCTTGGAGACAAGAAAGCCAAGCAAATGAAAGAGATTGTTGGGAAAGAATATTGACAACTTTTTTATACTCGTAAACTATTCTTATTCTTATGTGGGGGTATCAAGATATTAGGGATTTTAGTATTATAGCTTTAGCATCAATATTTATGATGGGTGCTGCACCTAACATTAAAACAGATCAGCGTTTTATTGATGCTATGCAAAATGAAATTAATGTGGCAGTTGTAAAACCTTTGCTGGACATACAATCTTCAGTTAATGAAGTTGTTAATTGTATGAGGTTAACTGCAAGTTTGATGCCTTCTGTTTACAAAGAATTAGTTGTTGATTCAAAAACATTTTTTTCTATACATGAAGATAATTTAGAAAGTTTATGTGATTGGAAAAAAGAAAGTGTTTGTTATAATGGTACAGATTTTTTTGTTTATGCTGGGAAAAAAGATTCATTGGCGAATGATCTTGTATATGAACTCGCTAAAGTTTATTATGATAGTTTACCAGTAAAACAAAAAAAAACTTTGGAAAAAAAATTAAAAACTTATTTGGTTAGTGATAAAGAAGCAAAACAATTTAAGAAATGGAAAGAAAATGAAACAGGACCTGGATTCTGGTTGTTGTCTCCAGAAGCTGCCGATTCAGTAGAAGAACTTGTTTTAAGTTATGTTGCAGATATTTATGGTAATAATGGTGATAAAACAGTTGATAGATTAAGTAGAGGGTATAAAGGTAATGTTGTTAGAATTCTGGATATAATGGAAGAGTTTGGTTTCTTTGGGACAATGGATGAATCTCTTAAATTGTTGAATGGATTGTATAGGAGAGGGAATGTTGGATAGGGTTTATTTTTTAACTTTCCTTAACATACTTCAACACTTGTTTTAATGCATATAATGCAAACTTTTCTCTTTGTTTTGTGAAATCAAATTGTGTAGAGGTTTCTTCAACAGCTTTTTGGACTAGATGACTTAGTTCTGTTTGGTTTACATCTCTATAAACATGATTAACTAATGCTGTAGTGTTTACTTTGTGTAGTTCTAATTTATTTTCACCATAAGAAGTATAATTTTGTCCAAGATACTCTTGGGCTTTGAAATATACAAATAAATTTTTAATAAGATGAATGGTATCATTAGCTCTAACTGAATTTAACCCATAACTATTCTCGTCAATATATTCACTAATCTCTTCTACAGTTAAGGGATTTCTATCTGATCTAGGAAAATCTAATATGGTTCCACCTCTTTTTTTACTTATATTATTCAATCTTTCACCTCTATATTAGATTATGCTTTCTGCATTATAAAAACCTGCTGACAAAAATATTTGATTTTGAAAATCTTTGACAAATTTTGTTTGATTTTGGATAGATAAATGGTAGTTAGTAGTTTTAAGTTATAAGTGAGAAGTGGGTTTGTGGTTAATTAGTTATTAGTTTTTGGTTACTAGTTTTTTACTTATTACCAACTTCAAACTTTTTTTAATCTATATATAAGAAAATATCATAAAAATCCATCATGAGTGTCACACCCCTACCTAAAGGTAGGGGTATGCCGTAATACTCATATTTATTGACGGATTTTTAGGATGCCAAAAATTTCACCATTAATGTGGGGGTGTTAAACTCCATACAAAAATTCTTGATGAAATTTTTGTGCATAATAAAAATCGAAATATTTATAAAGACTCTCCTCAATAGAAGTAGTAAAAGATGGTGCAAACAACTACTTTTGGAGCTGTTATTGGGTTCCTTGAACAATTAGGAGTATATGATATAATTTTACCTTTCTTATTAGTTTTTACAGTTGTTTACGCAATTTTTGAAAAAACAAGGGTTTTTGGAACTGAAAAAGTTGAAGGAGAAGAATATCCTAGAAGAAATCTTAATGCAATGGTTGCATTTGTTATTGCATTTCTTGTTATTGCAAGTTCGCAATTAGTTGCGATTATTAATGAAGCACTTGCTAATTTTGTATTGTTATTATTATTAATCGTTTGTTTCCTTGTCTTGATGGGAACATTTTATTCAGAAAAAGAAGAAGTTGTTCTCAAAGGTGGTTGGAGAACTTTTTTCTCAATCTTAGTGTTTATTGGAATTTTACTTATATTCTTGAATGCTGTTAAAACAACAGCAGGAAAATCATGGTTAAGTTATTTTATTGATTACTTGAGATATAATTTTTCTAGCACAGCTGTTGCTGGAATTGTTTTAGTGATTGTCGTTGTATTGTTTATGTGGTTTATTGTAAAAGACCCAAATAAATCTACTAACAAAGAAACTAAAAAAGAGGAATAGGAGGAGGATAATATGCCTTACAATTATGGATCATCTGTTTTAATTTGGCTTGAAGGTGTTGGTTTAACTGATGCTATAATACCTTTTTTATTAATTTTTACTGTAATTTTTGCAGTATTTCAAAAAACTAAAATTTTTGGAAACAACAGGAAAAATATGAATGTAATGTTTTCTCTGGTTGTATCATTACTTGCGGTTGTACCTCATGTAATGGGAAGATATCCTGCAAATGCAAATCCAATAGCGATTATGAATAAAGCTTTGCCAAACATATCTGTATTAGTTGTGGCAATTGTTATGGTATTATTGTTAATAGGAATCTTTGGTGGAGAAGCAAGCTGGATTGGTGGTACATTTTCAGGAGTTATCGCAATCTTATCATTTGGAGCAGTACTATACTTTTTTGGTGCAGCAGCAGGATGGTGGAAAAATCTTCATATCGGATGGTGGCATCATGATGTTACAATTGCTGTCATAGTTGTCCTTGTATTTGGAATAATTATTTGGTTTATAACCAAAGATGAATCGTCTTCACAACAAGCAGGCGCTCTTAGGAATGTTTTCGATGGAGTAGGAAACTTTTTTAAGAGAGGTGGAGGCAGCAATTAGGTTGAGGGCAAATAAATGGCAACACCAATATTGGATGTAAGTATGCTTAACTTTTTTTCACCTATTTTTATCTTTATACTTATCTTTGCATTTGTTTATGGTGCAATGTATAAAACAAAAATATTTGGTGATAATAAAATACTTGCAGGTATTATTGCAATTGTTGTTGCTCTTATTTTTATTCTTATTACACCATTAACTAAGGTGGTATTATTAATTGCGCCTTGGTTTTCAACTTTATTTATTTTTATAATTTTTGTTATTGTTGCATTTAAGTTGTTTGGAGCAACAGATGATAATATTAGGGATGTAATTAAGAACCATTCAACATTGCAGTGGACATTAATTATTATTTGTATTATTATTGCAGTTGGTGCTATGGCAGCTGTATTTGGTCAACAAAGTTTAGATGAAGGTTATGGTCCTGGAGCAGGACAAGATGCATCTACAGTAAGTCTTGATGAAACTGGAGAAATTATTTCAGTTGGAGCACCAGGTCAACAATATCAAGGTACAACAACCGCTGGTTCAAATTATGGTAACAATTTGGCAGCAACTTTATATCATTCTAAAACTTTGGGATTAATCTTTTTGTTACTTATTGCTTCTTTATCTGCAGCAATGTTAACAGGAAAGATGACACCTACATGGCCAAATTAAATTTTGATTTCTTAATTTTAATATTTAGTTGTTAATTGAATAAAAAACAACAACCATGGCACAGACGGACATTTTTCTACGAAAAATATCCTACTCGTCTCAAGCAAGCTTTCGACTCGCCTGGCCATGTTGTTTTTTGTATTAAAAATGGAATAGAAAATCCTCTTCAACACTAGGGCGGAGCCAATGTCATTCACAAATTTTTATTTTTTAAGAAAAGAGTTAATAAAAAAGAAAGAATTTATCTAAACATTTCCAACTTATGACCTAAATCATATTTCTTTGAGTGTCTTCTAAGGAAATTGTACATCTTTTCTCCAGTCACAACTTCTTTAGGGACTTGGTTAACTAAGCCAGCGCCTTTTGCAACACTTTCACCACCAAACATCATGTCTGTTAGATGTGTGTATTCAGGATTTGCTTGTTTTGCAATTCTATCAAACGTTTGTACTGAACCTGGCTTTGATCTACTGCCATCTCCATTAAATATAATATCTTTTGCTAAAGCATATGAGAATTTCATATCTTTTGTTATTTTGTAATTCCCTTGATCATCTGTTGGGACTTCATCTTTGTAAACAATAATGTCTGTTCTGCAAGCAATCTCTACTAATGTTGCTTCACCATTTGTTGGTTGAACTTCTACTACTTTTTCTACATAAGGAATGCTTCTTTCATCAAAGTATCTTTTAGCACCTTCTAAACCACTTGCTTTTTCAACGTAAGGTGTGTTTCTTGTACCATTACCACCATTATCACCATTGTCTCCACCATTTCCTCCTGGACCAGCTTTAGTTCCAATATCCTCATCTGGTTCTGTAGGATTTGTAGGTTCAACAACATCACCAATTTCTATTGGTGTTTCTGGTTGATCATATACTATTTGTAATCTTGGTCTTGGAAATTCTGTTTTAACGTGATCAAGAGCTTCTAAGATTAAATTTGTTTTATTTCCTATTGCCAAAGTATTTGTTGCACTATATACATCCAAGTATTCTCCGTTTTTAATTTCATTAATAAGAATATTGTCAGGTTGAGTCATTTCTACTCTGTTTCCAGTTGCTAATGTAAGTGATGCGGTATTACCAATATGATGTTGTAAAAGATATCTTTGAAATAAGCCTTCATCTTCTCTGCTAATGTCTAATAAATTCTCTTGGCCAATTAAGCTAACAAGTTTGTTGCCTAATCTTTGATATGACGAAATTGCCATGCCCATAAGTCTTTGATTATCTTCTCGAATTGCATTTCTTAGGTATTGCTCTGCATCCCTAGCAGTGAATTCTAATTGTGCTATTGCTTGATTTGTTACTGTTTCTATATTTGGTATTGCGTTTGTCATAGTAAAAACAAGGAATTAACAGCCATTTTTAAATGTTATTACTTTTTATCTACTCTTGAGTGATTCTTTTACTTAGATTAATGACTAAATTACCATACTAAATGTAAATATTTATATATTAGTATTAATAAAAAGTATACTAGTTACATAAACAAAAAAGGTGATATTAACATGAAAATACAATTTTTAGGCAGTGCTAAAGAAGTAGGAAGAAGTTGCATATTAGTAAATGATTGGATTTTGTTAGATGCAGGCTTAATGATAGGTAAAGAAAAAGCAGAATATCCTGAAGATTTCTCTGAAAAAGACATAAAAGCTGTATTTTTAACTCATGCTCACCTAGATCATACAGGTGCTTTGCCTTTATTGAACCATCTTGGGCTAAGATGTGTAATATATGCAACAAAGATGACTAGGGCTATTACTAAGATTCTTCTAAAAGATTCAATTCATATTGAAGAATTAAAAGGTAATCATCCAGCATATACTGAAGAAAATATCAATAATATCTTAAGTTATTTTACTTATACAAATTATAATAGGGATTATGAAGAAAAAGGCGTTAGTTTAAAGTATAAATTCTTAGATGCAGGCCATATTCCAGGAAGTGCTTCTGTATTAATTGATTTTGAAGACAAAAGCGGGCAAAGAAAAAAAATATTATACACTGGAGATATTAATGCAATTGATAGTAATCTCTTAAATGGTTTAAATTATCATAAAAAAAATTCTGAACTAAAAAATGTTGATGTATTAATCTGTGAATCAACTTATGGTGGTAGAGATCATCCTCCAAGAGCAGAACAAGAAAAAGAATTTCTTAGTACCATTCAAAGAACTATTGATAAAGGCGGTAGTGTTTTAATTCCAGCATTTGCAGTAGGTAGATCACAAGAAATTATTATGATGTTAGCAAAAAGAAACTTCAAAGTTCCAGTTTATTTAGATGGGATGGGGAAAAAGGTTACTGATTTATTCATAAAGGAACATAAATTTCTGAAAGATGGAAAATTATTCCAAAAAGCAGTTGAAAAAGTAGAGTTTGTTAAAGATCATAGAGATAGAAAAAGAGTTGTACAAGGACAAGCAATTATTGTAACGACCTCTGGAATGATGGATGGCGGACCAATTATGGATTATATCAAATATTATTATCACGACGAGAATAACGCTATTTTATTAACTGGTTACCAAGCAGAAGAATCAAACGGAAGAAAATTATTAGAGCATGGTTATGTTGATGTAGATAATAAATCCTATAACGTTAAAGGATTGGTTAAGAAATTTGATTTTTCAGCACATTCTGGACAAAAAGAGTTACTTGAAATGATTAAAGCAATTAATCCTAAACATCTTATTATTAATCATGGTGATCCAGAAGAAAGTGAAGAATTAGCTGAAAAATCAGGGATGATCAATGTTCATATTCCTGAATTAGGTGAGACAATTAGGATAAGTTAATAGTTGGTAGTAAGTAGTTTGTAGTAAAATAGAATCTAAACTACAAACGATGAACAACAAACAACTAACGATTAAAAAAGAGGTGCAATGATGAAACTAACAGTGAAAGAATTTGTAGAAGCGATAGATGAAGAAGAGTTGTATAAACTTCAATATGATTTAACAAAAGGTGCAGTTTGTTTAAAACAATTAGTTGGAGAAAAAGTGAAGGCTATTGAAAATGAACCAAGAAAAAACTGTGCTGTTTGTGGTGAAGAATTAGTAGATAAAGAAGGAACATATTCATTAATCTTTAGACATGAAAAATTAAAGAAAAAAGCAAGCTTTTGTGCAGTTGATTGCATGGAGTTTTTTATTAGCAAATTAAAAAAAGCACAAGAATTAAACGCAGGGAATATTTCCTCATTAAATACTCAAAAAGCTGATATTAGGGTGAAAGATGGAAGCACATAGTACTGAACTAAAAAACTTACTTAAACAATTTAATAGTACTAAAGATGGTCTAAGCAGATTTCATTATTTACAAAATAAAAGAAAGTATGGATTAAATGAATTAACAAAAGAAAAGAAGATTAATGCATGGGAAGTTTTAGTTTCACAATTTAAAGGACTTTTAATTTATATCTTATTTGGTGCAGTTGTTATCTCTGCATTACTTGGAGAATGGGTTGATGCAATAGTAATCTTACTAATTCTAATAATTAATGGTGTTGTTGGTTTTATTCAAGAGTATAAAGCAGAAAAATCAATAGAAGCATTACAAAGATTGGCAAGTTTACATGCAAAAGTTATCAGAGATGGAAAACAAATAATTATTGATGTTAAAGATGTTGTTCCTGGTGATGTTGTTCTTATAGAAACAGGAGATAAAATTCCTGCAGATTCAAGAATCATTGAAGCAACACATTTTGAAACACAAGAAGCATCTTTAACTGGAGAATCTTTACCTGTAAAAAAAGGATTAGGTGTATTAAAAGAAGACGCACCATTATCTTCTAGAAGTAATATGGTTTTTTCTGGAACAGTTGTTACACATGGACATGCAAAAGCATTAGTTGTTGCAACAGGCATGCAAACAGAGATTGGTCATATTGCGAAAATGGTTCAAGGACAAGGACAAAAGAAAACTCCTTTACAAAAAAAGCTTGCAGTGTTTAGTAAGAAACTTGGAATTGGGGCAATTGCATTATGTCTAGTTGTTTTTATTGTTGCTGCCATTAGATGGGGAAACCCATTAGAAATGTTTATTACTGCTCTTGCGTTAGCAGTTGCAGCTATTCCTGAAGGATTACCTATTGTAGTTACAATTGCGCTTGCACTAGGAACAAAACGGATGCTGAAAAAAAATGCTTTAATGAGACGATTGTCTTCTGTTGAAACTTTAGGAAGTGTAACTGTTATTTGTAGTGATAAAACAGGAACTTTTACAAAAAATGAAATGACTGTTAAAAAAATATTTGTTAATAATAAAGTAATTGAAGTAACTGGTTCTGGTTACAAAGCATTTGGTGATTTTTTACATAATAATAAAAAAATAGATCCAAAAGCATTAAAATTATTGTTAATGGCCGGAGTGTTAAATAATAATTCTAATTTTGATAAAGAAAAAGTAATTGGAGATCCTACTGAGGCATGTTTATTAGTAAGTGCGAAAAAAGCAGGCCTTAATATTAATCAGATTAACAAAAAATATCCAAGAGTGGATGAAATTGAGTTTACTTCTGAAAGAAAGTTTATGACCACCATTCATAAAACAGGTAAAAAAAGAGTTGTGTTTATGAAAGGTGCACCAGATGTTGTAATTAAAAAATGTAATAGAATTATTATTAATGGTAAAATCAAGAAATTAACTTTAGCGCAAAAAGATAAATTATTAGAGATGAATAAAGAGTTTGCTTCTCAAGCATTAAGAGTTCTGAGTTTTGCATATAAAGATAAAGGCCATCATTCTAAAGATGAAGAACAATTGGTGTTTATTGGGTTACAAGCAATGATTGATCCTCCAAGAGAAGAAGTAAAAGGGGCAGTTGCTAGATGTAATCAAGCAGGAATTAGAGTAGTTATGATTACTGGTGATGGCCAAGATACTGCAATTGCTATTGCTGAAGATGTTGGAATTAGAGGAAAATGTGTTACTGGGGCAGATATTGATAAACTAAATCTTGTACAGGAAGCAAATAATATTTCAATCTATGCTAGAGTTAATCCTGCCCATAAGATGCAAATAATTGAAGCCTTACAAAAAAGAAATCATATTGTGGCAATGACTGGTGATGGTGTAAATGATGCTCCTGCGTTAAAAAAAGCAGACATTGGTATTGCTATGGGAATTACTGGAACGGATGTTAGTAAAGAATCTGCAGACATGGTTTTAGTTGATGACAACTTTTCTAGTATTGTTAATGCAATTGAAGAAGGAAGAACAATATTTGATAATATCAGGAAGTTTATAATTTATTTACTCTCTTCAAATCTTGGAGAAGTTTTAACTTTATTTGTAGGAATTATTTTAGGATTACCATTACCATTAATTGCATTGCAAATATTATGGATCAATATTGCAACTGATGGGTTGCCTGCTCTTGCTTTAGGAGTAGAGGGGGCAGAAGAAGAAATTATGAAAAGAAAACCTAGAAATCCTAAAAATAGATTAGTTAATTTAAGTGCCGCATCTTATATGTTATTCTTAGGATTAATCATGGCAATAGGTACATTAGGAATGTTTTATTTTTATTTAGTTAAAAATGGCTGGCAATTTGGTGAATTCCTTTCAAGAGATAGTGCATTATATGTTTATGCAACTTCTATTGCTTTTACTACATTAATGATGTTTCAAATGTTTAATGTAATTAATTGTAAAACATTGAAAGAAAGTGTGTTTAAGAAAGGTTTGCTTTCAAATGTTTGGTTGCTTGTGGCAATTGTAATTTCAGTTCTTTTACAATTTATTGTTTTGTATACTCCTTTATCAAAAGTATTTCACACAACTGCAATTGGTTTGTTTGATTGGATTTTAATAATTGTAGTTACATCTTCAGTATTATGGTTCGGAGAATTATTTAAGTTTATTAGGCTAAGATTATTAAGAGGTGAGGTTTGATGGAAGAAAAATCTAAATCAAATGATGAGATTTACGATAATTGGGTCAAATATATGGAACTCAGAAAAAAAAATAAGGATTAGGTGAAGAAAATGTTTGGTAAAGAAGTTGTAGATTCAAAACATTATTATCCAATGTTAGCTATTGTTTGTTTAGTAATTATTGGGATATTATCATGGAATATTTTGGTTCCTTTGTTGATTGTATTACCTATTGCTCTTATAATTCCATTTTTAATTACTTTTGGTAGACATTTAAAAAATTGGAAAGGTTTTGTTGGGGATTGGAAAACTAGAATCTATGCTGTAATATATGCTATGACTTTATCAATTGTTGTGTTTACTATCTTATCTCATGTTTCATTCTTAATATTTAGTGGATTTTATAATACTCTTTTACTTACAAGTATATTTCTATTTGTATCAGTTGCTGTGTTTGTATACTTTGTGATCTACTTTATCAAAAAATTAGCAAAAACCTTGTTCTTAGCAAGAGAAACTGTTGTTGATATGGTTGTTGTTTCATTAATTGTTTGTTTAATTTGGAGTGGTATATTTTTAGCTCTCGTAGGTTCTGGAATTTATAATAATTATGTTGTTAAATCAGATAACTACATTAGTTCTGTTGCAGACTCAATGCAAGAATACCAGCTTAGTGATGAGAAAGGGATGATTGTTTTTGATGAATTGGATTCGTATTATAAATTAATTTTTGATGATGTTAATGAAGGAATTAAAGAAATAAAAGAAAAAGAAGCATCAAAAAACCTAGTTTTTAGTTGTTTATTAGATGATTGCTTTGATTTTGCATTTAGTAGAATGGCTGTTTCCTCAATATTTTCTATGAAATCTTCAGATTATAGATATGCAATGCAAAATGCAAGAGAAGCAAACGCAGAACTAAAAGAAAATGAAGAGTTTGGAAATGTATTTGGAGATACTAACATTAAGAATAAAAAAGAATATTATGATTATTTGAAGCAAATAATGAATGGAGAATATTATATCCAAGATTTAGATGATTATGATAGCTTATTTGTGGAATTAGAAGAAGACTTTGATTATAAGAAATTGATGGAAATTGATGCGGAATTAAAAAAGTTTACTCCTAATTCTGCGTTTGTGTCTCTTCTTGATGAGTTTAAATCTAATTCCTTGTTAATTAATGGCGTAGGTAAAGTATTAATGCATACCCATTTTGCAGAACATGGATTTAAGGCAATAACAAAAATGAGTTTAACTGGACATAGGATTAATATGATTAGATCAACATTTGAGTTATTGTATTTAAATAAAGATAAAGAAGAATCAGCAGATAGTAAGATTGTTAGGTATTATGTTTTGAGTAAAGGTGGAAATGACGAGGTTAAATGAGAATATTTAAATAAAATAAAATAAAATAAAATAAAATAAAATAAAATAAAATAAAATAAAATAAAATAAAATAAAATAAAATAAAATAAAATAAAATAAAATAAAATAAAATAAAATAAAATAAAA
>JABJHR010000009.1 GCA_018661705.1 Candidatus Woesearchaeota archaeon
TAGAAACATGTGCAATGCTTTATTGTTAAAAGTAAATCAAATTGGAACTTTAAGTGAAGCAATTGATGCTGCAAAATTAGCAATGAAAAACAAATGGAATGTTATGGTTAGCCATAGAAGTGGAGAAACAGCAGATCCATTTATTGCAGATTTAGCAGTAGCACTTAATTGCGGACAAATTAAAACAGGCGCTCCTTGTAGATCAGAAAGATTAGCTAAATATAATCAATTACTAAGAATAGAAGAAGGCTTAGGTAAGAGAGCAAAGTATGCAGGAAAGATTTTGAAGTTTAGGAAGTGATTATCTTGTTTTTTCAAATTTATAAGTGGTTCCATCTTCAAATCCAATAGATAAAACATCATATGATCCGCTGAGTGTTGGAACAGATTTTAATTTAATTTCTTCTTTGTTTTGTTTTGCTGCATCTAAACGTGAAGCTAAACCCCTAGTATTACCAGGCCCATTATAATTCACTGAAACAGTACCATTATTAACACTAACTGCATACTCTTTTAATGAACAATAAACACCATTATTATCCATTGTAAGACAAAATATTCCGGGATTAAACCTAGACTCAGCATATGTCATCCCTTTTATTTCTCCGTTATATTCAGAGTAATCATAAGTTTCTGAGTAGTGTTTTTTAGGATTAGATAATTCATCACTGGGTCCACAACCACACATTGCAAGTGATAACCCCAATACAATCAATGTTAATGTTTTTCCCATTGTACTAAGTATTAGGACAAACTAGCTTAATAAAGTTTTGAGTCGAGATTCATTCAAAATAAGAACTTGTTTTTTTACTAGGTCCGTTAGGACATGTCACTCACTAATTTTAATTAAATTAAAAAAATAACGGGTTATATTGGCTTCGCCCTAGTTAAAAAAAGAAAAATTTTAACCACAACCTTTTTATATCTATATATAGTAATATTATATAATAAAGAGGTAAAATGGTTAAATCAAAGATTCCAAAGAACAAAGTCCTATTAATAATCAGAGATGGTTGGGGTTTTAGTAAGAAAGATCCTAAGAAGATAGGTAACGCAGTTAAACTAGCTAAAACACCTAATACTGATTTCTATGAAAAGAATTATCCTTTTACTTTACTAGGTTGTTCAGGTCACTATGTTGGTTTGCCTGATAAAACACAAGGTGGAAGTGAAGTTGGCCATTATACAATTGGTGCCGGTAAAATAGTTTTACAAGAGTATGAAATGATCAATAGAGCAATTGCAATCAAAAATAAGAAAAGCAAAGACTCATTCTTCAACAATAAAACATTATTGAAAGTAATAAAACATGTTAAAAAAAATAAATCTAATTTACATTTAATGGGATTGTTTAGTGATCAAGGTGTTCATGCTACAACAGAACACATGTATGCCTTAATAGAGATGGCAAAGAAAAACAAAATAAAAAACATATACATTCATGCATTTCTAGATGGTCGAGATGTCCCTGAAAAATCTGTATCAAAATATTTTGTAGAGTTCAATAAAAGAATTAAAAAACTTGGAATGACAAAAACTGTTAAGATTGCATCCATCGTTGGAAGATATTATGCAATGGATCGTGACACTAATTGGAATCGAACACAATTAGCATATGAATTATTAGTTTATGGAAAAGGGTTTATTGAAACAGATACATTAACAGCAATGAAAAAAGCTTACAAATATGGAGCAATATCTGACTATTATGTAAAGCCTATGAAAATAAAAAATACACCCAACATTTCAGATAATGATGCACTTGTATTCTGGAATTTTAGAACAGATCGAGCTCGACAACTTACATATGCTTTTACAGATAAAAAGTTTAAACATTTCCGAAGAAAGGAATTCAAAAAGTTATTTTATGTATGCATGACTAATTATGATCAAACTAGAAAACTTAATTGTGCATTTCCTGAGGAATACTTAAAAAATAATTTAGGTTCTATCTTAGCAAAAAACAAATTAAAACAATTAAGGATAGCAGAAACAGAAAAATATGCACATGTTACATTCTTTATGAACTCGCAAATAGAAAAACCAAACAAAGGAGAATCTCGTTTGCTAGTACATTCTCCAAAATGTCCAAGTTATGCAGAAATGCCTGAAATGAGTGCATATAAAATAACAAATAAATTAATTCCACAAATTAGGTCTGGTAAATTCCATTTTATTGCATTAAACTTTGCAAATGGTGATTTAGTAGGCCATTCTGGAAACTTAAAAGCAACAAAGAAATGTTGTGAAATTGTAGATGAGTGTATAGGAAAAATAATTCCATTAGCATTAAAGAAAAATTACACAATAATGTTAACAGCTGACCACGGCAATTGCGAAGAAATGATTTATCCAAATGGAGAACATAAAGCATCACATACACTTAATCCAGTACAATTTTCTTTAATAAGCAATAATAAAGCATTAAAAAACATAAAATTAAAAAAGAAACTAGGATTAGCAAATATTACACCAACAATTTTGAAAATTATGGGTATTAAAAAAGTCAAAGATATGGAGGAATCATTAATTTAACATGGCATTCATAACAGTAACTGAAATCATTGATATTTTAATAATGACTTTTGCAATAGGTTTTATTTTCAAAGACTTATTTAAAAAACCAACTGAAATTGATCATGACCCATTAACTTATCATAAACCAAACAGATTCATTAATTGGAATGATTTAAAGTTTGCAATGTTAGTTACTGCTCCTGCTGTTATTTTTCATGAACTAGGACATAAGTTTGTTGCAATGAGCATGGGATTATATGCTACTTTCCACGCTGCTTATACATGGCTAGGTCTAGGTGTTGTATTAAAATTAATTGGAACCCCGTTTATATTCTTTGTTCCAGCATATGTTGCACATAGTGCAGCTGCTTCTCCACTACAATCTGCAATAATTGCATTTGCAGGACCTGCTGTTAATCTAATATTATGGTTAGGATCAATGTATATTTTAAAAGCAGCTAAGAAATTAACTAGAACTCAACACGTAGCCTTAGTATTAACAAAAAGAATAAACATGTTCTTGTTTTTATTCAATATGATCCCAATTCCACCATTTGATGGCGGCCATGTTGTGTTTGGGTTGTGGAGAACATTCTTTTAGTTTCTCTTAACTATTTTTGTGGTGTTATCGGCGCCTAGGCCTTATTTTAATTTCTCTTTATTCTTTCTTCTCCACCAAATTACATAACTTAAACAAACAATAACTAAAATTAGATTAGTAGTCATAAACCAACTAGTTCCCCAGCTAATGCCTGGAAATACCCAATCACTTACAGGCCATAAAAAAGGAGTTGGTAAAAATTCCCTTGTATGTGTTGGAATGTCTATTAAGATATGAATTGGCCAAGCCAAAATGTAAATAGGAAATTTCTTAGAATAATATTTACATATACCGAATATCAATAAGATAACTAATGCTGCAACAAATATACTATGTGAAATATCATACAAAGTAAAAACCCAATCAGGAATACTTCCTAAATGTGGCGGACCGCCTCTTGACATATTTCCCGTTACAACACTAAATATAAAATAAATCAACCAAGAAAACGTATCAGGAATTAAACCACATAAAAGAGCATAAATAGGCTTCTTAGTTCTAAAAAAGAATATATAACTCCATATTGCATGTGAAAAATAATCCATTTTACTTTATTAAAGTAATGATAATATAAATATCTTCTGAAAAACAAAATACAACTATACAATTAGAAACCAATAATCTTTATATAAGAGTATTTAACCTAAAACTAAAATGAGTAGCGATAATGGAATTTCAACAGAAACAAGTTCTGCAAGAATAGGCTATCTTCACTCAGGAAAGCTTCTTGGTACAAATATTAATGGGGGAGATTTAGTAAGATTAGTTAATGAAGAATTCAAAGGAACAATTCTTGAAGTTCCTATAGATGAACCAAAAGAAACAGATGCGCCTTATTTAATACTTATGCGAAATGCATTCTACGGTTTTGCTTTAGACACAGTATTAGCTAAAGAAGGTATTAAAGACATAAAAGTTGCATCTCCTGGAGAAGTAATGGAATTAATGCATTCTTTCATAAGTGGAAACAGAGAATTAAATGGATTTCAATATGCAGAATTTTCAACTGGCGTAGTTTTACATGAAAGAAAAGGTCCAAACAAAGAATATGCGAGACATTTATTATCTCAATTAAAACAAAGTAGTTACAATGATTTAGTTCAGCAAGGTATGCCATTCATTCTCGCAAGATTAGTATTGTCTAAAGATGAATCTTTTCCAAACAGTTTAAAACTTGATGTAGAAGAACATACAATTATAGAACCTGCGCCTAGTCTAAAGAGCGGAAATTGGTATGGTGTAGAAAACAACACAGAATTAAGTCATGCAGTTAATGGTGCAGACAAGATAGATCCAAGAGGGCCTGGAAGAATTGATTTTAGATATTCCTCAAATGGGTTAAGACCATTGCATGTTTTTTACGGCAATAATTTTAGTTCTGTGGGATATGACTTAACAAGAAGTGTAGACTTAGGAAAAGGTTATCTTCTTGTATCGAAAACAAAATAAAAAACAATGTTTCTTATTCAATTAAGTTTATTTTTTTAGAGAATAAATAAGTGATATACTACTCATAACAAAGATAAAAGCATTTAATATTACAAAGATAGTATCTCCAATTTGATAAGAATAGATTGCTAATGCTAATGATCCTAAAACATACAAAACACCAAATCTCCAATCAATTTTATCTTTTTTATTTCTAATAATTTCTATTGTTTCAGGTATCCATGCAACTGCTAGTAATATTAATCCTACTAATCCTAATATCATAATAATATTAGATATTGCCATATATATAAAGTTAATGTAAAATAAAGGACAAAAAAAAAGAAAAAAGATTGGGATCTAATTCATAAATAACTTATTCCCTGCAATTACACCATCTGTTGTTAAATTAATTCCTAACTTTCTAATTGGTGATTCATCTCCTTTTTTAGGAATATGTGTTGTATGCATCTCCGTGTTCTTTAATTTAGGAAGCTGCTCAAGTGCAAGTTTTGCTGTTGGATTTGTTGATGCACTTATTGCTAATGCAATCAATGTTTCTTCAACATCTAATGTTTCTGCAGTTTCTTTATAGGCTGTAACTTTGAATTCTTTTATTTGTTGAATAATCTGTTCTGAAATCAACAAAATCGGGTCTGGAATATTTGCTAATGTTTTGATTGCATTCAATAATACAGAAGACTCTGCGTGAAGCAACGGGCTATTTTTGCCAGCAATAATTTGCCCATCACTTAATTCAATAGCAGCCCCACAAAATATTCCATTGTGACCTTTTCCTTTTTCTTTTGCTTCTTTTGCTGCATTTCTTGCAGGTTCTATAACTGTTCTGTCTGATTGTTTTAGATTAACTCTCCCCATGATCTTTTCAGCAATATCAACTGTGTCTTTCTTTTCCAGACCTAAAACAAATTCCTGATTATATCTAAAATATCGCCTAATAATCTCTTGTTTAGCTGCTTTTTGACAAGCTTCATCATCAAAAATTCCTGTCTTAGCCATATTAACGCCCATATCAGTTGGAGAATGATATGAATTAATGAAATTATTAGGACTAATAATTGCTTTCATTATATTTTGAATAATCACAAAATTTTCAACATCCCTATTATAATTAATTGCAATTTGATTATATTGTTTCATGTGATGTGGATCAATTAGATTAAAATCTTTTATGTCTGCGGTTGCAGCTTCATATGCAATATTTATTGGGTGATCAAGTGGAATATTCCAAATTGGAAATGTTTCAAATTTTGCATAGCCTGAATCAACGCCTCTTTGCTTATCTTGATAAACCATTCTTAAACAAGTTGACATCTTCCCCGAACCTGGGCCTGCCCCTGAAACAATTACTATTGGTTTAGTTGTTTCAATAAATGGTGTTGCCCCATAACCTTTTTCAGATGCAATTAAATCTGTGTTTGAAGGATAGCCTTCAATTAATCCTGCCGTATATACTTTAACTCCTTTACTTTCAAGAAACTCTTTTAATTGTAATGCTTTGCTT
The DNA here is from genome assembly GCA_018661705.1 of Candidatus Woesearchaeota archaeon. GTDB lineage: Archaea > Nanobdellota > Nanobdellia > Woesearchaeales > DSVV01 > JABHXF01. The sequence goes on from JABJHR010000009.1 coordinate 6,072, forward strand.
TCTCCAGAAAACAAATTAATCACAACAGTAGGAACATATAATCCATAACCTCTAAGATCATCTATTAATTTTAGCGTGAAGTCATTATAATTTATCCCTAAACTTCCAAAAATTCTTCCTTTTTGTATGTCTATTGCACTTACACATAATACTATTTCAACCTCATCCCCTAAAGATTGAAGAATCTTAATCTTAGTATTAGGTTTATAACCTGGTAAAACTCTTGCAGCATGATGATCAAATAACAGTTTACCACCAAACTCAATGTAAAGTTTTTTATCAAACTTAGAAACTCTCTCCTTAATGAACTTTGTTTGTTCTTCTACATACTTGTCTGTATCAAATCCTTTTTTAAAAACCATAACTTCACCTCATGTTAATATCACATCAAATTATAATAATTAATAATTACTTTTATCAGACTAAAAACCAAGAATCCTTATAAATATTGTTAATATCTTACAATGCTGATTAAACATATAGTTTCTAAACCAACAATATTTTAATATCATTTGTGAGGGTTCTAACTAATGCACGCAAAAATTATTACCAAAATTTGTTCTAATATGTTACTAAACAGCTTAATCTTAATTAGAATTAATAAAAAAAGGTGGAAAAATGAATGAAAATAATTCAGGATTAAATATTCTTAAAGAAATATCAGCTAAAAAAGAAGAACATGAATTTTATGAAGCAGAAGTTAAAGGTTACATACCAGGCAAAACTAAATTCATTATAATTATGGGAACAGTAATGAGTGGCCTAGGCAAAGGAATAGTAAGCTCATCAATTGGTAAACTATTACAAATAAATGGATACACAGTAACCCCAATTAAACTAGAAGGTTATCTTAATGTTGATTCTGGAACACTAAATCCCTACAGACATGGAGAAGTTTATGTTTTAGATGATGGAATGGAATGTGATATGGATCTTGGAACATATGAAAGATTATTAGATACAACATTAACGGGGAAAAACTTTACAACCAACGGCCAAATTTATTCTAGTATTTTACAATTAGAAAGAAAAGGTGGTTTTCTTGGTAGAGATGTACAATATATTCCTCATGTTACAGGAGAAGTAAAAAGAAGATTAAGAAAGCTAGCAATGGATTCTAAAGCAGATATTGTACTTATTGAAGTTGGTGGCACAGTAGGAGATCTTGAAAACAGTGTTTATATAGAAGCACTAAGAGAACTAGAATATGAAGAAGGTAAAGAAAATGTTTGTAATGTTGCATTAACATTTATTTTAGAACCTAAATTTTTAGGAGAACAAAAATCAAAAGCTGGCCAATTGGGATTAAGAAGTTTAATGGCAATGGGAATTCATCCAGATGTTGTTGCCTGCAGATGCCATAATTTAGTAACTGAAAAAGTTAGAGAAAAAATAAGTATTTTTTCAAATGTTCCTATGGATAGAGTAATTAGTGTTCACGATGTGGATTCCATCTACAAAATTCCTGCATTAATGAAAAAAGCAAACCTTGATCAAGAGATTCTTTCTCTTCTTAAATTAAAACCAAAAACAGATTTTTATCTTCAACAAAAAGAATTAGAAAAAATTGAATATTACATAAAAGCAATTGATAATCCTAAAAAAGAGATTACTATTGGAATAACTGGGAAATATACCAATATTAGAGATTCATATGCATCAATTGCAAAAGCATTAGAACATTCTGGAGCTGCAACAAACACAAAAATTAATATCAAATGGATTGAAACAACTGAAATAGAAGATGGAAAATTAGATATTGTTGATGCACTTAAAGATGAAAATGGAAATCTAATTAAAGGTATTATTGTTCCAGGAGGATTTGGAAAAAGAGGCGTAGAAGGAAAAATTGCATGTGTTAGGTTTGCCAGAGAAAATAACATCCCTTATTTAGGATTATGTTATGGATTTCAGATGGCAATTATTGAGTTTGGAAGAAATGTATGTAAATTAGAAGACGCACATACGACTGAAGTTTCTCCAAATTGTAAAAATCCAGTGGTTGATATTTTACCAGAACAAAAAAAAATAGAAGGTCTTGGTGGAAATATGAGATTAGGTGGAAGAAATATTGATGTTAAAGAAAACACAATAACATCAAAACTTTATGAGTTAGATAATGATGCAGTAAAAAATAGTATTAAACAAAGTAAAACACAAGTTAGAGAAAGATTTAGACATCGATTTGAGTTTAATCCTGAGTATCTTGAACAATTTGAAAAACAAGGAATTGTATTTTCTGGAAAGGCCCCTCAACATCCAATTATGCAGATATTAGAACTGCCTGAGCATAAATTTTTTGTTGGAGTTCAATACCATCCAGAGTTTACTTCCAAAATGTTATTTCCTAATCCTCTGTTTTTAGGGTTTGTGAAGGCATGTATAGAATAATTTTATTTAAAAAATAGATTTAAAAATTAAAAAAAAGCTCCCAACCAGATCAAAGCCTGGCTAGGTCGCTTGTCAGGAACTGGGTGAAAATACTAAAACCAGTTACTAAACCATTTCATAAGTTTGTTTAGTATGTTTTTGGTTTCTTTCAGTTCTTTTCCAATATCCATGCATTCACCATTGCTACAAAAATTGCTTCCACATTCAAAGTTGTTATCACAAACATTTCCTTCTTTCTTTTGCACATCAAAGTTTCCTTCCATGCCGCAATAAACTGGTCTTCTATCATCAACTTTTCTTGTGCCTAATGGTAAACATCTATCATCAACAAAGCAACCATCGCATTTGTATTGTGTTCTAGGCAAATTCTCAAAAAACTCTGGTCTTTCTATGAATCTTCCTCTGTCTTCTCCTCTTTCCATTCCTCTTTCTTCAGGAATATATTGTTCATTAAACCAAACATCTTCTGCAAATTCTTCTTTGATCTTTTCTTGATATTCACCATCACCTAAGCAAACACCATTTGAACAACCATTTGCACATTTAACAGGATCAGCATACCTTACTTCATAGTATCCTTCACTTGTTTCCAAACAAATAGATTCATGTTGAAAAGCTCCTGTGTCTGTTTGTGAACCCCATTCTGTTTCTGTACAATAGTCTCCCCAACTAAGTTGGCCGTCATTCCAAATATTAAATCCATGAGACCATGCTTTAGTTGTTCTACTATTTCCATCCATGTCTTTACATTGACCAGGCTCCAATACACCATCAAAATCTTCAACAATTTCATCAGGAAGTATTTCATAACCAGCATTATCTCCTTTAAGACACATTACTTTAAATTCAACAAAATCTTCAGTAATTTTTGAAACAATTACTTTAATTTTATCTTCAGGGTCATTAAACTTACCATGAACACCCATGATTCCGCTTGTATCACCTTTTTGATCATAAGCTAATGATCTAAGATAAGCTCTGTAACCAAAAACACCATCTTCATTTGTATCAGGATATACATAAATTTGGAATTTGTCTCCGTTTAATACAAAATGTGAGTTTGTTTCTTTCTTAATTTTAATGTATCCACCACATGTTAGTTCTTGTGAATAAACAGCTGAAGTTACAACATCGTCTCTTGTTCTACCATCTGTTGTTCTTCTATAATCATCTGTTTTTTTTACACATGCACCATCCCTACACATAGTATCTCTTGGACAAAAAGTTCCACTAGAACTTAGCCCACCAGACCTTGGATCTTTATTCATTACATCTACTCCTTCTCTGTTGCAGAAAAATTCAACAACTTGTGAAGGTGAACTGCAAAAATCAGCATATCTCATATTGCCATCCCAAACTGTTCCTCTATTAAATAAATCTTGTCCACCATCACTTTCTCTACAAAGTGAATTATCATATGCCGGCATTGGTTGAGCAGGCATTGGTTGATCAGGCATTGGTTTATAATCAACAGGCATTGGTTTATTTACTGGCATAGGTTGATTAGGCATAGGTGCTGTTGTAGCATCATTTCCACCACAAGGTTTGTAACAAACATTATATTTTTCATTACCAACACACTCTAAATAATAGTCTTGCCAACCATGTTGAGGATCATGTCTACAACCATTTGTAAGAACATATTCTTCACCATAATTTCTAATCTTTACTCCTTCAGGAACACCCTGACAACCTTCAACTAAAACATCATTACATGAATAAGCTGTTTCAGGAGCATGAGGAATTGGCTCTGATACAGCATAATCTTCTTCAGGCATTGGAGCTACAACTGGTGTCGGAGCTGTAACAGGTGCAGGCATTTGAGCTGGTTCAGTAGTTATAGCAGAACCTGCAGGTAAACAAGCACCATCTGAACATCCATGTTGACAAGATAATACATTAGAGCCAACAATTCCATTTTCAGAACAAGCCCATTCTTTAATTCTACAATTTTCACCAGAACATGCATTAGTCATCATGTCTGTTTGTCCATCATAAGTACAATAATCTGTGTTTTCAACTTCATAGCCATTAATATGAGTTCCAATAATTGTTCCTTTAACATCTAAATTCCAATTACCATCACTATCTGTACATTCACCGCTTTCAGCATATGCAAATGCCATTGGTACTAAACTAACTAATAATATCAAAACAATTCCAAGTTTTAACCATAATTTTTTCATCATTTTTTTGTCCTCCAAATTTTTAATTTGTTTGCTCTGTTTAGAGCTTTTTATCGTGAGATGTACATAGTATGTTGCAACAATTATATATAACTTGGGTGGGCAATAGATGTGAAACAAGCCCAAAAAAGTCTTATTTTCTAGAGAAACCTTTTAATTAATGCCCAAATTAGAATCTATCTAAATTAATCTATTGTTTATCCAGAAAGAAATCAGTAAGACCAACTTTCACCATTTTTCCATGTTTCTCAATAAAAATTATCTTTTTACCCTCTAATCCTTGTAATAACCTAGAAAGTGTTGTTCTTGGCAATCCTGTATTATGCCTAATTTTTGCTTGTGATGTTTGATTATTATTAGCTAAAAGATATTCAACAACTGCTTTTTCTTTAGCATTAAGTGTAGTTAAGATTGTATTAATATGGTCTGTTACTTTATTCTTATCATTATTGTTTTTGCCATTATTATCTTTATCTAAATCATTTTTTGTATTTACTTTTTGTTTTGCATTTACTTTTGGTTGAGATTGTTTTTTATCAACTGTTCTTTGATACACATACAATAAAAGCAAAATAAACAATACAATCAAAAACCCACCCATAAATGCATATATATTTCTTGGAGATTCTTGTAATAAACTTTTATCAAGATTAATTGTGACTTCAGTAATTTCTCCTTTTTCTACTTGAACATCAACCATTCCAACTGCTTTCCCATAACTAGCTAAAATATCTGAATTACCCACTGCAATATTATCTACTTTAAAAAAACCAAATTCATCAGTCTCAACAGGTAAATCTTTTGGATGGTTTGGACAGTCAAATTTAAGATCTGCTTCAGGAACAATATTATCTAAACTATCTTTAACAAAACCCCGAACAGAACCAACCGGAGTAAGATAAATTTTAGTTGTAGTATCTTCCTTAACAACTAATTCATACAAGAGATAATAATCTATAGACAAAGTTTTAGTGTCATCTACTTTTAGTTCAAGATCATATTTACCTTTTTCTAAATCTAATTCAAGTAATCCATCATCAACATAAGTAGAATATTCATCCCCATCAAGATTATAGTTTAAAACAAAATCACTTATTTGATAATTAGTTGATAAATCAAAGAATTCTAATTTAATATTATATTGTTCATCACCCAAAACCAAAGGAAAAGAAAATAACATTATAACAATCATAGACAAAAATAAACTTATCAATATATACCTCTTTATCATATATATCTATTTATTCATGAAGTAATATAAAAAGATTACGTTAAAGTAAGTAGTTTTAAGTTGGAAGCAGATAGTTATGGGTTTTTAGTTGTGGGTAATGGGTTGGTTCTGAGTAAATTAGTAATGGGATTTGGTTATGGGTTAATTAGTATTGAGAAAACTCAACAATACCCAGAACTCATTACTGATAACAAACTCAGAACTCAAAACCCATTACTCAAAACTTAATACTTATTACTCATAACTCCAAACTATTTCTTCAAACTCAACATATCACCAATAGTTAATGCAGCTGATTTTGCTTTAAACTTTTGTTGATGTGATTCTTCATGTTGTTCAATTAATTTAATTTTCAAGAATCTTTCAAACTTTCTTGCTAAATCCATGCCTGGCACAAACTTTTCAGTTTCAATATTCTGAATAAGAGATTCTTTTTCTGCAATTTTCCTTGCCAGATCTTGTTGTTTCAATCCTAATTTTTCTCTTGCTTCTTTAATTACCTTTGCATAATCTTCTACAATCAATTGAAGAAGTTCTCTTTTTACTGTTTGAACTTGTTTTTTAGCAGGTTGAGATTCTGATTTCTTGTTTTTAATAGGAGCCCTAACTCTAGAAATAATCTTACCAAATTTAGCACATTCATTACAAACTACTAATACTGCGCCTTCAATATCAGCCTTTAATACATTTCCTTCTTTACCGCACATTTCACATGGCATGTTATCACCTTATTTTAAGTATAAATATATGGAAATTTGTTGGATTTATAAATCTTTACATCAAATATTTAAGTTATTTGAAGTTATTTCAAGCTATTATTACTTGGTTTTTGAATGCTTTTTTTTGGTTTTCTTTTTCTTATAGTGAGATAATAAAAGATAAGTTAAAAGCGCTATCAAAATAATTAAAAATATTAACAAAAGAGCAATAAGCCACCATGACCAAATACTTTTAGGTTTCATTATTACAGGATCACATTCTAAATCATTACATAAACCACCACAACCATCATCTCCACAAGTTTTTTCTGCACAATTTGGAACACAAACACATTTGTAATTAATACATTGTTTCAAATCTGGACATTCACCATTCAAATCACCACAAAACCCATCACAACCATCACTCCCACATTCTTTTCCTACACAATTTGACATACAAATACCAGCAGTTTGCACATTTGTTATGTTCTCAAAAGGGGAATCAGTATCACTATGAGCCATTTGAGGATGGTAAGTATCACCAGTATTAACAGAACCATCATTGGAGGATCCATCATCATCGTCCACTGGAGAACTTTTAGGAGCAACAATAACTGATGCACTGTTTAATTCATTAATTAATAATGCTTCTGTTCTATCAGGATTAAAAGAGTTTTCAATATTAAATAATTCAAAAGTAATTGCTGAAGATGCACTTGCTGTAGAAGTTTTAGCTAAGAATTTTAGCTCAAACAAAACAATTGGTTCAAAATAATAAAGATCTTCAACAGGATTATGCCCATATGCATTAATCTTTAATAATCCTAAATTTTCATCTTCATCTTTAACTTCTTCAATGATTTCAAAACCATAATTAAGAATTCTTTCTTCAAGAGAAGTATATTCAATAATATCTTTATCATAACTAATTTCAGCATAAAAATTATTTAATTTTTGCATATGTTCAGGAGTGTCTTCTAAAAAAGGATTAGCAGCAATCTCAAAACCTATTTCATTCCCAACTATAACATTACCTTCAGAAGGATAAATTAATACGGACTTGGGTTGCATTTCATTTAATTCTTCACCAATTGCCATTCCTGTTATTAAAATTAAACCATCTTGTGGAGATGGAAATAATAATAAAGCAAAAAAGATCATAAAAGTAAGACCAAGGAAGAATTTATGAGTAGTATCATTAATCTTCTTTTTGTTAACTCTTTTTTTAAGGATTGGTTTTGCCATTTTATTTCAAATTTGTTGTACATGTATCAGTATTTTTATTAAAATAACTTAATGCAATTGTAATATCTTTATTTGTAAAACAACCATCAGGACTTACACCTTGTCCAGAAGTTGCAATATCTCCTGAATAACAACCATAAGATGTAATTTCACCAGTATTTACATGAAGGACTCCTCCAAAAGTATCAGTATTTGGACAATAATCTTTAGCATCCATAATCCCATCGTTATCAGTATCAGGAGATTGAGGAGAGAACCAATCACCTGTAGGATCAATAAATACCTCATATTCATCAGGTAATTTATCAGAATCATCGTCTGTAAAAGTAAAGCACCCTTCACCTAAATTAATTTCTGTATAGGTAGGACAAACAAAATATTCTTCAGGAAGACAATCAAAAGGACAACTAATAAAATGTTCAAATGGTTCACAAACATTGTTTCCACATGCAGGAGTTAATGATGGAAAGAAGTCTTGAATAATAGGACCCTCTGGACACTCAACATTAGGAAAAGGGTCTCCTCCAGTCATGTAATTTTCTATAGGCATCCAGTTATAATACCCATTTACGTTCATACAAATAAGTTTTCCATCATCACTTGCTCTTCCTTGATAACTTTCATCACATCTTATCCAATGATTGTGTCTACCACAAACATATTGATTTTCATCTACAGATACTTCACCTTCGTTATAACAAGCTAGAGTAAAAGATGGTGGCATGGGGGCAACCATACAAATTTTATTCCCATTTACATAAGTATACCCTAGAGTACAGACAGTATCAACACATTGAGAAGGTTCACAACAACCAATTAATCCAGGCTCTTGTGTAATCATCTCTTCTGGATGATAACTCCATACAATTACTTTTCCATCTTCACAATTTCCAGGATGTCCTCTACAGTCTAAATCTTTTTCATCAATTGCATTGTCTCCATCATCATCTAAACCATTAGTACATTCTTCTAAGGGACAATCCCCTTCAATAGGTTCTTGACAAACCTCTCCTTCATAAATAAAACCATCAATAATATTATCACAATTATTATCTACTCCATCACATGGATCAATCATGCCAGGATTAATACAGATTGCACAATCTTTATATTTATCATGAATAACATTCCCTGTTTTACCAAAATAACAATCAAATATTGCTTTAGGACATTCTGCAGGATCATCTGTTGTACTATCATCACAATCTCCTGATTCAAAAGCACAACAATCTCCATTTACACAAAACTCATCTGCATCAATTGTTTTTGTTTTACCAAAACCATAACCATCGCCATCTTTATCATTAAAACATCTATATCTGAAAAAGATAGTACCTTTTTCAAGACTATTTTGGTTAATTGCACTATTATCTGGTGCAGATTCACTTTCTTTAACAGAAACTGAATTAATCATAACATCAGTTTGAGAAACTTTTGGTGTTGCAACAACTGGTTTAAATTGAAGCTTCAATAAAATTTGTTCACCATCAGAAAGACTAGTTTCTTTGTAATTAGTTGGATTTCCACCTCGATCAAAATTTGTTGGAAGAGTTATAGAACTGCCTTCAATAGTTACTTTATTAAAGAAACCAAACTCTTCAACAACAGGATCCTTTGTTTCCATTATAGTAGGGCCTCCAACATTTATGAGTTCTAAATGTATTGGAACATAAACAAAAGAGACTTTAAAATATTTGTAATTTAATCCTGCATTTGGATTGATCACTAAATCAACTACAAAAGTATCTGGATCCATATTACTAATCAGAACAGTTCCTGCTTTAGGATCAATTGCCGCCCCACCAGAAGCTGGAACCCCTTCTGTAATAGGATAATTAGTTGAAAAAGCCATACCAGTAATCATGTTCCGACCAAGAGAAGAAGTTTCCCTTAATGAATCTAAATAAAACATTCCCATTAAGCCTATACCAACTACTATAAACACTATCAAAAACTTATACAATCGTGAATGTTCCACTATATTACCCCTTTTACCTCACACTCTTTTTGATTTAATTAATATAATAAAGCAAATAAAAATAAAAAACAAATTTATTTCATGCCTTCACTAATTGCTGCATTAACTTTATCTTTATCCCAACCAACTTGGAGTAATGCATTTCTAATTTGATCTTCATTTGCACCTTTTGCTAAATTCCTCTTCACGTATGCAACTAATTGAGGAGATGCAATTGATTGTTGTGTTTCTTGTTTTTCAGGTCCTAAAATTGGTTTTTGTTGAACAGTTGTTCCAAATTCTTTTTTCTTCTTGAATTTTTTATAACCAATATAACCAAAACCAATAAGTCCTGCTAAAATAAACAAGATAGCTGCATATAATAACCAATTAAGATTAAAGTCACTTGGAGTTATGGAAACTGCATCATCACATTCAATATCACTACATAGTCCACCACATCCGTCATCACCACAAGCTTTTCCAGCACAATTTGGTTTACAACCACATGCACCATCCAAACATAATTCTCCATCAGCACATTGTCCATTAAAAGCCCCACAAAAACCACCACAACCATCTGTTCCACATTGTTTTCCTTGACAACTTGGAGTACAAACAGCATATTGGCTCTTTTCTTCAGGAGTTAATTTATCCCAATCTGCTTTAACTTGATTTTTTTCAGCATCAGTTAAATCCATCCATGTTTTTCCAGGATAATTTTCAGCAATAAAGTTTCCTAATCCTGCCTCTAAAATTGTAAGTTCTGAAGTTTCTAAAATTGAGAAGACTTCTGCTTCTGTACGGTCGTCATTAAAAGAATTTTCAATGCTAGGAGCAACTATTTCTACAATTAAAGGTTCAGTATCTGCTTTTATTTTTGCAACAAACGTTACTCTTGCAATTGCTAATGGTTCAAAAACAAAAACATCCTCAAACGGATTCATTCCATAACCGGTTATTTTAACAGCTCCTGGACCATTTACTACATTTAATTCAAAGTTTTCTAAAAGTGATTCTGTAAATTTATGTTCTAAGTTTTGTTGTGGAAATTTGACTGCTACAAAGAAATTATTCATCTTCTGCATATTTCCAGTAACCCCATCTAAATAAGGATAAATAACAACATCATAGCTAATTTCTTTTCCAACTTCAGTACTTGCTTCCACAGGATAAAGCATTGCTGTTTGTGTTTCAATTTCTGCAAGTTCTCCAGCTGAGATTGCATATCCTGTAATTAATTTGCTAAAATCCAAGTTAGAAAAACTTAAAACAAAAACAAGAAAAATTAAAAAAACAAAGAAAACTAAAGAAAAGCTTTTCTTGTCTCCCAACTTTAGGTTGTTTTTCATTTTCGACATTACCAAACATTAATTGGTTTACCCAATTAATGCAGTACATGTTGCTGTATTTTTATTATATAATCCTAACAACACAGTAATATCTTTGTTTGTAAAACAACCATCTGGTCTAACTCCTGCTCCAGCAACAGCAACGTCTGGACTGTAACAACCTAAAACATTTATTTCTCCTGTTGCTAACTTAAATACATTGTTGAAAGTGTCTGTATTTGGGCAAAAGTCTCTATTGTCCAATACACCATCACCATCTGTATCAGGTGTTCCAACATTAAAATAAATTTGATCAAGTGTTGCTTCATATGGATCTGGTATCATGTCACCATCATCATCAACAATTTCCTTAGTAACTGGATCAATACAGATGGTATCACAATTTTCATTAAATTCATCATCACACATACATCCATTACCCATGTCATCAACACAAGTAGTTTCACAGAATGTTATAAGTGATGGACATTCAACTGGACAAGTCAATGCATGTTCCCAAGCATCACAAATTCCATTTCCACATGAAGGAGTTGAAGTATCTGGAACTGGCGTAGAAGTTGCTTGACAAAGATAAAGATCTTTTTGTAAATCATCAACAATATTTTCACAATCTTCAAGATTACCTTCACATTCAGGATCTCCTTGATCCATGTTAAAGCAAAGATTAGCTTCATTTTGCCAATCCATGTTACAGTCTGTAATCATGTTATCACAAATTTCTGGTGCACCAGGATAAATACATACTGCACATGCTCCAGTATCATCTGTACAATGATCAGAATCAGCAGGACATATTCCAACTGGATCATCTGTCATATCATCATCACAATCACCAAAATTACCAACATATCCAGCAGGAGTAGTACTTGCAACTTCAGTCACACCTGGGTTACCAAATAAATCACCATCTGAATCTTCGAAATATTCCATTCTAAAATATATTTTAGAATTCAAAAAACCTGCTAAATCAAACAATGTGTCAACATCTGTATTATCAGGATTTAATGAATTTCCAGGAAAAGAAATATCAAGTAATCTAACTAGCGAAGTTACTGCAACAGTATTAGCATCATCTACTTGATAAATTGGTGTAAATTCAATCTCTGCTAAGGTTAAGTCTGTAATTGCTAAGTCTGCATTTGTATATGTAAAGAAATCAGTTACAGAAACTGCCCTAGCTTCAACAACTACCTCATTAAGATCAGCATTAATAGGAATATCATTAATAGCATCTACATAAAAAGGAACACCCGTGTCAGGAAATTTAACTCCAGAATTTACATTAAAATTCAATTGCTTTGGATTATAGCCAAATTTAAATGTAAAATAATTACACTTTTTCTTAATATCTGGATAAGCACTTGCTTCAGGATGTGCAATAATATCAATTGTAAATTTATTTGCAACATCTGTAAAAGAATTAAATGCAACATAACCAGTAGCTGGATTAAAGGCAGCTGCACTAGCTAGCAAATCAGGTTGTGGCTTATACGGATTGGCATCATTCATAGTACTAGTAAATCCACTTATTGCCTGACCAACCAATCCAACAGACTCTTCTTCATCAGGCGCAAGTGTTTGAACACCTTGAGAATCTGCTTCTGTTACAACGTCTTGTGTTTCAAATTCTGTTCTCATACTCATGAATACGAGTAGCATTAACAAACCAATAATAACAACAGTTGTCACCAAAAAAACTAATTTACTTTTACTAGAACTACCATCATCTACCATCTTTTCTCACCTTTTTTTGTTTTTTATTTATTAATCATATAATTGATTATGATTATACAAACTAACTAATTATCCACTTATTGATTTAACTATTTATATAGTTTTCTTATATTTACATATAAATCTACTAGAATTATTCATTTACTACTACTAATTACTCAAAATATTATAACACAAAAAACTACTCCTCAAACTTTTCCACACCATAAGTTTCTATTTCAACATCCTGTTTCCATTGAAATGGTTCTAACCCTGCTTTCATACAAAGATGAGTTAAGAATTCTTCTGGTTTTGGTAGATCATCCCAAACTTGCGGTAGAAAAGTTGCTTGGTTCATACCTTTTTTTAGAATTACTCCTGGTTTATCTTTTACTAATTTTTCAATCAAATCTGTTTCCCCATTGAAATTTAATTTTTCAGGAACATCTAAAACAGAAATTTCAATATGTAATGCTTTAAATTCCATTTTTTCTAATGGGGGAAACCTAGGATCTTGAAATGATGCACTTAAAGCATTTTCAATTACATCTTTATATAATTCTTGAACAGGCAAAAGATGGCCAATACATCCTCTTAAATTTCCATTTGATGTTAAAGTAACAAAACATCCTTTTTTTACTTTCAAAGATTCTGGAACTTTTTCTTCGTCTAAGTTTATTTCCTTTCCATTTAATTTTTCTTCAATTGTTTTTCTTGCTAATTGTAATAGATATTGTTTTTCTTCTTCTAACATCATTTCCACACCCCATTAATTTTAGTTTGACACTTTGGACAAGCACCATTATTAATTTTGTTTTCCTTAATTTCATACCTTACTCTTTTAATCAAAATCTCATTACATTTTGAACAATTAGTATTTTCTTTTCCATCTAATGCGATATTTCCCACGTATACAAAATTAAGTCCTACTTTTTTTCCAATTTCATAAGCCTCTCTTAATTTTGGTTCTGGCGTTATTGATGTTTGCTGCATTTTATACATTGGAAAAAACCTACTAATGTGCCAAGGAATATTCTTTCCAGAAATTCCTTTTTCATTTTTTTCAAGAGAAACAATAAACTCTGCAATCTTTGTTAATTCTTCTTCACTATCATTTTCTTCAGGAATAATTAAGGTCGTTATTTCCAACCAAAAACCCATTTCATGTGCAAGTTTAATTGTATCTAAAACAGGTTGAAGACGAGCACCACATAACTTTTTATAAAACTCGTCGTTAAAACTTTTTAGATCAATATTAATTGCATCAATAAATGGTTTCATTAATTCTAATGCTTCTTTTGTTTCATAACCATTTGTTACGTAAATATTTTTTATTCCTTTTTCTTTTGCAAGTTTCGCAGTGTCGTGTGCAAATTCTAGAAAAACAGCAGGTTCATTATAAGTATAAGCAATACATTCAACGTTATTTTTAACTGCATAATTTACAATTTCTTCTGGTGAAATTTCTTCTCCAATAATTCCTTTTTCTCCTAATTCTTTTGCTGCCTGACTCATTTCATAATTTTGGCAAAACTCACATCTAAAATTGCAGCCAACAGTTCCAAAACTAAGAACAGAACTTCCAGGTAGAAAATGAAATAAAGGTTTTTTCTCAATTGGATCAACTGCTAACCCTAAAGCCTTTCCATAAACTAAACTATACAATTTCCCTTTTACATTCTTTCGAACACCACATATTCCTCTTTTCCCTTCTACAACAATACATCTCTGAGAACACGCATTACATTGAACATTTCCTTCTTTTTTCTCATATAAGTAACATTCTTTCATCTAATTTTGTTGATACATGATAGTATATATTGTTTGTGAAAAAAAGGCTAATAACAACAAAAATAGAGGAAGAAAATAGAAACAAGAAAACCAATTCGTGAGTGACATTGGCTCCGCCCTAGTGTTTAAGAGTCTTTTAATTTATTCATTTTATACAAAAAATAATAACAAGGCCAGGCGAGGTGAAACCGAGTAGGACTTTGTTTACAAAGTCCGTCTGTGCCATTGTTGTTATTATTTTTGGATTATATTATGTTAATAGGCTCTTCACATTAAATTTAATTTCCTAAAATTAACAACAAATTATTTAAGTCAACAAAATATCCAATTATTCATGAAAACTAGACAACCAGCTGTTGCAGGAGCGTTTTATCCAGGATCTAAGGATGAAATAGATAAAATGTTGCATCATTTCTTTGATAATGTGAAAAATCTTCCAAAGACAAAGAAAATAAATGGAATTATTGTTCCTCATGCTGGTTGGGTTTATAGTGGACAAGTTGCTGCTTATGCTTATGAATTAGCTAGAGAATACAAAGAAAGTTCTGGAAAGAAATTCAAGAAAATAATTCTTCTTGGCCCAAACCATACTGTTTACTTAGATAAAGCAGCAATTGATGATAATGATTATTGGGAAACACCCCTTGGGAAAGTAAAAATAATAGATAAAGATAATTTAAATTTAGAGAGTAATTATTTTACTAAATCTGGACTTGCTCATCAAAAAGAGCATGACTTAGAAGTCCAAATTCCATTCTTACAATATGCATTTAATGATTTTGAAATATTACCAATAATTGTCGGAGATATTGGAGAAAATGGTGCAGAAGAAATTGCAACTGAAATCATAAAATTAATTGAATCTCTCGACGATGAAACCTTGTTAGTTATCTCAACAGATCTTTCACATTATCAACCACAAGAAAATGCTGAAAAACTTGATACAAACACAATAAAAATACTAGAAAACTTAGATTTTGGAAACGCCCATGTAATGGATGCCTGTGGTAAAAACCCTTTGTTAGTCACCATGCACATTTGCAAGAAACTAGGTGTTAAACCAACCACATTAAAGTATGCAACCTCAGGAGAAGTTAGTGGTGATTATACAGGTGTTGTTGGTTATGTTAGTATGTATTTCTAAAAATAAGAATTAATAGTTATGAGTAATGAGTCTTGAGTCATGAGTGGGTTAGCAGTAATTAGTTCTGGGCATTGTTGAGTTTTCTCAATACTAATTAACCCATAACCAAATCCCATTACTGATTAACCCAAAACCAACTCACTGCCCATAACTCAAATCTCATTACTAACCTAACATTCAATAGTCTTCAGAAACACTAGGATATTTCAAGATAAGATGAGCAATTAATACTATTCCCAAAGCAAAACCAAGATTAGAAAAGTTAATTTCAGACCACAATAAAATACCTAAAGCAGAAACTAAGGCAAACATCCCTATTGTAATTCTATACATATCACTACGACTATGATCTAATACCATTGATTCACTCGCTAAGGTAGTTTTTAATGGTGATTTAAATTATTTCCCCAAAAACTATTTAAATAAACTCCTCCTTATACAAATATCATGAAATTAGAGCGAGCTAAAGGAACCAGAGACATAATTCCTGAGGAAAAGATAGTAAGACAAGAAGTTATAGATAGCTTGCGGAATATATTTGAAAGATATGGGTTTTCTCCGTTAGAAACACCAACTATTGAGAGATTTGATGTGTTAGCTGCAAAATATGCAGGTGGATCAGAAATTCTTAAAGAAACCTTTCAGATGAAAGATCAAGGTAAAAGAGATTTATGTTTAAGATATGATTTAACAGTTCCTTTCTGCAGATTTATTGGAATGAATCCTACAATTAAAATGCCTTTCAAAAGATATCAGATAGGTAGAGTATTTAGAGATGGCCCAATTAAGACTGGAAGGCTAAGGGAGTTTTGGCAATGTGATGTTGATGTTGTTGGAACCAAAAATATGATTGCAGATGCAGAGATTATTAAGATTACTCAAAGATTTTTCAAATCAATTGAATTAAATGTAATTATTGAAGTTAACAATAGAAAACTTCTTGATGGTTTAATGGATGACTTAAAAATTCCTGAAGGCAAAAGAGAAGCAGTTATTATTGCAATTGACAAACTAAAAAAAGTCCCAATTAAAGATATTGAAAAAGAATTAGAAACAAAAGGTATCAAAAAAGAAAAAGTAGATGAACTTTTCAAAATATTAAACACAGATGGAACAAATATTCAGAAATTAGAAAAACTGCGAAAGTTATTAAAATCAGAAAAAGCAATTGAAGGATTAGATGAAATTGAAAATCTCTTAAAATATGTTAATGAAAAAGATAAAGATGCAAAAGTTGTTTTTGCAATTTCTCTTGCAAGAGGTTTAAGTTATTATACAGGAACGGTATTTGAAGCATTCATGGCAGATGGTAAATTTAGATCTAGTTTATGTGGTGGTGGACGTTACGATAATATGATAGGTAATTTTTTAGGAGGAAATAGAGAGTTTCCTGCAGTTGGAATTAGTTTTGGAATTGAACCAATTAGTGTTATGATGACTGAAAAATTAAAATCAGAACAAAAAAAGGATTCAGGAAATGAAAATATTAAAAAAACAGTAACAGAACTGTATGTTATTCCAATTCCATTTGATCAATCTAGTGTAAAAGCAGCAAAGATTGTTGAAGAATTAAGAGAAGCAGGATTAAAAGTTGATATGGATTTATCAGGAAAAGGAATCAGTAAAAATCTAAACTTTGCAAATAGTTATAATATTCCTTATGTCTTATTTGTAGGGGAAGAAGAGTTAAAGAAAAAGAAATTCAAACTAAAAGATATGATTAAAGGAAAAGAAGAATTCTTAGATGTAAAAGGCATTGTTAAAAAATTAAAATAAATACTCTTCTCAATAAGCTTCATATTTTTTTGTTATGATAAATTCTAATTTTTTAAGATGTTTTACTTTTCACATCAAATAATGATATTGAGATAATCCAACCACAGCAGAATCCCTTTTGTTTCTTAAATGTATGGGAACTTTTAGGATTTTATTTATTCTATTAAAATTATTAACTAACTTTGATGAAATTGGCCTGTTAACAGGATTAATTTCAAGGCAGCTTGCAATTAATTTCTTCATATACCAAGGAATATCATCTGCTTTTAAAGCATCTTCAGGAACTAAAAAACCTTGTTTTTTCCAAAATGATGTGTCTTCTAGTAATTCTTGTTTGGCTATTTCTTGTTTACTTATTATTTGGCCTGATTCTGTATAAGGTCTAATTGCATAAGCAAGTGAATTAGCTTTAATGTTATAGCTATAATCATCTGTAAACCATCTGTACATCATACAACCAAATGAATAAATATCTGCATTTTCTGTTATTTCATTAGATGAAACAATTATTTCTGGTGCAGCATATCCTAAGGTAGTTCTAAATCTATCACCAAACTTTCTTTTGTAAACAACAATATCTTTTTCTTCATCTCTTTCTCCAATTAATGTAGAATCAAAATCAAAAAAATTGAAAAAAACACTGTCTTGTGTTAAATTTAGGTTTGATAAATGAACTAATATATTTCCTGGTTTTAAATCAACATAGATAGCATTATTTTGATGTAAATAATCTAAAAAATCCAAGATTAATGTACTAAAAACCATTACTTCAGTATTTGACATTCTTATATTATCTTCTAAATATCTTGTTGCTTCATCCATATTTAAAGAAAAATCCAAACCCTCTTCATAGCTGATAAAAGGAAATACTGCTAATTTCTTACCTTGGATTTCAATTACATCTTCTAATGGGATCATGTTTTCATGTAAAAATTCCGCTTGATTAATATGTTCAAAAAATTCTAATTCCGCACTCCCATCAATTACTTCTTTCAAAAGAACTGTTCTTCCATTTATATCAGCATGAAATAAATTTGCTTTTTCTCCTAATAATGCTGAAGGTTTTTCTGCTTTTTCTAACATCATCATGTGTATTGGAACATATTTACTAGTAACATTATAACTTCTTCCAGAATTCCCTGTTACTTCCGCCCCAATTAATTTTTCTAAATCCATTTTATTTTACATAACTCATCTAATTTGTATATATTCTGTTACTTCTTGCCCTACTAAATCTGTTAATTTCATTTTCTTAATATTTTCTTTAGTTTAATTTTATCCTGCATGATTAAATAACTTAAATCCTTCTCTATGATATCTTGCGTATTCTTCTGGATCATAACTTGCTTTTACTCCCTTGAATTTATGACTAAATTCTGCTAACCTATATCTAGATTCTGGATTTGTTTCAACACTCCCTGCTATTAATTCTCTAAATTTTTCAGGGATGAATTCGTTAAATAAAATATTTCTTGAGGTTAATATTCCCCTCTCCTGCCAAAAGTCATAGTCTTGCAATAGTGAAGAGTCAGGTGATTCTCCATCTTGTTTAAGATCTTTTTTTATGCTTACCCTATCTGTATTCATTGAGTGTGGATAAAATGCAGCAGCTAATATTCTTCCAATTGCATATACCATAACCTTTTCTGTTATTGGAAGTTCATGATTAGGAAGTTCGCTGTAAAAAAGTTCAGGAGCTGCAAAATCGTTTGTGAAGTAATGATCTTGTTTTTTCTCATTAAACATTGTTATTAATCCACTTTCTTTTTCAATTTTACCAGGCAATAAACCCTCTAGATCACAAAGATTTAGCATTGGATGAACACCATCAAAACATACAACAATATTTTGCGGTTTGATATCTGTTTCAATAACTCTTTTCCCTTTAAAATATTGAGCAACATCAATAAGAAATTCAGCTAATGCTAATGCTGACAACTCACCAATAGTTTCATGGGAAGGTCTTACTCTGTTTGTGTTAAATCTAGTCTTAATTCTTTTTCCTTGGAAAATTTCTCCTAAATTTTTTGAAAAAGGCACATCAGGAAGATAGCTTAAGAAGGGATAAACTGCAAAGGTGTTACCTTGAAACTCAATCATATCAAGCATTGGAACAATGTTAGGATGGGCATCATTACTCATTGCAGAATAAAGATGAAGGCTCCTTTCACTGTTTCCAGGTCTTACATATTTGATAAATACTTTTTTACCTAAACATTTCCCAGTTAATAACGCTTTCCTATTAGTAACATTAAGGTTGCTTCCATAGATATTTAATCCAAAATAGTCCCTACCACTTCTTCCTCTTACAGATCTCCCTATTATATTTCTGAGTGTCATGTTATATTTCTAGTTTCCATACTGTTTATGGAATTCTTTTAAAATTATAATAATAACATAAATAATTCATTTTTTAATTCTCTAGGTATGTATCTGTCTGTAGGCATAAATTCAAGACAATTGGCAATAACAGGTTTAATGTAATCTGGTATTTCTTTAGCATTCCTAGCATCACTTGGAACTAAAAAGCCATAATCTCTTAATGCCCCTTCACCTTTTGCGTCCATCATTAATTTAAACGCAGCTGTATCTCCAGAAAATGCACTTATAAATCCAAATATATTTTGATTTCCAGCTTCTCTTTCTCCGCAAAACAAATCATATAGGATACAACCAAGAGAATAAACATCTGCTTGTGGAGTAAGTTGTTTTTCTATAAATTCAGGAGATGAATACATTGGTGTGAAAAGAGTTGAAAAAATATCTTCTACTTCTATTTTTAAATTACCATTTACAGATGATCTTTCACCTATTTTTGCAGCTTCAAAATCACATAAACGTAAAGGATAACTATGATCTTCTGGACAACATAAGATATTTTGTGGTTTTATATCAAGATGAATTGCATTATTTTCATTCATAAAATCTAAAGCATCTGCAATTGCATAACCTATACTTAAGATAATTTTATCTTTATCAGGTACATCTTGAATTCTCTGTAATAACATATATTCATCTAATGTTACTGAATTATCTGCACATGGAAAAAAAGGAACAAATGGAAATACTAATAACTTTTTCCCATTATAATGAATTACATCTTCTAAAGGCATAATTGCAGGATGTGTTGCTCTGTTTGCTTTTAGATGTTGATAAAATTGATGTTCTCTACTTAAATATTTTACAGGTTTAAGAAAAACAACACCTATTTCTGATTCAGCTTTAAAAAAGGTTCTTTCTTGTTGATTATTTGAACTTACTTTGACATATTCTGCACCTTCTGGCGCCAGATTATTTCGAGCAACAGTATCATCAAATGCAATTTGTTTAGCATCCAATGTAGGATCAAACCCCATACCATTATCTTCTAGATCATTTGGAAGCCCATTACCACTATGAACCTGGATATTACTATATCTAATTCCAGCTTCTCCCGTGAGTGTTTGACCAATGATTGTTTTTATATCCATTTTATCTTAGTTTAAAGGGGGGTTTTTAAATCTTTCGCTATTGTTCGTTACTATGCAGTGATTAATGGGAGAAAATATTTAAAGGATTAATGCATATTGGGTGTGAAATGGCCGGAAAATGCTTAAAATGCGGAGAAACTGCTAAAATACAGCAATTATGCAAGAAATGCTTCCTTGATAGCTACAGCAACATAATTGGGTTTAAAAAGTTCAATTTAGCAGTTTGTATGGATTGTAGTAGCTATTGTTATGGCAAGCAATTTAGACCAGCAATATCTCAAGATAAGGACCTATTAAAAACAATTAGAAAAGCATTCTATGAAAACACCAAATTTAAGCAAAAACCTGAAAAATTTGAAATTAAAGTAAAAATTCCAAAACATACAAAAAAACAAGGTACAAAACTTTATTTAAAGGTAAGAATTTCAGTTTTAACAAGAATAGGGGAAGGAAAAAGTGCATTAATTAAGAAAGAAGAGTTTGAATTTCAATTAAGGTTCAAATATGGTATTTGTGAAAAGTGCAATTTAGGAAGATCTAATTATTTTGAAGGAAGAATTCAATTAAGGAATGATAAAAATCATTCATTTGAAAAAGCAGCTGAATTTATCAGAGAAAAAGTAAAAAAAGCAAAGAATATTTTCATTACAAAAGAAATGAAAACAAAAAATGGAATTGATTTTTATGCAACTTCTCAGAAATACATTCAAACAGTTGGTGCAGAATTATCAAAACGGTTTGGAGGAGAATTAAAGATTACGTCATCTCTCCAAACAATGGATTGGACTACTAGTAAAGAACTTTATAGAGTAGATGTATTATTTAGGTTAAGTGAATTTAATGTTGGTGATATTATAAAGATAAATAAAAAGTTAATACTTGCAAAATCCATCTCAGGAAAAATGGCAAGTGGTTTTGACCTAAAAAACAATAATAAACCAGCAAAAGAAAACTATACAAATAAAGAATATGAAATAATAGCAACCACAAAAGATTATAAAGAAGTTAATGTTGTTAAAAGCATTGAAAAGAAGGTTAAGGGGAAAAAGGAATTATACATTGAAGTTTTAAGTCCAGAAGATTACCAAACAGTAAAGTTAGAAAATCCAAAAGATATAAAAAAGGAAAAAGACTTAATAAATGTTGTAATTATCGACGATAAGGTTTATTGTGTTAGTTTCTAAAAATTATTAGTTTACTTCCCACCATGCTTATACAAAATTGCACACAAATCATCTTTACAGCCATTATTTCTTGCCGTACTTTTTAGATGCATTAATCTATCTTCAACTGAGCCAACAAGTCCATAAAAAACAGCCTTCATATATCTGTCTGAAACACCCTTATAAAAACCTCTATTACAAAGTAAAACAAAATCTTTTTCTGTTAATTTTACTCGTGATAATTGCCCTATCATATTACCTTTCATTCCAACAGAAATATCAACTGTTGTAGCCCCGCCTCCTAAATCAGTAACATGATCAATTGTTCCTTGAGTAAATCCCCCATTAGAATAATGATAAATTCTGTTTTCACCAACATGTCCGAAATAAAATCTATCATATGCAACTAATCCAATATCTAAATTTACATCATTTAATTCTACACCCTTTGTTTTCTTTTCAGTTGCTTTAAGAAAAGAAACTCTTCTATGTGCTAGTAAAAATGCTTCAGTAAATGCTTTTCTTATTGCATCAACATTATGATTAGAGGAGTTATAATGACTAGTAAACTCTTTATGTGCATATTTAACTGCATCCCTAGCATTGTTTTGTTCCGGATGTTCTTTACCAAATTCACTTGCAATAAGAAATATCATTAATTCAGGATCAATCATAAGATATGATTGGTTATTTACTTTGTCTGGGCCCTTATTAAGAACATGTGCAAATACCATATTATAATGATGTCAATAAAGGTATATAAATTTAATTGATATATTGTAAACATATTATAGAGATACTATTATTTCCTAATCAATAATTTACAAGAATATTTATAAATCTCTTTATATTCCTCCCCATAATAGAAAAGTTTATTGTAGTGAGGTAATAAAGTGAGTTTATCAGATAAAGTAATGCCATACATTCTAAGCAAAGTTCCTCCTAAATTAATTCATAAATCAATGGAATTTATGTGGGGAAAATATCAGTTAGGAGTTATTGAACATTTTGCAAGAAACTATTCTGTTGGATTAAGTGAAGATCCTAAAGATGAATCAAAAAATGGCAGTCTTGAAAGACTAATGGACAAAGCAGAAGAATTAGGGAAAGAAGGTTATTTAGTAACAGTTGATAATCTTGGAGAAAAATCAAAATTTAAGCAAGACATTCTAAATAAAATAGACCTAAATAATCAGATATTAGATATTCTAATTGAAAGAGGTATGTTTGCTGCATCTGAAAAAGCAAAAAAAAAAGGAAAGCCCTATCCACACACATTTGGACCAACAATTTCTTTAAAACCATCTGCATTTTTATATCATAATAATGGTAATAAACCAAATTTAGATAATGATAAATTATTTGCAGAATTTTTAGATGATTTCTTAACCAGGGCAGAAGACAACCATATTGGTGTTACAATTGATATGGAAGAACCTTATCTTGTTGATTATACTATAAACTGTTATTTATCAAGCGTAGCTAAACATAAAAATATTGGTATTGTTCATCAAACAAGCCTTGATAGAACAACAGTTGATTTAGACGAATATATTGGTCTTGAAGAAATAGCTAGAGTAAGATTATGTATAGGAATTTATGACATAACTAAAAAGAAAATTTGGGATGAAGATGATTTAGAAAGAAAAGAAGACAACATTGGCACAATGAATTTAAAGAAAAGAAAAGAAAGATTAATTAATGAAGCACTTGCTATGACAAAATGTGGAATTTATACTGAGATTGCTACTCATGATGTTGATGTAATAAAAGAAATCCAAGAATTATTTAAAGAACACAAGATTTCAAAGGATCTTTATGAGTTCCAAGCATTGTATAATGTAAAACCAGAAGGTTTAGACGAGATTCACAAAGAGTTAATGGCAGATGGTGTTAAAGTAAGAATATATTTACCATACGCTCCTACATTAGATGATACAATTGATTATGGAATAAGAAGAGCATCTAAAAACCCACAATTGCTGTGGACATTTATGAAAGAAGGTGCAAAGTTTTATTGGAATAAACTTTTTTCAAAGAATAAAGAGAGAAAAAACACAAAATGACCAAACAACACAAAAAATACATGAAGATTGCCCTGGATTTAGCTGCTAAAGGAAATCCTTCCCCTAACCCTTATGTTGGTTGTGTAGTTGTTAAAGACAAGAAAATTCTATGTAAAGGTTATCATACTAAATGCGGAAAGGCCCATGCAGAAGTTGAAGCAATTAATCATTTTATTTCTGGGGCTAAAATAGAAAAACTTCAAAATCAGAAAAAGAAAACATCAATTAAAAAAATAAAAATAAACAAAGCATTAAGAAAAGACCAATTAAGGGGTTCTACAATTTATATTACATTAGAACCTTGTACGCATTATGGAAGAACTCCTCCTTGCGTTGATAAGATTATTGATGTTAAACCTAAAGAAGTTGTTATTGCAATGCTTGATCCCAATAAAAGAATATGTGGAAGGGGTGTGAAAAAATTAAGAGAGGCAGGAATAAATGTAATTATTGGAATTCTCGAAGAAGAAGCAAAAAAGTTAAACAAAACATATGTTCAATATGTTACAACTGGAAAACCATTTGTGTTTATGAAATCTGCAATGACCATGAATTGGAAAATCACATGGGGTGATGGTAGAAATAAACAGATCACCGGAGATAAAAGTAATGAATTTGTGCATGAGTTAAGAAACAAAGTAGATGCTATTCTTGTAGGAATAAATACAATCATGCGAGATAATCCACAATTAACAACAAGATTAGAAGGAAAAGAAACAAAAAATCCTATTCGTGTTATTCTTGATTCAAAATTAAAGATTCCATTAAGTTCAAATGTATTAAGAGATAATAATGTAATAATCATAACTGGAAAACAAAATAGAATTTCTTCTAAGAAAAAGAATTATCTTAGAAGTAAAGGAATTAAAGTTTTTGTTTTCAAAGAAGAACGCATTAGTATTAAAAAAGCAATTTGGGTATTAGGAAAACTAGGAATTAGTTCAGTATTAATTGAAGGTGGAGCAAGAATCAATACATCTGCACTTAAAGCAGAAATAGTTGATGAAATATTCTTCTTAGTTGCACCATTTATAGTTAATGATAAGAATAGTTTAGGTGTCTTTTCTAATAATGCAGGTAATTTACACTTCAAAAAGATTTCTATTAACAAATTAGGCAAGGATTTCATTGTAAATGCAGTTCCTAGATATTGAATATTCTTTTGATTAGTTATAAAAATAAGTTTTGAGTAATGAGTTCTGAGTCATGAGTGGGTTATCAGTTAGTAGTTATGAGTATTGTTATATTTTCTCATTACTAATTTACTCAAAACCAACTCATTACCCATAACTCAAATCCCATAACCCTTTGAATCACACCTAAACAACAGTAACATTTAAAAGCTCAAAACCACTTCTTTCTATATATGGGGATTGAAGATAAAGTAGTGACTAGACATGGTAGAGTAAGGTCCTTTTTTAGAAATACAGGGTTAGCTTTAGCTTTAGCTGGAACTGTATTAAGTTCTAGTGGTTGTGGAATGTTTCCCCAAAAAGAAAAGTTATATGTTAAACAAGGTATTGATCGAATTCCAAGATGGCTGTCAAGAGAAGACGGAGAAGCAGAGTTAATGAGATTAGCATCTGAAGAATTAAATGAAGAAGGATGGATATTTCTTGAAATATTAACTCAAAGTAAAGGAAAAGTTGGGATGTGGCTTGATAATTCTAACTTTGCTGGATCTAATTCAGCTAAATTAAATTTATCTTATTCCTACAGCTTCTTAGATGGTATGAAAGAAGAAGGAGAAAAACTAAACTGGAAAGATATGGTTGTTTCTACTTATCATATTCACACATACAAAGCAATGTCTCCTTCATTAAAAACATTACCAATGACAAAATTTAGAAGAAAAGCAGGAGATGCAAAATATCTTGAAGCAATTAGTATCCCAAGTCCTGCTGACTGGATGTATTATATTAATTTTGATGAAGAAGCAAAATCAATAGGTGTTGAAGTTGGATATCACAAAGTTGCAACACCATGGGGTGTGTTTAAGTGTGCTCCAATGGATAAAGTCAAAAAAATATATAAAAGGTTAGGTGGAGGCATTAGAGGAGAATTATATGTAAGAAGAACATGGGGTAAAGCAAGGGGTATGATAGATCAATGTGGTTTAGAGTGTGGACTAAGAGAATTCCATAAACAAGGATTTCATATTTATTATAAACCAAATAGTAGAAGTAAATATAGATAAAATAAATACAAATAGAATTCTAAACAAGCTTTTAAGAAATTAAATAAAACAAAACAACTTATGCTCTATACACTTTATTATTCTCATGAACTTGTTTATCTGATTTTAGTCCTATTTCTTGGCCAGCTTTTGCTTCATTTACATTTTTATGTTCAACTTGCATAGAAGTTACTTCTTGAATAAAAGGTTCTTGAACTGCAAATTCAATTTTATCACCAATCTTAATATCTTTTTCTAACTTAATAATACAAACACCAAGTTTATCAAAGTAATGAGTAACAACACCAATTAATTCTTTTTCATCCATAAACATCACCTTAAATACATTTATGGAAGTCTTAGTATTTATTATTTGTTATTATTTGTGAGAAAATGGGGATTGTTAAACAAAAAACAATGAAAAATTAAAATTAAGAAAATTCCAGTGAGAAAAAGAGCATCCGCAATTGTTTATGAGTATTACACTGCATGTCACTCTACAACACTAGGTCCGAAGGACATGTTTCTCACAAATTATTTAAATTTTAAGAGAAAAGAAAAGAAAAGAAAAAATTAACTATTATCTTCTACCCACTTCTTCAACCTAGCAATTCCTTCTTTAATATGATCAGTAGAGGTTGCATAACTAAATCTAATGTGTTGGCCTTCTCCTTCATTTCTAGTTCCGAAATGATTATCACTTAAAACAGCAACATGTGTTTCATTCAAGATTCTTTCTCTTAATTCTTCTGAATCTTTACATCCTAATTTTTCACATGCTTCTGTTACATTTGGCCAAGCATAAAATGCACCGCCTGGTTTAAGACAACGAAATCCAGGAATTGAATTAAGACCATCAACAATAATATTTCGTCTTTCATCAAAAACTTTTTTCATTTTTCTAACTTCTGCCCATGATGACTCATGATTAAGAGCTTCAACAGCCGCATGTTGACATAAATGAGTTGCACAACTATCTGTGTTTGTAACCCATCTAGCTAAGTGAGGAGCTAATTTTTCATTTGCTGCATACCCAATTCTCCAGCCCGGCATTGCAAATGTTTTTGAACTAGAATCAACAATCACTGTTCGTTCTTGCATTCCAGGAACTGATACAATACTATTAAATTCACCATCAAAAACTAATTCAGAATAAACTTCATCACTATAAACCCAACAATTAGGATATGGTTTAACAATTTCTGCAATTTCATATAATTCATCTTTGCTTAAAACACCACCAGTTGGATTTTGCGGAGAATTTAGAATTAATAATCTTGTATTTGCATTCATCTTCTTTTTCAGATCATCCATATCAAAATTATATTTTTTCTCTTCCAACAAAGGCAGAGGAACTGGTTTTGCACCTTGTGCAATTGTTTGCGAACTATAAATTGGATAACCAGGATTAGGAAAAATAACTTCATGACCTTGCCCTGGTTGAGTAACTGATCCAATAGTATACATTATGAATGGTTTCCCACCAGAACCAACAACAACACTTTCTGGAGTAACATGAACTTTCCTTGTTTTAGTAAAATAATCAGCAGCTGCTTTTTTTAATTCTGGGATTCCATCTGAAGCTGTATAAGTAGATTTCCCATCATTAATTGCTTTAATTGCTACTTGATTAATATTTTCTGGAGTTCTAAAATCTGGTTGCCCAATACAGAAACTAATAATTGGTTTACCTTCTGCAATTAATTTATTAACTTTTGCAAGTACTACGAATGAATTTTCTGTTCCCATGTTTAATGTTCTTGGAGAGATATCTGTCATTTTTTCACCTTCTATTTAGTTTTAAGTAATAAATTCTAAGTTTGAAGTGAGTAATAAGTGATTTAGTTATTAGTTATTGATATAATTGCTTTAGCCTATAACTCAAAACTATTTTACCACTAACCCACTTTTTACTTACAACTTAAAACTACTTACTTTTCTTAATATCATACAATTTCTTTGCAGTCATTGCAATATGTTCGCCACTAACTTCAAACTTCTTAACTAATTCCCATGATTCTCCTGATTCGCCGAATCTATCATCAACACCAACCATGTCCATAATACAATTATGACCATAATCTTTGATTGATTCAAGAATTACTGCTGCTACTTTATTACCCATCCCACCTTTTTGATGTTCTTCTGCTGTTACTATAATTCCTGTTTCTTTTGCAGCGTTTTCAATTGCTTTATTATCTAAAGGTTTAATGGTATGTAAGTTAAGGATTCTTGTTTCTATGTTAAATTCTTTTTTCAGAATCCATGCAGCTCTCATTGCTTCTGGCACCATAGGACCACAAGCTGCAATTGTAAGATCTTCTTTTTCATCTGTATAGTCTGATGCAAGTTTATGTTCAAAGGCTTTTGCGAAATCTGCATTTTCTCCTTTAAATCTAATAACATTTGCTTTTCCAAATACAAATGGTGTTTCTGCGTTTGTAACAATTGGTGTTGCTTCTCTTGCAAACCTAATATATTTTGGTCCAACAACCTCAAATAAGAATGCTTCTGTTGCTTTTTTTGTTTCTACACTATCACACGGAACACTTACATGCATATTTGGTAAACCACCAACCATATACAATTCTTCTAAACTTTGATGTGTTGCACCGTCTGGTCCAACTGAAACACCACCATGTGCTCCTGCAACTAAAACATTAAGGTTACCATAACAAACAGTTGTTCTTAATTGATCTGCATTTCTTGCACTTGCAAATACACCATAAGTTCCAATTACTGGAATCTTACCTTCTTTTGCCAAACCAGCAGCAACACATGTACCATCTTGTTCAGAAATACCAATGCTTAAAAATCGATTTTTTCTTTCCGGATGATTTTTGTAAAACATGTCTATTAAAATAGATCCTGAAATATCTAGACCAAGGCAAACAATTCTTTCATCGTCTCCTTTTTCATCTAATGCTTCACCAAAACCTTTTCTTGTTGGTTTCATCTCTGATTTCATTGTTTCCTGAGAATTCCACCAATAGTTTTGTGAAAATTTTGGTTGTGCTTGTTCTAGTTCATCTAAAACTTTCTTATGATAATCCTCTGCTGTTTTCTTCATTTCTTCAATTGGTAATTTATCAATTACTCCTAATTCAGTTAATGCTTTTGTTAGCTCTTCTCCACAAGGAGCTTTGCCGTGCCAACCTGCTTGATTTTCCATGAATGAAACTCCTTTACCTTTTACAGTTTCAAAAATAATTACTGTAGGTGCGGTAGTTCTTTCAGAATTTTCATTTGCTTCCTTAAATGCTCTAAGAACATCATCCATATCATGACCATCTGCTTTTATTACATTCCAACCAAATGATTTGTAACGTTCAGCTAATGGAAAAACATTTTTGATATCTTCTACTTTCCCGTCTATTTGTAGATGGTTTTCATCAAGAATACCAATTAAATTATTCAATTTATGATGTGAAGCAGTCATAACAGCTTCCCAAATCTGTCCTTCTTGTTGTTCACCATCTCCCATGATACAAAAAACTTTGTAATCTTTTTTATCTAACCTTGCTCTTAATGCAGAGCCACATGCTAAGCTTAAACCTTGGCCTAAACTTCCAGTGCTAAATTCTACACCATTTAATTTGTGCCAATCAGGATGTCCTTGATATGGTGATCCTAATTTTCTTAATCTTGCAACATCTTTCACATCAAAATAACCAGAATAACCTAAACTAACATATAATGCAGGTGCTTTATGTCCGGCACTCCATACAACCCTATCCCTATCATCCCATTTATAATTTTTAGGATCATGCTTTAGAATTTTCAAATACAATGCAGCACAAACATCCATCATAGACAATGTACCACCACTATGTCCACTTTTTGCAGCACATAACGAAATTAGATTATAACCCCGCATCATACTAGCTGCTTGTTTTAATTCATCTGTAGAATATTCCTTAACTGTTTCTCCTGTTTCTGAGTTTACTATTGGCATTTTATCACCCTTTATTATTTTATTAAAGTATTATTTTTAATTATAATTACCCCTAGTTTTGCCAAGTTTATACTCCTATATATAATTTATCATACAATGTATTACCTTAACCCATAAAATCAAGAAAAAAGAGACCTATACTGCCAACAGGTAGTTAATTACTAAGTAATAAAAAAATAAAAGAATAGAGTATAGTATTAGAAATATGATGAACGCATAAATCAAACTAACTCTCCCATTACCAACTCAGAACACAAAACCCATTACTCAAAACTTCACTACTAACTACCTATTACCACCAACCCACTTCTAACTTAGAACTACAAACTTAAAACTACAATTCAGAACTATTATTTACTGATCCTTATCTTAGATATTCTTTGTCCAATCTTTTCTTCTATTTTAATTTTAAAACTATTGTGTGTTAGTTTATCTCCCACCATAGGAATTCTTCCTAGTTTGTGTAGAATAAAACCACTGATAGTATCATAGTATTCAGAGTCAGCAATTCGCATTTTAATTTTTTTGTTAATTTGTGGAATTTCTGCTTTTCCTTTTACAATCCAAGTATTTTTGACAGATGCTTTTTTAATATTCGGAATAGTTTGATCTGTCTCATCTAAAATTTCTCCAACAATTTCTTCAAGAACATCTTCTAGTGTTATTAAACCAGAAATTGCACCATGTTCGTCAACCATAACTGCCATATGTCCTTTTCTTTGTTGAAATTGATGCAGTAGTTGACTAACTTTAATTACTTCTGGAACAAAGAATGGTTTTTTCATATATTTTTTTATTTGAGTTGCTTTTTCTTTTCCATGCATATGCATGATAACATCTTTGATGTGGATAATCCCAACTATGTGATCATTATCTTTTCTATACACTGGCATTCTTGAATGACCTTTATCTAACATTAATTTTACAACATCTTTAACTGGTGTTTTTTCTTCAATCATCACCATGTCTGTTTTTGGGGTTCCAATTGTTACTGCATCTAACTCATCAAACTTAAATATATTTTTGATTAACTTTTTTTCAATTTGTTTAATAGAACCTTGTTTTTCTGCAGTATCTACAATATTAATAATTTCATCTTCAGTAATTTGTTCTTTTTTTGCTTTTATTCCAACAAATTTAGTAAATGTTTTTGTAAAGCCTTCAATAACAAATAAGATAGGAGTAAGAATAATACTCATATACCAAATTGGTGGTGCAACAAGTTGTGAAAATTTTTCATTATTATTAACAGCAATTGATTTAGGGGTAATTTCTCCAAAGATTAAAACTAAAAGAGTCATAACTCCAGTTGCAATTGCTACTGCATAACTTTGAAACATACTTAGAGCAAGTGAAGTTGCAAAAGCAGATGCACCAATATTAACAACATTGTTTCCTATTAATATAGTAGAAAGCATTCTGTGTGGATTATCAGTTAATTTTTTAATAAAACCACTTGCTACTTTTCCATGTTTAACCATGTGTTTTACTTTAAATCCTGTAAGACTAATTAAAGCAACTTCTGCTCCAGAGAAAAACCCAGACAATACTAATAATACAACTAAAATAAATATATCAGTTCCCATAGCCATTATTTATATATTAATAATTCTCTTATTTAAAAATATTGTCCAAAATAAAGATTAATACTAGTGAAAAACAATAACATGGCCAGACGAAGCGAAGCTAAGTAGGATTTTTTCGAGCATCGCGAGAAAAAGTCCGTCTGTGCCATGAATGTTGTTGTTTTTTACTTTTACAACATCAACAAAGACTAAAATTACCTAAAAATATTAAAAGACTCATACTTTTCAAACAAAGATGAACATAAACTTCGTAACTGGAAACAGACATAAAGTAGATGAAGCAAAGATTGCTCTAAAAGGTAGTAATGTTCATATTCAAATTCTCGAAGCTGATAAAAGAGAACCAGATGAATGGAAATTAGAAGAAGTTGCAACAAAGAATGCAAAGAGAATTGCAGATGAGACTGGAAAAGTTGTAATGATAGAAGACACAGGTATTTATTTTGAAGCATTTGATGATTTCCCAGGAAGCAAACCAAAAAGATATTTTGATTCTTTAGGTTATGCAGGATTATTAGCTAAATTCAAGTTTGGTCAAGAAGATGAAGTTAAAAGTAAGAAAGCTCATTTTAAGACAGTAATTGGTTTATGTGAGCCAGGAGAAGAACCTATTTTATTCACTGGAGAGCTTCAAGGAACAATCACTAATGAAATCAAAGGCATGGATGCTGATGTATTACCTTATGAACGAATATTTGTATGTGAAGATGGCAGATATTTATTTGAATACCCTCGTGAAGAAAAAAATCTAATTAGTCATAGAGGAAAAGCTTTTAGAAAGTTAAAAGAATTCTTGGATAGTAAGTAAGTTAATTAGTTAAAAAAACAAATTCTAAACAAAAAGAAGCATCCGCCAGTGTTGAAGAGTATTACACTGCGTATCACTCTACAAAACTAGGCCGAAGGCAATGTCACCCGTGATTTTTTTATTGTTTAATTATAAACCATCCATTATTTGTTAATTTCTGTTAAAAATACCCATAAACAGTACAAAACCAAAAGGTTTATATAGTTGTTGGAACATATGTTCTTATTAATGACAAAATCTGGAACAGTTAAAAAGGCACCAAAGCTAGATGATAAAGATCTAAAGATACTAGATTTATTAAAGGAAAATTCTGCTTATACAACGCGACAAATTGCCAAAAAGACTTTGTTGCCTGTAACAACAATTCATAACCGTGTACAACGGCTAAAGCGGGAAGGGGTTATTAAGCGCTACACAATAGAACTAGACGCCACCATGGTTGGCAAAACAGTAGTTGCTTATATATTGGTGAGTGCTGATCTAAAATATTTAAAGGAAAAGCACAAGACCCAATATGATCTCGCAAAAGAGATGAAAAAAATCTATTGCGTTGATAAGGTAGATATTGTTACAGGGGGCACTGACCTTGTTGTTTTCTTAAGAGTCAGTAGCATACAAGAATTAGATGACAATTTACTTGGTAAAATACAATTAGTTGATGGTGTTGCCAACACCAGAACATTAGTTGTATTAAATGAAGGATAAAATTCTTAGAAATTTTTTAGAAAAAGAAAAAAAAAGAAAAAACAAATCAATTAATTTTTAGTACCGAAATAGAAAAACTTATCGATACTTACGTCGTTACTTTCATATCCGCCTGTTCTTGGGTTATTACCCTCTTCAGCAGATCTTACTTGGTGATGTGGTTTGTTTTCTGGCTCTCGAACTTCTTGCACCGGATTCAAAGTAGTCTGCGCCCGTTCAATAGGGTGGGAGGGGTGCATCTCTTGTACAACAGGCTGTTGCGCCTCAACATTCACTGCTGTTTTTGATTCCATTTGTGCAAGTTGTTCTTGTAAATATGAAAATTTAATTTCTAAGCCCTTAATTGTTGCATTAAGATTACTTATTTCTTGACCAAACATGTCACAAAACTTTTGAAGAATTGCTTCTGTTTGAGTTCTTGATAAAACATCAGTAGAACTTGCCTTTTGTTTTGTTTCTAAGATCATTTTTTGGCCATTACTTGAATGAACAACTTCCCATTCTTGTTTTTCATTAATTTTTAGACCCTCTAAATAATCTGTTTCTTGTTTCCCATTAATTTCTCTTGCAAGATTTGCCGCATCCATTCTATTAGCTGCTAATCCATGCTTGTTTAGAGTACTTGCTAAACTATTCACTTTCTTTAATTTTGCAATATTAATTACGTCTCCCATGTTATCACCCGTTTTTTTGTCTTTGTGTTACAGCCCAAATAATCAGTAAAAGCTATTAGTATATCTTTTCGTATATTGGTGTTGATTATTAGCTCTTAGGTTATATATAAATGTTTCGATTTTTGAGGCGTTATAGAGAAATATTGAGCATTTAAGGCCCAAATTGGTCAAAAAATAGAGAAAATTAGAAAATAGAATAACAAAGTTTAAATAGATAAGTACTACTCCTTAGTGATTATGGTCGAAATAATTACAAAACACAATATACATACACACACTAATTTATCAGATGGATCATTATCACCAAACAACTTAGTAAAGAGTGCAAGTAGAGAAGGATTGTATTTAATAGGAATATGTGATCATGCATTTACATCAAAAATAAAACCAAGAGATCAAGTAACTGAAAGACTTGAAATTTATTTAGAAGAATTGAGAAGAATACAAACATCACACCCAGATATAATTATTAAAGCCGGACTAGAAATTGATTCATCAACAGGATATGGAACTGCTCCCGCAGACCTACCATTTGATACACTTAATCAATTTGATTATCTTCTTTTTGAATATGTTCATACCCAATCTGAGAGTTGGGGCAATGTTGGATTTAGAGATATTTCTGAACTCGTTGCCATTAGAAATAAACTTCAAATACCAGTTGGCTTAGCACATAATGATTTACAAAAAAATTTTAAAGGAAAAGAAGAAGAGCTTGCAAAAATATTAGCAGATAATAATATTTTTGTCGAAATATGTGACGGAGAAAGAGGAAGAAATAACAGAGACGGCATGTATTATTTTGAACATTTCTCAGCATTCTTGTTAGAACAATTAGCTAAATATGATGTAAGGGTTGCAATTGGAACAGATACGCACAAAAGTGGAAATAGTTTAGCAGAAACAGAAAAAGCAACAGAATTTATCAAAAAACACGGATTAAAATATCCTGAATTAATTGAAGAAGATAGAATATTAGAAGTAAATTTAGCAAGACTTTATGATTTTGAGAAAAATCCTGAAAATTTTAATGAAAAAGAAATGAGAGATTTAAAAGAATATTTTGAAATCGCAATAAGTGTTTTTAGAGAAAGAAAGGACACAAGTTCTGTGGAAAGCCATTACGATAATATAAAAGACGGATTAGATGCCACAATTACTGGTAAAAATGAGAGAATTGCAAAAGAATTAAAACCATTAAATGACTTAAAGGACAGAGTTGCTGAACTTGAAGCAGAATTAGCAGAAAAAGAAACAGCATATCAAACAGGAGTAGCAAAATATGAAAAAAAATTAGGGGAAATTCAAGCACAGATTGCAGAATTCAAAACATACCTTGAAAGAGGAACTATTCCAGATCCAAGAAGAATTGCAATAAGAGCAAATCTCCCAGGAAATAAAAACACATCTTTCAACAGAGTATTTTTAGAAACATATATGGGAGAAGATTTATCAGCTATTCCTGACGACCAATTACCAAAAGTCACTGAGTTAGGAACATTTAAGACATTAGATGGAAAACAAGTTATTGCTTATTCTATTTTTGATCAAGTTGTTCATGTAAAAAATGGAAAAGAGAAAAAAGGAAGAATGGATGTAGAGATATTATATTTACAAGAACAAAAATAGATTGATACTACTCTTTATTAAGGATTAAAATGGACGATGAAATGATGTTAATTGTAATGTACCTTAGAGACATTCCTGAACTACCAGAAGATTATGATGTTATAAAAGAATTAGATACATCAATAGCAGAAGATGTTAACAGAGCAATGGAGCTCAATAATGAGTTAAAATCAGAAGACGATCCAGTACCAGAAGGATTAAGAGAAATGGTAGAACATATGAGCGAATATTCTGCAGGTTGTGGTAAAGAAAAAATGTTATATAAAGCCGCAATCCTACAAAGAGATGAAGAAATTGAAAGATTAAAAGATGAACTATCTGCTTATAAAGAAGGGCCAGTTCCTGATCCAAGAAGAATTGCAATAAGAATAGAACCACCAAAAACACTTTTTGGGAGTTTAGAACCTGCTTTTAACAGAGTTTTTTTAGAAACATATTTTGGAGGAGATTTATCAGCAATCCCTGACCATGAATTACCAAAAGTTACTGAACTTGAAACTTTAAAAACCCCAGAGGGTGAAAAAGTTTCAGTATACGAAATTAGAGATAAAGTTGCTCAAGAAAGAGATGGAAAAGAAACTGGAATTCAGATATTATATTTAAAGAAATCATAAACTTTTTAATATAAAATTCTAAAATTATTTAAACCCTAAATGTAATCATTGTTATTATGAAACTAATATCACAAGGAGCAGAAGCTAAAATATATTTAACTAAAAATAAAATAGTTAAAGATAGAATTAGAAAAGATTACAGAATTAAAGAAATAGATGATAAACTAAGAGGATTTAGAACAAGAAGAGAAGCAAAGATATTAGATAAGTTACATAAGTTTGGTTTTGTTCCAAAAGTATTACATAATGATAAAAAAGAAAAGCTAACTATTGAATATATTGAAGGTCCAAAAGTTAGAGATATTCTTGATAAGTTATTTATTAAAGATAAAAAGAAATGTTTTGCAATTTGTAAAGATCTTGGAAAGAAAATAAGATTAATGCATGATAATAATATTGTTCATGGTGATTTAACCACAAGTAATATGATGTTATTAGACAACAAAGTTTATTTTATTGATTTTGGTCTTAGCCAAGTTTCAACAAAAAATGAAGATAAAGCAGTTGATTTACATTTATTAAAACAAGCATTAGAAAGCAAACACTATAAAATATGGGAAGCATGCTTTAAAGTAATTGCAAAAGCATATGGCCATAAAGAAATTCTAAATAGATTAGAGAAAGTTGAATCTAGAGGAAAGTATAAAGGAAAAGGAAGTTAAACAATTAGATTTAAATTTGTCAAATACTAAAAACAGAATAACTAATTTTTAAAATCGTCGTGGTCTTCATCCCTTTCTTTAGGTGGTTCAACAAACCAATCTTTGTCAATTGGAGTTTTAAGTTCATTAATATTTTTTAGTAGATTAATTTCAACAAAATCTGATTTTGGTTTGTCTTCTATTAATTCAATTTTAACTACAGATACTGGTTCTGGAGCAGGTTCCTTCTTTGGCAAAGGTGGAGAATGTGGATCTACTTGAATATCTTGTAATCTTTTTAGAACTGCAAAATGTGAATAGTCTGTTAATCTATAAGTTCTATCACCCTTAGATGTAAACCCATTTCTTGGTGGATTGTATCCCGTTGAACCATCATAATTTGGATGTTCATGAGAAATTGTTACTTTACCAACGCCTTCCCCAACCAAAAAACCAGCAATTTGTTCTTCTTCAGATTTATACAACAAAACAACATCACCAACATCTGCTTCAATTCTTTTATTATCTAATGGTTGAAGTTCTTCCCAACCCATAAGAGCGTAATACTCATACTTTTTTAAAGCATATTTACGATCGCCCTGAATAAATCTATCAATAAGTGTTGTTGTACGATTTTCTTTTTGATGAGAAATACGTATCTTATCAGGCATTCGTTTATCTACAAAGCCAGCAACAGATGGACTATATCCTTTTCTATAGCTTTCTTTGTATAAAGCTACAACATCATCAACATTTACTCCCTTCATAGTATCTTGTATACCCATAGTAATCCCCAATACAGTAAAAGAACACAGGTTTATTTATAAGGTTTTTGCTCATTTACTACTTAAAAGAGGACACTTAATTAACCCATTTATGAGTACCATAAACTATATAAGTAACCATTTCTCACAGAAATACATGGAAAAAGAGAGTAAATTAGAAGGAAACATCCAACACATACCTTTATTGTTATATTTATCACAAAAGTTAGGATTAAGTAAAACAGATATTCTTAGTACAACTGATATTGCTAAAGATATGAATTTTTCCCAGCAGACCGCATCTAGAAAAATGCAGGAATTAGAAGAACTAGGATTTATTAAAAAACAATACTCACCAAATGGTTTAATGATTGGGTTAACTGATAAAGCAACTGAAGTGTTAAAAGCAAATTATTCACATCTAAAAAATATATTTGAAGAATCAAAATCAAAAAAACCAGTAAAAATTCAAGGTGCAATTCTTTCTGGGATTGGTGAAGGCAAGTTTTATGTGCAAATTAAGAATTATAATGAAGCATTTACAAAACTATTAGGAGAAAAACCATTTCCAGGAACATTAAATGTAATTTTTGACAAAGACGAATTTAGAGAATTAATTCTAAAAAAAGAATTAGTAAGAATTGAAGGGTTTAAAACAAAAGAAAGAACTTTTGGTTATATTAATTGCTATAAAATTACAATCCAAAAAAATAATAAAAAAGTTTTAGGATTTATCACAATACCTGAAAGAACTTCTCATCCAGAACATATTGCAGAAATCATATCACCAACATATTTACGTAGAGAATTTAATCTAAAAGATAATGATAAGATCGAGATAGTTTAGATTATTTTAATTAATAAAAGGAAATTCAACAACCTGGCCAGATGAGGCGAAGCTGAATAGGATTTTTTGAGCAGAGCGAAAAAAGTCCGTCTGTGCCATAGTTGTTGTTGAATTCTCCGTCAAAAGATTTACAAAAAATGACACACACAATAGGGATTGCAGATACTATGTTTAGTAGAATTGACATGCATGAGATAGCTAAAAAAACAATTGAAGACTCTGAAGAATCAATTAAGATTGAAAGATATACAGTTCCAGGAGTTAAAGATCTGCCATTAGCTTGCAAAAAGTTATTAGAAGAACATAATTGTGATATTTGTTTAGCACTTGGAATGCCAGGTCCTGAAAAAATAGATAAAACTTGTGCACATGAAGCATCACAAGGATTAATCTCAACGCAATTAATGACTAACAAACATATTTTAGAAGTTTTTATACATCTCGATGAAGGAAATAATAAAGAAGGAGTTATCGACAAAAAGAAACTTCAAGAAATAACTCAAAACCGAGTTTATGATCACACAATAAATGCAATTGCATTATTAAAAAGTAAAACAGCATTATCAAATAAAGCTGGCCAAGGAATCAGACAAGGCCATGATAATGTAGGATCATTATAATTAAAAAAATAAAACAATATGGCCAGATGAGGCGAAGCCGAATAGGACTTTGGAACAAAGTCCGTCTGTGCCGTTATTGTTGTTTTATTTTTCATATACAAATCAAAAAAGTAACAAGGAGGAAAATTAAAGTGACAAACGAAAAAATTGGAATTGTAGTATCAGACTTTAACGCTGAAATAACACATATAATGGAAAAGTTAGCAAATGAACATGTAAACTTTTTAGGTGGGCAAGTTGTAAAAACAATTCATGTCCCAGGTGCATTTGACATGCCATTAGCAGTGAAAAAACTAGTAGAAGATGCAAATGTAGATGGAGTTGTAACATTAGGAGTTGTTATTGAAGGAGACACTGATCATGATACTATCGTTGCACAAAACGCAGCAAGAAAAATAACAGATCTTAGCGTTGGTTTTAATAAACCAGTTTCATTAGGAATTTCAGGTCCTAAAATGAGTCGGGCAGATGCAGTTAAAAGACTAGATGGCTACGCAAAAAGATCAGTAGAAAGTTGTTTTAAAATGTTAAAAGCAATGAAAGCATAATTAGTTTATAAGTTTAATAAAAAAATGCAACAAA
Source organism: Candidatus Woesearchaeota archaeon (assembly GCA_018661705.1). Lineage (GTDB taxonomy): Archaea > Nanobdellota > Nanobdellia > Woesearchaeales > DSVV01 > JABHXF01. The sequence goes on from JABJHR010000009.1 coordinate 45,859, forward strand.
TAATCTCAGAACTAAAATCTGGCAATTTCGTTATTGTTACAGACCACAAAAACAGAGAAGATGAAGCAGACTTAATCATGGCTGCAGAGTTTATTACTCCAGATAAGATTGCATTCCTATTAGATCATTGTAGTGGAATTATTTGCGTTCCAATGAGCAAGAAGAGAATCCAAAAGATTGGAATTCCAATAATTGAAAATATTACTGAAATTATAAACAAGGGAGAGAAAACCTGTCCATTTACAGTTGCAGTTGATGCAAAAGAATGTCATACAGGTATTAGTGCATATGATCGTTTTTTAACAATCAAAAAACTCTGCGATGATAATGCAACAATTAGTGATTTCTCACTTCCTGGCCATATGTTTCCTTTATCTGCACATCCAAATGGTTTAGCAGAAAGAAAAGGACATACAGAAGCAGGTGTTGAATTAATGAAAATTGCAGGATTAAAAGAAGTTTCAGTTATTTGTGAATTAATGAACAGTTCTGCAAATACAAATGATAAAGAAAAATTAGGAACAGTAATGAAAGCACAAGATATAAAAGAATTCTCTGAAAAACACAACCTAAAAGTAATAAGTATAGAAGATATAACACAAAAAAATTAAATTAAATCAGCATTACCAACAAATTCCATTCTCTTTACTTCTATTGATATAGCAGGTTCATTTACACGGATATATCGAGGACATTCTGTGAATTCTAATTCATTAAGATCACAATATTTTTTTATCTCACTTTCTGCTTTTTTAGTTTTTGCTTCAACAACTACAACAATTCCTCTTTTATCAGAATGAAATACATTAAGGCCCATTTCAATTAATTCTTTTTTCATTTGATTACAAGTTTCTTCTAAAAATATTAATCTTTCATGAGCTAATTTAATTTTTCCTAATAATTGTTCTTCATCTAAATCTTTAGGACTAACTTTTTCATTGATCTTGTCTGCAGATTCAATTATTTCAATAACTTTTTTATCTTTTGCAGAGATAAACCCACCTTGTTTATTATCCACGACTTTCCACTTCCCAAAACTACAAAGAATAATATCTGCTAATTTGCCGTTACAAAGTTTGTCATCTCCAAAAGCATTTGTATCTTCTATTAAAAGAATATTATGTTTCTTACAAACATCAGAAATCCCTTTAAGATCTTGTTCTGCATAATACCCCGCATAGCTTGTAATTAATAATGCAGTTTTCTTCTTAACTTTTTTACAAACTTTTTCTAACTCATCTAAGATAACTAAACCCTTATCTGTCTTCAATTCAATAATCCCTAACTTCATTTTCTTAGGATATTGTTTGTAAGTAATCCAACCACCTTGATCAGGAATAATAATTTGTTCATAACCTTCTTGTTTAAGATAATACATGGCTGCGTAAATTGCTTTATTTCCAGAATCTGTTAATTTAATATATTTATGATTAGTTTGTTTCTTAATCTCAGACAAGATTTCTTTCTGAGTTGGATTTATTATTTGATTTCCAGCAACCATAAAAACAAAAAAGACTAATTGGTATAAATACTTTTTGTGCAAAAATCACCACAACCAGGTAATACATCTGCACCAATTAGTTAATTCTTTTCCATTATATTTAAAAACCCATCTGCATTTCCCTGGCTAATGGGGGACGAGACTAGTATACAAATAATAAAGAGAAAACCAGCTGCTTCTGGAGAAGTTATTAGGAATGGTGAAACTAATATAGGCATGGTTATTACTGATTTAGAAATACAATATGGAGAATTGAAAAAAGAAGCAGAAGATGAAAGACTTAAAACAGTTGCTTATTGGTTTTCACTTGGTGAAAAAGAAAAAGAGGGAAGATATAACCAACTTAAGAAACATACAAGTGATGAAGAACTTGATCAAGCCGGTGTTTTACCACCATATAATTTTTTCTCAGAACAACTAGGACCTGCAATAAGAGAATTTGTTAAAGAAGATCCTGTTGAATTTAAAAGAATAGCAGAACTTGGTTTTGAAGTAATTAAAGAGATGTATAAAATTCCTGTTAGTCAAGGAGCAACAAAAAGATTTATGATTGGCAAGGTCTTTGATCAATATTTTAGATTCCTTATATGAAGATGATCTAAATAGATATGACGCAGAAACAGAAACAATGAAAACAGCAGCAAAAGAAAGAGAAGCAGAAAGAGAGAGAAAAAGAGAAGAAGAAGATAAAAAATATCAATTATTAATAGCAAAAGAAAAAGAGGGTTCATCAGAGGAACAACCAGAAACAGAATTATCAGAGGAAGAAGCGCTTGAAAATGATCGTGCAATGGAACGTGCATTTGAAGATGCAATGGATTTTGGAATGGATGATCATTATCAAGAAATGCAACAATTAAGAGCAATAGATGATAGAGTACGTAACAGAAATCAATTTCGTAGTGCTAGAACTGCTCCAGTATTACAATCATTTGGAACTGTTGACTTTATGGAATCATTAGAAGGACATACCAGAGGCGGCCACAGTGGTTATGTTACTGGACTAAGGTTTGATGTAGAAAAGACAGAAAAATAAATAAGTTTAATTTTCTTTCTAATAATAACATTTATAATAAAAGAATGACTAAATAGTTTCATGTTAAAAATAACACCCTATCTTGGAATAATTATACTAATTGTATCAATAGGGGGATTATGGTTTCCCAAATTAGGTTATTTCTTGTTAATAGTATTTGCTACATTATTAGCAATTGCTCCTTTTAGAGGAAGATGGTTTTGCGGCAATCTTTGCCCAAGAGGAAGCTTTAATGATTTTTGGTTAGGTAAAATAACTTTCAAGAAAAATATCCCTAAATTCTTTAGAAGTTTATGGTTGAGAATTCCTGTGTTTATTGCAATGATGGGATTTATGTTCTTCAGATTAATTACAGTAGAAAAACTAGTTGACAAAATAGGGATGGTTTTTGTAATAATGTGCATTGTCACAACATTAATTGCAATTTTGTTTGGAATTTCTATTGCTCCAAGAACCTGGTGTTCATTTTGTCCTATGGGAACTGTACAAAACTGGTTAGGTAAAGGAAAATACACAATTAAGTTTGATAAATCTAAATGTATTGATTGTGGCATATGCAATAAAGTCTGCCCTATGCAATTAACAGTAAATCAAATAACACATAATCCTGATTGTATCAAATGTGGAAGATGTATATCTGCCTGTCCAAAGAAAGCATTAAAATTCTAATCAGTTAGTAGAAAAAATTAAAATAATTTTAACATACAAATTCTTTCACATCGTCACTACAATAAGGACATCTTGCTGGTGCTTGTTTAACTGTATTATAAACAAATTCATATTTACATTTAGGGCATTTATATTTTACTTTTTCATCATCTAATCTTACTGCTCTAACTGCTTTTTCTTTTTCCTTTTCTCGTTCTATTAACTTTTTCCTGTATTCTTTTTCAATATCTACATCTTCTTCATTGGTTGTAGGGCTATTAGTAACGCCAATCTCTCCTAAAGAAGCATCTGATCTAAGAACTTCAATATTTTCTTCATTATTTGCATCAGCAACAACTAATTGTTCTTCTGTTTGTTTTTCAACATTTTTCTTTTGTTTAGATTTTCTATCTCTAATACACATAGGGCATGCCATCATCTTATAATGATGATCTAGAACAAACTGAGAAGCTTCTACTGAACTACCACAGATCTTACATGTTACTTTAACTTCTTCTACCATTAAAACCTATAAGAAATTCTTATATTTAAATATAATTGTGATGTAATGGATAAGTATTATACAAACCAGCATTAACTTTATAAATAACAACCCCTCAAAACACCCTATGATCATCACATTATCAGGAAATGTTGCATCTGGTAAATCCACTATTGGGGATGCATTAGCTGAAAAATTAGGATTTAAGAGATATAGTTCTGGAAATTTTATGCGAGCAATGGCTAAGAAAAAAGGTGTAACTTTACAAAAATTAGGCAAAGAAGCAGAAAAAACCATCATGATAGATAAAGAAATAGATGATATGATCATTAAACTCAGCAAAAAAGAAGATAATTTTATTATTGATTCAAGATTAGCATGGTATTTTATTCCACATAGTTTTAAAATTTACTTACATGTTGGGAAAAAAGAACAAGTAAGAAGGATGAAATTAGATTTAAGTAATAAAAAAAGAGGGGAAGAAGAAATTAAGAATGACAAAGACATTCTTGAAAAGATTAAAGAAAGAGAAGAAAGTGAAAAAGAGAGATACATGAAATATTATGGTATTGATTATCATCAAAAGAAATTCTATGATTTATGGCTAAAAACAGATGAATTAACTATTGATACTTGCGCAGAAGAAATAAAAAAAGTTCTTAAGAAACAAAAATTACTTTAATACAACAAATATATTCTTAACTAACGCATCTTTATCTTTAGTAATCTTTATTTTTGAATATTTTTTCTTGAAATCTTTAGAAAAGTTATCTACTATTGCTTTCTCTACAATATCAGTTTTACTTAAATAAACTAAGACAGGTAATTCTGGCCTCATTTTCTGCATATTTTCAAATAATTTAAACTGATTTTCAAAACTAAAGCTTTCTGTAAGATCAAAAACATAAACAACAACATCACAACAATGTTTCAATGCTAAGTTTGCTTGTTGTTCAATAGGATTCATTTTAAAGAATCTGTCTAAAGTTCCTGGTGTATCAATAAATTGTATTTTTTCTCTATCTGTTTTCAAATAACCCATGTTTAGACTTTTAGTTGTAAATGCATAATTCTTAATTTCAGGTTTTGCTTCAGTAATTTTAGCTAATAATGTTGACTTTCCCACATTTGGAAACCCAAAAAGACAAACTGTCTTAAGAGAAGTTTTAATTGCAGGATAATTCTTCATAACTTGCCTTGCTTGCTCTAAAATTTCCAGTTCAACTTTAATTTGTCTCAATACAGAACTAACTCTGCCATAATATTCTCTTCTAAATACATTAATTTTCTTTAAATCACCTGTTCTTTTAATTTTTGCTTTGTAATGATTGTAAAAATATTCATTTTTTCTTAATGCCCATGCTACCCCACCAAGAGATTTCTTTAATTTTGCATAGTCTAGAGTAATCTTCAATAATTTCAAATAAAACTCAGGTAAATCTTCTAAATGTGGGAATGAATTAAGAATATTCTTCATGTGTGAATCTATTGTATTATTTACAGTATTAATTCGTTCTAGTTCAATAATCTTAGATTTTCTTAGTTTATCTCTTTCCTTTGTATCTCTAAGTGAATCTGCTTGTTTCTTTGCAGAGTTAAATGCAAAATCTAAGTATTGTTGGTATGTTTCAACCTTGAGTAATTTTTGGAAATTCATATGGTAGAAAAAGAGGTGGGTGTTTATAAAGGTTTAGATCCGAAGAGTTATGAGTAATGAGTTCTGAGTCTTGAGTTGGTTATCAGTAAGTAGTTATAAGTACAGCTGTATTTTCTCAAAACTAATATACCCAAAACCAGCCCATTACTACTTACCCAAAACCCATCACTACATTATTTTATTCACTATTATACTTAACATTTGCATGATATTCGCCCATGATATCTTTCACCATACGTTTCATGCTACTAGCTACTTGTTCAATCTTTTGCTCTTTTTCATTGATATCATCTACTACTTCATTAAATACATCATATAGGTAGCCAACTGTTTGTGCATCATCACCAGTTATTGGATCATCCCTTGCAGCATATGTTTTAATTTTATTATATAAATCAACTGCGCTATCAAAAGGATTAGCATATTTAATATTTTCTTCGGCAGGAATATCTGGAATTTTTTCTTTAGCAATAGTATCTTCTAGCTTTGGTGTAGTAAATTGTCTAATATCTTCAGGTGGTTTTGCTTCTGCAAAGGCCTTTTTAGTCATCTCTTGCTCAGCTTGTTTCAAGAGTTTGTCTGCTTCTTCCCCTTCTTCTTCTCTTTTCTTTTCCAGATCTTTAATCTCTTTTTTCCTTTCCAATTCTAACTCTTTCAACTTTTTAATTCTTTCAGCTGGACTTAGCTTCATTAACTCATCTTTATTAAAATCAGCCATAATAGGGTAGAAAAGTTAATTATATATAAAAAAGTTGTGAGACTATTATTATAAAATGGGGGTTGAAGTTCTAAGTAATAAGTTAGAAGTGGGTAAATAGTTTATAAGTAAGTAGTAGCGTCATAAACTACATACTAATTAACTTATAACCCACTACAAACTCAAAACTACTTACTTAAAACCACAGAATTACCAATTCAAACATTTATTTCTTTTCTTAAAGTTTTTATAAAGCTGCCAGACCGTACCAATACCATCTCCTTTTGCAGCACTTTTTTCTCTTTTCTCTTCTAACATATTAAGTTTAATTTCAGGATTTTTTCTTTTTCCTTTAATTCCAAACAATTCAGGAATTCCACTACCTAAAGAGAAAAAGGGATCTAATATTGAACCTCTTCCTTTTTTCCCAGACTTTTTATCTTTATCAAACTGAACATTTTCACCTGCTTGTTGAAGATAATCTTCTAATTCATCACCTAATGCCTCCATTGCAGCTTTAACAGAACCATCAATTGTTGTTAACAAATCAAGATCTTCTTTTTCTTTCATTTTTACATAGGCATCAATTTGTTTTCTTGTCCAAACATAAGATTTATACTGAATATCACACATTCCTGCATGTATAGGACCTTTTTGATACTCTTGTTGAAAAGACATTGTTGGTTTTGTTCTAAAAAAGATATAAGCAATAACAACAGTATAATATTTTCTATTTTGATAAACTGGCTTATCAAAATCTCTGAATTGTGGAAGTCTATTTATTAAAAGTTCAATTTCAATAACAGATCCTTCAAAAGCACTAATTAAATCAGGAGAATTTTGTCTTTCTGCTAATTGTAGACGCTGAATATTTCTTAAATAAGGTTTAACCCAAACCATATACATTTTAATAATATCAAAATGTTGTCTTAGATATTTCAAAGTAAATCTTCTTCTATTTTTTAACTCATCATGTGTTCTAACTTTCCACTCCATGAATGTTCTTAATTTTCTTTTCAAAACTTCCTTAACTTTCCTGTTAAAGTCTAAATTATCAACTACTTCATCAACATTTTCAATTTGTTTAGGATGAAGAGAGAAAAACAAATCAGGCAAAGATGTAAACTGTAGCTCCCGAGCCATACCATAAACAGATGCTGGATTTTTTGCACCTTGCTCTACTAAATCAATCCAAATTCCCTTTAATGTAATTTCTGCACTTTCTCTACTTCTACTATCAAGTTTAAAACTATCATCATAATAACCTAATCTTTCATCTAATACCCTTAGTTCTCTAACTAATTGAAACAATTCTTTAACCATCTTACCAATTGTAGCTAAAAATTGAGAGACCTTATCTTGTTGTAGTCCTAAACGCTGTTGTGCGTTTCCAAAAAAAGATGATTGTTCAGAAGCAGAAAAGATATCAGTTATCTTTATAATCTCAACAAAACCTTGGCCTTGCTTAATCTCCTCTAATAACCAAAAATATTTTTCTTCTAATGATTGGTTAAATTCTTGTAAAATTACTCTTCTTGCTTTTATTGGTTTTGGAAATCCTGTAGGACCAACAACCTTTTGTCCAGCCTGATTTCTACCTAATTCAGCAATTTCCTCTTCAAAACCTGCATCTTCTAGTAATTTTTTACTAACTGGCATTTTTCCCTCTTTTTTGTAATATATATACTTAATATCTTACCTATTTATTTATTTTTCTTATTTATTCATGATTATCCAGCTATTTCTTATACAAAGCAATAACTCCACCTTGAAACAATACTAATTCTGCCTCTGATTGTTTTACAATCTCTTTTGCCATTTCTTTTCTATTTTGGCTATCCAAGCATGATTTCAACAATTTAATCTTAATAAGCTTATGAGATTTAAGTTGTTGAATAATTTCCTTTAAAACAGATTCATTTAGCCCTGCTTTCCCTATCCTAACAATTGGATCAATTGCTTTTGCTTTTTGCTTTAGTTGTTTTTTATCCATTTTTAATTATGCCTCTTAATAATGTGAATGATGAAGTTCATCACTAATATGTCTATCTTCTAGGAAGTGATCTTTATGTTTGTTTAACTCTTTTATATGTTCTCTTCTTTTCCTAGATAATTTACCGAGATTACCATTTCCTAATAAAAAGGAAATATAATCACCACCAAGGAAATTTGGCAAAATAACATAATCTGCACCTTGTTCATATAATAATAATGCTTCACTAATTTTATTTGCACAATCAATAATTAATATCTTTTTATTAAGACGCTTTGCTTCTTTAATTAATAATAAAGACGTTTCTACATTTCTAATAGTATTAATCAAAACTTTAACTTTCTTAAAATCAAGATGTTCTACAATCTCTTCATTAGTAATATCACCATACATAACTGGGACTCCTTGTTCTTTTAATTTACTAACTATTCGTGGATTATAATCAACAACTAAAGGATATGTTTTTTCCGCCATTAATTTAGTTAAAATACTTCTACCAATCCTATCACAACCACATAAAATAATATCACTATTCTGTTTTTTATAATGATGCTTTGTTTTATGCAAATGTTCAGATGCTTCAATGAAACCTAACATGTGACCTATTTTCCTATATAGACTAAGTTGTCTATCCATAACATAAGTTGTAATAATGATGGTTACAATTGCAAGCATTACAACTAAAGAAAATGCTTCTCGTGAAACAAACCCAAGAACCATCCCTTGGGATATTAATATTAATGAAAATTCACTTACTTGCGCTAAAGATGTACCTACTTTAAATGAAGTATATTTTCTATAACCAAACGACCCCACAATCAACATAGTTAAAAATGGTTTTAAAAAAGTAATAATTAATAATGATGCAATAAAAAAAGGCATAAATCCCATTAATCCTTCTAATTGAAGTTGCATTCCTAAGCTAACAAAGAATAATGTAGAGAAAAAGTCTCTCAAAGATCTAATTCTACCAATAATTTCATAATTATAAGGTAAATTTCCAATTATGATTCCTGCCATGAAAGATCCAATTACAATTGAAAAACCGATTCTATGAAAAACAATACTAAATAAGAAACAAACACCAAGTGCTGTTAAAAATAATAAATCTTTAGAGTCTGCAACAAATTTAAAAACTCTCGGAAGTAAAAAATCACTAAGCAAAACAAGAACCACAATTGTAATTGTAGCAATAAATAATGAAACAAACAATACTGAAAATGTGAAATCAGAGATTGTTGTTAATACAAACAATGCTAATATCGCCACTAAATCTTCTACTAACAAAAATCCAATAATTATTTTCCCATGTAAACTTTCTAAATCTTTTTTGTCAGACAAGGATTTAATAATAACCATCGTACTTCCAAAAACAAAGATAAATGAAAGGTAAATAGCTTCAACTCCTCTAAAGCCAAATGCTACTGACATGAAAAATCCAATTCCTATGAGTAACAATATATTAATCATAGCACCATAAGATGTAACTTTATCAACTTCTTTAAATCCTTTTAAATTTATTTCTAACCCTACAATAAATAATAATAATGCAATTCCAACTTCTGATAATGTTGTAATTAATTCATGATTACTTATAACACTAAAACCCACAGGAATATGAAATAAGTTTGTAATAAATGGTAAGTTTGCAAAAAAAGTAACCCCCGGCCCAATAATTAGTCCTGCAACTATGTAAGCCGGGATCATTGGTTGCTTAAATCTTTTTGCGAGAAGTGCAACTAGCGTAGCTACAATAATGATTACACCAATATCCAGGAATACGTTTTGTGCCATTTTAATTATCGTTTGTTATTTGTTATTTGTTGTTTGTCGTAAATTTTGATTACTACCAACTACATACAACTAACTTCCAACTTTTTTATTATTTTCCCTATTTCTTTCAATAAGTCACTAGCAATTAATCCATTACCAACAACTTTCTCCACTTTATCTCCTGCTAAACCATTTACAAAAGCAGCAGCGCATGCAGAGTTAAACAATCTTTCTTCATTACTCAAATTACTTAATGAAGATTGTGCATAGAAACCTGCACACAATCCAGCTAATACATCTCCTGTACCACCTACGGTCATTGCAGGATTACCAGTATAGTTTAACTTAATTTTATCTTTATATGCAATAATATCTGGGTTTCCTTTAAGTAAAATTACATTTTGTTTTGCATATTTTCTGATCAATGCAATTTTTCCATTCTTTCCTTCAAGTTTCGTAGGCAATTTACTACCAGTCAACATTTTAAATTCTTTTGCATGAGGAGTTAGTATACAATCTTTAACATCCTTAATTTTAATTGCTTTTAATGCATCTGCATCTAAAACAAAGGTTCTGGCTTTAGCTTTCTTCAAAAGTTTCCTAAGAAACTTATCTGAAGATCTACCAAAACCAGGACCTACTAATAACACCTTTTTCCCGACAAACATTTCCAATACATCTGCAACATGGCTTTCACCAAAGCATCTGCATGGAAACTTATTAATTATTAAATCTGGCAAATATTTGTGCATTACCCATCCAACATTTGAAGGAGCAGCAATTTCTATAATGTCTGCACCTGTTCTTAATGCAGCTAATGAATTTGCAACTACACTTACAGCTGCTTTTGTCATTAATACAGATGCTCCAGGATATTCTTCTGAGCTAGCAACAACTAAAATCTTACCATAGTCATTTTTATGTGAATTTTGTTTTCTTTCTACAACAATTTCTTTTAGATTTCCAGGCCCAACTCCATAAATTGCTTTTTCAGGAATACCTATTGGAATAATTTTAGTTTTAAAGCCTGTTAAACAAGGTTTAGTATCATGTAATGTTAATACTAAATTTGATTTAACCGAGAACCCCTTCCCGCTTTGATTTAATCCACTAGGAATATCTATTGAAATTTTGTAAGTATTTAGTTTATTAACTTTTCTTATCACTGAAGCATAGGGTTCCTTTACTTTTCCTTTAACTCCTGTTCCTAATAAGCAATCAACAATAACATCAAAGTCTAGTTTGTTTGTAAATTGTGATTTCTTTAGTTTTTTATAATTAGTTAGAGCTTCTTTCTTCAGTTTCTTTTTTTCTCCAACAAAATAAACTTTACAGTTTAGATATCTTGCAATAACAAATCCATCCCCACCATTATTACCATGTCCTGCAACTACTAAAACATCTTTGGTGTTAAGTTTTTTTGTTTTCATTATTTTTTTAATATAATTGGCACTATTTTTACCAGCATTTTCCATTAACTTTATTTTAGACACTCCAAAGTATTCAGAGTTGTCTTCAATTTGTTTCATTTGTGTTGTTGTTATCATTTTGAGATGTTTTGAAAATAAAATGCTTGAAAGGCAGCTAATTGATGAGTTTTCGCCAAAAAACCAGTACTATTTCGCCGGACCACCCTCCAAGCATTGAGTGTGATTATTTCTTAACCTCCATTTCTAGGAGTTGTTTAATTTTCTTCCACAATAATGAATTATTATTTAATTCAATAATCTTCAAATTCTTCTTCTTCCTCTCTGTAACTAATTTGTACTTTTTGAATAATTGAACTGCACTGTGTACTTTTCCAGGAGAAATATGAAGAATATCAGCAATGTCTCGAATATGAACAGATTCTTTAGATAGAAACATCAATATCTCAATGTTTTTCTTAGTAAAAATTTCGTGAATCATATCAATTTTCATAATGTTCATTATTTATAAACCTTTCGTTTTCTAACTAAATACATTTTGATCTTTATATAAAAACATATTGTTCTCTGCTAAAATACATAGTGTTCAGATAAAGTGAACAAGTGTAGAGAACAAAATATAGATTATAGCAAAAAACAACAAAAGAATAATTATTTAACACTATGTTAATGGGTGGTGGGTGGGGGCTCCTAGAGGGATGGTTAATCTTTGATCACAAAAAGGCAACAACAACGTAAAAATTCAGAAAAGAAACACACAAACTTTATTAAAAAAGAAGAAATACCAACAATTACAATGGAAAACTTCACATTTCAGAATGAAACTAAAATTATATTTGGAAAGGAAACAGAACTTCTTGTAGGAAAGGAGACAACAGATTACTTAGATACTGAAAAACTTGGTAAAAACATTCTTCTACATTACGGAAGCGGCAGTATAAAGAAGTCTGGCTTATACGATAAAGTCATTAAATCATTAAAAGAAGCAAATCTTAATGTTATAGAATTAGGAGGAGTTGTTCCTAATCCAAGACTTAGCTTAGTAAAAGAAGGAATTAAACTTTGCCGAGAAAAAGAAATTGATTTTATTTTAGCTGTTGGTGGCGGAAGTGTAATTGATTCTGCAAAAGCTATTTCAGCAGGTGTTCATTTTGATGGAGATGTATGGCAATTATTTGAAACAATGGAACCTATTGAAAAAGGAGTCCCAATTGGAGTTATTTTAACAATACCTGCTGCTGGAAGTGAATCAAGCTGGACAAGCGTAGTTACAAATGAAGAGAAAAAAAGAAAATTACATTTTAGATCTCCGTGGATAAGACCAAAGTTTGCAATTATGAATCCTGAATTAAACTTTACCCTACCAAATTATCAAACTTCATGCGGAGCATCTGATATGCTAGCTCATGTCATGGAAAGATATTTTACAAATACCAAAAATGTTGATTTTACTGATGAGCTTTGTGAAGCAACAATGAGAACAATTATTAGAAATACACCCCTGACATTAAAAAATCCAAAAGATTATAATCCAAGAGCAGAGTTAATGTGGGCTAGCACAATTGCTCACAATGGTTTGCTTAACACAGGAAGAGAAGGAGATTGGTCCAGCCACATGATTGAACATGAACTAAGTGCAATGTATGATATTGCTCATGGTGCAGGACTAGCAATAGTGTTTCCAGCATGGATGAAATATGTGTATAAACATGATATACAGAGGTTTGTGCAGTTTGCAGTGAAAGTAATGGGAGTAAATAAAAATATAGACCCAAATGAAATAAATTTAGAAGAAACAGCCTTAGCAGGTATCTCAGCCTTAGAACAATGGTTCAAAGACATTAAAATGCCTGTAAAACTAAGTGAAATAAATATTAATGAATCTAAATTTGAAGAAATGAGTGAATTATGTGCAAAAGATAGCACAGTTGGTTGTTTTGTAAAACTGAATAAAGATGACGTAACAGAGATATTTAAGTTAGCGCTTTAGTTTAAACCCAAGTACCACACAGACACATGAATAACCCCTTAAGAGTAGTAATTTGAGATAACATTTATAAATAGATATATATTTCTTATATAGATGCAAGCAGCAATATCTCAAGCACATAAAGATGAAATTACAGTTGAATGGCAAGGAAGAGTTCCATCAGATTTAGATCCAAATAATAGTATGGATAGAACCAGAATTGAATTAAAGTCAATGCTAATCAAACAAAGAGTTTTAGTTTATCCAAATCAAAGTGGAGCAATTCTAATTCACAAACCAGGTTTTGGGGAAAACAAAGAAGGATACAAATTCAAATATCAAACATTAGCAGAGCGTGTTCAACAAAATTTAGGGGCAGCAATTTTAATGGGAAATCAAGAAGTAGATTATCATAATTATCATGAAACTCATTTAGGTGATCTTAAAGCAGTTATTGATTATGCACTTTCCAATGCAAAAAAGATTTGTGGTAGAAATAATCCAGCATTATATTTAATGGGTTTTTCAGCAGGTGCTAGTTCAGTAGCAGGAGTTGCACATTTATATCCACAAGTAGATAGAATTCTTTTAATGGGTCCAACAGTTGCCTATGGATTAGATCATGAAACAAGAGCAGGAATTGAACAGTTTACTGGAAAAGTTTTTCTTGCAGCAGGAGAACATGATAGATATAAAGGATTAGGAATTCAAGTTTATAGAGCATTAACTCAAGCTAAAGAAATAGAAAAAGTTATTGTTCCAGATTGTGACCATTATTTCAGAGGAGCAACCAATGACATGATTTATAGTAATGCACCATTCTGGGCATTTACTGAAAACACAAGAGTTCTATCTCCTGAAAATGGAATTAGATTAGTTAAAAAGTAAATTCTAAAAATGATAAAAGAATAATCATTTGATGAAATGCTAGAAACTTAACAAGATATATTTTAAGTTGACATTATTTTATTTCTTTATGTAATAAATCTTCTGCAAGTCTTTGAATTTGTAATGGATTAGTTCTTGCATCCATTGTTTCAATAACATCTTTTGGAGTTTTTAATGAACCAAGACCTTTTGAAGATAATTTTGTAGGGTCTAAGAAATATACATCAACTGTTAAATCCGGATTTATATGCATAGCTTTAATGTAACAATGTTTATAGCTATCTATTGTATCACTTTCAAATCCAAATTCCCAATTTTCAAATTTTTCAGGATTTAATGGGATTAAATATTCTCTTAAATAATGTAATGCTAATCCTGTGTAATCAGTACATTTTCCAGATGTACCTTTTTCTGTTATTCCTGAAAATATATTTTTTATAGCACCATCAAGTGTTTCATATCTTTCTATAATGTTTCTTGAAAAATAACAGGCAAGCATAATACTTTCTCCAACTGTATACTCGTTAATAGGTTTCCCAATTGTGCTTGTTAATCGGCCATATTCTTTATCCCTTACAATAATTTCAGCTGTTCGTTGGGATGCTAGTTCAACAAATAATTCTTTAGATCGCATTTCAAGAAGCTTTTGTACTTCATGATATGTTGTTCCATTTGTATCATTAAGTAATGCTCTTTTTAATATTGTTTTTACTTCATCAGATTCTGTATCTTCTCCAATTTTTAATTTATCATATATTGTATCATATAATTGATCTTTATATAAATCAGGATCAAGTAAGTCTTGTGGATCTCTTATTCTTGTTGTTCCAATTATTTCCATGGCTGAAATATAAACTAATTTTATAGTCCTTAATGCAGATATTGCTCTTGAGATAGTTCCTTTACTAAGACCTTGCTCAACAATAACTCTTTCAAAACTAGCATAATTTAAAAAGAAATCTAATGGATCCAAAGTAAGATAATGGTTATCTTGATCTCTGTTTAATTGAGAAAGATTCATTGCTTCTACGAACTGTTTATTTGCCACTAACATAAAATCATAGCCGATCATAAATTTATCAGAATTAATGCCTTCTCTAAATTTAACCTCACGCCAACCAAAATTACTTGCCAATAAATTATTAATAAGGCCCATATTTAACCCAATAGGAAATTCTAAAAATCCCTTTGCTAATCTAGGATAATATAATTCAGGATTTTTTTCTAAATCAGCAATTGTAATTATTGGAGAATCTATTTGTTCAGAAACTAATGCAGGAGCTCTTCTAAACCCATACCTTTCAATAAGCATTGCACCACTTAATACATCTGTAACTCTTAATACTGATGTGTCACTTAATTCAATTCGTTGTGATTCTATGAATTCTTTTAGTCCATCAGAAACTTCACCTTCTAAAGCAGCATCTTGAGCATGTTTTACTAAAGTATTTGCTTCTACTACTCTTAATTCTAAACCTGATTTTTCTCTTTCTACTAAATCTAGTCTTGCTTCTATCTCATCTAAACCTAATAATTTTCTAAGCCATTTCTTCATAAATCCCCACCACTATATCAAATTTAATATAATAATAGAAGGAAATCAAGTTGGATTTATTAAGATGATGGTAAGAATTCCTTATTACAAGCAAAGTATCTTTTATAAACATACTTCAAGAACTCCCATTCTGTTTTCTTATCTGCTTGGTTCAAAGCATGATAATAAGACTGTCTTTTTTTATATTCAATAATTAAAATAGGATAATCATATTTATGTAAGATAAAATTCATAATTAATCTTGTTATTCTTCCATTGCCGTCTCCAAAAGGATGAATCTTAACAAATCTATAGTGTGCTTTTGCAGCTAACTCTACTGGATGCAATTTCTTTTTTTCTTTATTATACCATTTAATGAAATCTTTCATTAGTTGAGGAATATCTTGCCAATCTGGACACAAATAATTTCCAACCTTAACTAAATAATCCCTATAAATTCCAGCTATGTCTGACTTTGACTCTTTGAAAATGTCTAAGTGCCATTTTTTAATTAAATTAATTGAAAGATCAGAAAATTTGTTGTTCATAATATCATTAAAAACCGTTGTATGATTCATTGATTCCATAATATCTCCAAATGGTTTAGCAGGAGTAATTTTATCATGAATTAATCTCCTTGTTTCATCCAAAGTAATAGTAGATCCTTCAATTGCATTTGTATTGTATGTAAAATCAACTGCTTTCTCTTCAATTAACTTTTTTTTGACAGACTCAGGAATCTTTTTCCAATTTTTCAAGTAGTTTTTCTTGATTAAATCAAATTTCTTAAAAATGGTCTGATTATTAATTTGACTTAGAAAATCATCTTTGATTTTTTCAATATTTTTAGGAATGGTTTTGCCAAGATAAAGGTCTTTTGTTTTTACTATATCGCTGTCTTTGTATGTGTGGTGTAAATAATAGTAATTATTTCTTGTTATTATTTCCATAACAATTAGTTGTCACTACTTTTATTTAAATATTTCGAAAAAAAGCTAAAAAGTAGTGATAAAGAATTAAACCTATTCGTCTTCCTTCCTAAAAGCTCGACTTATCTTTTTACTCCAGAAACTAGGTAAAGGATTATCAACAAATCCAGCAAATTCATCAGAATAAATATAAGTGATTCCTTTAACGCCTTTGTATTTTTTAAATCTATCTCCAACGTCTTCGTAAATCTCTTTGATCTTTTTTCGTTCAAAATCTTTTTGCAATAGAGATGATGTTTTTAACACTAAATAATCTGCCTGCCTAATTGCATTAATTTCTAAATTAGCAGAGTTTTGTGAGATAAAAATAATACTAATACTTTTATGCCTTGCAATAAGCATTAATTCACTTAATAATTTGTTTGGTTCTGCCATTGATCTTCTTGAACTAAATAAAATACCCCCTTCATCTATCAAAACAAAAGAATTATTTTTTAATTCATTAATACTTTCAACAACATCTATCCAAATTGGCATATCTTCTTCCTTAAAACCTAATGCAAAACATTTCTTTTTTGTTTTTGCATAGATATTTTCTAATAGTTTAACAGCAATTGCTGTTTTTCCAGAACCTCTTGCCCCTAAAATAATTCCAATTGTAGAATCATTCTTACTTACTTTCTTTTCAAACTTATCAAAGCTTCCTGAATCGTGATGTATTAAATTAAATTTTTGATATTCTGCTGGAACTTCACTTCTTTGTTTTTCAATCTTCTTTTTTTCAACATATTTAGTTGTCTTATCAGTTGCTTTATAGAATAATCTAACAAACCAAATAGCTCCTAAAATAATTCCTTTAACAATCCAATAAACACTAAATCCTAAATAATAAAATAGATAGTAAATCCCAGCAAACAAGAAATAAACCCATCCTAATTTCTTCTTTAATTTAGTAAAGAATGATTTAGATGTTCCAGATTTCCTCTTTTTAGCTGATTTACTCTTTTTTGCCATATAAATTCTGATGTTTATTACCTATATAAAAGTTGCTATTTATATATAGATAGGTAATAAGCTTTTTAAATCAAACTTCATTACCTTACTACAGAAAATGGATGATTTTAGTAATAATGACAATCCCAAAGGGATAGCAGAGATACTCATTGAAGAGTTTCAAAGACAGACTGGTACAGTTATTAGTAGTAGAAATCTAAAGACCTTAGAAGGAGAGATTATAGTACCAAATATTGTTCCTAATATAGAACCAAGAGTAAAAGATTCACCTGAAAGTGTTTATGAAACAAACATTCATGGAACTGTTTCTTTTAGATTATATGAAATATTAAGAAATCCGAGATCTAAGCGTGAAATTCCAGATTGGACACAAACTTATGGTGCTGTGATTAATTCTTTTCAATTAAAAGATATAAATGCTTATAATAAACTTCTAAAAACATCTGAACATAACATCAATAGATACGTTGCTTATGCAACATCAATGTCTTCTCAACCATATTCTTTAACAGGAGCAATAACTCTTACTATTGAAGTAAATAAAAAAAGAAGAATCAGTGAAGTTTCTCCTGTATTAATTGTTCCAGGAGCATGGGATGATCCTGTTCATAGGGCTGTACTAGAAGATTGGCGAGAAAGAAACACATTTTATATGGAACAAAAAAAAGGTGGTTGGTTTGGTGAATGGAGAGATAGAAAAGTAATCCTCAAATCAAGATATAATTATCTAAAACCTAAGAGAGAAAGAAAATGAATAATGATGAAGATTTTGATAACGCACCTGAAAGAGGAATAATAGAAATATTAATTGAAGAACTACAAAGACAGACAGGAGTAGTTATCAGAGAGAAAAACTTGAATATTCTAAAAGAAAATATTTCTATGGGAAGCGGTCATTATCCAAAACCTACAGTTACTTGGAGCCCCACCCCAATAGGTGAACCAAATATACATGGAAAAGTATTATATGTATTATACGATGTAATTGAGAATAATAATCAAGGAAACGAAGTAGCAGAATGGACACAAACTTATGGTGCTATTATAAATGCATTTAAGAGATTAAACAAAAACGTTAGTAATGAAATTAGAAAAAAATCAGAAAATGATATAAACAAATATGTTGCTCATATAATGGGAAGATCAACCCAACAATATTCATTAATCGGTGCAAAAACATTAGAAGTAAAAGTAAGTGATAGTATAATAATCTATAAAACAGAACCATTAGTTATTGTTCCAGGGGTATGGAGTGATCCTGTTTATAGAGCAGTATTAGAAGATTGGCGAAAACATAATTCATTTGCAGAAATGAAAAAACAAAAAGTTTGGTCAGACGAGTGGAAAGATAAAAAAGTAATAGGTATGGATTATTTTGAAATGTTAATGCCAAAAGGAAAATAAGAACATAAAAATGCAGGCAAAACTTGGATTTAGAAATAATATGGATTCTAGCAGATTTAATTTTAGAGTCCCTTTTAGAAGAAAAGAATATGAAAAATATATTACTGCATTAAAAAATTCTGGAGCAATTGAAATTGAACATGTAGGCAAGAATTTACAGTTAGGAAAACAAAGACAAAGAGTGAAAGATTCTATTCAAGTTATACATGATTTAGAAATGAAAGCTATTTTGTACACGGGCATATTTGGTTCAATAGATGTGAGAAATAATGGTGAGCTCAAAAAAATGGTTCAAAGAGACTTATTTGAGAATGTTTTAAGTTATGGAAAACAAGGACAAGGGGCTGCAATGATGTGTCCATCTTCAGATTATATTGAGAAAGTAGTATTACCACAAATCAATAAAACACTAAAATTTGCAGCTTATGATGGAATCTTTTTAGACATCCCATGGATCATGTACGGTGGCTGTTTTTGTGAAAATTGTCATGATGTAAGAGAAGAAAATAAAAGCGAAGGGAAAAACCAAGCAGAAATTAATGCTATTAATGTAAGACAAGGATTAGAAAGATTTGTAGGTGCAATAAAAAAAGATCATCCTTATTTAAAAATCTCAGTTAATGCAAGTGCTCCTACAATATACAGACATTCTTACCATGGTGCAGAAATTGAGAACTTAGCAGGATTATTTGATCAATATGTATCAGAATGGAACCCATTAAGAATGAATCAACAAGTTTCAGTTGTAACAAAATGCATTGAAAGAACAATAGAAATTGTTGAAGAAACAGAAACTATTGAAGGAGTTCAAAAAGATGCAGAGTTTTACCATGCAACAACTTGTACAGACCCAATTGGAAAGATTTATCCTGCTGAAAAACTATCAAAACTATTTTATGCCATCTTAAATGGTGGAGCTTTACCTAGATTAGGTGTTGCATTTGGTAATGAAGGATTAGGAGTAATAAAAAATGCTTGGAAAAATGCTGTTGAAAGATATCAAAAATAGAAAAAAATCATAAAAATCCGTCATAAGTGTCACACCCCAACCTAAAGGTAGGGGTATGTCGTAACACTCACCTTTATTGACGAATTTTTAGGATGCAAATTGAGCAAAGCTCAATTGCACACAAAATCCATGATTTTGTTGTGCCAAAAATTTCACCATTAATGATGGAGTGTTAAACCCCATACCAAAATTCTTGATGAAATTTTTGTGCATAAAAAATTATTTACTTGGATCTACAACCTTACCAATGAATAGTATATTCCCAGTCATTCTTTCTTGTATTAAAAACATGAAAGGGTGGTCTGCCCTAAAAGTTACTGGTTCTGATGGTGCAATTGACCCAACACCCACAAAAACACCTGATGCAGCAATTGCAGTTGTTCCTTTTTCATCAACATCAATTAATGCATGGTGTAAAACCTCATTAATATAAAGATCAGTTGTTCCATCCATTTCAGAGAAATCAGCACCTGGCCATGTAAATGCTAATGGCATCCCCATGTCTGCTAAAATTTCTGCCATTGAATATTTAAGATCAAACTTAAATTTGGGAAAATACAAGTAAACAAGTTGATTCTGCATCTGTTCTTGTAATTCTTTTAATTTATCAGCATTAAGCGATTCCTCAACTTCTACTAATCCATTTTCTTTGATCTCTTTTGGAAGAATCACAAACATTGATAACTCATAGCCCTTATATGGCAGTTCAATTATTTGTAAGTTATCAGTTTCACCATATCGAAAATGTTCATCTGTTAATTCCATCATTGGTGTTATAATTTTTTCTTCTGGTGATATCCAAAAATCCTCATTGTCTGTGTCATCCTTATCAAATTTATCTTCCCAAGTGCCTTTAAAATAAATTGCATTTGTTAAGACTAATCTTGTTTGAGCATTTAATGCTGAAGGAGAAACTAAATCAGTTATTTTCCCATCTGTTTTGTCTTTAACCCAATCATTAATTCTATCAGCAGAACCAGTTGCATCATTAACAAAATCAAGATTTTCAGATAACGCACCATAATAATTATTTAATGTTTGAACGTAGCTTGGCAAAAAAGTATAATCTTGTTGAGCCCACATTGCATTTGCTGTGTGTAATTTATACTTTTTATCTTCTTTATTAAGATTATTATAAATCCCTGCAAATGAAGATCTAAATGCACCCTTATCTTCAGGAAAATAAAATACGTTTCTTATTTCCTCTGCAGTTTCTCCTTTTGCTCCTTCATAAGCCATTGCTAATGCGGCAGAAAGACTATAAGGAGAAAAAAATAGATTTTGATCAGTATTTAATTTTGCATACATATCAAATGCAAACTTATTATTTGATTCTGCTAAGCCAGCCATTCCTGTTGGAGTTGTACCACTGTCATCAATAGGAACAAACTCTTTGCCACACCCTAAAATAAAGATGGTAAACACAATTAACATCATTGAGATTATAATTTTTTTTGTCATAATTCTATATAGAACAAGCTATTATATAAAGATATTGATGACTTTGAATGGAATTGAAGTAAAAAAAGAAAAGAAATTATTCTGCTAATGGATCATTCACTTTACCCATAAACAAAATACTTCCAGTTGATTTCTCCTGTATCAAAAAGATAAAAGGATGATTAGCTTTGAACTCAATTGGTTTTTCTGGTTCTTCATCCATTGGCATTGCCATCGTCTCTTTCATAACAACTGCTGTTGCTGCTGCTGCTTCTGTACCTTTTTCATCTACCGCTACAAAGGCTTGATGGATTACCTGATCAATATTCAATAATTTAGTTCCATCCATTCCTGAAAAATCCGCCACAGGACTAAAAGCAGTTGGCATTCCCATTTGTTGTAAAGTTTTTGCTAACATAACTTTAGCTTCAAATTTGAATTTAGGTAGAGATAATCTAACACTTTTACCTTCAAAGTTATTATTCCATTCTGCAATTTTTTCCCCAGTTAATTGTTGTTCAAGTAAATCCATCTCACCAAGTTTAGGAAGAACCACTAACATTGATAATTCCTTACCTTTGTAAGGAATCTCTAATATTTGTACACCATCTTCTTTTACATAATTAAAGCCATAGACCATAAACATCATGTCCACATCAATTATTTCATCCTCTGAAACAAAAAAATCCCTTTCTTCTGTATTCTCTTTTTTAAACTTTTTATTCCAATCACCAAAAAAGTAGATTGCGTTTGTTAATACTAATCTTGTATCTTGGCGAATAACACCTTTTGGAATTAAATCTTTTATTTTATCTTCTGTCTTATCTTCTACCCACTTATTAATTATTTTTCTAGATTTTTCTGTTTCTTCTTTAAAGTCAAGATTAGTTGTTTTCCCACCATAATATTGTTCTACTAAACCCAAATATTCTGGCAGAAAACTATAAGTTTGCTCAGCCCATAATGCGTTAGCTGTACTTAGCTTATATTTTTTATCTGGTTTATTTAGTAAATTGTAAAGTTGTGCAAATGATGACCTTAATTCTACACCATCTTCAGGAAAATGCAATACATTTCTCATTTCTTCTGCAGTTTCTCCATTTGCACCTTCATAAGTCATAGCTAATGCAGATGAAATACTATAGGGAGAAAAGAAAACATTATCACCATCATTTTTTAGTTTATTATACATATCAACTGCAAATTGATTATTTCCATCAACAACAGAATCAAAATCTTCTGGAATTACTTGATTATCGTTAGGAAGAATAGGAATATCTTCTGGAGGAGTAAGAACATTGTCAGGATAAGACCCATCATCAGGACTACATCCAAAAATAAAAATACTAAACACAATTATCAACATAAACATCATAATTTTCTTGTTCATAATAATCACCAAATAGCTAATAGAATAAGCTTTTATATAAAGATATTGATAACTTTGAATAAGGTTGAAGTAAAGAAGAGAAGAAAATTACCTTCTCCTTCCAAAAAAGAACATTAACAAAAATCCAACACCTAAACCAATAAGAGTAAATGCAGGTATTTGACCCATAATAAAACCAATTCCTATTCCAATTAACAAACACCCAGGAATAAATAATCCACTATCAATTTTTTTTTTCTTATCTTTCCCAACAATTTTACTTTTATTTCTTTTAGCCACTTATATCACCTTTTTTATTATCTTTTCTTTAATCTAAACCCGCCACTAGGCAAAGCTCTAATAATATCATCTAATTCTCCACCAAACTTTTTCCTAACTGTTTTAGCAATATCACTTACTTTGTCTCTGCCTTGTTCTAATACAATAAAATCTTTTGTTTGTTTTGAAATTGCAGAAACAGGACCAGAAACAACTTGAATTACTTTTTTACCTTTTTCTTCAGTTTCTTTAATACCAACTGCAACTTGCATTTTTGTTGGTTTTAGATAAGTAGTTTTACCTCTGATCATAAATGCTCCTTTTGGTAAGAACTCTCCAGGATTAGCAGTTTTAGTAACTTGTTCAGGTGTAACATGAAATACTTCTAATGTTGACATTCCTAACTTCCAAGCCCTACTAAATGATGCAGTTGCATCAGATACTTCTTGAAGAGTTATTTTAGTTGGTTTTTTTGTTGCTTTTACTTCTTTTCCTTCATCATTAATTTGAGTATTACTTTTAACTACAAAGAATGGTGAGCCACTCATGTCTGTATGAAATACAACATCTTCTTTATCTGTATGCTTCTTAATAACAATCTCATTACTTGTAGCATCTCTCCCACCAATAACTAAAAAACCTTCTGAAGAAACAAACCATCTAAACTTATTATACCATTGTTTTTTAACTTCTCTTTTCACAGGTTTAACTTTTTCTTTTTCTTGATCTTTTTCATACTTCTTTTTTTCCTTTTCTAGATTTTTTCTACTTCTTTCAATTGCTTCTAAAGCTCCATCTAACTTTTTCTTTGCCTTCTTAGCCTTTTCAAAGTAGATTGCAGCATTTTCCTGTACAGTCTTATTGAGTTTAAGGATTATTTTCATTATTTAGTTAGAATATAGAATGAGATTTATATATTTAATGGAAAGTTTTATATAAGAAAAAAATAAAAATTAAACAATGCCAAAGAAAACAATCAACTCAATTCCTAAATCATTACGTATTTGGTTCTTAATACATTTTATAGTTGATATTATATTTGCTATTCCATTAATATTCTTTCCAGAACGATTCTTAGCATTGTTTGGAATATTAGCAGTGGAAACAGTTACACCAAGATTAGTTGGAGCAGCGTTAGTTGGAATTGGTGGAGCATCATTCTTTGTAAGAAATAAATCAAAAGAAAGCTATGACATAATGTTAACATTAAAGATATTATGGTCAAGTGCAGCAATCATAGCATTATTAGTTTCAAGTTATGTTGGCGCCCCAAAAGCTATTTGGTATATTACAGGAACATTTGCAGTGTTCTCAGCAATTTGGTGGTATTATAAGTTAAGAATTAGATAATTTAGTTTTCTTTTATCATTCCTAAGAATAATTCATGCACTTTTGTTTCTTTAGTTAATTCCGGATGAAAAGTAGCAACCATTATATTATTTTGTTTAACTAGGACAGGATCTTCATTATGTTTCCCAAGAATTTCTATTTCATCATTCAAATTAATTATTTTAGGTGCACGAATAAAAACTCCTCTTACTTTATCACCATTTTCAAGCAGAACATCATCAACAAAAGAATAAAGTTGGCAACCATAAGCATTTCTTTCAATTTTAACATCAATCAATCCTAACTCCGCTAAAACAATGCAACCAGCACAAGTTCCAAATATTGCTTTATTAAACTCTTTCAAATTAAACTTATACTTTTCCAATAATTGAAGAATAGTAGTAGATTCACCACCAGGAATTATTAAACCATCAATTTCATTTAATTGTTCAGGAAGTTTTATTTGAATTGTTTCAACATCTAACTTTTTCAATAAGCTAATATGTTCATGAAAACTTCCTTGTAATGCTAGAATTCCTAGTTTCATTTTTCTTTTCAATTTTATTTTTCTAATTTTAATTTAACAGAAGAAATAACAACAAGGCCAGGCGAGGCGTTAGCCGAGTAGGACTTTGGAACAAAGTCCGTCTGTGCCATAGTTGTTGTTATTTCTTCTGTTGCTATCATAATTTATTAAAAAGCTGTTGTTGTTGTTATTTCTTCTGTTACTATCATAAAAAAATAACTAATTTCCTCTTTCTGCCATTTTCACATCAAGAGTATCAATTTCTAACCCAGCCATTGCTTCTCCTAATCCTTCACTAACTTCTGCAACAATTTTAGGATTGTTAAAATGTGTAGTTGCTTGCACAATTGCTTTTGCTCTTCCAGCTGGATCTGAACTTTTGAAAATTCCTGAACCAACAAAAACACCATCACAACCTAATTGCATCATTAGTGCAGCATCTGCTGGAGTTGCAATTCCGCCAGCTGCAAAATTAACTACAGGAAGACGTTGTAATTCTTTTACTTGTTTAACTAATTCAACTGGAACTTGATATTCTTTAGCTTTCACATTTAATTCGTCTTCACTCATTGTTTTCAAAGCTACAATTTCAGAAGTCATTTGTTTCATATGTCTAACTGCTTCTACAACATTGCCTGTACCAGCTTCTCCTTTAGTTCGGATCATTGCAGCACCCTCATTAATTCTTCTAAGAGCTTCTCCTAAATTTCTTGCTCCGCAAACAAATGGAATTTTATAATTATGTTTGTTAACATGTGCATTTTCATCTGCTGGCGTTAAAACTTCACTTTCATCAATATAATCAATTTCTAATGCTTCTAGAATTTGCGCTTCAACAAAATGTCCAATTCTTGTTTTAGCCATTACTGGAATTGTTACTGAGCTTTTAATTTCTTTGATCATCTTTGGATCTGACATTCTCGCTACACCACCATCTTTTCTAATATCAGAAGGAACTCTTTCTAATGCCATTACTGCAACCGCTCCCGCAGTTTCTGCTATCCTTGCTTGATCAGCTGTAACAACATCCATAATCACACCGCCTTTTAGCATCTTAGCCAATCCTGTCTTTAATTCATAAGTATTTTCTTCCATTTTAACAACCACCTTTAATCATTTTAACTTGTTTTTAGAAACTTAGCTGGTTATTTAAATCTTATTGTTTAAGAAATACATGATTTAAAAATCTAATTTTACTTCAAAGAATCAACAATTCCTCTTATTCTATCATAATTATCTAAATTACTCAAAAATCCACCATTCTCAAGATCAGTAAAAACTAATGTATCTATTTTTTCATGAACAAATACT
Source organism: Candidatus Woesearchaeota archaeon (assembly GCA_018661705.1). Classification (GTDB taxonomy): domain Archaea; phylum Nanobdellota; class Nanobdellia; order Woesearchaeales; family DSVV01; genus JABHXF01. The sequence goes on from JABJHR010000009.1 coordinate 72,094, forward strand.
CCTTCCCTAACCATAACATGCTTTGCTTTAAGAGCATAAAAAGGACTAGATTTATCTTCAATAAATTTAGAATAGATCATAACAGAGTCACCAACACGTAATTCCTGAACAAATCTTGCTTTATATTCCTTTAAAAATAATCCAACACTATCTTCTTCAAGATTTTCTGCTGTTAATCCAGTTATTTCTTGTAATACTAATCTCGCAGATCTATAAAATGGACTAAAAAACTCATTATCAATATGATCATAAACCGGATTAGAACCATCTCCTTCTCCAACAGTAAATGAAATACAAGAATGATACTGTTCTTCTCTTGTACCCATTTTACGGGCTGCATTATCTTGCACTACAATATCTATTTGAGTAATTGTTAATTCTAATGTTTCCCCAACAGTATCTACATCCATAAAGTAAAGAAACTAAAATGAGTTTTTAAAGGTTTGGTTAGGTTTTTAAGGTGATTCAAATACCAACTTTTTCTCTTTTTGTGTTAGAACTTGATAATCTCCTTCTTCAAGATCTCCTAAATTTAACTTTCCTATTCTAATTCTTTTAAGAAATCTTGCGTTTAAATCTAATTTTTTAAGAATTCTTCTTACTATTCTATTTTTTCCTTCATGAATCATTATTTCAATATGTTTTTCATCAAGCCTTTTAACTTTTGCAGGGCTTGTTTTACCGTCGTTTAATTCAACACCTTCTTCAATTTGTTTTATTTTTACATCATTAATTGGATTAAATAACCCTGCCAAGTATGTTTTTTTGATTTCATACCTTGGATGCATTATTTTGTTTGCAAAATCACCATCATTTGTCAATAAAAGAAGACCTGAGGTATTAAAATCTAATCTTCCAATTGGAAAAACTCTTGTTTTAATTCTAATAAAATCCATGATTGTTCTATATTTATCATCTTTCAATGCAGTTACACAACCAACTGGTTTATGAAACATAAAATAAACTTTCCTTTCTTTGTTTACTAATTTCCCATCAACATATATCTTGTCTGTTTCAGTTGCTTTATCACCAATAGTAATTGGTTTATTATTTACTTTAACTCTTCCTTCTTGAATAATTTCTTCAGCCTTTCTTCTAGAACAATAACCATAATTACTCATTAATTTCTGAACACGATGTAATTTACCGGAGGTGTTCTTTGTATTTTTTGGCATAACCTAGAAATATTCACTGGAGAATATAAAGTTATTGATTACAAAAGCTTTGTTGAAAATGTCGCCATTTCATGGCAAGTGAGTGCCAAGATTAAAGGTTTGAAGGGCTAGGAGTTTGGAATGTTTGGAAGGTTATTATTGACGCCCTCCAAGCCTTCCCAACCTTCCAGACCTTCCCGGCCTCTCTATGCGAACAAGGCATTTTCAACAAAACAACTTATAATTACAAAGAAAAACATTTTTATATCATCTATATATCATAAAGAGCATGGCTAAGAATTCTAAACTAAACATTGGTGGACAAGCAGTAATTGAGGGAGTCATGATGAAGTCTCCAAACTATGTTAGTGTTGCAGTTAGAAAGCCAAATAAAAAGATAACTCTTGAGGAAATAAAGTATAAATCCATTACAGAAAAATTAAAATTTCTAAAGTGGCCATTTTTTAGAGGAGTTGTAATGTTATTTGAGATGTTAGTTTTAGGAATAAAGGCATTAACATTTAGTGCAAATGAAGCATTAGATGATGATGAAACAGAAGAAAAAGAAGAATTATCTAAATTCTCTATTTTTTTGACAATTTCTCTTTCATTATTATTTGCAGTTGGATTATTTGTTGTGATCCCATATGTACTTACGGTATTTATTGGTTTTCACGAAGAAAAAAGTTCAATATTATTTAACTTAATTGATGGTTTAATTAAATTAGGAATTTTTGTATTATATGTATGGGCAATTGGTTTAATGTCAGACATAAAAAGAGTTTTCCAATACCATGGTGCAGAGCACATGGCAGTAAATTGCTATGAAAAAGGTAAAAAATTAACAGTAAAGAATTGTCAAAAGTATTCCACATTAAATCCAAGGTGTGGTACAAGCTTTCTTTTATTTGTAATATTCTTAGGTATTATTGTGTTTAGTTTTGTACCAGTTATTATTACTGCAATTTGGCCAGGAGTTATGGATATTGGGACTGTTTGGAGAAAACTAATATTTTTGGCAACAAGATTAATCTTTTTATTGCCGTTAGCTGCGACGAGTTATGAATTCTTAAAACTAACAGCTAAGTTCTGTGGTAACTGGCTTGTTAAGATCTTAATGCAACCAGGATTATGGGTGCAAAAAATCACAACAAGAGAACCAACAGATGATATGCTAGAAGTTGCAATCAAAGCAATTGAAGATGTATTAGAGAAAGAAAAGAAATCAGGAAAAGAAGTTACATTTACTTAATTCTTCTATTAAAAATATAAATCTAAATTATGAATCAGAATTAATAATAAGAATTATAAAAAATAAAAGAATTTATTTAACTAAAACACCAGTTACATATCCTTCTTGGGCAGGCCTGTTTGTGATCTTTGCTTTGCCTTTCTCTGTTTCAACAACAGCCCCTTTAGTTAATACATTCATACGAATATATTGTTTATTTGCTGTGTTTTCAAGAACATTTGTCATTTTAACTTTAGATGTTTTTTTAGTAGCAGGATCTGTTACATTAATAAATTCATCAGACATAAGAATATTCTTAGATTTTCCACCTATTGTTCTAAGGGTTTTTATCTTCCTTGTAGCAACTCTTGGCTCTGCAGGCCTATTTCCTGCTTGATGCAGTTTTTTACTTGTACTAGACCCATATCTGCCGCCTGAAGCTTTTCTCTTTGATCTTTTCTGTGTTATAACCATTTTAGGTTGATGAATACACAGGTCCTTTAAATAGTTTTTTACTTTTTATGTTGAAGCCATATAACTACAAATTCCAATTTAAAGAAGTATAAGCAAAAAACAACAACAATCATGGCACAGACGGACTTTATGATAAAGTCCTATTCGCCTCACTACATTCGGCTCATCTGGCCATATTGTTATTTTTTGCCTAGAATAATTAAAAATAAAGGGTGGTGGGTGGGGGCTCCTAGAGGGATGGTTAATCTGTTCTCACAAAAATTAATTGTAACAAAATATTAACTATAAAAATTACAAAGTCAAATAGAAAAGGGGTAAAATGGCTCTCCGAAAGGAGTGAGTGGGGTGTTCTCCAGAATTAGTTAGTGTGGGGGAGAGCCATTATCATCATAATCTAACTAATAGTAATATTAATAACTAAACTAATATATAAATGTTACGTTTTTGTATACTGGTTGTGCTTTATATGCCTGGTTCATTTATAAATAAACTAGAAAAGTAGGTGTAAATCTCAAAAAAAAGCGAAAATAGTGTGGAATTCATAAAAAATCCAGAATAATGAAATAATTCCAAAATAATACAAAAAATAGAAAATATAGATAAACTCATTTAATTACAAATATGTCATAAAGATTAAGAATTAACTTGCTTTTGATTCTGTATGTTTAAACCTTCTAACTTTTACTCCCCTTTTATTGAGACGCATACAGATCATTTGATAGTTCTGTACCATGTACATCTCTTTAAAATCACTTAACTCTTCCGGAACAAAATCTTCGTTAAACATTATATTAAGAAAGCTTTGGTTGTTTATAAAGATTACCTAACTGGAGAATCTAGATTTAATCCTTTAATTGAAAATTTTTCATTTTCTGTTATTTCAAATTGATGAAATTTACCATTTCCTAAACGATGTTCTGGTCTGTAAACAACACCCTCTTCTTTTACTGCACAACAAAAGATAGATAATAAAATCCCATGAGACATCAAAAACACATTTCTATCAGCACAAGTATCAATTAATCTTTTTTTAACTAATTCTGCCCTTTGATAAGCAATTTCCATTGGTTCTCCCATTTCCCCATTATTATTATCGTAAAAAAAATTATAAGGATCATCCAAATGAGAATAACTTTTCCCTTCAAGAACACCAAAATAACGTTCAGCAATTAATCTCCAAGTAATAACCTCAAATTTTTTTTCTTTTGCTAATGGTAGAATAGATTCTTGTGCTCTCTTCAATGGACTACATATAATAACATCCAAACTAACATCTTTAAAAATCTCCTTAACTCGCATTGCATCTTGCCTACCTTTTGAATTTAAAGAAACATCTATTCCCGCACCCTGATACAACATTTTAAGATTATAATCTGTTTGTCCATGACGTGCTGTATATACCATCCCCATTCTCAAAACCCCACCATATAAAATTATAAACCTATAAAACAATATAAGAAGGAAACCAAATAGAATTTATATACGTTATGATTTAAGATTAGCTACTCTGTCGCCATTCATAATCTAACTTACATTTATCTTCACATTCTTGTTGTGTTTCAATAACAGAAGGAGTGCCACATTGAGTTACACACTGTTTATATTCAAGGTCATATTTCTTAAATTCGTCATATGTTTCAGAATGTGTAACTTTGTAGCCAAGAAAAATAAAGAAACCAATTGTTAACACAAATAACATTCCCAATCCAACATAAAACCTAGTCATTGTTTCCATATATCATTTCATTATTAAGAAGATTTAAATATTTTACCATATAACATGATGTTATGCAATTCAAATCTCAAGGCCATGTAAATCTGTTAGGCACACATTACAATACTTTTGAATTCACAAAAGACACAGAATTAACAAAAAAAGGAGATTGTATTATTGGTGTAAATTCAGACTTTGACGTAGAGGAATTAAAAAAATTAGAAGGAAAAATAACAATCATAATAGGAGTTGAAGACGAGAAAGATGAAATAACTGCAGAGATTAATCCTGAATTCAACCATAAAACAGAGATGGTAATTAGAAAATCTGATTTTCTGGATAATAGAACATTTGCAATTAATGCTTCAAAAGCAGCAAAGGATATAAATAGGGAATTAATTAAGAAAATGAAAGATCCAAAAGCGATTATAAACATAAAGATCGAAGACAAAAAAGAATAACAATGATGCAGGCGTAATGAGGGTTGCCCCCTTCGGGGTGTCACGCAGGACAATGTGAACAAAGTGAACATTGGCCGTCTGCAATCATTATTATTATTATTTTTTACAACAACATAAAAAAACCAAGAAAAATGAGAAAACAATTAAGTAAAAAAGAGATTAAAGAATTAATTTCTGAAATTGAAGAGAAATTTGGTATTACAGAATTATTATCAAAAAAAGACAATGTTGTTAGAGAAGATTCATTCCTTAAAGTTAATGAAAAAATTATTTTTTTTTATAATAATGAACAACTAATTCCAACATTAAAATTAATTATAAGTTTAGGAGATAAACTAAGCAAAACTAACATTAAAAAGATTATTGTTGATATGGGTGCAATTAAATTTGTTATTAATGGGGCAGATATTATGAGACCCGGCATTACAGAGATAGAAGAAGGAATAAACAAAGACAATTTTGTAGTAATTTTAGATGAACAACATAAAAAACCATTGGCAATTGGTATTTCTTTAATGAATTCAGAAGAGTTAAAAGCAGCAAATAGTGGGAAAGTCATCAAAAACATTCATTTCGTAGGAGATGACACCTGGAAGTCTTCTTAAAACACCCATTAAATTGGTTGCCACTACCGAGTAGATATAACAGTAAAATTTATAAAGAGCATATAATTATCTATATATAACTATGCATGCAGCAGTGTTAGATAATCCAATAGTAGAGAGCATTAGCAAGAAAACGGTTGATTTAATTACTGATGACAATGTAGCAGAAACAAAACGAAAATCTAATATTGAAGTTATTATTGATCAAATCTACGAACATTCTAGCACAACATTAACAGAAGATGAAACTACAATTCTAAAATTTGCAATTGAAGATATTTTTCAGAGATATGCAACTAAAAAAAGAAAAACAGGAATTCCTTATGTTAACCATCCTATTTCTGTTGCAAGGTTCTTAGCTTCTGGCAATGAAGATATTCACGCAATCTTAGGTGGATTATATCATGATGCAATTGAAGAACATGTTTCAGAAGAATTTAAAAAAACTTTAGATGAAGAAACAGATGCATTAATCAGAAGAAAAGCAATTGATATTTATGGAAGAAGTTTTAGTACATTAAGAAAAAATGAGAAGAAAAAAGTAACAAGAGCAACTAAATTTGAAAAAAGAGAATTAAGAACTAAAACAATTGAAGAGTTTAAAAAAAATGAACCAGAAATGATTCAAGAGTATATGGATGAAATGATTTCTAACTTCAAAGAAAAAATTATAGGGAAAGGCATTAATGACGAACTAGCAACTATCACATCCGAAAATCTAAAACAAATTGTTACTTCAATGACAAGAAGTTATTTTGCAGATTACTACCAAGCAATCGACCACATTATATCCCCACAATTAGACATTAGTCCAGAAAATAAATTCAGAGCTGTTCGTGTTAAATTCGCAGACTGTTATACAAATACAGAAGTAATTACAGACAGTGTATACACAGTCGAAGATCTTGAAACCGCAATTGCAAGAAACGATATAGAAGAACTTAAATCATTTAAAAGACGTTCAAAAAAAGCAAGCAAACAACACAACATGACAAAAAAAACAAGAGTTCCTGGACACAAAAGAGTTTACAGAACTTATAAAAATTATTTCTTAATTAATTCTTCAAGAGTATACGACAGACATATGAGCATTTCTCAAACATTTGATGGAATTAGACAAAACGATAAACTAAGAGAATTAATGGAAGATAAAGGATTCTTAGAACAAATCAAAAAACTAACAAGAAACTACAACACAAATAAAAGAATAAGCAGAGAAGCAGTTGCTGCCGCAGGTAAAGAATTAATTGGATATTTTAAAGGTTCAGGATCTGTTGCTGAAGAAGGTCAAGAAATTATTAGTTTTGTAAGAGGCTGTGTTAAATCAAACTTTTTTAGATACATCAAAACATTTGACGAATTTGAACAAATTGTTGACAACCACATGAGAGAAGATGAGGCATATACAAAAGCAAGAGATAGGATAAAAGAATATGAGAATGCATTAGTAAAACGAAATCAAGGCAGCGCTAATCAAATTTTAGATCACCTTGTAAGTTATCATGCATTAGGACCCCATTTAACACATGAAAAAGCAATTGCAATGATTAGAAAAAATAAAGAATATGCAATGGCTGGTGGTTATAAATTTATAACAAAACCAACGGGAGCAGTTGTAAAATTACTTGATGACAAAAAAGGAAGTGGCACAGGAATTTTATTACAAAATGGAACCAGAAAAACATTAGAAACACCTGACGGAATTATTTTAGTATTTATCGATGCAAAAGTTAGAGGAGATAACACAAGATTATCACAATTATATTCAAATAAAGCAAACATGTTTTGGGCAGCACTAGCATCAAAAACATTAGGAGACAATTATCAAAATTCAGATTATATTCTTATAGGTCTTGACACAAAAGGTGTCCATCCAAGCAGAGAAACAAGGATATAGTAAGGAATTCTAAGTTGGAAGTAATAAGATAAGGATTATGAGTTTTGAGTTCTGGGTAATGGGTTGGTTCTGAGTTAATCAGTTTTGAGAAAACACAGCAAGACCCACGACTACTTACTGATAACCAACTCATAACTCAAGACTACTTACTTAAAACTAATTTAGTCTTCACTCTTTATTCTTCTTGACTTAGGAACATGATTTAATATTTTTCCTTCCTTAAGTCTTCCACACCCATAGAAATCTTCTTTGTTCTTAACAATTACAAAAGCATTTTCCTTATCTTTGTATTCATTAACTTCAATGTCATAACCTCTGACCCATAATTTAGTTAGTCCATCACTAATCTCAATAACATTTTTTGTTGCAATTTTTCCAATAATCTGAGATCCTTCAATACTTAATCTAAGCTCATTATTCTTTTGTTCAGCAAAATAACTCCCCATAGAATCAATTCTTAAGGCATCAAAATTAACCTCAGTAATATCTTGACTAATAACAAAAATTTTATTCTTGTCATTTATTAGGAAAACATAATCAAAATCTTTTTCTTTTAATCCCCATTGTTTATCAAGAGTACTAATAATTTCTTTAATTTGTTTTTTATTAAGAAACTTTGCTCTTGCCATTTTTACACTCAAACTCCCCAAACAGGATTATTCTTTCTCATGATCTCTGCAATTTCTTTTAAAACTATTTTTTCACCTTTAGACAAATAATCTTTAAATTCTTTAAGTTTTCTGAAATGTTCTTCAGAGATCGCAACATATAGAACATCTCGTTCATGAATTTGCCTGCCCACAGTAACTCCATCTAATGCAACTGCTAATTGATCTCCTGCTTTTGCTTCACTCACATTATCTTCTCCAGATTTCATAGATTTAAGTCTTGTAATAACTACACCATCTGCTTTCATAAGTTGTGATCCTGACTTCAAAAAACCAGCAGAAACATCAACACCAACAATTGCAGGCCCAGATTGTCTAAAAGTATGATTTGGTAAAATTTGGAATTTTGCACCTCGATCTAATTTATCAAGACCTTCTAGTTCTATTCTTTTTCTTTCTTCTTCTCTCCATTTTTCATAATCATCTATAATTTTATAAATAATTTGACTAGTGATTACTTTAATCTTAGATTCTTCTTGATAAGGTTGTGCATCTTGCATTACTTCAACATTAAAACCTAAAATAACTCTAGAGAAAGGATCTTTTTCATTTGATTCTGCATCAATAAGATCTTTTTTAGAAATATTTCCAACTTTTGCTTTTCTTATTGGTATTTTTTTATCTTTTAATAAACTAATCATTGCTTCTAAGCTACCAATAGCATCTGCTTTTATGATAATTCCTTCTTTTTCTGTTTCAATAATTACTTCTTGAATAATTTCTTGAATTTGTTTTTTTAACTCTTCAAGATTATCATCCTTTCCAACAACCCAAATTGGCATGCCTGCAATTACATTATCCATTTCAGGAGCAGCAATCTTAACTCCATTAGCAGCACAAATTTGTTTAACCCCTTTAAACTTACTTTTCTTATCCATCATTTCTGATAAAGGTGTAGGTTCAAGTAAAGCTCTTACTCGTGTTACAATTGGTTCATTTAAATCACCAATCACAATTGTATCATTAACTTTAATATAACCATCATAAATAATAACATCAGCTGTTTTTCCTAATCCTGGTTCTTCTTTAACTTCAAGAACACTTCCTCTAGCTCCTTTAGCAACATCACATTTTAGTTTATCAACCATATATCTTTGAGTTAATCCAGATAAGACCATTAATAATTCTTGTAATCCTTCGCTTGTTTTTGCAGAGATAGGAACAATTGCAATTTGTTTTGTATAATTTTCTATTCTATCAAACCTTTCTGATTCATAACCCATTTCATGTAATTTCCCAACAATTTCATACAATCTAGTTTCAATTACTTTAACTAATTCAGGATTTTGTTTGTTAATGCTTTCAAGAATTGATTCACTTTGTTTTTTCCAGCCAGGCAGTAAATCAACTTTATTTGCTGCCAAGATAAATGGTGTTTTTGAACTTTTCAATATTTCAATTGCTTCCAATGTTTGCGGTTTAAAGCCTTCCTTAATATCAACAACAACAATTGCAATATCAGCTAAACTTCCACCACGTTTTCTTAATGTAGAAAATGCAGCGTGCCCAGGTGTATCAATAAACAATAGCCCAGGTATTGTAAGATCTAATCCTAGTTTCTTTAATAATTTACCACAGATTCTATTAATTGTTTGTAACGGCACAATAGAAGCTCCAATTGCTTGTGTAATCTTACCTGCTTCCCTCTCTGTTACAGTTGTATGCCTAATTGTATCTAATAAACTTGTTTTTCCATGGTCTACGTGACCCATTATTGTGACAATTGGCTGTCTAAGTGTTTCTTGTGCCATAATTGTTAAGAGAGACGCTGGGTTTTTAAAGTTTGTTGTGAAATCGTGATTTTAGATTAAGTAATTATATAAAAACAGAGACATTCCCATAATCTATGTCATTAATAGAACTAAAAGTAGGATTCATGCCCTTGTATACTATTTATTCAAGGTCCATAGATGATATTTTTGAATGGCAAACAGAGTTTCTTAATTCTGGTGATTTATTAGGAGGTGAAAGTCCAACAAATAAAGAAATTTTAGACCATGTTGACTTAAAAGAGGTTAATGTTGTAGAACATGGAACATTTAGATTAAGTTTTCCAGGGAGTGGATATATATACAATGAAGAGAATCCATGGCCTGAAGCATTTGTCACACCTGATTTTAAGTTAGGAATTGATCACAAAATTGTTCCATTCTTTGAATTATATCAAGAATTATTAGGTAATGCTTTTAAGGTAGGAAAATTATACCAATTAGAAAGATGTTTGGGTGTTCTTCCATTTGTTACTTACATTCCTGAAGATATTTATGATGCAATAAGAACATTTGATATCACAGAATTAAGAGAAGCAACAAAAGAAGCAAGGCAAAGATGTGAAAATAAATCTTTAAGACATAGATTAACCCATGGGTATGAATCAAGAATAATATCTGGTAATAGCAATTAAATTATAATAAAGTTAAAATTTAGTAAAATATATAAAATCCCTTCTTAAGTAAGTATAAAATGAAATATTTAAAAAGAGGTTTTACTTTAATTTTAATCTTATTAGTTCTATTCTCTATCATTGGATGTTCTATAAAAAGTAATCATGTAGATGGAATTAGTCCAAAAGAAATGGCAAGATCAATATTTCCTAAAAGTGAAACATCTGGATCAATTGATAAATTTGTTGAAATATATCAAGATATTATAATCAAAAAAAAAGAAACTCTCAATCTTAGAGAAAAAAGTGAAGATTTCTTATTATATAACAAAGAAAATCCATCAACAAAAGGTGTTTTATTAATTCATGGATTAGGAGCATCTCCAAATGAAGTATTGCCTTTAGGAGAATATCTTTATGAAAAAGGATTTACAGTTATTGGAGTTAGGTTGTCAGGACATGGCGAAGGTTTAGATGCACTAGAAGATTCAACATGGGAAGACTGGTATAATGATGTTGAATTTGGCCTTGAAGTCTTGAAATATCTAACAGAAGAAACACATGTTGTAGGAGTTTCAACAGGAGGATCATTAGCATTAATGTTAGCTGAAAACACAGAGTTTCATGAATTAGTAGTTGTTGCACCAGCAGTTGTTATGAAAGATTGGAAAGTAAATTATATGTGGCTTTTCAAGCACTTCAAAAAATACTCTGCAAGAACATTAACAGAAGAAGAAAAAATAACTTATGATGAAGCTGTACCAACACAATCAGTTCACGAACTTAAAAAACTAATCAATGCAGAGAAAAAAACATTAGATAAAATCACTGAACCAGTACTAATAATTCAAGCAACACAAGATCCAAGAGTAAAAAATGAAAGTGCAGAATATGTTTACGAACATATTAGTACAAAGAATGAAAGTAAAAGAATCAAATGGATTGAAAGCGATAAACATGTAATTCTTGCAGGTGATACGCAAGAGGAAGTATTTAGTAATATTTTAGGGTTTCTTTCTTAGAATTTAGAAGATAGTATTAAAGTTTATAAATCCAACTATGTTCCTTTGCTTAAAATGACTGAACATGATCCTAGCAAAAGGCAATTCTTAAGAGACATAGTTGAAATAGGAAAAGGTGTTTTAGGTGTTACCGCATTAGCTCCATTAATTGGATGTGGCCCAAATGCATTTCAAAGTAAAGAACCAATTGAAAAACTAAGAATGGGAAGTGTTTATCTCTTTTTAATTAATACAAATCCTGATATTAAAGAAATCTCAAGAATTGCAGGATTACCAGGAGAATATGGCCATATAGAATTAGTTTATAGAGGTCTTGCTTATGGTTCTGAAGATGGAAATTGTAGAAAAATATCTATCTCAGATTTAGAAAGAAAGTTTGAAGGTCTTGATTATGAAGTAAGAGAAGTAGAATTAGCTAATCCCTATAAAGCAATACAACATTTTTCTCAAGTATTAACCAAAAAACCATATAATAATCCTGCAGAGATGATTATGGATATGTATATTGGCTCTGGAAAACCTTTACATGGTGTTTATCCAGTTAGTATTGAAACAGTTGATAGAACAAATGATAAATTAAGAGAAATTTTAGAATCAAAAGGAATTCCTACAAATAGAACTGGACAAGTTTATCTTCCTGATCAATTCAAACATGTTGGATGGCATTTAGGAGAAGGCGTGTTTAGAGCAGATAAAAGATAAATTCTAGATCTAATAAAAAAACATATAAACAACTTCTTCCAGAAATAGTAATATGGCAACTCCAATAGGTGATTTAGGCATATTAGAACCAACATTAGAATCAATTAAACAAATGTTTGGTACATTAAGTTATTTTGTTGGAGGAGTTTTTGGTATTTATGTTCTATTATTAATCTGGAGAATAATTGACACAAGATTAACAAACAAAATGTTAACAAAAATGCTAAAAGAGCAAAAGCAAACAAATCATTTGTTAAGAAGGCTTGAGCATGCAATTGATATGAAAGCAAGAAATAGATAATTCTTAGTAAACTTTTTATATTGATACACACATAAAAGATTTTAATGAAAAAAAAAGTTATATTTTGCATTATTATTATATCATTATTATTTCTAGCTGCCTGCACCATTACTGAAGATTTAGCTGGAGAAGCAAGAAAAACAATAACAAAGACTGAAAAAGGTACATGGTTAGTTGTAGTATTAAAAAATAATAATGCACAATACGAAATTATAAAAACATACACACAAGAATACAACAAAGAAAAATTTGATGTGTTTGAACGTCTTCTTCCTAATCCTAAACAAATGAACCATGATTCTACAATCTATGTTAAACAATTGGTTAATAGGCAAGAGATTATTATAACAGAAACATTTGAAAGTAAAACAGCTCTTATCTCTGAAAAGTTTAATAAGGATAATACAATTGACCTTATAGATTATAATATTCAAGATCATAAGATTTTAGAATTAAAAATACCTATTGACAACAAGATTAATCCTTCTAAACCAATTGAAATAAAGATTAAAACACCAAGAAAAGAACAATACTTAATAAAAAAAGAAGATTTTCTGAGATGGAAAAAATTATTCCAGCAAGAAATAAAGAAAAAACTTTCTCAAAACAGACCTAACAAAAGAAATAATTTAATCACAGGAAGAACAATCACAGAAGAGAATATCTGTTCACACCTTAAACAATTCCAAAGTAAACCTTCTCTACATACTAATAAACCTTATGACCCAGATAGAATTAATTTAGTATTTATTGGATTTAATCACCAATCCATAGATCAAGTTACTGATGCTATCCCATACCTGTTAGATCTAGAAGGAGAAGGAATTGAATCATATTATATTGATGCTGAAACCGGGGGGAAAAAGGAAGTAGGTAAAGCAAGAGGAATATTTTATTTCTCACCATTAAAATCAAACAAAAATAAATTTAATTTTTGGTATATTGATGAAATCCAAGAGGCATATAAATTATACAATGAATTCTCAAATCCATGTAAATGCAGAGACCCAAATGTCAATTATGCAGAGATGTTAAACAAATGCGGACTCAACAATGTAAAAGTTTCAGTCTTATGTAATGACATCTGTGTTTCTAAAGCATCTTATAATGGTGGACATTTAGAATTATCAACAAAACATAGTACACAAAAGGAATTTTTTACACAAAATGATGAAAAACTCCCCCTTTATCCTGGGGAAATGCAAGTAATTAGTCATGAATTTGGGCATCTATTCGGTGGTTTAGCAGATGAATATACAATTTCTACTAATGTTGACACGCCAAGATTTCCAAATTGCCTGCCTGATAAAGAAGTTGCAAAAGAATTATTATTAGATATATTTCCTAATTTAGAATATCATTATGGATGTTCTTATTCTAAAGACAATGTTAGATTTTCTGAATCATCATTAATGAGCTGGGCTTTTACCGGGGATTCATTTAACGATGTCAGTAAATTTTACATATGTTATCAAATATTCAGCAAATTTGGAGATGTTGATGGAGAATTTTGCGATTCAATATTTTTTAAAGAATTTGAAAAACCATTAGAGATCTGTGGGGATGGAATTGATAATAATGGCAATGGAAAAACAGATTGTCAAGAATATGTGTGTAGAGTAAAAGATTGTAATGAATTTATTAATGAATACCAAATCCAAGAATGGGTATACAACCAAGTTGTATCAACATCTGAAGACTTTGAAAAATATTGTAATGATGGCATAGATAATGATTTCAACAAGAAAATAGATTGTGAAGATAATGTTTGTTTCAGTGAAACATGTTATGAAGTTTGCAATGATGGTCAAGATAATAATTTAAATGGATTATTTGACTGCGACGATCCGAGTTGTAAAGGCACATTAATATGTGATGAAATTTGTGGAGATGGAATTGATAATAACAATAACCAAATTATAGATTTTGATAGTATAGAATATAAAAAATGCGCATCTAAAAAAGTAGAATTCATGAATAATTGCTCCTTAGTTCAACTATTTGATAAAGAATGTACTGATAAAGCAGGAATGGGAGAAGCATGCACAACAAACCAAGATTGTTTTTGGCAGAGTTCATTCATTGAAGGAGATTCGTGTATTGACGGTTTATGTAAAGCACATTCTGATATATATGCAATCTCACCTCCACCAAAAATGTGTAAAACCAATTCAGAATGCAATGAAGGAGAAAAATGCAAAGAAGTTGCATATGCAGGAGCATTCAAGAGCCCAAATTGTATGAAAAATGTTATTAACTCTTTCAATAAATGTGTTGAATGTTTAGATCCTGATTGTAAGTATACTGATGTATGCAGTTAATAATGATTTTCAGCATTAAATATATAAATATCTAAATAAATTAAATAATTCTAATGAAAAAAAGAGCTATATTCGCAATTATAATCATATCTTTACTATTTCTAGCTGCCTGCACAATAACTGAAGATTTAGCTGGAGAAGCAAGAAAAGTTTTTCAGAAAAATAAATTAGGTACAAAGCTAGTTATTGAGATACATAAATCCACAGATGGCACACGTGAAATTGTGAGTGCTTATTCAATCAAATATGATAAAGAACAAGAAAAAATATTTGAAAAAATCAAAGAAGATAATGAAATGGAATTGAGCATTAAACAGAATGAAAAAACAATTAAGAGATCTTACTCTGAGAAAACATTGTGGATATCTGAATCATTAAAGGATGATGGAACCTATGAACTTGGTGAAGCTAAAATAGTTGATAAAGGAATGATTAGAGTTTATATCCCTATTAAAAACATAAATCTTAGAAAACCTTTAGAAATTAGTTCAAGAGATTTGAAGAGTGGGAAAATAACTAAGTTAATCAAAAAAGAGGACCATAAAAAGTGGAATAATATATTAAAATATGGTAAATTTCCAAAGCCAAAAATAAGCAAAGAATTATTAGTTCCAGACAAAAAAATTGATTCAATAAAAAAGTCATCAGGAAGGAGAAATCTTGCTGGAAAAGCAACAGAAGTAAAAAGTGAGTTGATTGTAGAATGCAATGGCAAGAGTTTAAAAGAAATATATCCTGGCCATAACAATCCAGGTGACAAATCCAGAACAGATGTTATCATTGTTGGATATGGTTATCCAGAAAAAAAGATATTTGAAGACAGTCTCAAGTACTATATAAGTCGTGATGGAGAGGAGTTTATTCAAGAGATAGATGGAGATTGCGAAGGAATGGTATGTAAAAAAGGAACCAAAGGACTAATTATAACAGAAAGAGTATACAATGGAATCTTTGCATATACCCCATTTGCAGGCAACGCACACAAATTTAATTTTTGGTATGATACAAACATATATGATTTAGGAATTAAGACTAATAATCCAGAGGAAAGCTGTGTATGTGCTAATTCACCAGAAACAACGTTAGGAAAAACAATTAAAAAGGCAAGTGAAATAATGTACGAAACAGTGACAGGTGTAGATCTTGAAACATTACCCTACACATGCCAAATGACAGATACAAAAGTAATTGCATTATGTTATGATTATTGCAGAGGAAATGCTGCCTTAGATGGTTTCATAACACAGTTAGATACAAAGCCAAAAGTTCAAGATAATCAAAACTTAGAATCGTATGATTTTGAGCCAAGTTCAATACAGATGACTGTTCATGAATGGGGACACCTTTATGGAGGTTTAATAGATGAATATACTGAAGAAGGGAAAGATGACAAAATTTCAAAACCAAATTGTGCAAACTCAGAGTCTCAATTAATGAGTTGGTGGCAAGATATTTTCCCAGGAATTAGTTTTTACATGGGATGTGCATATTCTGAAGATAATTTTCGACCCCATTATTTAACCATCATGCGTGAATTTAGTGACACATTTGGATTAGTAAATGAATATTTCATGTGCAAAAAAATAGCTCAGAAAACTGGGGGTGCAGGTCCTGGTTGTTATAAGGTTTTGAGTCCGATAGAAGATGATTGTGGTGATGAAGAAGATAATGATCTTGATGGCAAGACTGACTGCGAAGAGATTGAATGCAATGGAAAAAAGACTAAAAATAACAAAGTTTGCTGCACTAATGATGAAATCTGTGGGGGAAAATCATCATGCAATGATGATTTAATCTGCATAGAGACTGATTGTTATGATGACAATGGAAAGATTGACTGTGCAGATCCAGAATGTGTAGGACAGGGGAATAATGAAGGTTATTGCTGCCAAAACTTTGATGATTGCGTAGATAATTTTGAAATAAAAAAAGTGTTTGGTAACCTATATCCGTGGGGCCTTAACTGTATCAATAATATTTGCAGAGAAACCTACTGTTATGATAAATTATCTGGATCCTCTGTTGACAATGATGGAGATGGTAAAGCTAATTGTGCAGATCCAGACTGTGTAGGACAGGAAAATAATGACGGTTATTGCTGCCAAAACTTTAATGATTGCGTACATAATTCTGAAATAAAAAAGGTTTTTGGTAATCTAGACCCGTGGGGCCTTAACTGTATCAATAATATTTGCAGAGAAACCTCCTGTTCTGATAAATCTGGAAGAAAATCTGTTGACAATGATGGTGATGGTTATGCTGATTGTGATGATTCTGATTGTTTTAATTCAGAAGAATGTGATGTTAAAACCCCTCACGATATTAAGACCACTCAAGAAATTCTAAAGACAGATATAAAAAAAGTTCCAGGAAGAGTTCAATAATCAAGTAAAATTTCTATATGGTATTATTTATATCCCATGGTATTAATTATATTAATACTTTTAACATTAAATATATAAATAAATACTCCCATTCGATCTAATATGGACAAATTCCAGAAAGAAATCATTAAACAGCTAAAGAAAGCCGGAGTTAAGAAAGAATTAGCAGAAGGGGCTTTAGATAAACCAAAGAAAGCTGAATTAGGAGATTATGCATTTCCTTGTTTTCCGTTAGCAAAAGACTGGAAGAAAAAACCACATGAAATTGCTCAAGACTTAGCTAGGAAAATACCATTATCAAAAGAAATTGTTAAAATTCAGGTTATTGGTCCATTTCTTAATTTCTTCATTAACAAAGAGGAGCATTCTAAAGATATTTTAACTGCCATTTACAAAGAAAAAAGTAAATTTGGAAAAGGCAAAGAAAAAAAGAAAATCATGGTTGAATTTTGTTCTCCAAATACAAATAAACCTCTTCATTTAGGTCATGTTAGAAATTGTGTTATTGGTGATTCAGTATCTAAAATATTAGATTTCAATGGTAATAAAGTTACTAAATCATGTTTAGTTAATGATCGAGGAGTTCATATTTGTAAATCAATGTTAGCTTATCAAAAATGGGGAGCTAAGAAACTACCAGACATTAAATCAGATTTTTATGTAGGAAAATTTTATGTGATGTTTGCTAAAGAAGCTGCAAAGTCTGAGAAAAAAAGTGAAGAATTAGAAAAAGAAGCTCAACTAATGTTGCAAAAGTGGGAAAAGGGTGATAAAGCAACAATTACATTATGGAAGAAGATGAATTCCTGGGTATACAAGGGCTTTGGAGAAACATATAAGAATTTAGGTGTTAGTTTTGATAAATTTTATTATGAAAGTGAAATGTATAAAGAAGGCAAAGACATTATTATGGGTGGTTTGAAGAAAAAGATTTTTGAAAAAGATGAAACAGGGGCAGTAATTGTAGACCTAGAAAAATATAAGCTTCCAAAAAAGGTATTATTAAGATCAGATGGAACTTCATTATATATTGTACAGGACCTTTTCCTAGGAAAAAAGAAAATAGAGGATTTCAAATTAGACCAATCCATCCATGTTGTTGGTTCAGAACAAAAAATGCATTTTGATGTTTTATTCAAGATCTTTGAATTGCTTGGCCATAAATGGGCAAAGAATTTGTATCATTTAAGTTATGGAATGGTTTACCTTCCTGATGGAAAAATGAAGAGTAGAGAAGGAAAAATTGTTGATGCTGATGATTTAGTTAGAGAAATGAAAGAATTAGCAAGATTCAGCATAAAAGAGCGACACAAAGATCTTCAAGAAAAAGAAGTAGATAAAAGAGCAGAGATGATTGGATTAGGAGCAATAAAATTCTTTTTGTTAAGAACAGACTTTGTAAAAGATATTCATTATGATCCAAAAGAAAGCATTAGTTTTGAGGGTGAAACAGGACCGTATGTTCAATATACTCATGCAAGAATATGCAGTATTATGCGAAAATTAGCAGAAGAAAATAAAAAATCTAAAAACAGTGAAAAGTTTGATGCAAAGTTTGTTAAGAAAGTAAAGTATGAAGTTTATGATGAAAGAGAACAAGAAATAATTAAAATGTTAGGAGAGTTTCCAATAGTTGTTAATGCTTCATCAAAACATTTGAAGCCATCAATCATTACAAGATACTTATTAGATCTTTCTCAAAAGGCAAATGAGTTTTACCATGCTTCACCTATTTTAAAAGCACCTGATGATTTATTAAGAGCTAGAATTCTTTTAATTCATTCTGTAAAACAAGTAATTGAAACAGGTTTAGGATTATTGGGAATAGATGCACCACAAGAAATGTGATTAGATATATGTTATGATCATACTTCCTTCTGTTTCATAAATCTTCCGTGATACTTTGCTTTGCCCTTAGTTTTCTGAAAAATAAATTGACAAAGTTTTGTACCTGCGTTTAATTTTAAAGGCCTATGTCCAAGATTTACAATTTCTAATACTTGCTGATTATCAATTCCTGGCTGCATAAAACTTGCACTAATATGCACTAACAGCCCTAACCTTGCAAACCTACTCCTACCTTCTAGCCACCCACAGATATCATTACCGAGAGTAATTCTTTCTTTAGTAATTCCTAAAATAACTTCACCAGGTTTAATTATAATTGATTTTTTCTTAATAAGTTTAGTTACGTCTTTATAGTTTGCTTCAGCAGTAACATTATAAGTTTTCCCTTTAGTAAAAATTCTAAATTGATCATCTAATGTAAGGTCAACAGAACCAGGACCAACAGCTTTTTTATCAAACGGTGTGATTTTAATGTTTTTCTTTTTTATTTCTTTTAAAATTTCATTTTTTGTTAGTGTTGTCATAATTAAAAATAAGTTGGAAGGATTATTTAAATTTATCTATTTTACTTGAGATTTCCACTAATTATTTAAACAACTAAAAAACCCTTAATTTAGATGAAACTAACTAAATATAAAAAACAAATCCCTGCAAAACTTTACAAATTATTAGAAAGTAGAGGTTTTGAAGAGCTAAGACCTTCTCAGATTAAATCAATTAAAGCAGGATTATTTGAAGATAAAAATTTATTAGTTTGCACACCAACTGGTTCAGGTAAAACATTAGTTGGGGAGTTAGCAATTTTAGATGCTATTTACAAAAATGTTGGAAAAGCTGTTTATATTGTTCCATTGAAAGCTTTAGCTAATGAAAAATACAGAGAATTTAAAGCCAGATATCCTGATTTAAAAATTGCAATTTCAATTGGTGATATTGATAGTCCTGAGTTTCATTTAGCAAAATACGATGTAATCATTTGTACTTCTGAAAAATTAGATTCTCTGCTAAGACATCAAGCACCTTGGTTAAAGGATCTAAAAGTAGTTATAGTAGATGAAATTCATTTAATAACAGACCCAAATCGAGGTCCAACATTAGAAATTCTTTTAACAATTCTAAGAACTCTTCTAAAAGACATTCAGATTATTGGATTAAGTGCAACAATTGGCAATCCAAAAGAATTAGCAGAGTGGTTAGATGCAGAATTAGTACTAGATAAATGGCGACCAGTTAAGTTAGAACAAGGTGTTCATTTAGATGGTCAAATAGAATTTGTTTGATTTCTTTTTGATAATTTTCTATTAAATTAAAAAAACAAAAAAATCTTAGTGAAAAAATGATTCCAAAAAATCCAAAGAATAAAAATCCCCTTACAAAAATTGAAGCTATTACACTTACAATAATTGCCACAATTCCCAATACCAATCCTTGCTTTGCATGGTACATTGCAAGTTTACTATCTTTTTTTGCCAAAAGCACTATAATAAAACCAATTATTGGTATGAATGCTCCTAGAAACGCAAATACTTTATCATCATCTTTTTTTGACATATTTTAACACCCCCATGTTATTAACTCATTTCTTGATTTACTGGTTTATATATTTTTTGGGACAGTATTTAATGCATTTATGTTTAATTCCAATAAAATATATAAATAGATTAACATACAACAAGAATATGGCAAAATTAGACTACAAAAAGCTGGGATTAAGAATCGGTATTGAAATTCACCAGCAGACAGAAGGTAAGAAGCTATTTTGTAGTTGTCCAACAGATATAATTGATGAGAAACAACAATCTCCTGACCAAAAAGTAATTAGATACTTAAGAGCAGCTGCGGGTGAGACAGGAGAAATAGATGCTGCTGCTAAACACGAACAATCAAAGAAAAAACATTATGAATATTATTTCTATGAAAAATCTTGTTGTTTAGTTGAAATTGATGAAGAACCACCACACAAACTAAACAAAGATGCACTTGAAACATCTTTAGTTATATCTAAGATGTTAAACTCGCAAACTGTTGATGAAATTCGATTCATGAGAAAAACAGTTGTTGATGGTTCTAATGTGAGTGGTTTTCAAAGAACAGGGTTAATTGCAATGGGTGGTTTTTTAGAAATAAAAGATATTAACAAGAAAACAAAAAAAATAGGAATACAAACAATTTGTATAGAAGAGGATGCTGCAAAGATTGTAGAAAAAACACCAACACATGACACTTACAATTTAACAAGACTAGGAATTCCATTATTAGAAATTGCAACTGATCCAGACATGAATACTCCTGAAGAAGCAAAAGAATGTGCTGAAAAATTAGGAATGTTTCTTAGATCAACTGGTAAAGTAAAAAGAGGCCTAGGCACAATAAGACAAGACGTAAATGTTTCAATTAAAGAAGGAAAAAGAGTAGAAGTAAAAGGTGCACAAGATCTGAAAATGATTCCAACCTTAGTAGAATATGAAGTTATGCGGCAACAAGCACTAATCAAGTTAAAAAAAGAATTAAGTAAATCAATCTCAAAGATAAAAAAAGAAAAAGTTGATTTAACACAAATATTTAAGAAATCTGAATCAAAAGTAATAAAAAATGCATTATCTAAAAAAGGAGTTATTTATGGAATGAAAATTCCAGGATTTAAAGGAATTTTAGGACGAGAGATTTGTCCTGGAAGGAGAGTTGGAAGTGAACTAAGTGATTATGGAAAAGTAAAAGCAGGCGTTGGAGGATTATTTCATTCTGATGAGTTTGATCCTAAGCCAAAATATGGAATCACTGAAAAAGAAATAGAAGCAATCAATAAAAAATTAAATTGTAAAGAAAAAGATGGTTTTGTGATTATTGCAGACAAGAAAGAAAAAGTTTTGCAAGCACTAGATGCTGTCCATGATAGATTATTATTAATTAAAGAAGGTGTTATTAAAGAAGTTCGTATGGCTAAACCAGATGGAACAACATCTTTTATGAGACCAATGCCTGGTGCCGCAAGAATGTATCCAGAGACAGACATTGTTGGAACAATTGTTACTAAAAAATATTTAGATTCACTTAAATTACCTGAGTTAATTGCAGAGAAAGCAACAAGGATTAAAGATTATGGTCTTGCAACAGATTTAGCAGAGTTATTAGCTAAAAAACATAAAGTAGATACATTTGAAAAGTTTGTAAAGAAGTTTTCTAAACTAAAGCCTGCATTTATTGCAGAAACAATGTTGCCTAAATTAATGTACATGAAAAGAAAGCATAATTTAAGCGAGAAACAAGCAAATAATATGGAAAAGAATTTAGAAAAAGTATTTGAAGCTGTAACAAAAGCAGGTGTTGGAGCAACAGAAGACTTTTTACTTGCGATTGCTAAAGGAAAGACAATTGATTTATCTAAATTCAAACAAGTAGACAATAAAGAATTAGAAAAAGAAATAAAAGCAATAGTGGACAAAAGTAAAGGAGCACCATTTGGAGCATTAATGGGTATGGTCATGGCTAAGTTCCAAGGCAAAGTAGATGGTAAGAAAGTAAGTGAAATTCTTAGAAAGTATGTTAAATAAGTAAGAAGTAATAAGATAAAGGTTATGGGTTTTAAGTTCTGGGTAATGAGTTGGTTCTGAGTAAACTAGTATTGAGAAAATATAGCCACACTCATAACTACTTACTGATAACCAACTCAGAACTCAAAACTCATTACTCAAAACTAAATCACTTTAAACCCAATTTATAAGTATTATAAACTAAAGATTTAAATATATACAAAACATAAGTAATACTATGTCATATACAAAGTATGCAATCCAAGATAAATATCATAAAACTTATCAAAGATATCACAGACCTAAAAGAGAAAAAGACTCATTTCTTGTAAACGCATTCTTTATTGGGGCAGCTGCATTAGCTCTTTTAATTGAAATACCAATTAGATTTAAGATTTTATCAATAGTTCTGTTAGTTATTCTATATTGGATTGTTAGGGCTGCAACATTTGAATAGAAAACATCTACTGGCAACCTTAGACTTATTTTTAACACAATAAGAAATTATAATTATTAAAAAAAAAAGAAAAAAATTACATACCATCTAATGGTACATCTGCCCCTGTTCTTTCTGGTTGACCTAATGGACCTGCATCTTGTTTTAATGCTTCCACTTTGTCTAATTTTTCCCAGGTAAAATCAGGATCATCTCTACCAAAGTGACCATATGTTGCTGTTTTTCTGTAAATTGGTCGTCTAAGATTTAATTGAGAGATTATATCTGCTGGCTTTAATGGGAAATGTTTCCTAACAAGCTCTGAGATTTTATCTTCTGGAATCTTGTTTGTTCCAAAGCAGTGTGTTAAAATAGAAACTGGTTCTGAAACACCAATTGCATATGCTAATTGCACTTCACATTTGTCAGCTAAACCTGCTCCAACAATGTTTTTTGCAATATATCTTGCTGCATAAGCTGCACTCCTATCAACTTTTGAAGGATCTTTTCCTGAAAAAGCACCACCACCATGACCACCATGGCCACCATATGTGTCAACAATAATTTTTCTTCCTGTAACTCCTGCGTCTGCAACTGGACCACCTAATACGAAGTTTCCAGTTGGATTTACAAAGAATTTTGTGTTTTCATCAATCCATTTACCACAGATTGGTTTAATTACTTTTTCAATCATATCATTTCTAATTGTTGCGTGTTCTGCACTTGGTAAATGTTGTGTAGAAATAACAATTGCATCTGCTCTTTTTGGAACACCATCTTCATACTCAATTGTAACTTGTGATTTTGCATCTGGGCATAAGTATGGCAGAGTTCCTGCTTTTCTAATTTCTTTGATTTCCAATAATAACTTATGTGCTAAAGTAATTGGCAATGGCATTAATTCAGGTGTTTCATTAGAAGCATAACCAAACATTAAACCTTGGTCTCCTGCACCTTGTTCTTTGTGTAAACCATCTCCTTCACTAACACCTTGGCTAATATCAGAACTTTGTTCACTAATACTTACTAAAACACCACAGGTATTTCCATCAAAACCATATTCTGGCTTATCATATCCTGCTGCTTTTATTGTGTCTCTTGCAACTTTCTGAATATCAATGTATGTTCTTGTTGTCATTTCACCTGCAACAACAACAAATCCTGTTTTTGCTAAGCACTCAATAGCAACTCTTGCGTGTGGATCATCCTTAAATGCTGCATCTAATACTGCATCACTTATCTGATCACATAACTTATCAGGATGACCTTCACTTACACTCTCACTTGTAAAAAAATATTTTCCCTTCATAATATCTACCTCCATACTACTATTATTATAGCGTTTACCTTGCAAAACTCAATTTATTATATAAAATGAATTGACAGAAATATTCCTATTGGAATAATTGTAAGGAGATTATAAGCAGATTATAAGTGAATTTATGTGGTTTCGTTGACATTTAAATAAAAACATTTTTATAAGATAATTGCTTACTATACGTTATGAAGAAGAATACTACAAATAACCTTGTAAACAAGTTTTTCTTTAGTTTTTTCTAGATGACACTATTGATATAAGTGTGTTTTTCCAAAGACCTGAAAAGTCTGTGAAAATTACATGAAATTCAATTCTCAAAAATTAAAAAACAGATTAAGAGATAATATTATAACAAATTTTTATGGAGGAATAAAAATGATAATTAAAATAATAACAATTACAATATTAAGTTGTTTAATAAGTGGGATGTTCCTTACGTACAGTCAGGCGTACAGGGGAAGAATCATTGGAGAACCAAGAGAAAGACCAAGTATAAGAGCCACACATAAACTAAGCAGAGAAAAGGCATCATTAAGAAGAACTTATAGTAAATATTTAATTGCAAGAGATGACTTTCTTCTTGATCCAAGCCAAGAAAACAGAGTAGCATATGAAACAATTACAGAAACATTACACAAGAAGTTTCAACACAAACACAAAACAAACAGAGATTTAGAAGCAGCAGTCCAAGCATGTTTGTAATTTTTTATTTTTTTAAGAAAAAACAGAAATTAGTGAGTGACATTGGCTCCGCCCTAGTGTTGCAAGGATTTATGATTTAACCTTTATATACAAAAAATAACAACATGGCCAGACGAGGTGAAACCGAGTAGTATTTTTTTGAGTGAAACGAGAAAAAATGCGTCTGTGCCTTTGTTGTTGTTATTTTTTGCTTATGCATTATTTACTGAAGAACATTACAATTGCGGATGCTATTTTTTTTACTAAAATTTTTCATCATCATTTTTCTTAAAGTTTAACAAAGTATAAAAACATTAAAACAATATCATAAAATATGCAAATAACTAAAAACATTGAAATAATAGATTTATGCCTTTTCTTGACTAAATCTAAGACTTTAATTATCCCAGACGTTCATATTGGTTATGAAGAAGCATTGAATAAACAAGGTATTCTAATCCCTAGAACGCAGTTTGTAGAAATTATGAAAAATATTGAGAAGATAATTAAACAAATTAAAAAGAAATTCAAGAGAATAAACAAGATTGTTATTATGGGAGATCTTAAACATGAATTTGGAATTATTTCTGAGACAGAATGGAGACAAACATTAAGATTTTTGGATTTTCTAATCAAGCACTGCCAAGATATAACTCTCATCAGAGGAAATCATGATAAAATTCTAGGACCTATTGCTAAAAAAAGAGAACTAAACATAGAAGAGCATGTAATTATTGATGATGTTTACTTAACTCATGGCCATCAATTACCTAAATCAAAATTAAAAGCAGAAAAACAACTACTTAAAACAATCAAAACAATAATAATTGGCCATGAACATGCAGCAATCACATTAAGAGATGGCCCAAGGGTTGAGAAATTCAAATGCTTCCTAAAAGGCAAATGGAAACCTGAGAAAAAACTACTAACAAAGTCCTTTGATCTAATAGTAATGCCCTCATTCAACCCAATAATAGAAGGCACTGATGTTCTAAAAGAGGCACTATTAAGCCCATTCCTAAAGAAAGCCAATATTAAGACCTTTGAAACCTTTATTGTGGGTGATAAAGTGTATAACTTTGGTAAAATTAGTAGAATTCTGAAGAAAAAATAGAATGCCCCGAGCGGGATTCGAACCCACGTCCTCGGATGTTTTTGAAACAGGCGGATTCCACCAAATTTCCCGAAAATCCGAGATGATTGGCCGGGCTACACCATCGGGGCAGTAAATGTAAGTGGGCCTGGCGAGATTTGAACTCACGACCTCTGCTTTACTAAGCAGCAGTCCCATGTACGAAACGTGCACATATAAGAGCAGCGCTCCAACCAGACTAAGCTACAGGCCCAAATAACTACCTGGTTATATATAAAGCTTACTGTCTGAGAGAATATGTTTGCTTTATAAAGATTTCTATGAGATTTAGTGAATATTTGGCTTTTTTCTAACAATTAACCAGTTAAACCAAAAAACAACAACAACCTTGGCACAGACGGACTTTTATAAGCAAAAGTCCTACTCGCCTTCGACTCGCCTGGCCATGTTATTGTTTTTTGAATTAAAATACACATAAGATCTATTGGATATCAACCAAAATATTTATAAAGGGCCTAGCTCTCCAAGTATAAAATTAACGAAATTATACTAATTTGAGGCGATTATTACATGAAAAGAAGCTCTAGAAGATGGAAAAAGCCACGTCAAATGAGATGGAAGTGGCAACGTAAAAGAATGAAGAAAGAGAAGAGAAAAAGGCTTAAGAAGTAGGTAGATATATATGACAAAAAGAATTGGCGGAGCAAGAAGAAAAACACGTTACAAATTCAAAAAACCTGTACGAAAACAGGGTAAACTATCCCTTACTAAGTATTTTCAAACATTTGATGTTGAAGAAAGAGTAATATTATTAGCAGAACCTGCTGTCCAGAAAGGAATGTATCATAGAAGATTCCACGGAAAATCAGGAATTATAACTGGTAAAAGAGGCAACTGCTATAAAATCACAATCAAAGATCAATCAAAAGTAAAAGAAGTGATAGTACATCCAGTTCACTTAAAAAAGGTATAAAAATGGCAACACCAGAAGTATTAGATGAAAAACCAATTAGCATGGGAGATCTAAAGGAAGAATTAGAGAAAAATAGAAAGAAATTTGGTGAACTAAACTTCAGAGCCGAAAGAACAAACGAATACTTAGAACATTTGGTTAAAATAAAACCAAAAGAAAGTAAAGAGCTTGTTAAAAAATTACATGATCTAAAAATTCCTAGATTAAGAGAAACTCATATTTTTAAAATTGCAGATCTTTTACCACACAAGTTAGAACTTGTAAAATTATTATTTCAAGGAACACCTTTAACAATTAGTGATGATAATTGTAAAAAAATTGTTAAAGTTGTTGAAGAATTTCTACCTGAGAAAAAAGAAAAAGAAGAATAAAATTATTTTATCTTTTCTATAAATTTAATTTAAAATCAATTAACATTATTTTCTTTCATTAATTCTTCAATTAATTCCTTTTTCCAACCAGCATTAATTAATCCGGTAATAATTGAGTCTTTTGGAAATCCTTTTGCCGCATAATACCTAATATAACCCAGAATTTGTTCTCTCTGATTTTGAGTTAAGAATTTTGCAGCATATTTTTCTGCTAAAGAATTTAAGATTTCTTTATTCCAACCAGCACCTAAAAGTTGATTAATAATAACCTCTTGATTTTGTCCTGCCATAACTTGAGTATCAATATAAGTAACAAATTGTTGTTCTATGTTTGGATCAATTTGCATTTGCTGTTGAGGAACTTGTTCCATGTTTGGTTTTTCACCTGAAACATTAGGTGTTTTATTTTGCATTGTTTGTTGTTGATTAAGTTTGGCTTCATGCATTGTTTCATGTCGGTGCATCACTACTAATATGGTTGCAAATGCAGCAATAATCATGAAAACAACAAAACTAAGAAGATACTTGACAGGGCTTGCTTTTTTTCTGTCTATTTGTGCTGATTCAGTTGCTTGACCCACTATTCCTGATTTTTCAAATGTAGATGATTTTTTCCCAGATGCAAGTTGTTGACTTGTTAAAACAGTTTTAGTCTTAGCTTGCGTTCCTGTTGTTACTGATTTTATTTGGGGATCACCTGTTTCAGAATCATCTCCTAAATCATCTCCTGTTCCTAAATCATAATCATCTCCCAGATCATTTCCTAATCCTAGATCATAATCATCACCAAGATCATAACCTTCTCCTAAATCATCATCTGCCCCTAAATCATAATCATCTCCTGCACCAAAATCATAATCATCATCGTCATCATCACCATAATCACTGTCATCATCATCATCATCACCAAAATAATCATCAGAAACACAGATTCCTTCAAAACATTCAAAGAGAGGATTTTCACAAATAACATCATCACTACATTCACCACATACCATGTCCCATTCACCACAAACAAAACCATCTGCACACATTGTTGGATCAGGAGAAAGATCTGAACCAAAACAATCGCCATCTAAAAAACATTCTCCACTATAACAATAAAACCCTGTTTTACAATCAGCATCACCTGAACAAGTTGTTTTACATGCACTTGTTGCTTCATCACATCCCAAACCATTTGCACAATCTACAACTTGAGTTGCAACAGTACAACTTGCTCCTTCTGTAGGAACATCATCAGAAGAAACTGTTCCTGTGCATTCATCATCAACACAAGTTTTTTCATCACAATCAGCATCATCTAAACAAGATTTAATAACACAACTTCCAAATGTTTCACCACCAGAGATTACACAAGTCATATCAATACCTGCACTACATTCAAAATCACTTAAACAACCAGTTAATTCTTCACAAACACCAACAGTGCATTGTTTATTCTCTCCACATTCTTCATCTGTTTTACATCCTTCTGTACAAGTTTGAGATTCACAAAAATATCCCTCTTCACATTCATCATTAGAAGCACATGCATCTGGATCATTATTATTATTTGAATTTGAAGCAACAGTGCATAAATTATCTTCACAAGTTTCTCCATCTGAACAATCTAAATCAGTTACACAATCACCAACAATACATGCAGCATTAATACAAACACCACCAATACAATCACCATTTGTTGTACACCCTAAATTAGCAGCAACACAAATATTATTCTCACAAATCTCATCACCTAAACAATCAACAGCAGTTATACAATCTAAAGTTTCTGTTTCACATAAATTATTATTACAAGTTTCTCCATCTGAACAATCTAAATCATCTACGCAATCACCAACAATACAAACTGCATCAATACAAAGTTCCCCATCAGCACATTCATCATTTGTTATACATCCAAGATTAGCAGCAACACAAACACTATTCTCACAAGTTTCATTTTCTGCACAATCTGCAGCAGTTACACAACCTAATTCTTCATCTTCACAAACATGTTCATTACACACTTCTCCTTCTTCACAATCTAAATCAGATCTACAACCTTGTTGACAACTATTTTCTGCCACAACACAATAAGTCATAACAGGATAAATAGGACAATTTTGATCTGATAAACAACCAACACATTCTCCAGAACTAGTTAAGCAAACACCTTCACTACAATCTTCATCAGAATAACAAGCAGTATCTTCAATACAAACATTATCAACACATAACATCTTTTCTCCACAATCAATATCTAATTCACATTCTGGTTGATTATCACCAGATCCATCAGTGGAACCATCACCAGTGCCATCACTTTGATTAGGATCAACACCAGCAGTTGTACTTTCACTTTCCCCTTCAGTCCCATCAGTATAGGTTTGAGATTGTGTATCTCCTTCAGAAGAAATTAATTCACAACTTCCAGCATAGCATTCATAGCCATCTAAACAACCATTATTATTTGTACAAATAACAACACAAGAATCATATAAACAAGCATGACCTTCTGAACATTGCTCTTCTCCACACATCACAGTTGTCTGTGTAGCTTTTCCTGCAAGATCAAATAAAGAACCACTCATACTATTAAACAAAATAGCTAAACCTATCAGTACAAAAATTATTGCAGCGTACAGGCCAGTTTGAGTAGCCTTTGACAATCTTATTTCTTTTTCCATGTTTATTCAATCAAAAATCTATCAACTATTTTTTTACTCCAACCTTGTTTTGTTAATGTTTTTCTAATTTCTGCTGGTGATTTACCTTTATCAAGATAGTAAGTAACATATTTCCTAATTTGTTCCTCATAACCTTTAGGTAAAGCTTCACCTGTTTCAAAAACATTGTTAATGTCTTCTGGTTTATGTCCA
>JABJHR010000011.1 GCA_018661705.1 Candidatus Woesearchaeota archaeon
CTTTTTATTATAAACTCACAAACCAGTATACTAATTACCAAACTAAATACCAAAAACTATTTAAAACAACATTAACATAGGAATTATGTTAGTTAGTGTGGGGGTGAGAGGTTAGAAAACCTCAGTGGTTTGCTTGAAAAATAATAGTTTTTTGAGCACCTGTAAAAATAGATTTCATCTATTTTTATGGTTTTCTTAACCGAAATAAAAAGATGGTGGGATATAACTGTACAAATATTTTTGAATTTATGGTCATACAGAATAATGTAATGATCCATAAACAAATTGAAAAAAGAAACGGCCTTACATTCTTCAGAATTAAGAAAAGAAAAGTATTATAGATTCTTTTGTCTTAATTGGGGAAGGTGGTTTATGTAATTCTGATAATTATAATTAGTTGAAAGCTTTTTAAATACAAATGCGTTTCTTTGTGTTATGGGGAATTATAATGTAGAGTTTACTGTGGATGATGTAGTAAGGAAGTTAGAAGAAGTCAAGGCAATGTGCAATGGTGGAAAGGATAATTTTCTAAGAACTTTTACTCATGAAGAAGGTGGAAGATTAGGAAGTCAAAGAAATTTTTTAACAGCTTTATTAGAACCAATAATATCAAAGGAAGAAGAAAATAAGGAATTATGGAATAAAGCGCAAAAAGAATTATTAGAAAAACTAAAAGACACACTAACTTTTGAAAAAATAATAACTGAATTTCTTGATGATGGTGGAAAAAACTTTCAAAACTATCAAGTGCCTCCACGTGAGTTTGTTGCACAATATAGAGAAAAATTAGTTAAAGCATGTGACTTTTTTCCAGTTTATGAGAGAATCACTTCTCTTGGTAACTCAAATGAAGAGCAAAATGAAAATCTTAAGACAATGGACTTTCATTTTCACATGTTTATCCATTATGCAAATAGAATATTCTCACCTGGTTATTCCACAGATGAATTTTATTTACATTCTGATATTGGGAACTTTACTGCTGATATCAAGAACAGCGTAGGAGATCAAGGAATCTCAGTGAGAGAAACTCAGATGGATAAAGTCAGAATGCATGTTGATTTTATTCCAGGTGTTATTTTACCGTTAGTTTCTAATGTTGTTGAACATTCACTTAATCCTGAAAATGACATATATGATAGAATTAATGATGAAAAACTAAAAGGAGTAGTTATTGATGGACACTATCCAGAAGATGACTTGTGGTTCTACAGAGTGGCAGTAATGGATAATGGTTTTGGTATGACTGATGAAGTAGCAGCAAAAGTACTAGATGGTTACTCAACAAAACCAGAAGATGGAAGAAAGCATGGTATTGGAATTAGTGAAGCTGCTAAATTTGTTAGAAGATATGGTGGAGAAATGACATTAGAAACAGAATTAGGAAAAGGAACTCAATTTATTTTTACAATCCCAATTATAAAAGGACAATCTGAACCATATGTACAAGCACCAATGCCAGAAAATTAATTCTACATCACAAACCAAAACAGATATAAATAACTTCTTAAGAAGAATAATTAAAGTTATATTTAATAAAAAAAGTGAGGCGTTAATAAATGAAAAATAGATGGTTAGTAGTTATTGGTGCATTAATTGTTCAAATGTGTTTAGGAGCAATCTATGCTTGGAGTGTATTTGTAAATCCATTAAAGGAACAATTTGCATTTACAACAACACAAACACAAATAGTATTTTCTATTGGTTTAGCAACTTTTGCTTTAGTCATGGTATTTGCTGGAAAATGGCAAGATAAAGTTGGACCAAGAAAAGTTGCAATTACTGGAGGAATAGTTTTAGGACTAGGCTATATTTTAGGAGGACTAACAGACGGAAGTTTTTTAGCAATTGCATTAACTGTTGGATTAATAGGAGGAGCAGGTATAGGATTAGGATATGTTTGTCCAATTGCAGCAGGTGTTAAATGGTTCCCAGATAAAAGGGGTCTTATCACAGGATTAGCAGTTGCTGGATTTGGTGGTGGAGCATGGATATTTGCAAAAATTGCATCTTCATTAATTGCTTCTGTTGGTGTTTTAGACACATTCTTATATTTAGGAATTATCTTTGGTGTTGCGGTTGTTATTGGTTCATTATTTTTAGTAAATCCACCAGAAGGTTATAAACCAAAAGGATGGGAACCTAAAAAAGTTGAAGCAACAAATAAATCAGGAGAAAAAATAATTGAAAATTATTCTTGGAAAGAAATGTTAAAAACAAAACAGTTCTGGTTCCTATGGTTAATGTTCGTATTTGGAGCTGCAGCCGGTTTAATGGTTATTGGAAACTTAAAACCATTTGGTGTTTTTAGTGGAATGACAGCAGCAATGGCTGGCTCAGCAGTTGGTATTTTAGCATTGTTTAACGCAGCAGGAAGAATTGCATGGGGATGGTCATCTGATAAATTAGGTAGAACAAGAGCTATGTTCATTATGTTTTTGTTGCAAGGCATAATAATGCTGTTGCTAATGAAAATGGGTTCAACTGCATTGTTATTAGGAATTGCAGCTGCATTAGTAGGATTTAATTTTGGTGGAAACTTTGCATTATTTCCTTCTACAACTGCAGATTTCTTTGGAACAAAAAACATAGGAGTGAACTATGCCTTTGTATTTACAGCGTATGGTGTTGCAGGGATTATAGGACCAATATTAGGTGGAAAAGTATTTGATGTAACAGGCAGCTATCTTTGGGCATTCATACCAGCAGGGATTGTATGTTTAATTGCAGCAGGATTAAGCTTGTTTACAAAGAATCCACATAGTGCTTAAATTTTTTATTTTTCTTTAATTTTTTAATCTTCTTTGGAAAAAATTCTTAGTGAGCTATATTGGCTCTGCCCTGGTGTTGAAGAGTATTACACTGCATGTCACTCTACAACACTAGGTCCGAAGGACATGCTTCTCATGAGTTTTTTACAATTTAGAAAAAAGAAAAAAAACAGATTAAACACAAAATTAATATATACAATTATATTCCATATTCACATGAAAAATAAAATCTTAAAACTTATTAGCGAAATTGAAGAGTTAATAGCTACTAAACCAAAAACAGATGAGATTAAAGCAACTACTAACATTAATTCTAGATCTGTTATTGATAAATACAACTTTAAGTCACTCAAAGATTCTAATTATCAGAGAATCTTGAGTAGTAAGATTGAATTTTTGAAAGAATATGTTTACAAAGCAGGAAATGACTATTCAAATAATAAGTCAAAAGAAAAGCATTTAGTAGAGTTGTTTGTTGCTGCCAATAACTTAAAGACAGATGAAATAAAAGTTTTGAAAGACAATCTTAGTAAGATTAAGTTTCTAGTTAGTGAATTAAGATTAACACCAATAACGCCAGAAGGAGAATTAAAGTTTAATATTCCCACAAAGATTCCTCAAGATATTAAAGAAGAAGTTATGCTTGATATTAATGAATTAAGAAATGCATTTAACTCAAACTGTTACAGAGCATCAATTATCTTATGTGCAAGGGTGCTAGAAACTTGCTTACATAGAAAATATTTTGAAGTAACAGGAAATGATCTTTTAGAAAAAGCTCCTGGCATAGGGTTAGGGAATCTTATTGGAAAGATGAGAGATAAAGGAATAACACTAGATCCTGGATTAATGCAACAAGTACATCTATTAAATAATATTAGAATCTATTCTGTACATAAGAAAAAAGAAATGTTTTTGCCATCTAAACAACAAACATATGCAACAATACTTTATACAACAGATATTGTTGGAAGACTATTTTAGAAGTTTTGAGTAATGAGTTTTGGGTTTTGAGTTGGTTTTTAGTAAGTAATTATGAGGTTGAAGAATTGCCCAGAACTAATTTTACCCATAACCAACTCATAACACATTACTCACAACCCACTACTAATTTAGGTTTTGATAATACTATTAGATTCTACTTCTGTAAGTGAATTACCTAAACCTTTACCAACATTAAATCCATGATCAATGATTACACCACTAAGCATGCTTAGGAATGATGGTTGCCTTTCATATTTAATCAAATTAACTTTTATGTTAAGTTTATTTTCAATGTATTTGATTGCTTCTTTTTGCCCACCTAATTCATCTACTAATCCAAGTTCTTTTGCTCTAACTCCTAGGAAAAATGAACCATCTGCAAAGTTTTGAACTTCTTCAACTGCTAAGTCTCTATTTTTAGCAACCTCACTAATAAAAAACCCATGAATTTGGTCTAATTGTTTTTGTAAAATTATTTCTTCTTCTTTAGATAATGGTTTAAAAGGTGTTCCCATATCTTTATGCTCTCCAGAAACTAATCTTTGATAATTTACATCATACCGATCCATTAATCCACTAAAAT
Source organism: Candidatus Woesearchaeota archaeon (assembly GCA_018661705.1). Lineage (GTDB taxonomy): Archaea > Nanobdellota > Nanobdellia > Woesearchaeales > DSVV01 > JABHXF01. The sequence continues at coordinate 4,339 of JABJHR010000011.1, forward strand.
CAAGATATGAACTAATAACACCAATACTTCCAGTAATACTCATTCTGTTTGCTACAATATATTCAGATGCAGAAGCAATCCAATATCCACCAGAAGCTCCTACTTCCCTAATCCAAGCAACCGTTGTTTTGTTTGTTTTTTCTTTAAGGAGATGAATTGCTTGTGCAATCTCATCTGAAGCAACAGCTGTGCCCCCAGGAGAATTTATTTCAAATAAAACAGCCTTAACACCCGGATCTTTTTCAGCTTCTTCAATATAGTTTACTATATCAGTACTTGTTGCTGCTCCAGAACCAAACATTCCCCCTGAGTTTTCAGCCATGATTGGACCTTTAATTGCAATTACAGCAACATTGCCTGATGGAATAAAATCCACAGGTTTAACAAATGCAAATAAAAAGCCGATTCCTGCAAAAACTGCAGCTAAAACTATAACTAATAGAACAATAAAGATAACTAATAATACATTTTTTGATTTAATGATTACCACCCCTTTTTTTGATATTATACATTATTTACAGGAACATTTATAAATCCTCTGCTTTTATTTTATAATATGGCTAAGAAGAACGATGCATTGTCTGAAGAAGAGCAAATACAGATGGAGATTAGAAGAACTCCTATGCCTAGAGAAAATCAGATTATAGGTATCTGTGAGCAACGTTTAGGCGGAAGCAGAATGAAAGTCAAATGTATGGATGGTAAAACCAGAATCTGCAGAATTCCTGGAAGACTCAAAAGAAGATTATGGGTAAGAGAAGGTAATGCTTTGTTAATTGAACCATGGGAATTTGGTGGGGATGAAAAAGGAGACGTTGTTTTCAAATACAGACCAATTCAAATGAATTTCTTAAAGAAAAAAGGTTTATTAAAATTAGATGAGTTAGATGAATTCTGATAATAGTTATGGGTTTTGAGTTCTGAGTAATTGGTTGGTTCTGAGTAAATCAGTAATGAGATTTGGTTGTAGGTTAATTAGTATTGAGAAAATATAACTAAACTCATAACTACTGACTGATTACCCACACAGAACTCAAGACCCATTACTCATAACTTACTTGACTTATAAGTTTCTGGTTCAAATGAATCAATTGTCTTAATCTCAATCTTTAGATTGTTTTCTTTGATGTATTTTCTAATGCCTTGATCGTTTTGATCATAGCCTAAACAAATAATAGTTGGTTTATACTCTTTAATTGCTTTAAAGAAATCTTCATCATCCCCTAAAATAACTTTCTTAGCAATACCTAAAACATAAACATTCATTAACCTAGTCATTTCATTATGAATTGGAATTTTGTTCTTGATCTTTTCTACATTCTTGTCCCTTGCTATTACAATGAATAATTCTGCATCCTTAACTATCTCAGCAGCCTTTTCCATGAAATAAATATGGCCCTTATGTAGTTTATCGAATGTTCCAAAGATTAAGATTTTTACCATGATTAGGATGTTGTTTAGTTAGGTTATTTAAAGTTTATTATATTATTTTATTTAGAAATCAAATCCATGTAAAAACCTAAGAGAAAAGTATTTGAAAATATCCTAAACAACAATAATCGTCACCGCACGCTAATAAAAATTCCCTTTTTTCTCCTCGACAACAGTAAAGTTTAAATATTAGTAATAGTTATAGGATTATTTAGTTATGCTAAAGAGTATAATAATAGACATAATAAAAAAATAGGGAAGTGAGGTGTAGGGACATGAAAAAAAGAGTAATTTGTTTGGTATTAATTGTAATTTCTATGTTTTTAATAGCTGGTTGTGTTGAAGTTGATAATGTAGATGAACTAAAAAAAGAAGGAGAAGAATTAGTTTGTTTACCTGGAGAAGAAGACACAACAACCGATGAAGGAGTTATAGACACAGAAGATGATGAAGAAATTCCTGAAACAGAAGAAGAAGAAACTGAAGATGGAATTACAGAAGAACTTAAAGATGAAATTGATGATGTTACTGAAGATGAAACTTTAATAGAAGAAACAGATGATGTAACAGAAGAAGTTGAAGATGTTGTGGAAGAAGCAGAAGAAGATGGTATGATTGTAAAAACATTCACAGAAGGAGATATTGTTACACTTGTTCCAAAAGCAACTGATCAAGATAATGATGAAGTTACATTCACATTTACAAGCCCATTAGATACAAGTGGAAAATGGCAAACATCTGAAGGAGATGCTGGAACTTACATAATTACAATTACTGCATCAGATGGAAAATCTGAAGTTAGTAAAAAAGTAAAAGTTGTTGTTAAATCAATGAATCAAGCACCAACATTAGGAATTAATCAGGAAGTAATTGTTAAAGAAGGAGACACAGTAACATTAAATCCTGCTGTTAGTGACCCTGATGGTGATGAAGTAAGTGTTGAATTCTCTGGTTGGATGACATCTGATACAAAAACAACAAACTATGATGATGAAGGATCATATGAAGTTGTAGTAACTGTAAGTGATAATCAACTAAGTATTTCAAAAAGTGTTATTATTGAAGTACAAAATGTTAACAGACCGCCTGTATTAAACAAAGTTCAAGATGTTGAAGTAACAGAAGGTGAATTAGTAGAAGTTATTGCAAAAGCATTAGATGCTGATAATGATGTAGTAACTTATACATACATTGGAGCGCCAATTGAAAATGGAGAATGGCAAACAGTAGAAGGTGATGCTGGTAATTACAAAATCAAAGTAATTGCAAGCGATGGTAAAAATGAAGATGAAAAGACATTTGATCTTATTGTTAACATGAAAAACCAAGCACCTGTAATAAGCCCAATGGATGATATATTAATCACTGTTGAACCAGGTCAAACAAAAACAGTTACATTAAGCCCAGTAATTTCTGATCCAGAAGGAGATGATTTAGTAGTAACATTCTCTGGTTGGATGACAACTGCAACAAAAGATGTAACATTTGATGATGGTGGAGCACACACAGTTACTGTTACCGCAGACGATGGTAAATTAGAAACAAGTGTTGATGTAACTGTAGATATTAACAGACCACCTGAGTTTATTGTTGAATAAACTTATTTTTTTTCTTTCTTTTTTTATAATTCTTAATGATTCTATTTTGAGATATTAATAAAAAAAATTCGTGAGTGACATTGGCTCCGCCCTAGTGTTACAGAGATTTATGATTATTAATTAAATACAAAAAATAACAACAAGGCCAGGCGAGCCGAACAAAGTAAGGCGAGTAGTATTTTTTCGAATGTAATGAGAAAAAATGCGTCTGTGCCATGGTTGTTGCTTAATGTTAATCAAGCTTAATAATTTCGACTTTAGTCGTAATTATTATTGTTGTTTTTTGTTAATACATTATTTTACCATTATAAAAATAGTGCCTACAATAAATAAAACTTAATAAACCATTAAACCAACCAAACTTCTATGAAATTCATACATAAAGCATTTAGTGAGTTATGGCCAGAGGAGGAATTAAAGCATGAGATTACGGTTAAGTATTCTGGAAGGTTTTCTGATTATAATGCTAATGTTACTTACACTCCTTGGAAAATGAATATTAAATTAAGCAAAGCATGGAGAGGCGTTGATGAAGATATTAGAATAGGCTTAGTACAAAGTCTTTTAGTCAAAGTTTTCAAATCAAAAAAATACAAAGACTTCAATAAATCAAATAAAATGGAATTATATGAGATGTTTCTAAAGAATATTGGATCAGTTGCACCAAGAAAAGAAAGTCATCCTGAATTAATTGAATCTTTTAACAGAATTAATGATGAATATTTTTATGGTCTAATGGATATGCCTAATTTGTTGTGGGGAAAACCAACCTTAACAAAATTAGGAAGTTATGAATATGGTACAGACACTATTGTGATGAGTTCTTCATTAAGAGAAGCTCCTTTAGAAATGCTTGATTATGTAATGTATCATGAATCTTTGCATAAGAAACATAAATTTTATCACAAGAATGGAAAAAGTTATCACCACACACACGCATTTAGGAAAGATGAAAAGTCCTTTAAAAATTCAGAACATATAGAAAAACAACTCAAATATTTCTTAGGTAAGAAAAAGGTTAAGAAGGCATTTTTTAGTTTTTGGAAGTAAGTGGATTTTATGCGTAGACTTTTTCAATTCTCGTCGTGAAAAAGCCTAAAAAAGAAGTGAAGTATATACTCAAACATATAAATATATTTAAATAAAAAACGCATGTGTATGTGATTGGGGGTGCAAAAGAGATGGTGATGAAGATCACTCTTGGCAACAAAAGAATCAAAGCAATGGAAGAAGCACTAAAAAGTGCCTTTATAGTTGTGAGAGAAGAGCTGGATGAACACAGGGACTCAATTAATCAGAACACTAATGAGGTTCAGAGTAATTACGAGTACATGTGTAAATTAGATTCTAAAATAAACAAATTATCAGAAAGAGTAGATGAATTAACTATGTTTATTCGTCAACTTAAAGGCCATGAACAAAAAACCTTTGAAGTTTCATCCCTAACAAGAAAAGAGCAAGAAGTTTTCTTAGTAATCTATATGAATGAAGAAGTTACACATAAATACATAGGAAGAAGACTAGGATTTACAGAGGATCTTGTAGTATGTTATATCGAAAACTTAATAACTAAGGGCGTTCCAGTGATTAAAAAGAGAAGTAGCAGAGGAATTAGCTATTTAGCCTTAGATCCTGAATTTAAAGCACAGCAAACAAAAAGGAACATTTTAAATATCAATGAAACAATTACAGAGTCTATCACGTATTAATGCTTTCTGGTTTGGAAGAGAGAGAGGTGTTTTTTTATTTTTTTTCTTTCTTCCATTTTTCTCATTTTCCTTACATATGTTGAATTTGTCGTCTTAAAGAATCAATAGTTGTTGAATAAAGCTATAACAGTTATAAGGTTTTCTTCTAAATCTTTATAAAGGAATAAATTAAATGTTCATTCCTATGCCCTATAGTTCAAATATTTGGAAAATGTATATGTATAGGCTTCTACTTAGTTTTCACTTCATAGGCGGTATTTTAGTTCCGTTTTTCATGGATTGGGGTGGTATAAGCTTTACACAGCTAATGTTACTACAATCTGTTTTTGTATTTTCAATTTTTTTACTAGAAGTGCCAACAGGAGCAATTGCAGATCACTTTGGAAGAAAAACTTCGTTGGTATTATCAGGATTGTTTACTGCAGCCTCCGCCATAGTTTATACTTTATTTCCTAGCATTTATCTTTTTATCATAGGCGAAATATTATGGGCAACAGGGTTTGCATTAATGTCTGGTGCAGATGATGCAATTATATATGATACATTAAAGCATAGTAAATCAGAAAAAAGTTCTAAAAAAGTATTTGGTAGATATAGTAGTTTTGAGTTAATAGGAATTTCAGTTGCTGCTCCAATTGGAAGTGTGATTGCTGCCTTTTTTGGATTAAAATATGCTGTATTATTAATGGCCATTCCTTTTTTAGGTGCATCATTAGTTGCATTATCACTTAAAGAGCCAAAAATAAAAGCAAGGAAAATAAAAGAATCAAAACGTTATTTAGACACCCTAGTAAGTGGAATGAAATATTTTAAAAATCATAAAGTCTTACAAATTCTAGCGTTTGATAGAATTTCCACAGCTGTTTTAGTTTTCTTTATTATTTGGACTTACCAACCATTGTTAAAGCTTTTAGGTGTTCCATTATTATATTTTGGTTTTATCCATATGGCGATTGGTGGTGTCCAAGTTGGATTTATGAATAATTTTACAAGGTTAGAAAAATTATTTGGATCAAAAAAAAGATATTTGTTATGGAGTGCATTAATCACGGGTGTTTGTTTTATTTGGTTAGGCTTTAACACCTATGTTCCTTTAACTATTGTTTTACTTACTTTAATTGGTGGCTTTGGATTGTCAAGGTATGTTTTATTTCAATCTTACTACAACAAGTATATTGAATCTCATAACAGAGCAACTGTTATTTCTACAATGTCAATGGTTGACAGATTTATCAGAGCATTAGCTTACCCATTAATCGCATTATTAGTAGAATGGTCACTAACTTCTACATTAATAATACTTGGTGTAGCAATAATATCTGTTGCATTTATTTCTAGAGTAGAAGAAAAACATTTGTTAGATTAAATCAGAGAAATTGAAATTTTAACTAATACTATATCTTAATATTGCTGCATACTTGCCCATTTGTTCTAACTGGGCACCTTCTCTTGTTTCAGTTGAGATAATTTTAACTTCTGTGTTAAACTTTTCAGCTTCTTCTTCGAATAATTCAATTTTATCGTCACCTGCTGCTTCTGATACTAGAACAACTTCTACAACACCATTCTTAACATGTTTCATAACTTCATCTTCACCATAACTAACTTTGCCTGAATCTTTTGCTAAGATGTCAAAGAACCTCGCCATAATCTTTTTTTCAGTTGTAACATCTTCTTGTGCAAGAACATCTTCACTTCTATCTAATAATTCTTGCAAACCAAAATCTCCTGTATAACTTAAATCTTTGATTGCAATGATTTTTTTCTTAACCTGATCTGTAATATAATTTCCTTCAACAAAATCATATTTTGTAGGGCCTGGGCCACCAACAATTATCCCTTTAATATCTGGATTGTTTAGAAATTGTTCTTTAACATATTCTGCAACTTTTTTATAATGTTGTTTTGCAGCACCATCTCTTAGTCTCTCAAATCTTTGTGCCGATTGACCCCCTGCACGGAATTTTCCTGGAACCTCTGAGTGTGTTTTAACTAATGGTACAATTGTTTTTCCTCGCAGAAAAGCAATGTTTGCGTCTCTTCTATCCATTACAATTAAACCATAACCTTCTTTATCAGTACACATGTCTCTTAATGGATCTAAAACAAAAGCTTTATCACATCTGTAAAGACGTTGGTTCATTGGCAATGGTGGTTCAATACTCCAAACTTGAACATCACTTTGACCTTCTCTTTCTGCAACATTTCCTGAGAAAACAGCAAGGCCATTTTCAGGATTTTTTAGAATAATTTTCAAATGTTGAATCATTCTTTCTAATGCATCAATAACATTCTTCCTAGTTGCACTAGATTTAATATTTGTAGCAGTTCCTTGTTCTTCTGCCAAATGCTGCATAATCTTCACAAGGTCATAACCGGCAGGAACGTATACACTAACTAATTCAGTATGACGACCCCTAAAATTCTCTAGGCTTTTGATGAATTTCTTTAGTTTATGCCTTTGGGCAGCTGTAACTTGCATGATACTGTTAGAAATAAAGAGGGTTTATAAAGGTTATTGCTAAGTGGGGTTTATATATAAATCTAGAATAACCTTTAAAAAGCCAATTGCATTCCTTTCTTGTAATGGCAGTGATTACTACAAATGATAGATTATACTTATTATCTGAGCCAATTCCTGGTTCAATTGAAGCTAAAAGAGAGCTAGACATAGTGCTGCCAATGCTTAAGAAGTTCCATAGAGATTTTCTTGGCTTTAGTAATGGCCCACATAGCGATGAATTTAAAGAATATTATGAAAGAGAAGAAGAGATGAGAGATAGGTATATGGAAGCCTTAAATAAATGCTCTGAAGAATTAAAAAGTAATGAACATTCAGCTGATTATTATAAACCTATGTTATTATTCTTAGAAAAAGCAAATGATAGCCATACAATATTTCCATTTTTAGAATATATGATGATGTACAGTCATACTTCACATCCTGCAACAGTAACAAGAACTTATTTAGATTTCATTGGAACAAGAATAGAAGATTCTATTCTTACTTGTAAAGCTTATATGTCATTATTATCAAGATCTACTAACTCTGAAACAGCAATGATTAATGTTCAAGCTTTAGTTGAGAAAGTATTATCAATGTCTGAACAAAGAGCAATGTATAGGGTTCTTGGACAAACACATGACAACTCAATGTTAACTAGATATACTGATAAATGGGAATTGGAAAAATTAAAGGAAAAGGGATGTAGTTTTAAGGAATTCTTAAGAACCTTTGTAGGTGTATCAAACCATCCTTATGCAAGAGAAATAATTGATTATGAAAAAGAGAAATTTGGAGAATTCAAACAAAAAATATTAAGAAGTTCTGAAAGAGATTATAAATTTGGTGGTGCAATTTATTCATATGAACCATTATCTTTCTTTTATCTTACAAATGTTTTAAGTAATCATTTTAAAGCAAGTTGGGAATCAACTTATTTTTGGAACGGACCAGAGCCAGGAGAAGAACATAAACCTAGTGTAGGAGCTTCTATAAGAAATTTTAGAAAGCCAGACGGAAACTTTGATCATGAACATATTGTGATTGAAACTTATGATAATGGTGTTGGAATGAATGAAGAACAATTGAAAACATTGTTTGATGAAGATGCTCCAAGAATGGGATATAAATATGCCATGGTTGGAAACAGCAGAACAACAAGAACTTTTCCATTCATTGTTGATTTGTTAAGAGGAGCACTAGTTGTTGAAAGCAAAGAAAATGTTGGAACTTCTTTTGCATTAGTTATTCCAAGAGATGCTGATGTTAAAAGCAGATTAACTTATGATGACATTCATGATAATCAATATTTAATTACAGGTGTTAAATAAGGAGATCTAGAATCAAAATAACTGAAAACGTTTATAAATAATTGAGGAATTCCTTAAATTAAGAAAGATTATAATAATAAAAACTAAAATAATGATAAAGGTGTATAATAATGAGTGAAGAATGGATTATGAGGGTTATTTATAACAAATTCCCATCAGGGGATAAACAAGGACATATGTTTCATACTGCAAAAGGTGTTTTAATATTTAAAGATCCTGTTGAATCAGAATATTGGGCAGCACAATATCATGAGAAGAATGGTTCTTCTGGACCAATCCCAGAAAAAACATTAGATGCAATGTTAAAAATAAAGTTTGAAGGACACATGGCACATATCGAACTTCCAGGACATGAAGATGTTTATGTTATTAGAGACATTAGATTATCAGAAGAAGCACAAAGAGGGTTAGAAAAGGTAATGGCTTACCAAAGAAAAGATAGCACACCAGTACCATTAAGACAAGAAGACCATGCATGGGTAAGAGATATTGCAAGCCAATTTGGAGAATATAGAGGTTCTGTTGCTAGAGAAGATTTTGCACATTAATTAAAAAGATTTATAACTTATTAAAAGAATTTTAAAAAATGGCAGAAGCAAAACTCAAAATTGTTGATGACAGAACAATAATTCTTGAATTACTTAGGACCTATAATGGAGAAAGTTTTGTTTATGAACATAATAATTCTTCTGAGAGAAGACAAGGTTATCATTTGAATGATAAGCCAGGATTAACAACTTTTGACATTTTAAATGGAATTAGAATTCCAATAAAAGATATTGGTGCATTAGTTATTAAATTAGGAACTATGGAAGAAAGATTAGAAATTGATTTCCGTGCTAAAGCAGATTATTTCTGGATAAATAAAAATCTTGAAGGCTTAGATGGATTATATGTTGCTAATGCAGCCGGTGTTTACGCTAATCATCAAAGTGCAAACATATCAATTACAGATACAGAAAGATTAAGAACAGACCCTAACCCTGCAATGAATACTTTCATTGCATATAAAAAAGGAGAATTAATTGGACAATATACTGAATTTATAATGAATGTATTAAATGATGTAATACCTTTGAACATAGGTCCTTATAGATTACATAGAGTTCCTGATAAGAAGAAAACTGAAGATAAGATATAGTTCTAAGTTAGTAGTGGGTTAGAAGCAAATTAGTTTTGAGTAATGGATCTTGAGTTCTGAGTTGGTTATCGGTAAGTAGTTATGGGTATTGTTGAGTCTTCTTAATACTGATTTACTCAGAACCAACCCATTACCCAGAACTCAAAACTTATTACTTATTAACATACTATTTACTAACCACTAACTTCCAACTTCGTACTACAAACTAAATTCAGTCTCCTTCAAATTCTGTTAGCCAATAAAGATTATAGCCTGCATCTTGTAGTTTCTTTCTTCCACCGACATCTGGAAGGTCAATGATGAAAGCAGCTTCCATTATTTTGCCACCCATTTTCTCTACTAATTTAATAGCAGCCATTGCTGTTCCGCCAGTAGCTAAAAGATCGTCGACAATTAAAACATTGTCTCCTTCAGAAATTGCATCCTTATGAATCTCAATCTTATCTGTGCCATACTCTAATTCATATTCTTGTGATTCACATTCTGCCGGTAGTTTACCTGCTTTTCTTGCTAACACAAGACCAATACCTAAAACATAACTAAGTGCGCCACCAATTACAAATCCTCTTGCATCTAAGCCCACAATCTTATCGATTTTTTTATCTCTATAACGCTTTGTAAGGTCATCAATTATTAATTGCATTCCAACTGGATCTTTTAATAAAGTTGTAACATCTCTAAACATAATTCCTTCTTTAGGAAAATTAGGAACTGTTCTTATTTTTGATTTTATTGGCATATTTTTTACCTCCGGTAAAATGTAATAAAGGTTCTAATGGTATGAAAGGTTTTAAAGGTTGTAATAAACCTTTCAAACCCTTATTACCTTTCTAACCTTTATTACTTTTATTCTACTTCTCCCATTAATGAAGTCTTAATCATTTCTCTACATGAACAAGGCTCATCTTTGATCTTTGGAATTATTGCTAAAAGTAATTTTGTTACATTTGCTGCATTTCCTTTCATTGTTTCCATTACTTTTCCAATATCAACAACTTCATTTTCTTTCCAGCAATCATAATCTGTACTCATTGCAACACTTGCATAACACAATCCAGCTTCTCTAGCTAAAACAACTTCTGGAACAGTGCTCATGTTAATAACATCTGCATTCCATGTTCTAAACATATGTGATTCTGCCCTTGTTGAGAATCTTGGACCTTCAATTGTAACCATTGTTCCTTTTGGATGAGATGCTAAACCTAATTCTTGTGCTGTTTCTGAAAATAATCTTCTAATTTTCTCACAAAATGGATCTGACATAGGAATATGACAAACGGTGTTTGACATATATTGATTGTCCCCATAGAAACTTTGATGTCTTTTAGTTGTTCGATCAATAAACTGATCAATAAACACAAAATCACCTGGTTTAATTTCTTCTCTTAAACTACCGCAAGCAGTTGTTGCTAAGATGTGTGTGCAACCTTCTTCTTTCAAAGCCCAAATGTTTGCTCTGAAATTAACTCTGGTTGGCATAACTGTATGTCTTTTACCATGCCTTGAGATTAATACAACATCAACACCACCAATCTTTCCACAAACTAATTTACTAGAAGGTTTTCCAAATTGAGTCTCAACTTCTTTTTCAACTGCATCTTGCATAATCTCTGGATTTTCTAATCCAGTTCCACCAATAATTCCTATTTTCACCATTATTTCACCTTTTTGAATGTTATAATTGTTATTTTAGATTGAGAATTAGTTTTTATTTATATTTTTAGTGTAATTAAATGATTTTATTTTCTATCCTTTATATAGAAACCATCAACAATAATAATTTATTTTTCTAATAAAGAAAAAATCCAGCCATTCACGGCAGGGCTTACGGACATTTTCCTTTAGAAAATATCCTATTCACCTCATTTCATTCGGTTCATTAGCCCGCCATGACTGGATTTTTAGAAAACACAATCATCAATTGCGCAGATGGGGGGAGGGTCGTTCCTTCGGAAGCCCCCATAGGACAAATTGTTTACAATTTGGCCGTCTGCCGCCATTGTTGATGATGGTGTTTTCTTTTCAATTATTAAACAACAATCACCAAAAACTATTTATACAACTTCTCACAGGAATGATATTGCGATGGACACATTAGAAAGTATTTATACAAGGAGATCTATTAGGAAATACAAAGATCTTCCAGTTGAATGGGAGCTCATAGGTAGAATTGTTGAGGCTGGTTCTTTTGCACCAAGTGCAGGAAATACTCAAAGTTATAGATTTATTGTTGTGCAAGACGATGAAAAAAGAAAACAACTTGCTAGTGCATGTGTGCAACAATATTGGATGGAACAAGCACCTATTCATATAGTAGTGTGTTGTGAAATAAGAATTGGTATTCAAATGTATGGGACAAGAGGAGAAAGATTATATAATGTCCAAAACACAGCAGCAGCTGTTGAGAATATATTATTAGCAGCTAATAATTTTGGATTAGGATCTTGCTGGGTTGGAGCATTTGATGAAGCAATGGTAAAAAGGATTTGTGGAATTCCAGACTTTGCAAGACCACATGCAATTATTACTCTTGGTTATGCAGATGAACAACCACCTGCACCACAAAAATATAAACTAGAAATTCTAACTTATTTTGAAAAATATCATAATAGAATTAAAGATATTAATGTAGTTCTTGGTGAATACAGCCCAGTTGTAGCAAAACACGCAAGAGAAGCAAAAGAAGCATTAGACAAAGGAACTTCTAAATTATTTCATAAAATTAGTAAGAAACTTAAAGACGTACATAGAAAAGTAACTAGGAAAAATCCATAATTGTTTTTTATTAAATTAAATTCTAAAATCAAGATTATTTTTAACCATTAATAAATTATAAAACCTCATGAAAAGAGATGATTTTTAGTTTTTAATCATTAATTAGTAGAAAAATTTCTTTTAACAAGGTTTACCGTCGGTAAACGCACCCCCTAAATTATACAAAATAGACACAAAACTCCTTAATTTTATCCAAGTATAGGCAAACCTATATTCTCTAACATATAAATTAGAGTTTAGAAGTCTTTAAATAGTTGTTATAAGCATAAATAGAAGTATAATTGAGTTTTTTGGCGAAAACTCATCAATTTATTGGCGATTTCAAATTTCGGCGATACTTGTTGGCGCAAGTAACTTATTCTAAAGAGAGTATGGTATAAACTCATATATAAAGTTTTCGATAGTGAGAACTATATACTCAAGAACATATTTCATGAGAGATGGGCAATACTAGAACTAGATTACCACAAAAAAAAAAAAAACATAAAAAAGGGGAGGGGTTCAACATGGACTTTATCGTAAAAAACGCAATGGAAAACGCAAACACATATAGTGGACAATTTGAGGTAGGCCACGCAAATATCAAAGTAATTGGCTGCGGTGGCGCAGGCAATAATATGGTAAATTGGTTGTACAAGAAAGGTGTTAAAGGAGCAGAAATTATCGCTTGTAACACAGACAAACAACATTTAGATGTAACAGAAGCAGACAAAAAATTCTTAATTGGAACAGAAGTTACAAGAGGCTTAGGATGTGGTGGATTTCCACAAAAAGGTGCTGAAGCTGCTCAAGAATCTATAATGGAAATCAAAGATTCAATTAAAGGATCAGACATGATTTTTGTTTGTGCTGGTATGGGTGGTGGTACAGGTACTGGATCCGCACCAATTGTAGCATCTGCAGCAAGAGACACTGGAGCAATTGTTATTGGAACAGTAACAATGCCTTTCAAAATTGAAAGAGCAAGAGTGGATAAAGCTGAATTTGGTCTTGCACAACTAAGAGAAGTTTCTGACACAGTAATTGTAATTGACAATAATAGATTAGTACAAATTGCAGGTAACTTACCTATACAACAAGCATTTGCTGTAGCTAACGAATTAATTGCAACAATGATTAAAGGCATTGTAGAAACAATTGCAGTTCCTTCATTAGTAAACCTAGACTTTGCAGACGTCAAAACAATCATGACAAATGGCGGAGTAGCAGCAATTGGTGTAGGCGCATCTGATACAAACAACAGAGTAGATGAAGCTGTTAATGGAGCATTAAGTAATCCATTATTAGACATCAACTACGAAGGTGCAACAGGAGCATTAATCCATGTACACGGTGGACCAGACCTAACTTTGGAAGAAATTAACAAAGTTGGAGAACTAGTTACTGAAACAATGGATGATGATGCAAACTGCATTTGGGGAGCAAGAGTCAGCGATGATATGAAAGGCAGATTAACTGTTATGACAATCATCACAGGTGTTCAATCTCCCTGGATCCTAGGAAAGTGCGCAGACAGAAATAAAGAATATGAAAGTGAAATGGAAGCTGTGAACAACGAACTAGGAATTGAAATAATCAGGTAAATTTATTTTACCTTTTTTTTATCCACATGAAAGCACAATACTTGATTCATTAAATTTGGGATGTAGTGCTACGCTACATTGTACTTTCATGGGATCCTAAAAATTGGCATTTGTGGCCAATTTTTATGATTTATTTTATTATTATCACATTCACAAAATCACCGGTGAGATCACACTCATTACCCCAAGTCTTTGTGTGGTATAAGAACTTCTTGCCTTCAGGTTTTTCACCCCCAACACACTCGAACTCCTGAAGGCATTTTTATTCTCTAGATATTACCAGATTTTTATTAAACTTTATAAACCAAACACCATTATTTCCACATATGTTATACCTAATTGGCCTTGGCCTTGGAAATGAAAAAGATATCACAGTTAATGGTTTAAAAGCCGTTAAAGAATGTGATGTTGTGTATTTAGAGAATTATACTTCAAAATTGCAGTGTGATCTTAGTAAGTTAGAAGAATTGTATGGAAAAAAGATTATATTAGCAGAAAGAGGAGATGTTGAAGGGGATGAATCCAAAGGTATGAACCCAATATTAGAAGATGCTAAGACTAAAAAAGTTGCTCTACTTGTAATTGGAGATCCTATGGGAGCTACAACTCATACTGATATGTTATTGAGATGTAAAGAATTAGGAATTGAATTCAAAGTTATACATAATACTTCAATACTAAATGCAATTGGAATTGTTGGACTAGAACTATATAAATTTGGAAAAACAACTTCAATTCCATTTCCAGAACCAAGTTTTCAACCAGAAACTGCATATGATGTTCTTAAATTAAATAAAAGAAATGGAATGCACACATTATGTCTTCTTGATTTAAGACCAAGTGAAGAAAGATTTATGACAGTGAATGATGGAATTAAGATCCTATTAGATATTGGTAAGAAAAAAGTTAAAGACAAGAAAGAGAAAAAAGCATTATTTAAAGAAGATACATTCTGCATAGGATGTGCAAGAATCGGTAATGATAATTTTATAAAAGCTGGAAAAGCTAAAGATTTATTAGAAATTGATTTTGGCGGATATCCACATTGTTTAATTATTCCTGGCAAATTACATTTTGTTGAGGAAGAAGCAATGGGATTGTGGAAATGATTGTTTTAATATAGAGAATTCTTAGTAGATAATTAAAAAAAGATAATAATAAAAGAAAAGTCCTAGTGAGAAAAGAGCATCCGCAATTGTTAAAGAGTTTATTGCTCTAAGATTATGATACAAAAAACAACAGCAAGGCCAGGCGAGGTGAAACCGAGTAGTATTTTTTCGACAAGATGGAGAAAAAATGCGTCTGTGCCATTGTTGTTGTTGTTTTTTGCCCAGACAGAATTAAATAAGATAACAAATTATAACCATTTCTTTTTCTTAAAGAATAATAACATAATCATTATTGATACCAACATTAAACCTAATGCGAAAATATAACCATATTGCCATTGAAGTTCTGGCATGAATTGGAAGTTCATACCATACAAACCAGTAATTAAAGTAGGCAACATGATAAGAGTAGCCATTATTGTAAAAGATTTCATAACTTTGTTAAGCTCATTTGACATTGCGTTAAGATGTGTATTAACAATCTCTGTTAATCTTTCTCTAGAAATTGCTTCTTCATCAATAAGTTGTCTTGCATCCTGATAAAGATCCTCAAATAAACTATCCCTTAATCTGAATAATTCACCATGCCTTAAACATTTTAAAACCTCTACATTATATTTAAGAGCTTTTCTAAAGTAAATTAATGTTCTTTTTAGAGGGAAAACTGCATCTGCATAGTCTTTATCTGCCCTTTTCAAGACCTCTGTCTCAATTGCATCAATAAAATCTTCTATTTTATCTAACTCTGCTTCAAAATTATTAATAACTCTTTCTAAAATGAAATGCAAAAATCCATAGATGTCTCTGACATTAGTCTTATATATGTTTTCATGCAATTCAGTAACTGACTTAAGTTCATTTCGATGAATTGTAATAATATAATTTTTTTTAACGTAAATTCCTAAGGTTCCCGTGTAAACATGGCCTTTATCAAGTGGAGCATTAAAAATAACATAAGAGTAATTTTTGCTTTTCTCAACCCTAGGCCTTTCTAATGGATCAAGTGATACAATCAAATCACCATAAGCAATACCTAATTTAGAAGATAATGCTTTTAATTCATCTCTTGTTGGATCAAGAAGATCTAACCAAATTAACTTTTTAGAATGATCTATGTAAGGATTTACTAACTTCTCGAACCTCTTTTTTTTAATGTAAGCTTCAACCATTAAGTGTTTAATTGATGTAATTATATTTAAAGCTTTGGGAAAAGGGTGAAAAGGGATTTGGGGTTGTGGGCTAGGGATTAGTGAGTAACAACACAAGTATCCCTAACCCCTCTTTCACATGTTATCAAAAGATTTAAATACCCCCACACAAACAAAAATAATGAAGTTCTCAAAAAAAAACAGGAATTAAAATGCCAACAAACAAAGAAATTGATAAAAGTCTTGATAAAATCAGTAAAAAGATCTCTTTTTTTGCAATTAATCCTGTGAATGAAGAAGCTGAAAAAAAGAAATTCTTCAAAGATAAAAAATATCAACCAGTATTTGAATATGAACCTTACACACATGACATTGACAAACTACAAACACAATTAAGAGATGTTTCCCCTGATAATTCTGAACTAGGAAAAATTCTAAAGCAAGCAAGGAATATTTATTATGCAAACCTTAACATGATAAAAAGTAGAGGTAAAGATAATTTTACAAAATATTCTATTTTATGTTATGGTGCACCTGATAAAGACCTTGTAAAAGAAGCAAGAAAAATACTTAAGTCAAAAAGACCAATAAAAGAAAAAAAAGATTTAACAACTGCCCAAGTTATTAGTAGAATGAAATACGCTTTTATTAAATATGGGTTTAGTTGGAAGATTGTAGAAAAAGAAATGGCTGCATGTGCAGCTGTCAACGGCAAAAAAAAGGAATTAATAATTAAAAAAGGCCAAAGGTTTTCGAAAAAGTTCTTGAAAAGATTAATTGTACATGAAATTGGAACACATATTCTAAGAACTGAAAATGGTGCACATCAACCTTACAAAATATTTGAGAGAGGTCTTCCAAATTATTTAATGACAGAAGAAGGATTAGCAGTTACAAACGAAGAAATTAATCATTGCCTAGATATTGCGATCCTAAGAAGGTATGCAGCAAGAGTTATAGCAGTAGACACTGCCCTAAAAAAAGGATTTAGAAAAGTCTATGAAGAATTAACAAAATATCTTGATAAAGACTTAGCATGGAGAACAACTGTAAGAGTAAAAAGAGGTTTAGGTGATACATCTAAACCAGGCGGCTGTACAAAAGATTTTGCTTATCTTAGAGGATATTTTGCTGTGAAAAGATATACTGAAGCAGGTAATGATTTACAAAAACTGTATTATGGAAAAGTTGGAATACAACATGTTGAAATGCTAGATAAAATTCCGGGGTTGGTAGAACCAGAATTATTACCAACATTCAGATATTTAAGATATTTTATTGAACACTTTGAAGGCTTACTAAAAAGCGTTATTTTACTAGATATTCCCCCATTTAATCTTACATTCAGACTGATAAAGAACAATATCAAAGGACTTTCTTTAAGGAAGATGTTCAATGGGAAAAAATAGTTGTTTTATTTCTAAAAAGTTAATTTTGTTAATAACAAAAACCCAGCCATCCATGGCAGCACATACGGACTTTTCTTCGTTTCACTCAAAAAAATCCTATTCGTCTTCGACTCACATGTGCGCCATGGCTGGGTTTTTAGAAAAACCATTTAAATCACAAAAGTATTTCTACAGATATGACCAAAATAATCTTAGATTGTTACACTGATGAACCAGCAGGATTAGGTGTTCCTCCATATATTGGAACCTATCCAAGATATTTGTTTGGTAAATTAATGAGTGAAAAGAGAAAGAACGAAGAAGTGTATTATTTTACAATTGATGATTTAAGATTATTCCTAAAACATAAAAATAAAAAGCCTGAAACTAAGACACATGAAAAAACAAATATTACAATCCATAATTTAACTAAGAATTCTCAGAATTTTAAAGAAATCTTTGAAAGTGCAAAGGAAATATATGTTGTTTTAGGTGTGCATGTGCCTGGAAAATATTTAACAGCTGTTCCTGCCACAATACATGAAATAAATACCTTGTTTAAAGAACTATTAAAAAGACATTGTATTACTGCAAAAAGAATCTTAACTGGGCCAGCAGCAACTGAATTTGGAACAAGGTTAGAAGGGGGAAAGTTTGCAGAGAAACAAGACTTAAGTTTATTTAATACAGTTACTCCCGAAATTGTTTCTGATTATGGAGAAATTGCAAAATATGCTGTTCTTGGAGTGGAAATTGTTGATCAAATTGTAAATAAAGAAGGATGGAATTATGTAATTGCTGAAATTGAAACTGCAAGAGGGTGTGGCAAAGGTGTTGCATGTAGTTTTTGTACAGAGCCATTAAAAAATAAACTTGAATTTAGAAAAGTTAAAGATATTGTAGATGAAGTTAAAGCACTTAACAAACAAGGTGTGAAATATTTTAGATTAGGAAAACAAAGTGATTTCTTTGCATGGGATGCTTCTGATATTAAGAAACTTTTAAGCGGCATAAGGAAGGAATGTAATATAGATGTATTACATATTGATAATATTGACCCTGTTCGTGCTGATGAAGAAAAAGTAAAATTAGTTGTTGAACATTGCACCAGTGGAAATATAGCAGCAATGGGTGTTGAAAGCTTTGATGCAGAAGTTGTAAAGAAAAACAATCTCAATTCTAATCCTGAAGTTACAATGAGGGCAATAAAATTAATCAATAAAATTGGGGCAGAAAGAGGAGAGAATGGAATGCCTAAATTTGTGCCAGGATTAAACATTATTTTTGGTTTAATTGGAGAAGGTAAAAAAACACAAGAAGCAAATATGAAATATTTACAAGAGATTCTTGATTCTGAACTGTTGTTAAGAAGAATTAATATTAGACAAGTTGCTGTTTTTCCAGGAACGCAACTAGAAAAAGAAGCAGGGAATAAATATCTTAGAAAAAATAAGAAATATTATTGGAAATGGAGAAATGAAATTAGACAGAAAATAGATAATGTAATGCTAAAGAAGCTTGTTCCTAAAGATTTAGTGTTGAAAGATTGCATTGCAGAGATTTATGATGGAAAAACTACGTTTTTAAGACAAATTGGAACATATCCATTGATAATTGGAGTTAAAGAAAGGCTAGAATTAGGTAAATTCTATAATATTAAGGTTACAGGGCATATGTTAAGGAGTATTGTAGGAGAAGTAGTGTGAATTCTCGGAAATTTATCAGTGGACATTCGAAAATTTAGTTGTCTAATGGATATTAAGGCTTCCTATTGTTAAATTCATATATCTTAGCCATTATTGCCCTAACCACTAGACATGTTGGTGTGAGATATATAAAGAATAAAATTTTATTAATTATAGAAAAAGACACGCAGAAGTTCTAAATAATTATTTTAGGTCTTTTGATACAAAAATAAATTATGAACTTACGCTAAACTTCTTTTTCTTAAAAGTTCCAAACTTAGTAGATAAAATAAAAAGTTTGGAGGTAAAAAATATGTATGTAAAACTAAAAAAAGGTGAACAAAAAAAGTTAGTAATAACAGCCATAGCAAAAGCAGGAAGTGAAAGAAAATTGTGTGTTAAGATTGAAGTACCAAAAGGCTCATTATACAAATATAAAAATGAAATAACAAATATCCCTTGTGATAGGTTTAATAAGATTCTACAATATTTGGGAGATAGAAATAATAAGTCTAAGAGTTATATAATTGAAATCTTACCAAAAAATTGGGGAAGACAAAAAGGAGGTATTAATTGTATTTTGAAAAAGAAAAGTAGAGGAATATTTGAAGAAACAATAAGACGATTGAATGAAAATAGTTCAAAATGGCACAAAAAAATGAAATTGATTGATCCAATCAAATATCACAGGTCACAATTTGAAAAATTCATGAAAGTAGGTAGAGGTTACAATTATGCATTAAATAATGGAATTAAAGTAAGAAATAAGTTGGAGCAATATATTGGCAATTACCTCATTAAATTAGGATTAGAATTTGAATATGAACCATTATTAAAAATAAAGGAAAAGGTGTATTTTCCTGATTTTAGGATTAAAGACAAGATAATTGAAGTTACTGGATGGCAACACCCATCTAAAGAAAGATTATTATATCTCTCTTCTAAGATTCATAATTATAATGCAAATAGGTGTAAAATCATATTATTTGTACCTTTAAAAATCCGTAAATTTTATAAAGCAATGGATTGTCCACTAATATCAACCTTACCTAAGCTTAAAGAACATATAATGCCTCCATAGCTTAGACACATGCCCTTTTGGGATGTGGAGCAACGGTTCGAGCGTGCGCATTCGTAATTGAATCACGAAACTGTTAATCGCAAGGTCCCCAGTTCAAATCTGGGTGGAGGCGTTTATTTTCATTGGCCCCGTAGCTCAGTCTGGTGGGAGCTTGATTTATCAGGTTTACTGGACAATTGGAGTGCTCGACTGATAAGATCTATCTCAGAGATCGAGTGGTCCCGTGTTCAAAATTAAAACTGGGTTTTAATCCTTATAAAAACGCAGTTTTTATGAATGTCACGGCGGGGCCATTTATTATCTATTTTCTACACAAATATTTATTAATAACAAGCAAATACTATTAAAATACTATTCTTATAGGGGGTTATAATAATGACAGATGAAGTATCAACAAAAACAGGACCTTTAATAGAGGCTGCATTAAATCGAGAAAGAAGAATTCCAGATGGAAGTTCTACATTACCTTATGCAAATGCTGTTAACAGCGATGATATTCAATTCTTAGATGGATTACTTTCAGATATGCAATCAAAAGGTAATCTAAAAGATGGAGTTAACTTTTGCACTGAATTTACACCTACAACAAAAAGTGGTAATGCAGAATATCTTGACAGAAGTCATATTGCTTTTGCTTATGATGATCATAGTTTTAGATTTGACATGGCAATGGGAAATGCTGCACCTGCAGAAGAAAGAATATCTAGATTAGTAAAACTAGTTAATACATGGACTGGAATTACTTCTGATTGGAGCAAAGAGTTAGAAGCAGGTATTGCAGAGAAATTTTCAGAAGTAGAAAGTAAAGTTCAAGGATATAATGCAAAGGTAAGAGCAGCTGAAAAAGCTAAAGAAGATAATATCACACTCAATGTTAAAAAAGCAATGGAAGCATTAAAACCAACAGTGGGTGTAATAATACCAAATGAAGAAGATATGGAAGCATCTTTTAGAGAAATTTATACTAAACATTTTGATAGTGAAAAATTTGAAAAGATTCAAGATATACAAAAAGTTTATCCAAGAACAATGACAATTCCCGTTGAAATTAGTACTGACAAAGGTTCCTTAACAATTGAATTAACATATAAGGTAAGTGAACATATAAGTACTTCGCTACATAACTATGAATTATATAATCCTGGTGCTTATGATGCACATATTGTTGTTGAAGGACAATTACCATATGATGAAGGTCTTAATTTTTCTCTAGAAGCAGTACACGAAGCTGGATTTGAAGGAATGAGAGAGTTGTATTGGAGAGTTGCAAAAGAAGGAGATAGAAGTTTAGAAAAAGAAGATTCCCTAAAGGACAAAAGATTGTCACCATTCACAGAATATCCTAGGCTTACATTAAGTTGGGGTAATGGAACAATTAATGCTCTTGATACTTTTCAAAAAGAACTTCCTAATGAAGAAAAATTTGATGAACCTTTTTACAAATCAATCAGAAATCAATTTCATATTACTTTTGAAGGATTTACTGATCTTTAATTTTTTTCTTTCTTTATATCTTTTTTAAATAACTATCAACACCCTTACTTCTTTTAACCATATCTTTGATCATGCTATTGTATAGGGTAACTGTTTCTTTATTCTGAATTTCAATACCTGAACCAACACCTAAATGAATATGAAACAAAACAACAGTGTTATGAGTGATAAAAATCTGCATTGGTAGATATTCTTTTATGATGTAGAATTTGATATCATATTTTTTACATCGTTCTTTGAAATCCTTAATTAATTGCACGAGAAATTCTTTGCCTAGATGTTTCTTGATTAAGTTCATGTGCCATAAAAAAGTTTCCTCATTACATATTGCATCAAAATATTTCCCACTTTCTAAGGCTTCTTGATATGCATTGTATACCATAATAGCTTTTGTATCCGTTGTATGTGCAATTGTTGTTCTTTTTGTATTTATTAAATCTCGAACTTTCAAAAAATCTTGTTTATTAGATAAATAAAATATAAATGGTAAACTTCCGTGTCTTGCAACTGTTTCTAATCCTTTTTTACAAGAAGAAATTGCTTTTATGAGATAAAAAGTAAAATCTTCTTTTGTTTTGAGTAATTCAATCTTAGGTGGTGTTTTCTCATCTAACATATCAATAATTGCGTTTTCATCATGTATGAATGTATCAAACTTTTTCTTCATAAATGAAATAATTCTTTGTTGTGGTTCTTCAAAAGTATAAAGACAAGGTTTTTTCCCTTTTTTACTAATTAAATTTTGAGAAATAAGTAAATTTAATGGCTCATAAATTCTGCCAAGAGGTATTTTTGTTTTTTTAGATAATTCTTTTGCAGAAATTTCACTATGAACAAGCTCATCTAAGATAAGAACCTGCTTTTGGTTAAGATAACCCCTATGCTTTAATTCCTTAATTATAGATTTGGTTTGCATATATAATAGATATTTGAATTTATATATAAATATTATGTTTTTAACACAAAAAAACGTTTTTTCGTAGGTAATATTTATATGTAGATCTATCTTAATATAGTTTTATTGGGGTAAAACAGAATGCCAGGAATAAAAACACCAAATGTACGTCTTCAAAAAGACACATATAATGAATTAATGTTTTTTGTAAAGATATTAGTAGAAAAAGATTCATCCATACCTTACAAAGGTTCATCTATACAAGAAGTTGTTAATGATTTTGTTAGAAAAGGTTTACAAGATTATAGAGTAAAACAAAGACAAGAAAGATTTTTGAGTTTAGAATTCTAAAATTTTATTAATTGACATAAGATAAATTATGACATTAGATTATTAAATTCAATGAGCTCGAAAATACTTGTATGCAAGCATACAATTATTTCTTAATATTTCTTGAGAGCATATAAGTTCTAAATTGTTTCCTTCAATTGTTATGAAATATAACAATTTACAATTCGGAGGAGATATATATGGATAAAAAACACAGAACATTACAAATTGGAATTAATGGCATGGGAACTATTGGAAGATTAGTTTACAGAATGTTAAGACCAATGTCAGGAGTAAAAGTCGTTAAAGTAAATGATTTAGCACCTAAGGCAACATTAGAGTATTTATTGAAACACGATACAGTACATGGGAAATGGCATGGACAAATTAAAGATTTGGAGTATAGTGATGAGCAAAATCCAAAAAATGTTTTTTGGAATGGAATAGATATTGTTGTTGATTCAACACCATCATTAAACTCATATGAAAGACTAGCAGGACATTTAGAAAATGGTGCAGGATTTGTTATTAGAACATCTCCATTAAAAGATGATACAACCGAAACACAAACTGTTATTTTAGGAATTAATGACCAAGAATTAGATCTAGAAAAATACAAAGTAATTAGTTTAGCATCCTGCACAACAAATTGTTTAGCACCAATTGTAAAAGTTGTTAAGGGATATTGTAGAGCAACAGGAAATGAAATGAAAAAAATAAATTTTGTAACTGTGCATGCAAAAACAAATGATCAAGCAACAAAAGATTCCTACCATAAAGATGCAAGACGAGGCAGGGATGATTACAACATTATTGAAACTAGCACAGGAGCAAGTTCTCAAATTGGTTTAATATTTCCAGAATTAGTTGGAAAAATACATGGGACAGCTTATAGAGTTCCTGTTAGCGATGGGTCTGTTTTAGAAGTAAGAATAGAAGCAAGAAAACCAATTGATGTTGAAAAGTTGAATGCAGCATTTAGAGAAGCCTCCAAGGTTAGAACTTTTGAAGATATCTTAAGCTATGAAACCCTCTCCTTAGTATCATCTGATGCAATAGGAGATCAGCACACATGCATTTACTTAGAAGCATCAGCAATGCAGTTAGATGACTGCAGTGTTAAGTTAGGAGCTTTATATGATAATGAGTTAGCTTATGCTGCAAGAGTTGTTGATTTGATAAAAAGAATTGAAACAGATGTGTATAAAGCTGAGAGAAAATTATTTAGCGGATATGAAAATCAAATGAGCATTGAAACATGGTGTTTTGATCCATCACCAGGAGCTTGTGATGATATTTCTGAATTAAGCAAAAAAGGTAAAGAAAGTTCATTAAAACATCTTGCTCAAGAAGAAGAAAATTGGAATTTAGAGGAATATGAAAATGGAGGTTATTTATTACATGCACCAAATTTCACATATTTTGTAGAGCTAACTGGAAATGAAATGTCAATGTATGATAGAAATGGAAGTACTATTGATCTTAGCAAAGATAAAGATATGCATATGGCAAATAAAGCGGTGCTTAGTAAATATGTTGGGAGAAATTTAGCGCAAGAAGCAGAAGATGAAGAATGGGAAAGAAGTTTAGATGATGATTGAAAAATAAAATGAAATTGGAAGCTAGAATGTTGTTTTATGACCAAGTACATATGGATGTTTATAGAACTCATGATCAACACATAGTTGAAACTGTTGTATTTGCAGGAACAAATTATTCCAAAACATTAATCTCTGTAACTAATCAAATTGGTTGTCCAGTAAGATGTGATTTTTGTTATGGACATAATTTTCCGTATGCAAGAAATATTACTGCAGATGAATTTGTACAACAAGTTTCCGGTGCATTGGAAGAAAATCCATTAGTACCTTGGTATGATCCTGAAAGACCTGTAAAAGTTGGCTTTCAAAGAGCTGGTGAAGCTTTGTTGAATAAACATTTTTATGATGGCTTTGAAAAGATCGCAGAAACATACAGATCTAGCTTTCAATTAACTACTGTAATGCCCAATTCCGATGTTTCTGTTAAAACAATGGAAAAAATGAGAGAATATTTATCAAAGTATCACGACACTTTCCAAATAAATGTTTCAATGCACACCACCGATGAACTTAAAAGAAAAGAAATGATGCGTGGCTTTAACCATCTAATGGATTTTAAAGAAATAGCAGAGTTTGGAGAGCAATGGGTAAGAGAGATTAGAAAAAGAAGAATAGATTTATCATTTGTACTAATGGAAGATAATGAAGTTGATTTTGGGAAAATAAAAGAAATGTTTGATTCTAAATATTTCTCAATAAGATTTGCATTTTACCTTCCAAGTTCTGAAGAAACAGCAAGGTTGCATGTTCCTTCTGATCATGAAAGAATGTATCAGAAATCAAGAGAAGCTAGAGAGCTTGGATATCACTGTGTTCAATCCCATGCAGGACCTGTTGAGGGGAAATGGGATACAAGACCCTTTAGTGCATTAAAATTTCTTAGAGGATAGTTGAAAATAAAATAAGACAAAAAAAAGAAAAAAATGAAATCAAATTAATTAGCTAAAAAACCATCTAATACATCTTTAAGCATGATACTGCCTTCTCTTTCCTTAAGTTCGTATCTTACAACCACTGTTGGTTTATTTATTGTTATTAGTTTTGTTAAATCAATAGGAGTTCCAATAACAACAGCATCAACATCTGGAGTATTATTAATTGTTTCTTCCATGTCTTTAATTTGTTGAGAGGAATATCCCATTGCAGGCAATAAAACACCAATGTTAGGATATTTTTCAAATGTTGCTTTTATTTCACCAGTAGCATGAGCTCTTGGATCAATTAATTTTCCAACATTATGATTTTGAGCTGCAACTGTACCAGCACCAATTTTCATCTCACCATGCGTAAGAGTCGGACCATCCTCAATAACTAGAATATTCTTTCCAGGAATTAATTCTGGTTTATCAATTATCAAATCAGAATTTGCTTCAATTAATTTTGCATTTGGATTGGACGCTAATATATTCTCCTTTAGAGCAAGAATATTTTCAGTAGATGCAGAGTCCATTTTGTTTATAACAATAACGTCAGCCATCCTTAAATTAACTTCACCAGGATAATAGTTAAGCTCATCTCCTGGACGGTGAGGATCTACCACTACAATATTTAAATCTGGTTTGTAAAATGAAAAATCATTATTACCACCATCCCATAAAATAACATCTGCTTCTTGTTCTGCTTGCCTTAAGATCTTTTCATAATCAACTCCTGCATAGATAACAAAACCATCTCTAACAACAGGTTCATATTCTTCTCTTTCTTCAATTGTACATTTATGCTTTTCAAAATCTTCGTATGTTGCAAATCTTTGAACAGCTTGTTCTGCTAAATCACCATAAGGCATTGGATGCCTAATTGCAACTGCACTAACTCCTTTTTCCTTTAGATGTTTTAGAACAGCCCTTGCTGTTTGTGATTTACCACAACCAGTTCTTACAGCTGTAACAGAAATTACTGGTTTTGTAGATTTAACCATTGTATCATTTGGACCAACTAACATAAAGTTAGCACCAGCTGCTTCTACTTCTGCAGATTTATTCATGATATATTTATAGCTAACATCACTATAACCAAAAACAACTGTTTCTACATTTAATGTTTTGATTAATTCTGTTAATTTTTCCTCAGGGAAAATTTTAATTCCGTTTGGATATAAATTTCCAGATAATTGTGTAGGATATAAACGCTCATCAATGTAAGGAATTTGTGTAGCAGTAAAAGCAACAACTTCATATTTCTCATTATCCCTAAACTTTGTATTGAATATGTGGAAATCTCTTCCTGCGGCACCCATTATTAGAATTCTTTCTTTCATTTTATCACCTGTTTTTTATTAAATTGTTATTTTAAATAAGATAAAGAGCTCAAAAGTAATGAGTCTTATATACATTTCTATGCTTTGGTATATATGTTACTCAACCCTAACAATTTCATACCTTGCTTTCTTTTCTACCATATCTATTTCTAGAATAGCTGCACTTCCTTTACTTAACTCCCCAGAATTCATTTGCCAAGAAGTTGCAGGTCCTGGGTTAAGGAATAATGAAGAGGACCAAGTGTTTTCTGGAACAAGTTCATCACTTCTATTGACTGCCTTCATTCCAGCTTCATGGATATGCCCAAAAACACCAAATTGAATAAGATTATCATAAATTGTACGTGTTAAGTTTCTATTGCCAACATTTTCTCCATTTGAAGCAACATCAATGCTATTAAGAGAACCAAACCTTGGAGGACCATGAGAAAGTATAATTTTAATCGTGTATATGAAAGAACATCCTTTTCCAGTAGCTTTCATTCCATAAGGAGTATTACGAAGACAATCTTCAATAGAAATATTAAATGGCATCTCAACATTATCTAGGAAAAAACCATTAGGATTTGTATATTCAGACAAATGATATCCAGAGATAGGAATAATATATACATCTCCAAATGGTATATATGTCCAATTAAGAATATTTGATACTTTCCTATATTGAAATTTGTCAATTGCATTAAAGTAATCTTCTTTTGATTCATGATTTCCTGGCATTACAAAGATTCTGCCGTCAAAATTTGTTGACATCACATCAAGTACAGAGTATATTTCGTCATAATCTGGCACTTCATTATTCATATCATTTAAATCCCCAAGAACAAATAGGTGTTCAATATTATTATCATTAAATTCTTCCATAAGATATGGTAAGTTAATTGTATCACCTTGAATATCGGTTATGAAACCTAATCTTAAAACATCATCAGAACAACTACTACAGAATATAATCAAAAACAACAATATTATGGTTAGTTTTCTCATTATTTGATTGAAACCACAAAACTATTTAAAGTTTATTGAATTCACTGAAAACGTGCCTAAAACAATACAGATAAAAGAACAATACAAAGATACAACAATTAACATAGTTCTTGATACATTAGAAAAACAAAAACAGGCATTAGTGTTTTGCAATTCTAAAAGATCAGCAGAGAAAACTGCAGAAGATATTAGTTATAAAGTCAAAAAGATAACTGATGCTGAGAAAAGAAAATTAATTGAGTTGAGTGAGAAAGTTCTAAAATCTTTACCAAAATCAACTAAACAATGTGAAAGATTAGCAAGATGTGTTAAACAAGGTATTGCATTTCATCATGCTGGCTTAACTATGGATCAGAAAACATTAATAGAAGATGGTTTTAGAGAAGATGTTATTAAAATCATATCATGTACGCCAACATTGGCATTTGGTCTAGACTTACCAGCATTTAGAGTTGTTATTAAAAATCTTGGAAGGTTTGGACCAAGAGGAATGCAACCAATTCCCGTATTAGAATACCACCAGATGTGTGGAAGAGCCGGAAGACCTGGAAAAGCTGCATGGGGAGAAGCAATCACAATAGCAACAACTGAAGCAGGAAAAGAAAAAATAACTGAAGATTTTATTAAAGCAGATGCCGAAGACATATTTTCTAAATTAGCAGTTGAACCAGTTCTAAGATTTTATTTATTAAGTTTAATTTCAACAGATTTTGTTAGAACAAGAAAACAAATAATGGATTTTTTTAATAAAACATTTTGGGCATTTCAATTTAGTGATATGCATGAGTTAATGCAAAAAATCAATAAGATGCTAATATTATTGGAAAAGTTTGAATTTATTGAAACAGCAAAAGGAAAAGCAGAAGCATTAAAACAAAATAAGAATAAAAAAGATAAAGAAAATGATGTTTATGATGATTTTATGACTGCAGACGAGATTTATAATGAAGCAAATAAATCTAAAACAGATATGGGATTTGAGGATGTAGAAGAAAAATTTAATGCAACTGCACTCGGAAAAAGAGTGGCAGAACTTTACATTGATCCTTTAACGGCCTATGAAATAATTTGTGCAATGAAAAGAAGTAAAATAAAACAAGTATTGCCAATTTCTATTCTTCAAATGTTATGCGTAACATTAGAATTAAGACCAAAACTAAGAGTAAAAGCAAAAGAACAAGATGAAGTAATTGGTAGATTAGTTGAATTTGAAAGTAACATGATTGTTCCTGAGCCATCACAATTTGACCCAGAATATGATGATTATGTTAATAGCTTTAAGACAGCATTATTTTTTAATGACTGGATTGAAGAGAATGATGAAGAATTTTTATTAGAAAAATATGATGTTAGACCAGGAGAGATTAAAGCAAAAATTGAGAAAGCAGATTGGTTATTGTATGCAGGTATTGAATTAGGGAAAATTTTAGGGCTAAAAAAAATTGGTGATGAAAAAAAAAATATGGTTGCTGAGCTCAGTAAAATGAGACTAAGAATGAAGTATGGAGTAAAAGAAGAGTTACTTGCATTATTGAAACTGAAAAAAGTAGGAAGAGTTAGAGCAAGAAAATTATATGGGCATGGAATAAAAGATTTAGGAGATATAAAAAAAGCAAACATAATTTCATTAGCACAACTTATTGGTAAAAAGACTGCAATTGACATTAAAGACCAAGTTGGAGAGAAAGTTCTAGAGAAGGATATTAAAATAAAAGAAAATAAAAGGAAAGGACAGATTAGTTTGATGGATTTCTGAGTATAACTTAATTATTCAAATTATCTTTTCATATAAGGTTCAATCTGTTCCAATATTGTTTGTGGCTTAAATAAATCACTAACAGAACCATCGACATGAAGTCTTTGAATTGCTTTTGAAAAAGTGCATGAAACTGGGACCATATGATAAATATTTTTATTTTTATCAAAATAATCACTATGATAAACACCATCAGTAACCATAACACCTTTTAAGAAACCATCAGCAAAAAGCTTTTCTATTCTTTGTTTTGCAGGTCCAACCAATAATGGCAAACTGGTTATAAAATAACAATCTTTTGCTCCAGCTTCTTTCATTCCTTTTACAATCTCTTCAATACTACCACCACGAGCAATCATATCATCTACAATAAAAACAGTTTTGTCTTCTACATCTCCTAAAATTTTAATTTCGTCAACACCACCTGCACCTGAGTAATCTTTTCTTTTATAAGCAAGAGCAACATCTATACCGAGTATATCTGCGTAGAACATACATCTTGGACCAGAGCCAGCATCAGGACCACCAATTGCAGCATTACTTAAATCAAAGTTTTCAGCAATGTAAGGTATAAAATCACTTGCAGCATAAACATTAATCATTTCTGTCCTATCAAAAAAACCTTCAATTGCTTCATTATGAATATCTAAAGTGATTACTTTATTTGCACCATCTCTTTCAAGATCACGTGCAACTTTTTTTGCCATTATTGCTTCTCTTAATTTGCCTTTTTGTTTGTGATTTGTTCTTTTTTCCTGTCTTGAAGAAGGAAAATAAGGAATAACAACAGTAACAAGTTCAGCAGCAGATTCTCTTGCAGCCCTAATAGCTGATCTTAATGATTCATACCTATCAGATTGACTTAAATTAGTTTCAACCCCATCACCATCAACATAATTAGTAAAATAATTTGCTGTATCCTGAACTACAACTGCATGCATACCTCTAATATTATCATCAATAACTGTTTTAACCTCACCAAGCCCCCTTCCATCATCACCAGGGAACCAAATTTCTTCAGAAGGCATAATAAAACCATCATTTCCTCTTGGTGTTCTTCCCATAAGACTCCTTAATCCGTGATCAAGAGAATTTGCAAAATTTCTTCCTGATAAACACGATATAATTGCCAAATCATCTATAGACCTATTCATAGTAAATAACCCCCATAATTTAATTTATTTCTAAAACATTCATTTAACATAGAATTCCCCAAAGAAGTTTTGTTTGCTTCCTTTGGTTTCATTATGGCTACTTAAAATAAGAGGTTATTTATAATGATTATTCACTTAGAGAATATATTTCAAAATAGCTAGATTAATATTTCTTTATATATATCATCCAAAACATTTTGAAGTAAACTTCAAATCTTTTCTCATTTACTATGTGAATTCAAAAAGTTTATAAATAACCTTAACCCTAACATTGATTTAGATAGTTAAGAGTGTATTTGATAAGGGGTTAAAAGCATTAATATTAAAGGTATTAATAAAATGGAATCGCAAGAATATAAGAAATCAAAGGAAGAACATGCTATTGTACTAGATCATCTTCCGCATGGTTATCATTTTGATAAAAGACCTATTCATAAAAAAACTCCAATAACGCAAGCTATAGGCAAAGAAAAGTTTACTTTGTTAGAATTAGTTCCAAAAAAAGATGTTGTTTTACAATTACATGATGAAATTTACATTGGAGAAGGTAAAAGAGAGAAAATCCACCATATTTCAGGTAAATTAGGATTGGAAAAACTAACAGGAACAGCAAGAAAAGAAGTAGAGTTTGTAATAAAAGATATTATCAAGAATAATCAACAAAGGTTTGTGGATTTTTTTAATAATGCACAACCATTAACTACAAGAATGCATCAATTAGAATTATTGCCAGGCTTAGGTAAAAAACATATGTGGCAAATTATTGATGAAAGAAAAGATAAAGAATTTGAAAATTTTGAGGATTTGAAAAAAAGAGTAAAATTAATGCCAGATCCTGAAAAAGTTATTTTCAAGAGAATTATTTCTGAACTTGGCGGAAAAGAGAAATATAGGATTTTTGTTGAAAACTAAAATCTTACTGAAAACCTCTAATTTATGCATTAAATAGAGACATAAAAGTCATAATTTTAATTAGATTATATATGTTAATAAGACTTTCATTACAGCTAAAATCTCCATAAAATTTAAAAACGTTATACACATTCCCTTATATATCTATAAGGGGAACATTCTAGTGGGTGAAAGAGAGAGTAGAGATGAGGATAAAGACATAGAAAATGGCAACACCTAATGAAGTAGCAAGAAAGATTATCACATTGGAAGATAGAATTCCCTATGATACAGCTATTATACTTCTTCAACCAAATTTATTAGGAGAAACACCATTAATAAAAAATCTTTATGATGCCCAAGCAGCAGAAGGTAAAACCTGGGATATTGATGAAACAACACCAGGGGATGAATTAGATATTATTGATTTAATTGATCTAAAGGGTGCAGATGTTCTTCAAAGTAGAGATGATTTTTTAGGAATGCTTCATCATAATAGTTTATTTCGAAAATGGTTTGATGAATGCTACAATCACAAAATTGCTGGGCAGATGTTAGGAATGGGACCTGCAATTATGAGTGTTTTCAAAGAATTTATTTATCATACAGAAAGAAATGGAATCACAGGACAAAATGAAGAAGCACTATTAGAGGCGGCAATAATTGAAGCAAGTAGAAATGTCATGCCAAAAATAAAAACAGAAATTTTTGAATATATTGTTCATCATGATGCATTGTTTGCAAAGATTTACCAACTAACTAAAGAAAAAGCAGATGGAATACTAAATCCAAAAACAACCACACCTGAATTTTCTTTTACAAAAGATGAAATGCAACAGTTAGCTGATCCCATTTTAAGATTAGGTTTTTCTGAAGATATTTACAGACAGATTTTTAATAATTTAATTTCTACAATTAGGCATGTTTATAGTGCAAAGGCTCATTACTCTAAAAAAGACATAGAAGAAATTGGAAAACAAACAAAAGTAAATGAAGGAGATAGAATAAGATATACGGTTGAAGTTTATGACTTAATGATAAGCACTTTACGAGAATCAAGTGTTATTCATTTTAGACAAAATGGAATTTTTGATGATAGTGCATTATCTGTTGAAAGATATGAAGCAAAAGGTCTTGAGGTTTTAGCAGCTGAAACTAATCTTGAACTTGAGAGAAGAAAAATAAGTGTATTTGAAGAAAGTCTTAGAACATTAGAAAAAGAATATGGAGATTTAAGAGCTGAAAATTTTGGGCTCAGAGAAAGATTAGAAAAAAATCCTAATGATTATGAAGAATTAGAAAGAGAACTAAGAAGCATAAAAAGAAAATATAATGCAATAAAAATATTCAGAAAACAAGAAGGTTATTTTACACCAGAGGAAGTTGAGGAATATAGAAAAGAAGACTTAACTAGAATTGCAGAACTTGAAAAAAGAGTTACCTATATGGGTGATGCAGTTGCAAGATTAAAAGAAGATAGTGGAGAAAAAGGTGCTTTGCTAGTTGATACTGAAGGAAAGCATAGTGATATAACTGGAGCTTCTGAATCAAAAGAGTTAGAAAAAGAAGTTCAAAAAAAACCAGGAGACCCAAGAGCAATAGGAGAGTTATTAGATAAACTTGCAGCAGCTGAAGCAAATGCAGCAGATTATGAAGAAAGATGTGGCATTGAAAATGCCAGAGCAATTGCTCTAGCAAGAGAAAGAGATGATTACAAAAGAAAATTAGCATACGAAATTGTTAAAATAGAAGAGCTTGTTGGTGAGAGAGATGAATATAAAGGACAAGCAGAAGCAGAAAAAGTAAGAGCAGATGGTTTAGCAGATAAGAATACAAAATTAGAAGCAAGAGTTGTTGAATTATCTAGTGCTCCAAAAGAACAAGAAACAAAGACAACAGATGTTAAAAAAGTTAATTCAGATATTGCAGTATATGTAGAAAGAATTGCAAATCTTGAAAGTGCATTAGCAACAAAAGAAGCAGAAGCAAAAGAATATTCTGGATTATATGAGGAAGCTAGAGAAGAACTTGGTGCAAGAGGACAAGAACTTAAAAGTTTGAATGATGAATTAATCCTGTATAAAGAAAAAGAAGATTTACTTGCAGAAAGACAATCACAATTAGATAGACAAGAAGGAGAATTAAGAGCATTAGAAACAAGTTTACAAAAAGTAGATGGTGATGCTGGAAAAGGTCAAACAAATTATGAAGAATTAAGTAAACAAGTTACTGGATTAATTGATACATTAAAACAAGAAAGAGAAGATATTGCAGAAGAAAGAAGAACAATTGCAAATGAAAGAGAGACAATTGCAACAGAAAGAACAGAGTTAAAAGAACAAGCTACCCTTTATGAAGGATTAATTGAAGAAGCAGAAAGAGAAAAAGCAGCTTATGCCACACAAGTAACTGTTACAGGTGAAACTATAGAAGATGCAGTAATTATTGAAGAAATGACTGGAGAATTCGTTGCAGCAGAATTAAAACCAGAACAAATTGCATTCAGAATTAATCTACCAAAAGATAAAGGAACTGCATTTAATAAGGTTTTCTTAGAAAGATATTTTGGAAAAGATTCTGCATTACTACCAGAGGGAGAATTACCACAAGTCACACTTAAAGCCCATTACAATACAGAGGCAGGTAAACAATTCGCAGTTTATTCTATATTTGATAAAGTCTATGAAATGAAAAGTGGCAAAGCAGTTGGTAAAGGAATGAATGTTGAAATGCTTTATCTTGTACCAATAAATACTCAAACAGAAAATAAATAGATAGTTAAAAGAAAACTTCTAGAGAAACTATTCAGTTTCTTGTTTTAATTTTTTAAAATAATTTAATGTATACTCATAACTAGATTCAGCTACTTCTTTAGTTTTATCAAGTTCTAATTGACTAAATCTTAATGGTAAGTCTTCTAAAGCATAATCTATTGTTTCTTTTAGGGTTTTATCTCGCAAAGCATTGAAGATTAAATATCTAGAAACACCAATTGCCCCAAACACATCTAGTTTATCTGCATCATATACAATTTTTGATTCCATGGTTGTTCTTTTTTCAGGGGGAAATGTTGCATCATGAAAACTAATTGAGATTAATACGTTCTCTCTTTTATCTTCTGGAAAATTAATTCTTTCTAAAACTTTCTTTGCATGAACAGCACTTAATGGTCCATGTTCCCTAACACCTTCTGGATAGTGCCTTCCAATATCATGTAGATAAGTTGCTGCTATCAATACTTCCCAATCAACATTAGTATCAGAAATTTGTTTAACATATTTCCAAACACGAATAATATGACCAAAGTCATGAGAAGATACAACAGAAGGAGCCTTGTCCATCTCTTTCTTTAATTCTTCTTCTAATATTTTTAACCATTTAGCTTCTGCTTGTTTCATAGTTATCAAGTACAGATATTTGATATATAAAATCTTTGAAATTGCATTAATTTTATAAATTAACAGTGCTTATTCTTAAAAAATGATGCTTGAATTAGGAGAAATAAAGGAAATACGAAAGAAGTATAATATGACTCAGATAGAGTTTGCTAAACTTGCTGGTGTTTCTCAATCATTGATTGCTAAAATTGAAAGTAATAGAATAGATCCTACTTATACTAAAATTAAAAAGATATATGATGCAATTAATAAACTAAATAAAAAAAAAGAAATTAAAGCTAGTGAATTATTGAATACAAAAATCATTTCAATTAAAGAAAATAATTCATTAAAAGATGCAACAAAATTAATGAAGAAACATGGGATTTCCCAGTTATTGGTGTTTGATGGTAAGCCAACTGGAATGCCCTCTGGGCTTATATCTGAAGCAGCAATATTAGATGCAATTATGAATAAAGCTAGCCCAGATGCAAAAGTAAAAGCCTTTATGATGGATTGTCCACCAATTGTTAACAAAGATGCACCAAGTTCAATGATTGGATTTTTATTAAAACATTATCAACTAATTTTGGTTGGTAAAGATAATAAAATAATTGGGATAATTACTAAAGCTGATTTCTTAGATAAAGTTTACAAGTGATTAAGTTTTGAGTAATGAGTTCTGAGTCTTGAGTTGGTTAGTAGTAATAGGTTATGAGTATTGTTTCATTACTCACAACTAATTTACTCAGAACCAACCCATTACCCATAACTCCAAACTGATAACTCTTATTTTTTAGTAAATTATATAAACAAGTGTCGCAATTAGTATACTGTTATAGACAAAGGAAATGACATAATAAAAGAACATAAAAAAGTAAAAGAGGTTAAAATGAAAAAAACAGATGTTACAGTTGGGGGCGCAGAAGCTAATTTTCTTAAAGCAATGTTAAAGAGTGCAGAAGAGAAATATACTGATCCATTACCTAATATGGCTGGCGAAGATCCTGACGAGATAGAAAAACTAACAAAAGAACTTCAATCCAAATGGGCAGTTAAAAAGAAGTAAAATTATTTACTTGTCTAAAATTATCTTTTTCTTTAATTTTTTTAAACTTATTCTAAAACCTATTTACTTATTCAATTCCCATGCTTCTGCAAACTTCTCAAAGCTCCTATCAAAAGTAGCTTCAGCATCTGCTGGAAAACAACAAGCAGGTAATTGTTTATTCTTAAGATGATACTGCAAACATTCACAACAAATTCCTTTTCTAGGACATCCTGAATAAGTACAATTACATATTTCTAAGTTTTTTTGTTTTTGACATTCCATATAACCTTGTATTGTTTAATTGTTATTATATGTTTCGATCTTCGTAGTTCGTTATTCATCAAAACAGTTGTTACGAAAACTAAACAACAAAAAACTACAAACTAATTTACTACCTACACACTACTTACTTACTACTTAAAACTGCCTACTTTCCATAGAAACATTTATAAACACCTAATCAATCCTAAGCTATATCGAGAGATGACATTGTTCAATCGAAAGATGGGCTTTGTTAAGCTGGAGATGAGAAGATATTTCTTATTTCCTAATGAATTAAATGAAATTGTAATGGAGGTTAATTACAATGGCAAGAATGCATTCAAGAGCAAAAGGAAAGTCTGGTTCAACTAGACCAATAAAAACAACAATTCCTTCATGGGTAAGATATAAACCAAAAGAAGTAGAATTGTTAGTTGCAAAATTAAGAAAAGAAAAACATGAACCATCACAAATTGGGATAGTTCTAAGAGATATTTATGGAATTCCAAGTGTAAAGCTTATTACAAAAAAATCCATTAATAATATCCTTAAGGAAAAAGAATTACTAACAGAGATTCCAGAAGATCTTATGAATTTAATGAAGAAAAACATTGAACTTAGAAGACATATGGAAGAAAATAAAAAAGATATGGTTGGTAAGCGAGGAATTCAATTAACAGAGTCTAAGATTAAAAGATTAATTAAGTATTATAAAAAATCTAAAAGATTATCTGAAGATTGGAGCTATGATCCTGAAAAGGTTAGGTTACTAATTGATTAAATTTATATACTTCTTCTTTTTTTATTTATTTGTTTTTTAATATTAAAACTTAGTATATTAACTAAAAACAGAATTATTTTTCATTAAAAAGGGGGACAGGGTGGAATTTAAACAGTATATTGAAAATAGTGCTAAAGCATTTAATACTATTGACAAAAAGCAAACCATTAG
This sequence comes from Candidatus Woesearchaeota archaeon, assembly GCA_018661705.1. Taxonomy (GTDB): domain Archaea; phylum Nanobdellota; class Nanobdellia; order Woesearchaeales; family DSVV01; genus JABHXF01. The sequence goes on from JABJHR010000011.1 coordinate 41,827, forward strand.
AATTATCAGCCATATAGATACAGATGGAATTTGTTCTGCAGGAATATTAACAAAAGCATTGATAAGAGATAAAAAAAAGTTTTCTGTTACATTTGTAAATTATATAACTCAAGATTTTATTGTAAAGTTATCCCAGGAAAGTCATAAAAATTTTGTTTTCTTAGATTTAGGAACAAGCCAACTAAAAAACATTAAAACATATTTAAAGGACAAAAAAGTATTTGTGTTAGATCATCATGTAACAAGAGCAAAAAGATCAGAAAATGAAGAAGAACAAATTTATCATGCAAACCCATCATTATTTAACATCAATAGTTCAAGAGAAATTAGTGCAGCAGGTATTACTTATCTTTTTGCAAAAGAACTAAATAAAAAAAATATGGATCTTGCTTATTTAGGAGTAGTAGGAGCAATTTCTGATCTTCAAGAAGAAAATGGATTCAAAGGACTTAATGAAGAAATATTAAATGAGGCAGTTGCTTCAAAAAAAATAATTGTTGAGAAAGGACTTAAATTTTTTACATCTGGAACAAAGCCTTTATACAAGCTATTTATGAAAAGTCTAAGCCTATATATACCAGGGTTAAGTGGAAATGAAGATAAAATCTTTGATTTTCTTAATTCAGTTGGAATTGAACAAAGAACAAATAATCGATGGACAAGAATATCAGATTTAGAAAGAGAACAAACTGAGAGATTAGTTAAAGAAGTTTCCAGAATAAAAGTAGGAGAAAAAGAAATCAAAGAAAGTAAAGATATTTATGCAAACACCTATAGATGCCTTAGTATTAATGAAGAAATTAAAAATTTGAAACAACTTTCTACACTTCTTAATGCATGTGGTTGTTTAGACAGAGCATCTTTAGGCCTAGGATTGTTATTAGGAGATAAAAAGAGTTTTATCAGAGCAACTTATACATTAAAAGAATATAATAGAGAAATCATAAGTACTTTAAATTGGTTAGAAAGTAATAAAAAAACGCGAAGAACTATTGAACAAAACGGCCATATAATTCTAAATGCAGAAACAAGCACTAATCCTAAAATATTAGGGACAGCAACAAGTATGTTAGCTCAAAATCTAAATGTTGCAGAAGGAATTTATTTAGTTACATTGTCTAGAGATAGAAATAAAAAAACAAAAATTTCAATGCGAATGACAGGCAATAAACAAAACAAAGGTCTAGTAAAACTTCTTAGAAAGGTTATTGAACCATTTGAAGGAGAATGTGGCGGACACAGTAATTCTGCAGGTGGCGTTATTGATGTGAAATATGAACAACAGTTTATTGAAAATGCTAAGAATGAATTGTCAAAGAAAGCAATTGAAGAAGTTATAGAGTAAGTAATTCTAAGTAAGTAGTTCTAAGTTAAAAGTAAGAAGTTGGTTGGTAGTAAAAAAGCTTAAAAGTTGAAAAGCTAAAAAACTTGAAAGTAATATACTTTTAAGCTTTTAGACCTTAAGCCTTTAAACTTTTTAGTCCCATTACAAACTTAGAACAGAATACTTAAAACAAGAAAAAATAAAACTAAAGACTGTTTCTGATTTTATCTATGTTTTCAACAACATCTTGGCCTTTCTTTGTTAAACTTAACAATTTAAGTCTGCCTTGTTTATTAAAGTTAATTAGACCTGAAAGATGCATTTGTTGTAAAATCTTAACCACATGACTATAGGTGCAATCAATTTGTTTTGCTAAAGAACTTGCATAAACCTCACTCTTTGCATTATACAAACCTACTAACATCATTGCTGGTTTTTCTCTAAAAATTACATTAAAAATTTCTTTGTTTTTAATCAATTTAACACCCCAAAGGTTTTGTTAAGATTCACACACTCTTTTTCAATTATTTTATTTTAAATTGAAATGCGTTATTATATTTAAAGCTATTGGAAATATATGATAAAACATAAGTTAAGAATCCTAGATATACCCATTTATAGTAACCAAGATATATGTTTTAGTATACTGGTTTAATTTAAAGGTTTGGAAGGTTAGGGGTTTAGAATATTTGGAAAGTAAAAATTTTGATAATGAAAGGGCGCTTATGTTCCTTTCACTGTTCACCTAACACCTTTTACCTGTTATTCGACACTCCAAACCTTTCACACCATCCTAACCTTCAGAACTTTTTCAAATAACTTTATTAATAACCCCTCGATCATGTTTTTAATGGTTCAATCTGAAGAAATTCTATTTCCATATGAAAAAATAAGAGATGAGCAAACAGAATTAATTAAAGATATTCTTGAAGCCATAAAATCAAGGAAAAGCATTATTGCGCATGCTCCAACCGGATTAGGAAAAACAGCTGCTGCCCTTAGCCCAGTTTTAAAATATGCTATTGATAATGACTTACATATTTTCTTTTTAACATCTCGGCATACACAACATAAGATTGCAATTGAAACGCTTAGAGAGATCAAAAAATTGCATGGAACTAAATTTGATGTGGCAGACATTATTGGAAAGAAATGGATGTGTGCTGTTCCAAATATTACTACTTTATTCCAAAATGAATTTCAAGAATATTGCAAAAATATGAAAGAAACAAAAAAATGTGCTTATTTTATTAATACAAGAGGCAGTGACCAAGGAAATAAAATAACTGTGCCTGCAAAAAAAACAATTGAAGATCTTAAACTAGGAATCAGAAGTTCAGAAGAAATTATTGATTTTTGTGAAAAAAGTGAACTTTGCCCTTATGAAATCTCAATTGAACTCGCAAAAAAATCAAAGATTATTATTGCAGATTATTTTTATGTATTTGGACCGCATGTGAGTGATGTGTTTCTAAAGAAGATTGAAGCTGATCTTAGTAAATCAATTATTATTGTTGATGAAGCACATAATCTACCAGATAGAATTAGAAATTTAGCAACAAACAGATTAACAAGCTTAATGTTAAAACGAGCAATTAAAGAAGCAAAGAAATATGGGTATTCAGAAACATTAGGATATTTAGTTCATGTACAAGATGTATTAAATGAACTTTCAAGAAAATTAGAAGAAAACCAAGGATCAGGAGGGTTTTCAAAAGGTGGAAGATTCTCAAAGGAAATAAAAATTACAAAAGAAGATTTTGTAGATGCAATAAACAAAGAAATTAATTATGATGATTTAGTTGCAGATATTGAATTTATTGCGGAATCTGTTAGAGAAACACAAAAAAGAAGTTATATTGGAGGGGTTGCAAGATTTTTTGAACATTGGAGAGGAGAAACTGATTCAATGAAAAAAGGAAAGAAAGACAAAGAAAATAATAAAGTAAAAATTGAAAAAACAGATGATGAAGAAGGGTTTGCAAGAATTTTAAAATTAGAAGAAACAAAAGAAGGGCCATTAGTTACATTAAGCTATACTTGTTTAGACCCATCAGTTATTACAGGGCCTGTAATTGCTAATTCCCATTCCTGCATTTTTATGTCAGGAACATTAACACCTACTTTTATGTATCGAGATTTATTAGGTGCAGATAATTGCATTGAAAAAGAATACAAATCACCCTTCCCACACAAAAATAAATTAAATTTAATTGTTCCAAGAACAACAACAAAGTATGAAAAAAGAAATATTAAACAATATGAAGAAATTGGTAAAATATGTGCAGATCTTGCAAATAAAATAAAAGGAAATGTATTTTTATTTTTCCCTAGCTATAAAATGAGAGATAGTATTTATTTATATTTTATGAACTTGTGTAGAAAAACAATTTTTCTTGAAGATCCTAAAATGAAAAAAGAAGAAAAATTAGAGTTACTAGAAAATTTTAAGAAATATAAAAAAGCAGGTGCTGTTTTATTAGGAGTAACCTCTGGGAGCTTTGGAGAAGGAATTGATATGCCAGGCGATTTATTACAGGGTGTAATTGTTATTGGGCTACCTTTAGGTGTTCCAGATTTAGAAACAAGAGAATTAATTGATTATTTCGATAGAAAATACAAAAAAGGTTGGGAATATGGTTATTTATATCCTGCATTTCAAAAAACATTGCAAAATGCTGGAAGATGTATTAGAAGTGAAACAGACAGAGGAGTGATTGTATTTTTAGATGAAAGATATGTGTGGCCCAGATATAAAAATTGTTTTCCAGATGATCATAAGATGATAATTGCTAAGGATTATGATAAAATAATTAGTGATTTTTTTGAAGAAGAAAAAAAGGAAGAAGAAAAGGCAGAATGAAAAGACCAGATTACATATGATTTCTACAAAAAATATATAAACTCATCAATCAATAAAATACAACATTACTAATTATTACAATTTATTGCAATTATATTATTAAAAAAAAAGAGGTTGATATCATGGTATTAGAACAAGCGTTTAAAGCGCAATGGTTAGAAAAAAGACCAATTTCTGCATTTTTCTTAGGATTATTATATGCACTTGTTGGAATATTAAGTGCAAAACTTATTTTTCCAGCAAGTACAAGTATGATGGCTGTTGCATTTACATCTATTTTGCTAATACCATCTGTTAACAAATTACTTTCAGATGAAGAAAATGTTGAAATAAGAGAAACTAAATTTTCTTTAAGAATGTTGATTAAAGACCATAGAGATATTTTTGAGATATACTTCTTTATGTTTATCGGTGTACTAACTATGTTTGCGTTATTTGCATTGTTCATGCCAAAAGCAACAACACTTAAGATGTTTTCTTCACAACTAAAAGTTGCAGGTTTTACAGGACAAGCATTTGCTAGCCAAATCTTTAATAGAGAAACCATGGATATTTTGATAAATAATCTAATTGTAATGATTGCTTGTTTGTTATTATCTATTGCTTATGGTGCTGGTTCAATCTTATTCCTAGTATGGAACGCAAGTGTATGGGGAACAGTATTTGGTTATGTTGCACATACGTCAGCAGGCCAAGTTCATCCATTGATTGCATTTGGTACTATAATGGCTCCAGTTTTAGCACATATGATTACAGAAGCACTTAGTTATTTCTCGGCAGCAGTTGTGGGAGGAGTAGTAAGCAAAGCTGTGTTAAGAGAAGATCTCTTTAGTGAGAAATTTCATCATATACTAAGTGATTCAATGATATTATTACTGTTAGGATTTATTATTGTGGTGATTGCTGCATTGATAGAAGTACATGTTTATCCTTATGCGGGTGTAGTGTTATTAGGAGTTGTATTGTTATTAATCCTAATAATAGGTGCATTAGAACCCACAGGAATGTTAGAAGGTAGAGATCGCTAGTAGATTGGTGATTTTTTATTATTTTCTTTTTTATCCCCTCAATAGGTTAACTACTAATGAGTGGCAATCAAACCGAAATATTTATATATGAGTTCTTGGTTTATAGGTGTAATTAGTGCACATCAGAAGCATGTTTGAAGTCAGTATGTACTTAATAAAAAGGTGACAGATAGGTGAAGTTTCATGGAATTTAATGAGCAAAAAGCACTGGAATTAATGGAAAAATATGCTCCTGATAAAGACACATATGAAAAAGTAATGGCACATACAATGGCTGTGCAAGAAATTGCATTAGAGATTTCTGAAAAAATTGAAGTGATAGATATTGAATTCATTAAAACAGCTGTAATTCTACATGATATTGGAAGATTTAAATTACCACCGTGGTCAAAAGATCAAATAAAACATGGTGTTGAAGGAGCTAATATATTAAAAGCAGAAGGATGGCCAGAGAAATTCCAAAGAGTATGTGAAAATCATATTGGCGTTGGCATTTTAAAGAAAGATATTGAAAAAGATAATTTGCCATTACCAGCAAAAGATTATATTCCAGAAACAAAAGAAGAAATCATTATCACATATGCAGATAATCTTACAATAAACGATCAAAGAACAAATGAAGAAGAAATTGAAGAAAGATATAGAAAAAAACTTGGTGAAGAACACGCAAAAAGAGTTGGAAAGTTTCATGAAAAAGTTCATGAGATGATTCATGAGTGAAAAGGTAGGGAAAGAAGAATGCTTAACATAGAAAAATTAAAAGAGGAACAGTTAAAATTAGCAAAAAAGCTTTCACTTAGTGATCAATTTGATAAAATTAAGACCATCGCAGGTGTTGATTATCTTTATACAGATGATGAAATAATTTGTACAATAGTTGTAATTAATTATAAGACATTAGAAGTTGTTGAAAAAATATATGCAGTTGAAAAAGCAACATTTCCTTATATTTCTGGATTTATTAGTTATAGAATAACACCCGTAACAGTAAAAGCTTATGAAAAACTTGAAAATAAACCTGATTTAATGATGATTTCAGCAAATGGAATAATGCACCCAAGAATGTTTGGAGCTGCAAGTGCTTTAGGATTATATTTAGACATACCAACAATTGGTGTTGCTAAGAAAAGGCTATGTGGAGAAGAAAAAGATAATTGTGTTTATTTAGATAAAGATGTGATAGGGAAAAAAATAGGAACAAAAGACAAGGCAAAAGCAGTATATGTTAGCCAAGGACACAAAGTAGGTATAAAAACAACTATGGAAATTGTGCAAAATATGCTAAAAGGTCATAAATTACCAGAACCTTTATATTTAGCGCATAAGTACGGGAATAAGGTAAAGAGTAAGCTTAAAGAAGACAACACAAACATCGAAAGTAAAAGTGATGAAAACGAAGACACTTTAAGTGAAGAAGATTAAATAATTAAAGAATATCGTTTAGGAAAAACGAATAAAACAGAATATAAGATCAGGACCAAAAATTATGTGTCCTAATCCTAAAGGAAACAATGAGGTATTAAAAATGAAACATAAGGAACAAAGAGTATTAGTACTATTTGATGTACAAAACATGTATTACAGTGCAAAACAATTATATCATAAGAAAGTAAATTTTACAAGCATATTGAATCAAGCTGTTTCTAACAGAAAATTAACAAGAGCAATTGCTTATGTTATTAAAACAGATATTAAAGAAGAAGTTAACTTTCATGATGCACTGAATAAGATAGGCATTGAAGTAAAAGCAAAAGACCTACAAATCTTCTTAGGTGGAGCTAAAAAAGGCGATTGGGATATTGGAATAGCAATGGATGCTGTTAGATTAAGTCCAAAAGTAGATGTTGTTGTTTTAGTTAGTGGAGATGGTGATTTTAAAGATCTACTCCAATACTTACAAAGTCATGGATGTAGAGGGGAAGTAATTGCATTTGGAAGAACTGCTTCTAAACATCTAAAAGAAACAGCAGATGACTACCATGACATGGATAAGAATCCAAGCAAATATTTAATTGGACAAAAACCATATCTTAATAATAATAACAGTAATTACCACAAAAAAGATTTCAATAAAAACCAAAATAAACATCATGTAAGAAATGAAGCTTCAAAACCATTTGTTAAAGAAACAGGGCCTTCTTCTCAAAGTCTTCCTGTTATTAATAAATCAAATAAGCCAGTTTCAAATGTAGTTAAAAAAGTTGAAACTAAAGCAAAAGAAACAGTAAAACCAAGTGTAAAAACAGAAACAACAAAAGAAGCAGAGAGAAAACCAGTAAAAAAAGAAACTAAGGCTAAAAAAGAAGAAACAAAGACTACAGAAACAAAGAAAAGCACAGACAAAAAAGAAAAACCAAAGAAACAAGGCTTTGTTAAAAAATTAGCTTCAAGGTTAAAGAAGAAGTAATAACACTAAAAAAATTAAATTATTCTTTTTATTTTTTTATTAATCTTTTTTTTGAGTTCTATCTTTCATTTCATTAAAAGGATCAATTAATTTCTGATAATCACCAAAGTATCCTGCTTCAATAGGTACAACACGACTTGCACCACCTAAGCAAGGAATATCACCCATAACTCTTGGTCTTTCTAACAAATAAACATCCTTCAAATAACCACCAGAAAGAATTCCAGATGTCATTCCAAAAATACGAGGCACACCATCTTTAATTATGCAATCCATCATCAAATGTGCTTGAAAATTAAACCAACCATCTTCATCCATCTCTTTTTTCGGTTTATAAAGATTATAACCAAATAGTATAAAATAACCATTTCGTTCTTTATCTTCATCATTTACAACTTCATTTCCAGTATTTATTAAAATAATTGGTCTTGTTTCTTCAAATAAATCATCTATTGTGGCTAAAACAGCCCCCATTTTTACCAAATGCTCTCTTAATTCAGATTTCTTCATTTAAACTTTCCCCTGATTAGAAAGAAATGTATTTGATTATAAAAAGTTTATCCAAGTAATGCCTATAAAAAATAATCATTTCTTTAGTTTTGTTTTTTTAGGAAACTTGCAATACTTATCTAATTTACAGAGATAACACTTAGGAGAAACAGGTCTGCAGATGTTTTGACCATATGCAACTAAATAATCATTAAATTCTTTCCAATGTTTCTGAGGAAGCCATCCTCTAAGTTCCATTTCGGTTTCAAATGGATCTTTAGTTTTAATCCAACCCCACCTGTTAGGAATACGATGGCAATGTGTATCAATACATAATCCTGGCTTGCCATAACCTAAAGAAAGAACTAAATTAGCTGTTTTTCTACCTACGCCTTTTAACTTCAAAAGTTCATCAAGATCATCTGGAACAATATTACTATATTTCTCAATTAGCACTTGACAGATTTCTTTTATTCTCAATGCTTTTGTTTTGTAGAAACCCACCGGATATATCAACTTTTCAATCTGTGATATTGAAAGTTTTAAGATCTTCTGCGAAGTATCTGCAACTTTAAACAACCTATAACTAGCTTTTGCAGTTGTCTCATCCTTTGTTCTTAAACTTAAAATTGTAGAAATTAAAACTTTGAATGGATTACCACCCATTTCACTAATTTCAGTAACAATTGGTTTAGTAAAATTATTATATTCTTTACTAAGAATTTTCATTACTTGATTAATTTCTTTATTTGATGGAATCTTTCTTTTGATTAATGACATATAATAGATTCTTTTTTAGTTATTAATAAGTTTTTGGAAAAATGATAAGTATACTCAGAATAATTCATTAAAAAATAAAAAACATTAAAGGGTGCTACTCCCACAAGTGCCACAACTTGTTTCTTTTGTTAAAAACTCTTCTTCATCTTCAATTCCTTCAAATGCAACACCACAAGAATGACAGAAACTATCTTCTTTATGAACTTCTGCACCACATTCACATAAAAAAGAATCAGACTGGAGAACATCAACGCCACAATTACGACAAAAACGATCTCCTTTTTTGGGAATATCATTACAAGCACATTTTAACACTCTTCCACCTCAGTTTTTTGTACGAAAAAATATAATAAACAAATAACAAATTTGTGATATCTATGTTGTTTAAATAGTTTTTTAATTTCCGATTCTATTCTCGAGGGACAAAAAAGGTATTGAAAAAAAAGTAATAAGTTTTAAGTTTGAAGTGGGTGATAAGTAATTTCGTTATTGATTGTTAGTTCTTGGTTATTGGTGTAGCAACAAACTAATAACTAAAGACCAAAAACTAAGAACTAATTAACTACAAACCCACTTCTTACTTCCAACTTAGAACTACTTATTAAAATAATTAAAAAAAAGAAATTAATTTTCAACTTTAATTCTGATCTTCTGTGCTTTTGATTCTGGACTTTTTAAATTTTCAAGAGTATAATTCTTTAAACCATGTTTTTTTGCATATACATCAGCTGCTGTTTTTGATACAAATGTTTTTGGTCTAATTTCTCTCTTTCTTCCTGAATTAAAAGTTTTTTTCTTTAATGGTTTATAATGTCCTTTTGCGCATCTTGCTGGCATAAATATCACCTTTGAAATTTGTTTAATCAAGAAGATTCTGTTGTGGTTTATAAAGGTTTTTGAAAATAGAGCTATTTGAATATATTAATTTAAAAATTCATTGATGAAAAATAGATCTCAATAACAACTTTTTAATATTAATTTGAATCCTAAAAAGGTAATATGAAAATAATTTCAGACCTACACATGCATTCTAGATACAGCAGAGCTTGTTCTAAAGATTTGTCTATAAAAACATTAGAAAAGTATGCAAAGATTAAAGGTGTTAATCTTTTAGGAACATCTGATTTTGCACACCCCGAATGGATTAAGGAATTGAAAAGTGAATTAATAGAAGATTCAAGTGGAGTACTGAAAACTAAGAATGGATTTCCATTTATCTTATCAAATGAGCTTTCTTTAATGTATACTGATCTTGGTAAAGGAAGAAAAGTTCATAATGTAATTTTAGCACCTAATTTTGAGGTTGTTGATCAAATAACTGATGAATTAAAAAAAAGAGGAAGAATTGATTATGATGGCAGACCTATTTTTAAGATTCCCTGCCCAGAATTTGTAGAAATGTTACATTCTATTAGCAAAGATATTGAAATCATACCTGCACATATTTGGACACCTTGGTTTGGAATGTTTGGAATGAGCTCTGGATTTAACAGCCTAAAAGATGCATTTCAAGAGAAAGTTAAATCAATACACGCAATTGAAACTGGTTTATCTTCAGACCCTGTAATGAACTGGCGAATAAAAGAATTAGATAAGATTTCTCTTCTTTCGTTCTCAGACAGTCATAGTTATTGGCCTTGGAGATTAGGTAGAGAAGCAACTGTTTTTGATTTTAAACATGTAAAAGAACAACCAGATCTTGCAAAATTAAAGTATAAGGATATTCTCAAAGCAATCAGAACTAGAAAGGGTTTACATGGAACAATTGAAGTTGATCCAAATTATGGAAAATATCATGTTGATGGACACAGAAATTGTGGAATAATGATGGAACCAAAAGACACTGCAAAACATAAAGGAATTTGTCCAAAATGTGGAAAGCCTTTAACAATTGGTGTTCTTTATCGTGTTGAAGAATTAGCAGATCCTAAAAGACCAGAAAATTATTCACCTCAGCCAGGAAAACAAGAAAATGTCAAGGATTTCAAAACATTAATCCCGTTATCAGAAATATTATCAGCGGTTTTAAAAAGAGGAGTTGCAACTAAAACCGTATTTGAAGAATTTTATAGAATAATTAAAGATAGGAATGAATATGATATCCTACTTAAAGTTCCAAAAAGAGAATTACTTAAACTAACTTCTGAGAAAATTGCTAATGCCATCATAAAAAATAGAGAAGCAAAACTAAAAGTAATGCCTGGATACGATGGAGTATATGGCAAACTAATTTTAGATGAACAAGAATATATTAAGCAAAAAAAAGAATTAGCTAATTCTGCAAGACCATAACAAAAAAGTTAGGGAGAGTTTTAAAACCCAATATAACCTTTTAGTTCTCACTCCGCAATCCTTAAAAGCAAAAGATTTATATATATCAAGAATTTGCCTATTAGTAATAATTAAGTATAAAATTGATAAATGTCGAATGTAATTACTTGATAGTTATGGTGGGAGGCGTAAAAAATGGTGAAGCGAATTTTTGAAAAGTTTAAAAGATCCTTTGGAACAGATGAACCTGACATTGATGAAGTTGAAGATGAATATGTGGAATTAGATGTTCTTGGTGGTAGTGAAGATAAAAAAGGCACAGCAAAAGTAATTGTTAGACCGTTTGTAATTAATGATTTTTCAGATATAAAATTAGTTCTTGACTCATTAAGAATTGGAAATACAGTGGGTTTGATTAATATTAAACCACTAAAAAACAAAGACTTAGTTGAGCTAAAAAGAGCAATTAACAAACTAAAAAAGACATGTGATGCAGTTGGTGGAGATATTGCTGGATTCGGCGATGATTATTTAGTTGTAACACCAAGTTTTGCAAGTATCTATAGAACAAAAGATACTGAAAACATTGATGCAGAATAAGTTTTTTTATTTCTTTACTATTTCTTTTTGATTATTATTTTGTTTAGAAAAAATAAGTCTTAGTGAAAAATAACAAAATTATAACTTAAATGGGATGGAAATCATAGTGAAAAAAGAAGCATCCGCAATTGTTTATGAAAAACAATATACTTTCTTTTAATACAAAAAACAATCATGGCCAGGCGAAGTGAAACCGAGTAGGACTTTTGAATGAAATGAAAAAGTCCGTCTGTGCCAAGGTTGTTGTTTTTTGCTTCTTCATAAACGTCATATAAATACTACCACTGCCACCAAAATATTTATATATCAAGACTGCATTATACCTATTAAACAAATCAATATAGGCTAAATCTATACATTGGTTTAATAGTTGTATTATTGAACAAAGGTGAAATAAATGATTGAAATAACATTTCCTGATGGAACTAAAAAAAAGTATGAGAAAGGAATTAAAATAAGTGAAATTCTAAAAGGATTACCAGAATTTGTACAACAAGAAGCATTAGCTGCTAAAGTAGATGATAAATTAGTTGATTTAACAGCAGAAATAGATAGAAATGCAACTTTGCAAATTTTAACATTTAGAGATCCAGAAGGTGTTGAGATATTTAGACATAGTTCTGCACATTTAATGGCAGAAGCTGTCACAGAACTTTATCCTTATGCTAAACTTACAATTGGCCCAGTTGTTGATGAAGGATTTTATTATGATATTGATCATGAACCTTTTACTCCTGAAAATATTATTGAAATAGAAAAAAAAATGAAGGAGATTATTAATAGAAAAACTCCAATAATCAGAAAAGAAATCACAAAGAAAGAAGCATTAGAATTATTCAAAGACAATGAATACAAATTAGAAATGATTAATGAATTAGGAGATACAGAAGAAGTAATTTCTGTTTATGAACAAGGTAAATTTGCCGATCTCTGTAGAGGACCACATGTCCCACACACAGGAAAAATTAAATCTTTCAAATTAACAAAAATTGCAGGAGCTTATTGGAGAGCAGATGCAAAAAATAAACAACTTCAAAGAATTTATGGAATTAGTTTTAGAGATAAAAAAGATCTAAAACAATATTTGCATGTGTTAGAAGAAGCTAAAAAACGAGATCATAGAGAACTAGGGAAGAAATTAGAGTTATTTAGTTTTCATGATCATGGAAAAGGTTTGCCATTCTTTCATCCAAAAGGCATGATAATTTGGAATGAATTATTAGATTTTTGGAGAGAAGAACATAAAAAGGGAGGATATGTTGAAATAAAAACACCATTAATTCTTAACAAAAGCTTATGGGAAAAATCAGGACATTGGGCACATTACAAAGACGATATGTATACATTAAAAGTTGATGAAGATGATTATGCAATAAAACCAATGAATTGCCCTGGAGGAATGTTAATTTACAAAGAAAAACTCCATAGTTATAGAGAGCTCCCATTAAGAGCAGGTGAAATTGGTTTAGTGCACAGACACGAATTAAGTGGTGTCCTAACAGGATTATTTAGAGTAAGAGCATTTCATCAAGATGATGCACATATTTTTATGACAAAATCTCAAATTAAAGATGAGGTTTTAGGAGTATTGAGTTTAGCAGAAAGATTTTACAAAACTTTTGGACTTGATTTTAATCTTGAATTAAGTACAAGGCCAGAAGGATCCATTGGAACAGATGAACAATGGGAATTTGCAACAAATGGATTAAAAAATGCATTAGATGGCACAGGAAAAGAATATAAAATTAATGAAGGAGACGGTGCATTTTACGGACCAAAAATTGATCTACATATTAAAGATGCCTTAGGAAGAACATGGCAATGTGGAACAATACAATTAGACATGTCTTTGCCAGAAAGATTTGATCTTACATATGAAGGCCAAGACGGACAAAAACATAGAGTTGTAATGATTCATAGAGTTATCTACGGTAGCTTAGAAAGATTTTTGGGAGTAATTGTTGAACATTTTGCAGGAAAATTTCCATTATGGTTAGCACCAACACAAGTTAGAATCTTAACCGTATCTGAAAAGTTTAACGAATATGGTGCAAAAGTAGAAAAAATGTTTGAAGAAGCCGGAATAAGAGCAGAGATTGATAATAGAACAGAATCAATTCCTAAAAAAGTTAGGGATGCACAGATTCAATACATTCCTTTAATCTTAACAGTAGGAGAAAAAGAAGAAACAAATAATACAGTTGCTGTACGAACATTGAAGGGAGAAGTTAAGTTTGGCGTTAATACAGAAGAGTTTATTCAAAAAGTTAAAGAAAATATTAAGAAAAGAGAACTTGAGTTTAAACTTGAATAATTTTTTTATTCTTCTTCTTTTTTTGCTTCTCCAAAAATAAGTATTTTAATACCATAAGCAATTCGAAGAACAAATTCTAAAGCAATGATAAAAGCAAGATAATAAACTAATAGATTTATGTTTGCAGGTAATTGTTTTAACACATCTAATGAACTTGTAATAGTAAAAAAAGAAACATCTACTAAAAATATACCTAATAATGCAAATGGTAACATCTTAGCAAGATCTTTTGATAAATCTTCTTTATAGTATGCAGTAGCTCTTACAACAGCAACAACTGCAACTGAAACTAACAATATCTCTTGGATTGATGAGTTCTTTGATAAGAAAGACAATAATCCTGTTAATATTGCAAACCAAAAGAATGCAAAAAGAGGAAATAATAATATATATTCTACTAGATAAAAGAAAATACCAAATGTTTTTCTAATAATTGGATGAGAAGATTTATTATATTGTTTTAAATTTAATTCAAAAACATCCTTCTTTGCAATAAAACGATAAAACTTGAAGATAAAAATAGAATACACTACCATCCCTAAAACAAATATAACTAATGGTTTTAATATTAAATATGCTTGGGTAGGATCAATTTCAAACATCTTACTAATTTTCTTGTTTGTTATATTTATATATTTTTCTACAACAGTTGAAGAATTAGGCTGCCTTGATCCTTATTCTTCCTTCTAAAGCAACTTCATAATCAGCTTCAACATCAATAAGTGCACATCTCATCTCTGATTCGAGATATCTAACCTGTTCTTCTAATTCTAATCCATCTTCAAATGGAAGTACCATTTTAGCTTCATCATGTAATTGTTTTAATTCTGTATTTTTAATTGGAACATATCTTGAAATAATAACTTTATCTTTAGGCCTTAATGACCCCTTATCTTTTCTCATTACATTAACTAAAAAGTCCCTTGTTTCTTTTAACGCATCCCAACTTGAATGAAATTTCCCTTGTTCACTATAAAATCCTTTTCCTGTTGAACCAACCTGAACAATTGCTTTAACTTTAGGAAACCCTGCCTGTTGTAATTTAATAATTGCATTAACTTTTTTTTCAGTCAGAATTGGTTTTCCTATGAACCTAGAAGTCTCATTATGAGCCGTCTCAATACCAATCAAAATTCTGTTTAAACCAGACAAATATAATTCTCTTAAATATTTTTGATCAGCTGCATTTACAGTTTGTGTTCCCACAAAACCATACATTTTTATAATTTCTGGAAAATGTTGATAAAATAATTTAATAATTTGAATTGGGTCTGGAATATGTAATCTGTTTTTTCTAAAATGGTAATTGTATAATAAATCAGATGCATTTGCAAATGCTTCAGACATTTTATCTAAATGATTGCCATGATATTTTTCAACAATTTTTCTTGCTCTTTTTAATTTTTCATCTATTTGGTCTAAACTAAAAAAATTTACACCCTTGCCTGGTTCAGGACAATAACGACACTTTCCAAAACAACCTTCAGAAACTGTAACGGCAGTCATTGTATCATTGTATTCAGGAATTATTTGTGTTTCATTAAAGAATCTACCAAATTCACCAAATCTTGCAAGAACTTGATCTGCCCTCCAATCAAATAAGTCTTTAGTATCACCATAATAAAAATCTAAATCTGAAATAATATTGTATGTTTGATCAAGTTCAGATTTTAGTAATTCATTTCCTAGTTGAGGCTCTTCATCTAAAGAGATATCTTTAGAAGGCCCTTTAAAATTCCCATAACCATTATTTCTTTCTAATACTATTGTTAATTCTTCATCTTTTCTCTCTTCAATTGACTTAACTAATCCAGTTAAACCTAGAATAACTTTCTTTCCTGTCCCAGTCATTAACCAATAATCCGGATCACGATCTCTTTCCCACCCATGAACTAAACAAAGCTCTGCAAGCTTTCCTTGATATTTTCCAACAGCAACAATTTCATGAGGGGGAGTATAACCTCTAAATCCTGTGATTAATTTACTAAAATGATAATTTTCTAACATCCTCGTTATTCTTAAATCCTGGTTTATATAAGTTCGTGAAACAAATATTCTGATGGGAATAATTGTTTAGTTAGTAGTTTTAAGTTGGAAGCAAGAAGTAAAAGGTTCTGCGTTTTGAGTTTTGGGTAATGGGTTGGTTCTGAGTAAATCAGTAATGAGATTTAGTTATGGGTTAATTAGTATTGAGAAAACACAGCTAAACTCATAACTACTTACAAATAACCCACTCAAAACTCAAGACTCATTACTCAAAACTAATAATATGATAAGAACATTTTGAAGTAAACTTCAAACCTTTACTACATTAAAAGGTAGTAAAGTTTATAAACCACCTACTCATCCAGTACATTAACCTATGATTGATGAAGGTATTATGCAAAGCATATGCCTGAGTGAGGTTAAAAGTGATTTCTTTTAATCTCATAATTGATAGAAGTTAAAAAACCATTTGGAGGTTGAATTTATGGCAGAAGAATTAAGCAAGGAAATGGCTGACAGAGTAATGGAAGCTATTGAAGTAGCTAGATCTACTGGAAAAATTAAGAAAGGAACAAATGAAGCAACAAAAGCAATTGAAAGAGGTACTGCAAAGCTTGTAGCTTATGCAACCGATATTAACCCACCTGAAATTGCAATGCACTTACCTTTACTTTGTAAAGAAAAAGGAGTGAAATGCTTCAAAGCAGGAACAAAAGAAGAATTAGGAGCTGCAGCAGGCTTACAAGTAGGTACAGGCGCAGTGGCAATTACAGTTGAAGGCGATGCAAAAAACATCCTAAAAGAATTACTAAAATAGGGATGTGAAAAAATGGCTGGAAAAAAACTGGGAAAAAAGGAAAAAGAAGAAGAAATTAAAAAAGGCACTGTTAACTTTTCTCAAGCATATCCTGCAAGTGTTGAAGAAGTTATGGGAAGAACTGGTACAAGAGGAGAAGCAACACAAGTAAGATGTAAAATCCTTGAAGGAAGAGACGCTAACAAAATCATTAGACGAAATGTTAAAGGTCCTGTTCAAAAAGGAGATGTTTTAATGCTGAGAGAAACTGAAATTGAAGCTAAACAGCTAACAAAAGCTGGAAGAGGCTCAAAATAAAAGTGATATTATTAAGATACAAGTCACAAATAAAAATTAACGAAAATAATTTTTGTGTTGTATCTATTATTGGAGGTAATTATAATGGCAAAGTGTAGTTTTTGTGGTGAACAAATCTCAAAAGGTACAGGCAAACTGTTTGTTAAAAACGATGGGCGGCAATTAAATTTCTGTTCAATGAAATGTGAGAAAAATACATTTAAATTGAAAAGAAAGCCGCATACCACTAGATGGACAAAGACTTTTCACAAGCTAAAAAATAAACAATAAAGCTTAGAAAAGTTCAGAAACATAATTGAAAAACTAATTAATTAGTAATAAAAAATCAACGATTAAAAAGAAAATCTGTTGAGGTGAAAAAATGATTCAAAGCACATTAATTTTATTAAAACCCGATGCAGTTGAAAGAGGGCTAATGGGTGAAGTAGTTCATAGAATTGAGAGAGCAGGACTTAAAATCATTGGAATGAAAATGGTTTGGATAGATAAAGAGTTTGCTGCTAAACATTATAGCGCTCACATAAAAAAAGAATTTTACAAAAGTTTAGAAGAATACATCACATCAGGACCTGTTCTTGCAGCAGTCATTGAAGGTGTTAGTGCAGTTGCAGTTATCAGAAAAATGAGTGGTGATACAGAACCTAAAAAATCTGCACCAGGAACAATCAGAGGAGACTTTGCTGTTCATTCATATGAATATGCAGACAAAAATGGTATCTCAATCAAAAATCTGATTCACTCTTCTGGAACACCAGAAGAAGCTAAAGCAGAAATAAAATTGTGGTTTGAAGATCGTGAATTACATAGTTATAAAATTGTCCACGAAAAACACACAAGATAATTAAATCACAATAAAACAAAAGTGAAAAATCACTGATAGATAAAAAGTTAATAAAAACAATTTGAGGAGGTAATAATTATGGCCGAAAAGATGGTTGAAAAAGTAACACGATTAATGACAAAACGTGAAAGAATTAGAAATATTGCTATTGCAGCTCACATTGATCACGGAAAAACAACATTTTCAGATAATTTGTTGTCTGGATGTGGAATGATGTCAGAAGATTTAGCTGGAAAAGCATGTCAATTAGATTTCCATGGTGATGAACAAGAGAGAGGAATTACAATTGATACTGCAGCAGTTAATATGGTGCATGATTTTGAAGGAGACGAATACCTAATTAATTTATTAGATACTCCTGGACACGTTGATTTTGGTGGAGACGTTACAAGAGCAATGCGTGCAGTAGATGGGGCAATTGTTTTATGTTGTGCTGTTGAAGGAATAATGCCACAAACAGAAACAGTATTAAGACAAGCTTTAAGAGAAAGAGTTAAACCAATTCTTTTCATTAACAAAGTTGATAGACTAATTAAAGAATTACAATTAACACCAGAAGCAATGCAAGAAAGATTTGTTAAAACAATTACTAGTGTTAACAAATTAATTAGAGAAATTGCAGAAGAAGAATACGGTGAAAAATGGCAAACAAGTGTTCAAGACGGAAGTGTTTGTTTTGGTAGTGCGTTTCATAATTGGGCATTATCATTAAATCACATGAAAAAGAAAGGTATAACCTTTAAGGAAGTTATTGATGCATACAGTTCAAATGATGAAGAACAAATCAAAGAACTTAGAAAAAAAGCACCAATTCACGAAGTTATTTTAGATTCCGTTATTCAACATTTACCTGACCCAGCAGCTGCTCAAAAGTATAGAATTCCAAAGATTTGGAGAGGAGATCAGGAAAGTGAAGATGGAAAATCTTTAATCAATTGTGATGAAAAAGGACCATTGTATTTTATAATTACAAAAATAGTTGTAGATCCACAAGCAGGTGAAATCTCAGCTGGAAGACTTTTCTCAGGAACAATGGATAAAGGAACACAAGTTTACTTAAACAAAGCTAAACAACATCTTAGAGTTCAACAGGTTTTTATTTACAATGGTGCAAAAAGAGAAATTGTAGATCACGTACCATGTGGAAACATTGTTGGAGTTGCTGGCCTTAAAGGAATGCCAGGAGATACAATTACTCTAGAGGAAGTTGAAACTCCATTTGAGGAGATCACACATATTTTTGAACCAGTAGTTACAATAGCTGTAGAAGCTACAAAACCAAGTGACTTACCAAAATTAATTGAAGTCTTAAGGGTTGTACAAAAAGAAGATCCTTGTATTAAGATTGAAATTAATGAAGAAACTGGTGAACATTTAATGTCTGGTATGGGAGAACTTCACTTAGAAGTTATTGAAAACAGAATTAAAACAGAAAAAGGCATTGAAATTAAAACTTCACCGCCAATTGTTGTTTACAGAGAAGCAATTACAAAACCAAGTGAAGAAGCAATGGGAAAATCACCAAACAAACACAACCATTTGTTCTTTAAAGTAATGCCAATCCCAGACAACATTACAAAGGCAATTAAAGATGGAGATATTCCAACTGGAAGAGTTAAGAAAAAAGATTTAGTGCTAAGAGATAAATTAATTGAACTTGGCATTGATTCAAAGTTAGCTCCAAAGATTAAAGATATTTATGAAGGAAACATGTTTTTTGAAGCAACAAGAGGTCAAGTACATATGGGTGAAATAATTGAGATGGTGTTAGACATGTTTGAAGATGTTATGAGGTCTGGACCATTAGCAAGAGAACCATGTACAAAAGTAATGGTTACAATGACTGATTGTAAACTTCACGAAGACGCAATCCATAGAGGACCAGCACAGGTATATCCTGCAGTAAGAGATGGAATTAGAGAAGCAATGAGAATTGCAAAACCATTGTTATTTGAGCCAGTTCAAACACTATTGTTTGATTCTCCAGATGAATACATGGGAGAAATCTCAAAACTTATTGGAAATAAACGTGGACAATTGCTTGATATGAAACAAGAAGGAAGTAGTGTTGAAATCAAAGCAAAAATGCCTGTTGGTGAAATGTTTGGATTAAGTAATGATTTAAGAAGTGCAACTGGTGGAAGAGGAAGTAGTTCTGTTGTTGATCAGACCTTTGAAAGACTACCGGATGAGCTACAAAATAAAATTGTTACTCAAATCAGAAGCAGAAAAGGATTAACAGATAACCAATAAGATCTTTAATTAGATTTTTTTATTATTTTTTATTTTCATATTTTAAAAAAAAGGTGAGTTCTAAAAGAGAGACAATAATGTACATGTTAAGACGACACAATTTATCAAAAACAGGAATATTAAATAAGATTCGTGAAGAAATTTAAAAATTCATAAAGGGAAAAACATGACAGAAGAAATTGGAGATTTGGAAGAAATATTAAAATATGGTCGATACTTTACAGACCGTTCAGCTTGGCCGACATATATTACAAATGTTGCCGGAGATTTTCTACATGTTAATCAAAAATTAGTTGATTTATTAGGATATTCTAGAGAAGAACTTAGTGAAATGAATGTAAATGATCTTTATGCAAGTGATGCAAAAAGAGATCTCTTACTTAAAGAATTAAAAACATTTGGAGAAGTAGAAGATTTTGAAGAGGATCTTAAAACAAAAAAAGGAGAAAAATTTGCTTGTAAAATTAGGGCACAAAAAATTGCAGAAGATAAAGAAGAAATATTTTATTGGGGTTCTGTGAGAGATGTCAAAGAAAAACGAATTTTAAGAGAAATATTAATTCAATCAGAAAAACAAGCTTCTATTGGAACATTAGCAGCAGGAATGGCTCATGATTTTAATAATCTTTTAACAATCATTAGTGGATATGCACAAGTTGCACAAAATTCATCAGATGATTCTGCAGAAACAAAAAAGAACTTAAGTAGAATAAATGAAGCTGCTGGAAGAGCTAGTGATTTAACACAAAGATTACTTGCTTATGCAAGAAAAGGAAAATATGAAAAAAAACCAGTTGAAATTGGTGAAGTCATTAATGAAGCAATAGAACTATTAAGCAGAGGATATACATCCCTTGCAAATTGTGAAATAAAAACTAATCTAAACTCAATATCATATATTGTTGCAGATAAAACACAAATGCATCAAATGATTCATAATTTAATATTTAATTCAGTAGATGCAATGCCAGAAGGTGGTGAAATATTAGTTGAAACAGAAGACGTAAGAATTGAAGATTTAGGTGTTGGTCATCAATCCAATGGAGATTTAGTTGAATTAAAAAAAATTCCTCCTGGAAGATATGTTAAAATTTCATTTACTGATTATGGAGAAGGCATAGACCCAGATATTATTACTAAGATATATGATCCCTTTGTCACAACAAAACCAGAAGGTGTTGGCACAGGATTAGGATTATCAGGAGTATATGGGACAGTAAGAGGACATCATGGTTATATCCATGTAAACAGTGAAAAAAATGTTGGAACAACATTTGATATTTATATTCCTGCTTCAAAATTACAAGGAAGGTTTGATGAAGAGAGTACTGATGAAATTTTATTAGAAAGAGGAAAAGGAAAAATATTAATTGTAGATGATGAGTTATTTATATTAGAATTATTAGAAGGTCACTTTGCAAAACAAGGATATAAAATTATAACTGCAGAAAATGGAGATGAAGGCTTCAAGCTTTATATGGAAGAAAGACCAGATATTGTAATAAGTGATTTAATAATGCCAGGTGGGATGAACGGTGATGAATTATATCATAGCATTATAAAAGAAGATCCAAGAGTAATATTTTATGTTATGAGTGGATATTCTCCAGAATCTAGGGTACAAAAGCTCAGGGAAGAAGGAATACGTGATTTTATACATAAACCATTTAATATGGATAAATTAAGTGAATTAGTTGTTTCTGGCATTAAAAGATACCGAACAACACCACCTTAAAAAATAAAAATTTTCCAGGCTAATTAACTGTTTTTTAATCAAATTAAGAGCTTTCTAAAAAAGATTAATTCATAGTATTATTTGAGTATTTATTTCATATTTATGATATATAATAGAATAATAAGTAGAATAAGCTTAATTTTCCAATAAATTTATAAAGCACTGCTTTTTATACTCAAAAATGCCCAATTAAATCACAAGGGCCTAAAAAAAGTAAAAAAGAGCAAATAGGCTTTATTTTAGCTAAAGGAGTATGGAGGTAACAAAATGGCAACAGACAAGGTACATATAAACTTGGTTTTCATTGGTCACGTAGATCACGGTAAATCAACATCAGTAGGACGTTTATTGTTCGATTCAGGTAATATTGACGAACAAACAATGAGAAAACTTAAAGAAAAGGCTCAAGAATTAGGAAAAGGTGGATTTGAATTTGCCTTTGTAATGGATAATTTAAAAGAAGAAAGAGAAAGAGGAGTCACAATTGACTTAGCTCATAAGAAATTTGAATCTCCAAAATACTTCTTCACAATTATTGACGCACCTGGACACAGAGATTTCGTTAAGAACATGATTACAGGAGCTTCACAAGCAGATGCAGGTGTTTTATCTGTAGCAGCTAATGATGGAGTTATGGCTCAAACAAAAGAGCACGTATTCTTATCAAGAACACTTGGTGTATCTCAATTAATAGTATCTGTTAACAAAATGGATATGAAAGATTATGCTGAAGATGCATTTAATAAAGTTAAAGAACAAGTAACTGCTTTGATAAAAACAGTTGGTTACAATCCTGAACAAGTTCAGTTTGTTCCAATCTCAGCTTTACAAGGAGACAATGTTGCTAAAAAATCTGATAAAATGGCTTGGTATAAAGGCCCAACATTATTAGAAGCATTAGATAACTTAACTCCACCTGAAAAACCAACAAACCTTCCATTTAGGTTACCAATCCAAGATGTTTATAACATCACAGGAATTGGAGTTGTACCAGTTGGAAGAGTTGAAACTGGAATAGTAAAGATTGGTGACAAAATTATTGCAGTACCTGGAAGAGAAGGCAAAGGAGTTCCTGGTGAAGTAAAAAGTATTGAAATGCACCATGAACAATATAAACAAGCTGGACCAGGTGATAACATTGGATTTAATATTAGAGGATTTGGTAAAAAAGACATTGCAAGAGGCGATGTTTTAGGCCACACTGATAATCCACCAACAGTTGCAAGTGAATTTACAGCACAAATGGTTGTATTAAACCATCCAACTGTTGTTACTGTCGGTTATACACCAGTATTCCACATACACACAGCTCAAGTTGCTTGTCAAATTTTAGCAATTGAGAAAAAACTTAACCCAGCAACTGGAGAAGTTTTAGCTGAAAACCCTGATTTTATTAAAAACGGAGACGCAGCAATTGTAAAATTTAAACCAGTAACACCAATGGTAATTGAAACTCAAAAAGAGATTCCTCAATTATCAAGGTTCGCAATTAGGGACAGCGGTACAACAGTTGCAGCTGGTATGTGTATTAGTTTGGTAAAGAAGGAATAATTTCCTTTTTTGTTTTTTTATTATTATTCATGATCACAAGTAAAGTTTTCATGGTGTAGGTAAAAACAATGCAAAAAGCAAGAATAAAATTAGCAAGTACAGAAATTGACAAGATAAATGAAGTTTGTCAACGTGTAGGAGAAATTGCAGAAAAGACAGGAGTAGAAATTAGAGGCCCAATACCATTGCCTACAAAGAAACTTAAGCTAACAACCAGGAAATGTCCTTGTGGAGATGGAGCAGCTACTTGGGAAAGATATGAAATGAGAATTCATAAAAGATTAATTGATCTTGGTATTGATGAAAGAGCATTAAGACTTGTAATGAGAGTACCTATTCCAGAAGGACTGCACATTGAGATTGAAATGCTTGAATAAATCATTTATTTTTTTCTTAAAAAATTATATTTTAAAAAAAACTAATACTTATTAGAATTAATGGAATTTGTAAGCCATAACCCATTGTACATGATTAAATCCTTGTTGTCTATTAGAATAACCACGAGATTTAGGCTCTTTAGGCCTTTGTTTTCCTTCTATTTTATTTCGCCAATAATTCTGAGTTAATATTGCTGGTTGAGTATCAAAAGAAAAAGGATTATTTTTAGTTGGGTTAACAGGAGATGAATTTTCTGTATTATCAAAATCATTAAATAATAAAGTATCATCAGATCCATTATTAAAACCATCAATCATAGAAATTTGACAAATAACATCAATACCACCATTATCTGTGTTAACAGCAACAGTATCAGCATTAGCGCCAGATAAAACAAACCCACTTACAACATACATTGCCAAAGCATTATAACAAAGTGCCATAGGTTTTCTTTTTATTGAATCAACTAAATTGTTTGAGATCACTATATAACAAGGAATCAACTTACCATTCTAATAGTTTTCTATTATTAAAAAGAATTAGAATAAGAATTATAATTACTCTAATGCAATAGCTGCCTTTTTCCCCAAATGATTTCTTATTTTTGATTTAGGTTTTTTTGAGGTTTTTGAAGCTTTTGTTGTTTTTGACTTTGCTTTAGTAGAAGTTTTAACTTTTGTTTTAAGTTTAATTTTTTTTTTAACTTTAACTGCAGTCTTTTTTTTAATCTTTAAAGATTTTGCTTTTGTTTTAAGCTTAGATTTAACAGTTGTTGTTTTCTTTTTTACTGGTTTCTTTATTCCTTTTTTTAATTTTGTTGATTTAGATTTGGATTTAGTAGTAATTTTTGATTTTGCGGTTGGTTTTATCTTTGATTTTGTTTTTGATTTTTTGGTTAGTTTTTTTACTATTTTTTTTGACTTTATTTTTGGTTTTGCTGATTTAACTGATTTTCTAGGTTTCCTAGGTTTTCGCATTTCAAAATCATCATCAAATGAATTCTTCTTTACTCTTTGCCGTGGAATAATTGGCATCCTTGAAGTAGGAATAACCCGTTTATATTTTGGGGTTGATTTTTTACGCCTAGTTTTCTTTTTTACAGTTGATGCTGCCTTTGCAGCAACACTTGCAGTTTTTTGCATATCACCAACAACATTTTCAGTATTTTCAACCTCAAATAGTTCATCTTCTTCTTGACTTATCTTAAATTTTCTTTCATCAAAAATAACTTGATTAATTAAACGAGAATAATCCTCTGCCGCAGGAGAATTAGCAGCATACCTAAAGATTGACATGCCTTCCTGAGGAGATTCTTTTAATTTAATACTAAATCTAATTGGATCTGAAACAATTTCATAAAAATCATTAGTCATTTGATTAAGAACTTCTTGAGAACTATGATGTCGTTGATCTAACATTGTAGGCACTATCTTTGAGATTGTAAGATCATGATCGTATTTTTCTGAAACAAAGTTAATAAATTCAACAATTGATCTTAAACCATTTAACCCTAAAAAATCACAAGCAGAAGGAATAATTGCTTCCGTAGAAGCTAAAATTGCATTTTGTGTTAACATTCCAATTGCAGGAGGACAATCAATTAAAATATAATCATAATTTAAAACTTCCCTAAATTCTTTAAGTTTTCTTCTTAATAATGTTTCTTTGTTATCAAGCCTTAATATTTGGGCCTCAGCATTTGTTAATGATCCCTTACAAGTAATCATATCAAAATTTGTCCCTAAGTTTTTAATACATTCACGAATATCTGCGTTATCAATAAGAAAATCATACATATCTTTTTGCGAACTATCATGAAAACAAGTAGAAATATTTCCTTGTGGGTCAAGATCAATAAGGAGAACTTTACGTCCTTTTCTTGAAAGACCTGCACCAAGATTAATTGTGGTAGTTGTCTTTCCTACACCACCCTTTTGATTAATAATGCATATTCTTCGCATATTATTATCACCTTTTTATCATCACTTCAGCGAAAGATCCAATTCCATGTATACCTTAATAAGCAAAAACATGAAGTAATACATAATCGTGAACAGCACGAAGTTTATAAAAGTTTCTATAATCCAGTACAACCATAGGTTTTTGAACTAATAAAATATATATAGTAGTGCATACAAAGAATCATTAAAATGAAAGACGATAACTTATTTGATAATGAAGAAGGAAACCAAAAAGAAGGCATTTACTCAGATGAAGGAAGAGCAGAGATGTTAGAAAACGACGAAATTGATGCGTTTGAAGAAGGCTTTATGAAAGGAGCAGAAATGGATGGACAAAACGCTAAATGCAGAAAATGTGGTAGAATGCTAGTCAAAAGAGAAGAGATTGTTGAAAGAGAAATTGATGACAAAATTGTTTGGTTTTGTTCCGAAGAATGTGCAGAAAAATTTGAAGAAGAAAATAGCTAAATTTATTTTTTCTTTAGAAATTTAGCTAACTTTTACTTAATTTTAAAACTAACGTGAGTAATTTTCTAAAAATAAAATTAAAAAAAGTATTGGTTTTAAATTTAAAAGTAAATCTTAATCTCTTTTATTTAGAATTTTTAATTAAAGACTCCCATGCGTTAATACATTATAAAAACTATCAAAAATAGGATCATCAGTAGTTATTTGATAAAAACCAGCACCTAATTTAACACACATATCATGTATTTGAGAACTATGATCATTTAATTTTTGAGTATATTTTTGTCTCAATCTTCTACTAATAAAAGTTCTAAGAACATCATGAGATTCTGAATCAAATAACTTAACATCACCATACATTTTCATGTCTTTTTCTTCTCTGTCTAATACTTGAACAAATTTAACTTCATGTTTACCAAGCCTCATTAAACCATCTTTAATTTCATCTAAATTAAACAAAAAATCACTAAAAACAACTACTAAGCATCTTCCTTTAAGATGGCCTCTATAACGCTGCATACTTTCTTCAAACTTAGAATTACCTTTAACTTCTAATTTGTTTAATCTATCAACAATAGACATAAGTTGAGAAACGCCTCTTCTTGGTTTTAATGTATCAAGATCATTTGAAAAGGTTGAAAATTCGAATTTATCATTTTCTTTTAATGCAAGGTAAGCAAAACCAGTACCCATCATACTCCCATATTCAAATTTAGTTGTATTTTTTCCAAAATCCATGCTAGAACTCCTATCAATAATAATATGCACAGAAAGTGTTCTATCCTCTTCATATTGTTTAACATAAAGTTTATTTGTCCTTGCAAAAATTTTCCAATCTAATAATCTAATATCATCACCAACAACATAATCTCTGTAATCTTTAATCTGCAAACCCCTACCAAAAGCAATTGAACGTCTTGCACCTTTATAATTAGAGGTAACTCTTTTTCTAATTATTAAACTAAACCTCTTGAGCTGTTCTAAAAATGCAGTGTCTATCATTTTACTTGTTTGTACTTGTTAATTAATAATTAAAATATTAAGTTAGGCTTTAAGATGTTCCTTCAAAATATCTTTAATAACATCATCTGTTGTCATTCCTTTTCTTTCAGCTTCAAAATTTAATATTATTCTGTGCCTTAATACAGGAAATGCCATTTTTTCAATGTCCTTAACACTAACGTGAGTTCTACCATTCATTAATGCATGTGCTTTTGACGCTAATACTAATCCTAAAGAAGCTCTTGGAGAAGCACCATATTCAATATGTTTTTTATTTGTTCTTGTAGCAGCAACAATCTTAACAACTGTTTTTGCAAGATCATCTGCAATTGGAACTTGCCTTGTTAATTTCTGAAGTGCAAGGAAACTTGTTTTTCCAAGAATCTTTTTAACTTCTTTTGGCTTTTCTACTTTTGTAAACCTATCAACAATTTGTACCTCATCATCATATGGAGGATAATCTAATGTGATTTTAAGCAAAAACCTGTCTGTTTGAGCTTCTGGTAAAGGATATGTACCTTCTTGCTCAATTGGGTTTTGTGTAGCTAAAACAAAAAAAGGTTTGTCTAATTGATGGGTTTTTGTACCAATTGTAACTTGTTTCTCCTGCATCGCCTCTAAAAGCGCTGCCTGTGTTTTAGGAGTTGCTCTGTTAATCTCATCTGCTAACAAGATATTTGCGAAAATTGGGCCTTCTTGAAATTTAAAGAACCTTTTTCCACCAACTTCTTGAATAATTTCTGTCCCAGTAATATCAGATGGCATCAGATCAGGCGTATGCTGAATTCTAGAATATTTCATATCCATTACCTCAGATAATGTTTTAATTGTCAAGGTTTTTCCTAGTCCTGGATAACTCTCAAGTAATGCATTACTATCACATAACATCGCAACTAGAATCTGTTCAACAGCCTCACGTTGTCCAATAATAACTTTGTTTATTTGTTTAAAAACTGCATCAAATGTTCCTTTTAATTTTTCAATGTTTATCATTTTCAGTACCTCTTTTATCCTTTTTTATTATTAATCATAGCCATATTTTTTTACTATTAATCATAACCATACTTTCTTATTTCTCCAAAGTATTTTCTAATATATATTCTTTTCTTTTTTGGTAATAATTCTTCAAAACTTTGATCACTTTGCTCAAATATGTCTTCCGGCAAATAAAGATCACGTTTTTCATCTTCTGGCTTTACTGTTAAAGCCATTTCATTAATTTTTGCATCATCATTTAAATCTTCTATATCAACATCTGCTTCAATTAAACTATTAGGTATAAGACCATCTAATAAGTCTTTATTAGCTCCGAAAGATAATGAACTAAGACCAGCCTTAAGATCATAAATAACTAAATCATTAGAAGCAACAAAAAGAACTGCTCCTGAAGCAACAATCACTGCCAAAAGTACATATGTTACTTTCTTAATATCTAAAAAACTAGATACTTTGACATTTTTAAGGGCAGACATGACACTAACATGAAGCCGAGAAACCACATAATTAACAACATGACTGTAATCTGCCGCAGTTCTTAATTTTTCTGCTAATTCTGGATTTTTCCTTTCCATTTCAATTAAACTTTTATTACTAATCTCTTTGTGTAATATAACTGCAAAATACATCATGCCAATAATAATTGCTAACCCAAAATAATAAAAATTAAATAATCTTAAAACCATATAACTAATAAGGAAAACTAGTAACGTTCTTAATGCAACCATAAATAATAGAACTTTATTCTGGGTTGCGTGAATTTCGTTTAATGCTGATTTAAAGTTATGCATTTTTTGTTTTTCCTCGTTTTTGGTTTGTCATCATCTTTTTGGAAGATTTTAATCTATAACATTAGCAACACAATCAAGATTATTATTATCAACGCATGATTCAATATCATCTAATTTGTTTTCTGCTTTAGTTACTTTCTTTTTCAACACATCTATTTCATTTTCAGCAGCACTTAAAGCAGCTGATTTTGCATTTAATTCATTAGTTGTGGATTGAAGTTCATCTAATGTTTTTGTTAAATCATCTTTTGTATCTTTAAGGACTGTTTGTGTTTTTGTTAATTCTCCTTCTGTTTGTTCATAAATCTCATTATACTCTTCTCTGGATTTTTCTTCTAATACTTTTGTTTCGTTTAAATCCGTAAATATCTTAACTTGTTCTGCTTCACATGTTTGTAACCAATTCATGGTTGTAGATAAATTATTTTGTGTACTTGATAATTGATCTTCTAGGTCATTATAATCAACATTTACATTACCAAGGCTATGTGAATAATATAATGTTAATAATACAGTTGCAACAACTGCTATACCAATTAAAAAAATCAAATTAAAATTAAGATCTTGTTTCATGATTGACATTTTTATTTAACCTCTTTCCTCTTTTTTGCCTCTTTTTTCTTTTTTTGTGTTTTTTTAATTTATTTGTTAGTATTTTATCTTTTTTAATAATAATTAATGTAATTTCAAGATTATCCTCTCCTTACCTTATCCCTAACTCTTCTGATTAGGAATTCAATTAATAATACAATCATTGCGGCAACTACAAAATACCAATCAATAAATTTCTTTGATAAAATTTCTATTTTTGCTTTTTCTTTTGCTTTCTCTGTTATAGCAAGTGAATTACTAGGATCAAAAATACTTCCACCTGTTTCTTTAGTAATAAATTCTATAACTTTATCATTAAAACCTACATTTTTATACTCAAGATCATAATTAATACCATACTCCCTTCCAAGAATATTTGCAAAACCAACTTCTTTAGGCAAAATTAAACATTCATAAAGATCTCCTTCTGTATTATGAAATGTACATTCTCCTGATTTTGGTAGATTCTTTCCTTTATATTCAACTTTTGTTTCTTTATTAACAATTGCATTGCTTACTCTAACATAAGAATCTTGTTTTCTACTTGGATCTCCAACACCCCAATCCATAACTCTATAAATCAAGAAAATATTTGCTGGCGTATACATTTCTTGGGCCCATTCAGTTCCATCATCAGTTGAAATAACTCCTACTTTATTATAATTATTAACTGAAACTAATGGAATACCAGTTCCTGTTGTTACTAACACATCAGCAGATGCTACAGGAATAACTGAGTTATAACGGAATAAACTACCTCCTACGCTAAGATCTCTTGTAATCCAATGGTTGGGGTTAGAAATAATCATGTTTTTCTCAAATAAATTATTTGCTTCTTGAGGATTATAAATATACATGCCCCTTCCAAAACTACTTATTGCTTGCCTAGATTTTTTTAATGCTGGATCTTCAAAATCAGGATTAGCAAGATTATAACTATGAACTCTAATTCCTTGATTCCTTAATGCCTTTAGAAGTTCTATAGATGCAATAAAAGTTTTTTCATAAATTGCACCATCGGAGATTACAACAATATTATTATTACCTGGTTTTCCTTCTAACATTTTACCTGCTTTCTTTAATCCAAAATCAAGTCTTGCTGGCCTATACCATTTAACACCATCAATTTCGTTAATCTCTTCATGATTTTTCATATCAGTTAAAATATCATCTTTTTGTTTGACAGATTTCCAATCAGAAACAATCTCTGAATTATGTGCAAAACTAAGAACAGCAACTGAAATATCTTCTTTTCTGAAAATAAAATTATTTAAAATATCATTTGTAATTAATTCTTCCCTAGTTAATTTACTTGAAACATAACCTGAACCATCTACTAAAAAGATATAATTAAAGTCAACACCAGATTCTTCCATTGTACCTTTTCTAACTGGCAGTAAAAGATCAATTTCTGTGTTTGTAACAAATGATTTTTCACCACCGATCACAATTAAACCATTTCCATCATCTGTAAACTCTTCAATTGCTTTTCCTTGATCAAATGTGATACTATCCATCTTATCATTGATCACAACAGAATAATAACTAGAAAGATCTAATGGAAGAGAAGACACTTTATTTGTATTGTATCGTGCATTTAAGATTTTGTCAACAAATGAAGATTTATCTGACAAGTATAATACTTTTGGTTTAGGAACTACATCAACAACATGATAATAATGATTATTGATATCATAAAGATCCTTTGTGATTATTTCTGCAACAATTTTAAATTGACCATTTTGAGTAAATTTATGTTTAACCTGAGTAGATGCAGCAGCTGTTTCCTCATCAAAAACAACATTATTATTAATTTTTACTACAACTTTTACTGGGTTTTTAGCATTAACTAATTCAACATTAAACACATAATCTGTATCAACAATAGATGAAGAAGGTCCTTTTAATGAAATGCTTACATCTACTTTTTTCTCTTCTAATCTTAAAGCATTTATTGTTGTATTAAATTTCTTTGCAAAGGTAACAACATCATGTAGATCCATACTTAGTTTGTCATTGTTTCCGTCTGTAACTAAAAGTAAATTTTTCTTATGTAATTCTCTAAATACTCCATCACCCAACATTGAAGAAGTTCCTGAAGCAATTTGCTTGATGTTAGTAGGAATCTTTTTTTCTAGTTTATTTTTTAAGGCATTTAAGTTAACTTCAAATAAGTCCATTGACTTTGAATCATCATATAAAATATTAATTTCAGGATTACCATCACTTGTTTCTTTTTGAACAACAAAAGGAGAAGTAAGAGCAGCTATTAATAATGCAAGAATAATAATTCTTGTGAAAAATAAAATAATCCTATAGTTCCTTGTGGGAATTTTATCTTTATCCTCAAACTTAACAAAATTAATTATTAACAAGATAAATAGCAAGACTACTGCTGGAATGAACAACAGTGCCATTTGTGGCTGATCGAGATTAATTCCAAAAGGTAAGATTATAGATCACCTCTGACTTTTACATATAATAATTCAAGGAATAATAAAATTAAAATCCCATATATAAACCAAGTTATTAATCTTTTTTTAGATTCTTCTGTACCTAATTCTGCTTTATAATCTTCTACTTTCTCAGAATCTAATTTAAAATTAATACTTGATTCTTTTTGACTTAAAAGATTTACATAAACTTCTCTGCCTTGAAGGCTATATTTACCAATTTCATTAAACTCAATAGTTCCAACTTTTACTTTTTTTGTAGGTGTTTGAACTTCCATTTCATCATCAAACAATATTTTTTCACCAGCACGATAATTAAGATTATTAATGTTCTCAGCACTGATTAGATAATCAATCATTTGTTGCCAGAAGATAGGATATGAAACATCAAACTTAAATTTACTTTCTGAATCAAAAATACCATAATAAGCAACTTTTCCTCCTCCAACATTAGCCACAGCAATTATAGTTGCATTGTCTTTGCCACTTGCTAAAGCAACACCACCTTTTTTTAATGATGCTTGGAAATACTTATCGGTTTTTGAAAAGCTTAAATCATTGGTAACTTCATTAATTGCTTGAAGATTGTAAACATCTGTTGAACCTGTAACTAATTTTCCAAGTTTAACAGGAAGTAGTTTTGATGCCTTTGATTTCTCTAATCCTTCAAAGCCCGTTACAATCAATCCAGCACCTTCTTTTTTTACTAATCTTTCTATTTTATCAACAGCTGCAGAAGGTAATTTTCCTTTATCCACCTTACTAATGATAAACACGTCATGATTAATTGGTGGCATTTTTGGAGGAGCAGCAATCTCAACTTCAACATTACTATTCCAAGCAATCTTATATGCTGTTAAAGCAGGCAGAATGAAACTTTTTTCTTCATTTGTAATTAATAATACCTTGATTTTTTTCTTGACCGGAGTTAAAATATGGATTTCATTATCTAATTCAAAATCATCCTTAATTAAAAGTTTTACTTTGTTATCGCCTTCTTTGTTAATTAATGTGATTTTTTCATCCATATTTGGAGAAATGGAAACACTTTTCTTATCACCATTAAGATCAACATCAAACTTAACACTTTTCTCATTGAAATTATGAATTGTAATTTTAGATTCTTTCTCTGATAAATCTGCATTTACAATACCAATATTATTTGCATTCCCCATGTTTAAATCTACAAATTCAACATAAGTTCCTTTTGCTTCAAGTGTTTTTTTTGCAATCAATGGTTCAACACTATCGGTATTAACAAAATCACTGATTACTACTACACGACCCTTTTCTCCTGATAACAAATCACCTGCAGCAAGTATAGAATTTCCAATCCCAGATAAACCATGACTGGGTTTAATTTTATTGATTATTTCAAAGGCTTCTTCTTCTTTTCCACCATCAAGCAGAACAAAGGGTTCATTATCCACTAAGATTATACTTGTTTTCCCTTCAAGATAACTTTTGGATTTAGTAATTGCTTTGTTAAATAAATCATCAGCATTCATGCTTGCACTTGTATCAATTACTAGTACAGTATGTTCTTTGCTGATATCTTTTTCAGAATAAAAGAATGGCTGCATTGCCGCAACAGCAAGTGATGCAATTAATAAGAAATGAAATATTAATAAAAGATCCCTGATTAATTTTTGAAAAAATGATTCTTTTTTTGATTTACCTTTATCTTTGACTAAAAATATTAAAGAGGGGATAGTTTTATGCAATGGTTTTGGTCTAATTAGATAAATAATAAACATTACAACTATCCCAATCAAAGCGTATAAACCAATCTTATTATCAATATGATTAAGTGCAAAATTTTGTGCAGTACTGAAAAAATCAAATATGGCCATGCTCTTCCTCTTTTTTAATTTCTTTTTATTAAATAGATATGTAAATATATATCTTTGTTTAGTATACATATTTAGATACTAAGGTAAATATAAAGGTTTCGATTTAGAATCTTGCTAATTTGGGAAAATAATATTTGATAATATCTGATTTACCCGTGTATAAATTAAATTTAGAATTAAGAAATTGACAAAAAATTACTATTTCTTAGATTTTGGAGAAAAAATAGATAAAAAACTATTCAGTATAAATCCTGAACCTATATTTAGACCTAATAAGACATTAATGGATGCATAATCATAAACAGTTGTATAATTCATCATTGCCACAAAGATTAATATAATTACACCAATTGAAATCAGAGGCATGAATCTTCTCAAAGGCATTATTTTAGTAGTTGTAATAATCAAATTAGTCAGGATTACGCTTAAAATAGCAGGAACCATCACATAAATTACCTTTCCTATATTTTGGTCTGTACTAATGCTAATAAATATTACAAACACCAACATAAGGAATAAGGAAAACCCAAATATTAATTGTGTGGGGAATTTAATACTCAATGGATGATCATAATCCATTATTTTTCCTTTTTTTACTAATTTAATTGCATCATTAATCATATTTGAATGATGACCAGCCCTTAATAATGCAGCTCTAATTGCTTTATGTGAATATCCATTCTTACTCTGCTTTTTTACATAATCAATAAGCATATTTTGAATGTAGAAATGCATATCCTTCTTCATTTGTTTTTTAGAAGTAGGTTTTGCTGTTGGTGGTTTTAAATGATGTAAACCATGAAATACTTGATCAATTAACTTCTCTTTATAACCATAATTAGTAAGAGCATCGAAAATATCTCTTAAATCATAGCCTTGGCTAATCTCAAACTTAACATACCTCTTCAAATGATCAATTAAGTAAAGCTCATACATATTATCAGTTTATTGGAATGTTTATTTATATATGTTTTGGTTGAAAATGAGATAATTTTTCTGGGATATAAAACTTCGATATGTAAAAAATAACAACAAAAATGGCACAGACGGACATTTTTTCGCTCTGCTCAAAAATACAATTTGAACTATGTTCAAATGTACATCTAAGCTTTGCTTAGATTGTACCCTACTCGCCTCAAGCAAGCTTTCGACTCGCCTGACCATTGTTGTTATTTTTTTATTTTTTAAAAACTTATATAAATAGCATTTAATTCTTATATATTACCATGATAGTCTTAGGTATTGAATCAACTGCACACACGTTTGGGGTGGGGATTGTTGATGATAGTAAGAAAAGAGCAAATAAAGTATTAGCTAATGTTAAAGATAGTTATACAACTAAGAAAGGTGGAATGATACCTTCAAAAGCAGCTGATCACCACGCTGAGATATGTGGAAAAGTTCTTAGAGGTGCCCTTGAAAAAGCTGGCCAAGCAAAGGGCAAAGAAGAATTAGATATGAAAGATGTTGATGTTATTGCTTATTCACAATCACCTGGTATTGGACATTGTTTAAGAATTGGGGCAATGGCTGCAAGAAGTTTAGCTGTCAAACATAATAAACCAATTGTTGGTGTTAATCATTGCATTGCACATTTAGAAATTGGAAGATTGGTTACTAAAGCAAAAAATCCAGTCTTACTTTATTTATCAGGAGCAAACACTCAAGTAATTGCTTACGAAGGAAAAAAGTATAGAATCTTTGGAGAAACATTAGACATGGGCATTGGTAATTTTCTAGATTCGTTTGCAAGAGATTTAGGATTAGGATTTCCTGGTGGTCCTGTTGTTGAAAAAATGGCAAAGAAAGTCAAAGGATCAGACAAATATGTAGAATTACCTTATTCAGTAAAAGGCATGGACATGAACTTTGGTGGAATGCTAACTAATTTGAAACAGAAAATAAAAAGTGGAAAATTTAAGAAAGAAGATTTATGTTTTTCTGTACAAGAAACAGCATTTGCAATGATGGTAGAGGTAGCAGAAAGGGCATTAGCACATTGTGATAAATCTGAACTTCTTTTAGGTGGCGGAGTTGCTTGTAATAAACGTTTGCAAGAAATGTGTGATAAAATGTGTAAAGCTCGTGGAGCAAAGATGTATGTTCCTGCAAATGAATTCTTAGTAGATAATGCTGGAATGATAGCTTGGCTTGGTTTATTGCAACATAAAGCTGGCGATAAATTAAAAATAGAAAAAGCAGACATTAAACCATATATCAGAACAGATGAAATAGAAGTTAAATGGCGAAAAGATTAATTCTATTAATTATTTAACCATTCAAAGAATCTAAATAATTATTTTTTCATTAATTTCTTTAGAACTTTTTCTTTACCTTTCCAATACAAAGCCTCTTTAAGGACTTGTGCAAGTGTTGTAACAGGAACAATTTTTATTTTGTTTACTTTGTCCTTAGGTAAGATTATATCCTTAAGGTTTGAATTAGGAACTATTACTGTTTTCATGCCAGCATCAATTGCTGCCTCAACTTTTGCTGATAATCCACCAATAGGTAAAACTTCTCCCCTAACAGACAAACTACCAGTCATTGCACAATCTTGTTTAATAGGGATTCCCTTTAATGCACTAATTACAGATGTTGCTACAGCAATGCTTGCAGAATCTCCTTCTACACCTTCATAAGTTTGTAAAAACTGAACATAAATATCATACTTCCCATTCAGGTCTTCACCAAAATATTTTTTAATAATTGCAGTTACGTTTTTTACTGCTTCTTTTGCAATCTCACCTAGTTTACCAGTTGCAATAATCTCTCTTTCTTTTCCACCAGGCGTTACCTCTGATTCAATGGCTAGAATAATTCCAGAATATGCATCTCCACCACCAATCACTGCTAAACCATTAACTCTACCAACATGATTACCAGTTACCTTAATTACTTCATACTCTTTTTTACGTTCAATATATTTGTCTGCTAATTGTTGTTCAAGTGTTCTTGCAATTTTCTTTGCAGTAAGAATATGATTAGGTTCTACTAATTCTGCTTTTTTCTCTAATGCAACATCACCTGCAGCCCTTATCAAACCACCAAGTTCTCTTAATCTTAAAGTTAAATGTCCTTTTCTGTTTGCTCGTCTTCGTGCTTCTTCGATCATATGAATAACAGCATCTTTTGAAAAATGAGGGATTTTTCCATCTTTGAAAACTTCCTGTGCAATGAATCTTGCAATCTTTAATCTGTTATCAGAAGTATCTAACATTGTATCTTTCATATAAATTTCATAACCATAGCCCCTTATTCTAGACCTTAAAGCAGGATGCATGTGTTTGATTGTTTCTAAATTACCTGCAGCAATAAGAATAAATCTACATGGAACTGGTTCTGTTCTAACCATTGCTCCTGCACTTCTTTCACTCTGTCCAGTAATGGAATATTTACCTTCTTGTAAAGCAGTTAATAATTCTTGTTGGGTATGCGGCTGTAGTGTTGCAATTTCATCAACAAATAAAACACCTAAATGAGCTTTGTGAATCATTCCAGCAACTACTCTTTCATTTGCAGGTGTTCCTAAACCACCACTTTGAAAAGGATCGTGAAGACAATCTCCTAACAATGCACCTGCGTGCGCACCAGTTGCATCAAAAAAAGGTGCTTCAGTTTTACCAAAATTATCAACAATTAATTTAGGGTTCCCCCCATTTTTTGAGACAGCCATTCGTTTTCCAAAATTAATTAATAATACAAATGCAACTAAGAAAAACATTCCACCAATGAAAAATGCAGTGAACATGATTGCAGCTGCTGTAGCTCCTAATTTTTCTTCATATATTTTTAAAATCCACCACGGAGCAATCATTGCAACAATTGCAAGAACAAACATTAAAATATTTTGATTCTTAAACATTTTAGAACCTTCCATCTTTGTTCTTAATACTGCTTCTCTTCCTTTTCCAACTGGTACTGTTCTGATTAATGGTTTGTTTTCATCATTAGGATTAGAAAAAGAAATAACATCAACTAATTTTTCCTTTGGCAAAAGCTCTGCTAATGCAAGACCCATCATAGATTTCCCTGTTCCAGGTTCACCAATTAATAAAACATGCCGCCTTTGAGAAGCTGATTTTTTCATAACCTCAACAGCATCTTCTTGACCAATAACCTGATCAATTATTTTTTTAGGAACTTTTATATCTTTAGTACTAGAAAAATTAAAATTATTATTAGCCCCAATAGTTTTTATAGACTTTTGAGTTTTCATAGTATTAGTTTTTATATTCTTTCCAGCAAGAGCTACTTTTTTCTGTCTAGATAATTTATTAGATGATGCTTTTCTTATTTTCCTAACAACCATGAATATATTCACTTATTTACTTATTTATATAGGTTTTGGTAATATAAGTAAAGTAAGAAGTTAGAAGTTTTAAGTTTGTAGTGGGAATAAAAAGGTAATAAAGGTTTGAAGGGTTTTAAGGGTTAGAAAGGTAATTGTATTCCTTTCAAACCTTTCCTACCTTTAGAACCTTTCCTACATCTATTCTAACTTATTACTTCTCACTTAGAACTACGAACTAAATTAAAATTAAGTCATACTAAATTCCATACTAACTTCTTTAGTAGTTAAGCCCTTGAAAACGTCAATTGCTCTTTTTCCCGCGCTAACCAATTTTTTAACAAAACCAAAAGCGACATCGTGTAATCCATTTGAAGCTGGTTGAAAATTAATGTTAATGTTTTCTGCTAAATTTGCAATATTATTATCTTTGATTGCTTTCATCCATGCAAGTTCAAATGCAAATGCTTTTGCTTCTTCATCATGTTGATTGTTTAAAGGAGCAGATAATACATGGCCAATTTCGTGACCTAAAACAAGCATAACAACATCTAATTTATTTTGTTTAATAACAACTTGGTTATTCAAGTGAACAGCAAATCCTTGAATTCCTGGACTCCATTCTCCGCCATTTGATTTATGTAATATTTTAAATTTATCTTCATCACAAATTGTAATCTTAATATGAGACGGTAATTCATAACCAGTAACTAATCTAAATGTGTCTTTTATGTGTTCTTCTATTTCTTGTGCTTTTTCAATAAATTGTGTGTCTGGTCTATAAAGAGCTAAGAAATTTTCAGGAACAAAATATTCTTGTGGTCGAGAAGATGACGCATAAGATAAAGGATTATAATTAAAACTAGTATATTGTTGAGATTGAAGTGCCGGTGATTGTTGGGGTGCACGATATTCTAATGGGTTTTTAGGGGTTTGGGTTTGTCCAGAAAACTGAGATGGTGAAGGGAGAGCTGGACGAGAAGAGTAACAAGAAATTGCAGGTTGAGAAGAAGAAGAAGAAGCTGAGGACATTGGAATGTAGGATTGAACACCTGGCAGGGTACTCTCTGGGGAAGATGAAGTACTATAAGATGAGATAAGTCCTTCAATTCCTCTATCCTCAATAACGCTTCTTGAAGCATGAAAACTAAATGATCGTTCTATTTTTTCTTGAACGTGAACATAAACTTTACTTTGGTACATCATTGGTACACACCTTGTGTGGAGTAACTTCCTGAACTTGCACTTGCATAAGATATTGATGATGCTTCTGAGATGGAGGCTGAATAATCCGCACTAGCACTTCCAGCATTTCCAGCGCAGTACATAGCACTACCAACACTGCTTGCCCCTGATGAATATCCACAACCTCCACATCCGCTACACATTTTTTCACCTATTACTTGTTAATAACATGTTTACATACATATTTTCTTTAATTGGATTTTTTGTACCTGCTGAATATAATGCGGTATTACCATTGTTAGGAAGATATTTTTTGCCAGTAGAACCAAAATTATCCTTTCTGTACAAATTTCCTGTTTTTGCCATTGGGTCTTGCCCTGGTAAGACTGATGAATGTAATCTAACTGCACCACCAGCTTCATATCTTGTAGGAGAAGCCCCATAGTTAGCAGACATACCATTACCATGACTAGTGTATTCCCTTAATGGGCTTGGGTCTGTGCTCCCTATTGGACTTGTATAAGTTGACATAATTTCACCTTGGATTGTGTCTAGGACACATAAATCACAATACTATAATATAGGCAAAACCCATTTATAAAGAAACTCAAGAAAGAACACCCACAAATGCGACAAAAAAGTCATAACCCACACATAATACCATTAAAATAACCCCCATTTATGTAACAAAAACAGATTTCACTAATATGGACCCGGTGCAGTCAACTTAAGTGTCCTGCCAATCAATTTCATCCCACCAAACACAATGCTTTGCTAGTATATGGTGAGTAACAAAAGGTCTTACGAATCAAATTGTGAAATTGATAAAAAACAGGCAATGACACTTAAGTTGACTAGATCTATGGGCCCAAGTATAATCAAATATATAAATAATGATTATCAAAAGAATGAAACGTGACAATAGGAGGTCTGAAAAATGACAAAATATGTGTATTTATTTGAAGAAGGAAATAAAGATATGAAAGAAATTTTAGGAGGAAAAGGTGCTAATTTAGCAGAGATGGCTAATTTAGGAGTTCCAGTTCCACCAGGATTTACAATTACAACTGAAGCTTGCAGATTCTTTAGCGAACATAAAGGAAAATATCCAGAGGGAATGATTGAAGCTGTGAAAAAATGCTTAGCAAAAATTGAAAAAAAAGTTGGTAAGAAATTTGGAGATAAAAAAGATCCATTACTTTTTTCTGTAAGATCAGGAGCAGCTGTATCAATGCCAGGAATGATGGACACTGTTCTAAATCTAGGATTAACAGATGAAACAACAGAAGCATTAGCTGCAAAAACAGGAAATGTAAGGTTTGCGTATGATGCATACAGAAGATTCTTGCAAATGTTTGGAGACGTTGTTGTTGGTCTTAAACATCATGATTTTGAAAAAGCTCTGCAAGACGTAAAAGATTCAAAAGGAGTAAAAACAGATGTTGAATTAGATGCAGATGATCTTAAAGAAGTTGTCAAAAAATATAAAAAAATCTATGAAAAAGCTGGAAAAAGTTTTCCACAAGACCCATTTGAACAATTAATGATGGGAACTAATGCTGTTTTCAGTTCATGGAGTAATCCAAGAGCTGTTGCATACAGAAAACTTAATCATATCAAAGGATTAATTGGAACTGCCGTAAATGCACAAGTGATGGTATTTGGTAATATGGGTGATACATCAGGAACTGGAGTTGCGTTTACAAGAGATCCTTCAACTGGTGAAAATAAATTCTATGGAGAATATTTAATTAATGCTCAAGGAGAAGATGTTGTTGCAGGTATAAGAACACCAAAACCAATTTCTAGACTAGAAAAACAAATGCCAGAACAATACAAAGAACTTGTTAAGATTTACAAAAAATTAGAACATCACTACAAAGACATACAAGATATTGAGTTTACAATCCAAGAAGGGAAATTGTTTATGCTACAAACAAGGACTGGAAAAAGAACAGCAGAAGCTGCAGTAAGAATTGCAATGGAAATGTTAGATGAAAAATTAATAAACGAAAAAACTGCAATTTTAAGAGTAGCCCCAGAACAATTAGATCAACTATTACATAAACAATTAGATCCAAAAGCAAAAGAATCTGCAGCCTTATTAGGAAAAGGTTTACCTGCATCTCCAGGAGCAGCTGTTGGAGAAGTTGTTTTTACAGCAAACAGAGCAGTTGAAATGAAAAATGCAGGAGAAAAAGTGATTCTTGTAAGAACTGAAACATCTCCCGAAGATATTATGGGAATGGATGCTGCGCAAGGTATTTTTACTTCAAGAGGAGGAATGACCTCTCATGCGGCTGTTGTAGCCAGAGGAATGGGCAAATGTTGTGTTGCTGGTTGTGGAGATGCAATTATTAATGAAAAAGAAAAGTCATTAAAGATTGCAGGCAAGCAATTCAAAGAAGGTGATTTTATAACATTAGATGGAACAACTGGAGAACTTTTTGAAGGAAAATTAGCAACTGTTGATCCAGAATTATCAGGCAACTTTGCAAAGTTAATGAAGTTTGCAGATAAATACAGAAAACTAAAAATAAGAACAAATGCAGATACACCAAAAGATGCTACAAAAGCAATTGAATTTGGTGCAGAAGGTATTGGACTTTGTAGAACAGAACACATGTTCTTTGAAGGAGAAAGAATTAAAGCAGTAAGAGAAATGATTCTTGCAGATAGTCTCGAGATGAGAAAAAAAGCAATTGATAAATTATTACCTTATCAAAAACAAGACTTTAAAGGTTTATTTGAAGTAATGGGATCAAAACCAGTAACAATCAGATTATTAGATCCACCATTACATGAGTTTTTACCACATGAAGAAAAAGAACAAAAAGAAATTGCAAAAGACATGGGCGTTACTTTTGAAACAATTAAACAAAAAATGTCAGAACTTCATGAATTAAATCCTATGTTAGGTCATCGAGGATGCAGATTAGGAATTACTTATCCAGAAATTTCAGAGATGCAAACAAGAGCAATAATTCAAGCAGCTCTTGAAGTAAAAAAAGAAAAAAAGTTAGATGTAAAACCTGAAATTATGGTACCATTAGTTGGAACAGTCGGAGAATTAGAAAACCAAGCAAAAGTTATCAGAAGAATTGCTGATGAAGAAATTGAAAAATCAGGAGATAAATTAAAATATATGGTTGGAACTATGATTGAAGTTCCAAGAGCAGCTGTAACAGCAGAAGAAATTGGTAAAGTTGCAGAATTTTTTAGTTTTGGAACAAATGATCTTACACAAATGGGTTGTGGTTTTTCAAGAGACGATGCAGGAAGCTTTTTAACAGAATATGTTGAAAAAGGAATCTATGACAAAGACCCATTCCAAGTTTTAGATCAAAAAGGTATTGGAAAATTAATAGAACTAGCAGTTGAAGGAGGGAAAAAAGCAAGACCTGATATTAAATTAGGAATTTGTGGAGAACATGGTGGTGAGCCAAGCTCAGTTGAGTTCTGTCACAGAATTGGTCTAAGCTATGTTAGTTGTTCACCTTTTAGAGTACCAATTGCAAAGTTAGCAGCAGCACAGGCAGTGTTGAAAGAGAAGTAATAATTAAAGGGTCATGGATTTTGAGTAGTGAGTCATGAGTTGGTTTTGAGTTAATTAGTATTGAAAAAACACTGCGAGACTCATAACTACTTACTGATTACCAACTCACAACCCAGAACTCATTACTCAAAACTAATTTCAGTACATTATCTTTCTATCGCTCTTTACCATTGCTCGGATTATTACTGGGAAGAGCATTGTTGTTAGGATTGCCATTATAATTACCGCACCATATACTTCATCAGGGATTAAGCCAGCTAATCTTGCAACCTCTGCAATAACTAATTCCATTGCTCCTCTTGAATTCATCCCCCAACCAATTAAATAACTTTGTTTCCAGCTAAGATCTGTTAATGGTTTTGCCATCAAAGTTCCAATTATTTTTCCTAACATAGCAATTACAACAATAAAAACAACTAATCCAAAATGTTGTATTAATACAGCATAATCAAAATGTAACCCAATATTAATAAAAAAGAAAGGAATAATTAAACCAAAAGTAACAACCTTAAATTCAGTTACTTCTTCATAATGTTTTTTTAGAATCTTTTGCTTGTGATGAATAATATTAATAATTGCACCTGCAATAAATGCACCAATAATTGGTCCTAAACCTAGCTGAGTAGAAATAATTGCAATTGTCAATGCAATGATTACTAAAAAGGCAAAATCAGCTGTTTTTGTTTTTTCTATTTGTATTAAATTAATTATTTTTGGGATTGCTTTGTATGCTAAATAGGTAATAATAATAAATGAAAGAATTTCAATTGGAAACCAAATTAATTTTGCAAGTGATTTTTGAGCAAGTATTAGTATTAGAGATAAAAAACCAACACCATACAAATCATCAATAATTCCTGCCCCAAGCATTACAGTTCCAACTTTTGTGTTAAGTGCTTTCATATCTAATAAAACCTTTAATGTTGTTCCTACTGCAGAAATTGATAAGCAAACACCCAATACAAAGGCAGTGGAAGTTGAATAACCAATATACTTCATTAATCCAAAACCAAGAAGAAATGGAATAGCTGCCCCATATGTTGCAATTGCAAAAGAATCTTTTTCTGCTTTAATTAATTTTTTTATATTTATTTCTAAACCTGCAAGAAATAATAAGAATATTATTCCTAGTGTAGAAAGAAATTCTATATTTAGTAGTATTTTCCCTTCAAAAGCTGGTCTGAATAAAGGCAACCCTAGAATAAGGCCTGCAAAGATTGGACCTAAAACCTTGGGATAATTAAATCTATAGAAAACCTCTGATAATAGGAATGAAAGTGCCAAACAGATTAATATTACTAATAGGAAATCCATTCTTCATATCACCTGTGTTTTTTAAGTCGGTGTTGTAGTTTACCTATTTCTTCATCAACAACATCATCAAACCAACCTGCTTTTTCTAATTCTTTTCTTACTGCAAACAAGTTTTTCTTTTGTAATATTTTTTGTTTAAGATATGATCTTAAATGTGTATAATCTAAACTTGGCATAGGAACTTGTTTAATTTTTACAGCCAGATCTGCTTCTTCATCAACATCAGTTTTATCCTTGGTTTTTTTGAAAAACATAATCTTGCTGAACCATGATTTCTTTTTTGTTAATTTTCTTTTTTGTTGCCACCTATACCTAATCCCTAAAATAATATCTCTTGTTTTCTGATAACTAAAGAAAAGAATAAATATTAAGAACAATGCAAATAATGTGTATATAATGTAAGTGTATTGGCCAGCATTTTCTTTAACTTTAGCTAAT
This sequence comes from Candidatus Woesearchaeota archaeon, assembly GCA_018661705.1. Lineage (GTDB taxonomy): Archaea > Nanobdellota > Nanobdellia > Woesearchaeales > DSVV01 > JABHXF01. The sequence continues at coordinate 86,660 of JABJHR010000011.1, forward strand.
ATTGTTTTAACTGTAGACGTAATCTTCTCTTTAATTTGAGATTCTGATTCAGATGTCTCTTCTTGAGAATTTGCAAGTGGAGTTTCTTCTGTTTCGCCTTGACCAGATGTTGATTCATTAGTATCTAGATCAGATTCATCTGATTTTTCTTCAACATCTTCTATCAAGCCAACACTTATGCTTTTATTTGGTAGATCATAAGTTTTTTCAAACTTATCATAAACTGCTCCAAGTTCATCGTAATATTTAATTGTTGTTTTAAGTTCTAAATCATAGCCAAGCTCCATTAAACGCTTAGCATCAATCTGAAAATTTTTGTAAAAACCTTCACTAACTAACATATAATAATCTTCATCATCTATTTTTTGTTCATACTCAAACCCTGGAGCAGTTACAAAAAAATAAACTTCCTCAGGATAATTAGGAGTAGCAGCAGTTTGGATAGGATTTATTTTTAAAGTAACATCATAAATATCGCCGATTAATTCTTCAGTACTATAAGCTAATTCAAATTTTTCAGAATCATATCTACGCTTAACCATAATTGGTTTAATCACTTCAAATTCAAAAATATCTCCTGTTTCAACTTGGTAAGACCCCCAAAATCTAATATCGTGTTTTTTATCAAGCTCAACATCAGGTGCTTCTATTTTAAACTCTTTTACCATTTTATTTTTCATTTGTGGAACATTAGTAGAAAATTCTTTTAAATCAAACATATCAGATTTAAGGTATGCAAGAACATTTTTTGCTTCAAATGTTTCTACATTCTCTAGATATGCTGTGAGAGTAAATGTCCTACCACTGTAGATATTATCTTTACTTAATACAATTGTAGGTATTAGTTCATCATAATTAATGTTAAGCTCTTGAATATATTCGTTTTGACCAGAATATTTACTATTTTCAAAACTCCAATCAACTACAACCTTGAATTCAGAATCAATTAATTTGTTTATATCTCCTTTGAATATGAATAATTTTGAATGATCTGCAGCTAATTTCCCTTTCCAAGAATAAGAATTATCAGGAGAAGATAAAGAAGAAGAAGAAGAAGTCGAAGATAATTCTGTAAGAGAATTTGAAAAGGATTTAATTTTCAAATTTTCTGGTGGATAAATCTTTAAGTTTTTTATATCAATTAAATTATCTTCAAAATTTGTAATTAAAGTAATTGTGGCTTCAATGTCATCATTAAGATCTGCTTCTTCCTTGTTTAAATTAAAGTTAATATCAATTAAGGGGTTTAGTTCAAGAGAAACTGCAGAAACTGTTTCTGAAAACTCTTTATCTGCACCGTATGTAACAATTCCTGGTTCTGTTGCAATTATACCCTCTTTTGCCCAATACCATGGAATTAATGTATAATAAAGTTTCATGGTTGTATCTATATCAATTTGTCCATACCAATAAACATGATTTGCTTTTTTTTGTGTTGTAACTAATCTTTTATCACCAACCCCATATCTTAAATCATCTTTCATAACAAAGTAATAGGGTAATTTTTCAGAATATTCAACAAAACCTTTTGCCTTTCCAGAGTTTGTTAATGAAACTTCAAAATTAATTTCTTCACCTAAAGAAATATTCTCTTCATTAGAAATAATTTCTTTACTAATAGAAACAGATGGTTTAACAACTGTGATTTCAATTTTATACTCGTAAATTAAAGCATCTGTAATGTTTGCTTCTTCTTCTTCAATCAAAGTTTTGTTAAGATAAGTGAGATCGTAATCTTTAAATCTAATGGTATTATTAATATCTATGTGGCTTATTCCAAATTTATTTGATTTAATTATTAATTCATCATAAAGGAGTTTGTCTTCAAGTCTATAAGGCTCAAAAGTAATATAATCATCATTAATACTAATTTTTTGATGAGCTTTAACTGATCCTTCAAAGTCAGCTGCAAAAACAGAGGTAGATATAACTATTAAAACTGTTAAGAATGCGATTACTATGAAAGTTAACCCTAATTTTCGCATGTTACACCTCTTTTTTTAGTTGAAAAAATATTAAAAAATGATTACTCTGAACATTCACCTTCAAGATTATGTCCATCGCCTGTAAACGTATATGTTGAATCAGTAACAGTATCATTGTAAACAATTGAAATATTTACACTAAAACTATCTCCGCCATTACATAATGAACTAAACTCATTATCTGCACTAAATGTTACGGTTTCACCAGCAGTTAAAATTTGACCAGTTGTATCTAAATCAACTCCATTTAAAGCAATTGTACCAACTGAGATAGTATCCTTAAAGTTATTTCTAACTAACAATGTTGCTGCACCATCAGAAGTTTCTATAATCTCTTTATAACCTTCTTTATTAAGAACATTAACTAAAATTTTTCTCATAAAAGCAGAATCATCTGCAAGTAAAATCTTTGCCATATTTTCACCTTCTATTTTTTTATTAATTGTTAATTACTTTAAATATGAATTTATTTTAAAATTGTCTTAATTGGATCTAATAGCTTTTTTTGTGTAACAGGTTTCATGATATATGCTTTTGCACCTAATTTCATACATTCATCTACTGATTCTTGTCTTGTTACAATAGAAACAATAATAACTTTTACACGTGGATCTTCTTTTTTAAGCTTTTTAAAGCACTCAATACCATCCATCCCAGGTAACCTTAAATCCAGTAAAACCAAATCTGGTTTTTCTTTTTTGAAAAGTTCAATACCTTCTTCCCCTGTTTCTGCCTCAACAACCTCTTTATAGTTGCCTTTAGCAAGCATGTTAATTATGGCTTTTCTTTCAAAAGCTGAATCTTCAATAGTCATGATTTTTGACATGTTAACACCTCATTGTTTTTCTTTCTATTAATATAATCAAATAAATAATTAATACTATAAGATTTAGTATATTATATAAATGTTACTGTTTAAATTAGACTTAATTCAAATAAGTATGATTATTTTGACTTTTTTTTGGCTTACCTTACCTTTTTCTTAACTTTTTTTGGCTTTTCTTCTGATTTTACTTCTTGTTCAGGTTCTGCTTCTACTTTTTCAGGTTCTTTTGTTTCTGCTTCTGGAGCTGGTTGCTTTTCCTCAACTGTTCCTTTTATTTTTTCCTTGACTCCTTTGAAATGTTCCTGAAATCGCTTTTCAACTTCATCATCAGTTATTTTTGGTTTAGTTTCTTTCTTTTCTTGCTTTTCTACTTTTGTTTTCATTGATTTAGTTAACTCTGCCATCTCAACTAATTCTTTTTCAGACAAAACTTTCATCAAATCTAACATAATAAGCAGTCTTTCTCCAACAATACCAACACCTCTTAAATAATCAGCATGTATTTTTGATGCAATTATACCAGGAGCTTTCTTAATATCATTCTGAGAAATTCTAAGAACTTCTGAAACTTCATCTACCAAAATACCAAAGCTATTATCTTCAACCTCTGATATGATAATATGGGTTCCTTTATGTTCATCTTCATTAAAAGTTCCAAATCTTTGAAGTAAATTAATAACAACAACTATTTTTCCACGAAGATTAATAATACCCTCAACAAAAGCAGGTGCATTTGGAACAGAAGTTACCTTATCTTTCTTGATGATTTCTCTAACTTCATGAATTTCTACACCATACTCTTCCTTACCAAGCTTAAAAACAACTAATTGAAGTTCTGTTTGCTTTGTTTCCGTTATTGTTTCTACAGACATAATTACTCACCTTTCTTAGTTCTTTTAGGTTTTGTTTCCTCTGGCTCTTCTTCAAGTTCTTCTTCTGGTTCCTTTTGTTTAGATTTTAATTTAGCTTGTTGTTGTAATCTAACCCTTTCATCTCTCATTTTCTTAAGACGTTCTTGTGCTTCTTTTAATTTAACATGTGTTTCTTGATCATGTTTTTTAAAGACTTGTCTTTTTGAGGTTAATTTAGTTTCAACTGGTGCTTCATGTTTTTCTACATCTAATGTAGAAGATTCATCTACTTTAAACTGTGCAACATTTGCTCTTAACTCTTCTGCCATTGCACTTAATTCTTCAGATGATGAACTGATTTCTTCCATTGCTGCTGATTGTTCTTCTGCAGCTGCTGAAACTTCTTCTGCTCCTGCTGCTTGTTCTTCTGCACTTGTTGCAACATTATTAACTGCTTCTACAGCTTGTTCTGCTCCTGAAGCTTGTTGTTGTGTTGATGCTGAAATTTGTTGAACTTGTGTAGCAACTTCTTCAACTGTTGTAGTTATTTGTTGTAATGAACTTAAAGCAGATTCAATAACTTCCGAACCTCTATTTACTTCTTCTGATCCTTTATTCATTTGAGTTACAGCTTGATCAGTTGAATTTTGAACTTCTCCAATCAATCCTGAAATTTGATCAGCTGCTTTTCCTGATTCTTCTGCTAATTTTCTAACTTCATCAGCAACAACTGCAAATCCTCGCCCAGCATCTCCAGCTCTAGCTGCTTCAATTGCTGCGTTTAATGCTAACAAATTAGTTTGTTCTGCAATACCTGTAATGATTTTAACAATATTTCCAATTTGTTGTGATTTTTCTCCTAATTCTTGTATTGAAACTGCTGAATCATTAACCAAGGTTTTAATCTGATTAATTTTTTCTCTACCTTCTTCTCCAGATTTTACACCTTCTTGAGCAATCTTGTTTGCTTTTACTGCTGCTTCTGCTGCATTTGAAGAGTTTGCAGCCATTTGCTGAGCAGAGCTACTTATTTCACTAATAACTTTATTTGCTTCTTCTGTTTGTAATGATTGCTGTTGTGCACCTTTTGCCATCTCTTGTACTGTAGAAGCAACTTGTTGTGATGATGTGCTAACTTGTTGAGCAGACCCACTTAATTGTTGTGAAGCACTACTAACTTGTTCAGATGCTTCATTAATCTGAGAAACTAAAGTTTTCAAGTTATTCAACATCTTTCTAAATGCATTATTTAAAACACCAACTTCATCTTGTGATGTTGATTCATCTAACTTAACTGTTAAATCACCTTCAGCTACTGCTTTCGCAACATCTGATAATGCTTTAATTGGTTTTGAAATGCTTCTTGCAATAAAGAATGATAATATTGCTACAATTGCTGCAATTAATAATGCAACAGATATAATACTATTTCTCATACCAATAACAGCAGCAAAAGCTTCTTCTGAATCAATTTCTCCAACAATCATCCAATGTAAATTTTTAATTAGATCTTTAACCTCACTATCATCAATCCCCATACTATCTCCAAAAAAATGAATAGATGCAAGAACAGGAACTCCTCGATAATCAGCATGCTCTAAAGTTGTATCTTCTTTAGTACTTAGAACTTGATTTACCCCTTTAGTGTCAACTATTTGTTTTCCCTGTGCATTTGAATCAAATCTAGAATGAGTTAAAAACAATTTATCTTCATTTAAAATATAAAGTTCTTCTGACTCTGTTTCATTTTCTTGTGAAATGTCCATGATTTCATCAATTATACGAATATTAGTTTCTAATTGTAAAACTGCAATTACTTCTTGAGATCCATATTTATCTCTTATTGGTACTGCTGCCATTTGGGTTGTTTGTTTCATAACTGGATTGTATTCAATAGGCCCTAAATACAAATTATCTTTACCTTGTTGGAACCAATCTGTACCTGCTTCATTCCCACCTTCATCTGGACCGTAAGTTGCAACCCACATATAACCTGTTAAATCACCAACCATTATATCTGCATAAGTTCCACCACTTAATCCATCACCACCATAAAAATCACCAAATTCAATTAACATTTCTTTAAGTTCTACTTGTGCTGCTTGTTGTGCTGCTTTTGTAGAAGTTCCATCAAAATTAACCATAATTTTAGATAATCTCATAACCTCATGATCCTGAGCAAGATATCTAGTATTTGCAATTTGCGTCTCTAATAATGTTTGTAATTGGATTTCTTTTTCTTCTACAAGCAAATTTAATTTAGAATAAGCATCTTCTGTTAATGCTGTTTTTGCAGTTGTATAATTCATATAACCAATAATAGCTAGTGGTAACAAACTAATAATCAAGAACAAAGCAATTAATTTTGTGTTTAGACTTTTTGTAAATATATCTTTTATATTCCTTTTGTTATACCTCTTTTTTTTAATTTTTAAAATATTTATTTTATAAACTATTATAATTATGAGTTTACCCACTCCTAAAGTAACATACTTAGTAATACTATATATAAAGATTTGTAACTATTAGGGAATTAATAAATAAAGTTATAAGTAAGAAGTTTTAAGTTTTAAGTGGGTTATCAGTAAGTGGTTATGAGTATTGCTGCGGTTCTCAAAACTGTTTTACTCAAAACCAAAACCCATAACTAATCCCACCATAACCAACACATTACTCAGAACACAAAACTCAAAACCTAATTAGGTATCTAAAAACATTTATATTAGTTCTTCTAAAATATTGATAAAATGCTAAAAAAACTATTCAAACGAAAACCAAAGACTGAAAAAGCAAATCCAATGGCTAATCTCAACAAAAGCATGGATGATTATAATAAAGCTGTTGAAGGCATGGATAGGAAAGAATACCTACAATATTATATCAAAGTTCTAGAAAAGCAGATTTCTGAAGCTAGTAAAATATTAGAGAAAAAGAAAAAAGAATTGAAGAAAATTAAGTGAATATTTCTCTTTTCTCTGTGTAGATTTGTTTGTAATACCAACAAATAACCACATATCACTGGTTTTTGTTCCCACTACCAACAAAGTTGGTATCACCAACCAAAAACTTTAAATATAGCTTTAACGTTTCTATTACCAACATGGAAGAATTAATTAAAAATATTAAGCAAATCCTTAAATCAGCTGATTTAGTATATGATAATCAAGACTACACATCTGCAACAATGCTATATTTCAAAGCATTTTTCATTACATTAGATTACATAATTCTAAAAAAACAAGGAAAAACACCAAAAGACCATACAGAAAGATTTAGAATATTAGAAGCTGATTTTCCTGAATTATATGAACTATTAGATAGGAATTTTCCAACATATAGACAAACATATTCAACAACAATTCCTAAAGATAAATGTGAGGAAATAAAGAAAGATGTTAAAGAAACTATTGAAAAATACAACATTCCAATCAATAATTAAGGATTATTACAAACAAAATAAAGATAATATAGTTGATATACTCTTGTTTGGATCAATAATGAGAGGAAAAGAAAAACCAAATGATGTTGATCTACTAATCATTTCTAAAAATACCCTCACAAATAATGTAATCTATAACTTAAGAAAATCATTAAAAAAATTAGATCTGAATTTTAGTATTACTGAAAAAACATACCATGAATTATTTCAACCATCATTTTTAGCCAGAGAAGCATTTTTAACAGAAGCATACTCATTAATTAATAAAAAGTTTGTATCAAAAGGATTGGGTTTTACAAATTATTATCTATTTAAGTATGAACTAAAAGGTTTTAATAAATCAAAAAGAATGTTATTTTATTATAGCCTTTATGGAAGAAATAATAGTAAAGGAATGATAAATAAATTAAAAGCAATTAAATTTTCTGATGGTACATTGTTAGTCCCTATTGAAAATGTTGAAGAGGGAAGAGAATATTTTAATAATTTAGAAATTAAATTTAATGATTTTCCAATTTTAATTCCAGAAAGAGTATCTGCAGTATTATATCAAAGTTCTAGAAAAACAAATTAAAGAAGCTAGTAAGATTCTTGAGAAAAAGGAATTGAAGAAGATCAAGTGAATTATTTTAGTAGTTAACCACTACATTTCTCGCCTAAAATACTAATTAATTAGAAAAGTTAACCACTACATGAATTTATACTGTTTTAGATATTCCTTTAAGCAGAAATTACATATTGCTTCTATTTTACCTTTTCTTGAATTGTCTAAAGAAGTTATGTAATCTGCTCTTTTTTTTACAGGAATTGCCAAAGGCATATTTCCTTTATACAAAAGAAGCCAATTAAGAAGTAATCTACCAACCCTTCCGTTTCCATCAACAAAAGGATGAACAATTTCAAACTGCGCATGAGACTGAAAAGCAACTTCAAAGTCATTTATTCCTTGAAATGCTTTTTTTATCCACTTAAGAAGCTGATCTGTTTTTTCTTCTGCAAATAAGTATGAAGTAGTATGTACATCACCAATATAATTTTGAACAATCTTATATTTTCCTAAGGTTTTTTCTGTTTCAATATCTCTGTTAACTAATTCGTGCAATTTCAAAAGATCACTATGAGTTGGAAGCTTATTATGATTCTCTTCAACATAATGCCAAGCTTTTAACAAGTTTGAAGCCATGAACAACTCTTTTTTTTTATGCCCTTTTGGAACTATATCTTCAAAAAGAAAATTAAAAGTATCTTTTATAGTAAGTGTAGATCCCTCAATCGCATTGCTGTTTGAAATAAATATACTTAAGAATTTTTCTCTTTCCTTTTCTCTTGAAACTTTATCTAAGCCTTTAAGATAATTTCTATAATTGTTTGAAGCAATTTTCATATCATTATGATCATTATATGATAGTTCATCATTGAACTCATTTAAAATCCAATCATTATTTTTATAAGATAGTTTCATACATTCAAATTCTTCCTGTGAAACAGGTCTTTTCTTCCCAATATATTTCACTGATTTTTGTATAACTCTTTTACCTTCCCTTATAGAGTCAACTAGATAAATGTATTCATGCCCTTTAATCTTTTTAGTTACAATGCTTACCATGAATATGAGTTAACCACTACTTATATTTATATTTTTCGTATAGAAATAATTAATATTTAACAATTACGCATGAGTTAACCACTACTTAATAAGATTATAAAAGTTATTTGATATTAAAAATCAATCAATACTTAACTTTTTCATTTTTCTATGTAGTGTTTCAAATCTAATACCTATTGCTTTTGCAGTCTTAGAAATGTTATGTTCATGTTTGTTTAGATGATACTTGAAATAATCTTTTTCAAATAATTCTTCTGCATCTTTCATTGAAATTTTAGGATCAGGAAGATCTTTTAAAATATCTTCGCTAAGATGAGGAACATTCTTATACATTTCTTCTAGTTTTTTTGGATGTAAAACTGCTTTGTAATCATCTAAAACTTCTTCAATTGCACCACTCAAAGCACTAACCTTAATAGGATATGGTCGTAAAAGTTCAGATTTGATTTTGTTAACATCAATATCAAATTCTTTTACCATACGATGCAAAGTTCTTCTATCTAATCCTAAAACTTTAGCTGTTTCACTAATATTTCCTAAATTAAGAACTAAAAGCCTGGCTAAAAAATCTTTTTTGTATTGTTTTTTTGCTTTTTTGTAATCTGAACCGTAACTTATCTTAATATCTCCAAAAGATGACCTTGTTAATGTAGATGTAATGTCCTCATTTAGCTTTTCAATACCAACACCTAAAAATTTAGTTGTAGCATCCTTAATTAATGGCTTTACTTTTTTATCTAATACTACCTCTAAGTCTGTTTTTTTATGCTTATTATCAGCATTATGTTGGGAAATGCCCTGCTCTTTCTTTTTTTCATTTTCAACCATAATTTAATTATTTGCAAGGGAGTATATAAAGATTATGATTTTTTTGTCGCATAATAATAGAAATGTTAGGTAAAAGATGATGGTTTCGGCACTTAAATTGACAGCACAATAGACAGTAAAGTTTAAAAACCAAAACCCATTCTTTTGCTATAAATTACACCGAATTGGTGGCAAAATTCAGAAAAATGAAGCTAACTAAGGAAATAATCCTACAAACACAAGATTATGAAACACCTTGCTTAGTTGTAGATCTAAACATTATTAAGCAAAATTACAAAAATATGACTGAATGCTTCAAAGATATTGACATTTTCTATGCAATAAAAGCAAATTCCGATACTAATATTATTAAGACTTTAATGGAATTAGGAAGTAAATTTGAAACATCTTCACTAAATGAGGTAAAAATTTTGCTAACTTTAGGTGTTAAACCAGAAAATATTGTAAATAGTGCACCTTACAGAAAAGAAATTTATCTTCAAAAAATGTATAAGATGGGCATTAGGATGTTTGTTTATGATACTGAAGAAGAGCTAGAAAAATTCAAAAGAAGTGCACCAGAAGCTGAACTTTTTTTAAGAGTAGATGTTGATAATACTGGAAGTGATTGGCCTTTATCTATGAAATTTGGTGTTGAACCAAAAGATGCAGTTGAACTTATTAAAAAAGCACATGAAATGAATATAAAAGTTTTAGGAACAACTTTTCATGTTGGTTCTCAATGTTTGAATTTAGAAAATTGGGAAAAAGCATTAACACAAATGAAAAACATTCATGATGAATGTAAACAAAGTGGAATTAATTTAGAAATGATTAATTTGGGAGGAGGAATTCCAATAAAACATTTGAAAGAAATTCCTAATGTTAAACTAACTGCTGAAAAAATTAAATCATTAGTTGAGGAAAAGTTTTCTCCAATCCCTAAAATGATTATTGAACCTGGAAGAGGATTAGTAGGAAATGCAGGAATAATGATTGCAGAAGTTATTTCTAAAAGAAAGTATAAAGGCCAAACTTGGATATATTTAGACATTGGTGTGTTTCATGGAATGATGGAAACAATTGAAGGGTTTGATTATGAAATATTAACAGAAAAAGATGTTGAAGCAGAAGAACAAGGTCAAAAAGTTTTAGATGATGAAAAAGAAAGTTATGTTATTGCAGGACCAAGTTGTGATGGTGTTGATGTAATGTTTAAAGACGGGAAAATAATGAGTAAAGTAGAAGTTGGAGATAAAGTTTACATCATCAATGCTGCCGCATATACAATTAGTTATGCTTCTTTATTTAATGGTTATAAAATTCCAAAAACTTATTATGTTAAGAATGGAAATAATTTCTTGTTTAGTCCAAATTGTTTAGTTGAAACAATTTATAGGTTGTAATAGTTATTAAATTCTATTAAGAAAATATCACCAATAATATTGGCAGTGCTAACGGACTTTCTGAAAGAAAGTCCTATTCGGCTTTGCCTCATCAGCACGCCATTATTGTTGAGATTTTCTAAGAAATAAAAAAGAATTAAAAATCTAATGTTAAATGTTTGCTAGAGGTGTATCGTTTCATGTCATCAGGAAACTCTGTATCATCCATTGTAATTATTTTTATTGTTTTCTTTAAGTTTTCCTTGACATAGTTTGGCATGGCTTGAATTCCTTGATGAATTTCTCCATTATATAATTGAAGATCCTCTACATCACGTTCTGCAATTCTTTTATCGATTTCTTCTGCTGAGATAGTTGTTGCATCTATATCATTAGAGCAAGCAGCATAAGAAAAAACACTGCCATACATTGGAACAAATTGAAATGCTAATTTAACATGCTTGTAAACTGATTTCAAAGTATTAACAATAACATTAAATGAATCAGGAACAAATAAAGGAGATTCAGTATGCAAAGAAAAGATTCCATTTTCATTTAGTTTTGAAGCAATTGTTTGATAAAATTCTTTTGTATATAAAAACACAGATGGGCCAACAGGATCTGTTAAGTCTAAAATAATAATATCAAATTTCTCGTCTGTTTCTTCAATAAACTTTTTCCCATCTTCAATTTTTAAATCCATTTTTGGATGATCAAAAGCACCTTTATGAATTGATTGTAAAAACTCTTTTGATTTCTCTACAACATCGCCATCTAACTCAATCATTGTAACTTTTTCAACACAATTATGTTTCAAAGCTTCCTCTGCTGAACCACCATCGCCCCCTCCTATGATTAAAACTTTTTTAGGACATGGATGAGATAACATTGGTCTTTGAACTAAAGGTTCATGATAAAGAAACTCATCTTTTTCACTTGTTTGAAAAGCATTATCTAATTGCATAACATTTCCAAAAACATTATTCTTAAAGAAAGATAAATGTTGAAATTTAGTATCTGCTTTGTATAATAAATGTTCACATTTTAATAAATAACCTTGGCTTTGTCCAACCATTTCTACAAAATATTTTGATTTCTCTTGATTATTATTTTCTTGAGTTTGTTCTGTCATTTTAATATCTCCTCAAATAAAACTGCCTGCAACCAATAATGGAAATGCAATACTTGCATCGCAATAAACTTTAACACGTAATGCATTTGGTTTTACTTTTGCCCATGTGATTGCCTCCTCTTGGTTGCCACCAGAATCAGAAGCATCAAAAGGCATAGCAGTTGAAATATAGACGGCATAGTCTAAACCATCCTTGAAAATGTTTGCGTTAAGAATGTAATGTTTTGCAATTCCACCACCTAAAGCAATTGCTGCTGTTTTTTCACAGTTCATTGTATAATCAATAATCTTTTCATGATCACTAACAACATCAATTACAAAATTAGGATGAGATTTTTTAAAATAATAAGCAATATCTCCAATTGCACCATCAATTATTCCCGGACAAAAAACAGGGATACTATTTTTGTAAGCCCAGTATAGATAAGAATTTTGTTCATTATATTCTTCTTTTTCTCCAATTAATTTTCCCATCATACTACTGATCATAGTTGGAGTAATTGGCTTATTTGAATTAGTTTTTTGTTCTTCTAATAATCTTTTAAAAACTTCCCTAATAAATGGTTCAAAATAACTGTAATGTTCATTAGTTACATATATGTTTCCAATTCTTCCAACGCCAGATTCAAATAATGTAGCACCAGGAGCTTCAAAATCACCAACATGAAAAGGCATGTGTGCTTTGATTGCATCTTCCTCTACACCACCAGCTGAAGTACAAAGTATTGCAACCTTTTTTTCTTTTGCTAAAAAAGCAATAATTTCTCTCATTCCTGAAGAGATCATATTTGAAGTAAATGATAAAAAGATTGGAGTTTTTTCCCTAATCATTGTTTTAGTTATTTCAATAGCTGTTCCTAAATTAGCTGCCTGAATTCCTGATGTAGAAAAAGCTTTAAGAAATTCTTTAAAATCAAAATTCTCATTAAAATTATAGCCTTCTATCTTAGGAAACTTACTAAGATCTGCATTTTTCTTGATGTGATAATGTAGTTTTTTATCTGTCATTTTTAGGTATGATCTGTAGTAAAAGAACGCTAGAGGATTTATAAACTTTTTCACCATTTTTGAAGAAAAAGGTTTGAAGTTTACTTCAAAACTTTACTGTGTCTTTGCTGTAAAAGTTTGAATTTTACTTCAAAAGGTTGGTTGTTTATTATAGTATTACAAGCTAATCAATAATCTGTTGTAACCTTTTCTGGATCTCTTTTTTGTTTGGCAAATATAGTTTATATTTTGAAGCAAATATCTGTTTATTATTTTCTGGTAAAGTATATTTTACAAGTGCTTCTTTTTTGTCAGCACAAAGCAATATCCCAATAGTGGGATTTTCATTTTTCTTTTTTATATCCCTATCATAATAATTAACATACATTTGTAATTGCCCCAAATCTTGGTGAGTTAACTTACCTATTTTTAGCTCTAAAATCACAAAACATCTTAACAACCTATTATAAAATACAAGATCAATGTAAAAATGTTCATTTTCTAATGTTATTCTTTGTTGTCTGGAAACAAACATAAAGCCTTTTCCTAATTCTAATAAGAATTTTTGTAAGTTATCTATTATTTTTTGTTCTAATTCTGTTTCAGTGTATTTTCTAGATTCATCTAAAGATAAAAATTCAAGAATATATGGGTCTTTAATAATATCTTCAGATTTCTCTATTAATTGTCCTTTTTTTGATAATGTTAAAACTCCTTTTTTATCCTTGCTTAAAGCTAGTCTTTCAAATAACATTGAGTTAATCTGACGATCTAATTCTCTAATACTCCAACCTTGGTTTTCAACTTCTTTAATATAAAAATTTCTGATAATTTCATCTTTTATTCTCATAATAACACAAATGTGGCTCCAACTCAATTTCCGCCACAGTGTGGCGGATTTTAAACACCTACAAGAAAAAGTTAAAGAATGAGGAGATTTCCTAGACACTGTCTCGGAAATTGAATACATTAAATAAAATCTTCTCATATTCTCTAAATTATCCCTAGAAAAACCCTTACCATGCCTATCTGTCAAGTCTTCAGATAATTTTTTCAGCAAGTAAGTACCATACTCAGCCCTTTCTTTTCCACCTTGTTCATACTCAACAACCATCCTGCCAATATTCCAATATGTTTGAACCATTATATTGTTGACAGCTCTGTATGTTTGTTTTCTTCCTTGCTCTAAAAGTTGGCCTACATTGTTAATTAATGTTGAGTAATTTTTCTTTGTTTTAGATTTGTTAATTATTCTTTCTTTTTTCTTTATTTTATTTTTCATGAATTTGTTAAAATAGAACTTCTTAATAAGTCTGATTGAGAATTTTCTGTAAGATTTCCGACGAGAATGAAAGAGTTCAGAAGTTGATCGGAAAGAGTATATAAAGATAAAAAGAAAAGCCGAAAAAGTTTCGGAATGCATGGAAGATTTCCGGGGAAATTAAAGTCATCAAGCTCTTTCAATCTTAGGATAAATACCTGGAGCCATAAACACTCTTTCAATCTTTACTGCAATACCTTTTTCTTTGTTAAGCATTTCTTTGGATCGCATTTTTGCAATTCCAAAAGCAACTAACTCATCTTTCAAAGTCATGATTGCAACTAAATCTTCTGGTTCTATTTTTGTTTCTAATTTAGAAATTCCTGGAACTTTTAATTGAGCGCCATGGCAAAGAGTATTAACGGTTGTATCTAAAACCCAAACTTTTGGAAGGTGAGAAACACCATTTTCAAGAGTTTGAATAAGCTTTCTCAAATATTTGTCATTGTTTTCTTCTTTATAATAATGGTAAGCATCTGCTAGATCTTGTAAAGGAATAACAGTTGATTCATTAAATGGTCCTGCTTTTGTTCTTCTTAATTCACTCATATGAGCCCCAACTGGTTTTCCATCCTTATCTTTTAATTCCTGACCAAAATCATGACAAATTTTTCTTACATAAGTTCCTGCCTCACAACCTAATTTAAATAAAATATCTTTGTTATCTTCTGAAATTTCTAACATATCAAAATAATAAACAGTTCTAAATCTCCATTGTCGTTTGACAGCAGATTTAATAGGTGGTAATTGTTTAATTTTCCCAACAAACTTCTTAGCTGTTTCTTTTATTAGTTCAGGATCAACTGCATTATGCAAATGCATGATTCCAACATATTCTTTTCCTGCATGCAATAAAGCTTGAACAACTTTTGTTGCTTTACCTATTGCAACCGGAAGAACTCCTGTTACTTTTGGATCTAATGTTCCAGAATGCCCAGATTTGTTTATTTTCAGAATTTTCTGAACATAAGCTGATACTTGATGAGATGTTGGACCTGGAGGTTTATCAACATTAATTATACCATAATCTAATAATTCTTCCGTAGTTCTGTCGGTTGGAATTTTACCAAATTTAGGGTCTGTTTTAGATAGATTTCTAACATAAATATCTCTCTTGATTTTTTCAAATGGTAATTGTGACATATTATGAAAGATTCCTTGTGTATTTATATAGTTTTATAATTTGGTTATGAGTTATGGGTTCTGAGTAATAAGTTGGTTCTGAGTAAATCAGTTTTGAGTTTTGGTTATGGGTTATCTTACTGCTTCAATGAATCTAAATAACATCCTACTCAATTCATCAATACTTTGTAATATTGTACTATGCATGTTATTATCCAAATAATTCAACTCCTCACTAAGTAATAAAAGACTTTCAACTTCTTTAATACTCCCATAAGCATTATACAAAAACTTAACAAAATCTTTCTTAGTTCTCCTACCAGCCCCTTCTGCAATATTAGTTGATATTGAAGTTGTGGCTCTTCTTATTTGGGAAATAAGATTATATTTTTCATTTTCTGGAAATGAAGTAGTAAGTTTGTAGATTATTATTGTAAGCTCAATACTTTTCTTCCAAATCACTAAATCCTTAAAATCTTGTACCAATTCAATCACCTCATAATTTCATACTCATAACTACTAAGCCGATAACCAACCCAAAACCCAATACCCATTACCCATAACTATTAATGATACTTCAACAATCTCACACATTTATCTAAATATCTCTCATCAGTAATATTAAACCCACACATATTACAATTAAAACTTCTTACGATTACATACCTACCAATATTGAAATGTACTTTATCCATATTAGTTGCACATTGTGGACAGATTAAGTTGGACATTTTTGTTCACCCCCATTACATATAAACTCTTTTCATATTGCATTGTAGAAACCTCCAATGTAAATTTTGGAAAAATTTTAAAGTAAACTACTTTTTTTGGCAATTGTGTTTCAATCTTTCCAAAACGTTTTGATACAACCAAAGTTTTTGAAGTTGATAATATTGTTGCAACAATTGAAGACCAATCTAATTGAGTTGATTTGTCAAGCAATGTTCTAGATTTAATGATCTTTATCATTGTTTCACCCCTATTATTTTATTTATCTTAGCTCATCTAAGACGGCATTACTAATTCAATTGAATTTGGTGTTGTTAGAAAAGCTTCTCTTCTTAATTCGTCTAATAAATAGTAAATTATACTTTGTTTAATCGTAAATTTTCTGTTCATCCCATCTAAAAAGTTTTCAAGTTCTTGAATATGTTTGAAAACAAGTTCAACTTGAAAATCATAGCCATTATTAATCTTGTAAAGACTATTTACATTTGGATGATCTAACAAAAATTCTCTAACTCGTTCAATATGTTTCTTACTTACTCTAAAAATAACATGCGCCCTTGCAAAAAAACCAAATTTAGTAAAATCAATCAAAGACGTATACTTTGTAACATACAAAGATTCAAACAACCTAATCTTATCAAACACAGTAGAAACAGGAATTCTTGTTTTCTTGCTTAAGTTTGTTAGTGTAGATCTAGCATTTTTTCTCAGATGTGTTAAAAGTAACAAATCCGAATGTTTATAATCCTTATATCTCATTTTCTCACCCCATTATTTTTTGTAAATCTTCCGGAGTAAATCCCGGATATATTACAGAAATAGGCAAAGAAAATATATTAGGATATTTCTTAAGAATCTTAAGATAAGGGAGATTTTATTAAGAAATAAATGGTTTAATAGTAAGCTTTTTAAGTAAACTTTAAACCTTTTTCACTTAAATGATGAAAAAGTTTTTAAAGAAATCAGCATAAACTCCTTATAGACCACGTAATTGCGGGGGTAGCAAAGTGGCCAAATGCGCAGGAAAGCTCTCAAAGCTTTGCGAAACTTAAGGCCATATGCACGTTAAGTGTAAGGAAGAATTCCAATTATGGAAAGATATCCTGTGACTTAGTGTCTTCGAGGGTTCGAATCCCTTCCCCCGCATTCTTTTTTGGTATTATATGATAAATCTTGCTTCCTTCTTGTTTTTGATAATAAAAAATAAGAAAATTCATGAGAAACATTGGCTCCGCCCCAGTGTTGAAGAGTATTTCTCTGCCTGTCACTCTACTAAACTAGGTCCGAAGGACATGTTTCTCACTAATTTTCTTTTAAAAAAACATAATAGTTAAACTAAATTTCACATTAAATCTATAATAAATTTTATAAACTATTCCTACTAAAAGAGATATTATGGGTAAACCTAAGCACAAGAACCATAAAAAGAACTCATTAATTGGGATTGTAATAATTTTGATACTTATTGCAGGGTTTTTTGGAGTTAACTTTTTCTTGGCAAAAAAAGTTGTATCTGACTTAAGTGAAGAACTAACTACTTTCAAATATGAAACAGAAATTGAAATTAATGAATTAACTGCACAGATTTCTGAAGCAGACACCGAGAAAACTTTGTTAAATGAAAATTTAGGTGAATTAGAAACAGAACATCAAGAACTAGAAGGATCATATAAAGAATTAGAAGAAAAACAGAAAGAACTTGCAGATGCAACAAAAAAAACACTTCAGAAAGTAAAAAGCTATGAAACAGAAATGCAAGAATCTATGTCATGGTTTAAATCCAATTCCATTATTAATGATGAGTTACCAAGAGCAAAGGATATAAAATATTACTTGCGTGAAAATAATTGTTACAAAATGGGAACCCAAACGTGCCACATTAAAACCGGATGTTTTTTTTTCATCAATGCTGAAAGATTAGGAATTCATTATCTATATGATCAGGTAACGAGTGGGGCGGTTGATAAACTACAACCGATTGATACATTTATTGATAACAAAGGTGGGGATTGTGAAGATTATTCTCTATTCTATAAAGCAGAATTTAATTATGTGCTAAATCAATGTTTAGAAGAAGGTGCTGACAACATTATATTAGAAGGTTGGGGTGCAAGTGATGATCCTGAAGAATGGTATTGGGTAGAATTTAGTAAAACATGGTATATTGCAGGCGGAACTGATAAATATTTACCTGAAGGATATATTTATCCAAACATTGTATGCGGTAATATGTATGATTTTGTTAATAACGTATATCAAGGCCATTGTATAATTGCTTTTACTAAAAATAAAATTAAATCTGTTGCAGACATGGATGAATTAGATATGGCACCAATGATTGAACCACAAAATGGTTTGTATATGGGAAGAATTAATGATGGACAAGGAATTTATTTGATTAACAAAGATAATTTTGGAAAAGTTCCATCTATTATTTATGAAGTAATAACTGATGAAGACCTTTATTTGTATTCTCAAGATTATCAAGAATGGCTAAGTTATAGTTTATTTAGTGAAGAATTAGCTGAGCAAAAAAAAGCAATGATTGAACTATTAAATTAATTTCTTTTTTAGATTCTTATTTATAATTCCTTTGTCCGGTATTATGTTCTGTTGTTAGTTTATTCAATGTTGTTGCATGAAATCTTTTATTTGGATTTAATGTTGCTACTCTATCTAATTGACCTTCAAAAGCCGTTATATTAGCCGCATAAATACCTTGCCCTTGACCATATAAAGTTCTATGACCTTCTTGAAAGATTTTATTTCTTTTATCATGCTTTTTTACATACCTATCGGCAATTGTTGGAAGTTTTCCTTTATCTAGAGACTTTCTTTTAATCCTATACCAACCTGCATTATAAGCTCGTTGAACAAGACCTTGCCTTACTTCATGATCATTAACATGTTTCTTAACATAAGAATGATTATTAACACGGAAGTCATCTAAAGCATAAGCAAATGCACCCATATAAACATTTAAAACAGGATGAAATCTTGCTTGTTTCCAAGTTTGTTTTAACCGAGGTAATATGTCTAAATGTTTTAACAACTCTTTGCTGTTACTATATTCAACACCTGTTGATTCTGCAAGTTCTGGAAAAGCCCCAATTAGTTCACCCATAGTTTTGTCAAGGTTAAATTTTTCTGAGGATAACTTTGTTTTTCTTTTTTCATAATCTCTATTACTAAAATTTTTGTGAACAAACTTAAATTGCATGTTTACAAAATTTCTTAAAGCTACTGCTTTTCTTTTTAAACCCTTTTTTTCAGTTGCTTCTGCATCTAATTGATCTGCATCTGAATGTTTTCTTTCTTTTCTTAATTTTTTTGCATCTTTAAGTAAATCTTTGAGATCATTATCAAGAGTATGAACAATTTCTGAATAGAAAGCTAAAAGATTTCTTGTTTCATCATGTTTTAACATATCTTTAAATAAATAATCCATACCTGCAACAAGTCTTGGATTTTCAGCTCTAAATTCTCTAGCTTCTTTGCTATGAGAAATTAAAGGATGATAAAACTCATAATAACCCCCATCATTAGTTACCTGTGATAAACCACAAGCACCTGCAGAGTTTGGTCCAAGATCTGCTCTAAAATCTGATTCAATACCAATAATAGCAGGAAAATCATCTTTGATGTATTTTTTAAGACCTGGAATAGAATGTACAATTGCAACAATATCTGGTTTCATTTGTTTGTAAGTGTAAGCAGCTCTTCCATCAACACCTGCATTTCTTAATTCTTTATGTGCTGCATCAGGAGTATATAATAAAAGACCATCAACTAATTCTCCAAATATACCATTTTGTTCTTTAAAATCTGATAATGCTTTGTCAATATTTGCTCTGTCGTAAGCTAAAATAATACTTTGGAATCCACTAGATAGATTTGCAAAATCTGGGTTATTAAAATTTAAAAAAGTAAGATTAGGAATGTTAACAGTTCCTTCTTGATCAGAAGTTTTTTCACTTTTATTGTTAGTAGGCCCCAATAAAACAAATGAAGAATGATTAGGAATAGGTGTTTGTGGTGTTTGTGGTATTTGAGGTTCTTGAATTACTTGAGCAATATCGTGCGTTGGTCTTAATTCAATATTTGTATCAGCTAATTGACTAATAGTTGTGTTATTTTTCAAATCTGGATTAAGATTAGAATCAGAATCATGTGTTACATAATCAATTCCAATAGCTGCTAAGAAAGTAGCTGCTGCAACATAAGGCAGTACAGATTTTCTAGGATTAAAAGAATCAATTGAAACTGGATCTTGTGATTGCCTAGAATGCCATTTTTCAGTTATAGTTTCTAATTTATCAACAAATGATTGGAATTTAGGATTAGCTTTAACAGCCTCAATTTGTTTATGGAATAATCTATAATGTAAAGGATCCCACTTAGATACAGAATATGTTCTTTTTCTGTTTGTATCGCTATTTTCTGACATTTTTACCCCAACATCACTATAATATGTATTTACTACGAAAACACAGGATATAGTATGTTAGTTAAGTAATTGTTTATAAATCTTTCGGTTCTTTTACCCCTGTTGGGTGGTGAACATAAGGGTTATTGGGTGTAAAGAAAGAGACACATACAAGATATTGTGTATTACAATTTAACCCATTTAAAATATTTTTGAATGTTAGTACGGTCTTCTTGAGTTACAGGGCCAGTATGATGCATTTTAGCGATGGTTAAAGCAGCAGCATAATGAAGAGCTTCTTGCGGCATTATACCTTTTAAACGTTGAGATAAATAAGCAGAAAAACAAGTATCACCTCTGCCGGTTCTTCCAATGGCCTTAGCTGGGAAAAATCTTGCATAATAATGATGATTCTTGAAAGAATAATATGAAATTACACCACCCTTATGTGTTAAAATAACTTCTTTAGGACCTAATTCTGCAAGTTGTTTTGTTGCACTAACTAAATCTGAAAAAGAATAAAATGGCTTACCCTCATTAACCAAAAATTCCGCTTCCTTTTTATCAACTTTAAGATAATCAACACCTTGAAAAAAAGTTGAGGGATTAGGAATTGGTTTGTAACTTAATTCACCATCACCATTTGCTGTTCTTAAAAAGCCTTGTATGTCAATTGCAACTAATGAATCAAAACGGTGAGCTTTTTTTTTAATTTCTTCAACCATTTCAAAAGGAATATCATCCCTAACTAAACTCCCCAAATGATAAATCCTAGGAATAATTGATTTGGGAAGATCTAAAATAGAAAAATGATTGCCGGGCTCTAACAAAGAAGTAACTCTTTGATCAAGATCTTTCTTATCAACATAATCATTAGTAAATATTGCAGTTGTGCCTGAAGAATTTCCAAATAATCTACAACCTTGTTTTGCAATTTCTCTAGCATAAGAAGTTAAGATTTTAATGCGACCGTTAAACTTTGTAACCATACCTACAGAAATACCTGATAATAATGCTGCAGAAGGAGAATAATAAACAACACCGCCAGGAGAATATTCTGTTGTATCTTCTTTTTTTGATTCATCTAAACAGAGATGACCAACAAGAAGTAAATCTAAATTATGAATAACCATTACCAAAAATAAGTAGTACATAGTATATAAAGATTATTGTAATAAAGAAATATCAATTATCTTTTTAGGTGATTTTTCTTGATCATCATAGCTTATCCTAGGACAAGCTGTGTTTACATAACAATCTATGAAAGGGAAATTTTCTAATTGAGTAAAATCTAATGTATCGAAGATAAAAAAATAATATTTTTTATTTGGAAATTTCTTTTCAAGCTTTTTTGCAGCCTTCATATTGTGCTGGCCAGACTTAGTAGTTATTAATACACCAATTTCCTTGCTAGTATGGAATTTAACTAAAGCTGCCTTTTGTTGCTGCTGCATTTTCTTTGTTTGTTGGTCTGTTATCTCTGAAACTTTCTTTGTAAATGGATTAAATGCTAAAACAGATTTATTATTACTAATTTTTAATGCTATAGGATGAAATAAACCATCTCCGAGATATAAGAAAACATCTACACCTGCTTTTATTTTTGATTCAAGAATTGAACAACCCAAAAGCTGAGCCTTATACTGGCAATGTTTAGTTTGAATAAGCTGAACTTTGATATTAGCTTTTTCTAATTGCTTTTTTATTTTTGGAATTGAATCTAAGAATTGAACTGTTGTAAATAATGCCAATGTTTTGTATTTTTTTAGTTTGGTAATAACATTAGCTGGAAGAGTGAAATTCTTATTATGTCTTGCTTCAAGGAATATTGTTTTCATTGTTTGTGGAAAAAGGGGCTTGAATTTATAAAATTTTAGAAAAATCCAGCCAACCATGGCAGCTGACGGCCAAGTTGCAAGCAACTTGTCCTGTTCGGCATCCCGAAGGGAGCAACCCCTGCCTCACCAGCGCCATGGCTGGATTTTTCAAGTTTTAATTTTCTTATTATTATCTAGCTCTAACATATTTTTAAAACCAGGAGTCCACTCATCTGTAATCATCAAAACAGAATCAATTGTTCTAATGACATAAGGGAATTCTTTCTTAAGATTCTCAATAATTTCATAATATTCTTGATAACTACCGACCACTAATTCAGGTTCAAGTTGCCAGATATTTCGTATAAAATAATGAACATTTGGAAGTCTTGAAATATATTCTAATAATTTTAATTCATCTTCTTTTGTGTAACGATCTAATTTAATAATCGCTTTATATAATTCTAATCCTAATTTATTTAGATTGATTCCAATCCTATATTGTATGATAATTCCTTTTTGTTCTAATCTTTTTAATTTTCCCCTTACAATTGTTGGAGTTGTATTAACTTTTTTAGCAAGTTCGTTTATTGGAATTCTGGCATCATTTACTATGTTACCTAAAATTGAAAAATCAAGTTCATCTAATTCATTATTTACAATTTCACCAGCAAACATTACAGGAGAAACAATTTCATTAGTAAAATACATTTTACTGTATTGTTTTACATCTACTAAGATATCTCCTGCTTCTTCTACAATTATTTTGCTAAATTTTGAGAGTAATTCATTTTTCATTTCATAAAAACCATGATCATTCTTACAAAAAACACCAAATATTAAATCCCAGCTTCCTGAAAACTCGCCCATCCAATAAACAAGACCAGAAGATTTGAGAAAAGTAAATAATTTTTTCTTTTCTTGAGGAATATTTCTTAATTTAAGGTAAATCTTGTATAGTTTATATCCAATTTTGTGTGGATTAAAAGCAGCATTAAAACTTGTGATTATTCCTTTTTTTACTAGTTGATTAATTCTATATTCAACAGCTTGCCTTGACTTCATTACAATTTTAGCTAATCTTGTGCTTGGAATTCTACAATTCTTATCTAGTTCTGCTAATATTTTCCTATCTGTCTTATCTAGCTTAATTTTAGTTATTTCAACCATATTTGAGCATTAATTATCTAATATATTTAAATTTTATCATTTATGCTCAAAAACCAATAGAAAGGTTGATATAATGTAGACCCCTAAGAAGTAGTAACATAAACAAAGAGTTAATCAAAAAACGGGGGTTGAAAAAATGTCAAAAGAAAAATTAGAGAAAAAGTTGCCAGTTGTATTTAAAGATAAAGTAGCAGAAGGATGGAAAAATTCTGTTCAAGGATGGTATGTTGAAAATGCAACCCCTGGGTTGTACATGTTAGATATTGAACATATTCCAGACACAATAGTAGAAGAACATAACAAAGAAGAAAGTGAAGAAAACGTTGCTTCTAGATATAGAAAGGATTTATGTCCACATAAATGTTCTTTTTGTTTTAATGAACAAAACGAAGTATATGCTCAAGAAAAAGCAGAAGTAGATGGAAGTACAAAAACAAACAAAATGATGACACTTGAAGATACAATGAGCATAATTGATCAAGCAATTGAAATTGCAGAAGAAGAAGGTCATGATTTTGAGTGTGTAAAATTTTTAGGACCAGGAGAATTAACAATTAACACACAGTTGTTTGAAATTATTGAAGCTTATGCAGAAAGAGGAATAGACATTGGTATTTTTACTAAAGGAGCTGTTTTTGGAAGTGATGAACTTGCACAAAAACATCATGGAATGACTGCAAAAGAATTAGTTGATAAGATTGCTAGTTATAGTAATGTCTCTTTGATTTTTTCATTTCAATCTTTTGATGATAAAAAACAAGATGAAATAGTAACAACAACAGATGAAGAAGGAATAAAAGGAGTACAAAATTACTCAGCAATAAGAGAAACAGCAATTGAAAATTTATTTGCTTCAGAATTTTATCAAAATGGTATAACAGAAAGAGTTTGTATGATTAACGCACCAATTATGCCTGAAAACATTGATGAATCCTTTGAAATTTACAAGTTTTTCATAGAAAGAGGAACACAAGTAGTTATGACACCATCAATGGTTAGTGGAAAAGGTTGTGGACAAGTAGAAAAACAAAAATTAATTGAAAAAGAATGGCATGACAAACTTGTAGAGCTTTATGCAAAGATCTATACATACAACGTTGAGATGGGAATACAAACAGATGAACAAATAAGAACAGAAGGTATTGCATCTTATGTTGGAGCTGCACCTTGCAACCAAGCATCGGTAGGATTGTATATTAGAGCAAACGGTCTCGTACAAATGTGTCCAGGAAGGTTTGATGAAGAAACTGTTTATGCAAACGTCCAAGATGTTCCACTAAAAGAAATTTGGGAAAAATCACCTAACAGACAACGAGGAATAGATGACCCACAAAACTTAGTGAACAACAAGTGCCCAGCAAAAGATGGTAGAGCATTCCCAACTGACTTTTACGAAAGAGTAATGGAAAGATATGAGGAATTGAAACAGCAATAAATAGAAAACTTTTTTTGTTTTTTCTTATTTTAGTTCAATCTCATCAAAAAATAATTCAACACAGTTGCGAAACTAACCCATAGCAAATAAGGTATCATTAATAATGAGGCTGGCTTTGAAACACCATAAAATAAAACCATTGTTACAATTATCATAACCCATAATAAAATAATGTTTATGAAACCCAATAGAGGATTTTGTAATCCAAAAAAAGATAATGACCATAACATGTTTAACACTAATTGGATACCAAACACCAATAACAAATATTCTTTACCTACAAAACCATCTCTAATTACCAAATATAAAGAAATCCCCATCAAGGCATATAAAGTAATCCAAACAGGACCAAAAAGCCATGAAGGCGGATTAAATGATGGTTTTATTAACGTTACATACCATGTTGAAACAGATTTAGAAGTAAATATAGAGCCAATTATGCCTGCAAACTGACAAATAATAATTGAGAGTACTAATTTAAGGATTTCTTTCATATTACTTTTGTAGTTTAATTCATATATAAATCTTTTCAGTATATTTTATAAATCTAAAAGAAAAATACCTTAATATGTCACACGAAGAAATACTAAAAGAAGCATTAGAAGAACATGAAGATCATAAACCTAAGTCCACTATAAGTAAAGTATTGTTGAGTTTGTTTTTAGTGCTTTTGATGGTAATGTTTATTGTACCTATTTATTCTATTAAGTTTGATCCAATGCCTAAAAACATTCCAACATTAGCAGATGTCGTTACAGAATTTAAAGAAGTGAATAATTCTATTGTGATTGGTTCTAAGCAGGATTATTATAAATTATTAAATCCAAGTAATTCACTTGTAAAACAAATTGCAGTTAAAATTGCAACTGAAAGTTGTGATAGTTTAACTGGCAGAGGAAAACTGTGCCAAGCAAAAGCAATTTATTATTTTGTTAGAGACAATATCAAATATGTTTCTGATCCTGTACGAGACGAATATGTTGAAACAGCTGAAGAAGTTTTAATTACTGGAGGAAGTGACTGTGATGGAATGGCTATTTTATTAGCTAATTTAGAAAGTGCAATTGGTTTGCCAACTAAATTTGCTTTTGTGCCAGGACATGTTTTTATTTGGGTTTACCTAGAAGATGCACCTAAGAAATATTATACAGACAAGAAAAACAATTATGGGTGGATTGCACTAGATGCCACCTGTAAACATTGTAAATTTGGAGAGATACCTAGTGATAATAAAGGAAAAGAAGTAATTGTTTAATCTAATTGGCTTTTTATTTCTTTGCTATTTTCCAAAAACATCTTTATTGCCAACTTTTGCTTTCTCAACTGTTAACTTAATCCTCTTAGCTCTGGTTTCTTCACGTTTCCCACGTAAGATCCATCTATAAAACATCTTTTTGAGAGAAGCAGAGTACTTTTCAAAATTATCTTTTGCTTTTTTATTTTTATTCAGAGCTGTTTTCAACTCTAAAGGCATAGTTGGATTTTTTGGTATCCCGTGATCATGTGTTGGTTTTTTTAAACCTTCTTTATAATATTTTAAACCTCGAGGCATCATCTTTTTTTCTTTTATTAAGTCTTTTGCATAACCAATGGTATTATTACTCCATTTACTATTCTTATTCCTCTTTGTAAAAGTCCTGATATACCTATCTTCATCTAATTTCTTGATAGTTGTATCTATCCAACCAAAACAAATTGCTTCTTCCATCAATTCTTTATGAGAAGCAGAAGGTTTTCCAGTATGCTTTTTGTAAACTATAACAGAAACCTTATCTTCTTTATCATGATTCCTCACTAACCACTTTCTAAAATCATCCCTCTCGAATGCAGTTATTGTCTTCATAATATCACCATTAATCTTTGATATCATTTAAACCTTATGATTTTTGTCCATTATACCAATAAATTTAGGAAAAAAACTTTACTTCTTTTCTTACTATAATATCTATAATAATTGGGCTTTAAACAAATCTTTTCACGAATCCTTTCTTTAATAATAATAAAATCTTTATTGTTTGGTTTCCAATCATTTCTTAGTTTCTTATTGAATTCACCTAAATTTATATTTTTGTTAGATATAAAATTTCTTTTACTCATTTCTTTTTTCAATAATTCATGTCTTTTCTTCAAATACAAAAGCTTATTCTTAAAAAACTTAATATGGCCCCTACCTAAACAATATTCCTCGGGTATGTCTTTTTCAATAGGATATTTACGAACGTAACCAAGAAGCATAAGAATCTCATTATATTCAGCAATAAGATGCTGATCTGCTAATTTTTTTGGATTAATCAAATTAATTCTAACCATCAGCTTGATAAATAAGAATAAATATATAAAGTTTAACATTATATAAAATAACATGTTAAACATATTCCATTATCTATTAATTGCTTTAGGAATCAATATTCTAATGTTTATTCCTGCATTTAAATATAAAACCGATAAATTAACTGATTTGAGTTATGCCTTAACTTTTATTATCCTAATTATTTTAGCTTTACTATTGAAACAATTAACTATCACAAAATTAATTTTAACTTTAATGATTCTTGCTTGGGGATTACGTTTAGGAATATTCCTTTTTATTAGAATAAGAAAGATGAAAAAAGATAAACGTTTTGATGGAATGCGTGAATCATTCTTTAGATTCCTAAAGTTCTGGACTCTTCAGGGTTTAGCTGTTTGGGTTATTTTAATTCCAGCATTATTTTTCATAAATTCAAATATAAATAAAATCATTTGGCTTGGATTTTTTATTTGGGCAATAGGTTTAGTTATTGAATCAATAGCAGACCTCCAAAAGTATAGGTTTAAGCAAGATAAGAAAAATAAAGACAAATTTATTCAAGAAGGCATCTGGAAATATTCAAGACACCCAAATTATTTTGGTGAAATTCTTTGTTGGATAGGTGTTTATATTTTCGTTTTTACTTCATTAACCTCTTTTCAAAAAATAATTGGTCTCGTGAGTCCATTATTTATTATCATTTTACTTCTCTTTGTTACTGGCCTGCCAATGTTAGAAAAATATGCAGATAAAAAATGGGGAAAACAAAAAAATTACCAAGAGTATAAGAAAAAAACAAGCATTTTGATACCATGGATACCAAAAAAATAAAACAATACTTTGTAACTTTGTTGATTGTATTAGCAATAGATTTCACATGGATATTAGTTATTGCTAAATCATTTTATAATGAAGAATTGAGTGGCTTTGTTAGACCAGAAATTGTTCCAATCTGGTCAGCACTATTAGCATGGGCATTAATTCCTTTAGGTATTGTTTTGTTTGTCAATCAGGTATCAAAAAATAAAAAGCAAAGTATAATTTATGGGGCTTTTTTTGGTTTTATTTTGTATGGTGTTTATGATTTTACAAACTATGCAACTTTAGCTAATTTTACATTAAAAATGCTAGTTGTAGATGTTTTATGGGGAATATTTATATGTTCAATATCTTCATTACTACTAAGAATAATAGGTGAAAAATGGTTAAAATAAATTACTTTAAATTAATATTATCAATTGTAATTTGTCAACTAGCCGGCATAATAGGGTCATTTTTCACAGTTTCTTCAGTTTCAACATGGTTCTTAACATTAAATAAACCATTTTTCAACCCACCCAGTTGGCTATTTGGACCAGTTTGGATAACACTCTATCTTTTAATGGGGATTTCTTTGTATTTAATCTGGAATAGTTATAATAAAAGTTCAAGATTAGCAATCAGTTTCTTTTCAATTCAATTAGTTTTGAATTCGTTGTGGTCAATTCTATTTTTTGGTTTAAAAAATCCTCTATTGGCATTTATTGAAATCATTATACTCTGGATATTTATACTTCTAACAATAATATTTTCCCATAAGAAATCAAAAACTTCAGCTTATTTACTTATACCATATATTCTTTGGGTTACTTTTGCTGCAATACTTAATTTTTCAATTTTTTATTTGAATTAGGAATTAACCCTATGCTACGTATTTATTAACTCGCTTTGCTCGATATTAATTGGAAATCAAATACAACTCTAAAATTTTACCACATTAAGTATTGGAAAAAGTATTTAACAATGTATAAGGGTTAAAACAAGAAAAAGTAAAAACATAAAACTTAATACTCCATATCTGGATACAATGGAAAATCTTTACATAAACTAAGTATATCTTGTTTGACTTCTTCGATTGCACTTGGATCAGAAATACATCTGATTACTTTTGCAATTGATTCACCAATTACAACCATTTCATCTTCTTTAAATCCACGAGTTGTTAATGCTGGAGTTCCAATTCTAATTCCAGAAGGATCAAATGGACTTCTTTTATCAAATGGAATCATGTTTTTGTTTGTGAAAAGATGTGCTTTGTCTAAAGCAGATTCTACTTCTTTCCCACCTAATCCTGTTTTAGTAAGATCAATTAAAATTAAATGATTGTCTGTGCCTCCTGAAACTAAATCAACATCATTCTCCATCAAAGTTTCTGCTAACACAGCTGCATTTTTTACAATCTGTTTTTGATACTCAACAAAACTTGGTTGTAATGCTTCCTTAAACGCAACTGCTTTTGCAGCAATCATATGATCTAAAGGACCACCTTGCATCCCTGGGAAAACCGCACTATCAATTTTCCTTGCTAAATTTTTCTTTCCCTCAGGATCATAAATGTGTTTAAGTCTATCATCAGTTTTACACATTATAATTGCTCCCCTTGGACCCCTTAATGTTTTATGAGTAGTTGTTGTTACAATGTCGCAACAAGGAATAGGATCAGAATGAATCTTTGCAGCTATCAAGCCAGCAATATGAGCAACATCTGCCATCAAATAACAACCTTCGCCTGTAATACTAGAAACTTCATCTGCAATTTTTCTAAACTCTGGAAAATTAATTTCTCTTGGATAAGCACTAAACCCTGCTAAAAGCATTTTTGGTTTTTCCTGCAAAGCTACTTCTCTAACTTTTTCCATATCTAACATTTGGTTATCTTCATTAACACCATAAGCAGAGAAATTATACAATTTTCCTGAGAAATTTACTTTACAACCATGAGTGAGATGACCACCATGTGCTAAATCCATTCCCAAGATTTTATCACCTGGCTTTAGAATTGCCATGTAAGCAGCCATGTTTGCTTGTGAACCTGCATGCGGTTGTACATTAACATGCTCTGCCCCAAATAATTGTTTAGCCCTATCAATTGCTAATTGCTCTGTAATATCAACAAACTCATTTCCACCATAATATCTTTTATTAGGATAACCTTCACTATATTTATTTGTAAGAACTGTTCCCATTGTCTCTAAGACTGCTCTGGAAACAAAATTTTCAGACGCAATTAACTCTGCACCTTCTCTTTCCCGCCTTAACTCATTCTTAACTGCCTGTGCAACTTCTGGATCAAAATTCTTTAGATTTGTTAGCATAATTTCACCTATTTATTGTTTTGAAAATGGAGAAGTTTATTGTTTATATAGATTTAGGTAGTGAAGGGAATATTACCAGGGGTCTTTCCAGAAATAATGAAAATATTTCATAAAACTTTCATTTAATTCTTTTGAATCGAGAACAAAAGCAAAAGGTTGTTGATTCCACAAAACCTGAACAACTTTATTGCCGAACATGATCATAACCATTGGTGATTGTAAATTTTTTGGAAGCTGATAATATTTATAAAAGTCTTTTTTATGTTTTGCAATATCCTTTGGTTTAAAATCTTCCAAATTAGTCCCATAATCTACTAAATCATACATGAATTTCTTTTTCTCTATTCTTTTTTTTGTCCATCTTTTGAACCATAAATGCATTTCTTTATTACAGGTTTCAACACCACTATTTCCACCAATCCAATAAGTAGCAGGATACTCTAAAGCTTCATCAAAAAGCGCCTTTACAGCATCATTGCCCCTATACACTTCCGCACCAATTTCTGGTTTTGAAAAATTAAACAAATCCGTAATTTGAGGTAATTTGTTATGTAATGTTTCAAGTATATCTTGTTTTTGTTCAATTGCTCCCCTAAGATTACTAGGATGTGTACATTGGTATTTCCTTGCTTTTCCCCCATCAACATAAGTAACAAATCCCTTCTCAATAAGTTTGTTTAAAATATCGTATATTGCCCTTCTTTCTATACCAGTTTTTTCTTGGATCTTATGTATACCAACAATTCCAAACTCCAAAATAGCTTGATATACCTTAATTTGCCCTGGTGTTAAATTCAATTCTTTTAGCTCTGAAAGATCCATAGTTAGATTAATAATTAATTAATATATAAAGATTTCTAATTAATGGTATAATAGTATACCACAAACATTCTTATAGTTCCTTTGTTGTTAACTACTTACGAGTAAATAATAACTAAAAGGAATAAAAATGTTAGAAAATAATATGCAAGAAAAAAGAGAGAAAAAAGAGCAGATAAGATACAGAGATTTATCTGAAAATCAAGTTGTAATAGATTATGCGTGTACAGGTAATTCAGGAAGATCACCTTTAGCAGAGGCAATTGCAACTGATGAAATCCAAAGATTAAATCTTGAAGATAAAATTTTAGCAATATCATCTGGAACAAATAGAAAAGTAATGGATGGAAAAATACCGCCAATAGAACTTCAATATATGGTTTTAGAAAGATCATTAGCAAGAAACACTGAATTACAAAGTTATAATGAAAAAGAAGCAGCTGAAGTTCAAGAATTATTATCAGATAAAGAAAACACTACAATTCAGTATCAAGAAAAAGGTTCAATCTACAAAAAGGTAAGGAAATATGAAAGCAGAGCAAGAAAAATATTTACAAAAGAAGAACATGAATTCAGAGAAAGAGCAGTAAAAGAACTTGGAGTAAAAACAAAAATAAAACATGGTGGACAACAGACAGAACCAAATGAAAAAATAATGTTCTTTTATGGATTAGCTAAATCAAACGAAGATAAAGCTAAAGAATTTTACAAGGGTCATGATTTCAGACCTGAATTTAATAATTTAGGTATTGAAAACACATTTGGATTATCTTATGAGAGATATATAGAGATGGCAAGAGATTTGAAAACAAAAGTAGAAGAAACAATAAAATACGTGGCTCAAAAAACAGCTTAAACATTATTGTTGAAAAATTAATAAACACGGAGGAAATAAAATGAAAGAAAATAATTCATATAGATTTATGTGGGGACAAAAGCAGTCTGCAATGTTTGCAGAAGGTATGCTCCTAAATTTTGCAGAGGACAATGAAGAGTTTACAATAACTGAAGAGATAAATGATGTAGTTAGAGAGCACAATAAAGGATTTTCCTACATCTATTTTTCAGAAGAAAGTATTGAAAAAGGAAACATAAATGGAAAAAGACTTCTTGATAAAGAAGAAGTCAAAAAGATATTTGAAAGAATTAGTAAAACAATTACTGAGTTTAAACACTTTTGTAAAATGTTGCAAATGGTAGATTTAAAATCAGTTTCAAAAAAACAGATCATAGAAGCAGTAAAAATGTATAAAAGACAAATGATATTTGGACAAAAAATGTTCAGAGCTTCTGATCCTAGTGCAACAAATGTTATGGAAGAAAAGATTAGAAAAATATTATCTAGGCATTATAATGATAAAGATATTGTCAAATATCTGAGTGTACTGTTAACATCTGTGAAATTAGATAAAACACAACAAGAATTAATAGAATGGCACAGATTATTAAAAGAAAAAGAAAAAATTAGTGATGAGCATCTTCTAAAACATGCCCTTAACTATCCTGCAAACTATGCAAATACATGGTCTTACAAAGAGATAGTTTTACACTTAAGAGAGAAGTTACTAAAAGAGAATATTGATGAAATAGAAGAAGAAATCAAAAAACTAAAAGAATTCAAACAAGAAATAAAAGAAAAACAAGAAAAGATTTATGCTGAATTAAAAAATGAAAAAGATCTAAAACATTACTCTGAAACATTACAAGAGTTAGCAATAAAAAGATTTGAGTTAAAACATTGTTGGTCTGGAGCTGAAACTTTGTGTTTAGATTTCCTAAAAGATATTGCTAAAAAAGTAGGAATAGATTTTGAAACTTTTATGGCTTCATACAACTTTACTGATGTTATAACTTTTTTTGAAGAAGGTAAAAGATTAAGTGAAACTGAAATTGAGGAAAGAAAAGATTATTCCATACTTCATTACAAAGAGGGAAAATTAATTTATTTGTATGGTCAAGAAGCAAGGGAATATTTCAAAAACCTTTACAGTTTAGAGGAGGCGAAAAAGGAATTAAAAGGTACAATCGCAAATAAAGGAATAGCAAAAGGGAGAGTAAGAATTGTCATAGTAGATGATCTAGCTAAATTCGTTGAGGATTCAAAAGAATTTCAACAAGGAGAAATTCTTGTTACAACAATGACCTCACCAATAATGGTTAGTTTAGCTAAGAAAGCAGTTGCAATTGTAACAAATGAAGGCGGAATCTGTTCACATGCAGCAGTTATTGCTAGAGAATTAGGAATACCATGTGTTGTAGGTACAAGCAATGCAACAATGATGTTAAAAACAGGAGATTTTGTTGAAGTTGATGCAGATAAAGGGTTAATTCGTAAAATTTAATCTGAATAGAAAAATCATCCGCAACAAGAATCAATCTTTTTATACAAAACTCTTCCTAGTCTTACCATAGTAGAGCCTTCTTCAATTGCTATCCAATAATCATTGGTCATGCCCATTGATAATTCAGGAAGGTTGAGTTTTTCTTTTAATTCTTTCATTTGTTTGAAATATTTTCTAGAATCTTCTCCTACATCTGGAGCAATACACATTAGCCCAATTATGTTTATGTTTTCTTTTTCAAAATGTTTAATTTTATTATAAAACTCCTCTACTTTATCTGGCATAATCCCATACTTTTGTTTTTCTCTGCCAATATTTACTTGTATCATGACATCCATTTTCTTATTAATCTCAAAAGCAGTAGTATTAACCCGCTCTGCAATCTTTTCAGAGTCAATTGAATGAATCACATCAAACATCCCCACTACTTTAGCTGCTTTATTTGATTGTAAATGACCAATGAAATGAAACTTCACATCTTTAATATTACTTTTTGCAAGAAATTCCTTTACTTTTTCATATTTCTCTTCAAATTCCTGTACTTTATTCTCACCAATATGTTTTACACCTAAATTAATCAATTCTTTTATGGTTTGCACGGGCTGGTTCTTTGTAACTGCTACAAAAGTAAGATCTCTAGCTAAAATATCAGAAATTAATTGTGTGTTTAATCCTAGTAATCCTGTGTTTGGAAGTTTCATAATTATAAAGAGAAATTTAAGAGTATAAATAGTTTTTCAGTTAGAAACCATCATCATCATCAGAGTTTACTTCTTCTTCAGCATTATCTTCATCTGCTTCGTCATAACCTCTCATGAAAGCTTCTTCTTCTGGTGAAATCTCATCATTTTCGACAAAACTACTCCTAGACTTATCATTGTATACATTTCTTTCTTCTTCTGATGGATCAAATTCTTCTTCATTCATTTCTTAACACCTAATCAAAACCATCAAATAGGGTGTATTTAAAAATTTACCTTATATTTTATATAAATTGGAGATATGAGATAAATTTAAAAAGAAAAGGCTTCTTTTTCTAAGTATGAATAAGGAAGATAAAGCATTTATTAGAAAATTTGAGGCAAAAGTAGCTAAAACCATAAAGAAATACAAATTAGCTAATAAAAAAGACAAAGTCATTGTAGCTTGCTCAGGTGGGAAAGATAGCACAGTAACACTCTATTTGATGCATAAGCTAGGTTACAAAGTAGAAGGATTAAATATTGATCTTTACATTGGAAAATGGTCAGATAAGAGTTTGAAGTGCATAAAAGAGATGTGTAAAAAACTAAAAGTAAAATTACACATTGCTAGTATGAGAGACATATTCGGATGTTCAATTTGTTATATTCGATCTGGGATCCAAGCAAAAATCAAGATACATAATTGCGCAATCTGCGGAGTTATTAAAAGATGGCTATTAAACAAAGAGGCAAGAAGATTAAAAGGAAATGTGATTGCAACAGGTCATAATTTAGATGATCAAGTTGAAACATTAGTTATGAATATGATAAAAGGTAGTCCGAAACTTAGTTTAGGACAAGCACCAAAAACAGGAATTATTAAAGATAAGAAATTTGTTCAAAGAATTAAACCATTATATTTTTGTACAAATGATGAAGTTAGAAAATATTCTAAATTAATGGGTTTTTCTGTAGTGTCTGAACCATGCCCTTGTTCATTAAATGCAACAAGAAGAAAAATTAGAAACCAAATTACAAAACTAGAAAAGGAATACAAAGATTTAAAATTAAATATGATTAAAAGTTTTTTAGCAGAATTACCAAAAATGGTTAAGGGAGCAAAAAAAGAAAAACTTACTTATTGTAAGATTTGTAGTGAACCTGCTAGAAAAGATATCTGTAAAACTTGTGAATTAATAGGGATATTGAAAAAATAGTTTTGAGTAGTGGGTCTTGAGTTGTGAGTTAGTTATAGGTAACGAGTTCTGAGTATTGTTGAATTTTCTCAATACTAATTAACTCAGAACCAAATCCCATTACTGATTTACCCATGCCCAACTCATTACCCAGAACTCAAAACCCATAACCTTTTCATAAAAGACCGTCTGCGTAAGAATTATTGTTAGATTCTAAATAATATTGTTATAAAACAAATAAAACAAGAAAAAGAAAAATTAGTTAATAATTAAACCAACTAAATCAAACAACATATCATTAAATTCTCCACAATCTCCATTGCATCTAATCATTTCATTCCATTTAGAGATTACTTCTGAATTATAGTTGTCCAATACTAACTTGTTTGTGGTTGTTAAAGATCCAGAGAACAAGACAGTATTTTTGCCATCCCAATAATTGTAAGTTTCAATTACTGAGTGAACAGTCATATGATCTTTGTTATTTAAGTCTTCTGTAGCAAAAGCATCAATCATTGCAACAAATACTGTGTCATCACAACCAGTATAAGCACAAGAAATTAATCTTTGCCAAGGCAATAACAATGTTCTTGTTTCTTCTAAGTCCTCTAAATAAAGATTCATGTCAGTAACTAATTCTGCAATCTCAATTGTGTTTCTTGATTCTGTAGCTTGCCTTAACTCAAGAACTTTATCAACTGCTTGTAAATAATTGCTAACAGTTGTTGTTGTAATTGTTGTTTCAAATTCATCTGTTTCAAAACCATCATCTAGATCATTCAAAGATTCAATGCCTGTTTCTGTTTCTAAATCATTATCTGCTGTAATAATTCCAATTTCTTCTAAAACTGCTTGATTTTCAAGCTGTGCTTCTTCAGTATCTTCTAAATCTGCAATTGCTAAGGTAGTTGCAGTATTTGATCCCGTTAACCCACTTATCAAATAAATAAACAGTGCAAGAACAACAACTGCCCCTACAACAGAAACAATAATCTTCATATTTTTATTTTTATTATCTTCTTTATCTTCACCAAAACCAGAAAAGATATTTGTTTTTTCCTCTTGATTTATTTCTTCTTCTTCCATTTTCTCACCTTATTTTCTTATAGTATTATCTTAATTATGTTCTTTATTATATAATTCTAATATATTCTGTTATATTTAGATATATAAAGTTATCCCTTTTTAAATAAGTTTTTTAAATAAGAAAGGATTTTTATGATTAAATGGTTGTAATAACAGAGAGTAGTGTAAAAATAGATTTAAAGGCTTGGGAAAATAAAATTACCAAAAAGTTAGAAGTATTTTATAATCCTGTTATGAAATTCAATAGAGATTGCAGTATTTTAATATTAAATGCTTATGGCAAGAAAGATTTACAAATTGGAATGCCACTTTCTGGTTCTGGAATAAGAGGGATTAGATTTTTGAAAGAATTGAAAAAAGGTAAAATTAAAGAAATTAATTTTAATGATTATAAAGAAGATTTTGAAAAAGTTTTAGAGAAAAACTTGAAATTAAATAATATTAGTAAAAAAGATTGCAAAATTAATATCCACAACAAAGAAGCAAATAGTTTTTTGCATGAAAGTAGTGGTTTTGATTATATAGATGTTGATCCATTTGGTTCCCCTAATCCATTTCTTGATTTTTCTGCGAGAAGAATATCTAGAGAAGGCATTTTAGCAGTAACTGCAACAGATACAAGTGCATTAGCAGGAACTTATCCAAAAGCATGTGCAAGAAAATATTGGTCTGTTCCTTTAAGAAATTATCTCATGCACGAATTAGGATTAAGAATTTTAATTAGAAAAGTTCAATTAATTGGTGCACAACATGATAAAGCTTTGATCCCTGTATTTTGTTATGCAAAAGATCATTATTATAGAATCTTTTTTAGAAATGAAAAAGGAAAGAAAAAAGTTGATGAAATATTAAAATTGCATAAATACTTTTTA
Organism: Candidatus Woesearchaeota archaeon; assembly: GCA_018661705.1. GTDB lineage: Archaea > Nanobdellota > Nanobdellia > Woesearchaeales > DSVV01 > JABHXF01. The sequence continues at coordinate 124,120 of JABJHR010000011.1, forward strand.
CTTGATAAAGAGTTAGGATTTGAAGTGAGTAAATTTAATTCTTTAGAAGGAAAAGAATATGCAGGGCCATTATGGACTGGAAAATTGTTTGATAAGAAACTAGTTAGTAAAATGAAAAAAGAAGATTATAAAAAAGTTATTGGTTCTGGAAATAAAGAAGACGTAAAGTTTTTTGAAATGTTAGTAGCAGAAAGTAAAGTAGATGTTGTTGGACTTTATGACGTGCATGAACTTGTAAAAAAACATAAGATTAAAAATAATTTTAAGTTTATAGACTTAATTAATGCCCTGAAAAAGAAAAAGTATAAAGTTGTTAGAACACATTTCAGTAAATATGGAATAAAAAGTGATGTTGGATTGAAAGAGTTGTTGGGAATTATGAAGAAAGTTTAATTGAATAAAAATTCTTCAATTTCTTTCTTTTTTTCAAGATTTAATGATACGTGTACTTCATTTGTTTTTTTATATCTCCTAATATACCCCAATTGGTATAGCTCTTTAAGTGCGTCCTTTGTTTCTTTTCTTCCAATCAAATGTTTAGGGAGCCCTTTAAACAGATTTCGTTCTTCTGTGTGTGAAGCACCCCATTTGGCTGGAGAAAAGTCTTTTAATTTTCTTATGAAAATCTTTTGGAGTTTGATTTTTTCCATATAAGTATGTGAATTTTAAAGTTAATAAATTTTGCCTAGTTTTTTTCGGAAGATTTCCGACGACAGAGGGATTTTTATTGTTCCATAATGATACGGCACTGTTTCAAAACAAAACATTTAAATATTAGTATTGTTTACATTAATACATGGAAAAAACATTATTTGTAAAAACCCTAGGAGATTCACCAAAGATAAGAGTATTAGATATGCTAATAACTGGAAGAGAGTTAGATTATTCAATAACAGACATTGCAGAACAAGCAGGGATTGGAAGAGCCACGTTCTATAGAATGATGAGTGAGATGCTGAAAGAAAAAGTAATTATTTCAACTAAAAAATATGGTAACATGCAACTTTATAAACTTAATGAGAAAAATAATACTGTTTTCCAATTAATTAAGTTCTATGATTACATTTGCCATGTAGAGTCTGAAAGAGAGATTGAAAGACAGAGAAAGAAGGTTTCTGTTAAAGTTAAAAGTTCTAAGAAAGTTAAAAAATCCTAGCGAAAAATAGCATTCGCCAGTGTTAAAGAGTATTACACTGCATGTCACCCCACTAAACTAGGTCCGAAGGACATGTTTCTCACGAATTTTTGTTTTTTTAGAAAAAATTATATTTAAAAAATTCCAAATAAATACCATTACATAAACACCATATTAAATCAAAAAAGAAATAATAAATTAAAAATCAAACATTTATCCAACTGCCCTTCTAACGTCTATGCACTCTACTGAGTTAACGCCTTCTAGATTAGTTATTTGAGCTTCTAGTTCTTCCGTTGATCCCTTATTTTCATCCATAACAAAAACTAGGATTAAAGCATTTAAACCAAAAGCAACAGGTTCAATTTTTTCTTTACCAACTTCACCGCCAAAAGCAGCAATTGCTTCTTTTGCCTTACTTTTAACACCTTCTAAATCCACTTCAGGACTAGTTGGCATTAATTTAAACGTGATTATTACATCTGCCATATTATAACCTCCTTAACATAAAATGAATATCTTAATTTGGGCCTTCAAAGCCACAAGCAGGACATGTATACTTAACTGCCTTAACCCTACAGTCTTTACAACGAATTATTTCGTGTTTTGAGCACTCAGGACACTTAAATTTAACTGAACCAGCCTCATTTGCTATCCTTCTGTTACATGAGCCACATTTTGGGTTTTTTTCTTCCATTTGAGTTACCTCACATCTGTTTTATGATATAGGTATGTTTCTAGAGTTACTTAAAAAGGTTTGGGTTAAGATAGTTGTTACTTTGGAGTAAAAACAAATAGAAAAACATATAAAGGATGGCATTTTGAAGAGAGATATGATTCCAATACAAGTAGATCCAACAAATCCTGCATTGTATATGCAAGAAAGCCCAGAAGAAAAAGCAAAAAAAGCATCAGAGGAACTTAAGCAATATTTAGAATTACACACATTTAGTAGTTTTACAGCTGAAGAACAAGAAAGAATAATTAATGATGCGGCAGACCCAGAACATGAAACAATTACTTTAAAACAATATTATAAATTATTAGGAGTAGATATTACAGAATCAACAATAATTAATGATATGCGAAAAAAAGATCCCATTCTTTGTGAAATTGCATTAGACCTATCCTTACCTAAAGAACTTAGTGATGTTGTCAGAGACAGAATAGCAGCAATTGAAAAAAGAAATCTTAATGATTATACTTCTGCATTAAATAATGAAACAGGAATTAAAAAAGCCGTTAGAAGACTTACAAAATATGATTTTAAAACAATTGCAGCATTATTAATTGGTGGAGAAACATATAGAAATGCACAAGCCATAAGATATAAAGAAATGTTGACAGAAGCTTATCAAACACAACGAAAAGCTTTTGAGGAATCAAAACCAAAAATTGTAGATATATTCTTTAAAACATATCATGATTTTGTAAAGAGATATGACGTACAAGAGAAAATAATTAAGAGAGAAGTTGAATTAAAATTAGAAAAAATGAGAACTGACCCACAAAGATATTTAGAAGAATTTCTTAATAAACCACCTTGCCACCACATCAACATGGCATATAATAAAAGAACCACACCATATACTAACTGAAAATAACCACTTACCATTCTGAAAGAATAACAAAAGTATATAAATACATATAGATATAAATACAGAAATAGGGGTAATTATATACTACTAATAAGATATACTAATAAGAGATTATTAGGTATAGAAATTAAAGATTACTAATAAAAAAAGAGTGTGGTGATATTTGTGACAAGAGACCTACCTGAACCACCTGCACCTCCAGCAGGACTTACAAAGCAAGATGAAAAAAAAGGATTATTTTCTGGATTATTCAATAGAAGTAAAGATGTTTTCAAAGACCTAGACATTGAACCAATAGTAGAAGAAGAAATTCATAAAGATGATAAAAAAGAACTTAAGAAAATAAAAAAAGAAAAATATAAAGATAAAAAAAGAATTGTTAAAGAACACAAAAAACTTAAAACTAAAAAGATTAGAATTCAAAAAAGACAAAAAATAAAATCAACAAGAGAACACAATAAAAGAGAAGAATTTCTTAACCATAAAGAAGAAACATTAAAAAGAAAAGAGAAACATTTACAAGATATTAAAAAAACACTTGAAAGAGAAGAAAAAGAGTTTTTAAGTACAAAAATAAAATCATTAAAAAACAAAAAAAATCATAACAAACTAATTAGAAGCCTACAAGACCATGAAAAAGTTCTAAATAAAAGGGCAGAATTAATATCTAAAAAAGAAACACATAAAAAACACAGAGATAAAAGTTTAAAAGAAAAAGGCAAGCAGTTAAAAGAATGGGAAAATAAACTCATACAAGAAAAAGATCAAACTGCAAAAACAAAAGCACAATTAGTTAAAGAAGAAAATGCAATTGTTAAAAAAATAGAAATATTAGAAAAATTAATGAAAGAACAACACGAGGTAGAATACTCAATAAAACAAAATGCAGTCAAACACAAAGACATAAAGCGAAAGTATAACCGACTATTGAATGAAGAGAAAAAGCTAAAAACAATAAGAAATGACCTTGCTAAAAAAGAAATTGATCTTAAATTGCAAGAAGAAGGAATAATAAAGGCAGAAGCGGATTTAAAAAATAATAAAGCATGGTTAGATAAAGAAGAAACCGCTGTCGTAGCAAAAGTAAAAAAACTAGAAGAGTACAAACAAAAAAATGAAATGCTAAAAAAGAAAGAAATTAAACTTAAAGAAAAAGAAGCACACATCACAAACCTTATGAAAAAAGCACCTATCCTTGAGAAAAAAGGAATAGAAATAGAGAAAAAAGAAAATCACCTTAAATTAATGATTGAGGGCTTAAATCTCAGTAAAAATCAACTAAAAAAGGAAGAAACTGCTGTTCTTGGAAGAGTTAGAATCTTAGAAAAAGATAAAAAAGAATTAGAAGAAAAAGAAGACGAAGTAGTTAAACTAGTAAATAAATTTGAAAAGATTAAAAAAGAAACAGATATAAAAATAAAAAAGTTAAATCAAAAAGAAAAAGACTTCAAAAGCAAAGAATCAAAATTACACTATTTTGAAGAAAAGTCAAAAGCAATTGAAGAAAAATTAGCTATGAAAAAACTTGAATTAGAAGAAAAGGAAAATGAAATGAAATTAATGAGTGCAGACTGGAAAGCAACAAAGATAATGCTTGATAGAGAAGAAAAATCAATTTTAGGAAAAGTTGAAGAACTTGAAGAAGAAAAAGATGAATTGTTGAAAAAAGAAGCAGAAATTGTAAAATTAGTTGATAAAGTAGAAAGAAACAAACAAAAAAATACAGATAAAGAAAAAAGCATTGATTTAAAATTAGCAAAGTTAGTTACAGCAGAAGCTCAACACCAGAAAAAGACACAAGAACTTAACAATAGAGAAAAACAAATAATTGTTAAGGAAAATAAAATAAAAACTAGCCTTGGTGAAATTAAAAAAGTAAAAGGATTAATTGGAAAAAAGAGAACATTAGAAGAAGGAATCAAACGATTGAAAATAAGGTTTAATAAAGAATTTAGAAAAATTGAAAAACCATTATTAAGAAAAGCAAAAAGAAAACATCAAGAAATGAAAATTAGTAGAAGCATTAAAAAAACCATGGAGCCACTCCCAAACATAAAAGTTAGAGCAAATATGGCTGGTCCCTTACCTGGTCTTAATCCGGAAATCAACACACAAATAGAGATTGCAAAAAACCATGTGAGTAGAGGTTTATTTAATGAAGCTAAATCTACAATAATGAAACTTAAATCAATGCAAAAAGCCATGGATGAAAAATTACCAAACAAAAAAGCTCTCTATTATGACATATTAGAACTAGAGAATGAGATGAAATTAGTAGAAATCCGACATTAAAATTAAACTTGTTAAGAGTTAGTATTTTTTTAATCTTAGCATTTAATAATCTTTTTTTCTTTATTTATATCAAATTTCTTATCAAGAAACTTTTCAGTTGTAGAAATATTTGTTAAAGTATGATTACTAATTGAGCTAGTTTTAATTTGTCCACCCACTACACCCAAAAAAGGAATTAAATTGTCAGCAAGATGAACATCTACTGAACAATCTGAATTTATCTCACTAATTAATTTTACAGCTGCTTCTTCACCAATTTTTTCTGATTTTTTACCTTTTTCTCCCAACACATCACTTCCAAGACGAACATTAACTACTGTTTCTTCTACTAATTTAGACTTAAACAAAGCCCACAAAACAACACCAGAACCAATGGATAAAGAATTGTTATATTCTAATTCAATGTTTATATGAGGATATTTATTTAATTTTTCTTTTAATGTTCTAGATGCAGACTCTGCTTGTCTTTCTGCAACATTTGCGTTCATTAATTCCTGTGATGCAAAACTTTTCCCAGAAATATGCAATAAATCTCCCTGTTCAATTAAAGAAAGCTCTGGAAAAACATCTAATTTATGTGGTTTAATCCTAATTTCTACTATTCCACCACCCTTTGGATAAAATCCTCGCTTAAGTAAATTAATTTCAAACTTAGCAAAGCCACTTAGAGAAGAAATAATAATTTCCCTAAAATAATCAAATAAAGGAGACCATTTTGTATCTGTACCACCAATTATTTTTAATTTTGTAGCTTTTCCATGAAAGATTAGAGGTAATAACAAAGATTGTAATAATAATGTGATTGAACCTGACGTTCCAATATCTATTTCAATCTTGGATTTTGTTATTTTTGCCGGATAAAACTCTAAGGATGTTGAACCTAGTTCCGCACCAATAGCCTTTGCCTTGTCATTAGTTAACTTCAAAAGAGCTTTTATACAACTAAGATGTTGTGCCTTTAATCCCGGTTTTGGCCTTCCCTGCCTAATATTATCAACCTTAAAAGGCCTTTGTGTGTACATGGAAAGAGCTAAAGCTGTTCTAATTATTTGGCCACCACCTTCTAAATATGAACCATCAATAGTTATCATACAAAAAAGAAAAAGAATTAACTATAAAAAACTATTGGAGAAAAACCTAAAAAAATTAATATTAACAGTTAAAATAGTAATAATAAGAATAAAAATAAAGATTTAAAAATTATTATTCTTCATGATGTTTTATTTTTTCTTCTTTCCTAATAAGATAAAATAATGCACCTAACACAAATAATATTGCTGTTAAACCAACAAAACTACTTGAACCTTTTCTTCCGCCAAATAATTTTGTGAAAGCTTGTCCTACTGTATCACTATCTTCTTCTTCTGCAATAATTACTTCTGGTTCTTCTTCATCTTCTGCTGTTAATTCTTCTTCAATTATTACAACTTCTTCCTCTTCTTCTACTTCTTCTTCTTCGTCATCAGAAGCTTGGTTTTCCCAACTTGCAAGAACTTCTTGAAGTGATGGTCCTTCGTCTTCAACTTCTTCTTCAACTTCTTCTTCAGCAGTAGGATAATCATCACTACCACCACCAGTTCCAGGACTAGCAGCAGGCGAACTACTACCAGGAGTAACTGCTTTATACGCAGAAAATCCTAAAGTGTTAGGAACTTTACAAGTTAAAGTGGTTGCACTTGATACACAATCTAGATATGTTGTAACATCAACACAATTAGTTACACCATCAATATCACAGTGTTGAATAGTTGTTCCAGATGTTGTAATTGCCCAACTAATTTCAACAAAGTCAGGACTTAAATCAAATAATAATTGATCCCAAACTGATGAATTCATACCAATAAGGTTAGAAGAACCTTCGCATACAAATCCTGTGAAATCAACATTTTTAGCAGACTTAATATCTGCATTTACAAACTTCATAGAATAACCACTATCTGAACAATCAACAGTAATGTTAATATTTTTTGCATCTGAAACATTAATGTTTGTTGCATAATCTTGACCTTCTGTTGCCCAAGGTGTTTTTACTGTAAATCCTGAAGGAGCATTCATATCAAACTGGAATGAAGGTTCAGATGCTTCTGTTGTGAAATTAGAACATGCACTAACAGCACAATTACCGTCTGGGTCACATACCTTATATTTATAATAATAATTTGTTGAGACACTCAAATTATAACCTAAAGCATAATAACTTCCATCAAAATTATCAATAAAGCCTTCATGCCATAATTTATAATCATCATAAGCACACCAATCACCATTACAATAAGGATCTCCAATATCATAAATAGTAGTATTCACATTGTAACAAGTACTATCGTTGTGATAAAAAGTAATTGTTCCATTTGCTGGCTCATTAGTATCAAATTTAATAAATGCTCCATCATGGAATGTATCTGCATTATGGAAGATTACTGAAGGAGCAGTTGTGTCTGTACCAGAAGCTGTAAAGTCTAACATACCACCACAACCACCAGTTGGTTTAAAAGCACATAATGGATCATCACAGTCTGTTAAACCATCACCATTATTGTCAAGATTATCATCACAAACTTCTGCAGGGATGTAACCAAGATTATTAATAAATTTACAATCATCGTCTTGACTAGGTAAAGAACCATCACCATCTGCATCTACAAAACCAAAACAATCTTCTTTCATAAAATCAAATGATCCAGGAGTATAATAAAAAGGACCAGCTTCATCTGTTGGAACTGTTTCATTAAAATCATTAGCAACAGTAGCAACAAATAGTCTTAAATTAGCTGTTGAAATTCCAAAGTCTGCTTTAGTAAACATCAAAACACCAATGCCATTAAAAGTTCCAAAGTCTGGTGAACCAGGAGATGGAGTTGCAAAACAACCTTCTTCCATTGGAGTTAAAGTTGCGCTCATTGTTGTCCAAGTATCAGCGTCGGAATCAGTACATCTAAACGCAGCTGTTGTTTTTGTTACAGAACTTCCATTATATAACGCTTGAACAACAAGCTTATAATCAAAACCATCATATGTACCATTAGTAGCAGGACAACCACTTGAAGCATTATTATCAGTATCTAAATACCTATAAATTGTTGCATTACTTGTACCACCTAATTTATTATTACAAATTGCAGACCCTGTTAAATCCGTCATTGCAACACCAACATCCATATTTTGAGGGTTATTCATCAATGTAACTTTAATAATATCTAAGTGGTCATTCACAGCATTAACACCTATATTGCTTCCACCAGGTGGTGTTGCAGGAGCATCATTAGCTTCATCCTCACCAATTCCTTCTGGTGGTTTACTCATATCAAAATTACCTTTCATTTGTTGATCCATCATAGGGTCACACCAGAAACTTTCAGAAGCACTTTCAGGGGCTGCATGCCAATAACATACTTGAGTTTCATTCATGTGGACAGGTAAAGAAGTATTTCCTCTATGTGAACCATTGTAACTAAATTCATAATCTACAACAGTTGCTTCACAAGCAGATTGATTAACATCATCATATGAATAACAAATTTCTTGTTCTGTTCCTGGAGGTAACATCATTCCACCCATGGTTCCAAAACCACCTTCAAAGCCCATACCAAAACCACACATTGGATCCATTGAACAATCATCATCTGAACATCCATCTAAACCATCTGAATCTTCATCCCCTGGAACAAAACAAAGTTCTGGAGTTGTTCCATTTACAATACATACCCACATTCCTTGACCTGAAAATGGATCACTAGCATATTCATTTGTCCAATTATGACCATTGTTCTCACAATTATCTTGGCCCATACAAGGTAACGCATTTGTTGCATTACAAACATTAGCTGCAGCTAAAGCAGCAGGATCACACCATCCTGGACCAAAGCCCATTGGATCATTTACCCAAGTACAACTTGCACCACTACCTGAGCACATAGCATCATTAAAACAATTAAAGCAACTATCATCACAATTGCCACCACCAAAGAAACTCATTGCTGCAGGATTATCACACCAACCCCATTTACCATCTGGCTGTTGTGTTCCACCAAAAGTAACAAATTGACAATCACTACCACCAGCTGCTGAATTTTCACAAGCTGATTGTGCAGCTGCTAAATTAGCCCAGGCTTCTCCTGTGTCTTGTTGTTCACAAGCCCAACAAGCATTACTGCAATTTTCTGTACCTGCACCAAAGCCAAATTCACACCAACCATCTGTGTTACCATAAGAGTCTGTTGTTACTGTTTTCCAGATTCCACCGGAAAACTGACAAGAATTTTCATCCATTATGTCATTAAAACTAAAATCTAGATTGCCTTTACTATCTCCAAATCCTCCACCACTTTGCCAATCAAATTCACAAGCACTGGTATCTGAATTAAATTTACAAGGCATTAAATAATCTGTTTTAAGCTGCTCACATGATGATTGATCAGGAGCATCACTACATTCTTGATATTCTAAACTATTATAATCTATGTTACAATTTGAAACACCATTACTACAATAAGCACCTGTTGTTAATGAACTAGAATTCCAATTACAGCCTGGAACAGGACCACAATCACAAGCACTCTTAACATTAATATCTAAACATTCAACTGCATCTGTTGGTAAGTTTTCAAGACCTGCATTTGATTGATGGCCATTACACCAACCAACTTGTGCGCCTTCACAAATACTTTCAGAAACTGCAGTATTATTTGCATCACAATACAAACAACCAGTTACATTTGTACAAACATTAGGACTATTATCAGCAAACCAACATTTAATATCTGCTTCTCCACCATTATAAGTTGGCATTTCACAATCAGTACCATTCCAGAATCCATCTGAAGCCTGACAACTGTCTGCACCACTAAATCCACCAAAGCCTTGGTTTATACATGCTTCACCACTCCAAGTACAAGGTTGACCATTTGAAGTTAAAAAATTACAATCTTCTTGTGAATCAGCTTCATCACAGAATGGAAGCATACAACAACCAGTTGCATCAGTACACATTGGATCTTGTGCTTGAGTTTTCCATTTACAAATTCCACCCATAAAATTTGATGCCTCACAAACTCCTTGAGATGTACCATCGCTATCCCAGCATCCAGGTTGTGAACAACATCCAATATTAACTCCTGAAACAAATGTTCCTTCAGGAGTATATGGATTAGAAGAACTTGTTGGACACCAACTATTTTGATTATATTGATTATCTGTCCAACTACAACCTAATGTTGTAGCTGCTTGACAAGTTGTCTTATCACCATCATACATCCAGCATCCTGCAGTATCACAACATCCACCACCTGCTTCAGGACAACCATTTGTTCCTGCATCAGTCCAAACACAATCTAAAGTATCTGCAGTAGATTCACAACTTGCTTGATTACCTGCAAAACTCCAACATGTTTCTGTTGATTGACCATAAGTATATGTGAAAAATTCATCTTCTTGAGTTATACAAGCCTCACTTGCATCACAAACAGTCATGTTATAATGATAAACATTTCCTGGTGTTAGATCAGTTAATGGGAATGCGTGTGTTGTTAATAATGTTGCATTATTAACAATATTTCCTAGTGCATCAGTTGTTCCATAATTTAATGAAGCATTTGTTGCAACATCTGTAACAACAACAACTGTTGCAGTAGTACCTGATTGACCTTGTTCAGATAATGATGAAATTGTTGGACCTGAAGATGCTTCATCAATAGTAATATTAATTATTTCAGAAACATTGTATGCGAAATCATTTGATCCAACATTTGTACCATTTACATAAACATAGAAAGTATATTTGTTAGTAACATTTCCTGTTGCATTAACCCACCAGGATACAGTTGTTGACTCTCCTTTATTTAATGAAGCTACAACAGTTGGGTTTGTGTCATTTGTAAAGAAAGGTGTTGCACCTATTGTTGTGTTAATAAGACCACCTTTGTTTGTTGGGTCAGCAACAGCAACCACACAAGTTGCAGCTGGAGTACAAATACCTGAAAAACCACAATTTTTACATTCATTTTCTCCTTCTGAACTAAAACATTCATATCCTGAACTGCAAGATTCTGCATTTAATCCACCACAACCTTGTCCTTTAAATACTATACAATCATTACCAACCCATGCACATCCTCCTCCCGTACAAGTACCTGAATCAAGGAACCTACAATCTTTTACAAGGTTAGCAGCACATGGAACTGGATCTCCACCTGATACTTCAGGATCTAAGCTAACATTCAATGCACCACAATTAAATGTGCTTGTGTCTTTACAAGTAACATTTACTGTGAATTGAGTAGAGGTGTTTGCAGAAAAGTTTTTATCAGCAGCAGTAACTGGTGTCAGAATTGCAACCTCAATATCATAAAATCCTCTGGTTAAAAATGAATAAGTTCCATTAGTTACACAGTTTGGAACAGGTAAAGCTTTATCACAATTAGTTACATTATAATAATATATAGTATTTGGTAATAATCCTGATAAAGTAACTAAAGGTGTTAATGATGCTTGATTTGATGCTAAAAATGAAGAAGAACTTAAATCTGGATTAACACTATATGTTACATTAGCTGTTGTTAATTCATGACTTGTTGACAGAATTCTGGCGCCTTCACCCGTTATTGAAATATTTGATACATTAGAGATTCTTGGAGATGTAATATCAGCTGTTTGATATGTACTAAATGAAGCAATATTTGCATACATTGTGTAAGTAACTATACTTCCATCATAACTTGTAATATTACAAATATCTGAATCATCACATCTAACTAAATCTTTAAGTAATGCTGGTGTGTCTGGATTAGTTAACATATCAAATCTAATTCTAGCTGTTCCATTTAAACCACCAACTTTATCAGCAGTTGAAGTAGTATAATCTAAACCAATTAAATTATTTGCAAGCACAAATGGATCTGAACCCATACCCATTACATTAAACGTTGAATTAAAACTATTTGTTAAATTAGTTAGATTCCAATACATTTCACCACCCATGCTTGAATTTAAAACATATTGGTTATAAGATGCGCCACTTAAATCTGAAATAGAGATTGGATTAACAACTCCACCACCATGCCAGACATTTGCATTATGTATTACGTTATTTTGTGTTGTTCCAGTGTCTGTTTCTAAAGAGAAACCAATATTATTATCTCCAAATAATTGGATTCTATTCATATTCATTTGGAAACTAGGATCAGTAAAACTATTATTAGATGAATCAACTAATTGAATAGCTTTTTGATTTGCACCAAAAGTTTGTATACCAATATTAGTAAAAGATAATCCTGTAGAAGAAACAAGCTTAAGAATTGCATTTTGATTATTAGATATCATTGAAAGTGAAGTTGCTCCAGAACCAATTACACCATTATTGGAATTCTTAAATAAAACCATTGGATTGGATGCAATATCCCCTGAATTACCAAATAAACTACCTCCAGGAAGTGTTATATCAGTTACATTAATGAATGATAAAGCAGGCCCTGTAACTGAATCAATTGTAAACGTCGAAAGTGTGACATTGTTCCCGCCAGTTATGTAAATACCATCTTTAGCAAGGGTGATAGGTCCATTATAAGTTATATCTTGACAATTTGCACAAATAAGTTGGCCGTAAATACCACTTAAATCACCTGTTTCTGGCATTGTTTGAGATGTGACAGAATGATTATATACTACAGGTAATCCTTCTGCTTTATTACTTGTATCAATTGTATGATTTGTATGATTAATGTTTTCTCCTTCAATTGTATAACTTGTAGCTGCTGTTGTAACAACTGTGTTTTCTGTTAAGTTTGCAAACTTAGATGCTTCTAATCTAATACCATCTGCCATTCCAGTTGTTGTGACATTATTTTGTGAGATATTGTTTGTATTTGAATTGGCATATATATAAACCCCATAAGAATCAGCACCACTTGTATTAATGGTGTTATTTATAATATTGTTTGTTGAAGCTCCTTCTAAATAAACACCATGTTGAGATCCTGTTGTGCTTCCTTCAATAATAATACAATCTCTAATTGTAACATCTGTAAAACCAGTATTGTTTACACCATAACCTAAAGCAGATTGTGAATAATTAATTGTGTAACCATTACAATCTAAAGTTATACTATTTGCAGTGATGTTAAAACAAGTTCCTGAAGCATTTAAATCTGCAGTTAAAGTTGTGTCTGTGTTTATGTCTCCACAAGTTACTCCTGCATCTCCCACAGTTGTATAATTACTAAATCCTTTAACATTTGCTGTTAATGTTCCACCAGCATAACTAGTAATATTACAATCATTTCCATCATCACATCTTACACCATTTTTATGCAATTCTGGTTGTGTAACAGAAGCAAGATTATGAAAAGTAAGATTAGCTGACTCATTTAAAGGAGCTAAACTTGCATTCATGTCCAAACCAAGATTATTACTTTCAATAAATATATTATCATCTAATACAAGACTATTAGCAAAAGCCAAAGCATTGTAGTTTTGGAATTTTATCTCACCATTAGCATTAGAATAAATCACTGTATTAAGAGCAGTTGTATTCTCATCTGAGATTTGGCTTAGTTGAGTGAAATCATTGTTTTTTAAGATTAAATCTTCTGTTCTTCCTTGGAGTGCTAAAGCAAACCCTCCTGCATAATTAAATGTGTTGCTTGTGAAATTAATGTTAGAATCTGTCATTGCATCAACATAAACTGGGCCAGTAAAAATATTATTTTCTACACTAACACCTCGTCCAGCATTACCGTCAAAATAAACATTAAATGTTGAATCTGTAAATGTATTGCTACTCATATTCATACCTACAGATGAGCCTCTAATTTTTATGTTGCCATTACATGTAGGGTGTGCATTTGAAAAAGTATTCCCATGAATAAATCCACCATCTGCATTAAACTCACCACATAAACCACCTTGATCAAATCCTGAATTTGAAATGTTTCCATAAGTGATATTATACTTACCAATACCTACTGCCCAACCCCAATATAAATTACTATCATTACTTCCAAGATCTGTTCGTGTAAGATTAAGATAAGATGTTCCATCTAAAGTGAAATTAGAGGACCCATTATTAGTCAATCTAAAAGTGATGTTAGAATCTGTTGCAAGAAAACCTCCATCCATAGTAACATAAAGGTTTTCATCAACATTTAAAGTTACATTGTCTAATGTTAAAGATCCTGTACCAGTAATATTAACCCAACCAGTTACATTAATTGTTTCATCACTACAACTTAATGCAGTAGTTACGTTCCAAGTACTGTCATTATATTCACCATTACAATATTGACCATTAGCAGAAGATTGTGTTGTATAATTACTAAAGCCAATAACATTTGCATTTAATACTCCTCCATTATAATTAGTAATATTACAATCATCTGTATTATCACATCTTACACCATTTTTTAACAAAAACGGTTGTGATGCATAAGCAAGACCAAGAAATGTAAGATTTGCAGAAGTATTAAAGTTAATTAAATTAGATTCATCTGCATTAAAACCCAAATTATTATCTTCAACATAAATATTTATACCAATTTTTAAATCAAGATTAGTAGGAATTGTAAAATTATTATGGTTCCATTTAATCTCACCAAAAGAGTTATTATAAATAAACAGATTATAATGAGTATTATTTGCATCAATTATTTTTGCAGTGTCTAATTTATTATTCCAAAAAGTAATATCATGATATGTATGATTTACTCCTTGTCCAACAATTTGACGATATATTGTATTGTTATAAAAAAGTTCACCAAAAGTATCTACAATAATAATATCATTAATATGATTATTTTTGACTATATTATTTCCTGGATTTGATTTGCCTCCTCTTTTAATTTGAAAATTATGTAAAGAAAGATCACTATTAGATACTGTAACCCCATCCCCTAAAATAGAAATTGCAGAACCTTCTATATTATCTCCAAAAGATACACTATTAATGGTTCCTCCATCTCCATCTAAATATATTCCACCCCCATAACCAATTCCACTTCCACATCCAATACATAAATTATCTAGATAACTATTTGAAATAGTAAAATCTGATGCAGAAACATAAAAACTATAATTATAAGAATTATTAGATTGAAGATAACTATTATTAATTAATACACTAGCACCTTCATTAATCCTAAATTCCATATTACTATTTGGAGTGTTAAAAGTAATGTTGGAATTGTTAACAATAAATATCCCACCATTATTAATAGTAAAATTATTTTCATAGGACAAATTAATATTATTTAATGTTAAATTCCCAATATTTCCTGCAGAGATTGGAGAATTTCTAAAAGTTGTATATCCTTCTGTCATAAGATTTATTATGTATTTATTAGACCAAGCCCCATCAATGTCTATTACTATTTCCCAGATATGATTAGATGATTTATTATAATAAACTGTAAAATTCGCATCTGCCTCAGTTAAAGAAGTTAAACAAGAGTAACTTCCAGAAGTAGACTCGTTACCCATAACAAGGATAGCAAAATCTCCTTTCTCCCCAGCACTAGCATTCCAACATCCAAAGATATCTACACTTATTTCTGGATGGAAACCAAAAACCATATCGCCTCCTATATCACCAGTATCTCCATTATTATCAATATCAATAATATAACCCAAAGTGGTATTGGCATATATCTTTAATCTATGTTCACTTTCATTCATGAGTATATGGAAGCTTTGATTTCTATCATTATAATATTTTAAGGATTCCCAATTACTTGTATATTCTGATTCATCTTTAACTAAATCAGGAATTGCTGCATTAATAGTTGAAGAATGACTTCTTAAATCATAATAGTTAGTTGATTCAGCAAACTCACTACCTTCAGTTTCAGAAAAAGATACAATTGACAATTCCCCAGTAACATGAATAGTTTCATCTGAACAAGTTATTGAAGAATTAATTGTCCAATCTCCTCCAGGATCTGAATCATCATATGCACCACCGCAATAAACAGCAGCATACGTTGATGCCATTGCCATAACCATTAATACAAATATAATTAATCCTAACACAAACCTATTTTTCATGCTCCCACACATCAAATCTTTCTTATTTAACATTGTTTTTTTGTTTTTTTATTAGCTTTGTCCTATACTAAGCTATTTTCATCATGAATTTATTTCAGCATAATTTATATCATATTGATAACTATAAATTTGATTATAAGTAAGATTTTTAACAAAACAATTCATACAATTAAATCTAAAAAAATTAGAATGAATTTTAAAATTAGTTTTTATAATAGAAAACAGAGCAATAGCTAGAAAAGATACTATGCTAACTAACACCTTTTTTTTCATTACACCACTCACCTTTTTTCAATATTACAAACAGTAATTCTATTTACACTGTAATTACACCTATATAAAGTTATCGGTCAATTATATAATAAATTAATTTAATTAGCATATAGAATTATAAAATTATAATAGTAATAATAATAAAAATTTGTCATTTCGGCTGATCTCCGCCCTGAAAGACGAAATATTTCCAGCCTCCATATTTGACAAATTTTTAAACTTGAAAATCTCACCCTAAAGGGTGGGGTACAATTTGAACTCTGTTCAAATGTACAACTTATGCAAAGCATTAGTTTGTATTATACTCACATAAAATCTCTTGGTAAGATTTTCAAATAAAAAGAGAATAATTAAAAAAAGAAAGTAAAAAGAAAAAATTAATACAATCTTACTACAATTGCACCAAGAAATACTGCAATACCTAACAACATGATAAAACCACTGATTAACATTGCAAAGTATGTGTTTGATTCAGTAAATTTAACAACATCATTATCAACTGAACTTGTTGATTCTGAAACTAGTTCTTTTGGTGGTTGAACACTTGTTGTGATTAAATCAACTTCTTCAACTTGTTTTGTTGCAACAGTATTTTGATTATTGTTTGTAGTTGTGCTTGAAGGTTCATAAGTATATGAATAATCTGAAACATCATTATCATAATTATCATCACATGAACTTAAATCTTCATTTTTTAGACATTTAATCTTATTTTTCAGTTCTTTAACATCATCTTTCAAGTCTGAAACATCATCTTTTAGATGTTCAGGAACAATACCTTTAAACTGAACTAATTCATCGTAAAGATCATCAACATCGTCATAAAGATCTTTTAAGTCATCTTTGATATCATCAATTTCATCTTCGTCATTGTCATTTTCTGCTTCTTCAAGATCATTTCTAAAGTCATCATATTCTTCGTCAAATACATCAAACTGATTTTCATATTCTACTAATTTATCAGTATCACTTTGCGTATCATCTTGTGAATTTTCATCTGGTTGATTATCTGAGTTTTGATCATCTGTGTTATCACTATTTGTATCTGTTGAACAAACATCTTCTGTAAATACTAAGTTTCCAAATTCTGCAATATCCATTCCAAATACTTCAAAATCTGAAACTAATTGTTCAAATTGTAAAGCAAGATCATCAGCACCTTTTTTTGTTATACCCACTTAAATAACTATTAAACTAATAGTTAAACTTTTTTAATGCTGTATAGATATATAAAGCTTTTGCTTTTTGACATTTAAATTAATAAAATTTAAGAATTATTTTTAGGATTTTTTCTAATAAGGTAAAGCAAAGTACCAAGAACAAATAACATTGCAATTAACCCAACAACGCCTTTCTTTCCTTTTCCAACAAATAATTTATTAAATGCTTTCCCTACAATATTCTTTTCTTCAGTTGCTTCTTCAGATTTTAATTGTTCGTCTTCTGAAATTAAAGAAGAAATTGATTCTTCATCTTGTTCAAATTCTTCTTCTGTTTCATCTTCAGCTTCAGTATTGCTTGAATATCCTTCCACTAATGCATCTGCTGCTGCTTTCTTTTCCTGTTCTTCCCATTTTTTCAAAATATCTTGTAAACTTTCTTCATCTGTTGCAGTTTCTTCTTCTGTTTCTGTTGTTGTGTCGTCAGAATCTCTGTTTGGACTGCCGCCACCAGTTGTTGGATTTGATGAAGAACTGGGCATATAAGTAGTATAATTACTAAAACTTGAAACATTTGCAATTAATGTTCCTGTTCCTGAACTATAACTTGTGATGTTACAAGTATTACCATCATCACACCTAACACCATTTCGATGTAATTCTGGTGTGCTTGCATGAGTTAAACCATAAAAAGTTATAGTAGAAGTTCCATTTAATTCTGGCATCGCATTATCATCTAACATACCAATAATATTATTTTCTAAGAAAACTGTTGATCCAACAGATAAGTTTAATCCAGTAGTTAAATTTCCTAGAGTCCAATTAATAGCCCCAAATTCATTACTAAAAATTAAAGTATTATTATTATCAGCATCGCTACCATCTAAAAGTGAACCCAATCCAGATGAGCCAGTGTTATTAGTCAATACATTATTCATAATTCCTCCACCTTTTGGTTCTAGTCCAATAAGATATGAAGATAAACCAGTAATAACATTATCAAAAATTAAATTATCAGCACAATCTTCTACTTCAATACCATTAGCATCAGTACCAGTTGTATTAATAGTATTAACATTAACTATATTTCTATCACCATTAAGATAAATTCCATAAGAATCAGTGCCTGATGTAGTTACAGTATTGTTAGATACATTATTATCAGTAGAATCAACAATAATACCAAAACTATCAACACCAATAGTTGTTACAGTATTATTCTCAACCAAATTATTAGATCCTAACTCACCAATATTAATTCCAACACTATCAGCCCCAGTAGTTGTTACAGTATTATTTTGAATGATTGAGTTACTTGTATTCTCAATATGAATTCCCTCAGTTTCATCACCACTAGAATTACCCTTAATTATAATACAATTTTTAACAGTTAGATTATTATAAGCAGTATTATTGACAGCAAAACCTATAAGTCCATTAGTAGAATAATTAATTGTAAAACCTGCACAATCCAAAACAAGATCATCTGCACCAATGTTAAAACAAGTTTGAGTTGCATTTACATTTAAATTCATTGTTTGACTTGTTGTAATAGTACCACAAGAAACATCTGTGGTTACTGTTGTATAATTACTAAAACCAATAATATCAGCTGTTAATGTTCCGCCACTATAACTTGTAATATTACAAGTTGTTTCATTATCACATCTTACACCATCCTTAAATAATTGAGGTTGAAGACTATAATTTAAACCATAAAAGGAAATATTTGCTGAAGTGTTAAGTTGATTTAGTGGTGTCGTAGCATTAAAACCAATTAGATTATTTGCGATATACAAAGGCCCCTCAGGTGTTGAAACTGTTGGTGATGTTAAAGTTTGATCAATTGTTAAATTACTTTTATCCTCCCACATGATTTTACCATTTGCATTACTATATACTAAAGTATTTGTTGCAGTATTATTTTGATCATCTATTGGAGATGTAGGTGTTCCTGAAAAATTATTATTAATTAAATACATTCCTGAAGCACCCCCCTGAGCAATTTGAAGAGACCCTAAGAAAGTATTATTAGTAAAATTAAGATTCGTTTGTATAATATTTACTTGTAAGTTAGAAGAATAAATATTATTCTCAAAATAACCATTAGTAACAGCCCCAAGTTGAGTTGTTCCAAAAAATTCATTATTACTAACATTAATATCTGAAACAGTTTCTAGCCTTAAACATGTAAGAGAAGGATGACAACTACTATAATTATTGTTAAAAATGGTTCCAGATGAAATTGAATCAAAAAAGTTTTCATGACTTGGGGGAATAAGGTCAGAATCTGTCACACCACTATTTGAGATTTGACAATTTGAAATATTAATATTTGCAGCATTAGAACCAAAACCATAATATAAGCCAGAATCATTAGATAATACCTTAGTATTATTTAAGAAAACATTAGTGTTTGCATTAATGCTAAAATTACTAGTACCATTCCCTGTAAGATTAAAAGTAATATTTGAATCATATGCATAAAAAGATCCAAGAACAGCAATATTTAACATGTCAGCTATCTGCAGATCAACATTGTTAAGTGTTAAACTACCTAAAGCAGCTACTGCAAGAGATCTATTTCTAAAAGTAGTAATTTGTTCTAGGTCATCATAATCAGTTACTAATACTTTTTTATCTATCCATGGACCAGTTGTGTTAACAACTACCTCAATTTGAGTGCCTGTCGGACCTTGACTAGTATTAAAATAAACTGAAAAATTTTGTTGAAGATCTGGATCATAAACATTAGTTACTATCTCTCCACTTACAGTCACATTACCCCATGCTGATGCAGAATTATTCCAATATTGTATAACCATACCATTTGTAGGAGGAGGAACAATCCCAATTAAAAAATCAGAACCAACACCATCACTATTACATTTTCCAGGACCCGGAGAATCACAACCACTAGTATCACTATCATCCACCCAAATAAAATAAGCAAAAGAAGCATTATTTGAATTAGTAACCATTGCACTAATAGCATGGGATGATTCATTCATAGATATTACAAAAGTTTGACCAGGTACACCAGACAACCAATTATCCGTATATGAACTTGGTGTGCCTGCGTTTAAATCAGGCGTAGCTAAAGTAATTTCAGATTCATTATTAGATAAATTATAATGAGCAGTCGCGTCATCCTCAGTAAAAGTAATAACTTCTGTAACGGTGTCATCTTGAACCAATAAAGGCCCAGTTACAATTATTGTTTCATCTTGACATAACATAGTACTATTAATAGTCCAACCACCACTAGTATAATTACCACCACAGATTGCATAAACAGAAGAACTAAGCATAGCTATTGCTAAGATAAGAATTAAACTTATTAACACCTTTTTATTCACTAAATTACACCTCTAGTAAAAATAAAGAAGGCACAGGTTTAAATAATTATCGGTATAATTAATTATATAAGGATAAAAATAGATGCAATCGTTAATAGAAAATGATTAAATAGTAAAAAAAAGAGAAAGTAAAAATAAAAAAATTAAATCCTTGAAACAACTGCTCCAAGGAAAAATACTAATCCCAGTAACAATACCATTCCACTAATTAACAAAGCGAGGTATGTATTAGTTTCAGTAAATTTTGGTTTAACTGTTACTGGAGTATCGTCCTCAAACTGAGGTTGAACTTCATTCATTACAACAACAACTTCTTCTGTGTCGTCTTGTACAACTTTTGGAGTTGTTTGCGGCACATTGTAAGTTGGAACGTAAGTTGTGTTTGGTTCTGTATTTACAGGGGTATCACAGTATGAGTGATCATCTGGATCTACAACACAGTTAATCTTTTTCTTAAGTTTCTTTACATCATCTTTCAAGTCTGAAACTTCATCCTTTAATGAATTTGAAACTTCGCCTTTAAAGACACTTATTGCATCATAAAGATCATCAACATCCCCATAAAGATTCTTAAGATCATCTTTGATGTCATCAACTTCATCTTCGTCATCATCTTTTTCTGCGTCTTTCATGTCATCTTTGTAATCATTAAAATCGTCTGTATATTCATCAAATAAGTTTTCAAAATCATTAAGTTTTTCTTGTTCTGTTTTTTCTACTGGATCTTGAATTTCCGGATCTTGTACTGAACATGTAGTATCTGTTTCATCCTCAAGTACATTGATTACATAAAGTGATGTTTCAGAGACAAGGCCATATTCAATTTCTACGATTGTTTCATATGCACCAACTGTTGTACATTGTGGAACTTGTAAAAACATTTCAGTTGTTTCTTGTTCATTTTCAAATGTAACAAATTCAACTGTTTCTAATCCTAAGCCAGGAACTAAAGCAGTAACTTTTACATTTTCTAATCCTTGTAATTTGTTTAATTCCACCATAACTAATAAACTGTTACCAGCCTTAACTTCATAGCTTGTGAATGTAATTGATTTAACTAAATTAACATTTACATTTGCAAGACATAGTTCAGAAGTTAATTCCATAACTGCTAGTTCTCCAATTTGAATATTAAGCTCTTCAAAAGTCTTAGCAAGTTCATCAAACTTCGCCGCCATTTCAGCGTCTCCTAGTTCAATTAATTCATCACGAATTTGCATAGAAGCACCTTGACCTGCTGCGCCCATAAATCCTAAGCCAAAAACAGCAGCTCCTTTCATTTCATTAGCAGCTTCTTGACCTTCTTCACAATAAGTTGTTAAAATATTAGCCTTAGTTTCTTCAAGGTTTTCTGTCATAGCAACAGTCCAACCAAAAAGCTCATTATACTGTTCTTCATATGCACTTAGTTCGTTTTCATTAGCTTCTGGACATGCTGTTTCCATTGTTGCTAAAATAATACTTGTTTCTGAGTTTAGATCATGCACATTATCTTCAAGTGGAGATAATTGAGATAAAATATCTTGCTTAACTTCAAACTCTCCACCAGGTTGAGGATCATATGCCTCTACTTTTGATAAAAGAGTTTCAACATCATTTTCTAAGTCTGAAACATCTTCATTTAATACATTAAGATCTTCAACTATTTTAACACATTCTGAGTCATCTGCAATATTTTCAATCTTTGTATTTAAAACACTTAATTCTTGATTAAATTCTTGATATTCTGATTCTAATTTACCATACATTGCTTGAAAAAAACCTAAATTACTTGGATATAAATCTTTAAGGTCAAAATTCGGAATCTGATCTTTGATTGATTCTATTTGAACATCTTTTCCAAACTGTTTGATATTGTCAAATGCTTGATCATCAAACATTCCATCTGCTGAAGCAGCTGTGACTGTTAAAAGAATTACAACTACTAAAAACATACTTTTAAACATTTTATTCAGATAATTCAGTATTTTCATTTTATTTTACCCCGCTTTTATTCTAAGATCGTAAGATTGGCAAAATTACCAACATAGAGTGATAAAAACTAGCAAGTATTTAAATGTTTCGCTTTTCACCACCAACAAAAGGTAACAACTAGTTTTGTAAAGTAGAAATAAGGCCATAAAGAGCTTAATTTGGCAGAAAAAGAGCAATTTAACGTTTTTTAAACAGATATACAATAAGAATAATTACACATAAAGAAACCACTGCATCCGCAACATTGAAAACTGGCCAAATTCTGAAATCTAGAAAGTCTATAACATGGCCATGCACAATCCGATCTATTAAATTACCTATCGCAGCACCAATTATCAAGGCAAATACTAAAGATTCCCGGTTATCAAATTGGTCATAGAAAAACAATAACAAACCCAATATTATCAGTATAAACCATATGAAAAAGGCATTTGCACCCTGTATTAATCCAAAAAACGTGCCTGTATTAGATACATAGGTTAAATGAAAAATTTTAGGTATAATTTGAATAGATTGATTAGGTTGCATGAAGGAAATTACCAAGAATTTAGTAAGTTGATCCAACATAATTACAATAATTGGTAAGAAAAGTAAATATTTGAAGTTTTGTTTCATAATCTAGGTTATTTCTTTGAAGATTTATATGTTTATTTATATTAATAGTGTTGATTTAATAAATATTAAATTTAAAAAATCCCAGTGAAAAAATAGCATCCGCAATTTTTTAAGAGCACCATAATTTAGATTTTAGTACAAAAAACAACAATCTGGCCAGGCGAACCGAAGGTGTATGGATTTTTTGAACATAGTGAAAAAAAGTCCGTCTGTGCCATAATTGTTGTTGCTTATTACATAGTTTACATTAACAAATCAAAAATTATATAATAACCAAAAAAAAGAAAATAACCATGGAATGCCCAAAATGCAAAAAACAAGCAAAAATAGTAGAATATAGAGGCACTAAAGTTAAAGTTTGTAGCTGTGGCTATGATGAAAGAGATGTTCTTGACCAAGAAGTTAGTGAGAAAAGTAATCAAAAAGCAAAAGGAGAATATTGTAAATATAAGAGCAGACTATGAACTAATTTTGAAATGTGTCATTTTCTTATTTCTACCATAATTTTAGTCAACAGGTTTATATAATCTGTTTACTTAATATTACCCAGGGATAAAAGTAGATATTGCTATAACTTTCTGTTACAACAACAAGTCCAACTAATCAGAAGTGCAGGTGTAAAAATGGCAAAAGATGATGAAAAAGGACCCATAAGATTAATTCCAAGGATGTCAATGAACACAATAGGTGGGATTACACACGATAGTGGCGTTGTTATGATTTTACCAATCGCACCAGAACAAAGAAAAGAACTTGAAGAAAAACTAGCGTGGGGACCAAAGAGAGAAAGAGAAGAGATTCTTGAAGAAGTAAAAGCAACACCTGAAGAAAAAGCAGCTATGAAAAAGGATTTTCTTGAAAAAGAAGTTGTAAAAGCTTATCAAGGAATGCTTAAACACTATGATGATAGAATAAAAGCAAGAGAAAAAGGAGAAACAACACAACCATTATCAGATATTTGGAATGACCAAGCAAAAGAAGGTTTTTCTAAAGATGATAAAATAATGGTCAAATATAAAAAACGTAAAAGAAGACCGTTTAAATGGAAAACTACTTTCTTAAGTCCTTCTGTTTTAGAAGACATGGCCAATGCAAAGAAAAAGTTAGGAACAGATTTTAGTTTAGGAATTAGAGAAACAGATGAAGCAAAATATTATGCTTTAATTGATCTTGGAATGAAAGCAATAAAAACATACATGTCCGATGAATCTTTACGAACACTAAAAGATAAAACAGAAAGAGAAGAAGCTAAATTTATGATTGCACACACTTATTTTGCAATGTATGTCTTAGATGAACATATGAAAAAAGAATATTATGAAGTATTTGCACAGATAGCTAAACATGGAAGAAACTCCAGACACAAAGAAACACGAGACCTTGCAAAAGATGTGGGAGAATTAAGAAGAGTATATGCAATTTCATTTAAACAAGGTTATGGACAACAGTATATTAGACGTTCAAGTAAAATCCTAGAAGAAATGAGAAAAACACAAGGAGAAAGAATGGAAGAATTAACAGGAGAAGTTTACAGAGAAGAAAAAAGAACTACAACAGAAAAGTAAAATGGTTTTAAGTAATGAGTCTTGAGTTCTGAGTGAGTTATCAGTAAGTAGTTATGAGCATGACTATATTTTCTCAATACTAGTTTCCCCAGAACCAACCCATTACCCACAACTCAAAACCCATAACCTTTATCTTATTACTTCTAACTTAGAACTA
This sequence comes from Candidatus Woesearchaeota archaeon, assembly GCA_018661705.1. Taxonomy (GTDB): domain Archaea; phylum Nanobdellota; class Nanobdellia; order Woesearchaeales; family DSVV01; genus JABHXF01. The sequence continues at coordinate 149,279 of JABJHR010000011.1, forward strand.
CTTACTATTTTTACCAGCGCTTATGCCGAATTTCTCTTTCTAAAGTTGCAAGACGTTGATTCATGGCATCAATACCTGCTTTAAGTGCATCTAATTTTGCAGAAATTACTTCAAATTCTTTTTTAGTAGAATAATTTTGTGAACCAAAACCACCTTCTTGAGGTTGAACTAAAGTTGGTTTTTCATAATGATGAAAACCTTGCTGAGGAGATTGTTGAAAAGATTGAGGAGATGATTGAGGAGATTGTTGTTGATGTTGCATAGGCTCTTGAGGTTGATTAAATGCTTGTGGGTTGTCTCCAAAACTATCATGTTGCATCCCAGTATTACTTCCTTGCAAACCTAAGTCATCATGTCCAACACCAGGATCTGTACCATGTGACATACCTGGATCACCCGAAGCATGATCTAGTCCAAGATTACCACTACCCTCAAAAGAATCTTTCTGTTTCCAAAACATTACCTTATCTAATATTCCCATTTTACACCCTTCTGTGGCTATTTGGTTAATTATGTATTTAATATTGTGTATTAACTTAAGAGTGAAATTATGAATCAGGATAATAGAACCAAAAAGTTTTGAAGGAAACTTCAAACCTTTTCGTCTTTATTACATAAATCCGAAAGGTTTAAATATTACTTAGTCTTACTTAGTCTTATGGAATCAATAACAATAAAAGTTGAGGAAAGGTTTGCTAAGCAAATAGAAAAAGCAATGAAACCAAACTACAGCACCAAAACAGAATTTATTAGAGAAGCCATTAGGGATAAATTAATGTTTATTAAAAGACATGAAATTGATGAAAAAATTCTGAAGAATTTTGGAAAATCTCCGGTAAAAACCCCTTTATGGAAAGATAGAGTAATAAGAGAGCAAGTTTTCAAAGAATTTATCAAAAAAAAAGGATGGGACTTAGATTAAATCTTCTGGTTTTTTAACTTCAATAATTTCAGAGACATGATTAAAATGTTGATCTCTTGTTACTAAAATAGCATTATGTTCTAATGCCAAGACAAAGTGTAAGGCATCTTGTTTTGGAATCAAATATTTTTTAGCACATGATTTTGCCAAAGTATGATGTCTCGTCGAAGATTTAATTTTAAACAGATTATTTTTATAAGGTTCAAAAAGTTTCTTTATTTCTTCTTTTGACAAAAACAGAGACAATTCATATAAAAGAAAATCTGAAATAATTATTAAATCAAAATCTTGAATTATTTTATTTAATAAAAATAAGGACCATTCCCCTAAAGGCCTAAATCTATCTGTTCTGTTCTCATAATAATCCCTCCAAATGCAAGTATCAATGTAATATTTTGTTTTCATAGAAATAGTAAAGAGAATGTTGTTAATATATTTGATTGTTAGTTTTTTGAAGGATTTCCGACGAGAATCGGAAGATTTACGTCATCAAAACGGAAAAGTTAGGGGACAGATTAAATTAATTTCTTACACTCTTGTTTTAAAATACAATCACCACATTTAGCTTTAACATTACAATATCTCTTTGCATGTTCTACTAATAATGCATGGTACTCATTAAATAGTTTAGTGTCATTTGTTTTGTTTGAAGTGTAAAGTGTTTTCATGAATAGTTCTTGTAAATTTTCATATTTTATTTCTTTTTTGCAAAAACCGATTCTAGAAATAATTCTCTTTGTATATGTATCAATAACAAAAGTTGGTTTGTTGAATGCGTAAAGAATAATACTGTCTGCTGTTTCTGGACCAATACCTTTTATTTTAAGAAGAATTTCTCTTAAGGTTTGCACATCTAATTTTTTTAGTTCTTTTATTGGTGTTAATTTTAGAAATTTACAGATTATTTTAAGACGTTCTGCTTTTTGATTATGATAACCACTACTTTTAATGCATTCTGCTAGTTTTTCATGTTTAATTGCAAGAATTTTATCTATATCAATTAATTTATTTTTATTAAGGCAGATTAATGCTTTTTCTACATTCTTCCAAGCAGTGTTTTGTGTTAATAATGCACCAAAAATAATCTCCAATTGTTGCTGCTCTGTTTTAGGGCCACCAGAATAAATAGGCATTAATTTGCCAGGAGGAGTAGTTGGCCACCAACCTTGTTTACCATAGGTTTTTAGCATGATTTGGTAGATTTTAAGGAGTTTTTGTTGCATGATATTAGTGTAGATTAAAGTCTATTTAATGTTTTTCTTTAACAAGTTTTTTATACTAAAATAACTACCCTATAACCATGGTATTAGAATTAGACAAAGAAGGGTATTTTATCATTAGTATTAGGCAAGGCCATATTATAGCTGAGCATTATTCTAATGAGAAAAAGCTGAAAAAGGTATACAGAGCAAAAACAGCTAATTCTATACACCTGCAAATTACAAATGATGATGGAATTTCTCTAAAAGACCATAGTTTATATCTAATGACAGAGCTGAAAAAGGCAGAAGTTGCCTTGAGAACAGGAAATGTGTATGTACAGAAATGAATTAAAGTTTTGAGTAATGGGTCTTGAGTTCTGAGTTGGTTTTCAGTAAGAAGTTTTGAGTGTTGCTACCATCCCCACAACTAATTTACACATAACCAACCCATCACACATAACTCATAACCCATAACCCTTATTTTTCATTAACTATTTAAATATTGAATTCTTCAACATTCCTATGTTTAAGTTCATAAAAGAGTTATTTAAGAAAAAACCTGCTGAAGAACTAAAAGTAGAGGAAATTCTATTTGAAAAAGTTGGAGATTGGGTTAATCAACACACTTCTGAGATTATTGAGGATATTGATAAGGAAATTAATGAATCTTATGAAAGATTAGTAGAGACAATAAAAGAAACAAAACAAAGACTAGAAGAACTTAAAAAAGCTGAATTAAGAAATGATAAAATTGCATTACGAGCAAAGCAAATCATGGAAGGTAACAGAACAACTTATATTAGTAGAGCAATACTTTTTTTAGATTCACTTGATACTGAAAACAGAGGCTTTTTTACAGCAAAAAAGTTTTACAAAGATTTCCAAGGGAAAATTGGAAGCTTCAATAAACAAACAATTAGAAGTTATTATGTGTTGCAAGAATTCTTAGCAAATGAAAGTAGCAAAGTAGCGGAAGGATTGAAAAATATTGACAAGATCATTAGAGAAATAAGAGATGTTATTGATAAATCACCCATTAGCGATTTAGATGAAATAAAGACAAATTTAAAAGAATTTAAAGAAAAACAAGCTATATTATCAGAATCTGGAAAAGAAACAACTAAGAAAAAACAAGAATTAGAAAGTTATAGAGAAGCAAGAGAAAAAGTTGAAAAAAAGATTTTAGAATTAAAAAAAGGTCCCGCTTATCTTGGTTATAAAAGATTAGATGAAGAAAGAGAAGATCTTAAAAAACAAATAAAAGATTTTGAAGATAAATTAAGTAATGATTTTTCATTATTATCAAGGCCGTTAAGAAAATATAGTCGGGTAGCTATGAATGAGTCACTTGTTGCAAAATATGCTACTAGCCCTGTGCTAGCGTTATTGAGTGATGAAAAACAAGAAATTATCGAAGTGCTAAAAAAACTAAAAGAAAATATTAAAGAAAATAAAGTAGAGTTAAAAGACAAACAAAAAGAAAAAACATTACAAGCAATTGAAAGATTGAGTGCACATTATTTCAAGGATTTTTTAAGTAAACATAGTGCGTTAAAATCTAAAAAGAAAAATATTGATGGGCAATTATTAGGAAACAGTGTAAATCAAGACTATAATGATATGTTGTACAAACAAGAACATTTTATTAAGAAATGTAAACAAGTAATTGAAGACTTAAATCATCATGACAAAAGCAAAAATAAAGCAGAGTTAGGACCAATAAAAGAAAAATTAGAAAATATGTTAGGAAAGATGGTGATGAAAAAAGTAGTAATTGTTGATGAACTTGGAAAGAAGAAAGAAGATAAAGAAGAAAGTAGCTCTGAGAAATATCAATCTGATGAAGAAAACCAGGAAAAGGAAAATAAAGCAGATAGTGAAGAATCAAAAGAATAAGAAAAATAACACACCAATAACCAAGAAAAGAAAAGTTCTGAGTAAGATTTGTAAAAGAATATTAAATTTTGATCCTATAATTTCTTCTTTCTTTTCGTGTTGAACCATGTACATACTAGAGATAACAATTCCTAGTATAAATATTAATGAAGATTGTATTATCAATAATTGTTGGTTGTATAAGGAAGCCCAGATAACTAAACCAAATAATGGATAAATGTAAAATAAATATTCTCTTGAAAAAATCACCATCAAAATAATAATTGCAAGGAATAAAAGTGGAAAGATTGTCAAAGGAGTATTAATAATATAGAAAATCATTATTAATAGTACTAAAAATCTAGCTAACCACTCAAAATATTTCTTTCCAGGATTTAATTCTTCAGGAGCAATCAGTGACAAAACATAGCCAAAAATAATGCCAGAAAATGATGTTAACAAGATTAATAAGTATTGTAGGAATGTCATATATTTTAGTAATTCTCTGTTAAATATAAACTTTTTGAATAATTTTGGAAAATAAGTTTTAAATATAAAAATTAGTGAGAAAAAATCAACCATCCCCTAAGAGCCCCCACCCAATAATACAGGTTTTTGAATAGGATTAAGTCTAGAAAAACTTCAAATAAATCAAATAAACAATCAAATAATTCAACATTAATGATGGCAACATAATTAATACCCATTTAAAGAAATTATATTTTGTAAGGCCTACTACAAAATTAAAAAGAGGATATGGTAATGGGAGGAGATGCATAATAAAGATTGCATAAGCCCCATATTTGTGTAACCTTTGTTGTAATGCTTTTCTTGTTTTCCTTTTGATAAGCGGACGTATCAAAAACCCTAAAAACCTACCTAACATAAAATTTATACATTGCCCCGTGAAAACACCCAACAAGGTAATGAAATATATTATTGGAAAGGTAAAACCTTTCTTAAGAAAACCAAAATATACAAACTCCAATGGGAATGGCAGAAAAAATAATGATGAAAATGAAAATAAGTAATATATTCCTTGTTGAGACTGAGATGAAATCTGATCAAAAACGTGTTGGAACATAGGATAAACATAAGGTAAATCTTTTATCCATGTTACTAGATTAAAACCATAGAAAAAATAAAGCAAATTCATCAACACCCAAAAAAAGAAACCTGCCAAAGCAATAAAAAATAAAGCAATTAGTTTTTTCTTCATGTCCCTTGCTAATTCATCTGTTTTCTTAGCTAATTTTTTAGTGGTTTCACTAGTTTTTTGCTTAATCCTAGAAGTTGTTTCAGAAATATCATCTGTAATCTCCTCTGCTTTCCTTTTTAACTTCTTATGTGCTTCATTAAAAACCATAAGAAATACTAAACAGAAGGAGTATAAATAACTTATTAATTAATAGTATGAAGTAGTAAGTATTAAGTTTGTAGTGGGATTAAAAAGGTAATAAAGATTAGAAGGGTTTTAAGGATTAGAAAGGTAATTGTATTCCTTTCAAACCTTTCCTACCTTTAGAACCTTTTCCACACCTATTCCCACTTCTTACTTAGAACTTAAAACTACTTACCTAAAATTTTAATTCAAATGCCTAATTCTTCCTTCACCATTAATTTCTTTAATATAATCAAATACGGGATTAGGAACCATTTCCTGCCAATCTTCCTTGTTTGTTATCTTAAATCTAATCTCTGTAGAACTAACACAGTTTATTCTTTCTTTCACCCATTCAACCTTATCTTCTGCTTCTTCAAATAATCTTTTTGTTATTTCTGAGCCAGTATAAACAACATCAAATTTTAAGTTTGCCATTGAAACATGTTTTTTAACATGATTTACCCATTGACCATAATCATTAATATCTGGAACTTCAAGAATTTTATAATTTACAATTTTTTCACTTGCCATTGTTAATTCAATCATTCTTCTTCGCTCGCTTACAGAAAAGGGATTAACAACTGAGTTTTCATGTTGTGTAGAACCAATTACAATAATTACAAAACTATGTTTTTCTATTATCTGCTTAATTACAGCTAAATGCCCATTATGAAATGGCTGAAATCTTCCAATGAATAATGCTGTTGTCATAATATTAGTAATTCCCCTAACAAATTTAAATGTTTCTAAAACTGCAGTGAGATTTTATCATAATTTAAAAAATAATGATAATTCTAAGAGGTTATTGAGAATATTGCTCTTTTGCAAACCCAAATCCTCAAAATCATGTTGAGTTATTTCACCTGTTAAAACCCCTACAAAAGTTAAGCCTGCTTTTTCAGATGCAATGTAATCATCTGTATGATCTCCAACTGAGATTACTTCTTGTTTTTCAATTCCTTTGGATTTTAAAAACTCAAAAGCAGAGTTAAAACATTCAGGATTTGGCTTTCTTTTTTCTTTAGATTCTGGAGCAACAATAAAAAAACCATCAACACCTGGTTTAAATCCTGCTTGTAATAAACGAAGCTCAGCCATTTTAATTCTATTTGTAACAATTATTTGAACAACGCCTTGTTTATTTAATTTGTTAAATGTATCCAATGCCCCTTTTGTTGGATAATAAGGTATTTGAGGTGCTTTTTCTCGATATTTTTCGAGTACAATTTCCCACAAAGGCTTTCCAACGTAATCATTTGGATTAGGAAATAATTTTTCAAAAATAACCTCAAAAGGAAGGTTTTTAGATTGAACAACTTTAATTGCTTGCTCAGAAGGTATTTTTATTGGTAATGAAATAGTAAGTTCTGTTGCAGTCTTAAGTATTAATTCTTTTACAAATTGATTAGTTGCAACAAGTGTGTTATCTAAATCATAGATTACTGCCTTATATTTTTTCTCAGAACATTCTGTTGTTATTTTCTCTTGAGCTGCAATATATTGTTCCCTGATTTTAATAGAAGACTCTGAAGATTCAAGACCACAAATACACTCACCAGGAACCTCTATTATCTGTTCTCTTAAAGGTCCAACACTAATTTTTGAAATCTTTAAATTTCCTAGTTCTTCTATTTCTTTTAAATAATGTTTAGCGTTTAAAGGCAAATCATGATAATTTTTAATATTGGATATATCTTCTTCCCATCCATCAACTTCAACAAAATCATGTGGAACACAATTTTGCAAGATATCTGAATTTGCAGGGAAATCTTTTATAATTTTACCTTCTGAATAAATTTCACCATTAAAATATTTTTTTTCTCCAACATATTTATAAGAATTGCAAATTTTTAATTTTTTTAATCCACCTAAAACATCTAATTTAGTTATAACTACATATGAACCGTTAATTGCAGAAGCGTGTCTTGCTATAACCACATCCTGCCAACCACATCTCCTTGGCCTTCCGGTTGTAGATCCAAACTCATGGCCTTGTTTTCTTAATAATTCGCCTGTTGCATCTGTTAACTCTGTAGGGAATGGACCAGAACCAACTCTTGTAACATAAGCTTTGATTAAACTATAAACTTTGTCAACTTTTGCAATACCTAAGCCAGTTTCCAAACCACCAACAGAAGGGTTGGAGGAAGTAACAAAAGGGTATGTACCATGATCAATGTCTAACAATAAACCCTGAGCCCCTTCAAGAAGGATGTTTTTTCCTTCGTCGAGTGCTTTTTTTATCATAACTGTTGAAGAGATTATATGTTTCTGTAAGTTTTCTCCAAATTCAAAATATATTTCTGTCAAAACATCTGAAAAAGTATCAATAGACTGACCTTTTAATGAATTTAATTTTTCTTTAACAGAAATATATCTCTCAACATTTGGAACAGATTCAATTAATTGAGAAAAGATTTCTTCTTGAGATTGATTATAAACATGTTTAAATAATTTGAATTTCTCAATAAGGTTTAATTTTATTTTTTCTTTAAGAATTTTTTTATCAAAAAGATCATTTATTCTAACCCCGACCCTATGTGATTTATCTGCATAAGCAGGACCGATGCCCCTTTTTGTAGTACCTATTTTCTTTGAATCACCCTTACTTATTTCTTGAAAATGATCTTGCATCTTGTGATATAACAAAATCACATGGGCATCTCCAGAGATAAAAAGATTATTAATGTTAAATCCCTTTTCAAATAATTTGTCAACTTCCATAAATAAAACAAAAGGATCAATTACCATACCATTGCCTAAAATACAATTTGATTTTTCCCAAGTAATTGCAGAAGGAATTAAATGAAAAATGTGTTTTTCGCCATTAATATAAATAGTGTGGCCAGCATTATTACCACCTGTTGCCCTTGCAACAACCTCAAAATTCTCTGCAATATAATCAATAACTTTTCCTTTTCCTTCATCTCCCCATTGACCACCAAGAACTGCAACAACTTGAGGACTTACAGAATCCATTTGAGGGATTGCTTTTACATTATTGGTTTTTGTTTGTTCCCAATTCTTCAATGCTAACTGTGTTAACTTAATTGCAGCCCCTAAATAATTTTCAGGAGTTAATGATTTTAGTTTTTGTTTAGTTTCATCTTTTAGTTCCAATTTATCTAAAAAATTATGTAAATCAACTAAAGAAAATTGTTTACCCCGGGAAAATTCCTTTAATAATTCATAAGGTTGTGAATAGTTTTCTTTTCTCAACAAAGTTTGAATTGCTTCAGTTAAAATATCTCCTCTGTTCATCAAATCATTCTTCATAACATCTGCATTAGGGGTTAATCTCTCTAAATCTTCAGAGAGATGAAGTAAAGCAATGTATGAATGTGCAATGCCCACGCCGATTGCTCTTAAAGCTTCATGATCTGAAAGATCTCTTTGTAATCTAGAAGATTGTAGTTTATTTATGAAACCTAAAAGTTTGGCATTTGATTCTTGAGTAGAACCTTCTGCTATCTCTAACCGCCAAGGATTAATTTTATGAGGCATTGTTGATGAACCTATTTCACCAGCAATATTTTTTTGTTTTAAGTAATCTTTAGAAGTATAAAGCCACAAATCAACTGTTAAATCTTTTAAAATATTGTTAATAGAAACTAAAATAGAAAATAGTTTACATAAAGAATCATGTGATTCAATTTGTGTTGTTAATAAGTTTGGCTTAAAACCAAGTTTTGTAATAAAATTTTTTGAAAATTCTACCCAATCAACCTCTGGAGATGAAAAAACATGAGCATTAAAGTTTCCAACAGCACCATTTAATTTTCCTTTAAGAACAAGTTTTTTTAGAGAAGCATATTCATTTCTTAACCGTTCCAAAAAATTTGCTAATTCTTTTCCTAGGGTTGTTGGAGTAGCAGGTTGACCATGTGTTCTTGCTAATAAAGGAACATTAGCGTTTTTCTCAGCAAGATCTGCAATTTTATCTAACAAGGTTGTTAAACCAAGCAAATAATGCTGTTCTAATAAGCCCTGCACCATACAATTGATGGCAAGATTATTAACATCTTCTGAGGTTAAACCAAAATGAATAAATTCTGAGATTTCATGTAAGGATGTGTCTTTTAGTTTTAATTTTAGAAAATATTCAACTGCCTTCATGTCATGGTGGACTGGACCCAGATCACCATAACCAAATTGATCAATATTTTGGATGGTTTTTGCATCTTCTAAGTTAAAGTTGATAAAAATATTATTAAGATTTTCTTTTTCTTGTTTTGTAAATTGACGTAACGCATTAAAGTTTTTATCTTCTGATAATGCCAACAAATATTGGATTTCAACAAAAATACGGTACTTAAAAAACGCAAATTCTGAAAACCATTCAGATAATGGTTCTGTGATAATCCTATGTCTACCATCGATAGGAGAAATTGCTTTAAGGGAATGAAAATGTAAGTCATCTGAATTCATGTTATTTGCACCTCACCAAAAATTAAGTGAACCAGGGATTCTTTATTAAGGTTATGGTAAGAAATTTTATCTTAATCTAAAACCGCTACCAAATAGTTACGAATTGAGGTAGAAAAATGTAAAAAAAAGTGAAAATGTTAAAATGTTAAATTATCATCAATACAACGCCAAAAACCATCAAAACTGTTCCAAATAAAACATACCAGAAATCCTTCCTCTCCTTAAACGCAAAATATGCAATAATTACAGTGAATATTGCAGCAGTTCTTTTTAGTGAGATTATATATGCAACATAAGTCATTGTATATGCCCAAACTTGAGGAATTATCACACAATAAAAGATTACGGTTGTAAAAATAATCCCTTTCCAATGTCCAATTATGGTTTTTTTTACTTCTTGAGAATATTTAGTGTAACCATCCTTAAACAAAAGATAAACAGTAAACATAGGCATAGCAATAAAACTATAAAGTACAAGTCTTGTAATATGATTAGAATTTAGTACAATATTCTTGTCAATAATTGAACCAAAACCATAAATTAAAGCAACAATAAACATAAGTTGTGATCCTTTATGTTTGAAAATTAGGACAAATGGTTCTAAAATATGTTTATGTTGTTTTGGAGAGTAATTAAGAAAATAAGTTCCAAATACCAATAAAATAACACCTAAAATACCTAACGTAGATGGAAATTCTTTCAATGTAAACATTGCCAAAATTAATGTGAAAATTGGTGTTAATGTCAATAACGGAGCTGTTTTTGAAACATTTGAAATTTTTAATGCATGTAAATACATAGGCCTTGTTATAACAATTACAACCCCTAAGAAAACCATGAATAATATGGCCATTTTGTTTAGAACAAGATGTTCCCACAGAATAAAAATAAAGGGAAATGCAAATATTGCGGTAAAAATTAAAACCCAATAAGCAAAATACGTTGGATCTGCATGCCTAATATATTTTTTATTTGCAATATGGTAGAGTGCAAACATAAACCCACATATTAATCCAAGTATTAACCATAACATAATTTATTTGATGCATCATGTTTTAATAAAGGTTTTCATTATTTGTATTGTTTACTAGTACAAGCACATAGCTAGGCCCCTTAATTAAATTGTGAAAAATTCAGATTAATTTATTTCAGTTCAAAGAAATACCACATATAATAATCATTGTCAACAGAATTAGCATTCCAAAGAAAGTGATAACCTTGTAAGTTGTAGGCTTGAGTTGGTTTGTAACAAGCAAGAGCTGCTTTATTATTTGCAGGGCGTGTTTGAATATGATCCAAAGCCAAGACAGGCATTGGTTGTTTTTTCAAGGTAGAAAGAAGTGTCTTTTGTTCATCTAAATTCTCCCTTAGTTGATACTTATTTAATTCTGAATTGTATCGATAACACATCTCTTCATATTTGATTGCATCAATAAATGGATAAACTAATGGTAAAACTTCAAAAGCATTGTTAGGAACAACTAAAAGTGTTGGATATGTTTGAGAAATTGTTCTGATTAATTGATAAACACCTGTTTTATATTCTGGATATTTGTCAACAATATCAACTTGATTAATTATAAAACCATCAAAACCATTGAATTCATCTTCACAATTATCTTGAGAACAACTCAACCCCAATAGATAAGGAATCTCAATATCAATAATAGCATTTTGCCATAATTCATTATTAACATCAACCACATACTCTCCTAAAGGATCATTTTTTGATTTTACTATAACTGTTTTATCTAAATAATTCCAATAATGCTTTGTTTCATCTCCAAAACCAACGTTAAGGTTTGCTAAAACAATTGATCCTGATTTTTTAAGATCTTTTAATTTTTCCCCATACATTTCATAAGGATTAACAACAACAACATCAAATCTTCTAAGATCTCTAATACTATCATCAGTATAATTAGAGAAAGTATTAACAAAACTTTTAGTATTTGCAAGATTTGCTTTTAATTTAGGTAATTTTACTGTATCTGGAATCTCAACTAATGGAGTATTTGGTTCCACAGTATCAACTACTTGATCTTGAGAAGAATCCTCAGTATAAACTTTGTAAAACTGCACCCCTACTAATATTAAAAGTACTAATAAAACACATATGAAAAATGCTAAAATAATTAGTATTTTCTTCTTTTGATACTTATCCATGAATCTGTGTAAAAGACTACCTTATTTAAAGATTATCCGTATAAAATATATCTATTGATTAAGCTGTTTTAACTGTAATTAAGCGTAATTTATACAGATTAAAGACATAATAACAATAATATTTATAAAGGCCCTACCAAATCTAAGATGTATAAGAAACATAAGAAGTGTTAGGTGATAAAATGGGTGAAACCAAATTAGCAAGCGTAGGAAGCTTAAATAAAGGAAATTATGTTGTAGTTGATGGTGCTGCATGTAAGGTAAGTGATACTCAAATATCAAGACCAGGCAAACATGGCCATGCAAAGGTAAGATTAAGCGCAGTTGGCTTATTAGATGGCAAAAAAAGAGTAATTGTAATGCCAGGACATGACAATATTGAAGTACCAATCATTGATAAAAGAACAGCACAAGTATTATCAATTTCTGGTAAAACTGCAAATGTTATGGATGCAGAAAACTATGAAACATTTGATTTAGAAATACCAGATGATTTAAAGACTGGATGTGTTGAAGGTTGTAACATCTTATTTTGGGTTGTATTAGACTCAAAAGTTATGAAACAAGTAAAGAGTGATTAAACTTTAGCAAAAGTAAAATTTTGTAAGGTTTTAAAAACAAAAAGATCATAGAAAAATAATAATAAAGGCGATAATCATGGTTAAATATGCTGAAGCAGAAGCAAGATTGTTCAAAAATGTATTTGTTTGTAAAAGATGCAAAGTAAAAGTTAGAGCACCTAACATGAAAGTCTTAGCTGGAAAAATCAAATGCAAAAGATGCAATGGTAGTTCATTAAGACCAGTTAGGAAAAAATAATTTTTTACTTTTTAATATTTTTTACTTCATTTATACAAAATTACACAAAAAGAGGCTAATTAATGAATTTTGAGATAATTATTGCAATAGTATTCGTTGTTCTTATGGGACTAGTTCTATTCTTTAAACGTAAAAAGTTAGATGTACAAAAAGTTATTTTTCCATTAGTTTATATTATATTGTACAGAACTAAAGTTGGAATTAAATTAATGGATAAGATTGCATCCAAACACAGAGAATTAGTTAAATTGTTTGGATATATTTCTATTGGTATTGGTTATGTTGGAATCTTTTTTATTTCATACTCTGTTTTAGCATTAATGTCTAAATTAATTTTCCATCCAGCTGTAACAGAACCAGGGATGATGTTAGTATTACCATTTACTGAAATCCCTGGTCTTGGATTTTTACCATTTAGTGAATGGATAATTTCTATATTTGTATTAGCAGTTGTTCATGAATTTGCACACGGAGTTGTTGCAAGAGCACACAACTTAGAAATCAAATCAAGTGGTTTTGCAGTACTAGGATTATTAGTACCAATCATACCAGCTGCATTTGTTGAACCTGATGAGAAGAAGATGAAAAAACAAAGTGATATTGTTCAATATTCTATCTTAGCAGCAGGACCTGTTGCAAATATTTTACTTGCTTTGCTCATATTATTAATTACATCATTAGTAATATTTCCAGCAGAAGCATATATTTCAGAACCAGTTGGTTTTAGTTTTGATTTAATGAATGAAACATCACCAGCTGCACAAGCAGGATTATATGATGGCATGATTGTTGATATGTATAATGATAAAAGAGTTAATAGTTATGAAGAGTTTATGATTGATATAAACTCGTGTGTTGGAGCAGGAGACAAAGTTAGATTTGGATCTGACAATGAAACCTATATAATAACTACTGGCCCACATCCTGAAGATGAAACAAAACCATTAATAGGAATTAAAAATATTCAGAATAAAGTAGAAGTTAAAGAACAATACAAATGGTTTTCACCAGTCTTCTTTAAAATCAAAAGTTTGTTTAAATGGTTATTCTGGCTGAACTTATTAATAGGATTAGCTAACTTATTGCCTCTAGGTATTGTTGATGGTGGAAGAATGCTACAAATTAGTCTACATAGCATAATTAAAGACAAGAAAAGAGCAAACAAGATCTGGGGTTTTATTGCAGTATTGTTTTTAGTGTTCTTATTGTTTGGTTTATTGGCTACTTATTTTGGTAATCCTTTTAATTTGTTGGGATAAATTCTGTTAATATGATTTAGTTGAAAATAAAGTTCTTAGTGAAAAAATAGCATTCGCAATTGTTGAAGAGATTTACAATTCCGAATGTTTATACAAAAAATAACAGCTTTGGCCAGGCGAGCCATTAGGCGAGTAGGATATTTTCCAAAGGAAAATGTCCGTCTGTGCCATGATTGTTGTTATTTTTTGCTCATACAATATTAACTTAAAAAAATAAAAAAATTAAACATTTACTTCTACTTTAGTTGGTTTAATTGACCAGACTATTGCTATTACTAAAGGAATTATTACTGATAACCAACCTAAAGCAAGTGCCCAACCTGGATAACCACCATAACCCTCTTTTATTTCTGTTATAAATTGAGTTATAACAAAGATAGACAAGAGTACTGGTATAACATACTTAATTGCATAAGTCCACCATTTACCAACCTTCCAGTCTGATACAGAGTTAATATAACTTCTTAGTTTTTCTGCACCAAAGATCCAGCCAATTGCAATTGCTTCAAAAATTCCAACCAGCACTAGACCAAAATTAGTAACAAAGTGATCAAACACATCTAAAAAGTAGAGGCCTGCTCCCGAAGTAAAGATAATTCCCAAAATAAAAGCTACAAGACAAACATAAAATGCAACTTTTTTTGTTCCCACTTTACTACTTTTGTCTAAGAAAGTTGAGTTAACAGCTTCAACAAGTGAAAATGCACTATCAATCCCTAAACTAAGTAATGTTACAAAGAACAAGACCGAAAACAATCCAGCCAAAGGCATTAGTGATAATGCTTGTGGAAATGCAACAAACGCTAATCCTGGACCTGAGGTAACAACATCTGCAACACCAACACCTTGCGCATGTGCCATATAACCTAGAACAGAGAACACAACAAAACCAGCAAACAATGAAATTCCAGAGTTTGTAATTGCTGTTAGATATGAATTTTTGGTTATATCAGAAGTTTCTTTATTATAGCTCGCATAAGCAATCATTATTCCAAACGCAAGGCTTAATGTAAAGAAAATCTGAGAAACCGCAGCTAACCACACTTCAGTATCAAGCAATGCACCAAAATTAGGCTTGATGTAATACATAATTCCAGTTAATGCTCCAGGTAAAGTAACTCCACGAATAAAAAGTACAATTAATAATATAATTGGCAGAGGCATTGTAATCATGACAACTTTACCAACACTTTTTGTTCCTTTCCAAACACAGAAATAAACCATTACCCAAACAGCAAGCAAAGCAAAGAATAACATCCAGCTAAAACCACCTATATTACCAATACCATCCGAAATATTAAGCACATTATTATAAAAGAACCCTTCGGCATTCTCCGCCCAGGGTAATTTAAATGCAAACGATTTAATTAAATAAACCAGCGACCAGGCCATGACAGCTGAATAATAAACAACAACCACAAAACCCGAGAAGACTGCCGCAAAACCAATACCTCCTAATTTACTATGCACTCCTTTAAATGCTTCTACTGCACCTTTTTGTAATCTTTGACCAATTGCAAACTCCATAATCAGTAAAGGAATACCTAATACAAGTAATGCAATTAAATACGGAATTAAAAAAGCACCACCACCATATTTGTAAGTTAAGTATGGAAATCGCCACACATTACCTAAACCAACTGCTGACCCAATAGCAGCAAATAAGAAAATCATTCTAGAACTCCATCTTTGTCTTCCAGCCATATTGACACCTCGTAGTTTTACTAATTTTGTTAATTACTCAAATTGATTCATCTCATTATCTTAATTTACTTAATTCTCTATATGTTATTAGTATAAATAGTTTATTAGTATAAGTATAGAAAAAAGTATACTTGAGTAACATAAGAAGTTATTACAAATTTGGGCCTAATACTGCATCTTTAAAGTTACAAATACAAGACATAGTACGCCTAAATTTGTAAGAATGAAAATTTGCTGATCAGTTTCAAGTCAATAAAACATGATTGACAAATTTTCATTATTTAGATGAAGATAATAAACTATTTAGGAGGGATTTTCTTTTCAAAGAATTTCTTTACGGGATCACTTACTTGCGGGGCTGCTTTATCTCCTAATTCATAATAGATTCTTTCTACTGTTGATCCCCAACTAAAATTTCCTTCTTCTTTAATGATCTTATGAATCTTAAATTCTCCTAAAGTTGCGCCTTTCTTAAGATGATAATAAATAACCCTTGCTGTACATTTAGGAAAGATTTGATTGTATTCTTTAGCTAACTCATAACCAAATGCTTTACCTTTAACAAAAAGCAATTCAACAATATTTTGTCTGATTGGTGATTTGGTTGGTCTCCCTCGTTTTGCCATTTAGATACAGAAGAAGAGAAGATTTATATATTTTGTTGGTAACTTAGCTAGTATGAAATATATATTGGGGTTATCAAAGCAAGATTTAAAATTAAGTAAGTTTGAGATATTAGAGTTCTTTAGGTTAAAAAAGAGTGAAAATAAGAAAGAATTAATGATTATTAATCTTAATGATAAAAAAATAAAAGAAATAAAGAAATTAGCTTATACTAATTATACATGTGAAGTCTTATTTGAAAGTTCTATGAAAGAGCTGATAGAAAAAATTGAAAAGTATAATTGGCAAAAACATTATAAGAAAAACTATTGTGTGAGAAATATTGGTATTAATATTTCTAAGGAAAAAAAGTTTGCAGACATTATATGGAATAAACTGAAAAAACCAAAAGTAGATTTAAGAAATGCGATTACTGAATTTATGTTCATTAAATTTGGCAGTAAAGTTTTAGGTACTAAGCTAATTTGGAAAAATCCAAAAGAATTTCTACAAAGAAAAGCACATTTACGGCCAGAGCTGCATCCAAGTTCTTTAGATCCAAGATTAGCAAAAGCTTGTGTTAATATTGCAGTAGGTTATTCAAAATCTAAAGTATTAGATCCATTCTGTGGAACTTGTGGAATATTAATCGAAGCAGGGTTATTAAACCACAAAGTAATTGGTTGTGATCTAGACGTGATCATGGCAAGAAAAGGTGTAATAAATATAGAACATTATAATATTGAAAATTATGAGATTGGATTAAGAAATGCCCTAGAATTTAATGAGAAAGTTAATGCAATTGTAACTGATATACCGTATGGCAAAAATACAAAAGCAAAGGACATAGAAAAAGTTGTTAAGAAATTCTTAGAGAACGCCAGGAAATTTAGCAAGAAAGTAGTTATTATGTTTCCTTCTGAAATTAAATATAAGAAATTAGTTGGCAAATGGAAAATAAAAGCAGAATTTAATCATTATTTACATAAAAGTCTGAGTAAGAAGGTTGTAGTTCTAAAAAAATGATTATTTTCTTTTCAAGCCATACCTTACATTCTGTATACGAAACATATGGGTAGTATCATTTGCTTTTACAAGAAAATGAAATTCACTTTGAGAAGGATCCTTAAATACATGCCCCATGAATGCCATATCTGTAGTGTTTGATAAACCACCAAGATATTCACTTAATTCTGGGGTTGAAAATCGATATCTAACATTATTAATAGTCAGACATGGCTGTATAAGAGAATCAGTATTCCTAATTTGAACAGCCTCAATTAATTCTTTTAGTTTTTTACTACCCGATACTTCAAAACCAAAATCACTTCTTTCATAAGCATGTATAAATCTATCATTTCTATGGCTTAAAATAACATAAGGACCACGCCAAGACAATGTAATTTCTTTTCCATTGTATTTTTTCCCTGCATAAAATCTTCTCATTTCGCCATCTTCATAATAACTAAATGGAATTATACCACCGTCCTTATGAACTTTAGATTCTAAAGAAGCTTCTAAAAGAATTATTCTACCACTAGCATTATCAAATAATTCTGAATTAGAAATCCATAATTTTCTGAGATATTCAACTGCTTCCTTGGAATTATTACTTGAATCAAACTTATCATGTGCTTTTCTTATACGACTTACTTCTTTTTTAAATTCTTTAGTTTTAATTTTTCTTAAAGAACTAGGATCTGGAAAAGGTTCATTTCTTTTTCTATACTGAATATTTTCTGTTTTTAATTCTTCACCTGTGTTAATAAGTAACTTAACTGAATCAGTTTTACCTAAAGAAAAATGCATAAACAATGCAAAAGTACTAGAATCAGAATAGTTTTTAGTAATATCTTTAATTTCATCTGCAGAAAAAACATATTCAGTTCCATTTACTCGCATTTCTGGGTCTTGTAACAAAGAATTAAGATTTCTTACTGCAATAACCTCTTGTAAATGTTCAATATATTCTGGCCTAGAAGTTAAGATTCCAGGATAAGGATTTAAATTTGCAGCACCTGCTAATGAATGACCGCCATTTCTAATTAAAACATAAGGGCCACGCCAAGAAAATCTAACATTCATATCTGAATACAAAGGATTAACATAAAATACTTTTATATCTTTTCTTTTTTCAATTCCCGAATCATCATTTTCATCTTTTTCATATTTAATATGAGTTAAATGGAAATTACCTGAAATGTCAGTCATACCATTGATAAAACCCTTTAACAACAATTTAAGACCAAAATCATTAAATCTTTTGGGGTTTGTGTACCACATATCTTGCATAAATTCAACTGCTTCTGCAGAATTTTTTTCTTGATCAAAACGATTAAAATACAGTTTAGTAATAATTAATCTGTTATTACCAACAGTTCTTGGTCTTTTATAAGATACACCAGATTTTCCATGTTCCAGTTTTTTATATTCTATTGGTCGAGATTTAGAATCAAACATGTGCAAATTTCCTTGATTAAAAAAAATAAAAACAGGATCATTAACTCTTCCAGTACCAACATAAAATTGTTCCCCTGCTAAATGAATTTTATTAGATTTTCCAATTACTTTTAATCCTATACCAAAACAATCTTCAAAGTTTTTCTTTGAAAGTTTTTGATAAGATTTAGGTTTAAATTGTTTTTGTGATTTTGGTTTAGGCATAGAAGAATAGACTACAAATCCCTTATCACCAGAATCTAACAAATAACTTTGAAACAAATCCACCATTTTCTCAAGTGGATAAAGAGGAAACGGTTGTGATGTTCTAACTCGCCCCAACATACTAAAGAAATTAGATATTGGTTCCTTAAGATAATCATAAACATCGCTAAGTATTTCTAAATCAGATTCTACTCTCCGGTCTAATTTCTCTTCTAAAGTCAACACTTCCCCCATATAAGAAGGTAATGAAGAACGGTTTTTAAGTGTTTAGATTAATTTTTGATTAATATTACTTTCTATGCTCAATTCTATGACAGAATACAGGATAAGAATTAGTATTACCATTACGATACTCTAACAATCTAAAATCTGGGTTAGATAAGTTCCTCATATGAACAAATAATGCTTTTTGAGCATTTTCATGGGTTTTAGCTAATGCTGAATTAATATCACCCTCACTTAAATGATAAACCTTTCCATTTATTGAAACCTGAGATACTCTTTTTCCAGTTAATGGTTTAAGAAATAACACATCACCTAATGAATCATAAAGCTTTTTCCCACCATTTGATTCAAGCCAATCTGAATCTAGTTGTTGAGCATTTATTATTTCTCCATTATATTCAATCAAAATATTATTGTCGCCCCACCTAACTTTTACTTCCTTACCATATAATCTATCATCAGCATATAATTTTGCTACTCTTTTTCCTTTCACATAATGTGGAAATGGAATCGCACCATCCAGATCTATGTTCTCGGTTGTTTGACCTGCAACAAATAATTTCCTACCTGCGTTAGAAAATAATTCTGGATGATCCTTCCATAAATTTAAAAAATATCGTTCAGCTGAATCTGAAGTAACTTTAGTTAATGGGCTATATAATCTGTGAATCATGGATATTTTTTCTAATTTGCTTCTTCTTTTACCCTCAACTGTCTGAGGAATATAATTTGCATCACCATCAAAGAAAAATAATTGGTCATGATCAAAGAAAATAAAAACATAATCCCCAACAGAGTTATTACCAATAAAATAATGATCAGAAGCTATATCAATGCAACCATTTTGTTTAACTTGTTTTATTCCTACGCCTATTGAAGAAGATAACATTTCTATTGTAAGTTCTTTGGAATCAAAAACTTTTTCATGCTCAAAAATAAAAACTTCTTCAAGCAATTCTCTTTTTGTTCGTCTTTTTCTTGTATGTTCTTGCCCTAATACCTCGCCTTTAACCAAAATATCATCATAGCCAGTAATTGAAATACTAACATCCATTCTTGGTCTTGAAGATTCATCTAATTCTCCTAAGGGCACATTAAAATAAAAAGTCTCATCAAATTTAGTTACATTATATTTTAGATAAGATTTATCTCGTATTTTAATTAAGCTTGGTTTAACTGAAGTTGTAAATTGCCCATTAATCACTGCAAACGGCTTTTTTAAATCACCTGAAATCAATCTTCTTAATAATAATTCCACTAATTTCTCTGTATCAAGAACTGTAATGTAACCTAGATTATCAACTAAGTAAGTCTCCATTCTATCAATAAGATCCATCCTAGATTTTGTAGATTTATGTACTAATAGCTGTTCTATACCAGACTCCATGTATAGAAAAGAAGATTAGTGGTTTATAAATGTTTTGTTTATTTACTATTTGAAAGTAGTTAAGTGGCCTGTAGTCCTGCTTATTATATTAATAAGAATTCAAGATTTTTATGTTTAATTTCTGATTATTGCATTAGTACAAGGCAAAGGAGATTTATGTACTTTAACTCCATCATCAACAAGTAAATAAAATGAATTTCTCCTTTCATCTGAGAAAGTATGTGCAAGAATTGCTTTTCTTGCAGATGGAGAGTAAGGCAAAAGAGCACCCCTGATATCAGGCATTCTGAACCGATAAGTGGTACCACTAATCCCAATCTCTGATCTGAAATTATCGCCTAAATCCCTGATAGTAATTGATTCTTCAAGATTATAAATATTAGCAGGTTTGAGCATCTCAAATCCTGGTGTCATCAAAGCATGTGCATTAATTGTCTCCCCTCGGCCATTCTTAATAATTACATAATGTCCTCTCCAAGACAAGTTAACTGTTTTACCAGCATAGTTTTTATTAGTGAAAAGATCCCATTTAAGATTATTGCCATAATAATGCCTTAATTGAGCACCAAAATTATTACCAACAACAGAATCATATGAACCACTAACTAATAATCTTCTACCATAACGAGATGAAAATCTAAATGGTTTAGTTGCCCACATGTGTGACATATAATTTATACATCTTCTTGAAAAGCTTTTCTCATCATAATTTTTATAGTGTGCAACAATCTTATTAACTTTTTGTTCAATCTTGTCTGCGTGATATAATCTTATAGGCAAGCTCTGTTTTACTTTTTTCCCAACAGCATCAAAAAAAAAAGTTTTTCCATTTGTGAAAAATGCCACAACATAATTACTAATATAATCGGGCCCAAGATAAAAATGAGTCTCCCCAATTTCAAAATATCCCCTTGTGTCAATTTTTTTAACTGCAACACCAACAGAATTACTGAATTTATCAAGATTTATACGAGAAAAATCAAATAAATCAATATCACGAACACCATTACTATAAATATGACCAGAACGCCCAGTCTTACGTCTTAACTCCCTATGAATATCTCCAACTAACACATCAAGAGTTGATACTGAGCCCCAAGTAACATGAACACGAAAATCATCACTAAGAGTCTCATTTTTTTTATAAGGATATGAACCAAGACTTAAAGTTTTATTACCTAGATTAAAATGATATGATCTTTTTTTTCTTTTTGTTTTACCATAAACCTTTTTCATATGTGCACGAGGGTGATATACGCCACTAACAACTGCAATTGGCCTCTCAAGTTTTCCATCTAATAATTTTGATATTAAAACTTCTAATGCCCTAACAGTTGCATAAGGTATGGTCTCTTTAGAATTAACTTTCCTGAATATATTTTCAATTTTCAGGTTAAGTTTATTCTCATTACCACCAAAATATTCTCTAAATCTTTCTACTGCTTCATCCATAAATATAAGGAAAATAGAAGGGTTTTTAAGTGTTATTGATTACTTTATCTTGACTGACTTACTTTTAACCCACAAAGAATCAATCATTAAGTTTATTCTTTTGCTTTCTTTATCAATTCTTGAAACTCATTAAAGTAAGGTTCTAGTTCTTTTTTGCATTCGTCAAATGTTAAGACATTCCATTTTTCTTCCATCTTCATTACAACTTGGTCTAAGACAGGGGTTAGATCATCAAACCTGTTTCCAAGAAGTCTAAAATAAGTAAAAATACCTTTTGGTGTTAAAAACCTATAGCAATCTGCATTTGCACAAACTTCTGCTTCAATACAATCAAAAGGGGCTGTACCATGATGAGCTCGAACACAATTAAGAATTTTTTCTTTTGTTTCTTCATCAACATTTAAATCTGTCAAAAACTTTTCAGTTGCGTCAGCACTTCTTTCAATGTGTTCTTTAACTTTACCCTCTTTAATGCATTCTCCAAGCTTAACATCCATCAAAATTGTACCTAACATAACAAGATCTTTATTTGCTTCATGTTTCTCAGCTAATTCTTGACCCATTTTATTAGATAATTCAAAATGTTCTAAAGCAGGAGTACCATGTTCTTCTATTTCTAACATTGCAAATAATTTTGCTTTATCAATTAATTCTTTCATTATTATCACCTAAACTTTTATTCCAAACTTTTCCAAGTCTTCTTTTAATTGTGCTGCATTCTTGAATACAATGCCTTTAATTCCTAATTCCTCTGCTGCAAATGTATTTCTTTCGAGATTATCAATGAAAATAACTTCTTCAGCTTTTAAGTTTTGATCATTTAATACATATTCAAATACTTCTTTGTTTGGTTTATATAAACCAATATGTGCAGAACCATAGATTTTATCAAAGATTTTGTCAAGCTCAAACTTTCTAGTTTTAATGTCCATTCCAACTCGTGATTCATTTGCTAAAACTAAAATCCTAAATCCTACCTTTTTCAATTCTTTTGCAATTTCAAGAACATCTTGATTAATACCTATTTTTTCTTCATAAACTTTTTCTAGGTCTTCTCTTTTAACTGTTTTAGTTGATTTTTCACAAACCTCATCCCAAAAAAAGGATAAATCTAACTGGTCAGATTTAAATTTGTCCCAGTCCCTATTAAAAATCTCATCTAATTCCTTTGGTGAAAAACCAGTCATTTCTACTATATCCTTGAATGTTGTTGACCATTCATTGGAATCAGTTCCTAAAACTTTTCCATAATCAAAAATTACTGTTGTGATCTTCATTAGTTTTTTCCTCATCATCTGATTCATCTTCTTTTTCTTCAGGTTCTTCATCATGTGTTAAAGAATCAGTTTCATATTCTGCTTTTTGTTCTGGTTCAAGATCCATTTCAAATGGTTTCTCTGGTTCTTGGTGTTCATGAACATGTTCAATAACAGAATCATGTATATCTTCAACAATTATTTCATCTGGTTCTTTTTCTTCTGGTTCTGTTTCATACTCTACTTTTTCTTCTGGTTCTAAATCCATTTCAAATGGTTTTTCTGGAGTGTCATGTGGAACAGGTTCTTGAACGTGATCTTCGTTTACTTCAGATCCATAAGACCCTGGTTTTTTGTATTCGTCCTCATAAAAAGGATTAAGAGGTGAGTTCACCCCTTCAATTTGAGCTGGTTCTTCAGTTGTTTCTTCACTTGGAGTTTCAATTGTTGGTTCCTCAACTGGTTCATTTGGTTCTTCTGGTTCACCATATTCAATATGATCTTCATCTTGATGAGAAGGCCCTTCATCATTTTCATCAACTGCTTCTTCCTCTACAACACCTTCTTTTTGCTCTTCAATTGCTTGTTCAACTTCATCATTTACTTCATGTTGATGATGTAATGGTTCTTCATAAGCATTTGGTTCTTCATAAATTTCTGAATGTTCAGATTTTTCTGGAGGATGATGTTCAGCAATATTTTCTTCAAGTTCATGATTAAGTTCTTCTTTGGAATCATCTTGAGAATCTTCCTGACCAATTGTCTCTAATTGTCCCATAACCTCATCATGATCCCCTTCATTATAACTAATCTCTTCTGTTTTTTCTTCAACTGCATCAATCATTTCATTTATTTCTTCTTGTTTATTCTCATGCTCTTCCATTTCTACTAAAACTGTTTCATCATCTTCATCAGAAGGCAAATTATTAAGAATATTTTCTTCTTCTGTAGATAACTCTGGTTCAAAATTAGGATAATCTACTTTCTCTAGAGCGGGTTCAGAAGCTTCAACAGATTCTGGCTCAGAAACTTCTTCATGTAAGACTTCAGGAGACTCAATTTCTTCAGGAACTTCTTCTGTTTCTTTCATTTCTTCCTCTGTTTCCCCTTTATCTTCAGTTTCTTCTTTCTCCTCAGAAACCAAAGGTTCTTCATGACTCTCTTCATTAAACTCTTCAACAACCGGCGGATGCTCATTTTCACTAGGAATTTCTGTTTCCTCAACAACTGGCAGATGCCCTTCTCCACTAGTAATTTCTTTTTCCTCAACTAAAGGTTCTTCAGTTTTTTCATCTTCAAGAATTCTTTCACTTTGAGTTTCTTCCATTATACTTTCTGAACTTTTATTAATACCTGCCATTAACTCGTCTTCATCTGAAACATTTTCTTTTTCTTCAGTAACTTCTTTTTGAATCTCCCCACTAAATTCTTCAGAAGATGATTCTTCAATTAAGTCTTCTGCCCTACCAATTGGCAAGAGCTGTTTGGGGATATCAATAGATTCCAGAACAAACAATTTATCATCTTCATAAGCAAAATCAATCTTTTGTGCTGCACCTAAATGTTTTTCAATTCTTTTTGCAACAGAAGATACTTCTTGAATATATTGGTCCTCTAATTTTTGTCTTTCAGCATTTTCATGACCAACTTCTAATTTAATTGTTTTTTCCAGATCAGGATCACAAATTAATTTTACAGCCTGTCTGTTAACTTCATATTTCTGAACATCATTTGTTTTTTTATTAACAAGATATCTATCTGGCAAAATCATTCCTGACGTTAATGCATCTCCCAATCCATAACATGCTTCAATAACTAATTCACCCGGTGATTTTTGTGAAACTGTTAAAACTCTACCAGAAACATTTGGAACTAACATCTTCTGAACAAGAACAGGCATTTTTGCATCATAAATCTCTTGGGAAACATAGTTATGCGTTGCTTTTGCAGTAAACAATGATGCCCAACACATTTTAACTGCCCTTAACAGTTTTTCTTCACCAATTACATTATGAAAATTAATATGTGCCTTAGAACCAGCAATAATAGTTGGACTAGATCTAACAGCAACAAAAACATCTGAAGAAGATTCAATTAATTCTTCTGATTTATGCTTTTCATCTGGTTCTAAATTTTGGCTCTGTTTTTTATCAACATCTAAACTATGATAAAATTCTAAAATATCTTTTTTTATTGAATCGGGTATTTCTGTTGAAACAATTAGTTTTTGAATTTTGTTTGCCCAAGATTGTAACTGATCATATTTTGCGGGGTTAATATCTTTCAAGATTTGCTCTACTTTTGGAGCTAAACCTGTTTCATCAAGAAATTTCTGAAACATTGTTGCACTAATTACAAAACCATGAGGAACATTAAAACTAGAACTTAGCTCTCCTAAATAACCTGCTTTGTAACCAATATTAGAAATCTCTTTCTTTGATAAAGAATGTAATGAAAAAATGCCCATGTTTGCTCACCTTCTTATTTTTTTTAATAATTTTTACTAATATTTGTGTTTTTACTTTTTTTGGTGATTTTTAATAATTTTTAATAATTATTTTAATGATAAATCTTCTAATACTTTATTTATATATAAATATATCCAAAAAAGTCAATCTAAAGTATTAAAATAACACATATTAATTACTGATTACTAATAAAAAATCAAAAAACTTTATAAATAGATCTTATTAATATATTATAAGAGTGAGTTAGTAAAAAAGAGGGGATTTAATGATTGATGAGCTTAAAGAGTTTGTTAAAGTAAGAGAAGATGTAGAAAGTAGAAGAATTGACAAACTAAAGGACTTTATCAAACGAAATGTTTCTTGGAAATTTATTTTAATGGTTGTTTTTTTAGTATTATTTTTTGTATCTGTAATTTCATTTGCTAAAATTGAATTAATCAATAATCCAGAAAGATTTGCTACCATAACAAGTGAAGGCAAAAACCCATACTTTGAATCAGCATATTGGTTAATTGTTACAATTGCAACAGTGGGTTATGGTGATATTGTGCCATTATCTTTTCATGGGAAAATTGTTGCATTAATTAGTATTTTACTAGGCGTAGGATTATTAGGATTTTTAATTTCCGAGATTACACAGTATATTGTTTCATCAAACTTAGCAGAAGTTCTTGGAATAAATAAAGTAACAGAAAAAGTTGATTGTATCTTATGTGGTTGGAACAACATAAGTGAAGCCACACTTAAAGAAATAATTATTCAAAACAAATCATGGAATATTGTTGTTGTTGATAAAATTCAAAGAGCTGAACTAAGCCATATGCCAAATGTTAAATTCATTATTGGGGATCCAACAAAAGAAGAGACATTAGAAAAAGCAAACATAAAAAATGCAAAAAATGTAATTCTTTC
Source organism: Candidatus Woesearchaeota archaeon (assembly GCA_018661705.1). GTDB lineage: Archaea > Nanobdellota > Nanobdellia > Woesearchaeales > DSVV01 > JABHXF01. The sequence continues at coordinate 176,005 of JABJHR010000011.1, forward strand.
ATTTGATGATGATTCTGATGCACTATTAGCAATCCATGTTATTCGAGATCTAAATCCATGGATGAATATTGTTGCAAAAATACATGACAATGAACATGTTAAATTAGCAGAAGAAGTTGGGGCAGACCACGTTGTATCACCATCATCAATAGGAGGAAAATTATTGTCAATTGTATCTGAACAACCAACCATTGTAAGATGGGTATTAGCAGCTGTAACAGAAGCAAAAGGTTATGGATTTAAAGAACAAAAATCAGTTGATGCTTCAACATTTGCAGGTGACACAATTGCAAAAGTGAAAAAAGCATTAAGTGGAAAAGCGAGATTAATTGGCATAGAAACAAGTGATGGTTTTGTTAAATTGCCTGATCATGAATACATAATACAAAAAGGAGATAATTTAGTTTTTTTAATAGACAGAACTAAATTTTAATTAATAAAGATTAAATTCATAAATTAAAATAAAAAAATGGAATCAAACAACCTTGTAATAACAATTTCATTTGCTGCGTTTTTAATAAAGCTCTTGCTATCCTTTTTTATCTATAAAACAAATACCAAAGCAACAGTAAATAGAATTTTTGCGATGATCTTTTTTTCACAAGCAATTTGGGATCTTGGCAAATCATTAATGTGGTTAACACATAATCCTGAACTAGCATTATTCTTTGGAAAATTATCATACATGGGATATATGACGTCTGTTTTTATGTTCCCACACTTTTGTTGGGTATTTGTTAAGAAGCATAACATATTTAGAAAAAGCAAATGGATGGTTGCATTATGGTATTTACCATTGATTATTATGATTGCAATGTTATGGAGCTCCCCATTAGTTATTGATCACCTTATTAGTCCTGCAGAAAGTAACTATGGTTATGGAATAGAACTTTGGGAATATAATTATGGAGCTGTTTATAATTATTTTTTCCTTTGGTTCCAAATTTTGCCATTTTTATACGGATTTGTATTATTTGTGCAATATTATTTTAAAACAAAATTAATAGAATTAAAAGAAAGATTGCGATATTTAATACTTGGAACTAGCTTTCCAATCTTAATTGGAATTCCAACAGGCATTGTGTTACCTGCGCTAAGTTTTAGATTACCACCACACAACAACATATTAACAACCCTTATGAGTATTTTTATTGGAATTGCAATTATTAAATACAAATTTTTCAGCATAAGACCAAACCGTGAAGAAGTAAATAAAAAAATAATTCATAGTGATATTGAAAAATATTATAGAACAAATTTAGGAGAGATCTATTTTGTGATTGGTAAAGAAAGTTTGGAAAGAGCTTATCATGTTTTCTTAGATGCATTAGCTAAAAAACGATATGGATTAGTAATCACAAACAGAAATCCAATAGAAATAAAACAAAAATATGGATTAGTGAACACACCAATCGTTTGTATGACTGATTCAGAAACAGAACATGCAGCTGTTGGAAAACATGATTTAGAGCAGTTATATAGTACAATTGTAGAGTTTGCTAAAAAAGTAAAAGATTGTTACATTATGTTAGATGGGATCGATTATTTAATTAAACATAACAATATCCAAAAAGTTTCTCATATGTTAACTAAAATAAAAAAAGAGATGGCAGAAAATAATTCCTGCTTAATTATCCCAGAAGATAAATTAAAGTTAAGTAAAAAAGAAAAATTACATTTGAAAAAAGAAGCTAGGTTAATACCAAAATGTATTGCACATGCAAGTATTGAAGCTCAACTATTAAAACAAATATCAAAACAAGGTCTCAAAAATAGAGAATTTATTATTTTAGGGTATAATGAAACAAGTGAAGCAATTATTACTGAGTTTGAATCTAGAAATATTAAGTGCACAGTAGTTCATAATGATGAAATAGACATGTTTTATCCAAAAGGTTTAGTTAGATTTGTAAAAGGCGATCCTTTGAGCAGGAGAGTTTTATCACACCTTAAAGTTGATGATATAAATAAAGTAATCTTAGTTGTGTTAGATGATGATTCTGATGCAATTTTAGCTGTTAACATTTTAAGACAATTAACAGATAAAGCCATGGTAATTTCAAATTTACATGATATTAATTTCTTAAAAGTTGCACAAGATTCAGGAGCAAACTATGTTATTCCATCATCTACAATAGGTGGAAAATTACTTGCATTAGGAGTTAGTGCACCATCCATAGTAAAATGGATCATGGATTCTATTACCTACAGAGAAAAGAAACACCAATTAGTAGAATTAGACATTGAAAAAGGTTCAAGACTAATTGGTAAAAGTATTTCTAATATTGATTATGTGCTACAAGGAGTTGCTCATGTATTAGCTGTACGTACTGGTGAGGTCTTTAGAGAGCTACCTGATGATGAATATATTGTTCAAGCAGATGACATACTAGTATTAATCACATCTATGCAAAAGCATCATCTGAAGAAGCATATTGGGAAAAATGTGAAGAAGTAGTTTTAAGTAGTAAGTTCTAAGTTTGAAGTGGGTTTGTTGTTAGTAAGTTTGAAGTGTATATTAAAAAAAATAGATTCTTATTTCCTGTCCAACACATCATGGGCATCTAATGCCTTTAAACAAGAAGTTATATTCTTTTGGTCTTGTTGTTTTAGTGTTAAAAGTATTTTTGATTTAAGGAACTCTTTTTCTTGGTTAGGGATTCTTGCTAAGTGATCTGCTTTGATTAAACCATAAGGATAACCAGGGAAAGAATAATCATTAGAGTTCTTTACTAACAAAGTTAAAAGTTCTCCTAATTGTTCTTTATGAAATTGAGGTTTGTGTACTTCAAATCTGAAAATATATTCACTTGCTTGATTAAGTTTAAGAAATAACATCTCTACATTATGTTTAGGTTCTTCAATACTACAAACTGGATGATAATACCAATTTTCTTTTATATCATTCTTTACAGCCAAATAATTCAGGACATTAATTATGTTATTACCTTTCTCTGTTAACAAATTAGAGGTTTTACATAATCCAGTTATTAAAACATTATTTGCAATAGCTTTTTCATATAACTCATCTAAATATTTAGTTTCATTTGTAAAAGTTGCTCTTAAATTCCCATCTAAAATAATAATTCCTTCATCTAGTTTTGAAATTAATTCTGTTGCTAACTTTATTTCAGCAAATCTTCTTGCAACATCCCCTAGTTTAGATATCTCTGCTCTATTTTCCCCCACCACCAATGTTTTATCGAATGAAAACATCTCCAAGTCTTCTTTGCTTGGCAAAAAGTTATTCATTGCAGGGTCTGCTTTCTTATCTAAGAATAAATCAACCCCATAAAATATTTTGCCATCTTTTATTTTAGTTTTTGCTAAGCAATAAAATTCTATTTTTTTATCAGCAATTGTTTTGTTGTCTTTAGTGATATTTGCATAAGTTCGAATGAAAAAAAGAGAAAAATTAGGAGCTCTTAATAATTCAGAAGAACCACCATCAATAAAACAAAGCTTTTTGTTAGTGGGAATAGAAGTTATTTGGTTTGTGGAGGGTTGGTTTGAGGTTATTTTGTTTGGGGTTTGGTTTGTAGCATTGATAATATGAAAGTTATCTTTAGAAATTGGCTTAGTGAAATAAGCTTTATTTATTGGACTAAGCTTATCACCTTCTTTGTACTCAGTTACTGTGTTTATGTTGTTAAGGATCTCTTCATACATGATAATGGGGAATATGTTGTGATTTATATTTGTGATGGAAATTTTTGTGAGATCGTCTCCAAAACAATCAAAACATATATAAATCCCTTCTCTAACTTTTACTTAGATGGTTAAGAAAAAGCCTAAGAGTGGGAAAAAGGCTGTTAAAAGTAAAAAAGTTTCTAAAGCTAAGAAGAAAGTAGTTAAAAAACCAATTAAAAAAGTTATTAAGAAAAAGATTATAAAAAAGAAAACAACCAAATCTAAAAAAACTTCTAATAAGAAAACATCTAAGAAAAAACCAATAAAGAAAACAGAGAAAAAAACAATAAAAAAGAAAACTTCTAAACCCAAAAAGAAAACAAAATTAAAATTAACACCAAAAGTAGATGATAGTATTAAGAACTCAGTTCATCTTATTGAATTAGCATTTAGTGAAGACTTAGGGAAAGAAGGAGACATTACTTCTATTGCGACAATTCCTAAAAGTAAAAAAGTAAAGGCACAAATTAGAGTAAAAGAACATTGTGTTTTATGTGGAATTGATCTTGCGCAGAAAAGTATTGAAGTTTATGAAAAAAAAGCAAAGATTAAACCAAAAGATAGAGTTAAATTTGAAATATTAATGAGAGATGGTTCATTTTTGCAGAAGAATGAAGTTGTTGCAACAATTGAAGGACCTGCACAAACAATTTTAGCTTGTGAAAGAATAATTCTTAACTTTATAGCAAGATTAAGTGGAATTTCTAGCATTACAAACAGATTTGTAACAAAACTAATGATGCACGGTGTTCAATTATTAGACACAAGAAAAACATTGGGTGGATATAGAGAATTAGAAAAGTATGCAGTTCGTGTGGGAGGAGGTACAAACCATAGAACTGGATTGTATGATATGTTTTTAATCAAAGATAACCATGTTCATATTGCTGGAAGTATTAAGAAAGCAGTTGATGCTGCAATTAAAGTAAAGAAAACAGCAAAAGAGAAAAATATCAAGAATGCAGAAATAGAATTAGAAGTTGAATCACTAAAACAAGTTGATGAATTATTAAGACTGAAAAATTTACCAGATATTGTGATGTTAGACAATCTAAGCTATGAAGAAATGGAGATTGCTGTTGATAAAATCAGGAAAAAATCAAAATTAGCTAAAAAAGACATGAAAATAGAAGCTTCAGGTGGTATAAGGCTAGAAAACATCATAGAAGTAGCTAAATGCGGCGTAGATATGATTTCTGTTGGTTCTGCCCTTACTTTAGGTGCAAAACCAATTGATTTTACAGTGGATATAATAGATTGAGACTAATATATTCTAAAGAAGGTAATTAATTGATATATTCATAGTAGAGTTCTGTTTATTTATAAATAAACTGCCAACAAAAACATTGTAACCCCTTATAAGTAGTTAAAAGTAGAAAGATTTATAAATAGAAAGTATCTGAATAAGGATACAGTGAGGCTAAAAGATCGAATTATGGATTGGTGGATTTCTAGACAAGTTTTAGGCAGTGATGAGACTAGATCAACTGATTCCATAATGCATGATGAAGTTGTTAACGGAGCCAGATTAAAACATCTCAAAGTTGGAGAAAATGTACCATCATCCCAAGATATCATTTCTGATGTTAGAATTGAAGAAATTAGAAAGGAAGTTGAACAAACATTAAATAGAGAAGTTAATAAATCAATAAGAGAATCTACAATTGTAACCTATGATTTAAAAGATTCTTATTCAAATGATACGACAAGTTTAGAACTAAAAGCAGATTTAGAAGTAACTCTAAATGAATTTCAAAGTAAGATTAAACGGAAACATCTTTGGCAAAAATTCTCAGATAGTTTATTAAATTTTGAAGTTAAAAATAGTCCACCAAATTCTAATAAGATATTAGATCAAGCAACCATACACCCAGATCAAATAATTGGTGGTAAAAAATATGATATAAATCTATTAGAAAAAGCAGTATTAGAAGGAAAAGCAGATGCAGAGATCTATAGATTATTAGGCCACTACCATATAGATTTTGAGCAAAAAAAAGATTCTCCATTAAGAAACTTTCCAACTGCAAGAAATGAAAAAGATGGTATTTATAGTCCAGGCTTTACTATGGTAGGGAATACAATAAAAATACCTAATAAAACCATTAAATTATGGATAGAAGCTTTAAATAAAGGTCAAGTTAATGCTCAATTATTGTATGACATGGTTTCAATACTACCTGATGAAACAACCAATAAATCACTTCCAGAAGAGGTTTATGAGAATACAATTGATAAAGGTATTGCAGATGAAACAATATTTTCTGCTTTAGCATGGCATTATTTTGAAAGAAGAAAGAAGAAAAAATTGAGAAGATTATTTTCAAGAATACCTGAGATTGAATCAATATCTAAAAAAAAACTTTTAAGGAATTTAAGTTTAGAATATGATTTAAATATTAATTTAAGAGATAGAGATAAAAGAAAAAATAACTCAATCTGGAATTTTAAAATGTTAACCCCATTTAATAGAGAAGGTTTACTTACCAAAATGGAATTAACATTGACAGATCTGATTGATTCAAATTTATGGTCTATTAAAAGAATAGAAGTAAGGAAACAAATTTACGAAGCAGTAGATAATAACCAAATTAATGCATCAACATTAATGATGGCTTATTCTTTACATAAATCAGAAGTTTGTGTTGAAGGATTATTATATCTTGCTAACAAAGAGAGTACAACAGATTATAGGGCATTTCAATTTTTGGCAGAGATTTCTAAGGATGAAAACAGAGCAATCAAAGGAAAAAGAGAAGAAAATTTCCTAAAGATGTTAATTGACCAGGCAATTGCAAATGACGAATTCAAACCAATGTTAGATGTACATAGAAAAGCAACAAAAACAACAATGATCATTGGAAGAGATTATTTATTATCTCATACCTTGATAATAAAGAAAGGAAAAACAACCTTTGATTCTGAAAAAAGAAGTTTGGATGAATTAGAAGCAATTGTTGGTGATGAAGTAAAACTACCTAAGTATATTGCGCACTTTGAACACAACGGTGATCATTATTATGCAATGGTTAAGGCAGAGGGACAAACATTAACAGAACTTTTAGCAAAACAACAACCAAAACCAGAAACATATAGTCAGATTCTTTCTACGATGGCTAAAATTCATGTCCTATATCCAATTGAAAAAGAAGATAACGAATTAATGAGAGATAAATTTGATAAAAGAATTAATGACATGGAGCTCTCTGAAGAGTTTAGAGAATCATGTGAACCAATGTTAGAAGTATTACTAAACTCAAGAAATTGGTGTTATAATAATGATTCAACAACAGACAATTGGATACTTCTTGAAGACGAAGAGGTAATGTTAATAGACACAGAGTATAAAGGAAGTTGCCCTTATGCATATGAAATTGCACAATTCCTAAATTTTGTTCCACACATGGATTTTAAAGATAGAATAAGTACTGTAAAGAATTATGTAAAATTAGTTAATGCTTGGTGTGAAAAAGATGGTAAAGAAGATAAGAAAATAAAAGATGAAGATCAATTTTTATTAGAATACTGCAATGGTGTAGTCTACAGAGCAATAACAAGCAGCCCTTATTTTGCTGGAATAGGAAGATATGAAGATGAAGAAAATGTTCGAAATACAGGAATAGAAATGATTGATCACATGTTAGAAAAAGGAATGATAAAAGAAAATCAACAAGAACAATATAAACAAATTAAAAAAACATTAGAAGAATATATACCAAAAAAAGAAGAGAAAAAAGAAGAAAACGTATATTACATTTAAAAATTATTTTATTAGTGAATCTAATGAATAAGAAATTTGAGCACTACCGGCTGTACTAATTAATCTAACATTTTCTGCAAGATAATGTAAAACAACATTCCCTTCTCCTTTTTCTTTTTCTAAGATAAGTGGCATTTTCTTAAGCATTAACTCATCCCTCCTTGTATTAATATCTGCTAACATTTTAATATCGTTCTTAAAAAACATTTCATAAAAAAGTCTGTATAAAGAAATAACTTCATTGAAATATTCTAAAACAGACTTGTTAATTTTATACTTCTTTTTTGAATCAAGATATTGACTTAAATAATAAAAATTATTTTTTATCATCATTGCCCGTACAAGAATAAAATAAGCAGATTGACTTTTTAGTTCGCCATAAATAGATTTTTTTACCAACATTCGCCTACAAAAAGAGGCAAATCTGTGAATATTTTTGTGTAAATCTGAAATTTGCTTAAAATTAAGTGGTTTATTTTTTTTAAGATTATCATAAATAAGTTCTGCCATTGAAATAGTTAACAAAAAAACCTTTCTTGATAAAATATTAAATTCTTCTTCCAAAGGTTCAGAAACACATTTAATATGACAAGAATTATCTTTCTGATCAAGTATTTCAAAACCTAAAAGTAAATCAACCTCTTTTTGAATAATTATAATAGTTTGTGCCTTATCAAATTCTAATCTAAGTTCATCTACCCCGGAGATATAAAGTGCTCTTATTGCTTGTCTAACATACCTAGGATCAGAAGAAAATAATTTGTAGTTCAAACTTTTCCCCTGTAAATCTTTTTTAGTAGCATTTATAATTAAAGAAGAATCCTCTTCAAGAACATCTATTTCATCGCCTTGTTGAACACCTATTTTCTTTACCCATTTAGTTGGTAGACTTACAGTTAATGTATTTTGACCAACTTTGTTGACTTTTCTTTTCATATTACATAATAAACAAAGCAAGTATAAATACTTTTCGGAAAGTAATTATGTAATTACCAGTAATAATTATAATTGGCAAAAGTATATATATTTCCGTGTCAATACTATACCTTGTAGAAAAAGAGGGATGGAAACATTCCAAGAAAGATTAGAAAAATGTTAAGAAATGAAAAATAGATAGAACAACAATGAAAAAAAACGAAGCAAACATATTGACACATTTAAGAAGGAATGCAAGAGAATCATTAGTAAAAATAAAAGATAACACAGGAATGCCATTATCAACAATTTATGATAAGTTAAGAAAGTTAGAAGAAAATTATATTAAAAAGCACACAAGCCTGTTGGATTTTGAAAAGCTTGGTTTTAAAACAAGAGCTAACATTGCAATCAGTGTTGAAAAAAATGACAGGGAACCATTATTAAAATTCATTAAAGAATGTGCATTTGTAAACACAGCTAATAAAATAAATCATGAATTTGATTTTATGATCGAAGGCGTGTTTAAAGATTATGAACACATGAAATTATTCATAGAAGAATTAGATGAAAAATTCAAAATCAAAGATACGCAAATTCACCATTTACTAGAATGTATCAAACATGAAGAGTTGTTAAGTGACACAGAACATGTTAAACATTTAAAATAATGTTCTAAAAAATTAGGAAGTTAAATAGCGAGAGCTATGGAGGAAAAAATGAAACCAAAAACAAAAAGACCACATGTTAAAAAACATATTTCATATTTAGCTACTAATCTAGAGCTAAATAAAAATTTTATTACGAAAGAAAGAATAAATTACTGCTTAGAAAAAGGTGTTTGGAAGAGAAACACATTAGAAAAAAGATTAAGAATTACTACAGAAGAATATTGTCAAGGACACATAATAGAATCATATGGAAGATCTGAAGAAGGTTATAGTGGAATTTTATTACACCTAGGATTAAAAGAACCAACAAGTAACTTTTCTGTAGCATATTTGCCTTTTGGCCTCCATAGCATCCAAGGAAAATCAGAAGATGCAATGTTTGTTAAAGAATCAACAAGAATTATAGAAGGAAATAAAGTATACCGTATTGAAGAAGATTCATTTCTTTTTTTTGAAAATCCTGGATCTTATTCTATTTTTGTACCAATGCCAACAATAATTACGAGGTTTGGTGAACAAGAAAAGATCGAAGGTATTGAATCACAAAAAGAATATTCTCTGGAAGAAAAAACATTAACTTGCCAATGGGCACTTATGGGATTCCAAAAAAATTCTATAATTCGCCCACATATTCACGAACACAAAGACGAATTTTTTTATTTTATGGATCCAGTTGATGTCAATTTAGGGGATGAAAACCCAAGAAAAACTGATTACAAAAAAACAGATGGTTTTGTTGAAGTTCCAAAAGGAACAATTCATTCTTTTAGAAATAATTATGGCAATACACTTTTCCATTCTTTAAATTTGCCAGACGTACAAGATGATAGCAGGAGGTTAGAAAAATGAAATTATTAAATTATGCACTAAGTACTGCAAAACTAGCAGGAGAAGAAGTTATGAAAATAAGGGGAGGAAAAGATCTAGATTCTAGGTTGAAATCAGATGGAACATTAGTAACAAAAGCCGATGAAGCATCTGAAGAGATATTTTTAAATTTAGGAAACGTCACAGGCATCCCTGTTTTAACCGAAGAGATGTCTAAAAATAGATACCAACAGGAAATTTGTAAATACAATGAAGCCGGATTTGCATGGATAGTTGATCCATTAGATGGAACAAAGGAATATGGGAAAGGCCTTGATGAATTTGCAATAAGTGTAGCATTGGTAAATAGAGAAAAAGTAATATTAGGAGTTGTATATGCACCAGCAAAAAATTGGATGATGTATGCTGTGGAAAACAAGGGTGCATACAAATTAGATCTAAAAACTGAAACTGAAACTGAAACAAGAATAAAAACAACAGATTGTACAAACTTAGAAGACATGACTTTGTTAGTTAGTTCAAGTGAATTAAACAAAAAAGCATACCCTGATTATGCAAGAAATCTAAAAAGATTAGGTTATTCTGGAAATGATCCAAGGATTAAAGAAATGGGAAGTACAACATTAAAAACAGCATTAATTGCAGCAGGAGAAGGAGATTATAACTTTACTTTCACATCCTGGGATCAGAAAAAAAATAAAATGAGAAAAACAAAAGAATGGGATATTGCCGCAACTTCACTCTTAGTTCAAGAAGCTGGTGGAATGATGACTGATTGTAGAGGACTTCCTTTTGTTTTTGGTAAATTTGACCCTGTAAACCAATATGGAATATTTACCTCAAACTCTCAAAAAAACCACCATAATTTATTGCAAAGGGTTGTTCCAAGTGCAAATTATTTGGAAAGAATTAAAGAAGCAATATAAAAAGAGGAAAAAATGACATTAGAAATTTATCTTGTTAGACACGGTGAAACAGAGTCGAATCTGTTTCATCAAAACAAAATTAGTGGTCAAAGTAATTGGGCAGAGCTAACTACAAATGGTGTGAATCAAGCAAAAACATTAGGACAAAAGTTCTTAATGGATGATTTATTTTTTGAAGACATATACTGTTCTCCATCCGTAAGAACACAACAAACCACAAGGTACTGTTTGGATGAGATGCATAAAATAGATCAAAGATTAAAATACGACAATAGACTAATGGAACAAGACCAAGGTGATTGGGTTGGAAAATTAAAATCCAAGATATATTCAAGAGAAGATGTAAAGAAAGGATTAAATCATGACAATTGGAATTTTGTCCCGGGAGACCTAATAAAAGGGGAAAGCCAAGCAAAAGTTGCAGCAAGAATGTATACCTGGTTAGAAGAGATTATAACAAAACAAAATCACTCAAAAATTCTTGCAGTTTCGCATGGACTAGCAATTAGATATTTAATAGCAGAAGTTTTTGATTTAGATAGAAAAACAGCATACAAAATACCAATCGATAATACAAGCATTACAAAAATAACATATAATAATGAGAAATACATATTAGTAGGAATAAATGATACAAAACACTTAGAAAAATCAAATATAAAAAAAGTAAAAGCAACATTTGATGATTCATCCATTAAATTAAATGTTTAAACTAAAAGGGTAGAATTACTTTATTTTCCCTAAAACATATCTAAATCCCTTCTTTAATTTTTCTTTAGGCGGTTAATAAGAAACCAAAGAGTGGAAAAAATCAATTAAAAGTAAAAAAGTTTCTAAAGCTAAGAAGAAAATAGTTAGGAAACTAAAAGTTGTGAAAAAGGAAGTGTTGAAAGAGAAAAAAACCACCCAAATTAAAGTTTTTAAGAAAAAAATAATTAAAAATTCAAAATCAAAGGTAAGCAAATTCACCATTTACTAGAATACATAAAACATGAAGAATCTATGACAAATACCTACCATATTGATTAATTGTCGTACAAACCACTACAACATTCACTTATATACTAAAAACGTCTACTAGTGTTTAAGAGGTAATATGCTAATCAGATTCATTCCGAAAAAAACGTCACAATAACCGAAAAAAACAAGATTAAATCAAAAAAAGTCATCATAATATCATACTCATCAAAAAAGGAAGTGTCTTGCAGTAAATTAAATGAGTTAAATGCAAAATAGCGTTAGCTCTAGAAAAATATTTTGATAGAAAGGTAAATTCGTGAGAACCATGTTAAGGGGGAGAAAATAAAATGGAAATTGCAAAGGCAATTACTAAACATGTTTTAGAAGATAAAGTACAGAAATTAGAAGGCGTTGATTTAGATTCAATATACTTAAGAGTTATTTTAAATTCACTTTGTAATGCAAAATGTTATTTTTGTCATGAAGAAGGACAAAGTGTAATAAGTGATTTACCTGCAGAAATATTAAGACAAGCAGCAATTGATTCATCTGAATTAGGAATTAAAAGAATAAAATATACAGGTGGTGAACCATTACTTAGAAAAGATTTAGCTGATTTAACTGCCATGATAAAATCAGTTGATCCTGAAATAGAAATAAGTATGACAACTAATGGGATTGGGATTGAAAGAAAAATTGATCAATTAGTTGATGCAGGATTAGATAGGATAAATGTTTCATTACACTCAGTTGATAGAGAAAATTATAAAAGAATTTTCAGAGTTGATGCATTAGATAAAGTTTTAAGAGGCTTAGACTATGCAAAAGATAGTGGATTAAAAGCAATTAAAATTAATGCAACAGTTTCAAGATATAATTTACACGAAATATTTGAAATTGCAAAGTATTCTCAACAAATGGGATTTGAATTTAGAATCCATTATTTGTTGCCATCTAATGAAGAAGCTGCTCAAACAATAGTACCGAGATCTGAGTTAAACAGATACCTTAAAGATCATTCAGATAGATTAGAAACCATAGAAAGACATGGTAAAGAAACAACAAGATATCATCAAGGAGAATTAACAGTGGATGTTAAAAAAGGAAATTTTGCAGGAAAATGCAAAAGATGTGATTATCTTTCAAGATGTAATGAGGGAATATATGCATTAAGATTAACACCTGAGGGGAAATTAAGACCTTGTCTATATTTAGACAGCCTAGAAATGAATTTTGCAAATGCAATAAAGGAAGGAAATTCAAAAGAAGTTATGAAAGAAGCATACAGAAGAGTAATAAAATGAATCAACCTGCTACAAAAACAAGAGATTTAATTGAATTAAGAGAATTAGGGATTTATGTACCTGGAGTTATTGTTGTTGAAGGTCTTGATGGGGTAGGTAAATCAACAGCTGCAAAAAGTTTAGCTGAAAGATTAAACGCAGATTATGTTGCATCACCAACAAAAGAATTTGCAAAACTTAAAGATGTTTTTGATAATGAAAGTGCACCACTGGAAAGGTTCTTTTTTTATCTAATAAGCAATTATAGTTTATCCAAACAAGTTATGAAAAGAGATAACTCAAAACCATTAATAATAGACCGGTTTGTACTGTCAACAATAACATATCATAATGCATTAATGAATGAAGACACATCAAAATATGTAAGGTGGGACAAATTACTAAACCCTGAAATCATGTTCCACTTAGTTGCGGATGAAGAAACTAGAATTTCAAGAATGAATATTAGGGGAGAATTATCTAGAACTGATGTGATTTTTGAAGAAAATAGAACATTAGGGAGAAGGATTGAATCAGAATTTGAATCATATAGAAATGCATATATTGAAATAGATACAACAAGATTAAATCCTCAAGAAGTTGTAGATAGAATGCATAAAGAATTAAAAAACAGAGATTATAGTTGTTTAATACAAAGGTGAAATAAATGGACATAAATAAAGAAGAAATGTTAGAACAGTTAATGGGTTATATAACACTAGACATTGAAGAATCAACAGGGACTTATAAAGCTGCTAGAGTAAGAGCTGCTGAAGGAGAAAGTGCTATGCAATCAAGATATGACACAATGAGAATAGAAGGTAGCTGGGTTTCTGATGGATTAGGACAAAGAATTCAAGAATTAGAAAATGAAGTAGAAAAATTACTTAGAATAGATGTTAAAACAAAAAGAGAAAAAGTTTATCTTGGCTCTTTGGTAGAACTTGAAGATGAAGAAGAATCTAAATCTTATTTTTTCATATTACCAGGGGGAGGCGGAAGATCTTTAGAAAGTGGAGACACAAATATTAAAGTAATCACACAAAATGCACCATTTGCAAAAGCAATGATAGGTAAAGAAGTATATGATGAAGTTACTTTCAGAATAAAAGGAAAAGAAAAAACATATGAAATAACAGACATGAAGTGAAAAAAATGCACCTTGCAATTGGAACAATTTCATTAGAAAATTTGATAGAGGTTGAAGAGCTTCCAGAAAAAAATGAGGATGTTATTGTTAAATCTCACAATCAAATTTTTAGTGGAGCAGCAGGAAATATTGCTGCAATGCTTTCTAATCTTGGATTAGAAACATCATTATTTTCAATGGTTGGTAATGATAATCAAGGTAAATCCCTAATCCAAGAAATGGATAGTTATGGCGTAGATACAACCAACCTATTTTTATCAGAAGAACACCCAACATCATTGTTTACATGTATAATGGACCAACAAGGACAGAGAAATGTTTATTTAGCAAAAGGAGCATCTTTTTTTTTTAATGATGATGAAATAAGAAAACTATTAAAACAAAGATGGGATTCTATTTCAATAGTTGGGCTTAGAAAAGAACAATATTCTCTTGTTATCAGCTATGCGAGAGAAACTAAAACTTACTTAAATGTTGGCACACTAATTTCCAGTGGACAACTTCAAAAAGATGACTTTGAATTTTTTGTTGGACCAGTAAATTTATTTATGAATGATTCAGAAGCAAAAAGGTTTCTAATGTCAGAAGAAATAAATTTTAGAGAATATTTTAATTATTCGCAAACATTACAAAATGTGATTATAACAAGGGGAGAGAAAGGTTCATTATTACTAACGAGAAATGAGAGTTATACTGTAAACAAAATACCCACAACAAAAGTAAAAAACACCCTTGGTTGCGGTGATGCATTTATGGCTGGTTGGACTTATGGAGATATTAAGGGGTATAGCCCACGTGAAAAATTATGGTGTGGTCATTGTTGTTCAAAAGAAGTTGCAGAATCAATTTCTGGAAGAACTCTTAAAAGAATAGACATTAAAAAAACAATAGTTGAAGAATATTGTTAATATAATAAAAAGGAGTAAATAAAATGGAAAAACAAGAAGTTATAAGTACATTAAAAGTAATAATAGCCCAAATCACTGAAACAGATATAGTGTGGAGATTAGAAGGAAGTGCAAATTTAAGTTTACAAGGAATAAAAACAGAGGTAAATGATTTAGACATAACAACAAACAAAAAAGGGTTAGAAATTTTTAGAGAATTGTTAAACAAGTATATAATAAAAGATTTTTTTGATACAAATATTAACAGTCATAGATTAATATTAAATATTAATAATTTTGAAGTAGATATTAATTGTTATAATAAGTTAGAATTAAATATGTTTGAGAGTATAAAAATCATTTCAATTGATAATTTAAATATACCGGTTTTACCAATAAAAGAATCATTAAAATTCTATAAGATAATAAATAGAAAAAATAAAATATCCCTAATTGAAGAATTTTTATTAAAAATAAATAAGATAAACTAAAATGGCAAAAACACCACAATTTGAAAAAGCAAAACTGTTTGCATTAGATTGGATTAAAGATGAAACACCAAGATTGATGTGGTATCATAATCTTGAACACACAAAAGATAGTGTACTCCCAACTACTGAAAGATTACTTACAATGGAAGGCATTAAAGGAAAAGAAAGACAAATAGTTATGGTTGCTGCAGCATATCATGATATTGGTTATACAATGACTTATCAAGATCATGAGGAGGCTAGTGCATATATGGCAGGAGAAATGTTACCTCAATTTGGATATTCAAAAAAAGACATAAGAGATATTAAAAGAGTAATAATGGGTACAAAGCTTCCACAAATACCAGAAAACATGTTAGAAAAAATCATGTGTGATGCAGATATGGATATATTAGGAACCGATGATTTCTTTACAAAAAATGGATATCTAATGCTTGAAATGAACAATAATGGCAGTAATTTTGAAACAGATGAATGGAATAAGCAACAGCTTGATTTTTTAGAACAACACAATTATTTCACGGCATCTGCTAGAAAATTAAACAATGAGGGAAAACAAAAAAACATAGCATTAATGAGAACATTAAATAACAGATTATAACTAAATTATAATCTAATCACGTAATAATCGTCTAAATTAACCCTAAAACTTTATAAATGGATTCTGATTTTTCTTAATAATAGATATATATTAATATATTATTATAAGAAAAGCGGTTTTTCTTATCATGCCGGTCTGGTTGATCAAAACCATGTAAAATATTATCTAAAAAAGGTTTTGATTCCTAATGTTTGACAAATTAAAATGTCAACCAGACAGAAACTTGGCAATAACAAGAAAAACCCTATAGAAAATGAGCTATGAACTAATAATCTGTGAAAAACCAAACGCTGCAAATAAAATAGCAGCAGCTTTAGCAGATGGTAAACCTATCAAGGAAAATATCAAAGGTGTTCCATACTATAAAGTAACTCATGGTAATAAGGATTTAATTGTAGGGTGTGCAGTAGGTCATCTTTATACTGTTACAGAAAAAGAAAAAAAAGGATGGACATATCCAGTATTCGAAACAAAATGGGAGCAAACATCTAAAACTAACAAACGTGCTGCTTATTCTTCTAAATATGTTACTGCATTAAAGAAATTAGCAAAAGATGCTACTGGATTAGTGGTTGCAACAGACTATGATATTGAAGGAGAAGTTATTGGATGGAATGTTGTAAAACATATCTGTAAGAAAAAAGATGCAAGGAGAATGAAATTCTCAACATTAACAAAAGATGAATTAAGACAAAGTTATGATAATGCTGCTCCAACCTTAAATTGGGGACAAGCAAATGCAGGAGTAACAAGACATGAGTTAGATTGGTATTATGGTATTAATATGAGCAGAGCTTTATCGTTAGCAATCAAAAGTGTAGGTAGCTTTAAAGTATTAAGTTCTGGAAGAGTTCAAGGTCCTGCATTAAAAACCATTGTAGATAGAGAAAGAGAAATCAAAGCATTTAAACCAGAACCTTTCTGGCAAATACTTGCAATATGGAATAAAGACGATGGTAAAAAAGTTGTAGTAGAAGCATGGCATAAAGAGGATAAATTTTGGGATGAAGAAAAAGCAAATAAAGCCATGGAGAAAGTAAAAGCAGAGAAAAAAGCTAAAGTTAAAGACCTTCAGAAAAAACAATTTAAACAACAACCGCCATTTCCATTTGACTTAACAACTTTGCAAATAGAATCATATAGATGTTTTAAAATTCAACCTAAAGAAACACTAGACATTGCTCAAACGTTGTATTTAGCAGGAATTATTTCTTATCCACGTACAAGTTCTCAACAATATCCACCAAGTATTGGTTATAAAAAAATCTTGAGCAAAATCGCAAATAATAATTCATATACAAAAAAAGCAAATTTAATATTAGCTAGATCTGTAATTAAGCCAAACGACGGTAAAAAAACAGATCCTGCACACCCTGCTATTTATCCAACTGGTAATTTTTCTGGTGTTGAGGGTAGAGAACAAAAAGTATTTGATTTAATTGTAAAACGGTTTTTAGCAACATTTGCAGATCCTGCAACTAGAGAAAGTGCAACAATCAAGTTAGATATTAAAGAAGAAATATTTGTTTCAAAAGGAGTAAGAACAGTAGAAAAAGGATGGCATGAACTTTATGAGCCATATGTAAAATTAGAAGAACAAACTTTACCAGGTGTTGAGAAAGGTGAAGAAGTTAATATTAATAGTATTGAACAATTAAAAAAAGAAACTTCACCGCCAAAAAGATATACTCCTGCATCTATTATTAAAGAACTTGAAAAGCGAGGATTAGGAACAAAATCAACAAGAGCTGCAATTGTAGATACATTATTTCAAAGAGGTTATGTAATCGGACCGCCAATTGAAGCAACTGAATTAGGTATTCATACTATTGGAACATTAGAAAAATATTGTGATAGTATAATCGATGAAAAATTAACTAAACACTTTGAAGAAGAAATGGATCAAATTAGAGATGGTAAGAAAAAAAGTGAAGATGTTTTAACAGAAGCAAAAAAAGTATTATCAAAGATTCTAAAAAAGTTTAAAGATAAAGAAAAAGATATTGGAAATGAATTACTTACATCATATAGGGAAGCAGAAAGCATTGCAAACACACTTGGTAAATGTTTAAAATGCAGTGAAGGAAATTTAACAATTAGAAAAGGAAAATTTGGAAGATTTATTGCTTGTAATGCATATCCTGATTGTAAAACTACATTTAAATTACCACCAACTGGAAAAATTGTTCCATCAGATAAAATATGTGAAGAATGTAAACATCCAATGATTAAAATTGGGACTGGTAAAAAAACAAGAGAAGTCTGCATTGATCCCGGATGTAAATCTAAAACAGACAAAACAGAAAAAGAAATGGAAGCATTAGAAAAAGAAGAAAAAGAATGTCCTAAGTGTGGTAAGCCAATGATATTAAGAAAATCTGTATATGGTACATTTTTTGGATGTTCAGCTTATCCTAAATGTAAAACAACTGTAAAGATTGAATAACTCTTCTTAATTAGATTAAAGTTCTTAGTAAGTTGTATATTAATTAATTCTTGTTGATAATAATCTTTCGTGAGCTATATTGCCTTCGGCCTAGTGTTGTAGAGTTATTCATATGTTTGCCTTGATTCTGGGGTGATTTATGCATGGCAAAGGATTATCTTCATTTTGCGAGGATTTCTTACTTAAATAGTATTCTTTTCAACGAAAGATTTATAAATAATACTTACTTAATATCTTAAAGTTGCATAAAATGAAGAGTTTACACATAAAAGATATTTAAAAGAACTTAAATAGTAATTATTAATACTTACATAGTATTTTTCAAGAATGGCTAAAAAAGAGGGAAAAGGCACTAACCAAGAGATAATTATTAATATTGATAGTGATAACAACAAAGTTCTAAACAAAATTGATGACTTAATAAAATTTATTGAAACTAAAACCGGTAAAGATTTTAAAGATATTATTTCCATATTACACCAAAAAGAAAAACAAAGAAAAAACTTTTTCCCAATCACTATTCTTAACAAGAAATTAGGAGTAACAGAATGTCTAGTAAGATATCTAAAAGATGAATTAGGTTGGAATTATAAGAAAATTTCTTCCATTATCAAAAGAAGCGAAGGCGTTGTAGGAGTAATGTACAGAAATTCTTTGAAAAAACTTTCAGGAAAATTAAAACCAACAAATACTACAATTTTTGTCCCACTTTCAATTTTTTCTTCAAAATTTACTGTTTTTGAATCTATTATTGCTTATCTCAAAGAAAAAGAAGAATTACGATTTAGTGAAATCGCTAAACTAACAAAGAGAGACCAAAGAACAATTTGGACAATATATAATCGTGTAAAGAAAAAACTAAAATGACGCAAAAACATTACACTAAAATAATATCAATAATCATTTTGATAGTTATACTTAGTGTTGCAACACTAAATGTTTTCTTTACTAGTTCTATCTTTACAGGAAAACAAACAACTGCTACAGGCATGGTTGTTACAGACCTAAATCCAGATGTTGAAATGGTAATTCCGGATCTTGATTTAGTTGATCAATACGGTTATGCAACTGGGCACCAAGAATTAACAGAAAGACAAGATAGTAAATTTGATATGGCATTAAGTAGTTCACCAGGTATTCCTAATTTAGTACATGTAGGAGAATTACCAGAAGCGTCTGTTTATGTATATGGTTATGACAGCGAAAATGAAAGTGTTGAAGTTAATTCAATCATTGATACATTAGATGAAGATGATGAAAGGTTTGGGGTTATTAAAACATCATTATTTGCAATTGATTCAATTGCAATAGACAATGCAACCATTACACTACCTAAAACACACAAGGTAGATTATATTTTAAGATGTGATGAATTTGATCAAGAAAACTTTGAATGTATTGACCTACATGGTTGGCAAGAAACAAATACAAACTTTATTGATAATGGAGACACAATTACTTTTACAGTAGCACATTTCACTGCTTATGCAGGTGGAGGAAGTAATGAATCAGATAGTGCTAATATGACTATTTGGGATAATGCAGATGAAGGAATGTTCCATGGTGATGAAGAAATGTATGTGCTAGATGAAGTAGAATTCTTTGCAAATTATAGCATGTTAAATGGTTCAACAATTGGAGCAGAAACAGATGGAGATGGAGTAACTTGTATAATTAATTTCAGCAATGGAGATTCAGGAGTTATGAATTATATAGGAGCATATGATCTTTATGAATATGATAATACATTTGAAATTGCAGGAGATTATGATTACAATGTAAGTTGTGATAACTTGTTAGGTTATGTTCCATTGAACACAACAGATAATATTACAATATTAGGGTATGGGACACCGCCAGAAGGTGCGGCAGCTTGTGTAGTACCTAGTGATAATTTAAACTTAACATCACATACAACCTTTTGTAATGGAACATATTATGTAGATGATCAATCAGACTTGGGTGCAATCACCATTAAAGCTTCCAACATAAACATCACATGTAATAATACACTGATTTATGGTGATGGCACAGATTATTTATTCTGGATAGAGGAATATGATAACGTTGTAATTAAAGGATGTAACATTAGTTTGTATGATACTGGTATTACAATGAGGTCTGATTCAGCTTCAAATATAATAGAGGATAATTACTTTTCTATTTGTGATAATGATGGTGTTGAATTTGGAGCAACAAATTTCACCATTGTAAGAAATAATACATTTGACAGAGGAACAAATGGAATAGATATGGGAACAAGTGCGTATAATAATACAATCATAAACAATACATTAACATCCCATGGAAGTAGAGGAATAGATATTTCTGGAGATCACAATAATATTACTAACAACACACTATATAATCAATCAACATCTGCAATAACTGCTGATGGATCAGCTGAAAATAATAAAATATGGTTAAATAAATTTTATGATGAAAGAGGACTTGATGATAATGGGGTAAATACTGATTTATGTGTAAATGATTTATATGGAAATTATTTTAATGGATCTGTGGGGGCCGCCTATATACCTATAAATGATTGCGGACCAACACCTAACGCAACAATTTTATTATATGATAATTCCGAAGTTTATAATTGGACATGGGGTAGCACAGGGAATGCAACATACAATAATTTAAGAGAGGCTGTTTACAACGTTGAATCTGGTGATACCATTAATGGGGCATTATATTCTGGAGTCTTTTATGAAAATGATACTGACACTGCAAAATCAAATATTACTTTAGATTGTAATGGCGTAGTATTTGATGATAGAGCAAGTGGAGACGAGGCAATTAATTTCATATCCGCGGGTGATTGGTGGACAATCCAAAACTGCACATTTACGAGGTATAATAATGTAATTGATTTAAACAGCGGCAGTAATAATAACACATTTAGAAATAATACCTTTAGTTCATGTACAAATATAGGAATGATTATTAGCTCTGATCACAACAACATTACAAACAACACATTTTATAATATCTCTTTTGAAGGAATTAGTGAAGATAGCAACGGAGACAATAATAATATTTGGGGAAATAAATTTTTAGGAGAAAGTAATTGTGGATTTACATCAACAAGCACAAATACTAATCTTTGTCTTGATAATTTGTATGGAAATTATTATGATGAAAATGTGAATTATCAAGACGTGCCAGCAAATGATTGTGGACCAACGCCAAATGCAACAATTTTATTATATGATAAATCTGCAAAATATAATTGGACTTGGGGTGGTGCAACTACAACATATAACAATTTGAGAGAAGCTGTTTATAATACTGAATCAGAAGATGCTATTAATGGTACTACATATTCAGGAGCATTCTATGAAAATACAACAGACTCTGTTAGAAATAATATTACATTAAATTGTAATGGAGTATCATTTAATAATAGAGCAAAGAGTGGACAAACAATTATACTTAGAGCAGATTCAGGGTGGACGATTAAAAATTGCACATTTATAGCCTATACAGGAGCAATTGAATTAAATGCAGGGGCAGATAACACAACAATAATTAATAATACTTTTTTAAATGATAAAGATAGAGGGATTGATATTGATACAGACCACAATAATATAACAAACAATACAT
The DNA here is from genome assembly GCA_018661705.1 of Candidatus Woesearchaeota archaeon. Taxonomy (GTDB): domain Archaea; phylum Nanobdellota; class Nanobdellia; order Woesearchaeales; family DSVV01; genus JABHXF01. Next base: position 198,228 of record JABJHR010000011.1, read on the forward strand.
TTTATAATTCAACAAGTGAAGGAATTATGATTACAGGAACAGCATCAAACATAAATGTTTGGGGAAATAGATTCTTTGGTATTAGTAATGATGGCATAGTTGATAGTGGAACTGGAACAGATCTTTGTTTTGAGGGTTTATATGGAAATTATTATAATGGCACTGTTGATACAGGAGGATTAGATGTTGATGATTGTGGACCATCTCCAAACGCTACAATTACGGTTGATATAAATGGAACCTTTAACTTAACATGGAGAGGAAATGTTACTGTTCAAAATTTCCAAGAAGGAATTTATAACACATATAATGATTCAAGCGGAGCATTATTAGATGTAAAACCAGGATCTGGACCATACGAAGAAACAGTTACAACATTAAGAAATAATATTGTAATAAATTGTAGTGGTACAACTTTACTTGGAAGTGGAACTGGAAATGGAATAAGTATTAATGGTGAAAGAGATATAACAATAAGAAACTGTACTCTTGATAATTTTGATGATGGAATTGAATTAGACAATGCAAACTACAATAAGATTTACAACAGTACATTTACAAATAATGATATGAAAGGTGTATTATTTGATACAGCTTCTGATTTTAATGAAGTTAAACATTGTAATTTTACAAGTAATGATGACTACGGCATTTATGGAGCAGGAACAACATCTGATTCAAACAACATAACAGAAAATACTTTTGATAGTAACGCAGATTATGCAATTTATTTAGACACTGAAATGGACAACACTAATGTTTGGAGAAATAATTTTAGAAGTAATAATGCCGCAGGCAGCCAACAAGTTTATAACGACGACACAACAAACAATTTTAATATTTCTGATACTGGAAATTACTGGGATGATTTTGATGAAGCAGCCGAAGATTGTAATGATGCAGGAGGAGATGGATTCTGTGATTTACAACAAGATAATATAACCCAATCAGGAGGAATGCCTGCATTAGTTAATGATTCATTTGCTTATGTTGCCTTTATTGATTATATGGCTGAAGCAATACCAAGTAGCATAATAACAATAGGTGCTTGTGGAAATCTAAGTGATAAAGGAGAATATGAATTAAATCAAAGTATGAATTCATCAGGAACATGCATAGACATTGAAACAAGTAACATAACATTAGATTGTAAAGGATATACAATTAATTATTCACAAGGTGGAATTAGATCAAACGTAGGAATTAATGTTTCAAGTGCAGAAAACTTTGTTAAAAATTTAACAATAAAAAATTGTAATATTGTAGAAGGCAACGATACACAATCATGGAAGTATGGAATCGGAGCAACTAATGTTAGTAACAGCACAATTGAAAATAATAACATCACAACAATTGGTGGGTATTCAAGAGGAATAGATTTAACTGGAGCTTTAACAGACGGTGGAATTATAATTGCTAATAATACAATCTCAACATATAATGAATATGGGCACGGTATTGATTGGTATAGGGGTTATAATTATACCTTAATAAACAATACAATAACTGTAAGGGGAAGCAATGCCGATGGATTATCTGTTACAGCGGTAAGTAAATTAAATCTAACATATAATAACTTTTCAACAGAGGGAAGGGGCACAACAATTGAATTTAGTAACACAGTTTTCTTTGATCATTCTATTGATGCAACAAATACAGAACAAAATAAACCAATATATTATAACATATCAATATCTAACTCTAAGATGATTAATCCTGAAGAGATCGGATTTTTATTTATAGCTAATTCAGAAAATATAACAATAAGTGGAGCAAATTTAACATCATGTGGAATTGAATTATACAATGTAAATAACTCAAACATTACAAATAGCACCATAAAAGTAAACGATACTGGTCTTGACATATGGAATTCATTTAACAATAATATTTCATACAATCAATTTTCAACATATAGTGCACAATATAGCAGAAACATATACCTTGAGTCAGGAGAAAACAATTTAATTGATAATAATACAATGGGTGGGGGAATACCAATAAGAATCAGTGGAATGAATAATAATATAACAAGAAATTATATTTATGGATTAGGATTAAGTGATGATGGAATAAGGGCATACTCAAATACTAACGGCAGTGTAATTAAAGATAATAATATCTCAATAACAGGGAGTGGTGACTTTGGTGTGGCCATATCAAGTACTTCTGATCTCACCATAACAAACAATACAATAATTGGTTCAGGAGGGATAGAAATATTATCTAGCAAGAATATTATAATGAAAAATAATAAAGTACATTCAACGCAAAGTTTTATCGTCGATAGTAGTGTCCAATCAATGCTAAACACCATTATTTACAACAACACATATGGAATGATCAACTGGAATTTAGGAAGTTTAAACACAAGCTATAACATGTCTATAAATGAAACAATATTTCTTATTAACAATACTGTAGGTTTATTAGACGAAACATTTGATAAATTAAATGGTAGTGCACAAATTGAAATAAGAAATTTAGGATATGCATCAACACCATTCTTATTAAAAGATGGAACAAGATGCGATAATGATGATATTTGTAATATTTCATATAGCGAAGGAATATTATATGCAAATATTTCTAGTTTTAGTAATTATACTACAACAACAGACTTATCAAAAGAATGTGGTGTAATAACAACTGATCTTAATTTAACACAAAGCGTTAATTCTAGTGCAACTTGTTATACCATAAATGCTTCAGACATAACAATTAACTGCATGGGATATGCAGTAAATTATTCAGAAATCTCATCAGGCCATGGATTTTATACGCAAGAAGGATTTAATAATATTACAATTAAAAATTGTAGTATTTATGGTGCAAGTAGTGTAGCAAGCGAAGGAGTATATTTTAACGGAACAATAAATGCAACATTAAGAGATAGTAATATCTCATCATTAGGAGGGGCATCAAGAGGAGTATTATTAGGATTTGCAAGCCAATCAAATATTTTAAACAACACAATAAATATTTCAGGAGCTGGTGCAGTTGGAATCTTAATTGCAGCATCAAATGATTCAATAATAGAGAATAACACAATATTAATTAATGAATCAGGCAGTAAAGGAATAAAAATACAATCCCTTTCTAACAATAACACATTAATAAATAATAATCTTACTGTTGAAACAATAACAGTAATAGATGACGATGGTAGCGCAGTAATAAATAATACATTAAAATATAATAATAGCTTTGGTGAGATTACATGGATAAACGCTAATTTAACAACAAGCATTAATTTAACAGTTGGAGAAAATATTTTCCTTGAAGATAATAATATAGGATTAATTGATAATACCAACATACTACAATTAAATAGCAGTGCACAAATTGAGATTAGAAATTTAGTTTATACAGCAACACCATCCTTACTTAAAGATGGAACAAGATGCGATAATGGTGATAACTGCAATATTAGTTATGATTCAACAAATGGAATATTAGATGCAAACATTTCAAGCTTTAGTAATTATAGTGTAAACATGCCCCCAAATATCACCCTAAGTTTAAAACCAACAACAGCCACTGCACTTGATATTTTAAATGCAACTACTAATTATACTGATGATGATGGAAATATTGGTACTGTTTATTTTGATTGGTGGGTTGATGGAAGTTCTGTTTCAACTGGAGCCCCTGGTGGAATTAATAGTAATCAAAATGTTTCTGATCTTCTTTCCCCAGGATCTTATCTTAAATGGCAAAATGTAACTGTTCAAGCAGTTCCTAACGATGGATCTGAAAATGGCACCGCCCTTAATTATAGTATTAATATTAGTAATATTGCTCCAGACACTGATATAGATCAAATAACATTAACGCCATCACCAATTTATACAAATGACACACTTAATGCAACCGCAATTTTCCTTGATGGTGACACCGGAGATGTAGGAACACTTTATTTTGATTTATTTGTAAACAATGCTTGGCAATTTGTTTTATCTCAAGGTAGTATTGCTGGAAATGCAAATGCCTCCTCAACATTTAACTCTGGTAATTTCAGTAGATGGCAAAATGTTACAATTCAAGTAACACCTAATGACGGAGTAGTTAATGGAACTGCTGTTAATATTAGTACAAATGTTACAAACATTGTTCCAGAACAAATTGGTTTAGCATTAAGTCCAGACACCATTTATACTAATTCAACAAAATTAAATGCAACAGTTGTAGTTTGGGATGATGATCAAAGTGAAGGAACAACTTTAACAGCATACTTTGATTGGTTTATTAACGGAACTAATCAATATGCAAATTTTACTGAGGGATTAACTAATGGATCAAATGTTTCAGCTTACCTAAATCCAACTAACTTTAGTAAATGGGATAATGTTACTGCACAGATTGTTGTTTATGATGGTTTTGAAAATAGCACAGTAGTAAATAGTAGTTGGTTAAATGTTACAAACATAGCACCTTACATAAATGTAACAGACATATATTCTCCTGGAAATTGTTCAACTGCACAAATAAATGCCAGTGGAATTATTAGAGATGAAGATTTTGAATCACAAACAGTTTACTTTGATTGGTTTGTTGAAAACACAAACGCAGCTGGAATAAATTATTCTGAAACAATTAGTAGTGTTACTGTTGGAGATAATACAAGTAGAAATTTAACAACTGGTAATTTCACATTAGATGATAATGTAACATTGCAGATTGTAACTAACGATGGTGTTTCAAACAGTACACCAATAAATACTAGTACAATAACTATTTTAAATTGTACAACCCCTGAAGCAGCACCAGATCCAACACCAGACCCAGTACCTGGTGGAGGCGGTGGAGAAGAAGAAGGGGAAGAAGAAGAGGAAGAACCATTACCTCCGCCAGTTTGCGAATCAAGTAGTAGTTGTAGTAGATGGGATGATTGTGAAAGAGGAGAAAAAACAAGAACCTGTACAAGAACTAGTTCAGATTGTAGTACAACCAATTATGACGAAACAGAAAGTTGTTGTAGTACAGATGATGATTGTAGTCGCGGATATACTTGTATAAATAGTGAATGTGAACTAACACCTTGGTGTATAGATAGTGATGGAGGTAAAGAAATTTATACAAAAGGAACAATTACATCTAACTTTAATACTGCATTTGAGGTTGGAAAAGAAGATGAGTGTTATGACTTTGGAACAAAAATAAGACTAATAGAATATACATGTAAAGAAGTAGATAACTATCCGATTTATAATTATGTTGATTGCACATACGGTTGTAGAGATGGAAAATGTTTAGAATGTAGTTCAGAAATTGAATGTGGTAGTTGGGGAAGTTGTGAACAAACAACAGAAGTAAATGAAAGAACAAGAGAAAGAACAGAGGTATATAAGAAATCACGAACATGTGTAGATGTAAATGGTTGTTCTGAAGAATATATTGATACTGCAGATTGTTGTCCAGAAGGAATTATCGGTCGGGCATTTGGATCATGTGAACTAACTTGTACTGCAGAAGAAGAATGTAATTGGGGTAATTGTGAAAATGGAATGGCTTATGAAACATGTACAAGAACAGATGAAAATTGTGAAGTAACTATTGAAGTAATCAATAGAGAACAATGTGATATTGAAGAATTAGAAGAGGAAGAAGTATTAGAAGAAATAGAAGAAACAATTATGACAGTTAATGCAAATAAAGAAGAATATAAAATAAGTGAAGAACATGTTAAAGAGTTGATTAATAATGCAATTGAGTACACAAAACAAGAGATTTACAAAGAGAAAGGATATTATCCAACTGATCTTACTGCCTCAATTAATGAAGAAAGTAAAGAAGTTCAAGAACATACAACAAGAACAATTAGAAAACTAGTTCAAAACAATATAAACAATAGTAAAATAACTGATTATGTTGAAAAGCTTAAAGAAGATACTCAAACTGGACAATTACTTTCCCTAAGATATGGGCGAATAATTAGTACAATAAGTGTGGTTGATTTAAACACAAGCATAACAAAAACAATTAATGCAGTTACATTTGTAATAAAAGGTGAAAATGATGAATCAAAAGAAATTAGAAATTTAAGAGCAATTGAATCTGCGCCTGAAGAAATTGTTCAGAGTGAAGAAAACATTGTTTATCTTGGACAAGACGGAAGAATAATAGACCAAACTAATAATTATTTAATTGAATGGAAAGGTGATACACTAAGAAGTAGAGAACAAACAGAGATAAGTTATATGTTAAATAGCATGAAAGATACAATTGGATTAGCATTTATGGTATCTGGAGAGTATGTTAACAAACTAGACCGAAATATAATGCCTTGCACAAGCGTAAGTTATTCTGAAAATAATTTACCAATCTCAACAATAAAAACAGAAGTTAAAAATCTAAAAAAACAATTGACAAAAGATGAAGAAGTAATTATTCCTGCATTTAGTTTAAAATGTAATCAAGAAAATTTAGATATGACTTTAAACATTCCTGAAGAATATGGAGAAATAAGAATCTTAAAATGTGAAGACGGAGATTGTTCAAAAGTCAATAACAAAATTGTTGATGATCTTAATTGTGGACAAGAGATAATTAATGAAAAAATAATAGAAGATGATTACAGCCACTTAACTTCCATTGAAACCAAAGAAGTTGAACTTAATGTCGAGGAGTTCAAACTAGCCTTAACAGGAATGGGCACTGAAGTTCTTAAAATACGAGATGAAACAAAAAAAGAATTAGGCATATCGATAAATGAACAAGCATTACAACCAAGCAACCCAAGATTAAAAATAATAGGAAAACCTGTAAAAATTAAAGCAAAAAACATTGAAAAAGAATTAGAAATTAATCTCCCATACATTATCCCAGAAGGGTTTGAAAATGAAAGTATTGGAATCTATGTAAATAAAGGGAAAAACACAGATAATAAAATTGAATGGGTTTATTTAGGAGGAGAAATAAATAAAAAGGAAAAAACAATTTCAATAAAAATAGATGACATAAACGAGGTTGTAGATTCATCAGACAATAATTTTGATTTAAAAACAATAACAGAAGAAGAAGAAATTGAAGTTGCATTAATGGGAATATTATGTTTAAATTGTTTAAGAGCAGAATTAGAGCTTGCATATGAACCGGAATTAGAAGAAGAAATAGTCAAAGATGCAATTATCTTTGTTCACGGATTAGCTAGTAGCCCCGGCACATATGAAAAAATAATTAAAGACATTAAATTAACAGATCAAGCATTCCAATCATGGACATTTAGTTATCCCACAACAGACAGTATCGAAAAAAATGCAAAAGAATTTGCAAGATTACTAGAATTAAATAGTAACAAGTTTGACAGATTATTTATTGCAGGACATAGTCTGGGTGGCATAATTACACAACAAGCAGCACATTATGCTTACGAAGAAAATAAAAAAGTAGAAGGAACATTTAGTTTTGTAAATAAAATTAAAAGAATAGTATTAATTGGAACACCTAATGAAGGCACGCCACTTGGCCCATATAAAGGATTATTCCAACGAATTATAAATCTTAAAGTTGAAGATGAAATGTTCAATGTTGAAGGAGACATAGTAGATCAAGTAAGCAAGGGAATAATTACAGAAAGAGTTCCTGGAATCAAATATTATGTTATTGCAGGCGATTTACCATATGCATTTAGTAGTGTATTCTTTGAACAACAGATCGGTAAAGAAACAATTATGGAACCAAATGATGGACTTGTTTCTGTTAAAAGTGCACAAAATGTTGGTGGAGAATACGTAAACGAGAGTTGTATTGATTTTTGGAAATTAAAACTAACGCACACAGAGTTATTAAAAAATCCTATTGGAAGAAAACTAATAGAGAAAGTTATTTCTGAAGAAGTAACAGATGATGATAAAATAAAATCAACAATGGGTAAAAGTCAGTTTTATCAATTCCACATTTCAGAATGTTCTGAAGAAGATAAATATGTTGTTCTTGGGAAGAAATTAGATGAAAGAGAAATATTAGATCCAACAGGTTGTAAATGTGGAGACGGATATTGTGCAGCATTTGAAGATTATGAAGATTGCCCAGAAGATTGTCCTAAAGTAAGGAAAACAAGAATCTTTGGTAAAGGAACTTTGTTTGGATTATTGATTATTATGTTATTGGGAGGAATTGCAGTAATTGGAGCAGTTGGTTATTTACCTTACCGGGCATACATGCATTATATTGGAAAAGAAATTTCAAAAGTTGAATTAAATGTTGCTGAAAAAATGCATTTAGAAAAATATATCAGCGAAGTTTCTAAGAAACATGGAAGCCAACATGTTAAAAACAGTTTGTTAAAAAGAGGATGGAACAAGCAGACAATAGAAACTTACATTAAAAAACATGAACAACAGATATTAGGAAAATTAAAAAGTTATAGTGATGGGTTTGTAAAGAAAGGAATACACCCATTAAAGTTAAGAGAACACTTAATTAAAAAAGGATGGCACCAAAGTCATGTAGACAAAGTCTTAGGCATTAGTCCAATAGCCTTAATGAGACAATTAAGAGAACATGTAAAACACAGACTAAAGAAAGGACATAGTAAAATTAAAATTAGAGAAGACCTTATCAGTAGAGGATGGCACTATGCCCATGTTGATAAATTACTGAATATTGAACCAGCACTATTAGTAAATGAAATGAAAAAATATGTTTTGGGCAGGTTAAAACAAGGACATGCAAAATTACAGATTTTAGAATCATTAGTCAAAAAAGGATGGCCACAACACTACGCAGAAATATTATTAGGAATTAATAATAAAACAGCAACAGATGAACTTGGCAGATATATTTACAAACGTTTAGAAAAAGGAGATAATAGTATAGAAATAAGAAATGACCTTCTTGAGAAAGGATGGCAAAAAGAACTTGTTGATAAATATTTAGGGATTGGAAAAGAAGACGGAATAAAATTATTAAAAAGACATATTGATTCAGAGCTTGCTCAAGGAAGAAAGATTGATGAAATAAAAATCGCTTTAATTAGTAAAGGATGGAGTAAAAAGGTTGTTAACAAATACCTGGAGTTAGAAAAGAAAGTTAAAATTAATCTTTTAAAAGATTACATCAAATATGAATTATTCCAAGGAAGTAAACCAATTGAAGTAAGAGAAAAATTATTAAGGAAACATTGGGATAAAGAAGTTGTTGATAAATTGTTAGGAATTACACATGCAATAGCACTTAAAGCTTTAGTTGAACATATTAAACTTGCAAATAAATCAAAAATAAGTAAATTAGAATATAGAGAAAAATTACTAAAACAAGGTTGGGATAAAGAAATAATTGATTATTTATTAAATATCAAAGACGTAGATAGTGCTATATTGATAAAAGAATATGCAAAAAAACAATTAAAAAAAGGTGCGTCATTAAAACAAGTTAGAAAAGCATTATTAAAAAGAGGTTGGCCACAAAAATATGTAGATAAGGTGTTGGGAATTACAAAGTTAGTTGGGTTAAAATTATTAGGAGATCATATCCATCATGCAATCAAACACAATTATAATGAAAAAGAGATTAGAAAAAATTTAGAGAAAGCAGGGTGGGATAAAAAAGTAGTTCATGATGTGATCAAAAAAGTAAAAACAAAATATATTAGATCAAAAATGTTACCTGCTATAAAATATATCCATGGCCATATGAAAGCAGGCAAAGATCATAGAAAAATAAAACAGACATTAGTTAAAGCAGGATGGGATAAAAATCTAGTAGATAAAGCAGTTAAAGCATGCCACCATATACATCAAAAAGAACATGTTAACAAATTAACCAGTTATATCAAAAATCAACTTAAAAAAGGAACAAAAGAAAGCAAGATAAAACAGGCGTTGCGTAAGAAAGGGTGGTCTGAATCGAAATTAAAGCACATTTTAGCCTCCATTCATGCAAAAAAGCCACAAAAAGACCAACACAAAAGAAAATAGAAAGATTTAAATAAAAGAATGATTTTCCTCACTACATGAGAGTAACAGAATATCTTAAAGACATGCGTATGACTGAAAAACTGTTAAAAATCTATTTTTCAGAAGAAGACAATAGTGTTTCAGAAGGAATCATTACTACAAATACTGACTTTTTTTTCTTAAATTCTGTTGCATTTAAATCAAGATCTTGGCAAGATACATTAGAAAGAATGTGCGATAGGTTTTCTAAAGATATGGGACCAAGAGATCCGGCATATGGAGAATTTTTGACATGTAATCCAGGGAATCATGTAACCGCAGTATTTGAAAATTATCCTGCAGGTGAAATGGAAATATCAAGATCACCCAGTGGAATTTATTTTTTAAAAAACATAACATATGGTGAAGATGGAATTGATAGGGTTAAAAAATTCCTTAGTCATAATGATTTAGATGTACAAACCTCACCAGTTTATCAAAAAATGTGCAAGATTAATCTTCTTCCTACGATGGATAGATTATTATCAGAAGTAGAACCAGAATTAACACAATTAGTTTCTTGTCCTGAAAATAAAGGGACTGTACTAAAATTACTAAGAAGCTATAAAGAAAAGCACATGAATTTTATGCAACAACATTAAACTACAAAAATCATAGAAAAATCAGATTAACTTTATCTTTTACCAATAACATCACTAATTGGTTTTCTTAAATTAATTGTATTAATTACTTTTGCAAATAATGGTGCAAGACTTACTTCTTTATACCAAGGGTAAAGTTCAAAAAATTTCTCATTGTGATAAACTGCATCTGTTCCAACAACTGCCTTTAAAGACCCACGATCAAATAATTCTTTGAATTTATCAATACACTTACCATTCATAAGAGGAAACGTTGTAGCAACAAGAACTTCATTTGCCCCGTGTTTTTTAAGCTCATCAATTACACCAACAATAGTGCCACCAGTATCAATTATATCGTCTACAAGTAAAACATTTTTTCCCTTAACACTTCCAATCAGAGTAACTTTTTCAACAACATTAACAGTAGAATAATCTCTTTCTTTGTTCATCATAGCCAATTCTGCACCTAATTTTCTCGCATAAAATCTCGCTCTTGGTGCACCACCGGTATCTGGGCTAACAACAACTAAATTATTAATAGCGCCTGAATAATTTGCGTTTAAATATCTCATAATTGTATTTGCAGCGAAAAGATTAATAAAATCGGTTACTTGAAAAAATCCAGTAATTGCATCTGCATGAACATCAAGTGTAATAATTGAATTTAAACTTAAGCTTTCTAAAACATTTGCAATAAGGCTAGCAGTAATTGGTTCCCTAGATTTTTTCTTTTCTTGCCTTGCATAAGGATACGTAGGAACAATAAGATTAACAAAAGCAGCACCAGCTCTTCTGGCAGCATCAATAGCACAAAACATTGCCATTATACGATCATTAATAGATTTAGGATGATGAGGATTTTCCACACATTGCACAATAAAAACATCGTCTCCCCTAACAGATTTTTCTATAACAACCTTAATTTCGCCATTAGCAAAAGTTTCTTCCTTCATATTAACATGACGGATTTCTTGTTCAGCCCTAAATTTAGTTATTTCTAATGCTATCTTATCTGCAAAATACTTGCCAGAATCACAAGAAATAATAGTTAGTTTGCCCCGTACCATTTTAATATAAAGAAAGGCGAATGCGTTTATATAATTTTTCCAAAAATTTCCAAAAGATTTATATAAATATTAACACAAAATAGAAATCATGATAAAAAAGAGGTTGATTATAGTAGTTTTCTTAATAATAGCATTATTTAGTGTAAATGTTTCCGGAGAATGCATAATTCCAGAAAATGGGATGATCACAACACAAGATATTACTCTCTGCTATGACGAGTATTTGCTGCCATACGGCCTTGTTATTTCAGGAGGTGATGTAACTCTTGACTGCAATAAGGCAAAAATTAAAGGATATGGTTTTGGCGAAGGCATTAGCATCATTGGTGCAGGAAATGTTAAGATAATAAATTGTATTGTTGAAAATTACGAACATGGAATATATCTAGAAGATTCTTTTAATAATGAGATTTCAAATAATGAGTTAATTGAAAATAATATTGGAATTGCAATGAGTAACTCTGAAGGTAATGTTATTTTAAATAACGTAGATAAAAGTATTGAGGGAGCCATTTTAGTTTATGATGAGACTGTTATTGAAGAGCCTAAAACTATTGAGGAAGAAATTCCTAGTGAAAAAGAAGCATCCGCAATTGTTGAGGAGGCTATTGAAGAGAAAGACGAAAAACCAGCAATTGAAGAAGAAAAAGGAACTAAAGAAGAAATATCAAATAATTTAGATATAGTCTCAGAAATAATTCCAATCAGAAGAGTAGACCAAGAAATAACACAGGAAAAAGTTGAAATTAAAAAAATTAGGACAATTAAAGGAGATAAAACAAATTATGAAATAAAAATTACAGCAAAAGAAGATATTAAAGATTTAGTCGTGTATGAGTATTTCCCAAAAACAATTATAAAACACGTAAGAGATATTGAATTAGACAGTAAATTTATTCTTGTAGAGGAAGATCCTATTGTAAAGAAGAAAATTGGAAATATTAAAAAGAATGAAACAGTAATTATAAGTTATAATATTAATAAAGTCATTTCTGGAACAACAAATCCTTCAAGTGTTGTAACAATAGAAAACAAACAAGGATTAATTAATACATTAGCAAACGTATCATATATCCTTGCATTATACCTTGTGTTGGTCCTTATTAAGAGATATAAAGCAAATAAAGTGCTAAAAAAGCTTAAGACAGAGACAAAAAAACTATGGGGTGTGCCATTTCCAATTGCTTATGTGGCTTTATCCATAATTCCAAAAGTGAACTATAAAATTCTTGTAAGTGAAAGCATTGCAATTATCTTTTATAGTGCCGTTATTTTAATTCTTTTAACTATAATTACTTTGTTGATTAAAGATTAGAATTCTAAAGAGAAAAAATAGAAATTAATTTATGAATAAATTGATTTTATTAAATGTTAATTAGAATAATCAAAATTTGCCATTTATATTTTATTAACTTGACAATTATCCCCCTGCTGAAGCGTAGGGTATTAGTGGTTCGAAACTGATCGGCAAATTTTCATTCTTACAAATTCAGACATGTTATACCTTGTATCTGCAACTTTAAAAATGCAGTATTAGGGTCGAATTTGTAATAAAAAGAAAAGGTTAAAAAATAAAAAATTAGTTTTGAACTTTAACTGTTACTGATTTAGAAGCTTTTGTGTTCCAAACTTGTTCAAACATTGATTTTAAAGCTCCTGCAAAAAATTCAGTTGAAACCCAAATTCCAACGTCATATGCTGGAACTGCTTTTCCATCATCTAACAAGCTAAATACAACTTCTTTACCATCAACAATACATAATCTTGCTTTAACAGCATCAGTTTCTCTAATTTCTGCACTTTTACTTAAAGAATCAATTGCTTTTTGTGATTTTTTGGTTACAGGAGCAGCAATTCTAATTTTTACTCCTCTTTTTGCAGCCCTATCAATTGATCTTTTCAAAGAATCTGCTTTTCTAATAATGCCTTGTTCAGTTGTAAGGAAATCAACTGATTCTTGTGCATTATTAATCATAGTATTAAGCATGTGATAAACATTTTGTCTATCTCTTAATGATGCAGTTAATTCACTTGGTTCAATTATTTCTACACCCTTTGTGTAAAGAAGATCAAGCTCTTTTAATAATTCATCTTTTTTAAGATCATCAATGACCTGTGCTTGTCTTTCAGCATCATCTTTGACTTTTTTCTTAACTCTTTCAATAACTTCTTGAGGTTTAACTGCTATATACTTAATTGGCTTTCCAATTTTCATGATAATAAATCCTTTTTTCTCAAGACTTTCAAGAACATCATATGCCCTAGATCTTGGAACACCAGAAATATCACTTAATTCACCGGCACTTGAAACTCCTCTACTAAGCAATGATACCCAAATCTTTGCCTCGTAACTATTTAAGCCGAATTCTCTTAATTTGTTTAAAAATCTTTCACCAATAATCATATTTTACATCCCCCGCTATCATTCTTAATTAAAATTTAAGTGACCTCTTTTGAACAGAATAATTTTCTGATTTCTCAGCTCTTTTTAAGTTTGAATTACATTAAGGAATGCTTCACCCATATATAAAGGTTTTGTTTTTTTCCACTTGAAAGTAGTCAAAAACACAAATTGAGCATAACCCACACAGATTTAAGAACATTCCACAAGAAATTATAAAAACCAATAAGTTTATATAAGTATATATTCAGAAATCTAAATATCATAATTGAATATAATTAAAAGTTTAAAAAAAAGAGGATGAAATGGTTAAAAAGAGTACATTTGATCAGAAAGAATATAAAAAATTCTTATTCTATGTAATGTTCATTATATTATTAATAGCATCATATTTGATTATTAAAGATTGGTTAATAACAATACTTAACGCCATGATACTTGTAATGATCTTTTATCCAGCATATGAATACCTAGATAAAAAAATAAAAAAAAAAGCAATTTCATCCCTAGTTATTACCATAGGAATCATATTATTAATTGCCCTTCCAACCGGATTCATGATTAATTCTCTTGTAAAAGAAACAAGTGGAGTTTATAATTCTTTAAAAGATAAATTTGAAGGCGTTGATTTTAGACAAAAAGATTGTGATACTTTACTCTGTAAAATAAACAAACAAGTTGATAATGCAATTTATGAATACAATTTAAAAGATAGCATTGTGAATGCCTTTGAAGCAATTGGAAAAACGATTTCTCAAATTTCATTTGATTTCATTATAGGAATCCCCAGTAAAATCATTGGATTTTTGATTATGATTCTGATGATATTTTATTTGTTTCTCGATGGTAAACGTGTTTTAGAATTTATTGAAATACCATTAACAAAAGTACAACAAAACAAAGTAATTAAACATATTAGAGACACAATATATGGTGTTGTGTATGGTCAAGTTATCATTGCTATTTTACAAGGTGTTGTGGGTGCAATTGGTTTAATGTTAGTAGGATTTCATAATCCTGTTTTATTTGGGGTCATCATGGCAATTCTTGCACTCTTACCAATAGTTGGTGCATCATTTGTTTGGGTTCCCGCTTCATTATATTTAATTATAACAGGGATATTAACTAGCAACACATGGATATTAGGGAAAGGTATTTTTCTGTTACTTTATTCAGGCATTATAATTAATGCAATTGAACTATTTGTTAAACCAAAACTAATTGGACAAAAAGCAGGATTACACCCACTAATTGTTTTGGTTGGAATCCTTGGAGGAATCAAATTATTTGGATTTGGAGGGCTAATCCTTGGTCCAGTAATACTTTCTATAGTAATTAAGATATTAGAAATGTATAAAGCAAAGTGATAAAATGGAATATAAAGTTAAAAGATTAGACATGTACACTGGATACCCGTTAGTAATTGTTCTAAACAAAAAAGATGCAGATTTAATGGATGTATATTCACTAGATAGAATAAGAGTTAAAAAAGGAAAAAAACAAATTATTGCAACATTAGATACAACTAATTCTGAAAAATTAGTTAAAAGAGGAGAAATTGGAATTTTTGATGAAGGATTTAAAAAATTAAAAGTAAAGATGGGATCAAAAGTTCATATATATCTTGAAAAAAAACCAACATCAGTCTCACATATCAAAAAAAAACTAATGGGTAAAAAGTTGAGTAATAAAGAGATATATGAAATTATTAAAGATATTAGTAATGGATTGTTAAATGAAATTGAAATTTCTTATTTTGTTGCAGGCAGCTACATTAATAAATTAAGCTTTAAAGAAACCGTTGCCTTAACTAAAGCAATGATTAATACAGGAGAAATTATTAAATTCAATAAAAAAATTGTGGTAGATAAGCATTGTATTGGGGGGGTAGCAGGTAATAGAACAACACCAATAGTTGTTGCAATAATGGCTGCAGCAGGAATTACAATGCCAAAAACAAGTTCAAGATCAATTACAAGTGCAGCCGGAACTGCAGACACAGTTGAAGTTTTATGCAATGTAGATTTATCAATAAAACAAATGAAAAAAATTGTTAATAAAACTCACGGCTGTTTAGCATGGGGTGGCGCACTTAACCTTGCACCAAGTGATGATAAGATAATAAGAGTGGAACACCCATTAAGTATGGATCCAACTGGACAATTAATTGCAAGCATCTTAGCTAAAAAAAGAAGTGTTTCTGCAACACATGTTCTAATTGATATTCCTATTGGAAAAGGTGCTAAAATTGAAAAGATGAAAGATGCAATTCACCTTAAAAAGAAATTTATAGAGGTATCAAGAAAAATTGGATTGCGAGTAAAAGTGTTTATAACAGATGGATTACAACCAATTGGAAAAGGAATTGGGCCAATGTTAGAAGCAAGAGAATTAATTCATGTTCTTAAAAATTCATCAACAGAAAATTACCATCCTGTTTTGAAAAGAAAATGTTTACATATTGCAGGAGATTTATTTGAATTAATTAAAAAAACCAAAAAAGGAAAGGGCTATGCATATGCAAAACAAATTTTGGAATCTGGTAAAGCTTACAAAAAATTTAAAGAAATAATTAAAGCACAAGGTGGCAAGGTTCCAAATCCTGAAAAAATGAAATTAGCAAAATTTAGTATTACTTTTAATGCACAAAATAGTGGGAAAATAAAACACATAGATAATAAAACCATAAATAGAATGGCAAGAATTGCTGGTGCACCATATGATAAAGAAGCAGGAATTTATTTTTATGCGCATAAAAATGACATAGTAAAAAGAGGAGACAAATTATTCACGTTATATTCAGATAATAAAAGTAGATTAAATTATGCCAAAAAAATAAATTGGAAGCAAGGATTAGAGATAAAACCCAATGGTAAGAAAAAGAAAAAATGAAAAAGTGTAAACAATGTAAAACAGAATTAGTAGGAACAGGACCTGTTCATATTTGTCCAAAATGCTATGAAATTGAGATTGAAGATAAAAAGTGGAAAGGACATAAGTCTAATTGTCCAAAATGTGATTCAGAAGTAAAATTATTCCAAACACACAATAAAGGCAGAGTTTACCACTGTCAAAATTGCAATACAATTGGACATGTATTAAATGATAAAGAATTTCATAAAAAAACATACAAAGTTCCAAAAAATTCAAAACTTGGAAAAAAACTTACGTGGTTATTTGATGTTCCTTGTCAATATTGGTTTAGAAAAGACGAAATAGAAAAAGATATTTGTAAAAAATGTGATATGAAAAAAGTTTGTGATGAACACAGCCAAGCACTGCACAAATTTACATCAAGAAAAGATGTTGAAATTTATTTTGCAGGGGATTTTATAGAGATGGTACATAAATAAATTTATTAAAAAATTAAACTGAAAAATTAAATTTTATTTCTTAAACACAATATACCTATTCAAATAATAACCTAACAAACTAGAGGGTATACTTGAAACAATAATTACAATTACATAATATTTTGTAATAAACAAGTGCAGAACATAATTTAAACCAAACCAAATAGTATACATTGCAAATAAAACTAAAATAAATATGAAAAACTTGGTATTGTTAATATCTTTAGCTTTGAATGTTAAATGTTTATGAACAAAGAATGAAGCACTCCATCCCAAGAATAATGAAATCAGAAAAGAGTATAAATGCCATAACCCTGTGATTTCGGTGATTAAAGTAGTTAATATAATCTGTATCCAATAGATAACAGATCCAAAAACTGCATAACGAATGAATTGTTTCATAATTAAAAGAAAAAACAAAACAAGTTTTTAAATTTAATTATTGACAAGTGTTATTAAAGGAATCCACTCGACCCATCATATAATAAAGTATATTTTGAGCATCTTTTACTTCAATTATGCCATCTGCATTAACATCAATACAACAAGTACCATAATCATGGTTAAATTTCTTCATAGGCACCATGATTGCTTGAATAATCTTATAATCACAGATATTAATCATTGTATTTCCATCTACATCACCAACTTTCCTTGGTGTTTCATTGTCATAAGGAGCACAATCAAATTCTTCTGCTTGAGATAGACAATAAAGAGTAAGTGCATTTTGAATTCCTTTCATACGTTTCTCTGAAATATGATCCACTTCAAAAAATCCAGAACTGTAATTCCCATATGTTCTTGCATTCATTGCAGGCAATATTAATAACAAAATAATTCCAAGAATAAATATTGATCTTAACTTCATTGTTATTACCCCCCCTAATAGTTATGGTATTGTATATTTACCATATAAGGATTATGGCTCTGTAACAGATATATTAGAGAATAAAAATTAAAGACTATGGTGAAAAGAATAATGACGCCAACGCCCAGATTTGAACTGGGATACAAGAAAATCCAAAGGATTTTCTGTACACAAAATTCCAAGGGAATTTTGTTGTATCCCGGAGGAAACAATAAGCAACATTAAAAAAATTAGAAAAAAACGCCAACGCCCAGATTTGAACTGGGATATCCCGGAGGAAACCGGCTTGCTTGACCTTGAATACTCAAGGCCGGCGCAGTACCAGATTGTGCCACGTTGGCATGAACGTGAGTGAATGACAAAGTGGCGCCCATGAATCTTGGATTCAAGAGGATGCCACGTTGGCATGAATGTGAATTAATTCAAAAATAGAGTCCTTCTTTATATATTTTTATTTTAATTATTAAAAATATTATAACAAGATTAAAAAAGACTAATAACCGCATAGTTAATGATTTAAAGGCAAAAGAATAGGGATTCCATCGTTTATAGCAGATTTAACACCACAATTAGAACAAATAAGCTCGTTATTAGCCTTAACATATTTTAAAGCACTTTTACAAACTGGACAGACAAGAATATTGATTAAATCCTCACTAATTTCATTTTTAAGCATTTTTTCACAACTTATTGATTATAAAACGGCTAAATGGACAATTTTTCATTAAAAAAACCCAATTCACTTCTAGATAGCACAGAAACATTTAAAAACTTTTCTATAAAAAGCGAAAGATTTAAAAAGTTTCCGACATTCCTATTTATAAATTTAATTAAAGTATAAAGTATAGATTATAATTAAGAGTGTGGGGATTAATTGTTATTAAGGGGAAATAGATCTTTCCATCTTATTGGAGGAAATTAAAATGGCACAATATGTTAAAAAATGCCCTGAGTGTGGGGGAATTAATCTTTTCTGGAATAAAGACAAAGGAGAAGTTATCTGTAAAGATTGCGGACTAGTTGTCGAAGAAAAAATGGTTGACTTTGGTCAAGAATGGAGAGAATTTGATAGTGACCAAGGAGATAGTAAAAGAAGAACTGGTGCTCCAATGACCTATACACAATATGATCGTGGATTAGGTACAGAAGTTGGTAGAAAAGCTGACATTTATGCATTAGGTAACAAAGATAGAAATAAATTTTTCAGGCTAAGAAAATGGCAATACAGAATCAGTACTGCAATTGAAAGAAATTTGAAATTAGCATTAGCAGAACTAAAAAGAGTTTCTAGTTATCTAAAACTTCCAGAATCTGTTGAAGAAGAAGCTGCAAGAATCTACACTTTAGCTGTTCAACGTGGATTAGTTAGAGGACGTTCAATGGAAAGTGTTGTTGCTGGCGCATTATACGCAGCATGTAGAAGGCACGATGTTCCGAGAACATTAGATGAATTAAGTGAAGCTTCTGGAATTGAAAAGAAAGAAATTGGAAGAACCTATAGATTCGTAACAAGAGAATTAGGAATTACAATTTTACCCTCAAATCCAGCAGATTACATTGCAAGATTTGCAAGTGCTTTAAAATTAAGTGCAGAAACACAAAGTAGAGCAATTGAGATCCTAGAAAACGCACAAAAATCAGAGTTAACAAGCGGAAGAGGACCAACAGGAATTGCAGCTGCTGCATTATATGTTTCAGCATTAATTCACGGCGAGAAAAGAACTCAAAGAGAAGTTGCAGATGTTGCTGGAGTTACTGAAGTTACAATCAGAAACAGATACAAAGAAATTCTTGAAGAACTTGGTTTAGAAAAAGAAATTAAAAAAACTAAGAAGAAAAAGAAAAGAATCTAAAATCTGTAAATTACTTTTTTTATTTTATTATTCTTATTTCTATAAAATACTAAAATGTCATAGATTAAAAATCAAAATATTTATATAAAAAGAAATTAAAGAACTATATAGATTGATATATTTATTAGTTAATGCTTATCAACATAATAAATGTATTAATCGAAAAAGATGGTGAATAAACAGTTAGTAAACTACATAAAGGCTAATTTAGATAAAGGTATTTCTATTGATCAACTTAAAAATTCATTATTAAATTCTGGTTGGACAATCTATGATGTAGAAGTTGCTGCCAAGGAAGCAGATTATGAAATTAAACATAAGTCAAGTATTAAAAAAATATTCCCATATATTATGACATTGTTAATTATATTCTTAATGATTTCTGCCACCGCATGGTATTTTACAAAACCAATATGTGGCGATGGAAAAATGAGTAGAGGAGAAACATCAGAAACTTGTTGTATAGATGCAGGATGTGTCGGAGAACAAGGATGCAAGGAAAATGTTTGTGTCGATCCAATTTGTGGGGAATGCGAATATTTAGAAAATAACCGTTGTAAAAAATATGATTGTTGCGAAAGTAGTGATTGCGATACAACACAAGAGTGCACAAATAACGAATGTAAAGAATTGCATTGTAAGTTTTGTGAATACTCATTAGATCATAAATGTAATACTTTTGCTTGTTGTGATGATGATGATTGTGATGATAATAAAGAAAATACTGATGATGCTTGTATAGGTGCAAGAACAATTGCTGCAACTTGTTCTAACCTTGCATTAGATGAATGTGAAGTAGATAGTGATTGTGATGATAAAGACAATTCAACAGACGACTTTTGTTTAGATTCTCCAAAAAAATGTTCAAATATTAAAATTAAAGATTGTGTTTCTGGCGATGATTTCTGCCCTAAAAAATGTAGCTTTGAAGAGGACAACGACTGTGAAGCAGAAGTAATTGATTGTGGGATTGACTTTGAATGTTTTATTCTGGCAGCAGAAACTTGTGAATTAGCAAAACTAAATTTTATTACAGAAAGCACATTAGTAGGAGCAATACAAACTACAAAATCATATTTAGAATTAAAAGGATATGACATAGCAGAAGCAGAAAAATGTGTTTTATATTTAAGATTAGATGATGTTAGTTTAAGATATAGTGATGATACACTTCAATTATTGCTAAATAGTGGCGTAACACTTGAAGAAATTGATCAACAAGAACTAGAAGCTAATCAAAAACTTTCTTCCCTAAAAAACAAAGATGGACATTGTAGAATGCAACATGATGAATTAAATGAAGCACTTGGCTTATGGCAAACAGGAATGTTCCTTGAATATGAGTTTAATGCAGAAAGTTGCCAAGGAAATTATTTTACAGATTCTGAAAGTGAGGAAACAACAAATGATGATGGCGATAATGAAGAATTAAATAATTCAGTAGAAATTAATTCTAGTATTGACATAAACGAAAGCATAGAAATAAATGAAACTATTGAAGATCTTAATATAACAACAGAAAACTCAACAGTTTAATAAAACAAAAGAAAAATTAAAAACCAATTGCACTATTGAAGAATTTATCTTTATGTGCCCAAACTTCATATGCATATACTTCATGAAAAAAGACATCATTTCTTCTTGTAATGATATATTCTTCAGTAATAGGATCTTTATATTCTTCTAATTTCTCTTCCATCTCAGTATTACTAAGTTCGGCTTCAGAAGCTTTTGCTTCTAACTCTTGAGATTGAGAAGCTTTTTTACAAGCACAACCTGATTCTGAACATTTACATTGTTCTTTCTTGTCCTCGTTTTTAAGCGCATTTAGGCCTTCTTTTTGCGTTTCAGAACTATTTTGAACTGTATTTACTGCTTGTTCTAAGCCTTGTGTGTTTTTTGTTTCAGTTGACATTTTATAACCCTACTCTCTTTGAATAAGCATAAATTGAACTTAATTTAGATTAAAACCTATAATACCTCATGATAAAACTAGTATATAAATCTTTCGGTTTTAACCATTATTAAGTAGTTAAATGGGTTGAAAAGAATTTATATATAATTGCTGTAATCAGTACAATCATGAAACACAGTAAGAAGGCATTCAGAGAGCCATATGAAGCAAGAGAAGATACCCTGCTCTTAATTAAACATATGAAAAAATATGCAACAGGAAAAGACTATGTACTTGAAATGGGGACTGGTTCAGGAGTTGTAGCAATTGAAGCATGTAAGTATGCAAAAAAAGTTTTAGCTGTTGATATTAATCCAAAAGCAATTACATTAGCAAAAAAGAATGCAAAGAAAATAGTAAATATTACAATTAAAAAATCAGATTTATTTTCTAACATTAAAAAAGAAGAAAAATTTAACTTAATAGTATTTAATCCACCATATTTACCATACCATAAAGATGATCCAGATATTGCTCTTGATGGTGGCAAACATGGTTATGAGTTATTAGGGAAATTTTTGAATAATGTTAATCCTTTTTTGAAAAAAGAAGGGAAAATATTGGTTGTGTTTAGTACATTTACTAGGCCAGAAAAAGTAAAAGAATTTATTTTTAAAAATGGTTTTGAATTTAAGGAATTAGATATTGACCATATCTTATTTGAAGATCTTTTTTTATGGGAAATTAAAAAATCTAAATTATTAAAAAGTCTAGAAAATAAAGAAATTGAAAAAGTAAAATATTTTACAAAAGGACACAGAGGTTATATTTATCAAGGCAAATTAAAAAAAGATAAAATCATGATTAAGATTAATAATCCTAAATCAACAGCAACAAACAGAATAGAAAATGAAGTTAATTTTCTAAAAAGGATTGAAAAGTATAATATTGCACCAAAAGTTTTGTTATATGAAAACAACACAAAAATAGGAGAATACTTTGTGTATAAATTTATTAAAGGAGAGTTTATTGGTTATTTTACAGAAGACAAAAAAACCAAAAAGAACGAAATTATTGAAATATTAAAAAAAGTCATGGAACAAATGTACCTATTAGACAAATTAGGAATAAACAAAGAAGAAATGCACCGCCCAATAAGACACATAATTATTGATTCTAAACTAAATGTTAAATTAATTGATTTTGAACGTGCTAATATGACAAAAAAACCAAAAAATGTTACACAATTTTGTCAATTTTTAATTTCTACTAAGTTTAATGAAGTATTAAGAAAGAAAAAGATTAATATTGATATGAAAGAAATGATTAAGTTAACACAAGAGTATAAAACAAAAATTAATGATAAAAGTTTTAAAAAAATATTGAAATTAATAAAATAGAACAAATAAAACAATTAAATGATTAAAAAAAGACATAATTAAATTTCTTTACTAATCTTTTCTTTAAACTGTTCTGCTTCCCCATCAGAATAAGTTTTATGTTCATAAGAAAATTTAATACCATCATCATTGAACCGTGGAATAATGTGAAAGTGTGCATGAGGTACTATTTGCCCTGCTGTTTCCTTGTTATTCATGAAAATATTATAGCCACAATTCTTTAAACTTTTACTCATTGCTAAACATACTTTTTTTGTAACAAGAGATAATTCTTTAAGTACTTCATCAGGAAGATCAATATATACTTCATGATGCTCTTTAGGAATAACCAGAACATGCCCCTTATTTGCAGGAGCAATATCTAAAAATGCAAGAAAGCGATCATCTTCATAAACAATATTAGAAGGAATCTCTTTATTTGCAATTTTACAAAAAATACAATCTGTCATTTTATCATCCTCCAATTTAATTTAACATATAAAACTTATTTGGTCATTTAAATTTAATTAATATTAAGAATAAATTTCTAATTCTTTGATTTTTTGCCTTAAATGTTCAATTGTTCTTTCATTATCTTGTTGTTGTAATAATGAACCACATTCAGGACATCTAAAAGATAATTCAGAGCTTTGATCAAAATCAAGCCTTGCACATGCATTTGAACATAAAAAAAAGCAACCTTTATTTTTTTCTTCCTTATTTAACCTTTCTTGTAGTCTTAAAAGCTTTTCTCTGTGTATTTCAATTACTAAATCTTTAATTCTTTTCTTGTTAAATGTCCAATAAGAAATGTAATAACCTTTTTTTGAATCTTTTTTACGTTTATAATTTGCAAGATTTTGATTATGAAGCCTATATAAGATATTTCTTACTTGATGAATTTCAATATTTGTTTTTTCACCAATAATAAACTCAGAAATGTTTTTTCTATTTTTTAGAAACTCAATTATTACTAAGGAATCTTCTCCAACTGCCTCTATTAGGGTCTCTTGGATTAATTTGTTTGTTAACCTTATTTTTTTTGCCATTGTATCCATTTTTAGTTGTTTATATGATTATAATGGGTGTGTATCAGATATTGATACGAGATGATATTGACCCCAATACACACCATATATTATCAGCGTAAGTATAGTAATTAAAATAATTATGTCTAATTTAATTACTCACCTGCACCCCCTTTCTAAGTATTTTTAGGGAGACACTTATATATAAATATTTCGGTTTTTACTGTCAAATAGTAACAAATTGGGGGGAAATAAGAGAAATATTTGGAAAAAAGAGTAAAAATCATGAAAAATTTTAATAAATGGACAAGCCGGGACTTTCAAATCTTAGGAATTAATTCTATCCTTTATGATATTTGAACCCGGAGCCTCCGCATATTTGGAAAAACAACGTTTTTCTAAAGTTTGCAACGCAGTTGTAAAAGCCAATGCGGCATTCTAATCTCCCAATCCCTTTAATCGAGATTAATCGAAACAAAGGAAATGTCCAGATTGAACTACTTGCCCATTAAAAAGCACAAAACACCATCTAGATATAAAATTTACTATCTTCAGGAGCCAGAATAACAACATTTATATACTAATCATAGCTATCTATACCTTAGTTGGGGGCTGATATACATGGTTATACTATTTGATAGATTTAACCTACCAGAAGACGTATTTGAAATAATCTTTGCAACAGAACAACAAAGGATAGTTGGAAAACTCTTAATTGATGAAATGAGAAAGAAAGATAGAGAATTTACCAAATCTGAAATGTCTAGTTTTGCAATGGCATTACATGAAGGCAGTGTTATAGCAGAGATTGATCATCCAAAATACCAAGGTAAAAAGGTTAAGCTAAGCTACAATAAAAGACAATTCTATGATAGAATCTTAACACCTATGAAGGCCATGGGACTAGTTGATTATGATCTTTACAAAAAGACATATAAAATTAGTGATAGATTCAACAAAGCAATGATTAAAGTTGGATTGTTGTGGATCAGAGAATTTAACAAATAAGAGAGTAATTTGCATAACAGCAAAATGACGCTCAAAATAGAGAATCTCTCTGAATCTAAATTAAAAGAGTTTGTTAGTTATCTTGAGAATTTACCATTACAAACTTATTCTAAAGGAGTTGTATTAGATGAAAAAGATATTCTTAGTTTTAGATATTATCCTGGAAATCAATATGTAATTGCTATTGATGAATTAAAAACTAAAAAAAGGAATGAAAAAAGCATTGTGGGTCATATTTGTATAATGCAACCAAAAGTAAAATATGGGTATCACCAAGAACATATTGTAGAGATTCATATTAATGTATTGCAAGAACATCAAGGAAAGGGTATTGGTAAAAAATTACTTGCTTTTTTCTTAAAAGAAATTAAAAAAACAAATAAAGACAGGAAAACAACAATAAGTAAAATTAAAACAAAAATGATGGCTAATAATACAAAAGTAATAAAATTATTTGAAAACTTTGAATTTAAGAAAGAAGCCCTCCTAAAAAAAGAATGGAAAATTATTTCTGAAGATCAAAAAGATAAGAAAAAAGAAGCATATGAAGATACTGTTTTAATGGGATTGTTATTAAAATGAGATTAGAAGATATTATTCTATTGTGTAGATTATAACAAAATATTAAAACAACTACATGTTATTATAAAATATTGGTGTTAGAATGAATTATAACTTAGAGCTTGAAAAGGCAATTAACAAAATTAGAGAAACAAAAGCAAAAACAGTTTGCATTCAACTACCTGATGGTCTAAAACCAAAAGCTAAAGAAATTCAAGATACAATTACTAAAGCATTAGAAAAAAGAAGTAAAGATATTAAAATTTATATCTGGGCTGGAAGTTGCTTTGGTGCATGTGATACCCCAAATGGATTAGAAAAACTAAAAGTAGATTTATTAATTCAATGGGGACATAGTGAATGGAAATAAATTTAATGATAATAAGTAAAAAACAACAACAATGGTACAGACGGACTTTTTTTAAAAGTCCTATTCGGCTTCGCCTCATCTGACCTTGTTGTTTTTTACTATAAAAAAGGAAAACAAAATGACAGAAAACAAATTTATGATAAAATCAGAAATATTAAACAAACTACAAC
This sequence comes from Candidatus Woesearchaeota archaeon, assembly GCA_018661705.1. Classification (GTDB taxonomy): domain Archaea; phylum Nanobdellota; class Nanobdellia; order Woesearchaeales; family DSVV01; genus JABHXF01. Next base: position 224,702 of record JABJHR010000011.1, read on the forward strand.
CAAGAATAAATAAAGTTGTTAGTTTAATTAAACAAGCAATTGAATCAAAAAGACCAATTTGGATAAGACACCATAATGATACAGATGGTTATTGCGCTGCAATAGCTTTGGAACGAGCAATCTTACCATTAATTCATGCAAGGCAAACAAAAGAAAGAGATGTGTTTTATCATTATTCTAGATTGCCATCAAAGGCACCATATTATGATTATGCTGATGCAACAAAAGATGTTACTAATTTTATGAACCGTGTTACAAAATTTGAAGCAAAACCACCAATGATTATTATTTGTGATAATGGAAGTAGTGAACAAGACATTAAAGCAATTAAAAAAGTTAAAATATATGGTGCAAAAGTAATAGTAATTGATCACCACCCATTGTGTGCGGAAATTGATAAAATAACAGATGCACATGTTAATCCGCATCAAGTAGGGAGTGTTTATGATATTTCTGCAGGGATGTTATGTGCCGAGATTGCAAGAAAAATCAATTCTAGTTCTGAAGGTGTTAATAACATGGAACTTATTGCTGCTGTCGCAGGAATTGGTGACAAAGTTAAAAGTAAAGAATTAGATGCATATATAGAATCATGTAAAAAATCAGGAAAAGAATTTGAATTTTTACAAGATGTTGCTAAATGTCTTGATTATGAAGGATCTGTTTTAGGATTTATGGAAGGACGAGACATTGTAAATGATTTATTAGGAGCAAATGAAGAAAAACAAAAGAAATTATTGGCTTTAATTAAACCTAAATTAAAAAACGTTAGAAAACAACAACTTGAAACCAATAAAAAGTATATGGTTATAGAAGAATTAGAGAAAAATAGAAGTATTATTGTCTGTAGATTAGAAATAAACAAGGTAAGATCATTTGGATCATATCCTGCTGCAGGAGCAACAGTAGGAATAACACAAGATTATCTTGTGGAAAAATATAAACTAAAAAATAAGAAAGTAATTTCATTAGGAATTAATAAAGATCAAATTAATTTTAGGTGTAGTAGAGAAATTAAAGAATTTGATGTAAACGAAATAATAAAAATCTTGAAAAATAAGTTACCTTATGCACAAATTGATGGTGGCGGACATAGAGTAGCAGGAAGCATTAATTTTGTAGAAGCTGCTAAAGAAGAAGTCATAAGTATTGTTGAAGAATATATTAACAAGATTAAACAATAGAGCCACATTAAAACAATTCTTTTTTCTAAATATATTTTACTCAAATACTTCTTTAATCTTATCTAGAAAACTCTTTAAGGGTTTTTCTTTGGTAAGTTTATCAAATTCTTTAAGTAATTCTTTTTGTTTCTTAGTTAATTTTTTAGGAGTTTGAACAACTACTTTAACAAATTGATCTCCCTTGCCAAAACCTCTTAAACTATGAATTCCTTTTCCCTTAATTCTAAAAACAGTATTAGATTGAGTAGAAACAGGAATTTTCATTTTAATTTTACCGCCTAATGTAGGAACTTCAACATTATCTCCAAAACATGCTTGCTTAAAGCTAATTGGAATATCTAAATAAATATCATTATCATCTCTTTCAAATATTTTGTGAGGTAAAACACTAATTAACACATAAAGATCACCAGTAGGGGCGTCTTTTTCTCCAGCTTCACCTTCTCCAGAAATTCTTAATCTAGTTCCAGTATCTACACCCTTAGGGATGGTAACCTCAATAGTTCTTGTTTTTTTAACTCTGCCATTACCATGACACTTATCACAATGTGCAGTAATAACTTTACCCATGCCATTACATTTATCACATGGTGCAGAAGTTTGAAAAATACCAAAAGGTGTTCTTTGAGTTCTTTTATACATGCCTGAACCATGACAGGTCTCACAAGTCTTAATATGAGATGAAGATTTTGCGCCAGTTCCGTCACACTTTGTACAAATCTCATGCCTTGGAACTGAAATTGATTTATCAACACCAAAAGCTGCTGCCTCTAAATTTATTTCAATTGTTATTTGAAGGTCTGATCCTCTTTGTGGATAATTTCTTCTAGAATTAGATCTTCCACCACCAAAAAAACTATCAAATATATCACCAAAATCACCAAATCCTGAGAAACCACTATGATCAAATCCACTAAACCCTTCAAAACCCTGTCCTCCAGTACCAAATTGATCATACTGTTGTCTTTTTTGTTCATCGCCCAATACAGAAGCCGCTTCATTTATTTCTTTAAACCTTTCTTCATTTTCTTTTTTCTTATCATCTGCAGCTCTATCTGGATGATACTTAAAAGCTAATTTTTTATAAGCTTTTTTTATTTCCTCCCTAGATGCACCTTTTTCTACGCCCAAGAGTTCATAATAATCTTTTTTTGTCATTTTTAATCAATTACCTTTAACAAATCTAATGCTGAATCAATTATAATATCAGCATTAATTAATCTTTCCTTTGTATGAAATCCCCAAGTAACCCCAATTGCTTTTTTAAGGTTTGCATTTTTTGCAGCTTCTATATCTCCATCCATGTCTCCAATTAAAATTGCTTCATCTGGCTTAATCCCTAATTTAGATAAAACAACGTTAATTCCATCTGGATTAGGCTTAAGACCATCCTTAGCATCAACAATTAGATCAAAAAACTCATGTAGATTTTCATTTTCAAGCTTAGGAATAATATTTTCATTTATGTTATTTGAAACAATTGCTATTTTATAACCTTGTTTTTTTAATTCATGTAATAATTCAGGAATCTCCGTACATGGTTTAACTTGACTATTATGTTTATGCATATAATAAGAATACAATTCCTTACACTTTTGAATATTTTCTTCTGTTTTAAGACCAATCTTAGCAAGAGATTTAAACCAATCAATATCAAAAAAATCTTTAAATTCTTCTTCTGAAAATTCTTTTTTATCTAAATCAGAAAAAAGTTTATTATAAATCTGGCAAGTTACTGTAAATGTATCTATTAAAACCCCATCATAATCAAATATTATTAACTTAGTCTTTGCCATTCTTTGCCAGGTGAATCTTTTTTATGTAACTAAAATGCCTTGAAAAGAAAAAAAAATCATAAAAATTGGTCAATAAACCAATTTTTAAGATCCAGTAAAAGCACTTTGTGCTTTTGCCTGGATAAAAAAAAGGAGGCATTAAGTGTAATTCAAACTAAATTATTTTTTGTAAACCTACTTGTTATCTTTTTCTCCATCTTTAGAGTTTTCTGCGTCTTTATTTTCAGTGTTATTTTTGTCGTCTTTTTTGTCGTCTACTTTATCTTCTTTTTTATCTTCTTTTTTATCTTCTTTCTTATCTTCATCTTTGTCAACACTAAACTCTGCATCTACAACATTTTCATTGTTTTTACCTGATTCTGCCTTAGAATCTTGTTTGCCACCAGCAGCATTTGGATCAGCACTAGGATCTGCCCCGGGAGCACCCCCTGCACCTTGTTGTTTTGCTGCTTGTTCTTGTGCAACTTTTTGATAAAGCTCTGTTGAAAGTTTTTGAACTTTTTGATTTATTTCTTCAACTTTCTTTTTAATGGCTTCAAGATCTTTTTTTTCAGGTTCTAAAAGCTTCTTCAAAACTTCAATTTCTTTTTTGACTTCTTCTAGTTCCTTTACATCAACCTTACCTTCAAAGTCTTTGAAAAGCTTTTCTGTTGAATAAACAAGCGTATCTGCTTGATTAATTGTTTCAATTTCATCTTTTCGTTTATTATCTTCGTCAGCATGTGCTTCTGCTTCTGTTTTCATTTTTTCAATTTCTTCTTCACTTAATTTGTGTGTTGCTGTAATCCTAATAGATTGTTCTTTTCCTGTTCCTAAATCTTTTGCTGTAACATGAACAAGACCATTTGCATCTATATCAAATGTTACCTCAATTTGAGGTATACCTCTTGGAGCAGGTGGAACACCAATTAAATCAAATCTACCTAAACTTTTATTATCAGTAGCCATTGGTCTTTCTCCTTGCAAAACATGAACAGTAACGGCTGTTTGATTGTCTGCAGCAGTTGAAAATATTTGAGACTTTTTTGTAGGGACTGTAGTATTTCTTTTTATCAAAGAAGTCATAACTCCTCCTAAAGTTTCAATTCCCAAGGTTAAAGGTGTAACATCTAATAGCAAGATATCCTTAACTTCCCCTGATAAAACCCCTGCTTGAATTGCCGCACCATTTGCAACACATTCCATTGGATCAACACCACGTTCTGCAACTTTTCCAACAACTTTTTCAACAAATTCTTTAACAACAGGCATTCTTGTTGGTCCACCAACCATAATTATTTTATCAATGTCATTAAAAGATAACTTTGCGTCCTTAATTGCTTGTTCCATTGGATGCTGACATTTTTCAATAATTGGTTTAATTAATTCTTCTAACTTTGCCCGATTAATTTTCATTTGCAAATGTTTTGGACCTTTGTCTGTTGCAGTTATAAATGGTAAATTAATATCTGTTTCAAGAACAGTACTTAATTCAATCTTAGCTTTTTCAGCAGCTTCTCTTAAACGCTGCATTGCCATGTCGTCGTCATTAAGATCAATTCCTTCTTTTGTTTTAAATTCCGAAGCAATATATTTGATTAAAGCATCATCCATATCTGTACCACCAAGTTGTGTATCTCCAGAAGTAGATTTAACTTCAAATACACTATCATCAAATTCCATCACAGTAACATCTAATGTACCACCACCTAAATCAAATACTAAAATCTTCTTTTCGCCTTTTCCTTTATCTAAACCATAGGCAAGTGAAGCAGCAGTCGGTTCATTAATAATTCTAACAACTTCTAAACCGGCAATTTCCCCAGCATCCTTAGTTGCTTGTCTTTGATTATCATCAAAATACGCAGGAACAGTAATAACTGCCTTTGAAATAGATTCTCCTAAAAATTCTTCTGCATCTTTTTTTATTTTTTGCAAAATAAAAGCAGAAAGTTGTTGAGGCGTATATTCTTTTCCAAAAATATTAACTTTATAATCAGTCCCCATTTTTCTTTTAATGGCAGTAACTGTTCCTTTTGGATTTGTTGATGCTTGCCTTCTTGCTGGCTCACCTATTAACATTTGCCCATCCTTAGTAAAAGCAACAACACTTGGAAATGCTTTCCCATATAGAGATGTTCCTTCTGCACTCGGTATTAAAGATGGTTTTCCAGCTTGTAAAACTGAAGCTGCTGAGTTACTTGTTCCTAAATCAATTCCAATTATTTTTGACATGTTTTTCGACCTCCGTCTAATCTTATAACATTTAGATTTTTGTTTTTAGTATTTTCAAACTATTTTGAGATTAATTAACCAAAATAGGTTGGCCCCTTTTTATCATCACTTTTTTTACTTTTTTGTTTTGCTTCTAATTTTTCAATTGCTTTTGGTTTAGCAATTTTACCAAATTCTTTTTCATATCTCTGAACCACTTGTGTAAGCAACCCAAGATATTTTTTTGCATGATATGGATCAAACATGACCACATTATGCCTAACCTTAAAAACAGGACCAGTTCTTGTTCTTTGATCTACCCGAGGAGTAATATTTTTCATGTCTATTACAATTTGAACGGGAGTAAAATTAACTGATACCTCGTGTACAAAAAATGCATCACCATCTTCATATTGCCAATTTATATGTTTTTCATCCATCATTCCACCTTTTTGTTTTTTGATTCAAAAGCAAGATCCTTTTTTTTATCAACATCATTTTTTTTATCAAGACCTTTTTTTTTATCTAAATTATTTTTTTTGTCACCATTACTTTTTTTGTTACTATCCTTTTCATTGCCACCATTATCTTTTTTAAGAGTCTTATTTTGGTTTATGTCTTTCATCAAAGATTCTGCTCTTTCTGGTGTTAAGATTTTTTTTCTTTGACGAAATGTTTGTTCATACGAAACAATCTCAACAACTTCTAAAAACTTAACAAGTTTATTTAATTCTATTTTAGACTTATCTGGAAAAGCGCCAATTGCTTCATACAAACTTTGATCACTAGTAACAAAATTTGTTCTTGCCTGACAAAGAATGCTTGCATCAAATTTATCATCGCCTAAAAAGTATTTGATAATTTCTTTTGCTGCAAGATATGTTTTTCGTGGTCTTAACAATCGTCTTGCAGATTGTGGTCCTGAACCAGAAGGACTATTTGGGCCCTGTGGCCTAATTGGATTTTGTGGATTCATTTTAACACCTCGTAACTTAAAATATTTTGTAATTTAACTTTATCGGGAACTAAATCTTTAAGTTCTCCACCGACAATTGCATTATTAGTATGTAAAAAACTTGCCCATTGCCTAATTGATTCAGAATCATTTAGATTGACAAGATAATTTAAAGCAAACCATTGACTTAAATCTTCTCCATGTTTACTTCTTGGACTACAAACCCTACAATGTAAAGGCTTGACATCATGAATTTTACAACCTTTTTCCTCGTCAAGCATTATGCATTGACCAAAAGGTTTATTATCTTTCTTATTACTCTTTTCTAATTTAAATTTAAAACAGTTAGTGTTAAAACGATCATGTTCAACTAAAAATTCATTTTTAAGTTTCTCAGATGAGATTCCTAAATATTTAGCAATTCTAGGAATATCTTCATTAAGTACAATTCCTGAATCAAATTTACAACAAGAGTTACATCTAGTGCATTCACTTCCAAGTTCTTGAATAGTTTCTAATTTTGTTTGTTTTGTAATTATCATTTTTTTAGTTTTTTTTATTAACAACTACTTTTGCAGTTCTTAATAATTTTCCATGTATTAAATATCCTTTTTGCAATACCTCTAAGATAATACCTTCTGGTTTATCTGATTCTTTTTGCATTAAAGGTTCATGAAAATGAGGATCAAACTTTTCATTGATGGGATTAATAACCTGAATTCCAGATTTATCCAATAAATCAAACAATTGTGAGTAAATTAATTCAACACCTTTAACAAAATCTTCATGTTGATCCTTATTTTTGAAAGCAAGTTCAAAACTATCCATAATTGGTAAAATTTTTATAATAAATTCTCCTAAAGCATATTTACAAAAGTTTTGTTTTTCATTATCAACTGTTTTTTTGTAATTTTCAAAATCAGCTTGCATTCTTTTTAAAAGATTAGTTAGTTCAACAACATCCGATCCTGCTTTTTCACAAGGTTTATTTGAATGATCAAGTTTAGATGATGTATTTCCTACGTGCACATTATCAGAATGAATCTCTGCTTTTTTTTCTGAATCTTTTTTAGGATCATTGGTATTTGTTTTCTTTATCATATTCTCACATCCTTTAACTACCTTGGTTGACCTTAGATCAACGAGAGTAATCTAAAGTAAACGGAACTAATATATAAAGTTTGTGGAAATTTAGAATATAAGAGTGAGACAAATAAGTAAAGATTTGAACTCAAACAGAGGCAACCATTATAAAAAAACACAAAAACTTTATAAAGGCCCAAGAAAACCTAATGGTAATCAATCATAAGTAAATAAATAGTGATAATATGGGAAGAATAAAAACAAAATTAATCAAAAGAATTGGATCAAAGTTATTTAAGTTACATGGAGACGAATTTAGTAATGACTATAAGAAAAACAAACTTAAAGTAGCAGAACTTGCAGAAATTCGTTCAAAAAAACTTAAAAACATAATCGCCGGTTATACAACTAGATTAGCTAGAAGCAACAAGTAATACACTTCTTGATTAAGTGTATTTGACAACAAAAAACGACACGGAGGGCGAGAAAATGACAGCAGATAACTCAATCTTTATTGGCAATAAGCCTTTTATGAACTATGTAACTAGCGTAGTTATGCAGTTTACAACAAAAAACGCACCTGAAGTGATTATAAAGGCAAGAGGAAAGTTTATTTCTAGAGCAGTTGATGTGGCAGAGGTTGCCGCAAAAAGATTCTTAGAAGGACAAGTTGGCATGAAAGATATTAAGATAGACAGTGAAGAATTTGAAAACAAAGAAGGCAAACAAGTCCGAGTATCAACAATTGAAATTTTACTTGAAAAAAAATAAATGTTGATATTTCTTATTTTTTTCTTATAATTATAGGTAGTTAAAATTTTGTTTACTAAATTTTAACATTTACAAATTCAAGTTTAGCATTAAAGGTTAATAAATGGAAAAATACAATATCAAACCTTAATTTGTGACAAAATTTAAATATAAATTAGGCTATTTTTAATTTATATGGGCCTATAGGCTAATGGATACTCTCGTAACATTAAAGTTACGTGGCCAGAAAGACCATCCGGCTTCGGTCTTTAGGATGAAACCGGATAATGGGGGTTCGAATCCTCCTAGGCTCATTAAATAAAACAATGATTTCGATGAAGTCGAAATTATTGATTTTTTAATGCTTTATAATGTAGATGCTTGACAATTTATTGGCAAGTTCAATAATTTAGATGAAGTCGGCATTATTACGCATCATAATACCCAATATACAAAATGATTAGAATAATAACAATTGGAAAAGTTAAAGAACCTTACTTAAAAAAAGGTATTGAAGATTTTCTCACTAGATTAAAACCCTTGCACAAGGTAGAAATACTTGAACTAAAAGATAAAAAAACAATTGAACTTGAGGGAAAAGATATTATTAAACGAATTAAAGACGACTTTGTCGTGGTCATGGATGAATTTGGACAAGAATGTAGATCAAGAGTACTAGCAGAATTTATTAAGAAAAAATGTTTAGAAGAATCTGGAAAAATTGCTTTTATTATTGGTAGTGCAGATGGTCTTAGTGAAGATGTAAAGAAAAGGGCAGACCTAACAATAGCATTATCACAAATGACATTTACCCATGAAATGGCACAATTATTTCTTTTAGAGCAAGTATATAGAGGATTTAGCATAATTAAAGGGAAGAAATATCATAGATAAAATATTCAAATTTACCTAATTCTACAATAAATTTATATATAAAATGCCTATCTTTAAAGTTCATGGCAAAACATAATAATAATAATAATGGAAAAGCTCAAGAAAAAGATGAAAAAAAACTAGGGATTACTGTTAAAAAATCAGATAATTTTAGTGAATGGTATACGCAATTATGTGCAGAACAAGGAGCAGATTTAGTTGATACCAGATATGGTGTTGCTGGGTTTGTTGTACATAAACCGTGGGCATTTAAAATTCTAAGAGGAATTTATGATTTATTAGACAAAGAAATAGAAGAAGATGGCCATGAACCATTATTATTTCCAACCGTTATCCCTGAAGAAAATTTGTTAAAAGAAGAAGAACATGCTGGCTTTGCCCCAGACGTATTTTGGATAACGCATGGTGGAAACACTAAACTTGAGAGAAAACTAGCACTAAGGCCAACAGGAGAAACTGCATTTTATCCAATGTATGGATTATGGATAAGAAGTCATAATGATTTACCATTCAAGAGATTTCAAAGTAGAATTACTGTATTTAGAAATGAAGCAACAACAAGACCATTTTTACGAGGCAGAGAATTTATGTTTTACGAAACACACGACGTTTTTGCAACACATAAAGAAGCAATGAAACAAATTGATACAGATATGAAAATTATGAATGAAGTTGCCTATGAAACATTAAAGATCCCATTTATTTTTTTCAAACGACCTAAATGGGATAAATTTTTAGGAGCAGATGATACTTATGCATCAGATACAATAATGCCAGATGGCAAAAGAAATCAATGTTCTAGTACACACGATCTTGGTCAAAACTTTGCAAAAGTTTATGATGTGACATTCAAAGATAAAGATGGAAAACTAAAATATGGTTATCAAACTTGTTTTGGACCAGGGATTTATAGATTAATGGCCGCATTAATTGCAATTCATGGAGATGACAATGGATTAATTCTTCCAACAGCTGTTACACCAATACATATTGTTATTATTCCAATCACATTTAGTAAAAAACCAGAACTAACAGAAAAAGTATTAAACAAATGTAAACAAGTAAAAGAACTAATTGAAAAAAGTTGTTTTGGTATAAAAGTTAAATTAGATGATGAAGATAAATCTCCTGGTTATAAATACAATAAATGGGAGTTAATGGGTGTACCATTAAGGATTGAAATTGGACCAAGAGAAGCTGATGGGGATGAAGTTACAATTGTTAATAGAATCTCTAGAGAGAAAGAAAAACTTAATCTAAAAAATATTGAAAAAGAATTAAACACACACATCAATGATTTTGAAGTCATGCTTAAAAAAAGAGCAGATGAATATTTCAAAGGAAACACAAAAGATGCAGATAGCTTAGAAAAAGTTAAAAAGATTATTGAAGAACATCGTGGTTTTATTAAAGTGCCTTGGTGCTCTACTGAAAAAGATGGAGAAAAATGTGCAGAAACTCTAAAAGCAGAAACAATGGGTGGAGTCGTATCTGGAATTAAATTTGAATCTCCTGAAAAACCAAAGAAAGATCAAAAATGTGTTATTTGTGGTAAAGAAGCAAAACATATTGTGTATGTTGCAAAATCATATTAAAATGCTTAAAATCACGCAAGGAAAAAAATTTAAAATTCTTATTCTAATTTTAGCTTTTGTTCTTATTTTTGGAACACATTTGAAGTTTTCTCCAGACAACAATGATCTTTGGCTGCATTTAGTAAGTGGAAAAGTAATATCTGAATCAAACTCCGTACCTAAGACTGATGTACTTACATTTACAAAACAAGGAGAAGAATGGAGTGTACATGAATGGCTTTACCAAAGTACAGGTTATTTTATCTACAAACACTTTGGATTAACAGGATTACTAGTTATTAAATCTTTGTTTGTTTGTCTTTGTTTAGCGTTATTATTTTATTTGATTAAAGATTCATTTTACATTGGATTATTTGTTACGTTATTGGTATCATATGGTTTAACCTTGTTCTCTGATATTCGGCCACATGTATTATCGTGGGTTTTTCTGATTTTCACGTTAATATTAATTAAAAAAAATAAAGAATGGTTCTTGCCTGCATTAATTTTACTATGGGGAAACCTTCATCCACTGCATTTAATAGGTTTAGTAATAATTGCATTATACCTAGGACCTAAATATTTGAAAACAAAGAACAAAAAATATCTTTTTGTGATGATTTTATCAGTAATTGCGGCGGCATTAAATCCAATGGGGATTAAAACATTCTTTGTGCCATTCAACATTATCTCACCATTCATAACTGAATGGAAACCATTTTCTCCAGCAGGATTATACTTTTGGATATTTGGTGCTTTTATTTTATTGGGAATTTTATCGTTTGTAAAAAAAAGAAAATTAAATATTAGTGATGCAATGCTTTTTATTTTATTAACATACCTTGGTTACTCATCTAGGAGACATGTTGCACAAGCCTTTATTTTACTAACCCCAATCATAATAAATAATTTTCAGTTTAGATTCAAATTTTTGTTTGAAAGAGACCTTAAAAAGGATATTATGTTTGTAGTAATTATTGCACTATTATTGTTTACTGGAATAACATATTGGGGGGCATTCAATACAAACTTTCCTTGGCACAAATATCCAATACTAGAAACAAAAATCATAGAAGAACACAACATTAAAGGAAACATTTTTAATAGGTATGGGTTTGGAAGCTTTTTAGAGTTTTATTTATATCCAAGCAATCTTGTTTACATTGATGCAAGAGCAGAAACAATGGGAAAAGAACTAATAAATGAATATGTAAGTTTAGGAACTAATAAAAAAGAAGACATACCAAAAATAATTGAAAAAAATAATATTACTATTGTCATTGTTGCTCACGACATGAATATTGGAAATTATTTTCTAAATCATCCTGATTGGAAATTAATTAATGTTAATGATGAATGGGCATCTTTTGTTCTAAATACAGAGGAAACAAAAAATGTGCCAGAAATAGATCTTTCTTCAAGTAAGTATGTTCAATTAGATTAACTCTTTTGAATCAACTTTGGCTTTTTATTTTTCTATGTCTAAAAAATATGAGAAAAACACTATAAAACATGTTAAACGTGTCTTTAATTATATGTACTTTACTTGCACCAGAGTTATACCATTTGACAGGAACCTCCTTTGTGCTATAACCTAATTTTTTTGCAAGATATAAAACTTCTACATCAAAACAAAATCTATCAATGGTAAGTCTTTTAAAGATATTAATAGCGGCTTTTCTTTGAAATAATTTAAAACCACACTGTGTATCTTTTATCCCCCTTATTACAAAAAGCTTAATTAAATAGGGAAAAATATTACCCAAAAACCTGCGCAATAATGGTTGTTTTATGACAATATTAGATTCTGGAAGATTTCTAGAAGCAATAACAAGATCATATTCTTTAATCAAAGGTATCATTTTGCTAAGTTCTTCTATTGGCGTAGAAAGATCTGCATCAGAAAATAAAACCAGATCAAATTTAGAGTTTAAAACCCCTTGTTTGACACTGAAACCCTTACCCTTATTCTTTTGGTTTTTTAGAATTTTGATTTCAGATGATAAATATTTTTGAGATAATGATTCAATAATCTTAATAGTATTATCTGTTGAACCATCATCAACAATGATTAATTCATACTTAAAATTATTTTTAGAAAAAAAATTAACTATTTTGTTGATTGTTTCAGAAATCCTGTCTTTTTCATTAAATGCAGGAATAATTATTGAAATATCCATATGATTAATACTAATCCCATCATTAATTTAAAAAACTATTGAAAAAACTGAAAGAAAAATGAAAAAAAGACAATTTAAATCAGAAAAACTCTTAAACAAAAAAATAGATAAATAAATAAGAAAAACTTCTAAACAAATTCTACTCTTTTAGCTCTTATGCCCTTTTTCTGCATATGCTTTTTCTTACAAGCAGTACATTCATATCGAAGATCTGTTTTCTTTGATACTTTTGCACCTGTTCTTTTAAACTTAGTAACAGCTGGCTTAGAGTATCTTCCTAAGTTACCATGACCCTTAGCTTTGCCCCTTTTCTTAGCTCTATGCTTAGAACCTCTACTTAAAGAACTTGCGGTTTTTCTTTTAGTCTGAGTAACCTTATGTTCCGTATGTTTTTTACAATAAGGACACAACCTTTTCATTGATTTTGGTTTTTTCATTTTATCGCTCTAAAAATCATGTAATATGATCAAATATTAAAAATATTTGTATAATAATTAAATTTACATAGAAGTGATTGCAAGCCATTTATAAAGATTTTGGTTTGTTATATTGAAAAAAGAAATGAAATACTCTGAAAATGAAAATTTATTCAAAATTAGATCTAATCTCCTGAAATTTCTTCTGCTTTACCTTGATTAATTAAAATCTGAGCAATTTTTACAGGTAATGTTGTAATTTCTTCTGCTTCAAAAGGACCTTGTGTTTCAAGATTTTCATCTACAAACTTAGGAGCATAAGACAAAAATCTTACCAATACAGGTTCAAGATTATTAGTGTTAGCAGTGGAAACAGATTCAGGATTATTTGTCAATGAATTTGTATGGTTGTCATGTTCTTGTTTTCCGCTAGTTGAAGATTCTTCAATTGAAGGTAACTCTTGATTAATTAAATTAGTAATGACCCCTTTTCTATATTTTGAAAATAAAGATAGTAATTCAGAATAAAAAGCTTCCTCAATCTCTAACATAGATCCTTTTGGAATAGAAGATCCTGATTTAACACTCATTAAAGCCAAACTAGTAATTTTTTTCTCTCTTCTATCATAAAGCTCTTTCATGATCTTATTAATGTTGTCTATCTGAATCATTAATTTGGTTACATCTTCTCCTGAACCCTGTAATTGGCCTTGTTTTTCCTCTAACAATTGCTTCTTAGTCTTAATATACTCTACAAAGTCTTTAAAAAAAGATTTTTCTAATTGTTGTATTTCTACTCTATTCTTCTCTCTTCTAAGTAACTCAAAAAGAGTTTCATAAGTAAGATTTACTTCTTTTTCATTAGTCTCTTCGCTCATAGAATGGGGAAATACAATTTAAGTTAAAAAGTTATATGAAAACAAGAATATAAATTAGTCCAACTTAGAATTCTCATAAAGATCTACAGTTTAGATTTAAAGATTTTAGAAAAAAATGAGTATATAAAAAATTAAGAAAAAAAATAAAAAATAAAGGAAAAATCCTTCATTTATACTTCAGCTTCCATGTCTGCGTCTGCATCTGCTTCCATGTCTGCGTCTGCTTCCATGTCTGCGTCTGCTTCAGCTTCCATTTCTGGTTCAGCTTCCATAACAGGTGCTTCAACTGCTAACTCTTCCTTTGTCTTCCATGACAAAGCAGCTTCGTTAACAGTAATAGCTACAACCTCGTCTCCACTGAAAGCATGGTCTGCATAACTAGCAACCATCTGGGATGCTAATCTTGTGTCTTCTGCTGTTTGACCTGCTACAACAAGTGCCATCTTACCTGTGGTTGCATCTTCAAACAACTTAATTAGACCTTGGCCAGCTTCAATTCCCATTGCGCTGTAACATTCTGCTGGGTTACCCATCAAAGCACTTACAACACTGTTAGCACATGGACCACCTACAGCAACAACATTTACTGCGGTTGAATCTGCAACTTCAGTGTCTAGCTTAAATTGATCAACACCAATTTGCTGAACTTCGCTTGTGTATGTTCCTTCAACAGATACTTCTGTGGAAGCACTTGTAGGAGAAACAAAAACTTTTGCGTATGAAGCAAGTTTTGGGTGTTCAATTACAAAGCTTTGCTTTGAACTGTCGTCATCAATAGTGAACAAAGTACCTTTAAATGACATTGTTTTCTTGTTGTCATCATCTTCGTCACTCAGATCTTTCTTACCAAATGTATAATCTGTGGTATTTGCAACAACTCCATCATGAGCAATTTCTAATGCATTGTCACTACTTTCATCATACATTGGATAAAAGTGTAAACCATTTGCACTACCTACACCATCACCAGCATTTAATCCGAAAAATCTTTCGTTTGTAGCTGAGTCAGCAAGTGTACCTGTGTCAGTATATTCTACAAAGGTAATGTTACCAACTAGATTACTAGAGTTACCAACATAGTGTCCAACTGAACCAGTTCCATCTGAACCATTACAATGTGGTGTTGCATTATAAATGCAAGTTCCATTCATTCTATCAATCCAGATATAACCGTAGTTTTCAGTTTTTAGTCTAACACTTGGAACTAAATCTACTCCGTTTAAGCCACCAGCTGTGTTATAACCTTCTCCAAGATAAACAAAAGACACATAGTTATTAGTTTCATCTACATGTAACACAATATTTTCTGAAACTCCAGAAACTGCAAAACTTCTATGTGCATCTGGTGTATAACTTAAATCATTTGTTTCAGTTCCATATGTTAGGTCTTCAAAACTAATTTTGTTATCAGTTGTATCGATTCTTGTAATTTCGATTAAGTGCGCTTCATGGTTAGATCCAGAAGAAACTAAAAATTGAGCACCTTTACAATCTGCAACTCCACTAGCTCCTGTACAATTACCACCTGTTAAATAGGTAACATCTTCAACATCTGTTGTTGGAGCTGTTGTTGTTCCCCAATTTGTACCACCAGCACCCGCTGTAGTTCCATCGGACTTAAAGTTTAATACAACTTCTTTTCCATCTTTGTTTGGGAAAGTTAATGACCCAGTTTTACTAGATGTTTCCATTGTAATGACTTCTTTATCACCTTCAACAAGCTCTGCGAATACAACCTTAAAAGTTCCGAAAACAGGATCAACTAATTCATCCCCTTCTGCAAGGAAAACTTTTTCAGAGTCTGGGCTTACTTCATAAGAAAAATAATCTAACTTACCAGCATTAGCTCCAGAGGTATCATATTCAATATGTCCTGCTGCATAGAAATCAGTTACATCTGAAATCTTTTCATCATTGATTTTAAGTTCATTTGCTCCCCTGATGTTAATTGCGGTTGCACCAACACTTACTTTACAAACGTCTGTGTCTTGTGATTGAGAGTGGATAGCTTTTCCATCTGTAACACCAATGACTACACCATTAACTGTTTCAGTGGTACCTCTATCAATCCATGCAGATTGACCATCTACTAAGAAACCACATGATGTAATTGCTCCACCAGAAGCAACTTCTGTAACGTCAACCATTTCAACAGTGTGTTCTGTTCCATCAATATCAACTGTTGCTTTTTCTCCTTGTGACATCCACATAACTTGATCTCCACCAAGGAATTCGATTTCAGTTAAATCATTTGCTGAATATTTTATATCAACAACATTAAAGGTCTTACCCATAATCTGAAAAGAAGTTCCTTCAATATCTGCACTCATACTTGCAGATGATTCGTTATCAATATCAACTGGGCTGTCAAATGTCAAGTTATAACTATATGATGGATGACTTGAACTTGCTCTAAAATACAAATATGTATTTGCATTTGGTGCTGCATCATCATCTTGATCAAATCTCAAACCAACTGTTCCTGTTGAAGAATCAGATCTTGGAAAATAGATCTTTTGTTTATAATCTTCCGTAACAGCATTATTACCTTCATTATCAATATATGTACCGTCTGCTAATAATTCTGGTAGCTCAGCGTTTGTTAATTGTGCATCAATGTCTGATGCTGTTTGGTTGAAATACCAATCATTATTACCCATTTCATAACCTTCTGAAACTGTTGTGCTTGTACTTGCACCAACAATAGGGGTTTTTTTAACAGCAACTACTTGCAATGCAGAAACTAGCATATTTTGACCAATAATGTCTTCTGCTTTTGCGTTCTTACCTACAACAAATACTCCGTCAAACTGTCCTTCCTCGTTAATAAACATAGTAGGGAAGTTTGCTAAGTCTGCTGTTGCCATTGCGCCTAGTAATGTTGCACCAACCATTGATACACCAATTCCTAAAGCTGCAATTTTTTTCACAGTCTTTTTCAATTTCATGTTCTTAACACCTCCTAAGTGTTTTACTTTGTTTTCTTTTTTATTTAGGCAATCATGCCAATCTTTCTTTCTGGTTTGAAAGACCACTAACCTATGCACAATATAGATTAGAGAGTTTTAAGCCTCAATATGTGCAGATATGTCATGTTTCTTTTATAAAGTTTTCGTAAGACAAAGGATTATAGTTAACCACGACAAACACAGAAGGGCTTTAAACCAGAAAATTCGATAACAAGAGCAAGTTGTTACTAGTGAATAAAAAAAGAGGGAACTATGTTCTAGATCTAAAATCATATATAAAGGGCATTAAAAAAGGAATTAACTAAAAAATTTCATAATCCCAATAAAAGGTTAAAAGTGTTTTATAACGACGTCATAATTATAAAAAAGTCACGAAAAACACAATAAGAAAGAAAGGGCAAGAATAAAAAAATGAGGGAGTAGGGACTTTCAAATCCAGGGGGATTTGAGGTCTCCCCTTGGGATATTTGAACCCTAGTAGGCACTAAGCCAATGGGTATCTTCCAATTCTAGTAAAGAGTTGATAATACCCTCACCAGATGGCCTAAGCTTGGACTGAAGTTTTTGAATGCCATTAATTGATAAACAAAAACATCATCCATCCCGTTTGACCGCTCCGGCACTCCCTCATTTGAGTGTAATTTTAAAGTAAATTGAATGTAAGTAAAAAGAAATGGGGTTTATTTATAAATTTTGTTCCAAATCCAATATCTTTTCAATAAATATTTGCTTTTGAGGATGATTATTTTGAATAAGGAACCTGTAAAACTTAATTGCTTTTTCATTCTGATTTGTTTTTTCATAAAGTTTAGCTAATGCCATATAAGAATTTGAATCTTGTGGTTTAAGGTTAATTGCGGAGTTATACAAATCAATTGCAAGATGATGTTCTTCACGTCGAGAATGAAAATTTGCAAGTAAAGAAATAGAAGCAAAAGAGTTAGGAGCAAACAAAAGCGATTGTTGAAGTAACTTGATAGCTGCATCTAAATCCCCAGAGAAAGAATAAATCTTAGCAAGATTAAGATGTGCAGTAACATCCCTTAATCCTAGTTCAACACTTTTCTTAAGAATATCAACAGCTTCTTGCTTCTTACCTTTTTTCATTAAAATTTTAGAAATTGCATTATAGGCAACTTTATGGTAAGGATCAACTTCAATGGCTTTTTTAAAATAATAAAGGGCCTTATCTAAATTAGACTTGTAAGTAAGATAAATTAAGCCAGCATCCGAATATGCTTTAGGATCTTTTGGTTGATCTTTGATTTTTTTAAGTGTGAGCTCTAAGTAATATAATTGTTTGTCCTCAACAAAATCCCTTCCCCGAGAATATTCATAATGATGTATAATTAGGTCTGATTTTAGCAAAGGCAGTTTATTACTCTTAATTGAAGGAGTAATATCTTCATGCACCCTCCCAGTAAAACTAAATTCGGGTTTATTTTCAAATAAACGAGTAATAGGAACATCAAAATATCCGAGAAATCCCCTAACATTTAAATCACTAAGAAGGGCTTTTTTCCATGAAGCTTGATCAGAATTATTAGTATATGTTCTTTGAATAAGTTGAAACCCTACAATAACTGTTGATTGAATCATTGCCATTATTTTTTTAAGATCGTGTTTGAGTAACACCTCGTCAGGATCCAAGATTAAAATCCAATCACCTGTTGCCTTAGAGATTGAAAAATTTCGTGCAGCAGAAAAATCATCCACCCATTTAAAATTAAATAATTTTACTTTAGAGGAAGCATATTTAGCAATTTCAACAGTCCTATCATTTGAACCCGTATCAACAATTATAATTTCATCCACGTATTCTCCAATGTTTTTTATACAATCTAAAATGAGATTTTCCTCATTCTTAACAATCATACAAACAGAAAGAGTTTTAAGTTTTTTTAGATTGATATTTTTACCAAAACCCATTAGTTTATTTGTTTTACTTATCTTATTAGTACAATTATCAACGTCCACCATTAGAATCATAGAGAATTTAACTAATTATATAAAGGTTATTAAAGAAAAAACTAATAAAAGGTTAATAAAAACTAAAAACAAATTAAAAAAAGAAATTATTTTTTTTGCCAAGTATATTTTCTTCTCTTAGCAGAATTACCATAACCGCATGCACTACATACTTTTTTGGATTTATGATAAGTACGTTCGCCACATCTTCTACACATGATGTGAGTTTTTCCTTTTGACTTCTTTCCTTGAGAAGCTGTTCCTTTACCCATTATATTCACCTAGTTTAATCATAATAATTGATCAAAGTCGTAACAATTGATCAGACCTTATTGGTCTGATCATAACAATGATTGTAACAAATTGGTTTTAGATTACTTAATCTGCTGGTGAGATTAAAATAATTGTGTCTCCTCTTATGAATACAACACCCAATTTTCTCTTGACTTCACCATCTTGTCTTTCTTCTGCATCTGTTAACACAGTATTGATGTGAATATCAAAAGCATTCAAAGTCCCTATTAATTGCCTACCATTTTTCAGATCTACAATAACTCTCTTATTTCTTGCACGATTTAGTGCATCTAAAGGCCTAGTTTGTTCCATTTTACTTCCTCCTAAAAAATTAAAATAAATTAGATTGATGTATATGTGAGTCATTTATAAAGTTTTTGCTGAATCTGGCCAATATTAAACAGAGGTGATAATTTAGGGAATTTGTAAAGAAATTAGAGAATTAATAGAAGATTAACACAAGATTTATTAACTAAGGATTACAGAATTAAAAAGTATGTTTGGATTATTCAAATCAAAAGGAATCACGCAGCTTAGAAGCGTATTTACAGATTATGAAATAATTAATCAAATCTATCAAAAATTAAAGAATTTGAATGATAGTGAGATTAGTTCAAGAAAAGCAATAAGAGATAATAATATACATCAGACTTTAAAAGAAATTGAGAGACAACACCAGATTATTTCAGTAGCAGAATACTTATTTAATGTAAAAACACTTAGAATAGGAGAATTAAACAAAATGCAGAGAGAGAAAATCAACAACCAGATAAAGTATCTTGAAAATCAGATAAAAACAAAAAGAAAAGAGCATAATAGGCACATATTAACAATTAAAGGAGATGAAAATCATAAAAGATATCTTCAAAAACACTATGGTGAAAGTCAAAGAAAATATCATGAAGAAATACAGCGTTATAAAGAATTACTTAATGAAACTAACAAAATCATGAACAGCATCAGGGAAAGTTGTAAAAAAAGTATAGAGAATTCTCATAGGATTATCCACAACATTTAATTTGTT
The DNA here is from genome assembly GCA_018661705.1 of Candidatus Woesearchaeota archaeon. Lineage (GTDB taxonomy): Archaea > Nanobdellota > Nanobdellia > Woesearchaeales > DSVV01 > JABHXF01. The sequence goes on from JABJHR010000011.1 coordinate 244,860, forward strand.
GTTTAGAAAGAATATTAATTAATGATAATTTAGTAGAGATAATAGAATCTAAATAGCAGAATATTAAATAAAATTCAAAAAGAAAAAATTAAAATGTGTTATTTTATTGTTCTAAAAATGTTTTAAACCGTAACTAAACCCTATAATTCCAATAAGAATTATTATTGCCGGATATATGGGACCCGAAATGGGGATTGCAAGTTCTAAAAAACTATCAAGTAAGGGCACAATACCACCAAGAAGAGTTAATAAACCCAAACAAACCATTACAAATTTAGTTCCACCAATTAATGAGATACTGGTAAAACCATAAATTAACCCAATTAATCCAATTATTATGATTATGATGCTATATCCTAGTCCCCCAATTATTGCTGAAGGCAAAGAAACAAAGTTTCCAATAAAAGGTAAAACTCCCGCTAGAATTGTAATTAATCCTAATAATGTGATAATAACTTGAACCATAATATCAACCTCTTTTTTATTTAAATTTTAATAACAATATTAAATTAATAAGAATTATATGTCTTCTCGTATTTAAAGTTTGCTATAACCATATATCACAGAGGAACATATAACTAAAAAAACCATAACAACACCAGATAAAAATAAATAATAAAAAGAAAAAGTAAAATCCTAAACATTCAGATAAAAACAAGGCACTAATGAGCAAACTAACAAACGAATTTAAAAAAATTAAAATTAATACATTTTATTCGTTTTTTTCTTCGGATTCTTCTTGCTCTTGTTTATCACTAGGAGTAGGTCTTTCAACCGCCATAGGTAAAACACCAGCATCATATTCCATCTTTGCAATTTCAAGTGTATTATATTTCAACTTTTCTAATTCTTCTTTACTAAGTTTAATTAAAAAAGGTGCACCCATTGAAAGTTGTAAAGCTCTTGCGCCCAAAATTCTTGCTTTTTCGTACTTTGTGTATTTTTGTTCTTTATCATTATTTTTTTCAGCCATAAAATCACCTGATTATCTTTAATAAATAATATTTATTTTGTTGGTTAATTAAAAAATTAAAAAAATTAAAAATATTTTCTCAACTCTGTTGATTTTTCAAGTGCTAGTTCAAGCATTTGTGCAACCTCGTCATTTGTTAATGTTGCACCGCCCTTTTGAAGAGCACAAATAATGCCTTTCTCAGTTGAAGTAATTGTTAATCTTGCTTCAACACCATGTTCTTCTTCTCTTGAAGGGTCAACAATAAAAAAGTTACCTATTTTATGTATGGTTACCGGAAGTGGTAATTTGTCCATAGGTAATTTCTCATCCGTATGTTTTTTGTAATTTACTTCATCATCAACATACTCAGGAAAACGAGCATTTTGAAGTGCAGCTAAAGCTGCTAATGCTGAAGCATCTAATAAGTTTCCATCTGCATTAATTGTACAAATATCAATTGAAACCATCCATACTTTTTCGCCTTTTTTCAAACATAGCTTTTTTAAGTCAATTGCCTTACTTTCTCTAATTCCTCTGTCGACAACTCTTGAAAGTTCAATTGAATCAATTCCTGGCGGACCAGATTCAAATTCAGGACTTGCCATTGGAAGAAATTCTGCATTTACCATAATGACACCTTGTTCAGGAGTATCAGGATATGGTTTTTCCATCATCATCTTAACACCAGCAACTACTTCTGTGTCACCAAATTTAACTCTTGCAGAACCTTCTGCATTTTTTGAAACACCAGTTTCAACAACCACTTTTCTGTAATCAGTTAATTTTCTACCATCAAACCGAATTCCTTTCTCAAGTGATTTTATTAAATGATTTTTTGAATCGTTATTCATTTTTGAATTGTTATTCATTGTTTCCACCTTTTATCATTCTTGCACTGTTTTAGAAGAATATCTCTCCTTTAATGCATTTTTCTGTACTTCATAAAGCTCTGCAACAATTTTTTGTCCTTCAGACAAAGCCTCTATAAGTTCTTCTTTTGTTACTTCCCCATCCATTTGTAATAAAGATATCTCTCCTGTACTAGGAATTATTGCAAGTGGAATATCGGCAACAGGACCATCTTTGTAAGCTTCTTCATTATAGTCTAAATCAACAACAACTTTATCATCAACTTTCCCTACTGAAACAGCTACAACAAGATCTCTCATTTTAACTCCAGCGTCTGCCAAAGCCATAGAGGCAGCACAAATTCCAGCACATCTTGAACCTGCGTCCGTTTCTACAAGTTCAATAAAAACATCTACAACTGCATTTGGAAAATCTTTAAGATCTAATACAGGTAAAAGTGCTTTTTGTGTCACCATAGAAATTTCTTTTGATCTTCTACTTGGACCTGGCCTTACTCTATCACCCATACCGGAAAATGGCATCATGTTATAATTACATCTTAGAATTCCTGTACTTGGATTCTGAAGAAACTTTGGATAAAGATTTCTTGGGCCGTAAACAGCTGCGTAAGCAGTTGTATTTCCAATAGTAAAAGAAGCTGAACCATCTGCATTTTTAATAACGCCTGTTTTAGCAGAAATTGGTCTTGTTTCGTTAAACTTTCTTCCATCTATTCTTTTAGTGTAACTCATTGTGATTCACCTTTTACAAATTTCTTTTCTGATGGTTTTTCAGTTGCTCCTGCTTCTGCTGGAGCATCTGTTTTACATCCTTTCTTCTCTAAAAATTCTTTAACCATGTCTGTTAAACCACGAATATGAGAATTTCCTTGAATCATTTTAATTGCTTCAACTACAATAATTTCGCTTTCTGGTTCACCGTTAATCCAGATTAAGCCATTTTGTCCTACAATTATTTTACAACCAGTTGCATTTTTAATTAAACTAACCATGCTACCTTGTTTACCAATAATTCTTGGAACTTTGTAAGCGTTAACCTTAATTACTCGTCCACCACGAAGCTTATTTAATCCTGGACCTTTTGTTGTTAAATCAACAAGTTTTTGACTAGTTACATTTGTAATTTTTGTAGTAACATAATCACCAAGATCAAAATACTGAGTTAAATTTGAACCCCGTGCAATGTATTCAGAAGTTGCATCTTTTACAGACAACATTGCTGAATATGCTGAATTTGTGTCAAAACGCCATCCACTAATTGCAACGTCAATTACTTTTGCAATAATTACGTCATTTCTTTTTGGAGCATATGCTCCAGATAAAGGAATTAGTTTTAATGCTCGTCCTTCTACACAAATTAATCCTACTTTTCCTGCTAGGATTTTATCACCTAACCTATATGTGCCATTACCTGGCAAATAATCCATGCCCTCGGCTAATGTTTCTCCAGGCACAACAATTGTTTTATCTTGTGTCATTAATTTTCCCATTGTTTTACACCTTGTTTCTTGTTTTTCTTTTCTGTTTTTTTTCTATTTTGTTTTGTTTTTTTGATTTTTGTAAGTATTATTTGTAAACACCAACCCACAAAATTTAGGTTGTTTTCAAAATAGTTGTTTCAACGCTTCCACTTGTTAAGCTGTTTAATTTGTCAAACAAATCATTTTGCATCCCTGCTGGAATCTCCACTACAGAAACCCATGATCCGTCATTTGCCCATTCATTTTTTAAAACCTTGCCAAAAGAATTTAGCGCAGTAAGAATTGGACCATAAGTTTTACCCGCAACTTCTGCTGGAACTTTAATTCCTATTTCTTTTCTTGCAAAAGAGATTGGTAAAATTGGTTTAAGTTTCTTAATGATTTCATTTATTTGTTTGTCCTCTGCTAAATACTCATCAATCTTCACTTTTGCTTCTTCAAATGCAAGTTCTAATCTCTGCAAAGGATGAGGCAAATTAGTTCTAGGATCAATACCATTCCTTTGTATGTATGTTAGTATTCTCTTTCTTTTTTGATCACGAATTTTAGCACGATATTCTGAAGTAAGTTGAATGTCACCATCCCTAATTACCATTTTAGCAATTTCAGATGCTTCACTTGTACCAAAAATTGTTTTAAGTGTATTTTCTGAAGCAACCAAGCCTTTTGCAGAGTCTGAAAATACTTTCTCATCTGCCAAAACATCTTTTATGGAGGTGTCTTTTCCTTCTTTAAATGCAATAGCGTTCATACAATCAACCAAAATTTCAAAATTTTGGCCATCTTTTTTTAGCCTTGCAATAACTGCTTTATCTACACTAACCATTTTTTAGTCCTCTTTACTTTTTCTTTTTAACCTCTGTTAAAATTTGAGATAATTTTTCCTTAGACACTTTTGTGAAAACCTTGTCTGAAGATTTAATGTAAACACAATCTAATCTTTCAACAGTAAGGTTTTGATCAACAACTTTTGCAAGTGCCTTTATACCAAGTTTTAATGCATCCTCTACAGTAATTTCTTTTTTGTATTCTTTATGAAGGATTTCTGCAATTTCTGTTTCACCTTCACCAATAACTGTTGCATTGTATTGGAAAAAGATTCCAGTTGGATCTGTTTGAAATAATTTTGGATCATCATTATCAATACCTGCAACTAAAATTGAAACACCAAATGGTCTTAAACCACCACTTTGAGTACAAATTTGTTTTAAGTTACAAATATCTTTAACAATCACAATTGTATCAATAGGAGAATCAAATGTTACCCTATGTTGTTGAGCTTTAACTTGAGCTCTTTCAATTAAAATTCTTGCATCACTGATAATTCCTGAAGCAGTTGCTGCCATGTGTTCATCAATTGCAAAAATCTTTTCTACTGATTCTGGAACAACTAAAGTATCAACAATTCTTTTGTCTGTTATAAGAACAACACCATCTTTACAAGCAATCCCCATTGCAGTTGATCCTTGTTTAACTGTTTTCTTTGCATACTCTACCTGTAATAATCTTCCATCTGGACTAAACATTGTAATAGCCCTATCATATCCCATCATTTGATGACTCATTGGTTGCATTTTATCACCTGTTTCTTATTTTTATTTATCTGAAATGATTGTAATGTCAAATGCAAACAATGCTCAAAAATATTTGATTTTTGTTGTATTGGTTGCATTTTATCTCAATCCTCCTTTTACATTTAACTTTTTTTAGTATTTTTTTGTTTTTTATTGTTATTTTTTGTTTGCTTATTATTAATCTTACTTAAAGCACCTGAAGTCTTAATGCTTTTGACAATCACTGGATGTTTATTAATGTTTTTGATCAAAGCAAAACTTGCCTTTAAATGATCAACATACTTGTTGCCAACCCTTACAACTCCTGTTTGTGTATCTGAGTCATAAAGTTTATCCATGAATATTAAACCTGCTTTTGAACTTCCTAAATCACCGATATATCCTTTTAAAGACTCGTTTATAGCACCTTTTAGAGAAACATAATCTAAATTAGACTTAGATTCAGCATTAAAAGTTATATAACGCTTTTTTTCCCGTAATATTGGTAATAAAGGCTTTAATTTGATTCATATCACCTAATTCCACTGTATTTAGTGAAGAAAAACTGTTATCATCTTTCTTCTTTCTCTCTCTTCTGATACAAGGGATCTTATATTGTTTATAAACTTTACTATCATTTTGGTAATAAATATTTGAATATTATGTTATTTTAGGAGCGCCCGTACTACTTGGAAGTAGTTAAGAAGGGGAAGATTTATATACAAGCCCTGTGTAAAAATAGTAATATGTCAGCAAGCATGAGTAGAAGAAAAGCTATTGGAACAATATTAGCAGGATTAGCCATGCCAGGAGCATTTCTAGAAGGATGTGCCCATAATACAGATACATTAGAAAGAATATTAGAATCAGGTATTAATAATTTATCACAAGAAGAAACACAAGAAAAACATGTCCCATCTGTTACTATTGAATTAGATTATTTAACATCTTTATTGGTTAGTTACCATATATTATGTGCACCAACTGAAATGAATCAAAAATATAATCAGGAAATATTTGAAGAATTAAGTAGTGTAATAAGTGAAGAGGAAAGTGAAGAATATATTGAATTTCTAGAATCACAAAACTTCCCATCTGAGAAAACAGATAGATATAGATCATGGTTATTTTTTCCAAATTATGATGAATTAAATGGATTACTTCAAAATAACCAAAAACATAGATTTTCAAAAGAAATTGTTGATTCTATTAAACAATTTGAGCCGAATTATAAAAGATATTGGAATGTAGTTATATCAAAACTAGCACCAACGATGGAGAAAAAAAGAAAGGAATTAAAAGGCCATGTAAGTAGAATATATAACTTAGCAGAACAAAAAACAGGAGAAACAATTGAAAAAGAAAAAGACATAGAAATAAGAGTTGTTCATGGATTATCACCTAGTTCATTTGTAACCACAAGAAAAGGCAAAAGATATAGAGTAATACAATCTCAAAATTATATGGAAGACACAACAGAAAATAACGAATATTTATTAAATTTTGTTCATGAACTTGTTCCACATGTAGTTGCACAAAAATACAAACACCTACATGAAGAAATATTCGGTAAATGGATTTATAAGATAGAAGAAGGATTTGTTAAGTTAATGACAAGAAAAATATGTGAAGAATTAATAGGAGAACTAATTACAAAGAGGTATGGAGGAGGATTAGAAGCTTCATACAATATATTTGAAAGAAATTGGAATCAATTAAATGGAAATTTTGGTGAATGGTATAAAAAATGTTTATTAGAAATAAAAAGAGAATTTAACTTGGGGAAAAAGTAATAGTGATTTATATTTCTTAATATTGAGATTAAAAGCAAGTTTATCCTAAATTTGTTAAAACTTAGAACAATTATATTTGTTATCAGTTAGAGATAAATAGTATGATTTTGAAGATATTTAGTATAAGATTTATGAAAAAACATATAAACTAGAATAATCAATCAGATTAATAATATATTTTTCAAAAAAGAGGTGAAAAAATGTTAAGTGAATTTAAAAGAATAAAAAAAGAGGGATATGGTGTAATTCATGCACATAAATTAGGTGCTTTTATTGTATTACCTTTAAAAGCAAATTGTGAATTAGCAAGTAGACTAGGACTAAAAGAACATAATAAAGCATTAAAAAAAATAAAGACAATCGCAAAGAAAAAAGTTAAAAAGAAGAAAAGGTGAAAAAATGAAAAAATTTACTAGAAAAAAATTACAAATAAAACCACATGATGTGATTAAAATGAAAAAGGGAGGACTTGCAGGTAAGGATGATTGCAATTGTGAAATGGAATGTTGGTGCGAAAGTGACTGCTGGAATGATGGACCCAATATGAAAATGAAAAATTTGTTTACTTTCTCAACATTAAAATCAACAAGAAGTAAATTACGTTAAACATTTTTTTTAATTTTTTATTATCACAAAGTAAATAATATAGATAGAAATATGGTTAAGATGAATAAAATTAAATTATATGCAGGGTTAATTTTTGGGAAGGAAAATAATTTAGAAAATGATGAAAAAGATATTTCTTTAATTGAAAATAAAAATGACTTGAAAGAATTAAGTATACCATATGAATTCTTTTCAATTCCTTATAAAGATGAAAAATCAATTTTATACTTCCCAGAAATTGGATCCTGTTTTTTAATAAGTAAGAGTATATATGAGTTAGTGTTAAAGATAAAAAATAAGGAAAACATAGAATTAGATAAAAAAGAAATTGCTATATTGAACTATTTTTTGCTAAATGGAATAATTGATATAAATGTTGATGTTGAAAATAATAAGAAAAGACAATGTTGCCAGAATAATGAAAAAGAAGAATGCATCGAATACCTACCAGTAAGATTACATCTTTGTCCAACTTCAGCATGTAATTTAAGATGTATTTATTGTTATGCATCTGGCGGAGATAATTCAAAATATATGGATTTCAAATTGGCAAAAGCAAGTATAGATTTTGTTATTGAAAATATTATTAAAAAAAAAGAGAAGAAATTAGAATTATCTTTTCATGGTGGCGGAGAAGTTATGATGGCCTTTAATTTAGTTAAACAAGCTATAAATTACACCAAAGATATATGTAAAAAACACGACATTCTTTTATCAACATCCCTTGCAACTAATTTAGTACTAAAAAAAGATCATATTGATTACATAATAAATAACTTTAATTTCGCAACAATCTCTGTAGATGGAACTAAAGACATACATAATAAACAAAGACCAACTGCAAATGGAGAAGGAAGCTTTGAAATAATATCAAATAATATCAAAACACTTGAAGAGAATAATTTCCCATATGGAATTAGAGTTACAATAACAAAAGATAGTGTAGAAGAAATGGAAAAGATTGCAAAATTTTTTATTAATGATTTTAAAAAAGCAAAATCATATCATTTTGAACCATTATTCAAAGTCAATAGAGCTGAAAAAAATGATTTAGATAGTGTTGATATGTTTAGATTTGGAGAAAATTTTCTAAAAGCTAAAAAAGTAATCGAAAAAGATAATAAAAGAATTTTTATGTGTAGTGGATCTTTAGAAGAAACAGAAACTAGGTTTTGTGGTGCACTAAAATCTGGATTTTGGGTTACTCCTGAAGGTTATGTTACAACATGTGCAGAAGTTTTGACATTAGAGGATTCTAGAGCAGACCCATTCATAATAGGTAAATATGATGATGAAAAAAATCAATTTGTTTTTAATTATGAAAGAATTAAAAAACTGAGGAGTAGAGATGTAAGAGATATAGAGAACTGCAAAAACTGTTTTGCAAAATACCATTGTAAAGGATACTGCCCAACGAAGGTTGCAAAAATAACAGGAGATATAATGGATACGAAAAACATACCATGGTGCGGATATACTAAAAAAATACTTAAAACTAAATTACTTGAATTATTAGAAAAAAAAGAATTCCAATTAACAGAAGAAGACTACATGTTATTTGGTGAACCTGACAAACTAACAGAAGATGATATTGTTGAGCAGAAATTAGTTGAGAGTTAAATTATTATATTTATTCTATTAATTCTTTGTAAGTCTTGCTTTTTTTCATTAATTCTTTGTGTTTACCTTGTTTTGTTGTTAATCCATTTTTTGTTCTTTCAAGCAAAATAACTTTATCTGCAATCTTAGTAATATTGATGTCATTTGTTACAACAACTAAAGTTCTGTCTTTCTTTAGCTTTTTCAATGAATTAGTAATATGTTTAGCAGACTCAGCATCTAATCCAGCAGTAGGAGCGTCTAAGAGTAATATCTTAGGATTCCTTAACAAGGCCCTTGCTATTGTAATACGATGCATTTGACCAGAGGAAAGAGAACTTGCTGCATCAACATGAGTCTTGTATTTTTTAGGAAGCCTTAATATTGTTTCATGAATATTAACAAGTTTAGAAACATTAATAACATCACTCATTGAAGCTGTTTTAAAAGAAGAACCATACATTATATTAAATAATAAAGTATTAGAGAACAATACTGGTTGTTGGTTAACAATAGCAATATGGTGTCTTAATGAATCGATTTTATATTTTGTAATATCTTGGTTATCCAATAAGATCTTACCTTTACTAGTCTTCATTGTTCTTAAAATAAGATTAAATATTGTAGACTTACCAATTCCACTTTCTCCAACAACTACAATAAGCTTATTTGGTTCAAATTTTAGATTTAATTTAGTAAAAAGCATTTGTTTAGAATAACCAGCATCAATGTTTTTAAATTCAATCTTCCCGTCTATTTTCTTGATTACATCTTTGCCTTCAGAAATTGGTTTTGCATCATGCAAGATACTAAATACTCGCTTTGCAGTTATTCCTAAAGTCTGAAATTCAAATTCCTTTCCAGCTAAAGCCTGTACAGGACCAAATAATCTAGGCATTAACATGCTAAAAGCCATTAAAGTTCCCACTTCAAACTTACCTTTAATTATTAATATAGTTGCATAAAGTAAGATTGCATAAGGTGCTAAATCACTGATTATTGCAATTACAGCCCCTAATTTATCTGAAAATTTTTCATAATCATATTCAAATAAATTATATCTTAAAAGATGTTTTTCTAAATCCTTTTTTTCATAATCATTTTTATTATGAGAGGTAATCTCTTTAAAAGAAGTTATTTTTTCTTGCATTACATTATAAACATCAGCAGATAATTGTTTAAACCTCATATACTTTTTTCTTATGATTTTATTTACTGGAAAAGTCATTAGGATAAAAATAGGAACAAAAGCAAGAGCAACAAAAGTAAGATTTGGACTTACTGTAAACATATAAATTATTGCAATAAATATAGATACTATATCCAGAATAGGTGTTAATACTAAATCAATTGTTGAATCTACTACTTCTCCTGTATCATCTATTATCCTTTCCATGAGCTGGCCAGGGTTTAGATGAGAAAAGTATGTAGATGGTAAATGTAAAAGTTTAGAAAAGAAATCTAACTGCATCTTTCTTGTAATATCAAGACCTAGCTTTGTCATCATCAAATCTTGAACATATTGAACAAACAATAATACCAAATGTAAACCAAAAATAATAAGAATCATGTTCATTACCATATGTAGATCTTTATTAGGAATAGCAATATCTATAAGTCTCTTAGTTAGTTCAATAGGGACAAGACTAATTACCATAGTAATAATACTAATCAAGAAAACTAAAGCGATTTTACCCCAATACTTCTTAAAATAACCAAAACCATATAGAAGATACTTAAAATTACTTTTGGATTTACTTTTAGCCATATTACCCCTTTTTCACTTATTTATTAAAATATGGGTATATAAAGGTTTCCTTTAAGAAGATTTATATATACACAAACGATTTTTTATAAAAAAAGTTCTTATTAGATAAATAATGCAAAATTAGATAAAAAGTTAAAATGGCAATAAGATACAGAGAATTAGTTAAAGATCTTGCAGAAGCAAGAGTTGGGCTAATAGAAGTAATTAGAAAAATTGAAGGAGGAGATAAAAGTGCTGTTGATAAACTAGATAGCCTTATATTTGATGAAAAAAGAATGTTTAGTGAGGATAATAAAGAATTATTTGTATTAAATACACAAGCAGTTAAAGGAATACCAAGATTCAATGGAAATCCCTTTATGATCCATCCTGCAAGTGCAGCTTGGTTATTTGCATATTTGGCAGCTAATGAAAAAAAGTTAGGAAGAGAAACAGCAGAAGACAGAGACAAAATTATTGGTTTTATTTTAACTCATGATTTTTTA
>JABJHR010000018.1 GCA_018661705.1 Candidatus Woesearchaeota archaeon
TTCAAGAGATACTCTTAGAACATTATCTAAATCACTGTCTTTTAAATCTGCATTTTTTAATTCATCAATAAGTTTAGCAATATCAATTAATTCTACTGGATTTATTATATCATCTATCTCTGCTGTCAATGTTTTATCTATCTGTTCCAACATTTCTTGTTTTAATTCAGGAGAAGATAATGATAATTTAAGTATTTCCATAAAAGCATAATTTTCATTATAATCAACTATATTAACTTTAGATATTATCTCTCTAACATAATCATGAACAATAGTTAACTCATCTTTTAAACTACCTTTTTCCTCTAATGTAAATTGTGGAGCATATTTATTAACTAAGCCAAACAATATATTAAGAGAACTTAGATAATGATCAGTTTTCTGATTTTTATAATTTGCTAACTGAGGTGTTAATTGTTTTAAAGGATTAATTATAGCATCTCTAGCTTCTTTTACATCATCCAGATAAAACACCATAAAAATCATACTATTATAATCTTCAAAAGATTGAACATTTGAATAATCCATTGAATATATTCTTTTAGTTGTTTCAATTGCTATATCCTTTGCTTCATCTGTTTTGTAAGCATCAGCAATTCCATCTTTGTATAAAATTGCCATTTCTAATGAAGTGATTGTTGAAGCAACCGGAATAAATAAATCAACACCTTGTTTAACAATATCTTTATTTGATGATGCTAATAAAGAATTTATTATATTTGCCTTTATTATATCAGGGATTGAAGTATCTAAATCAACTATAGCTGCGATTTCATATACTACTCCATCAGAAGCAGTATGAATAATATTTGATAAAATACCACCATAAAAATCTAACTTATCAATATCAGTTTCTTTTTTAGATGCTTCTATTAACTCTGAAATTACTCCGTTATAAACAGAAAGATTTTCATTTAAGAGTTTTAAAAATCCTAATGACCAATTAGAATTAGGATCAAATTTCTTAATTGACTTTAAAACATTTGAAACATACTGATCAAAACCAACATTCATTGATTTTATTGCAGCACTAAAAAGCTGAGAGAATCTATCTGCATCATTCATTATATCAAGTGAATCAAATAATTTAAGTGCTTCAAAAGCAATACTTTCATCTTCAGATTGTATTGCTTTAGCAAATATCCCATCTAAAACAATCATTTCTGCAGAATCAGCTTTTTCTATATGTGATAATGCAAATCCTAATAAAGTTGGCATTGCTTCAGTACTTCCTATTTTTGTAAGATGTTGAAGATAAGCAAGCTTCATTTGCTGGTTTGTTTCTTTTTCAAAACGCTGAATTATTTTTTCTGTAATTTCTTTATTATTGATATCATCAATTGCCCATGAAACAGGTGAATTTTTAATAGAATCTGTTGATGTTGCATCTAAAATTGAATCATATGTTGATGGATTATTTAAAATACCTAATGCTTTTAGTGATAACCACCTTAAATTTTCATCATTTCCTTTTATATTACCTAATAACTCATCCATAGCTAAATTATAAAAACCAGGATCTTGCATCTTCTTAATAAATTCTTCAGGTGTTCCTTGACTAGAAATATGAGCTTTGTAAAGTTTAGGGAATAGTTTATTAACACTACTTACTAGTTTTTCTTGCCAAAATTGTTCATTTATTTCACCATTAGATGCTTGATAATACATCCATTTGACCATCTCAACAGATTTTCCTAGTTCAGGATCAGTTTGAGCACGGAACATAATGAATGCATAATTGCCAAACATTGCTTCTGCTATTGTTGCTCTGTGTTCAAATGGATTATGCATACCATATTCTTGTGAATATCCTTTCCTTAGTATTCTAACATTATTTTTATCACTTTCAAAATCCCATTTTTCTTCAAACACCATTGATGTAATATCCATCATATAATTAGTATGTTTTTCTACAATTACACTTTTCATAATTTCTGTCCATACATCACTTGTTAAGTCATATTCATCTGAAATAGGATCCTTACCAACATCAATATAATCACCCTCATGAAGCTTTCCATCTGCATCATAATAAGCATATTTAATATCATCAACTCCAGACTTCTTAAAATCTTGTTCTGTATTTATTTGTCCACCATAATAATAAATAATTGATTTTGGTTTTTTTCTTTTATGAAATTCTTTTACAAGACCATTATATCTATTATTTGTTTCATCAATTATTGAACTATCAATATTATCCCATCCTGGGAAGGAAATACCAAGCTCATCAATTAAATGGAAAAATTCATGTACAACTAAATGGTCTACAAGACCTTGTTCAAGATCATAAAAGTCAAGATACATCAGATCATCTGATGATAATGCAAGTCCACTTATTTTAAAATTAAAACTATCACTTTTTAAGTTCTTTACAACCCTTATTTTAGAAAGACTTTTTCTTATTAATGATTCAGGAAATTCTTTTAATTTATGTTCTATAAATCTTAATGCTAGTTTTTGTTCATCAACTGTTAATTGATCTCCTAAAGTACTATATAAATTTCTTTCTTCTTCATTTATTTCACTAAAATCAACTTCAACTCCCCCATATATAATATTAGTAGTCTTAATCTGTTCAGTTGATTTAACCTGTTGAGTTGATTTCACTTCTTCATTAGTAGTTGTTTGTGTTTGACTACTTTCTACTACTGTTTCATAAACTGGCATAACATTTGCACTTGCCTTAGACTGATCTTGTAAAAATCCAGGAAGGAATAACATTCCTGCAGCAGGAATAACCATCAAATATGGATGACTAGAAATAAAACTAGCAGTTCTTTGTAATTTTGTTTTACCTGAATGTTTCATAATCTTTCCTATCTCTATATTTAAATCAGGATCATCACTAAAAGATCTTGTTTGCATAGATTCTAATTCTCTAACTGCAGTTTCTCTTACTCTTAGAGATCCACTTGTTAATGCTCTACCAATTAACCATGCAGATTTTTTTGTTGGAATTAGTGCTAATTTCCTAATTGCATCTATTTGTTCCACACTATAAATAACAGAATCTTTTTTCAATATTTTCTTAGCTTCAGAATATACTTTATTTCTCTGGTCATAAATATTATCCATTAATATTTCCCTTGCTTCAAGAATACTTCCTTCAAGCTCAGTAAGCTCTTCAAATTCTGATTGATCCACATTATCTCTAGCTCTACCCATGTTATTATGCAATTCTACCATGAATAAATCTAATGCCTTAACAACATCAATCACTTCTCTATGATCACGAGCATTCTGGAAATAACGTTTCATTAATTTAAAATTAAATGTTCCATCTCCAATCATTTCTTCAATTTCACTATCAAAGAAAGTACCTTGCTTAGATAATTTTTCTCTGAATAAATTTATGTAACCACCCATAAACATACAACTTGTACAGATAGTATTAGCAAGAATTGGATTAATAACATCTAAAATAGAATCAGCTTTATTTTCAATACCTAATGTTCGTAATCTTGATCTAAAATATTCATTTCTTGAATTAACATCAACTACACCAACAACTTCATCTAATACTTCTTTTACTTTAGCTAATTCATCTCCACTTAATTCAAGCTCTGAAGTAATTGCAGCCATTATATCATTTGATGTTAATGGATATGGTTCAGATGCTGTTAGTTCATCAGCTACTTCTTCAGCTACTTCTTCAGCTACTTCTTCAGCTACTTCTTCAGCTACTTCTTCAGCTACTTCTTCAGCTACTTCATCAGTTACTGTTTCATCAAATCTTTGTCCCAATACTTTTTCTCTGAATTCTTTTAATGTTGGCATTTGGATCATAAGATCAAAATCAACTTTTACATATTCTGTTTTTTTACCATTTGCATCAATTATTCTTCCTACATGTAATGACTCATGAATTTCTTGACTGTATGAAATTGCAGGTTGTGTTAATTCAAAGTCTAATTTATATAAACTGTTGGGAGAAATTTGAACTCTGTTTACTCCATAACTATTTAGATTTAGATAAACTCTTGCTGGTTGTACAGATCCTAGGGATAATGTGTCATCACTTGAATCATAATAATATAAATAAGAAACTAAACCATTTTCTGAAGTTACTTGGTATGCATCAGTATATTTACCTTTTAAGACATTCCATGAATCAAATCTTTTTGCAGTTGAAAAGTCTGGTCCAAAAAGGAATCTAAATTCATATTCTACTGGATAATCAGTTGATGTAAACTCCCCAATATCGTTAAATCTATAATTTTCTCTTTCAAACTCTGGATCAGGTCTTTCTTGTTCTTCTTCAGGCAGGGAAGATGGTCTGTATAAAGAAAGTTTATCCATTAATGTGCTGTAAAATATTTTTGGACTTACTGTACGAGTTTTACCTTTGAATTCTCCATCCGCAAATTTCTCATCAAAAATAATCTGTAAAGCATGAGGATAAGTAACAGATTCTTCTACCTCACCTTGGTATTCATAATCGCTTCCATACAGATCTAATCCTTTTCCAAATCTATGGTCCTTTTCGTTGTAATGTGAAATTGTTCGCCAAGGAGCATTTGATCTGCTCTTATAAACCATTCTTGCACTAAATCTATTTTTTGGATCATCCACATCCCTATAATATAATACATAACCAATTCTTCCTTCTTGACTTTTAATTGGGTTGGAAAGGTAAAACACTCCATTTCCAAATATTATTTCTGTTACTGGACCAAGTCCTCTTTCTATCTTTTGGAGTTCCTCGATTGTTAATGCATAATCTGTTCCTTCATTTGGCATGATAATTTCATTATCTCTAAAGAAATTAACTCTTTCTACATTTCCTAATTCAGTTACTCTTGGTTCTGGTTCCGTATCAAAATCCTTCCATGAATCCTCCCATAACTCATCAAATAAATCATCATCAATATCAATGGTTCCTTCAGTTGGTCCATCTTTAACTTCTTCTACATAAAAACCTTTTTCATAGGCATCTAATAGAGGATTTGATTCTGGCTTTTTAGGTTCTATTTCAGATTTTACTCCACCACTTAAAAAATAATTCCAAATATCTTCCACAGTATAGTTAGGATCACGTTTAATATCTTCAATATCATATTTTAACTTATTTAAACTGATTCCTATTACAAAACCATTAAATAATGACGGAAGTGCATCTTTTTCAGATGCAGAAAGTCTACTAATTTTTTCATAAAGAACTTTATCTAATTTTTCTGATGTATATTTTACATCAATAACATACATCTCTAATTCTTTTATCATATCTAAACTTTCAAGAATTTCATAGTATCCTTCAGGTAATGAATTATAAATAAGATTTTTTAATGCAGTATTAATCTGAATTGCATCTGCACCAACTGACTTTGGTTTATAATTTAATATCTCTTCTAATGTTGGTTCTATGATCTTAACAGGGTTTTCTTCAATCTCTTGATTAGTATAATATTTCTGCCATGGCTCAACCCAGTATTTCCTAGCAACATTAGCTATAAATGTAAATATTCCAGAAACCATTCCTTTAACTAAACCTTTTTTTCTGAAATGTTCTGCAGGGAAAAACTTATCTTCTCCCTTTTTTGTATCAAATACATCTGGATCAATTATTGAGAAAACATATTCATCTTGCCCTTTTTCGTTTTTTACAATATCCAAAAATACGTTTCCTGTGTTAAATACTTTTCCTCTTGATGGTCCGCCCCCAGCAGATGAATCAGAGATATCCATAACATAACCATTTGTCCTTGTTGATTCAATCTCTTGTAAGAATGCAGACCATGCTGCATTGAATTTAGGATTATTTCTAATTTTATCTAATTTTGTTTTTTCTTCATTTGATAATGTATTTTCATCATCTTTCCTGTCTTCTGATTCTGGAGTATTAATCTGTTTGATTGTAAATCCTGGAGCAAACTTCTGTCTAATCATCCTTTTATAATTCCCTTCATGATCTAAATGAACAACCTGATCATCAAAAACAGTTTGTATTCTTACAATTGCTTGCTCTTTATCTTCTGTTTCTATTATTATCCCTTTGTTTAAATCCAAAGCAATTTGGTGCATGTTTCTCATTAATTTAAGCAGAGAAGTAAAATCAAAATCATGTCTTCCTTTAGTTTCTTTAATTACCTTTGCTTCTAAATTCTGATCAACATAAATTGAATTTTTATTTTCTGCACCTTCTGAATGTGTTGTTCCTCTGTGATTAGAGATAGATGCAATTTGGTGCTGAACAGGAGGTGGTATTTGTTCAATTCCAAATTTGTTTTTTACTAATTCTTCAATTATTGCTTTTTCTCTTACAGAAGATCCTTTGTGTAATTGATATAGCCTATCTAAAATTGCAATTCTTTGTCTCATTTCATTTGGTGATAAAGTATAATCAAGATAAAATAAATTGTTAGGGCTTTTTTGATCTTTTACATAATTATCTAATCTTTGGCCATTATCATATTCTTTGTAACGTTTTTCAAGAGCTTCTCTTAAATCTTTTTCAGAATATGTCATTTCTTCATCCATAACATCCTGTATTAAATCTGTTGGTGGGTCTTTTCTAATAATTTCATTATTCCATGTAGGAGTAGTTGCATCTATTTCTAATGCATCAATTTCTTGTAAGATTACTTCTAACTCTGCTGCTTTTTTAAGACTACGTTTCGTAAGGTCTTGCATTAATTCAACATTTGTTTTTGTTGGAACTTTCTTAGCTTGTCGTCTTGAAAATGCAAAACTAATGACCTTGTAAATAACCCATCCTGTTAATCCAATTGCACCAATTGTAACTGCACCAAGTATAACAGAAGGGATTGCAATAATATCATTTGCTAATCTTAGAATTCTTGGGACTTCATCCTCTTTTGCTAGTATGTTATCTTCAATCTCTACTAATGTTGATTCTGATAGATCAGCAGGTACTACTTGGTCTTCTTCTATTTCTACTAACGTAGGTTCTGATAAATCAACAGGTACTATTTGATCTTCTTCAATTTCTTGTAATGTAGGCTCTGATAAATCAGCAAGTACTGCTTGATCTTCTTCTATCTCTACTAATGTAGGTTCTGATAAATCAACAGGTACTACTTGATCTTCTTCAATTTCTACTAATGTAGGTTCTAATAGATCAGCAGGTAGTGCTTGATCTTCACCACTATCATCACTTTCTAACTCAATAATCCTTATGTCCTTAAACACAACTTCTCCTGATTCTTTGTCTGTAACTGTTATTACTAATTCTCTGCCATTAAAAGATAATTTTTGATCATAGTTTAAAGTGATTGATCCACTTTTTGTAGTAATTGTATTTGTTTTTTCATAAGGCGAATATTCACTAAATTCTCCAGTATACAAATCACTTATTCCATTTAGGAATTTAATAATTCCTTCATGTAAATTTGGAACAACTTTGTGTTCCCAAACTGCACTATCTCTTTCTACTAAATATGGCTGAACACTAATCTTTAAATCTTCTTCTACTTGTCCATTGTGTTCTTCTACTAAATTAAACATCATCTCAGCTGCAATATATCTTTGCATTGTTATTAGATAATTAGTAAATCCTGTTTTTAAGTTATCAATTGTTAATTCAGTTACTTTTGCATCTACTTCATCTTCATGTGGTTTGTGTGTCCAATCTTTTGAATCTAATTCAGGTGCAGGTTTAAGCTTTCTATTGTTAAGGAAAAACATCCTATTATTTAATTCTCGTTTTAGATTATTAATAACATGTTCTGGAACTTCATTTTTTGCTTCTAAAATGTCTAATTCCTTTCTTAAATTCTCTAAGCCATTAACTGCTTCATCATATTTTCCTTGATCACCTAAACTAAATAATCTTAATACTTCATTATAGATTTTACTTGATTCTTTATTAGTTTTGTATTCCCTTACAATCATTTGTTGTTCATATAACAAATTATAACCTTTAGCAGGGTCTGCATTTGTACCTGGCTGCATTATTGGTGCAAGATCTCCACCCGCAATAAGTTTTAAATCATCTGCATTGCCTCCTGCCCTATCATAAGTAACAATCATAGGATAACCTAAACCACGTGCAGCTGGAATTCTATGGTGTCCATCACTAATAACAATGCCGCCTCTCCACAAATAACCTTGTGCAGATGGTAATCCTTGATTTTGATAGATTGTATCATATTCTTTTTTAGCTTTAAACCTTGCAACCAATTCTTCTTCTCCTGTTCTTTTGTCTACTTCATTATTGTAAGTTTCTCTATCTAATGCATGCATTTTTCCTGCATAATCAATCAGAATTTGTGTTGTAATGCTCCATGCTTTTCCATATTCAGAACCATAATAAAATTGTGTAGATGCAATTTTGTTTTTTGGATGAAGTATTAACATGCCTAAATTGTTTGCTTCTGGCTTTCTAATTATTTGGACATCACCAAATGCTCCTAATATTTTTGAAATCAAGAAATTTCCTAAAACAACTGGAGAACTCATGACTGTATTGAAAACTTCTGTGCCTTTATACCATCCTTTTCCTAAGGTTTCTCTTGCTTTGAAAATATGTGGATGTTCTCTTTTAAGGATTTCTGATCTTAATTCACTTCTTCTTTGGTGCCATTTAAATCCAGAATAACTAGCAGAGGATTCAGACATTCTTTTTAGGAATTTATCTCTGTTTTCTTTAAAATCAGGTAAGTTATATGCAGCGTCGACAATTCCTTCAATTCCTGCTGTAAGATATAATGCTTTTAATATGTCTACATCACCAGAGTCAATATAATTCTTTAACATTGAACTTGCAACAGCTAACTTTTCTTCTTCACTAAATTCATTTGCATCTAAGAATTTGCCAGTTTCCTCTTTTATAGAATCAATATTGGATTTTCTCCTTATTTCTCTTGGACTTGTAAATTTCATTTCAGAAACTAATTTGTTATTTTCAATAATTGAAATAATATAATCTAAACCTCTTGATCTTAAAGCAACAGATCTTGTTTCAGAAACTTTTTCCATTAAAATTGAGTCTTTGTTTAGTAATTCTTTAACAAGTGCTTCTCTACTTGGTTTATTTGGTTGAGTTGCAGATCTTTCTAATACATCTAATTCTTTTTGAAGATTTTCTGTTTTAGAATTAACCCATGGACCTAATTCTTTTTCTTTTAATCCTTCTGGAAGTAGCTCATAAACTCTGCTTAAGAATTCAGGACCTCTTGCATTTGAATCAAGAACTATTTCTGTTAATGGTTCTAATAATCCTAATTCACTTAATTCATGACGTGTTGGTTGATCTAATGCATCATAAATAAGGTCTAATGCAGGGTTTTCCATATCAATTAATTCTGTATCTTCTGGGATATCAATATTACTCATATCTATTTTAGTTTCTGTTGTTGGTAATGGTCTTTTTCTTACACCTTTAACAATTGCAGAAGCTAATAACCCTGTTCCAAGGATTCCAGCAACAACTAAACCAATTGTCCCTATACCTACTCCTGCTAAAGTTGCTGTTCCAATTGTTGCAGTTGTAGCTTTAGCTGCTCCTATAATTCCTGCTCCTGTTGCTGCTGCTCCAACACTTGCACTAACTGCACCTGTTGTTGCTGTTGTAACACCAGTAGCTGCACTTACAATTCCTGCTCCACCAAATAAAATTCCACCAACTACTCCTAATCCAGTAATTGCAGTAACAGCTGTTCCAATTCTTGCTGCAATACTAGGTGGTTGTTTATCTAAAACTGTTACATCATCCTCTGTTATTATTCCTTTTTCAATTAAAATTAAATCTCCTTTCTCAATAATTCTGCCATCTTCTGTTCTTTCAATTCCATCTTCACTATCAACTATTTCCTCAGTTTCACCTATCTCTTCACTTACTACTACTTCTCCATCATCTATTTCAATTTCCTCTTCAGACTCCACTTCAACAAACTCTAATCTTTCACCTAATCTCTGTAATACTTTTCCTTTTTCTTCTTCAGTTCCATGTGTCTCAACAAGAGATAAATATTCTGAATAATAAGATCCAATACCAGGATCTGTTGCATGTTGGAATCTTGAAATAACATTACTTAATAATAAAAGTCTATTACTTGAATCAATAGCCAAGAAGAATGCAGTTAAATCAGATAAACTCTTTTCTTTGTTTTCAGGACCAAATTTACTTGCTTCTTGTTCAAGAAGACCAAATACAATTTCTAATACTCTATGATTTGTATCATAATTATCCTCTTCCATATTGATTACTTCTTCTAATCTTGTTAATCTTTTTATAGAAGTAATTTGAGATATCATCTCAAATCCAAGTTTTCTTACTCTATCATCTGGACTTTGGACTGCTTTTGCAATAATTTCACCTGCTATCCCTAGATGGATTGTATTATCAGTATTTACCAGTTCTTGTTTTGTATAATCTAGTGCAACTAATAATGCTTCTGCTTCTCCAAAGTTTGCTAATACTCTTTTCCCATTACTACTTCCATGATACTTTTTAGCATATTCAACAGCTTTTTGTGCAAATTCTTTATTATTAATTCTTTTTGTTACATCTTCAACTAAATTTAATTTATAAGGGGTCTGAGCTAAGATTGCATCATATGTTGCAGGATCATTTAGGATTCCTAATGCTGTTAAAGAATTTTTAACAAGATCTTCATCATTACTTTCTAGATTTTTTAATAAATTATCTCTTGCCATACTATACAGTGCTTCATTATCCATAGCTCTTAAAAACTCAGATGGTGATCTTTGTTGATCAACAATAAATTGTTCATACATCTCTGGGAATAATGTTTGTAAACTATCACTCATTTTTGCTTCCCAGAATTCATCACTCATTTCTCCATTACTTGCATGATAATACATCCATTTGATTGATTCAATTTTATTTCCAAGAATTGGATCAACTAAGCCTCTGAAATAAATTAATGCATAATTTGTCATCATTGCTTCTGCAACTTCTGCTCTATCTTCAAAAGTACTTTTCTGGGCATATACACTCTCAAAGCCTTTTTTTAATGCAAGTAAATTCTTTTCATCGTCTTCATAGTTCCATTCATTATTAAAAATCATATCTGCCATATCTAATAATGTTCCAGCATGTTCTGTTAAAATTGTATTTTTAACTACTTCTGTCCAAGTTCTATCTGTGATATCAAATTCTTTTGTATCTTGATGTATGGTTCCTGGATCAGAGAATTTTCCTTGTTCTAACTTTCCATTTTCATCAAAATAAGCAAAAAGCTTTTCATCTTCATTAAAATTCTCAGAATCTTCTAAAGTTAGTTCTTTTAGAGGATAATAATATAATATTGTAAGAGGCTTAGCATTTAGGATAAATTTATCAACTAATGACATGTAAGAAAGTTTTGCTTTTGGTAATATTTCAGGATCCATGTCATTCCAATGAGGGAAAGAAATTCCAATCTCATCTATTAAATGGAAAAATTCATGTGCAAATAATTTATAATCTAATTCATCTTCAATATGATCAAAGTTAATAAACATACGATCTATACTACTACTTGCCCATCCACCATATTCTTTATCCCCTATCTTAATATTTTTTAAAACTCTTATTTTTTTCAATGCTTTTTCTACTAATGGTTTTGGATATGTTTTAAGTTTTTCTTTAATAATTCTTGAGGCTTCTATTTTTTCTGATTCAGTTAAAGCAGTTCCGTCATATCCATTATTTAATTCTTCAGGACTTATGGGTTCATAGTTTATTTCAAGACCATCAATAAGTTCAGACGTTAAAACAAAGTCTGATCCTGGTGTAAATTCATCTGGTGCTCTTGATCCTGAGCCTGTTGGTGTTTCTTCACCTGCTTGAATAGAAGAAACATAAGTAGAAGGTTTTGCTAAGTCTACATCTTTTCCAAAATCAAACCAACCCATGCCAATTGCTAATGCAGCAACACCTACAAACATTAACCTAGTTCCCCATTTTAATGGATCTATATTTCGTAGTCTTGATAAAAGAGTTTTTCTTTGATCTTCTAATAAATCACTAACTCTCTCAACATTTCCTTCTGCTCTTGCTTGAGCAAGTAACCTTGTTAACTCATTGTCTGCAGTTTCTCTAACATCAGGCGAATTTCCTCGCAAGGATTGTTCATGAAGAATTTTAATTGCTTCTTTTGATCCTGCTTTTGCTAGTTTAGCTAATGATTTAATTGCATCAATTTGAGATATTGGAGTACCAATGAATTTCTCTCTCAATGTTTTCTTAGCATCTTTTATTATTTTATTATTCGCAATCTCAATCCTTTTCTTAATTATTTTTCTTGCTTTTAATGCTTCAGATTCAACTTCTTGAAGAGATTCAAATTCTCCAACAGGACTAGAACTTGAACGATATGCCGTATCCATTTCAAGATGTAAATCAGCTATAAATAAATCAATTGCATCCAATAAATTAGCTGCTTCTTTATGATCTCTTACATTTTGTAAATATCTTTTAATTAACTTTGCATTGAAAACACCATTCTTAGTTAATTTACTTGCCTGCTCATCTGAAACTAAAGCAGCAATTTTTGATCCAAACTCAGTAATATAAAGACCAAGAGCTGCACAACTTGTGCAAGGTTGGTTTGCAAGAACTCTGTTAACAGCTTTTGTTATAAAGTCTAATCTATCCTCTGCAATTCCCTGTTCTCGTAATCTTGTTTTAAAGTATGCATTAGTTGCCTCAACACCTACTTTTTCAACCATTTCCTCGACAAGAGATTGAACAGCAACATTTTCTTCTACAGTTAACCCTAATTCACTAAGACCTACCATTATTTCTTGTGATGATAATGGGGAGAATGCTTTTTCAGCTTCTAATGTTGCTTCTTCTTTTTCAGGAGCATGTCCTAAATAATAACTCCTTTCTATACCATCATATACTATTGGAACAAGATAACTATCAATAAATAATTGATTAATTACAGGATTATATTTTAATAACTCTGCTCTATGTGATTCAGATAATGTTTCTCCATTAAAGAATTCTTGCATATATTCTTTTGTTCTTTCGTTGATAGCTTCAGTAAACACCGCAATTCCTGGATAATTTTTACTAACCTCTGCTGCAAAACCACTAAATAGTTCTTTTCCTAACTTTAAATCTTCTCTTCCTCTTAATTGTTCAACATGTTCTCTTCCTAATGAAATATGATCTAATTTTATAATGTTTTGTTCTGTACTTATTTGATAATTTAGCATAACTTCAAAATTATATAAGGAAATTGCTCCTACCCATATTGCTTCTAATCTACTATTTAATCCTTTATTTTTATTTTTCAAATAACCTGCTTTATCAATTATTATTCTATGTTCTTCTGTGTTTTCCTGTTTCTTTTTAATCTGAATAATTACAAATTCGTCGTCAGGAATCTCATTGAGAGCTTGTTCATATTGTTCAATAGAAGCACCAGCATCTTCTGTTATTTCAATTACTTTAGGAGGGATTCCTTTGTTAAGAGAAGTTATCTCAGTTAATAGGTTGTTACCAATTTGGTTGTTTAGGCTGATTGAAGGTTCTGTTTCTGTTACTTGAGGTTCAGATGTTATTGTTGTTGTTTCTTCACTTGGTGGTCCATCTGCTAATTCAGTAACTGGTGTTGCTGCGTCTAATGCATCTGTCTCTTCAACAACTTCTCCTAATTCTTCAGCAACATCTACATACTCTTCACCAGCTGCCTCTACAATTATTCCTTCAATAACATCTTCTAGATCTCCTGGTTTAATTCCTTTTTCAGCCATTTGTTCAAGATCTTCATCATCTAATGTAACATCACAACTTCCACCACAATCAACCTCAGCATCTATTCCTGTTTCTTCTTTTAGTTTGTCGTCTACTTTTCTTGCTAATTCATCTGCAGGCATTGGATGATCTTCTTGATCAAACTCTGCGTGTATTTGGTCAGGAGTAGAGGTCATTTTAATTTCTAATCCCTCGGTTGATGTTTCTTCAGTTGATGTTTCTTCAGTTGATGTTTCTTCAGTTGATGTTTCTTCAGTTGATGTTTCAGATAGCTCTGTTTCAACAAGTTCAGGTGTTAAAATTATTTCTGTTTCTTCTTCAATATCTTCAATTGGCACTAATTCTGCATATTGAGATGGTTTATTTACAGGATAATCTGGAGCTTCAACTTCTTCACCTTGCAATGATGCAACTGCAACTCTTTCTAGTTCAATTGTCTGTTCAACACCCATCTCTAAATAATCAAATGTTTCTCCTGCAAGCCAATCCTCCTCTGCTTCTAATACTTTTGCCCCATTCCGTTGCAAGAATGCAGAATAACCACCACTTCTTCTCACATGGGCTTTTATTTTAGTATATCCTTTTTCTTCTATTCTCTTGCTAAACTCTGAAAGCATCTTATGCCCATAACCTCTACCTCTAAAATCAGGTAAAACTGCAGTTGATTCTCTATAAATTGTATTTCCTCTACCAAAGTCTTCATCTTCTTCTCCATTTACTTCCCTAAGGTCCATATAATCTTCTTCTCCATCATAATATTCCAAAGGAGCACCAACTGTATAACCAACAGGTATATTATTTTCATAAATAATAAATCCAACACTTCCTTCCCGTGCAAAAGTACTTTCTAGATCTTCTTCATCCTGCTGCATTTCTTCAGGGAAGCTTCTTGTTTCAATATCCATAATAACATCTTTATCTTCTTCCCAATTAACTTTCTTAAATCTTGTTGCTCTCAATAATTTTACCTCTTTAGGCTTTGCCTTGAACGCTGTTTTTATAGTGTATTCATATTCTGGTTGATAAGTTTCAGGTTGAATTGCAACTTTACTACTTAATACATAATTTGCCATGATATAAGATTCAATACTATTTCTGTTGCTTAATCCGCCTGCTTGTGTGGTAATTAAGAGTTCATAACCATTTTCATGTGCAAACTCATAGATTTTGTCCATCATCCTATCTATTAATTCTTTTAACTTTTCTTTGCTTATTGAAGAAACTAATGATTGTGATGGATCTAATCCAATCATAATTAATCTATTGTCTTGGATAGTAAATAAAATACCACCTTTGTGATGGCCATCTACTAACAACTTGACAAAGAAAACATTATCTCTGGCCATATCATAAGGGTAATTACCAAAACAGGTTCCACAAAATTTCCCTTGATAAAGATCTAAAATATTTTTCTCCTTAAAGATAAGTTCCACTTTCTTCTGTGCTGAAACCCTTTTATCAATTATTTCTTTAAGATTAGATTTAATCCTTACAATTATTTTCCATTGATCTGTTTTTGAAATTATACCCATTAAGAGATCCCTGAAATTTTCTGCTTCTTCACCTTCAAGCTCAAAATTATCAAGAATAAAATTGTGAATTGTATCTCTGAATGATACGTCAATAGAATTTAAAGACGACAACACCTGATTTTGTTCTTCAATTGTTGCTTTGCCTTTGATATACTTTTCTATTAATTCTGATCCTAATGACTCCATCACCTTTTTTATCAAGAAAGATATAACTTTTGGATCCAGACCTAAATGTTTATATAATGCTTTTTTAATGTTTTCTTTTACCAACTTGTTTTTGCCTAAGAGATAATTTTTAATTGCTTCTCTATCTTGTGCAACTATTAATTTTTTAGGTACCTTTAATTTCTTAAGTGCTTTTGGATTTAAAGCTTTAACTATTGAATCAATCTCTTTCTCAGATAAAATCTGTTTTAATAATCCTGCTGGGATTCCATTATTTTCCAAATACTTAGCATCAAGTTTATTAACCTTAGCATCTACTTCATCAAATACTTCTTTGATTGATTCAACTGTTCTTTTAGAATCTACAGTCAATTCTTCTGAAAATAGTTCATTTAACATATTAGTCAATTCAAGCTTTAACACTTTAGAAATTGACATCTCAACCTGTTCTGAAGAGAAATCAAATGATTTTATTCCAGTATGTTGAATTTGGATATTTGGAATTTTACTATCAATTTCTTGAACAATCTCTGTATAAGTTTTTCCTTCAGTTGAAATATCTAACTCTTTTGCAATATCCATAAGGTCTTCTTCAAAATCGCCTTTTGATAACATCATTAAAATAGGGATATAAAGAGAATAATCCTCAATCTTGTTGTTATAAGATGATGCTTGTACAAACAAGGTATATTTTGCATCAGCTTCTCGGATTATTTTTGATATTTCCTGATTCCTTAAGTCTTCTTTTAAAGATATAATTCTGTCGACATTCTTAATCAATAATTTAATATAAAGATAAACTCTTTGCTGAGCCTGATCTTCAAGATTATTTTGTTGCAAATAAGAAGATAAGATAGTGATTATGTTATCATTTATTAAAATGCCTTTTATTGCTAAAGCTAAACCAAAATTAAATCGGTCATATAACCTTTCTAGTCCCAATCTCAATGGCCCATTTAAATAAGGTAGTAATTTAAGGATATCTTTTGTTGATAACCCTGGGGCGTAAATTGCATTGAGAATTTCTTCTTTAATTTCCAGATCTGTTTCTTTATCTAACCAATTCAATAAGATACTATTTTCTTTATCTGTAGATGTTTTAATTAAAATTAAGGCGGTTGCCAGCCTTATCTCTCTTGACGGGTTCTCTAAAAATAAGTATTTTTCATCATCAGTTTGAAGTAAATATTTTAATGTTTCTTCTTTATCCTGAGCAAATGCTAAGGTTGCTATATCTCTTAATTCAGGATATTTACTAAAGTCTTGAATAATTTCAAACAATTGCATACGTGCTTCGTCTGTTCCTAATTTCCCTAATCCTATTAATGCTTCTTGCATGATTTTTACTTCAACTGAATCAATGTCATTAATAACATTTGCAACTACTTTGTTAAATTCTTCCATTAGGAACGGAATCACAGAATTATCGCCAATCTTACCAAGTGAGGACAGTATCGTTAATTGCATTGTTAACACTTCATCCTTGTTTTCTACTAAAGAATTCTGTTTATAGATTTCAATCAAAATAGGAATTGCGTTTGGGCTTTTTGTATCTCCTAATGCCTCAATAATACGTGAAATTGGTTGTTCTCTTAATTTGCCTTCTTTTTCTAACTCAAGTATGTCTAATAATGGTTCAATCCCATCTTCTCCTAGTTTTGATAATATTCTCACTATTTTTCCTGCAAAACTATCATAATCTGGTCTTGCTAAATCTTTTTTATAAAGATCATCCATTAAATCAATCACTCTTTTTTTGTCAGAAAGTTCTTCTAAATTTATTAATCCTTCCAATAATGATTCCCTCTTTCCATCTACTTCACTACCAAACAGCCATTTCTTTATGAAGAAATCATCTTTTAACTCCCCTAATTGATCTAAAATAAGTGTTTCAGGATTGTAGTTTAGCTTTTTTATGCTTACCATAAGACCATTATAGTCAACTTTATTGCTTCTAAGCGTTGCCCTCATAAATCTTTCACTATGTTTTGGACCAAATATATTTAAGATTGAAATAATACTTTCAATTTCTTCCCCATATAAATCAACATAATCAACTGCAATTATTAACGCATCAATAATTCTTGTTTTTAAATTATCATCAAATTCTTCTAGATCCAAGAAGGCAAGAGAGTTGATTAGATCACTATACTCCTCTGTTAATAGTTCTTTTGATTTCTGAAAACTTCTTGGTTTAAATAATAACTCTGGATTAAATAAGCCAGGGAATCTAATTCTAGAGATAATTGCTTTAGCTATTTTTTCATCATCTGTGTTATCAAATACCATCCCAAATATTACTTTCCTTTGATCACTCATTTCACCTTTAACAAATTCTTTTAATAAATGAATCATTTCACTTGATCCAATATTAATACTTTTAATCTTTCTTTGAACAACTTCAGAATCTATATCCCCCTCTTCTAAAATTAAAGCTCCTGATGCAAGATTAAAGTCTCTTAATTTTCTTTCTGTATTTAATTTTTTAATTACATTACTAACCTTCCTTGTTATTGGTGCAAAACCAAATGCAGATAATGCACTGAAAACAAGAAATCCAAAAATACCAAATACTGTTGATGCAAATAATCTGTTATACCAAGGATATCTTTCTAACTCACTAAAGAAATCTTTAGCTGCAAATCCAAACTCACCATCGTCTCTTATTGATCTTAATTGAGCAGGCGTAATCCGACCATATCTACTACTATATTTTTCAATATCATCTTTTCTAAAACCATCTTTTAAGAATTGTATAACATCTTTTGAACGATATCCATCTATATCATTTACATCTTCAGGACCTAATCCAAGTGATTCTATTTCAACAATCTCTTTTGCATCAAATATAGATTTATATCCTCTATCAAACATCTCCTGGATATCCAGGCCTGCTTTTTCAAATGCAATGAATCCTTTGAATTTATATTTATCAAAGGCCTTAAGATTACTTTCTCTTAGTTCATTAATTCTTTCTGGTGTAATTCCTAGCTTTATGAATTCAATAACTTCTTTACCGGTTGCATAATCTCTGTGGTCTTTTAATTGATTATAATCAATATATGTTTGAGCAGAGACATCATTATCTAATAATGCAATAATATCATCTGCAGTGATATGACCTGAACCCATCTTCATTTCAAGGTAAGGTGTTACATCCTCTGCTTTAATTCCAGCTTTAATTAATTGTATAATCTCTTTTGCATCTAATCTATTGTAAATCTTTCCACCATTAACTTTATTAGAATATTCAGTTGCTTCTTCTGTTGAGATTCCTGCTTTAACATATTCTACAATATCACCATCAAATGAGTAAAACTTTTCATAAGCATTAGCAACTTCTGGAGAAATTCTAGCTTTAACTAACTCAATAATTCTAGACCCAGTCATTTTTAAGGCATAACCTTTAGCTTGTTCAGCAGAAATTCCTGCGTTAACAAGTGCTGCGATTTTATCGCCATTAAAATCTTCTGGGAAAGTTGATGCAATTTCTGGTGTTATTTTTGCTATAATTAAATGATGAACTCCTCTTTTCCATAATTGTTCAGGATAAATTCTAATGTCTTCAGGAGTTGCTTTTATTTTAAGAACTTGTTGAAGTGCCCAAGTACTTAATTCAATAGGGTATTCATTTGCTTTCTCAGGTGAAATACCTGCATTCACAAATTCTCTAACTTGATATGCATCTAACTCTTCAGAATATTTTAATAATTCATTCAATGGAACATTTAAA
>JABJHR010000006.1 GCA_018661705.1 Candidatus Woesearchaeota archaeon
ATAGATAAAACATTGACAGCAGAGATAGATGATATAATAAATCCAGTAGAATTAATTGATATTGCTAAACTTATTGATGAATTAAAAAATGCAGATTTAAAAGACAGTGATTTAGATAATGTTCTAAGAGTATCTCTTGAAAAAATTAAGCCAAAATTAAGTTCTTTGTATGTTAAAGCATCAAATGAAGCAGAGAATTATGCAATATTATTAACTTTAAAAAATATGTTAGTCTTGGGTGTAGAAGTTGATGAAGCAATTGCATTATTTAATCAATTACCTTCTTCTTATTTAGGAGTTAATGAAGAATCTATAGACTATAGGGACTTGTATAGTAAAGTTAGGGATGAAGTTGATATTGCTAAAGGACTTAAAAAGAGAGCAGAAATAGCTGAACAAGAAAAAGAATCTATTAATGAAGAAAAGCCTGTTGTTAAAGATATTACTGAACTTGAGAAAGAATCTGTTGGTGAAGAAATACCAGTTGTAGAATTAAAAACACAAGTTACAGAACAAGAAACATCAGTAGTTGAAACAGGTAAAGATGTTCTTGAGATTGCAGAAGCACAATTAGAATCATCATTAGAAGAATTTGTTGACGTTAATGGATTAAAAGATGATTGTAGTGATTGTTTCTTATTAATTGGGCAGATAAGGAATTTAATAAGAGAAGCAAAACAATTGAAAGAAGATGATAAAAAAGATGAAGCAATTGCTAAGCTAGAAGAAGCTAATAATTTATTAGATCATGAAATGAATTTGATTGTTCAGGGTGTTGAGAATAGTTTTATTGAAACTGCTGCTGGAAAATATGATGAGGCATTAAAACAACTTGATAATGTTGATCATGAATTAGGTGATTTATTTTATAGTGATTATGATCTTACTAGAAATTTAAATAATTTTAGGTACATGTTATTTAAGAAGCAAAATGAAGAAACAAGAAAAAAAGAAAAATTATTTAGTAATTTTGTTGCTATGCCATTAGCATTAACTCTTGCTCCTCCTCTATCATGGCCTTATTATAGTTATAAATTAGGTAGGTACACATTATGGCCAAAATTAAGTTGGGGAAATAAGATTGTAAATGAAAAAGACAGAAAGAATATTGATGAAAGTGAATTAAGGGATGACATTGAAGAAGTAATAACAGAAGCATCATCAGAAGCAAGAAGAGATCAAGGAAAAATTGCTAATTTTATTCTTCGATTATTTTTAGGTAGTATGTATAATGATGGTTATGGTTATGTTAAATCTTATGATATTCAACGTGTTTTGAAACAATTATATCTGAGAGATGATCAAATCAAAAATATCTTAACTGCATTAGAAAATAAATATGACTGGATTATACCAATAACTTCAGGAGACAAAGTTGCAGGATTTATTGATGATAAATTAATTATTCCTGTCACAAGTAAATTCCCTAACTTATTTACAAAAAGTAGGAAAGTTTTAAGTGGATCACAAGCAACTTCTGAGAAAGAATTAAGTAAATTATTTAATGGTAGAGGAAGTGATGAATCTGTAGTAAAGGTATTAACAGAAAGAAAGTTTGTTGTTCAATCAATTGAAGAACAGAAAATACTTATGCAAAATGAAGTAGATGGTTATAAAGTAACAATGACAGATGGTGTTGTTTTCTATGTAACTAAAGATTTATTTGCATTGCGTTTAATGAATGTGCCAGGACAAAACCCTATTAAATATGAGAATGATAAAGCTTTCTTTGGTTATACTAATGAAGGTGTGATGGCAAATATTGGTGAAGCTATCTTGCTACATATGCATCAGGACAATAGTAACTTTGCAAAGACACTTGCAAAGATTAGGCCCTATCAACTTGCTAATTTAGATGGAGATAATTCTAATCCAATGTTAGTAGAATCAAGAGGATATAGGGATTATATAATGGCGTATCATAACTATCCTAATTTAAGGGAAGTGCTAGAAGATCAAGAAATTGCAAGACGACTTATATACAGTGTTGATAATACTTGGCCTATAATACATTATTTAGATAGCTATTTAAAAGCATTATCAACAATTAAAGATAAAGAAAAGATAAAAGAATTACTAGATTGGAATATTGTTTCTAAGCTTGGTAAACATTCACCTGATAATAATAAATTTGGCCCTATTAATGAACTTATAAAAGAATATTCTGATATAACAAAAGATGAAGTTTTAGTATTGATGAAACTTTACAAACAATGGGGCTACAAAGCTGATAAAACAATTTTAATAAATGCAGCACCACATGGTTATATTAAACCTTATACATTTGTGGATTTAGCTAGGATGGTTATGTCTTCACCAGCTAAAAAAAGAATATTAGATTATGAAGGTCTTGATACTAACATCTTTGTATATATTGCAGGATTAGGAAATGATGAGCATGTTAATAAAATTATAGACAATGAATTCATCTTAGAAGCACTTAGTTCAATGAATGCACCAATTCAATCTCCTAATGAAGGCATTGACTTTGAATACACTCAATCATTTGGAACAGGACTTGTATATGAGGGCTGGACAGAGCGTTATTTAGAAGGCATATTAATGACTAAAGAGATTGCAGAAAAATTAAATCCTGAAGTAAGACTAAGCTTTTTTGAATTAATTGCTCCCAACTATGCACTTGATAATAAATTTCTCATGGAAAAAACAATCAATGAAATCTTTTCAGACATGGATGCTGATAGATTAAACAGTATGTTTGAAAATATATTTGATAATCGTCACCCTATACTTAATTCTAAGCTATCTGGTATTTTAAGGGTTGCGAATGGTCTTAAATTAGATCCTGAAGAGGTTGATGTACACGATAAGTCAAACATTAAAGAAGTAGTAATTGATGAAAAGATTAGGGAACAACTCATTAATAGTTATAATAACTTAAAAATTGGTGAGTCTAAACTATGGTTGCTTAATATTATAAACGCTCATTTGATGACATCTGATGTAGATAAATATTTATTAAACAGAGATGGTGATGAGTTTTCTAAAGTAATAATCTCATTGGTAGAGAAAGGTGTTGATGAATCAAGAATATTGATGTTTTTGAGATATTTTAATAAACCAATTAATGAATTTAATACTGCATCAGAGTTCTTTTTTAACTCAGATATTATTTCAACACTTTTAGGGTTAGATATTCCTAAGCAAAACATGCAATATGTTCTAGATAAAATTTATTTAGAAAAAGCTAGGCTTAACTATGGCAGAAATGAACCTGCTATTATTGCTAAACAACTAAAGAACTTTGAAGATGTTCTTAAGATGGATATTGGAGAAGAAGGTGTTAACAATATTATTGATGGTATACAAGAAAATGGATTGGATGAAAATAGTGATTTTAAGCCAGCAGATATTGCTAAACTCTTGTCAATGGAAGGTGTTACACAAGAACAAAGAGTTAGATATCTTAAGTCTATGTCATTATATTCTATGTTTAAAGCTTATGACAGATACCAATTAGATCAGTTATACATGGAAGATGTTGCAAGAAAAATAATGGAATCTGAGTTAAGTGGAGAAGGTGTTATAAAATATTTGATTTACTTTTTAGATAATCTAGATAGATCTAATTTTTATTCTACTGATAATAAAAAAGCTAAAGGTTATCCAAGAAAACAATTAATGGAAATGCCTTTATCTGAAAACCTTGCAAAACTTCTTTCCAATGAAGAACCATTAAGTTTCGAATCAGATGCTGTTGTTCAAAATGATAACATTCCTAAAAATATATTTGAATTAACACTGAAGGAAGATATGGATGAAAGATTATATGAGATAATGAAGCGTGACTTTAAAGATTATGGTCTAAGAAGACGACTTCTTAAAGTTTATGATTCAATTATATTAACTGATGAGAATGAAGGAATTAGTAAAGAAGATAGTGCTAGGGATGTTTTATTATCATATTTGACAAATGAGAAGTTATTAGATGTAATTACAAACCAAGGTCATGGGATGATTAAATCACTTATTAGAACTTTATCTGGTAAAATAATATCATCAGGTGATCAAAAGCAAATACTTACAGATTATTTTGAAGCTCTTGAATATTTGTTAACTGATGAAGATTTTGTAGGTAAATTAAGAAAAGCAGGTGGATATACTACTCCAGTAGTATTTGGAGTTGAAGATCAAAGGGAAGTTAATCTATTGTTAAAGTGGTTTATAACTGATGCAGAACATGCTTATGAAAACAGAGATAATCTAATTGATAGTATGAATAAAATTGAAGCATCTGGTGATTATAGAAATGCAATGTTTGGTTTTAATGATGAAAATAGTGACAAAAATGTAAATAGTCTATTAAGAGAAACTTCATTCGATGAAAATATTATTGATTTGTTTAGTGATAAAGATATTAGTTTGGATTATGTAATTACTGTTTTTGATCATCTTGGAGGATTTGTTGATGAATATTATGATCATAAAGATTTCCCCATGTTACAAGAACGTATACAATTAATTATGAAAAACAAAAAATATCATTATTATCTTTTAGAAATAGTTGATATGTTTAATAAATTTGATATCTCTTATCTCTTATCTTCTGTTTTAGAATTAAAAGATGATGAATTCCCTTTCATTGATGATTATGTTACAGCAAGAGAAAAAGATGAAAAAACTAATGTTGATGATAATGAAGTTGAGTTTTGGTATAAATATATGGATACTATAGATTATCCTTCAGATTCAGATACTCATCTTGGTTATTTTTCAAAAATTAAAAAAAGTTCAGTTGCTAAAGCATTTGCTAAATTATATCATAAATATCCAGATACGAGGATACTTACTACTGCTATTCTTCATAACATAAAAAATATGGTAGGGGATTTCACTGTCAAGGAAAATATAAAAATTGCAAAAATGCTTGGTAAAGATGTAACTCTCGATTTCATTAAAAAAGATATGAATCTTGCGATTGTATTTTCAAGAGCTTCTGATCTTCCTATTATTTTACAAAAAGCATTAGGTATTAACATTAAACTAGCAACTTATATTGCTCAAAAACCAGAAATAATGACTGCATTAAGAAGAACTGAAATTATTGATCCAGCAAACAGGGTTGCATATTTATTGAATAAAGAAGTTTCATTACATCCTAAAGAATTTAGAATGAGTGAGGATGAGAAAACAAGTTTATTTGAGCATTTATTGTATATGTTTACTGCTAAAAATTTACCTGCATTATTTGGAGAGACTGATACAGCTGACGAACTTAGTTTAAAAGAGAGTATTGATCATTTAGTTACACAAACACAGATATTTGATGAATATTTTAAGAATGATGCATCATTATACCAAATTGAAATCCCAAAAATAATGGAATTGTTAGAATTCTTAACATTAGATGAAGTAATAAAAGTAATTAGGATGATTAAAGAAGATCCTAAGCAATCAATAGATGAATTAAAAGAATCAATTAAAAATAGAATTAGTGAAGTTATTGAAGAACGAAAAGAGAAGGGATTACCAGCATTAGAAACTGAAGATCCTGATTTGATTATTGATAGATTATCTTGGATATTATCAAACTTGTTTGTATTGGAAGCTAAAATTAGTACATTAAATGACTTTGCTGAGCAATTAAAAGAGAAAGATGAACTTGCAGTAACAAGGGATTTAATGGATATTTTAGATGAACTAAATAAAGCACAATCATTTTCAAGTATAAAGGAAATTGCTGATGAACATGGTTTTGATCTTATTGGTTTATTCAAGTTTAAATTGGAAAGTATTGATGCACTTGCTAAAGAAAAAATAGTTATATCTGCAATTAATGAACTTAGTAATAACAATATTTTAGGAAATCAATTAGGTAATGATATACTAGATCTATTTGATTCTTTACCAGAAGAAAGTAAAACTAGAATTTATATGAACATTTTATTAAGTCAAAATACAGATAACAATATTGTTGTTGGGGTTATGGATGAAATAAGATCTAATACTCCAATAAGTAAATTTGGAAACAAAGAATTTATTGTGAGATTGTTAAATGAAAGAGGAGATGTTCTAAGAAACAATCAATTATTGCTTGATTATGTTGATTATGCATTAACAAAAGACAAAAAACAGAAAAAAGAACTCCTTAAGCCATTAAAGAGTATCTATAAAAGAGATTTGCCTTCTACTGGTAAAATAAAAAATGATAAATTCGCACTAGAAGAGCTAGAAAAAATAAAAACAGCAATTAATGTAGAAAGAAAAGAATCAGAAAAAGAAAAATTCCAAATATCACACATGTATTATGAGGCATTGCTTAAATTAACAAGATTAGATGATCTTGAAGAATACAGGCAATATAAAACTAGTGTTAAATATCTTGGTGGTGCTATTAATAAATATGACACTGATGTTTTAGATCAATTTAGAACATTAATAAGAGATATTAATACAAATCCTAGATTTGTTGGATCATCTGCTGATAAGAAAAATAAATTATATGAAGAACTAAAACTTCTTTCAGAAATTGGTGATCAAAGTGTAACATCATTTGGTCAAGTTAAGGAATATAGTATCATAAAAAGAAGACTATTTAGAAGTTTGATGAATCATATAAATAATAAATATGATATTAGTAATCCTGAAGTAACAGAAGATGCATACAATGAACTTATGATTTTGTTAAGAAAAATAAGGAAACTACTTGAAGTAAGTAAAGGCGCGACAATGAAGATATATCCTGAAGAGCTTAATGCAAAATTACTTAGATCTTCTGAGAATATTATTATAGATATATATAATGGATACTTTGATAATGAAGCTTTTGATCAACTTTTTACTGATTTAAGTAAAGTTAAAGTTCAAGGATTAGTTGGTATATTTAAAAATAAAATTGATTTAACAGAATATGAATTCTTAGTTGAAAGATATGGAACAAATGATATTGATGTAATTAATGATAAATTAGTTGAAGAGTTAACTTTGTACTCTGTAAATAATCCCAGATTTGAGTGGAAAGATCATCAGGAAAGAGATATTTTTGAACTTATTCAACTGTTTTTAAGTAATATCAATGAAAATGAAATCTATTCTGTTATACTAGAGGGATTCTTACATGAGATGGATGGAGATTTTGCTAAATGGCGTTATGAATCAAATGATTATACAGCATTCATGAAAGCAATAGAAGAAGGCGAAGTTAATGGATTGATATTAACATTAAGTAATGAGGCAATGACTGAGATAGATAGAATAATTTCTTTTAATAAGGCTGTTGAAGTAGAAGAAACAGATCAGGGAGAGCAAGAAGTTGTAGTAACTCTTTCAAGAAGAGAAGCTTTGCTAAAATATCTGGAACAGATAAAAGATTATGAAGAATATAAAGAATATGATGAATACGAAGCGTATAAGGAAGATTATGCTAAAATAACAGAGTATCTCAGATTAACTGAAGCTAGATTAAAAGCAGCTGAATTATGGAAACAAAACATGGAGTATGAAGTGGTTTTAGGAGATGAAACATATAGGGCTGTGTTCACTGATGATTTTTATACCTTATTTAATATTGGTAATTATCCAGGACAAATTAAATGCCAAAGTTGTACATATGGTACTTCTTTAAACAGAGGACTTACAGGTTATACTATGAATGGTGCAAATAAAGCAGTTGCAATATTAAATGAAAAAGGACAAGTTGTTACAAGAAGGATGGTTAGATTAAGGTTTATTAAGAATGATAATGTAGATGAATATGAACCTGCAATATTTGTGGAAGAAAGTACTCAATTTGGAAGTAATGGTATTGAAAAATTATATGCAGTTTTGAAAATATTGTCTAAGAAAACAGGATTAAAAGTTATAGCTTCTAAATATAGGGAATCAAGTTATGAAGAAGTTGAAGAAGGTGTTGATACAAAATCGTCATTTAAATTATTTGGAGGAAGAACTGGTTGGGATTATAGTGATGCTTATGGTGCAATATCAACTCTTGATGCAGGTAATGATGGAAGTAATGCTGAAACAATTCAATGGGTAACTGCAAGATTATATTA
The DNA here is from genome assembly GCA_018661705.1 of Candidatus Woesearchaeota archaeon. Taxonomy (GTDB): domain Archaea; phylum Nanobdellota; class Nanobdellia; order Woesearchaeales; family DSVV01; genus JABHXF01. Next base: position 8,016 of record JABJHR010000006.1, read on the forward strand.
CCAAATAGGAGATGAAGTTGAAACTAAATATATTAATACAAAAATAAAACCAGAAGTTGTTGAATCAAGAGAAGAAATTGAAAATGGATATGGAATGGAGCTTCTTGAAGAATCAGTTATTGAAGAAATTATAGAAGATGAAACTGAAGCAGTTGAAGAAATTATAGGTGAACCATTAATAGAAACTGAAGAAGAGGAATTATTAATCACAGAAACACAAGGTGTTGAAGTAAAAAAGATTGAAGAAAGGTTTGATCTTAAAATGGGTGTGTATGATTCAACTGATACAATTGATGATATTGTTTCTGCTGAACAATCATCAGAAATACATATGGTTAGAGTTGATAATCCTAGCAATGGACAAGTAAATGCTTTGAAAGAACAAGGTTATTTCTATAGGCCTGCAAAAATTGCTTATAATGTTGATGTCCCTCAAATGGAAGCAGGAGAAACAATAGATGATGCACTTGCTAAGTATTATACTAACTTTAAGAGTAAGAAAAGAAGGCAATTTAAGAAAGATACTTCAGGAATTGATGTATTATTAGAATCTGGAGAACTTGAATTAGTAGAAGATAATGGTGAATCTACATTTAATGATGAAAGACAAGATTTCTTAGATTTATACACTGCAGAGATGGATGCAAAAGCAAAAGGAAGAAAACCTTTAGTTACAGCAATAGAAAAAGCAAGAGGCTTTAGAAGTTTCTTAAGTGGTTCAAGAACTGGAATGTATCTGAAAAGAAAATCAGATGGAAAAGTAATTGGTGGAATTATTGTTAATAGATTAAGAAGTAAATATTCTATTGGCTATGCTTCAACAGATAGTGATGCAAGAAGAGATGTTAGAAATATGCAGTTTTATTTAATGCAACATGTACTTAAAAAGTCTATTGATGAAGGTTTATCACAGCTAAGTTATGGTGTTGATACTAATTTATATGGTCATCATCTTGGAACTGGATTAATGCAGGCAAAACTGAGTTCACAATTTGTTCCAACAGCATCTGGAAAAAATAAGGAATTAATGAAAATTACAAACTTTGATGTATTTGATAAACCTGCATTCTTCTATAGCACTGATGAAAATGGTAAATTAAGATCAAATTTAATATTAACAGAAGAAATTATTGCTAATAAGAATATAAAAGGTATAATTAGTGGGTTTAAGGGAGCAACTGATGAAATGGATATCTTTGTATTAAAAGATGGAGAAGTAAATCCAATTACAGAACAGGAAATATTAGCACCTTCTCAAGGTTTTGTTGGTAATGAGGGAAGAGCAAGAGGTATAACAGCTGGTGTTTTAGGAGCTGGAACTGTTGCTGCAATTGGATTATCATCAACAACAGCAACTGCAAGTACATTAAGTAGTGCAGGAGCAGCAATTGCAACTGCTACTAGTTTATCAGCAGGTGCAATAGCTAGCATTGCTTTAGGTGGTGTTGCATTAGCAGGTGTTGGCATATACGCAGTACAAAATAAAATAAGAAATGGTAAATGGTTTGGTAAAGCAGCTGTAACAGAAGAAATAGGACCATCAATTAAACAAGAAGAAACATTCACATCCAAAACAACACAGAAACTTATTGATGAAAGTGGAGAAGTTATTGAACCAATAACGGAAACATTAGATAGCAAGGTTGAATCAGATAATACTGATAAGGATCTACTTACTCAATTGAAATCTGTCAAAGAATTAACATTAGAAGCAAAAAAAAGTTATGTGAATGGTAATTTAGAACAAGCCAATAATTTTTTAAAACAAGCAAAAATAATTGTTAGAGATAATTTTAATGAAATTCGAGATAATCAAGTATTTAGAAAAGCTGTTGCTGAGAATAATATAAAGATTGTAGAGGAGCTTGATGCTTTGATCTTTGAAGCAGAAGATTTAGATATTGTTAATGATTTAGAAATATTATTAAAAACTCTTAAAAATGAAGTTAATAAAGTAGCAGAATCAGATTTTGAAACAGAACCAGTAAGTAAAATAAGATGGATGATTGCAGCTTCTGTAGTTGCTAGTTTTATTGGTTTAACATATGGTATAGAACAATATCAGGGTGAGATTGTAAATTTCTTAAATGATTATGTTAAAGATGTTTCAATTATGCTTGGTCCAGCTACAATTTTTGGGGCAGGACAGTATATATATTACGACATCGTTAAGAAAATAATAGACTATAGATATAAAAAACAATACCAAGCATTACAAACAGAAAAATTTAAACCTATTGTACTTGAACAGCTAAAACAAAATTATGCAAAAGAATCTGTTGAATCAAGAATATCTGAGCTTAAAGAAGATTATACAACAGAAAGGAAAAAAACAAATGGTAGGGAAATAGTTTCCTTAATGAGCAATGCTTTGTTTGAAGGAGAGAATAGGGAAGTATTCTTAAAAAGATTTAGAGAAATATTAGCAAAGAAAAAAGTAAAAATAGAACAGTTTAATAAGTTGTCAAAAGATCTTATCTTAAAAAGTGGAAAGATTGAAAATGAAAAAGATTATCTCGATTTAATATCAAATGGGAGAAACTTGCTATTAAATGATAAACATGAAAAGAAGATAGCAGAAGCATTTGTTGAAGCTTTTATTACATCTGAGATTTGGCCACATAAAGATAAAAAAACATCCTTATTAGAACATTTAAGTTTAGCAGGAGCATCACAACTTGGTTATTTAGGAGAAAATAGAGTTGAGGATATTAAAATATTATATAACAATTTTCCAATTTATTCAGCTCACTTTGAGTCAAGAAAATTATTAACAAAACCAAAAATTGTTTTCAACAGAGATATTGATCATACATTAGATAGTTTATTTGCTTTATTCTTACATGAATTTGGGCATTATGTACACGCAGAATACAGCAAAACAGGATTAAATTTATTGACAACAGAAGGATTTGCAGAAGACTTCCAATACCACACAAGTTATTATTTTGCAAATCTGTTCAGAAAACCTGGCGAAAAATCAGATTCTGGGTTTGATTTAATTGCTGAAAATAGATATTTAGATAGACAAAACTATGATGATGAATATACTAATGGTAGAGTTATATTCAAAACAATTCATGATTTAGTTTCTGAAGATGTCTTTAAAGAAGAAATACTGCCTAAATTATTAAATGAAGAAATAACAATAATTGATGCACTACATCTTGCTGGTGAATATGCAGAAGCAAAACAAGAAACAAAGTCAACAGTTGTTGCAGAAGAAACAAAACCATCAATTCTTGAGGAAAGACCAACAATTGATTTATCAACCTTACTTAAAGATAGTGAACTAGTAAAGAAAGTTACAGAGCTTAATGATGGAAAATCACCACAGGTGATTAATGTATATGGAGATCAAGATTCATTCAATAAAGAATTAACTGAGAAACTTGCTAATATTCAAACTAATGACTTTATAATCCTTCAATTACATAAGAGAGTAGATGATAAAGATGAATATGTAACAATTATTGATAGAGCAGGGCATTTAAGAAGAAATGCAGATTCAATATCAGAATTAAATATTAAATTAGAGGGATATGAATTCTCTGGACGTTTTTTAATGGATTTTGAAAATGATGTTATTGAACTTAAGAGAATTTCAATAGGTAGAAGATATAAGGAAGAGTTAGCCAGTAAAGGTTATGTCAAAGAGATAGCACAAAATCTTGCTGATGAACTTAGAAAAAAATATGCAGGATATTCTATTGTTTCAGTTGCAATTCATGAAACTTCAAAACAATTTATGCAAGGTTTCTTTGGTGGAAAAGCAGTAACAAGTAAAGAGTACATAAATACAAGGTTTAAGAACAAAAATATTCTACTTCGTTTTTTAGGACGCCTTTCACATAAGATATATCCAAAAGGAATATTGTATGTAGGGGAATTAAAGGAATTAGTAGCAGAAGAAACACCAGCATTAACACCTTCACAACCTTCCCTCGCATCAAGAATAGGAAGAAGTGTTGCAGGATTAGCTGGTGTTGGATTAGTTGGTAGTATTTTATTAGGTGCAAAATCAGCTGCAGCTGCAACAGGAGCAGTTGCTGCAACTGCTTTCTCAATACCTACTGCCGTTCCTTTATTATTTGTTGGTGCAATTGTAGGTGCAAGTATTTATTTTAAAAGAATTGAAAAGAAAGATCATAATGAATTTAAAGATGCAAACTTTGGAAGATTTGATTATTTTAAGAAATCAATTGCTAGAAATGGTTTTTGGAATTTAATGGGAGATATGGCTGGAAAAGATAAAACAATTCAATTACCAAATGGAATTAAAAGAGTTATCAGTAAAAAATTTAAGGGAACTAAAGCTGAAGATTTAGAATCTAAAACTCTTCTACTTGAACTAGGAAGATTAGCTGGTTTTTTAGCAGGACCAATTGGCATAATTGCTTGGCCAATGTATACATTTTATTTTTATGCACAATTAAAAGAATTAGAAGCACAATTAAAAGAAGATGAAGAAATATTTGATAATGAAATAGAAACTGAAGCAACAAGACTACTGGAAGTAATTAAAAACAATCCTCCACAAGATGAAATAACTCAAAAAGCTGTTCATTCTCTTGAAGATCTTGGAGAAGATGCAATTGATGAAATGATTGAAGTGATGTATATCACAGGTTTTCCTAAGTCTAGCTATTTCACTTTAGCAAATAGCTTATTAAATAGTTTAGATATTATGGGTAAAAATAAAGAGGAGGAACAGAGAATAACGCTTGCTTTGATTAATGTCCTTAAAACACCTGATTTACTTAATCCCAATTATTCTTCTGCACAAGAGGTCTTACGTTATTTACGAATAACTGCACCACTTGAATTATACAATTTAGTTAAATCTGCTAAGCAAAATAATGATATTGAACTACAAAAAAGAGCACTTCGAGCAGCAAGATTATTAGTTGATGATGATGCAATTGAAGAATTTGGTAAGTTAATGCTTTCAAATAATAAGGAAAGCTTAGATCTTTTAGAAAAATTAGGAACAGGATATGATTATAAATTTGCATTGCAAGATCTTGGCTTAATAATGAATCACCCAGAGATTATAAAGAGCAGATTAAGAAGTAGGGAAGAGTTAATCGAATCCATTCAAGAAGACATACCTGAAGTTACTTTTGACAATAGTGAAGTAAGAGATTATAACACTGAATCTTTTGATGAAAGTAAATATGGGTTAAGCACCCTTACTCTCCTAAAAATAAAATTATTTTTAGAAGCTCTTAAAGATCCTGACCAAAAAGCAAAAATAGGAAACATGATTGTTAAGAATCTTAGGATAATAGATACTGAGTTAGGCGGATTAGTTTTTGCAAATGATAAAGGTGTTAAATTTAAAGAATATGAACCTAAATGCACAGGTGATGTTTGTACATATCAAACATCAGATAAATTATCAGTGGACAAAATAGATGGTTTATCAAGTTTCCATTTGCATGCTCTTGAAATAGATGGTAGCCATGAATTTGCAGGACCAAGTGGAACTGAAGGAGATCTTCGTACTGCAGCCCATTCTTTATCTGATGGATTAGTGATAACACATCTTGGAGGTGAACATGGAATTAATACGTTTAATGTTGATTTTTATACACCAAATGGAGTGGTAGTTGATCTTGGTGTTTATTCTTGGGATCTTAATAAAGCACCATTCCTTAGTGCTAAGGAGAAAGAAGAAATAACATTAACAAGGAAAAATGCTATATATGAATCAAAATTTAAAATGGAAACTACTATGTTTACTAAAAACGTAAAAGGTTTAGCTAGTAGATTTAATATAAATTTAGACACCGAAGTAATTAAAATAATTGCAGAAGAGTTAGCAAGAATATCTTTATTGACTCAAGAAGAATTTGAAACAGAAAAAATGCTGGCTTTTAAGAACATATTAAAATCACTTGATGACAAAGGGTTAACTGATCAAAGTGAAAAACATTCTGAATCCATACAAAAAATAGTTAACGAAATTATTCCAGATGAAGAAGAAATTGAGATCTCAACATTTGAAGAAGAACCAACAAACCCTGATCTTGAGGATCCTATGATTGGAGAATATCTTGATCAATTAATGAGTGATGACATATCAGTTGGTACTTGGAAATCAACAGTAAAAACACTTATTAGCCGATATACTATGCGTCCTCATGATAATGGGATATACTTAGAAGAATTAATGGAAAAACGAGGATTTGATCAGAAAACCATTTATGAAGTTATGGCAGAATTCCCTACAGAAATTTGGTGGGACACAAGATTAGGATTTATCAAATATATTGAGTCTATTGATAAAGGAGTCTTTATTTTAAACGAGAATAGATGGAATGAACAAATTGTTGTAAAAATCGAGGGTGAATTTACAGAGGGACAATTAGAACAAGTAGAAAAAGCAATGAAAACAATTTATCGTACTGAGTTTGACAAACAATCCTTCAAGGAAAAACTCCAACAAGCTTTAAAAGATATATTTGTTGATAATGATGTTGATTGTGGTTTTGGTTCAATTGATTGTGGAACTACAGGAACACCAGTAGGAACAGATGGAAAAAATTTAGAAAAAAGAATTGAAACAAAAATAGCAGATACATTAATGGAACAAACCCAAAAAATCCAATTTGATGTGGAAGCAACAGGAGAAGTAATTCTTGCAATGGCTGAACAGGATGAAGTATTAGAAAATATTGAGATTCAAGAATGGACTGCAAGAATATTTTCAATAACAGATGAAGCAGAATTAGAACAAACATTAAAAGATTTTGTTAAATTCTTAGTTTTAAAAGAAACAGACGGCAAAGAGGGGTGGTTAGAGAAGAGATATGGCATAAGTAAAAGTAAAATGATGCATTATTTTACTGAAATTATTGTTGAAGAGAAAAAAGTATCAGAAGTAATACAAGGCCAAGAGCTTATTGATTTTAGAAATGCCTGGAATGCAATTACAATAATTCAAAGAGACATAATACAACTAGCATATGAAACAAAAGAATTAGATGAACAAACAAAAAGTCTTTATGGAATAATTAGACATGATTTAAGATCATTATTATCCTCGAATTTTTTAGCTATTGGATTAAACATAATAGAGGGGGCCCTTAAGAATCAAAACCCTGGTCTATATACAGAACTTAATTTTTTACCAAATAGAGCAATTCCAAAACAATATATTTCAATAGATGACTTTGGATTAATGCAAGCATTTGAATACAACAAAAGAACAGACCAATATTATGCAAAAGCAGTTGCTTATATTGAAGAAGATGAAAATGAAAATCCTTTAGTTAGATTAGTATTCTTTAATTACATGGAAAAACACAAAACAATGTTAGCAACACTTTTACGTGGTAAGAATATTGATCCCAACAAAATGTTTGGATTGCAATTACAAGCAAACAATGTAGGACAAATTACAGGCATCCAACATTCATCTCAGATTACAGATGATCAAACTTCTCAAGAAACACCAATTGCAAGAGAAAACCTTGATTTAATTAATTTAGCATTAAAAGGCGGTCTTACATCTTTAGATTACTCCCCAGAGTTCTCAGGAATAGATGAAACAGGATTAAATATTATTGAAACAGCAGAAGAAGAAAAAGCAATAAGAGATCTACAAGAAGCAGCAGAAATTGCTGAAGAATCACAATTAACACCAGATTCAAGTATTACAGATCAAGTTAATGGTGAGATGGAAGATAATAAACAATTAGAAATATTTGTAGGAAATGATGTTGTTGGAACTGGTCCTGAAGGAAAGATTACAGAAGAAGACTTTGTTGCTGCGCTTGTTGCTGCAAATTTAATTAAAACATCTGTTCCAGACACAACAGAACCAAAGTTAAAAGAATTAACATTCGCTGAATTAAAAAGAAAAATCCAAGAAGGATTAATACTTACATTAAATCCAGATGGAACAAAAATACTTAATGTCCACATAATGATTGACTTCACATCAGAAGAAAGAAGTATAGTAGAAGCAGCAATTAACAATCTTATAGACACCGAAGAAAGCATATTAGAAAGAACATTAGAATTATTAAGACTTAAAATAGATGACTTTAAATGCCATGTTGGAAGTTGTAGTGGAAGTTCAGCAATTGGTACAGATAGTAGATTATTGGAATCAAATTTTGAGAGTGGTGTTTTAAACATGGTTAAAGCAGCATTAAAACCAAACACTGAACCTGTTCAAGATTTATCTTCCATGTTTTTAGATCACCAATTAGAATTACTTAAGAAAAATCTTCCAACAGTTAGTACAGATTTATCAACAGAAGATCTTGAAGCAAAAGTTCTTGCACTTGAAGAAAAAGAACATTTCTTGTACAAACCAAGAGATGAATCAGGTAATATAGATTATTCTGCCACTTATAGTTATTATATGCAAGGTATAAGATTATATCAAACAGAAGAAGAAGTTCCTGTATTGGTGAGATTAGAAAGCCATGTAAAAGATTTTATTGAGTTTTGTCAAGGTTTGGGTATTACTTGTGGTGCAGCTGCATCTGATGCTTACAAGGCATTAAGATTAAGGCCAAGTTCATCAGAGGAGGGGTCATCTGATTTTGATATTACTGTACCTTCTGATGTAGAGCTTAGTGTTCTTGAAGAATATAAAACATATGAAGATTTTGAAGATCTTCCTTATGATACTGAAGATGTTCTTAAAGCGGATTGGTATACTAGTGGATTTACAGCTAGACAAATAAAGTTTACTTATGATCTTAGAAAGTATTATGAAAAGAAAGATACTGATATGTTTTTGGATCTTGTTGGAAGTGAAGGAATTTTAAGACACGGGATTGCATCAATTCCAGGAGCAACATCAAGAAAAATTGTGTTACAATCAGATGGAACTATTGTTGGACCAGAAGATTATATTTTAGATGCAGTTGAAGGTCTATTAAGACTAACAAAACCACCAATGGAAATAAGACAACCTTTAAGATTTGTTAGGTTTGCTTCAGAGGAAGAAGGTGTTGAAATAAGTGAAGCAACCATTATTATTTTAAAAGATTTTGTAGAAGATCTTTTTGTAAAAGGTAATGTTCAGGTTATTCATCCAAGATTTAGATTAACAACAAGAGCAAAATTAGTTGAAGAAAATGGTGAAGTAATGGGTGAGGTTGCATTTCAAGAAGCATTATTTAATAAAGCATTTTTTGGAGACCTGACAAAAAATCTTGCAAAATTATTTGAAAATACTATTGATGGAGCAAAAACATTAGAATTAATGGAAAAAATTGGATTAAAAAAACATCTTGAAGGTTTAGAAATTGATTTGAAAGGCATGGCGTGGTTAGTGGATGAAAGCAAGAAATGGGAATATGAAATTGATCCATTGGATTTAAGAACTATTATTGATGAAAGATTAGAGGTATATGGTTTGCCTTATATCGCAAATGATTTAGGAAAACTTTTAGGTTTAGCTTTTGAGAAAGAAATCTCTAACGAACTTATGATATTAATATGGGGGACAGAATTTGATGATGATTATAACTCTGCAAACATTGAGGGTAAAATTGAATTATTTGATTGGTCTCAAGCAGCAGCATTTGAATTAACCACACCATTATCTGAGTTAGATACAAAAGATTTAAGATTTCAAGTAGAAAGATTATTTAAGAAGATGAAACTTACAACTCCACAAGGAGATATTTTACCAGAATATGAGGATATGACAATTGCAGAAATTTATGATGCATCAAATATTATTCTTGAAGAAATTTAAACTATTATTTTATGTCAATTAACTTAATATAAGAGTTTTCAGAACTTACATTAAAACAATTCTTACCATTTATTTGAAAACTTCCAGGAGTATGGCTATGACCACAAATAACTGTTCTTATTTTTTCATATTTATCAAATAATTCACCAATTCTTTTACTACCCATATATGCATTACATAAAGAATATGATACATCATCATCTCTTCTTGGGACAATTGCTTCATAGGGGATATGATGTGTTACTGCAACAATACTTTTAGCGTATCTGTTAATTTGTTCAATATCTGATTTTAGCTTTGCAAGCGTTCTTTCTAAAAATTCTTTATCACTACAACCTAATTTTGCATAAAGTTTATCACCCCAGAATGTTGTTGATGGATCAGATTTATCTTTCATAAATAAAAACATCTTTTGTTGATAATCATCGTCATTAAGTTCTTCCCAACGCCTAACAATTCTGTTTTCAGAAAAATGAAGTGGTTGAGATGTAGATCCGCACAAAACTTTAAATGAGTAATCATACCAACCTATATTTCCAACAAAACCAATATCACCAATAATCTTTGGAGAATTATCAAGACAATGAAAACCTGCATTTTCGCAAGCAATAGGAATATCATGTTCATATTTAACCATTGAAGCATTTGCATCCTCACTGTTAGACCAAATATCGTGATTTCCAGTTACAAATAATTTTTCCCCATTAAAATCAGAAAAAGAAGATAATATTTCCTCTAACTCAGGAATATTTCCATTTGAAATATCACCACAAATTAATAAAACATCAACATCTTGGCATTTAGGCGAATCAGTAAATAGTTTTACCAATGATTTATTTCTATGTATATCAGATATTGCTGCAATTCTCATAGTCCCACACTTAAAACAGAAATCTTAATCATTTATAAACTTTCCCAAATTAAACTACTCTGGAGTGATAACCTTATTAGGTCCGCATAAAACACCAAATATCACCTAAAAACCCTATTAAAACTAGTAAATTATGCATTAAAAAGAAGTAAAAATCAAAGAAATCAAAGAATTTATTGGATACTGATCTTTTTTCCTAAGCTTTGCCCAGGCATTCCAGTCTCGAATAATGCTCTAACCGCACCTTTTCCACCGTGTGCACCAGTTATTTTGCCTTTTAACTCTTTTCCAGCTGGTGATTTGAAAACAACAGCTTTTCCAATCATTTTTTCAGCTTTTTCTTTAGAATCTACATCATTAACTACAATAATCATTTGATTGTCTGTTTGGGATGTTCTACCCCGCCTATAACTTGTAATTGTACCTTCCATTATGTTTACCTCTACTCACAGTACAAAGAGGGTGTTTATAAACTTTACTGTAATATTACTATGAATTATGTGTAAAAACTAAATCACATCTGAAACCCTTTCAAGCTTTTCCTCTTGTTTAGGAGTTAGCTTAGCAAAGATTTCACCACAATCATTACAATACAATTTATCCTCTTTTTCCTCATATCTTACATTATTACTGCCACATTCTGGGCATTGTTTTACTTTTGATACTTCTACCATGTCAATCTCCAACTTTTGTATAGTATATATAGTTTTCGAAATGAATTTTGTTGAAATGTTGAAAAGTTACTCTTGTAGATTTAGAAAATCCAGCCATTCGTGGCAGGGCTCACGGACTTTTTCAAAGTCCTATTCGGCTCGTTTTACTCACCTCATCAGCCCGCCATGACTGGATTTTTAACACCATCACTGGCGCAGGTTGGTGAGGGTTGTCCCTTACGGGGTACCAACCTGCCTGCCAGTAGTGGTGGTGTTAAAAAATCTGTTATCATAAACTAAACTTTCATTAAATCATCATCAAATAATAAACTTTATATATTAACATATTAATAAACATATAAAAAAGAGGCATTATATAGATGGCAAAACATAATAATAGGCATCCAAAGACAGATTATATGCAAGCAATTGCATTCATTGTTCTCACTATTATTATATTTGGTGCTGCATTAATTCTTTCAAATTATAAAGATAGTAATGGTATGGTTGATATTAAACAATCAAAGCTAACATCAGAAGTTGGTGAAGAACTAAAAACTTCTCAAACACAAGAAATTGAAAAAGGCAGTGGTGTAATAGAAACAAAAGTAAGTCAAGAAGCAGATAAAGAAGAGAAATATCAAGATGGAGATATTCTTCAATTAAAAAACCATGGAAAAAATGGAATATTAATTAGAAGAAATGGTGTTTGGGAAATGTACTTCAAAGGCTTAGATTTCCCATTTGCAGTTAATAAAGGTGAGACAACTGTTGACGACGATGACATCAGAGTTTATTTAGCACCAATTAGGAATGAAGGATATTATAGTGATGAAGCTTATGCATTATATGATAAAGAAGACATGGGAAGTTATTCAGAAAAAGAATTTGTTGAAGAAGCACTAAATCCAAAACAAGATAAAGAAAACTCATTCTTAGGTTATGATAGTGAAGGAACAGCAATTTATGATGGAGAAGTTTACCAAGGTGATCTTGAGGAAGGAGAAAAAAGAGGAGA
>JABJHR010000019.1 GCA_018661705.1 Candidatus Woesearchaeota archaeon
GTAGTAGTAGTAGTAGTAGTAGTAGTAGTAGTAGTAGTAGTAGTAGTAGTAGTAGTAGTAGTAGTAGTAGTAGTAGTAGTAGTAGTAGTAGTAGTAGTAGTAGTAGTAGTAGTAGTAGTAGTGGCAGCAGTAAACATGGGTGAAAGGAATTATGGAAATTTTAAAATAAAAACAGAAGTGATGAAATGGGAGTATTAATAAAAATAATGAGATTGATGTAATAACAATAGAAGAAAAGGAGGAAACTTTAAAATAAAAAAGGTATTGAGAGATAAGTGAATGATAAAAGAAGAGTGAGGGTAATAATGGTGTGCGTATAAAGATAATATGAATAAAATAAAGGAGAGAATAATAATATGTGTATAAAGATAGTAGTGATAAAAGAAGTTAAAATAAAAAAAAGAATGAAATTAAGAATAGAAACAAAGAACATTTCTTTCAACAAACACTCCATATGCAATCAAGGGGTGACACCTAGATTTCCTCTGAGTTTAATTATATTAATATATTCGAAACATTTTTAAACTAAAACTGTTTTTATATACTAATCAGTAAATATTATTAAGATAATATAAAAATAAAAAGAGGGTGATTAAATGGCTGTTTCAGATCCATTAGAGGTAATAATTTTAGCAATTATTGTAGGTACGTTAGCTGCAATCGTGTATAGTTTAAGAGTTCTTGTGATTATGGAAAGAAGAGTTGCAAGAATGGATTTAAACATTGAACGAATTACAAGAAAGATTGCAATTGAAGAAATGAAAATTGAGGAAGAAGAAGCAAAATTACTTGCAGAACAAAGATTAATTGAAAAAAAGCTTGGCATTAAACCTAAAGCAGCAAAAAAAACAAAGAAAAAAGCCAAGAAAAAAAGAAAATAAATCTTTTTTATTTTTTACTTATTTCTTTTATTAACCCTAATTAAATTATTTAAAGTTTATTTTTTTTAATCTATTTATATTTTATTTTAAATTATTTATATTTTAATTAGAATATAATTTTCCTTACAATTTGTTTGCAATAAGTTTAGAAACATCAATCTTATTTGTGACGTGTTTAATTGTATTCGTTGTAATTATGTGTTTTGCTCCTGCTTTTTTAAGTTTTTTATCAGCGCCTTCAACAAACAACCCATGAACAGCAATACAACTGATGGATTTTGGTTTTTGATTTTTAATTCCTTTAATTGCTTCCACCATTGTGTGCCCTGTACTAATAATATCATCTACAATAATTACTTCTTTTCCTTTTACATCAATTTTTTTATTAAATTGTACCTCTACGTTTCGTGAACTACGTCTGATTTTTTTGCAAACCACAACGTTCGCTTTTAATCCTCTTGCAACAGATTCTGCCCATTGATAAGATTCTGCATCTGGCCCAACAATTATGGGGTTTTTATAATGTTTTTTAATATATTCTCCAATTAAACCATTTGCAGTTAACTTTGTTGTTTTTAATTTGTAAATTATGCCCAGTGATTTGTATCTATGTAAATGTGGATCAATAGTAATTAGTTTATTAAATAAGGGATTAATTATGTTGGCAATTATTTTTGAAGAAATGCTTTCTCCTGGGTGAAATCTTTTATCTTGCCGCATATAACATAAATATGGTGCAACCAACGTAATAGATTTTGCTTTTAATTCCTTTAATGTTCCTGCCGCTAAACACAAATCAATTATTTTTTCATCAGGATTATATAGGCTGTTAACGATAATTACTTCCTTATTTTTAACATTAACATTGATTTTAATTAATTTTTCACCGTCTGGAAAACAATTAACATCAATAATAGAAAATTTCGCCTTTAATTGCTTTGCTACCTTTTTTCCAAGTTCTTTTGAATAACTATATGCTAAAACAATTTTTCCCATGTTTTTCTTATTTTTTTGTTTGTTTTTAAATTTTGTTAAAATTTCTGTATTATTTATATGTGCACAAGCAAATTTAAGATTTTATTACTTCTTCAAACAATAATCCTTTTGTTTTTGCTAAATTAGTGGAAACACAGATATTTTTTTCAGTTTCATTCACATCATCCAAACTTAAAAAAAACCATTCTTTGCTGTTTAATTCTTTGTTATTAAACATAATTGCCAACCACGGTTCTGCCCCAAATTTTGATGCAAATATTTTTAATTGTTCTATTTCTTTTTTTGGGATATAAACGTTGTAATTTGAGATTAGTTTACATTCTATTGCCAACCTTCTGATGGAATTTCCTGCTAAAATATCTGGTGATGGAAATCTAGCGCAGCCGCTGCCAGGTGTTCTTATTGCCGCCCAAGTATCTTGTTCCCAAAATAATTTTAATAATGCTCTTTCCGCATTTGTTCCTTTTGCTTTTAAATTAATTTTTTTACCTTTCTTTTTCATATTCTTTTCTCCTCATATTAACTTTATATTATTTTGTATTTTTTGGCTAAATGTTTTAATCATTGCTAAATTTCCTTTATCTGTGGTGAATGGCCTTAATTAAGAAAAAACAGCCCAAATAACCAAAAACTATTTAAATTAAGGGGTTTTAATCTCTTTTAAGATATAAATAATCATAACAGGTGAGAAAATGGCAAGCAAACGATTAATACCTTTGGCCGCAATGGAAAAAATTATGAAAAACGCCGGCGCAGATAGAGTTTCAGATAAAGCAAAAGCTGCATTAAAGGCAGTATTGGAAGATATTGGTGAAGAAATCGCATCAAATGCCGTAAAATTAGCAGCACACGCAGGCAGAAAAACAGTTAAGGCCGGCGATATCAAATTAGCTTCAAAAAGTTAATTTTTAGATGTTTTTTTATTTCTTATTTTTTTTCATAATCTCTTTTTAGATCTAATTCTGTTAATCATTTATTCCATCATAATCATTTAAAGAAGCCTAATACATTACAGTTTTATTTTCATAAAATCAAATGCACAAATACTTTCTGGAAATATGTCTCTTGCATTTTGTTCAATTTCATCAACTGTTTTATATCTTTGTGAAAAATGCGTAAGAACTAGCCTTTTAACTTTTGCTTGGTGTGCAATTTGGGCCGCTTGTTGTGCGGTCATATGTTTATATTTATCTGCTTTTTCATCTAGTTTTGTGGCGTAACAACTTTCCATTATTAATAAGTCTGCGCCGTCCGCAATCTGGGCACACGCCTTACATGGCCACGTATCTAAAATAAACACTAATTTTTTACCTTGTACCATTTTACTCACGTCGTCAGGAGAAATCTTTTTCCCTTTAAATTCAACGCTTTTTCCTGTTTGAAGCCTTCCAACTAGTGGTCCAGACCGTAATCCTAACTTTTCAGCTTTTGCCATATTTACTTTTCTTTTGTCTTTTTCAATAAATGAATAAGCAATGCATGGTGCACTATGTTTAACATCTACTGCCCAAATTTCATAATCACAATTTTCAAATATTTGTATGGGTTCCTTTGTACTTATTTCTTTAACAATCACATTTACTTTGTTATTGAAAATACAACTTTTTAATAAGTGACTAAAGTGTTCTTTTGTGCCTTTTGGTCCAAACAATTTTATTTCTTGTGGCACATCACTATTTCCCATTGTTTGAATTAAACCAACTAAACCGGAAACATGATCTCCGTGCCAATGTGTAATTAAAACCTTCTTAACTTTAAGGCGATTAATGCCCGCAATGTTCATTTGTCTTTGTGTGCCTTCACCACAATCAATTAAAATTCCTTCTCCATTATAATCTAAATAAATCCCTGTAACGTTTCTTTCTTTTGTTGGCACCATTGCAGATGTTCCTAAAAATGTTAATTGCATATTTCATAGTTTGATTTCGCACTTTATAAAGTTTTCAGTTGGTTTTAAGTGTAATTGGCGTGTTCTTTTGACAGCAAAAACTTTATAAGCCAGCATTGGTTTTTTTGGGTTATGCCTAAAAAAGTATTAGTAAAAGCAATTTTAGTTGGCGAACGAGCAATTACCGAAGATAGTGATGCCGCTAGAGAATTTTATAATCAAAGTAGGTTTGGTAAAATTGTTAATGCTAAGGTTGAACTGGGGTTGTTAGAAGCATTATATTTAATGGAAAAATCACGCCTGGATGTTAAATCAGAAAATGGCAGAAAAATGTCTACTGAAAGTTTTATTAAAAAGGCAAAAAAGATTGAAGAATTTTTCTGGATTCGTTATTGTGTTTTTAGAGATATTAGAAACAGGGGCTATATTGTTAAAACCGCACTTAAATTTGGCGCAGATTTTAGAATTTATGACCGCGGTGTTAAACCAGGTGAAGATCACGCAAAATGGGTTGTGTTTCCGGTGCATGAAGCAACAACATTAACGTGGCACGATTTTGCCGCAAAAAACAGGGTTGCACACTCAACTAAAAAAAGACTTTTGCTTGCGGTCGTGGATGAAGAGGGTGACGTAAGTTATTGGGAATCCAGATGGATTAGGCCCTAATAATTTGGAATTAATGTTAATTAAGAATTCTTTTTTTAGTAATCAATTGATTCTTCTCTGTTTTGTTTAATATTCAACAATTACAAAACTTTGACTCTTCCAGGCCTTATTTCAAATACTTCTCCTTCTTTAATTAAGGAACTAATTATGCTTTCTGCCTTAATAGAATTAAGTTTTGAAATAATCTCTTCAATGTCCGCACCATCCCCTTTATCAAATTCTTTTATTGTTTTTATTATCAATTCTATTTTATTTTCTGGTTTTTCTTCTTGAATTTCCTCTACTACAATCTCTTCCGTTTCTTTTCCAATTTCCTCTTTTGGTTTTGTTTCAATGATTTCTTCTTTATGGTTTCCCAATTCTAATCTTCTTAATTCAATCCATTTTGGATCTTTTAATTTTTTAATTATTTCTAATATCATATATCTTTGTTCATTAAATTCTCTTGGTTTTGCAACAATTCTTACAACATTCCCCCTCTCAAACCTACTAAGATCATGACTATTATCAAAATCTCTCACAACGATGCTGTCTGTCCCATCGTCAATAGTAACAGAACTAAATTTTTCTTCTTTTTCAATATTTACTACCACTGCTAATATGTTTGCACGAGAAACTTTTTTATCTGCTATTATCAAATAATCTGGAGAATATTCTTCACTAACTTTTACATATTCTGCTTCTTTTATTTCTTTAATTCTTACTTTGCATGCTGGCCATCTTTCATAATTTGTTTTTTTTGTTTCTTCCATTTTTTTCTTCACTTTTTTATTTGTTTTTTATTTTTAATTATTATGTTTTTCTTTTTATAAATTATATCTTCTGAATTTCTCCTCTTCGTGGCTCAAATAGGTCTCCAGATCTTTTTAATTTTTCTATTACTTCTGTTGTTTTGTCTTCTTCTACTCCTTTTTCTTTTGCTGCGTTTACAATTTCATCTATTGGGATGTTTTTACCAATTGATTCTTCTAATTCATTAATAATTTCTTTTACAAGACTTATTTTGCTTCTTTCTGATGTTGTAACTCCGCTTGAAATCCTATCAATATCAATTTTTCCTGTTTCTGGATCCATTCCTACTTGTTCAAGACAATAATGTAACAACCCCACTGCACGTTTTGCATCTACCCTTGTTACTTTCTTGCTTAATCTTAATTTTGCAGAGGCCTCTGATAATCTAACTAATGCTTCTAATTGTCGTGCCGAAATTGGGATCGTTTGCATACCTTTTTCTTCTGACCCCCCAGAATTTCTCATTTTAACATAATATTCTTTTAATTCTTCAATCGCCTCTTCTGTTAATACCGGTGACATTATTTGTTTTGCATAAACCAAGTATTTTCTTAATAAATCGGTTGGTAAATCAACTTCTTCGGTTCCTCTTATCTTGTGCAAAGATAAAATAAACTGTGCCATTTTTGCATCCTTTGTTTCATCAGGCAGGTCTCTTATAGTAAATATTAAATCAAACCTATTAATTAATGCAGGCGGAAGATCAATTTGTTTTGCAATAACTTCGTATGGATCAAACCTACCAAACTTGGGGTTTGCTGCTGCTAAAACTGTTGTCTCACACCTTAATGTTGCCTGTATGTTTGCTTTAGAAATACTTACTGTTTGCTGTTCTAATGCCTCGTGCATCGCACTTCTATCTTCTGGCGACATTTTATCTAACTCATCAATTATAACAATCCCTTTATTAGCTAATACTAATGCTCCTGCCTCTAAACTCCAGCCAGACAAAAATTCATCTTTAACAACTGCTGCCGTTAATCCTGCCCCAGAAACTCCTTTTCCACTAACATATCTTGCTTTTGGTGCAACAACGCTAGACCGCTTTAATAATTGAGATTTTCCGGCACCAGGGTCTCCAACCAATAACATGTGGATGTCCCCTCTTGTTCTTACTCCATCATCCCTCATTTTACTAACGCCACCAACAAACTGTAGGCACAACGCTTCTTTTATTAGGTCGTGTCCATAAATTCCCGGAGCTAATGAGTTTCTTAGTTTCTCATAAATCTTTGGATCTTTTGATAATATTTCAAGTTGTTCTTGGTCTTCTTGAGAAATTTGGATTGTAGAATAATCTTCTTCAACACTTTCTACGTGGTTTGCTTCTATTAATAAATCAAATTTGGTGCTTTGCCCACCAGTCCTTAATATTATTGGGACTTCTTTTATTATGCCTGCCACTCTGATTAAATTTCCAGGATTAGTATTTTTTTCAGATAATGGACTAACAAGATCTTTTGTTAG
This sequence comes from Candidatus Woesearchaeota archaeon, assembly GCA_018661705.1. Taxonomy (GTDB): domain Archaea; phylum Nanobdellota; class Nanobdellia; order Woesearchaeales; family DSVV01; genus JABHXF01. Next base: position 6,691 of record JABJHR010000019.1, read on the forward strand.
GAAAACATTCATTCTTTTTGGTTGCTCTCCTCCTTCAAGATCTTTTGTTGCTTCTTCTAATACGATGCCTTGTGCATCAACCAATTCTTTACTTAATAATCTGAATTTGCCTTTTCTTCCACATCCGCATCGTGATGGTTCTTTGAATTTTTTATCTAATTGTAATACTGGAATTATATTTCCACAACTTGGGCATTCAAATCTTGCTGTTGTAACTTGTGGTCTTACGTCTGATTTTTGTCTTACGGTACCTGTTGTCCAGAAAAATTTGCCCAGGTGTTCACTTCTAATGTTTCTAATCAATATATTTTGTTCTTGTGGCAAATTATTTATTCTTACAGGGATTACACCAACTTCTTCCCCCAAATCAAAATTTTTCAAACCCAATTCAAATGCTTTTAATGTTTCTTCTGGCTTTTCAAGTAATTCTTCAGAAATTTCTAAATCAAACTTACAGATGTCTTGGAAGTCAATACTTAAAAACAGTTTGCCTTCTCTAATATTCGTGTGCAACTGTTTTAAATAGTTTGCTTCAATAAAATTTTGAAACTTAGTAATTAACTCATTAACTTCCATTTTAAGCTGCACTAGAACTTGTGCTTAACACCCCCATGTCTTTACTGTCTTTTTTGTCTCTTTAATAAATTTTATAATCATAAAAAAAAATATAAAAAAGTAATATAAATTACTTTTTCTTAATCTTCTTAAGGTTTTCAATTAACTTATCAAGTGCTTCATGCACTTCACCTTCGCTTTTTGTTCCGGTACAAACAATTTTTCCGTTACTAAATAGCAAAAATGTTGCTTTTGCTTGAGGTAGCTTGTAAACTAAACCCGGAAATTGTTCAGGCTCATATTCTGTGTTTTCAAGCTTCATTGCTAAAACATTTAAGTTAAGATCCATTCCCACAGAACCAGAAGCAACAATATTTTGGATGTTGATTTTTGGTTTAATTTTAATTTTAACATTGATCTTTTCTAGGCTTTTGATGATTTTTTTAATTGATTCTTCAACCTTTTCCATGCTTCTTGCTCCAGTACATACAACTTTTCCAGAGCTAAAGATTAATGCAGAGGTTTTAGGTTCCCTTATTCTAATAACTAGGCCGGGGAACTGTTCGGGGTTATATTCTGTGTTGCTGAGTGTAGCAGCCATCTTTTCTAATGGTATGTCATGTTCCAAAGATGTGCTTACAACTATATTTACTACATGAATATCTCTTTTTTCAGGTTCTTGTTTAGTTTTTTTAGTTAGTTTGGTTTTTTTAGTTTCTTTTACTTTCTTTACTTTTTTAGTTTCTTTTACTTGTTTTTTTGCCATTTTATCTTCCTCCAAATTAGAATCGTTAATTGTCTAGCTTTAAAAATGCCTTTATAAACCTTTATAAATGCCCGCCTATATTTAAATTCTATGTTTTTAAACCCCTTTTTAAAGGAGAAATAACTACAAATTAATAAATATTGTTGGCATAAGGTATATAACACCCCTTTGTTTCCTATGGAAAAATGACTGAAAAAACACACTTTTGTATTATAAGATACGGCGAATTAGCCTTGAAAGGACAAAATAGGGCTATTTTCGAGAGGAAGTTAGTTTATAATCTTAAAAAATGCCTTAAATTGCATTCTTTGCCTTTTTTGGCTTTTAATCGGTTGCGTGGCAGGATATTCCTTACTTTTTGTGGAAAAAACATCGATTATGCAATACTAGCTAATGTTTTTGGTGTTGCTTCTATTAGCTTTGCTATTGAATCAAGATTAGAAGATTTAGAAAAAAACACAGATTTATTGCTAAAAAACAAGAAATTTAATACATTTAGAGTAACCTCAAGGAGGGTAGATAAATCACTTTCAATAAAATCTAATGAATTAGATATAAAATTAGGTTCATATGTTGTTGAAAATTATAAGAAAAAAGTTTCTTTAACTAATTTTGATCTTAATATTGGTGTTGAAGCCATTAATAAAAAATTATATGTGTTTTTGGATAAATTACCGGCGCCAGGTGGCCTACCGTACGGAATAGAGGGCACAACTTTTGCTGTTGTTAAGAATGAGCAAGATCTTTTAGCTGCATTATTAATGATGAAACGTGGTTGCGAGGTTATTTTTTTAACAACCAAGCCAGAACTGGTCAAAAATACTTGTCATAATTATGGCATTTTACCCAAAATATTAAAATTTGATAAGATAACTCTTAAAACAATAGAAGATTTTGCTAAAAAAGAAGATTTTGATTCATTTATTATTGGAAGAAATAATCTCAAATCCAACCTTATTGAATTTAACCCTTTGGTAGGATTATCAGAAAAGCAAATTAAAGAAAAAATAAAATTAATGATAAAAAATGTATGATGTAGTAATTCCACAAAAAAATGAAGAACAGCTAATTGAAATAGCTGAGAAACTAGGTTACAGAGGATTATGTTTTCTTTATGATGTAAAAGATTATAAATTAATGTGTGATAAGAAATACAGCACGGAACTTGAAATATTTACAGGGATTATTTGTTCATTTAAAGATCTATCTAAAGTTAAGAATAAACAATGTTTTGTGGTTGTTAAAACAAATGATAAAGCAAGAGAAATTATTGAAAAATCTAATGCAAAGGTTATAATTGGTTTAGAAGATCATTCACACCATGATTTTTTACATCATCGTAATTCAGGATTAAATCATGTTTTGGCGAAACTAGCAGCAAAAAGAAAAATAACTCTTGGTTTTTCATTTGCCCAGATCTTAAATGGCGCAAAAGTTAAGTTACTTGGCAGAATTATTCAGAATGTTAAGTTATGTCAAAAATATAAAACTCCTTTGTTAATAGCAAGCTTTGCAACAACACCTTATGAAATGAGGAATTATGGTGATTTAATTAGTTTGTATTCTACTTTAGGTATGAAAAAAGATGTTGCTAAACAAGGTTTTTTGCGCGTTAAGAAATTTAATCAATTAATGCAAAAGAAGAAGTCTGGTAAATATGTTTGCGAAGGCGTTGAGATCATTTAATTCTTTTTATTTTCATTTAATTCTTCTTGCACAATTACACTAATTTTATATAAGGCAAACCACACCCCATTCTTATGTATTGGTTATTTTACCTAATTATCATTATTTTTGGGGTTGTTGTTAGTTACACCGACATAAATGTTGGCAAAATTAGAAACAAACATTTAATTATTTTTTCATTGGTTGGTTTGGTGGCTTATGTGTTTCTTCTAGTTACAAATTATATTGAAATTAAAGCTTTTGCAAGCATAATGGTATTTACAATTATTGGATTTTTTTTGGGTTTTGTATTATGGTTTTTTGGAATGTGGAGTGCGGGTGATGCAAAGCTCTATGCGGCATTTATTTTTTTAGTTCCAATAGTTGAATATAAACATGTTTCAACTGTTTTTTCTCCTTTATCAATAATTATCAACACTTTTTTGCCTTTGTTTGTTTATTATCTACTAAGAATATTATTCTTTCCACCGTTCAAAACAAAACTTCTTGTATTGAAAAAAGTAATTCATCCCAAAAATATTCTTACTTATTTATTGGTTGTATTTAGTTTAGGTTGGATAGTAAGATGGGTTTTGTTTTATTTCTTAATTGAACCAAACTTTTTTTACATTATTATTGGTATTGTTGTCTTGTCAAGACTATTCATTTATCTCTTCAAAGAACATTATATTATTGTAATGGTTGTTATTGCAATATTTAGGGTTTTATTAGATAGGGATTTTATTTTTACTCCTGAATTTGTTACATCATATTTGCTTGTTACAATTGCTTATGCAATTATTATCATGTTTATTTATGAAATGAGCACTTTGTTTGTTAAAAAGGTTAAAATTGATGATTTAGAAGAGGGCATGGTTTTAGCAGAATTAATCACAAAAGAAGGAAAACGAATAAAACCAACAACTTATTCTTATTCACAGATTCAAAAAAAAGGGTTATTAGTAGAATATTCAGTTGATGGTCTAAATGATAAAGAAGTAGTTAAATTACATAGGGCCTATGATGATGGGATTTTAAAAACAAATTATTTGTTTGTGCAACAAACAATACCTTTTGCACCATTCATGTTTTTGGGTGTTTTATTAACAATTGTGTTTAATGGAAATGTAATCTTGTTTTTGAAATCGTTATTTTAATACTTTGACGTTTATGCAAAAAACAACAACTTTGGCACAGACGGACATTTTTTCACTTTGTTCAAAAATATCCTATTCGCCTTTGGCTCATCTGGCCAACATTGTTTTTTGTAATGTGGCGGGAGTACACAACTCTTCGACATCTAAGTTCTTTTTTTCTCACTAGGTTTTTCCCGGTTATCAAAGGACTTTAAATAAAAAATACATTAATAACCTTTAAATAAACAGCTAACTTCCCCATAAATATGAATCAAACTAATGCATTACAAAATATAGAATATGGGCAAGACCATGCTATTTTTACAGTTAATACTGCCATTTATGATTTAGAGGTTATTAAAAGCGCAGCTTATGTAATGTTAGACAAAGCATATATTGTTCTTGATGGTGATCCTGCAACTAAAGTAATGGTTGAAATCAGAAAAAAAGAATCTGGACAAGATATTAATCAATTAGTTTATGATTTTAATTCAGAATTAATTAATTATTCTGTTTACAAGCAACAAACAGAGAGAAATAAAACAATTCGTGAACTAATCTTGCAACGGGTGTTGTTTACAAATGCCCCTAAGATATTTGTTAAGAAAAAAGAGGAACAAAATGGTAGTGATTCAACTCAACCCTAAATTTTATTCTGAACAAGCAATTAATGAAACAATTACTGCATACAAAGATATTTGTGATGCAAAGATCGAGAATAATACTATTACTTTAACCCCTAAAACAGACATTTCAGATGAAAAATTAAAAAACGAATTTTGTAATTATTGTTTGAGCCTAATAACATGAAATCCTTATTTAATGAAACATTTGTATTTGGAAAAGAAAATTTACTTAATCATGTTAGAATTGGAAAGATTAAAGACAAATTCTTGTTAACTACTGATCATGGTGCATGGATTCTTGTTAATAAAGAAGAATTTGATAAGATTAAACAAAATAAGTTTAATGAAGAAGAATTTAAATTATTAGAAGAAAAAGGAATTATTCTAACAAAAAATAATACAAATCAAATAATTGATTTATACAAGAAAAGATATAACTTCTTATTTCATGGTGCTGGCTTACATATAATTGTTCCAACACCAAGATGTAACCACAGATGTATTTATTGTCATGCAAGTGCTGTTTGTTCAGACGAAAAAGAGCAAGACATGACACAGGAAACAGCAACAAAAATATTAGACTTTATCTTTCAAACACCTGCAAAAACAATTACTATTGAATTTCAGGGCGGGGATGCGTTACTTAATGTTGATGTCTTCAAGTTTGTTGTTAATTCTGCGTTAGAAATGAATAAAACACACAAGAAAGAGATGGATTTTGCTTTAGTAACAAACTTAACTTTAATGACTGATGAGCTTATGCAATTTTGTATTGATAAAGAAGTAAATGTTTGCACTAGTTTAGATGGCCCTCAACACGTGCATGATGCAAATAGAAAATACATTAATGGTTCTAGCCACGAACATGTTGTTAAATGGATAAAGAAATTCAATGAACATGGCAAGAAAGTAGGGGCATTAATGGTGACGACGAAGAATTCTCTTTCTTTCTATAAAGAAATTGTTGATGAATATGTTAATTTAGAAATTCCTTTGATACAAATTAAGTACATGAGTAGTTTAGGTTTTGCTAAGGAAATAGATGGTTATTCTGTGGAAGAATTTATTGAATTTTGGAAAAAGTCTCTTCTTTATATTATCGAATTAAATAAAAAAGGCATTAACATAAAAGAAAGAGGCACAGCAATAATCTTACAGAAATTATTAACCCCTTTTGATGCCGGCCATTTAGACTTCAGAAGCCCCTGCGGTATTTGTTCTGGACAAATCTGTTATAATTTTGATGGCAGTATTTATGGTTGTGATGAAGGCAGATGTTATGATCTCTTTAAAGTTGGCTCAGTGTTTAAAGATAACTATGAGGACATATTTAAAAAAGAAGAAACACAACAATTGATTAAAGCAAGTATGTTAGAGAATTACTTATGTGATGCTTGTGTGTATAAACCTTATTGTGGTACCTGTATTGTTAATAACTATGCAGATTATGGTAGCTTATTACCTAAATTGAATAAAGATAAATGTCTAATGAGAAAGAAGATGTTTGATTATGTGTTTGAATTATTAATGGATGTTTCTACTAGGGATGTATTGGTTGGTTGGATTTAGTTAAAAATACCTTTTAATCTACCATTTAAAATCTGTCAATTGGCACCCATCTAATGAAAAATGGATTGGATAATACCCTTGCGCCGTCGCTTTTACTGTCGTGGGTCCGTAACCTGCTTTTCCACCACAACCTTTTGAAACCCATGACCCTCCTTCGAATTTTTGAGGTATACACCACAAAAGAATGTGGTCTCCTTCTGGATTCTGTTGTGTCCAAGCGGTTGCTTTTATTTTAAGTCTAGTATCTGTAATATCACATAACGGATCTATTGCGTGGTCATGTTTAAGTTTTAATGAGTTACTTGCAAATTTATCTATAATGACATTGTTGTTGTGTCCATAAATTTCTCCATCCAAAGGTTTATTTATCCAACAATTTTGTTTATTACTATATTCGTCGCAATCGCTATCAATTCCTCCAATCATATTTCCTTGTGTTTGACATCCGCCCTCACAAGTGTATTTCATTTCATATGCATCTATTAATCCGTCATCATCCTCTAAATTTATGTTCATTGTCCAAAAATCATCTGAATTTTGTCCAATTGATGTTTCGGCAGTTACTTTGTAATTTAAACTGGCACTTTCATAATTAATTCCTTGGCATATGCTTTGCACATCAAAATTACATGTGTCGCTAACAACAATGCTTTCTTCACCTTCCCCCAATATTAGTTTTGCATTTGTGACACTAAGAAAACATAAAATACCTATCTTTAATACTATTTTTTTTCTAATTGTACCTGTTTCACTTAAAATAAACCTCTTTAAAGTTCGCTTAATCTTTGGAATCATTTTAATTTATTACCATCTGTTGTTTTAATATCTTTTGATTATTTTGACAATATTCCTTAAATGATTTGTCATTTATATCTTTACAATCTTGGCCTAATTTATTGTAACATTCAACTCTTGATGAATATTCATTTATGGCTTTGCAATAATTAATGTCTTTATTTTTTTCTGCAAGATATATTAAGCACCATTTTTCTCCCATACAATCTTCAGCAATATTTGTTATGTCAATTATTTTAATTATACATCTCTTTTTTAATTCTTTTGTATAACTACACCATTTTGTATTTTTTTTAATTAAGGCCTCCTCATAAAAACAATCTTTATATTCTTCTCCTAATAATTTCTTGAACTTGCAGTCATTCTCTTTCCAAGGCGAAGTTTGGCATCCCAAATTTTTGTTTTTATCATGAATTAAATGACAAAAGCCAATATTATTTGTTTCTTTTGCTAGTTTAATAAGACAAATATCTTTTTCATTTATATCTTTTATCTTATCACAATCTGACGTTGGTAATATTGGTTTATTGATTTTTCCTAAGTCTAACAAACAATTATATTTTTGTCTGAAATTATTTAGGCTTTTACAGTCTTCCAACATCTTATTATCATAATAAGAATACTTAAACACCAAACCAAACGTAATTAATACAACAAGGAAAATTCCTAATACCATAAACCAATATTTTGGTAGGTGATGTTTGTGTTGTACAAATTCAACATCATCTACTTCTTTAAAACCTTTATTTATATCTTCTTCTGACCAACCTGCTTTTAATAGAGTTTCTTTTACTTCTTCCTTAGAAAATCCTTTTTTCAGCTCTTTTTCAACATATTCTACCAAATTAGTCATTATTAGGTAATTCTGGAATAACAGGTATTAATAGTTTACTATTTGCAATTTGGTGTTAACATTAAATCACTCATGCCTTCTGGCATTTCAAAAATAATGTTTCCTTGTTTTAATTCTTCAGATTCTAAAATTAAATTAACAGAACTTTGATTTATTTTTACACTTTCCTGAAGAATTTCAACTAAAAATTCACAATCATTAACTGTTTCATTATTTTGCACAAAAAAAGTTAATGTATGCATGTTTTTTTCTTGGTTTTCTTCTAAACTCATGTTAATTATCTTCAGTTCTTTTGTTTCTAGTGTTTTATACTGCGTACTACATCCAACCATTAACAATAATACTAATATCACCAAGATTTTCTTCATATAATCTGTAAATAAGTTCATATATAAATATTTTAACTAAATCAGAAAGATTTATATATTATAAATCTTGTAAACTGATTTATATACTTAATACTATAAAAAAGAGGAGTGAACATGAAAAAGTTAGGTGTTTTCATATTAATTTGTTTAGTGATTCTTTTTGTTCCTGTCTTTGCTATAGAAGATGGTACAATGGGTGAAGAAGAACAAGAAGCTTTTGTTCCTGGCGGCGATGTTTATGATCCAGAGAATTATCAAGGCACATCTTTACTTGAAATGGGTGCAAAGATTGTTTGTAAATCACCATCTAATTATTATCGAACAGGAATTTCTGTTGAATCAGAAGCAGTAGATGAACCAATTCCTGAATTAACAGCAGATGAATCACCTGAATTTTTAACTAATTGGGGCAATTCTGATGAAACCCCTCTTACCTTTTTATATCCCACTGATATTTTAGATAATTATAATTTTAATGAACAATTAAATAAACCTGGTTTTGGTGATATTAAAGCATTTATTTTTGAAGGGCTTTGTAGACTATACGTAAAAGCACACCACGTTGGTAAGTATTTAGACGGCGAAACTGAAGAATATATTGCTTATGATGGGGGTTCACAAGATGGTGGTTTTCTTATTGAAGAAATTTCTTCTTACTTATCTGGTAACCCCTTTCCGGGCTCAACAACAGAACCAACTTTACCAGGTTCCACATATAATTTTTATCAAACGCGGGACATTGCAGATTGGTACGAATATGATTTCGCATGGGATAATACTTCATCTGTTGATAATTGTATCGGTGCCACTTATCCTGTTGGAGGAGAAATAGGTAATTCAGATTACATTGAATCTAAGGGACCATCAACTAATTTTGGTGAAAAAGATGAATGTTGTGGCGATGATTATTTATGGATTATGAATGGTGCTTATAATTACCAAAGTAATGATCTTCATACTATTGATGAAGCTTGTTTGTATAGTTATTCTGACGTTGAGGTTGAGATGTCACCAATCCACCCAGGTAAGATTTATTCTTGTAGTCCAGCACATAACGCGTTCGAAGGCAGACATAAAACAGAAGATAATTTTCTTATGCAGTATGGTTCAGGGGGCAATGAAGAAGATTGGGTTTTGTTCTCATTGAATGCATTAAATGATCCACTTACAGTTACTGATGTTGGGGTTAGGTTTTATCTTGAAGGTACCAACGACAAAAAACCCCTGTATTGTCATCATTATTTTGGTACAAGTGGTGATCAATTCCAATGGATGTATGGGCAAGTTGCTGGAGAAATACATTATTTTAATGTTGGTGGTAACGACGGCTATACCCAGGGTAATGTTCCTCAAATTACTACTGGTGGTGAATTTGAATTAAACCAAAAGGCACCCGATTATATCTATGAATACATGACAGAAAGTAGTTATAGTTTGCCAATTGAATATCAGGATTCTGATGATTACACTATCTGTAATTTGTTTTTAGGTGGTGCTTGGACAGGCCACCATTGTTGTGGCAGTAAATATGATTATACAAATAAAGTAAAGATTGAAGAGACTTTCAATGATATTGGTGATCCTTCTAATTCAAATACAAAACCAGGTTATCATTATGTCTTAGGTGAGGATAACATTCAAGATTATATTATGGATACAACTGAAGAAGATGGCGAAGTTTGGTTAGAACCTAACAAAGCATGTTACAAAGCAAATGCAGTTGAAAGTGGTGCTGTGTTTAATGACGATACTGGTGATAATATTCCTGGTTTTAATATTGATAATCCTGGACAAAACGGCGTTTGTTCTGCCGGCGATATTAATGATGGCGATCTTGGGCCATTAGGAAAATTCAATACATTAAATCCTGCAGATTTTGGATATGGGATGGATCATGATGGTTGTTGTAATGCACAATTTGGTGAAGAATTTGAATTCATTGATGGTATAATTGAATGTTCTTCTGAAACATACTCAAATTCTCTTCTTAACAAAGAAGGAACATTAAACTTATGTATGGGTGATAGGGCCTTTATTGATGCAAACCCAGATGATAGTGAAGTTTACAATTGGGCAGATGTTAATGCGAATCCATACACTGCGGACCCTAATCTTTTCTCCTCTGCATCTGATGATACTGTTTATACATCTTGTGAATCTGTCTACTTCACACCAGAACAAAACAATTACGACTATGCACTTGGTAAACAAAAGGAAGATCCTTATGAGGGTGATGAGTTAATGGTTTATTGTGCACCTAATGCAACTTGGTTGCCTGTGCCAATTACAGGAGAACCTGTTGAATATACTGGTTCTGATAAACCAGATCCTACTGTTATGTTGGGAAGGTATCCTGTTGATGAAAATGATGAATTAGAAAAGAGTTCTGTTCATCCAGAGTTTTTTAATTTTAGAGCAGATGAAATTAATTATAATGAGGGGTGTTGTTTTAAAGGTGATTGTTGGGATGGTCGAAGGTGTGTGCCAAATGGTGAAGCTGTTGTTAATGATGATGGTGAAGAAACAATTTATATTTGTGCAAAAGGTAAATGGGGTAGTGGAACACCAACCCTAAATTGGTATCAAGAACAGTTTGGGGGGGAAGTTAACCCAGATGAAGTAAGTGTTCAATATTGTGTCGATGAATGGTCATGTGCTTGTCCTGATACTGAGGATTATGAACAAATATTAACAGAAGACGATGCTTGGACAATTCAAGAATGTGAAAAGTTTACTTCACCAATGAATGCGCCAGCTGATTTATGTACAAGAGATCCTTGGATGTATGTTGGCGATCATTTGTGTGAACCAAGCCATTATGATGAAGATTATGAAGATGATACTAATCAAATCTCTGGTGCAAATTGGACTTCAAGAACAAAATATTTAGCATCCGCATTACAAAAATATGCTTCAACAACTGGTAATAATTACATACTTCATTGCGGCCCCGCAGATGAAGTTCTTAACTTCTATGTTATGGAAAATGATTTTGGTATTAATGTTCCAGAATCTTTAGGAATCTCAGAAAAAGATTATAATAATTTCTGTGCATTATTAATTGGTGATACAGAACTTTATTTAGGCACAACATTGAACCCTAAAATTGATTTTGATACAATCCCAAAAGCATTATATTCGGTTCCAGATCCTTTTGAAGGAGATGCGTGTATTGATCATTCTGGTTGTGCCGAAGGCCAAGGTTGTTATATTCCTCAGCCACCACAATTTGGAAGTTGTGTTGATCTTTGTACTGCCGGATCTTGTTCAGAAGAAGGAGAAGTTTGTGATGAAGATTTATATGAAGAAAATGTTTTTGAAGGATTATGCGTCCCTAATGTTGAAGATGTTGAAGATGTTAATATGGTTGAGATTGACATTGATGATCTTTCCTTTTTAATGTATGGGAATGCTGCAGAAGATAAAACAGGATTCTTAAATGAAGATTATTTATTTTTCTTAAATTCATATACTCTAACTAATTGCGGGACTATACTTGAAAGTACTCTTCCAACAGCCGCTGACCCAGATCTTATGTTTGGTGTTTGTATGAATAATAACATAGCATATAATGATTTCTTAAAAATTATGATTTTTAGTGACAAAGACATTTTAACCCCAGAGGATTTTAATATTAAATTAGAAGATGTAAACAAAGATACCAATCCTCTAATAAAAGGGATGCATGATGCTGTTGATTATCATGTGACAAATCAAGATGGCCTCCAGAATGGTGAAGTTGACATTGGCGCAGGAATTATTATGAATACAGGACAAGTTACAAACATGAAAATCCTTAACTCCTCTCGTGATTTAAATAATTTATATTATGCAAAGGTAGGAACTAAATCGGTATTTGGTTTTCTTGAAAGAAAAGCAGTTCCACCACCACAAGGAGTTTCAGGACCAACCGGTAATTTAAAATATTATTATTATATCCATTACAATAATATTTTTGATGCTACATTAAATTGTGGGGTTGTAAATGGTGCCACCGAAGAACTATATTGTGACGATATTACTTCTTTAAATGAAGCAGTTATCATTTCTCCGCCAAGAGATAAATATGATTCAGATGAAGAAGACCCTGCCCTTGATAATTCAATTACAAAGTATTGGTTAGATTTAACTGCAAAATTAAGATTTTCTTAAAATGGAGAAAAAAGCACAGTTAGCAATGTTTATGATATTTGGTTTTGCTATTGTTATTTTAATTGGTTTAGCTTATTTTGGATCGCAAGAAGCAACCTATAGTGAATTTAAGACCAGCCAATCACAAGTAGAAGAACTTTTTATAGGCAAAGGTAAGTATACAACCTATATTAAAAGTTGTTTTGATCAAGCAGTTAAACAATCTTTGTTATTGGTTGGAAACCAAGGGGGGGCAATTTATAATGACCAAGCCATTGGTGGAAAGCAATTAACTTCTACAAAACATTATAACCTTGCAAGTGGAACAAATGTTCTTTATTTTTTGTTAGCACCACAAGTGGGCCCAACAATAAAAACACCACCTGCTTACCCTTTTAAATCAGACACAATTTCTTATTTAAGTTCTGATTATTCTATTTTTGGTTCTGGCGGATCACCTTTTGCTAATAACTTAAAAAATCCAACTATTCCCCTCTGTGATAGGATGGATTCCAGTGGTGAGGTTTATTGTGCTGGTTTATTACACGGATTAGATACTAACAACATAAATGATCATAATTCTATCCAAGAATATTTGCAACTTTACATTACTAAATTAACTCAAGATTGTATTAAATTTGATACTTTGCCGGAACTTAAAGGGCAAGATGTTGTTGTTGATAATTTTAATGTTTCTGTTTGGTTTGGTGATACTTCTGTTACTTCAACATTAAATTTAAATTTTTCAATTAATTCTGATTTATCATCTTCAAAAATTAAAATTGATGAAATTATTTTAGAAAAAAATGTAAGAATCTTGCAAATGTTTGATTTGATGACTAGGATAAGACAAAAAGATGCAGAAGATATTTTCTTTGACGTGCGAAAAGATTCTCACCTGCTTCATAATTGTTTGAATGCACAACCTTGCAAAAAACCAGGGATGGAAGTAGAACGAATTTCAATCCAAATTACTCCTGGTAAATTTGATTCCTTAATTGGGATTCGAGATACAACTTCTTTGTTAGATGGAAAATATTTTATGTTCCGTGCAGCTTTTGAAAACCGTTACCCTGCATTAGATTTACTTGCACCACAATTTAATCAAACTCAGGTGGTTGGCGATTATGATGCAGTTCTTGTCGAGGGCATGAAATTAATAATTGATGCTTATGGTTATGATCCTGATGACGACAACCACGGCCTTAATGGGTTTATGACCTCTGGTTATGATTATGAATTAAAAAGTTGGGATGGTTTAGGAGAAACAAATTCTGGTTTAACCTCTTTTTCAAATGATTTTTACAAATATCAGTCTTCAGAAGAAGATCCTTGTAATCCAAGTAACCCTTTTGTTTTAGGGCCACACGTTTTTGCAAATAGTCTTAAACTATGTTTGAAAAAACAAAACTCTTATCCCGCTTCATTTTCCAACAACAGAAAAGTGGAATATACTTTAGGTAAAAAAGACACAGGCAGCCATTCTATTAAAGTAAAAGTTTGTGACAAAAGTAATTTATGTGATTGGCAAGAATTAAAAATATTAGTTGTCCCATTAGAAGCTTTTGAGTGTGAACTTGGTGCCGGTTTAACGAATTGTGATAAATTAAATCTATATTACGACCCAATTCCAACTGAAGCAATTTTTGGAAGGCCTCAACCATCACAAACCAACCAACCACAACCAACAGATTTTATTCCTTTAAATGATCAACCAGAAATAATTATTGATGACGATAATGATCTAGATAATGATGGCATTACAAATGATCAAGATCTTGATGCGGACGGGGATGGAATTACAGATGCAATTGATGATGACGACGATAATGATGGGATTCCAGACAATCAAGATAATGATGATGACAATGATGGCACATTAGATATCGATGATCCTGATGTTGGCGGTGGTGCATTAAATAATGATATTGATGGCGATGGTATTCCAAATGATCAAGATGATGACATTGATGGCGATGGGGTATTTAATGCAAATGATTTAGATGATGATGGCGATGGTGTTCCAGATTTAAAAGATGTTGATGATAACAACAATGGTATTTTAGATGAAGAGGAAACCCAACAACCTACTCCTCCACCTGCCCCTGTTTATGAAACACCTTATGATATGCCAGAATTTCAAGTTTTAATTTCAAGTGCCTTAGCAACAGAAGGTGGCGATTATTTCATGTATTACTTAGAAGATGGTTATGCAATTGTTAAAAATACCGTAAATAATCTTGGTCCTAAAGAAGTGCCAGGTGATGATTTATTTAGAACTCTTATTGAAAAAGGTGATGATGGTAAGGAAAATATTTACATGAAAAAAAAGATTTATGATGAATCTGCCCAATCAAGCGTTGGTTCTGATGATCTTGTTCCCGGTAAAATGGTTCATATTATTTATATTCCTGGTGGGTGTACAGAAGGATCTTATGATTCTGGTTATTGTCATAGCGGTAAAAAATGTTATTTAAACATGGCAACAGAAAAAATTGAAGATAATATGTATTTTGTTTCTGTTTCTCAAAATTGCCCATTAGATAGTGTTTGTTCATTGGATGGTTGCCAAAGTTAGTATTCTAATATGGATACTCTTTAACACTCGCCGTCAGGCTCTTTTTCACTAGGATGATTTTTTAATTAATTATTCATTTGTTCATTTCCCTCATTTTAATGTGAAGGCTCATGAATATAAGCCAAATTACACCTATTTGGTGTCAAAACTAATAAAATATATAAATAAAACATATCCATATATTAATAATATCAAAAAATAGAGGCATATATATATGAAATATATAAAAAAGGGGTTTACTTTAGTATTTTTGTTAGTATTCTTAGTTTCTATTTCAAATTCTTTTATTTTAGCGGATGAAACAGAACAATGGTGTTTTGTGCCTCCCGATACTTGTGCTATAACCACACCCGCCATCTGTGCAGATAATAATGGAACATTAACAACTGATGAATCTCCAAATGGTTTATGTCATAATGCTTGTTGTTGTATTTGGAATACTGTTAAAGAGGAATTCGAGGGTGATTTAAGAGATTATGGTTATTGTAAAGACCTTCCAAAATCTGTTTTTAATCCAAACCTTGATGCTTATGAAAATTGTGGTGACTATTGCACTGAAATAAATTCTTACTTAGACGATGAAAATAATCCTCCTGCTTGTATGGATGGCATAGATAATGACGATGATGATCTTGTTGATTTTGGTGCCGATCCAGAATGTTTTGCCCCTAATGATCCAGCAGAAGATCAAACAGAAGGAAAAGAAGAATGTTTAGACACAATTGATAATGATGGTGATGGTTTATTGGATTACTTTAGTTATTATGAAGATTCTTATCTTTATGAAGATTCAGACGTATATGCACTTTACCAAAATTTAGGAAAACAACCAGATCCTTGTTGCACTCAATCATTTGGTGTTGCTGAAGATTGTGAGTTTCAAGAATGTATTATTGGGGAAGAAACAGAAGAATTATGTGCTTGTGGCAACCAAGTTTGTGGTTTTCCCGATTTAATCCCAGGTCAAGAAAATTTTGTTGATACAGTTCCTAGTTATGAATGGGTAACTGGTAATTATTGTTGCGAAGGTGTTTGTAGTACTGAACCTTGCGGAGATTGTAAAGAAGGAGACATAGTGGTTCAGTCTGTTGTAGATCCAATTACTGAAGAAATTGGTGATCAACAATATGTTTGTACTTGCTTACCCGACCCCCTTGATCCTTTGGCAGGGGATGTTTGTGATTATCTCCCTGGAACTTTTCTACCAAAAGGAAGCCCAGAAATTTGTGCAGACTTAGGAGAATTTGATGACGATTTTAATAACAAAGCAAATTGTATGGATGAAATTTGTTATTCTGTTAAATGTTCTGATATGCCAGGTGGGCAAGAAGCACCATTAGGTTGTACTGCTAAAGATGAACTTGGTAATCCTATCTTTAATATGGTTAATGGTGTACAAAAACCATTTGGTGTTGCATATTTAGACAGCGTAGATAATTATTGGAAATGTTGTTTTCCTTTTGGAGATGCTAATAATCCAGAAAGCAGAGCATTTGCATGTAAAAATTCATTTGATATTCCAGATACTTGTGGGCCTTGTGATTGTTTAGAATTGCATAAACCAGCTCAAGAATTAGTTGCTAATCATGTTTATGGGGACCCATTAATTAAATTAGAATTCTTTTTTGAATGTCAAACAAGCGGTATTGAATTACAAGTTATGAGGTGTGATGGCACACCATCAGAGTGTACAGAAGATCTTAATTGGGAAGTTAGCTTAGAAAACAGCCAAAATTTTTATGATATTGGTCATCAAATTGAATGTTATGCAGTTGATGGTACTGTGCAATATGCTAATAACTGTTTTGATTCTAACGGGCTTTTAAATCCTGGTTCAGTAGCAGGAGAATTGGATTATATCGAAGACACAAAAATTTTACCAAACAAAGATTATACTTATGTAATAAAATCAGCTTATGAAATTGATGGTGAAGTTACTTTTTCAAATGTTGCACACATACAAGTTGGAGATAAACCTTGTTTATATAAAACAGGCCAATTCTGTTTAAGAAGTAATGAAGAATATGGTTACACTGAACCAGGAAAGAGATTTACTTGTGATGATGCAAATATTCTTGATGCAACACCATGTCAGGGCGAGGGTAATCCTTGGCCACCATCAATGTGTGTTGAAGATTTTGATAATAGTGGAAACGTTTCCACACAATGTGTTTCAAACACCCCTTGTATTTTTTGTGGTTCGCCTTTTTCAATGTTTGCAACTGCCCCGCCAGGAATAACGCCATTAATTTTACCAGATGCATTTGTTGATGACAAAAACTATAATTTAGCGGGAAGCGAATCCCTTTGTAATGAAAATCTATTATGTGTTTATGATTACACTCCAACAATAAAGGACACTTATGATTCATGTAACAACATTGGTAGTTGTGCAGATTATAATTCTCCTGAAGCATGTATTGGTGGCACATCTTATACCGGAGATATAGCTATTAAAAATAATTGTTTACCCTATAAATGTAATTGGATTTCCTTGTATGATGCTTCTGCAACAGCAATTATTGATTTTAGTTCCTTTCCGCTCGCCGGTGATGGTGCATTAAGATGGGGTTATTGTATAAATGATGATGAAAGTTATGTGACTTGTGATCAATGTAATAATATCGCTTCAAACGCGGTCTTTAGTTATTGTAGTTTAGATACTTGTAAACAATTTTCAACTTCAAACACCAAATGTTATATTGGTGGTCTTCATGATGAATGTGTTGATTCATCACAAATAAATTGTGGCGCATATAAAGATGTAAAAGAATGTACGGGCGGTCAACCACTTATACTAAATTTAACTTATGATGGTAATAACAAGGTTTGGGGTGACAACACAAAATATCATGAAAGCATGGATGAATTGGGTTTTAAGATTTGTAAATGGGATAGTTTAACTGACAAATGTTTCCAAGATCCTGATTATGATAATAATTCAGTTTATGGTGATGTTGCAATTGATATTACTCCACCAAATACAGAAGTAATTTCCAAGCCAACAACAGATGAACTTCATTTAAAGTTTGCAGTTGTTGATGCGAATTATGAAGGAAGACCAACTGCAGAAGACATGGATGGGCAAGCACCAGACACATATTATTGTTTTCCTTCAGCAAACGAAAACGTTCCTGATTTTGAAGTTATATCTCAAGGTGTTTTAAAAACAGCATATAATCTTGACGATACTCTTGTTAGTCCAGAGCTTCGAAATACTTTAAATTATTTACTGGCCCTAGAGGTAGACAATGGTCATTGGCCAAATGAAAGAGAGGCAGGTTATTGTTATCCTGACGAACTTTATATTTTAGAAGAAGGAGAAGAAGACCTTATTATTAGTAAAGATAACGGCATTCATTCAATGTTTTATTATTCTGAGGATGCTGCAAATAATTTAGAAGAAGTTAAAGAGTTTAAGTTCCATGTTGATTTAGCACCACCAACAATTGAAATTTCTGCTTATCCTATTTTAGATGACGCATATCCTTTTGATGATAGTTCTGTTTTATTTTTAGTAGAATTAGATGAGGTTGCAACTTGTAGAGATCAGTTAGAGGATTATTTAGGAACACCAAAAATTAATCTTGTTTCTGGTAAAAACTTCCAGGCAGTTTATGATGGATTAGAGGACGGAACTTATTTTTATACAGTAATCTGTGAAGACACATTAGGGAACGAAGTAAATGCTTCACACACTCTTAAAATTGAAGCAGATTCAAAGATACAAGCAACACTTCCAAAAGGAATTATTGATTATAGTCCAGTTAATTTAGAAATTAAAACAACATTTCCAAATGGTGATTGTAGAATTGGAAACTCAGAATCATTTGATTTATTAACTTCATTTGAACAAAGCGATATTGCGGTTAGTCAATTCTATAAACATTCAACTCAAGTTTCATTAGAAGAAGATGGCAAATATGTGTATGAAGTACAATGTCAGTTTCCTGATAAGCCAGGAAAAACTTATGAAGATGAAATTCAATTTGTTTATGATACAACCCCTCCAACAACAAAAATAATTGATGTTGAAGGTAATGATTTTGATACAACAAAATGGTATTCTCAAGATGGTGCAGATGAACTAGTTTATTTCTTATGTAATGATGAACCCGAGTTTGGTTTTGGTTGTGAAGAAACTCATTATTGTTTAAATGATTCTTCTGTTGCAGGATGTGATACAATTTATGATGGAACAGAAAATGAAGATATTGAATATGTGTGGTATAGTGCTGCTAATTTCATTCCTTCTGCTCAACCACAGTGGCTATGTTATCAATCTCAAGAATCTATAGAAACAGACGCATCTCAAGTTGAGTATGGTGGTAAAATAGAATCTAAAAATTGTGTTAAGATTTTAGTTGATTCTCCTTCGGGCCCAGTTATTGAAGTAGATGCTTTGAAACAACATACCTCACAAGCAACGGCATATCCTTATTATATCACTGGTTATCAATTACAAGGCGTTGTAATTGATTATGATGCAGAAAATAATCCACCACCAAACAATTTAGTATCTATTCAAGTTTATTCAATGGCGCAAGATGTTCCAAATGAAGACGGAGAATTAGAACCAGAAGATGATGAAGAAGAAGCGCCGGTTGCAATTGATATATACCAAAACCTGCCTGCTAATAATGAATTTGATAAAATGATTACTCTTGCACCAGGATTAAACAAAATAGTATTGACTGCAACAGATAGGTCTGGTAAAACTAGTAATGAAGAATATTTCATTGATGTTTCAAACTTTGATGGTAATTTAATTGAGATTATTAATCCACCAATGGGTGTTTCTAACACAAAAGAATTTGATCTAATTGTTGAAACACCAGAAGAATTACCTACCGCGGACCTTTGTGTTTTATCTACAAACCAATTCATTGGTTATAATGCATGGGAAATGGATTCATTGCCAGGAAAACAATTCATGAGCCACATAAATTATCCTTCTCTTGAGGAGGAATTATATGTTCCAACTTTTGTTAAATGTGATTTTCCAGGTGGTTATTCGGATATTAAAACAATTGATCTTGTTTGGGACAATACTGCCCCAGAATTAGAAGATGTTTTTATTAACCCTAGTGATAGAAAAGATCCACCAAATATTGTGGAAAAAGCAGTTACATTTAATCTTACTGTTGTAACAAACGATAAGGCAAGGTGTAAATTATCAACTGTTGCTGATAAAAGTTATTTTGCAATGGACCAATTTGCTAATTATGAAGAATTAGATTATATTAATGAATTTGAAGTTATGGGATCACAATTAGAAGATGGTCAATCATATACTTATTATATCCAATGTGATAATGGTCCAACAGAACCAGCTTCTAATCATATTTCTCCAGTTTATGAGTTTACTTTTAAGGTTGATTACTCATTGCAGACATTTATGGAATTAATTGAACCAGAGGAATATGTTGGTGAATCTTCTGTAATGTTTGAATTACATTCTACAAAAAAAGCAATGAACTGTAAATTTGGACCAACAACAGAAACAATGGTTAACCAACTGGCAACTGTTGTTGAAGGTTTTGATGCATTTAAGATTCATACTGGTGGCCCAATTGTTTTAGAAGATGGTAAACACACATTTTATTTTGATTGTTTGACCGCTACTGAAGGACACGTTAAAGATAATTTTGATTTTTATGTTGATACTAGTGCACCATTAATGACAAAGGTTAAAACAATTGATTATAGTGCATCTTTAAACACCTTAACTGCAAATTGGGAAGCAGATGATCCAACAACACAAATTACTATGTATAATTTCTCAATAGGTACTTCGGCAGGTTTAGATGATATTTACGAATGGAGAGAAACTTCTAATCATAAAAAAACAGTTTCTGGTCTTAATCTTACAAATGAAACTTCTTACTGGTGGAATTTGAAAGCACAAAATTCAGTTGGTTTATGGAGTGAGGTTGTAAGTAATGAAACTTATGTTGATACAAGTTTTAATCCTATTGGTGGTGATTCAATCGGGGAAATTGATTTATGTAATAATGGTATTTTGAATACAGATGAAACAGATATTGATTGCGGTGGCGTTTGTGATCCTTGTTTAAATGGAGATAATTGCGACAACCATAATGATTGTGCAAGTGCTCAATGTCAAAGTAGTATTTGTATTAGTGCAAGTTGTGAAGACTCTATTTTAAATCAACAAGAGTCTGATATTGATTGTGGTGGACAATGTGGTTCATGTGCAGAAGGCATGAATTGTAATATTAATAGTGATTGTGAAGCTAATTTTTGTAAGGCCGGAATTTGTACCTTGCCAAGTTGTAGCGATGGTGTTCAAAATGGTCAAGAACAAGGTATTGATTGTGGTGCAGATTGTATGGATGAATGTAAAATAAAAGAATCAGAAAAAACAGGGACTTGTGATGACGGAATCAAAAATCAGAATGAAGAAGGTATTGATTGTGGTGGCTCTTGTAAGACTTGTGAAATGCCGCCAGACCCAAATAAAGATCCAGAACCTAAATCATCTGGCTTGTTTGGTTGGTTTATGATTCTTATTTTAATTGCAGTTATTGCAGGAGGGGGTTATTATTACTATTCATCTTATTTATCAGGATCTACAATTTCAGTTGCTAAGATTAAATCAGATGTTAATAAACTAATTAATAAGTTTAAAGGTAAACCACCAAAAAAACCACCTGCGCAAACAATGAATCAACAACAGGCATATGTTCCTAAACAAACAACCACTCCTTCGCGAACACCAATTCGAAGAAGGGCAGCATCATTATTTAAACCATTGTCAAAAGAAGAGAAACAACAAAAAGCATTATCAAAGAAAAAACAACGTAGTAAAATCTTTGATGTGTTTGGTGGGTCAGAATCAAGTACAGATGACACTCCTAATGTTACTTCAAAAAGATCTTCTTTATTTGTCTCTAAATCTAATAAACTAAGATCCTCTTCAAATTCAAAAACTGAAAAAATAAAATTAAGATCAATTGATGGTCCCAAATCTTCAACAACAAAATCTAATCCTAAAACAGACTCCCCCACATTATTAAAATTAAAAGATTTAACAAATAAAGAATCTTCTTCAATTTCAAGATCAACCAAGAAGTTTAATGAAGGATCAACTAAATCCAAAGATGCATTGGGGCGTTTAGCTAAAATGACAAAAAAGAAATGAGGTGTTTAAATGTCTAAGAAATCACAGATACAACAGGCTTTTTTTTATATTCTCGCAATATTTATCATTGGCACGATTTTACTTTTGGGAGTTAAATATGTTGGTAAGATTATGGATCAACTCCATACAGTTGATTTAGTAACATTTAAGACTTCTTTGGAAGATGATTCTGAAGTTATGGCTGTTAAATATGGGAGTTGGGAAAAAAAGGATTATATTGTACCCAAGGATATTAAAAAAATGTGTTTCTTTACAATAGATCCCATTTATAGCAATAAATGTGATCAGTATGAAGAATTAGACCCCTTAATGTGTGATTTATGGCAATCTGGTCAAGAAAATGTAATTGCGGTGCCTTTTATGGAACTTGAATCAGGAATTAATCTTACAAATATGGAAGTAAAAAATATCGCAGGTTATCATTGTTTTGCAGTGGCTGAAAAAAGAATTTCAATTAAGATTACTGGTAAAGGAAATGGTGTGATTGTATCAGAACCTTAATTTTTAATTTTTATTATTTTAATTTTTATTATCGCGGACTTTTAAAATGAAAAAAAGGGGTGTAGTTGAAGTACAATTTAATTGGATCTTTATTTTTATAGTTGGTACTATCATTCTTATGTTTTTTATTTTTGTTGGTAAATCTTATTTAGAGTCTTCTAATGTAAAGCTTGCAAGTAAAGTTAGAACAGACCTAGATTCAATTATGAAAGGGGCAACATCTTCTACTAAATCAGCTTCAAAATTAGAAATTCCGCGGCTTAAACTGAGTTTTACTTGTTATGCGGAATGTAGTGATGATGGTTGTAGCTCAGATTTTTCAATAGGGGATACTGGCGTAAATAAAGAAACCAAACACGAAACAATATTTTCGATAGGGGAAATGAAAACCGATTTTTTAATTACTTGGACATTAGATTGGAGTATGCCCTTTAAGGTTACTAATTTTCTTTATTTAACAAATCCTAGCGTGAGATATATACTGGTATATCAGGATGATACTGAAAAAGTATTTGCAGAAAAGGTATATCATCTTATGTTAGATAATGATTTTCTTACTGTAGATTTAGTCTCAGAACAAGAAATGCAAGATATAGAAAATTGGGGGCATAAATTCGTACGGTTTGTATTTTTTTATCCCTTTGATGTTGTTGATGTTAGCGAAGATATAACAAATGAAATTGATTTTGATGTTGTTATTCTTCCAGACAAATTTTTTACAGGGAAAGCAATACTTCGGGGTTATGATGATGTTTATGGTGGGTTTCAATATGATGATGTTCCTGTTTTAAGTTATTACACTAAAGAAATGTTAATAGGGATTATTTTTTCAAAAGATGCAGAATTTTATCAATGTAACATGATTAAATCCTTCAACAGCTTAAATAGAATCTTAGATCTTTACAGTGCACGAGCTTATTATCTTGCCGAGATGTCTGCACAAAACCCAAATACGGCACACTGCGCATCTGTTTATGCTCAATTTATTGATTTATCTCTCTCAAATAAGTTAGAATATCCACTTGAATTTACAGATGAGGCATTTTTCAGTCTAAAAAATAAGCTGGGATTAATCTCAGAAACAGCAAAGAGTGTTAACAAAAAAGCAATTGTGAATTCATGTCCAAGATTATATTAAATTTAAGCAATGTATTAAACTCAAAAAGAATCATAAAAATGAAACAAAAAAATATTTACTTCAAGAATCAAATTAAAAAAAGACATAATAGAAAATCTCAGTTAAAAATAGGGGAATCTATTCTAGTATTAATGATATTTTTTATCTTATTAGTTCTGGGTCTTATTTTTTATGCTAAGATACAAGTGCATTTAAATGAAGAAGAAAAAGATAAATATCAAGCAAAGAGAATAATTGATATGGCTTTGGCAGTTAAATTTTTACCAGAATTACAGTGTAGTACTCAAGCAACCGAAGAATTTGATTGTATAGATCTTGCTAAACTTGAATCGTTTGAGAAAGTTGTTGGAGAAAATCTACTTTATCAGCGTTATTATGCTCAATTATTTCCTAATGCTAAAATTATAATTAATCAATCTTTTAGTCCACGTGGCGAGGCTTTATCTGAATCAGGAAAGATTTTAATTGATAATGTGTATGAACTAGACCCTACAAAAAGAGCATCCTTAACTATATTGTCTTTACCAGTTACGTTATATGATCCAATAATGGATATTAATTCATTTGGATTTATTACTTTGGAGGCTTATAGTTAAACTAATTAAAATGATCAACAAAAACAAACAAAATTTCAAAAGAAGAGTAAAGAGGGCCCAAACAGAGATAATGGGGTTAATGATTATTGTAGTTATACTTTCTATGATTATTTTATTTGTTGTTTCGGTAGTATTTTTTAAGCCAAAAGACGATCCTTTGTCAAGTTTTATACAAAAAGATCTTTCTACTAGTATAGTGAGTGCAATGTTAAAAACAGATTCTGGTTGTACAAAGGATACAACAATGGAAGATTTATTTATTGATGCAGTAAGGGGCAATACAATTACTTGTAAAGACGAAATATTATCTCAAACATATTATGAAAACCCCAGTTGTGAAAATATTATTACTGGGCAGGATGCTTTAAATTGTGGTGTTTCCCAGATCTTAATGCCCCTTCAGCAAATGATGCGTCCTTATCATTTTATGGTGAAGGCAGGCCCAACATTTTATTTTAATGAATCATTTAGACAAGGTGATTTTTATGGTTCTAAGAGCATGGATGTTACACCATATACTCTTCCAGTTTATCCAACGGACAAAGTTTTAGAAATTTGGTTGTGTATAGGTGGTGAATGCCCAAATATTTAAAACAAAAGAATTCCATAATCTTTATAGAATTTATCATAATCTTTATATATGAGATTGACTCAGAGATGTATATGCTTATTAAAGGCGAGGTGAAATAATGTTTAAAAAAGGTGACATATCACTTAATATGATTATTTTAGCAATAATTGCATTATTGGTTTTAGTAATCATTGCTGCTGTGTTTACAGGGAGATTAGCTATCTTTAATTTAGGAATTTCTGATTGTTTAAAGATTAAAAATGCAGAATGTGAACCTATCTCTTGTGATGCAGGTTATGTTGAGGATAGAACAAGCAAATGTATCCAAGATGGAAAACCAACTAATGAAGTTTGTTGTCTTCCACAAGATTACTCGGAGATGACGGGTTATTAGTTTTTTCTTTTTTCCTTTCTTATTTTTTTCTATAAATCAAATTAAAATAGATTATTAGTAAAAAATTAAGTTTTAGAATTAATTCTTAATTAATTTTCAGGCATTGCGTGGCTATAAACATCATTTTCCAACTTAAGTCTTCCATCTTTTACCATATTTTCTAAGAATACTTTGATTTGTTCTGCTGGAATTCCTGCTTTTTGTGATATTTCTTCAATTTTTGATGGATTTATCCTTAAAATAAGGTTAATAAGATTAGTTATTAATGTAAAACCATTGGTTTTCAATACTTTATTTTCACCTTCAAAGTTTTTAATTAACATGTCTAATCTATGTAACTTGCTTTGAATCTCATTAAGATAATTTGTAAAATCTTGTGCATTATAAACAAATTTATCAGGGCTAATTATCTCAATGGATGTTGGCATAAAATCAAAGCAGAACCACATTAACTTATCAATATTAGTAAATTCAAGCTCTAATTCAACAAACGCATTGAAAAAGTTCTTTTTTTCAGGTTCTTCTTTTGCCTCTGCAAAGTCTGATTTTAGGACTATAACGCCTTCTTCTTTTTTTAGCTCTTCTACATAATCTTTTAGGATCTTATCTAAATGTTCCTTTGGTTTACCAATCATAGTAATGATTGTTCTAATTATGATTTTTTCTTCTTCCATTCTACACTTAGAATCTTGATTTATTTAAAAAGATTATGATATTTAGTCCCTATAACACATAAAGGCTTTGTTATGTTGTGTCTTTTCCCACCCCTTTTTGCTATATTTGGCCTCTTTTCAAAGCAATTAACCCCAAATTTAGGCAAAGTAGTAGTATTAACAACCATTTTGTGGTGTTTTTAGTGTTTTGTTTTCTATAAATGGTGGTTTTAATTTCATTATTTGATTTCTCCTCATGATTTCTTTTGTTTCCAGATAAGTTATTTACTTGAACAAGAGAACTATTTTTAGATAAGCTAGTATTAAGTTGTAATTGAATGGCCGTTGCCCCAGAGCCCTCAATTCCATCCTTTTTTTGATTCTTGGATTTAGTTTCATCGTTTCCTTTTTGTTTTTTTGTTATTTTATTATTCTTTTCTTCTTTTTTTTCATTTTTTCTCTCTTCACAAGTTATTCTTATTTTTTGTTTTTTTATAATTCCCAATCCCTCTAAAATTAAAGTATAACTTCTTGTGCTTTTACAATCTTCTTTTAGATTAATATAAAAAGAAATTTCTTGAATAACATTTTTACTATATATGCCTAGTTTTGTAATCTCACTTACTTTTTTTTCATCTTTATTTACAACATATGCTTGAATTGTGCTTTTGCTTGTATTTTTTCTTAGAATTTTTGTTTTTACTTTTACTTTTTTGCCAAATTTCAATTTTTTTTCATTATAAACTTGTTCTATGCTAATAATTGATTCTAAATAATTGTTTGTTTCTAATTCTGTGCTATTTTTTAGTATTATTATTTCTTTTAATACATTATTATTTGTTAAATTTGTGTCATTACAACCAGCATGTAACTTCCCATATATTTTAAATATCTCAATCCCGCCTTGTGTTTTTAGTGTTAATTGTCTATTCATTGTTGTTGAATTAGATTTTTCTCTTATGGTGTTTCCAAATAAGTCTTCTATCCAATACTCAAGAATTAATGGCCAAGAAGAATTAGTTTTAAATTTAAGAGATAATTTTTCTTCATGATAAAAATATTTGTCTTCTAAATTTAAATCTAGGTTGGTATCACACCCAATATTTGAAATTTCAAGGACAGTAAGATTTTGACAAACCATCCCCTTATTTTCAGAATAATTTGTTTCAATCACGCCACATAATGAGTAATTGCCTGGATGATTAAAATATAACTCTCCTGTGTCTGCCGATTTATATTTATTTATGTTGTATAGGACAAATCCTTTATTCTCGGTAAAATTCTCAGAGGTTATATTGTAGTTTACAGATACATTAATTTTATGATTAGGATACACAAGATTATCAATTCTGAATAATTTTTTATATTTTATCTTTGTATAAATTAATTTTGGCAAAATAATTGTAAGATTTGCTTTATTCTCATATGTAATCTTATTTTTTGTTTGATTAAGTTGTTCAATTGTGTTATTTAATGTTTCATTCTCTATGATCTTTTCTTGTTCTATATTGGCATGAACAACAAAACCGAACAAAGAAAACATAACTAAGAATAGTGCGATATTAAACAATGGCTTTTTAATTCTTTTCATAATTGGAATAATAGATTTTGCCTTTAAAATATCTTTACAAGAAAAAAACATGTTATTTCCGGAGCATTCCGAAAACAATATTTAAAGAAAAATAAAAAACCGGAATGGTTCCGGAGAAATATAACCCATTTCATCTTAATTAATAACAAAATTGATTTTTTACTCTTCTATTTCTTTAAACTTTTCTTCATCTATTTTAAATAACATTTGGTGTGTATCAACAAATGTTTGAAGACCTTCTGGATTTGTATCAAACGTTTTACACTTAATCTTACCTGCCATTGGATGTTCTCCTGCTTCTATCCACTTAAAAACAGTTGTATAAGCTGAATTCTTGTTATTGGAATGAATTTTCAATATCCAACCATCTCTTGTTTCTTTTCTCTGATAAACACCAAAGTCTGTGTAGATATATTCTTCTCCTTCTTTACTTTCTAGGAAAACAAGTCCTCTATGTGTATAATAATCAACTTCGTTAATTTTACACACATAATCGTCTATCAATGGTTCATCATTTGCAGTTAATACATATAATGCGCCACCTAATAAAGCAACTATTATCACAATTAATAAGATTTTTTTCATTTTATCACTCCTCTGATATTTTTCCTATAAATATCTCTTTGTTAGTGTATATGTGGGTGTAGAATCCATTTATAAATATTATTAAACAAGGGATGTAAGTGAATAACATTTAATCTATGCCTATATCTGTTTAATTCTAAAATACTTAGATTTATGCATAGTTTAAAAAGATTTAAATACTGGTTTATGTTGGATTTAAATATGCCTAAAATTTATGAGATTAAACCCAATAAGACTGCTTTTGTAACCTATAGGTTTTTAATTTCGCTGATCTCTTCATTTATCTTTTTTACTATTCTTTATTTCGTAATTAATAGGTTTTTTGGCCTTTCTATTATTATTTTTATTGCTTTATATATTATTTCAGCAATCTTTGGTTATTATCTTTTAACAATTAGGTATAAAAAGGAAAGATACATTTTTATGCCTGGAAAAATAATCCATAAGGCCGGAAGTTTGTTTTCTGATTCAGAAACAGAACTTGTTCTTAAAAATATAACTCATGTTAACATGCAATTACCTTTTATTATGAATAAATTATTTAATGTTGGTAATGTAAGAATTCAATCTGCTGGAAGTATTGCTGCAGAAGTTTCAATGTTTGCAATAGACGATTCAGGTAAAATCTATGAATATGTTAGGACACTAATGCAAACAAGCGGTTTTAGTGTAAAAAAGTCAAAATTAATTCAAAGTGAAAGACCTAGCCCATTGGGTGTGTTTTTTGAAACAGTAAAATGGTTTTTTATTTGGTTATATTCTTTAGGAATGTTAGTTGTTGT
This sequence comes from Candidatus Woesearchaeota archaeon, assembly GCA_018661705.1. Classification (GTDB taxonomy): domain Archaea; phylum Nanobdellota; class Nanobdellia; order Woesearchaeales; family DSVV01; genus JABHXF01. The sequence continues at coordinate 35,709 of JABJHR010000019.1, forward strand.
GGCTTTTTCTATGTTAGAAAAATTAAACTTGTTTAAACATACAACATTAATTATTGCTATTACTATTGCCGGTGTATTATTTTCTCTTCTAATGTCTTTATTTAAATTTTTAGATCTTATTAATAGGCGCTATAATGTTTATAATGACACAATAACTTATAAAGAAGGTTTTTTAACAAAAAATTATGCACTTCTTCCCATAGAAAACTTAGCAGATGCAACCACTTCCCAAAATCTGGTTGATAAAATATTTGGGTTATATGATGTTAAGATTAGTTGTCAAGGCCGTGGACAAGAAGTATTGTTTAAGAACATGGTTAATGGTAAACAATTAGAACAAAATATAGATCTATTAGCTGCTAAGTCTAAATCATTATCTTCAAAACAACAAAGTTCTAAAGAAATTGGGTCTGAATTAACCTCACAAAAATCTAATGGTGCAAAACAAAAAACAGCAACTAAAAAAGCAGCCTTAACATTAAAATCCTTAACTAAAGATAATAAATTTAATGGCAGCTATTCAAGAGATGGAAGGCGAGTTTTAATTCCTTTACTGGTTGCATTTCCCTTTTGTTTAATCTTATTTCCTTTATTTATTCCTTGGTTCTTTTTTTTCTTATCAGAATTAATTAGTTTATATGCTAACAAATATTTTGTTAAAACAAATAGTATCGAACATAAATTTGATTTTATTAATTCTAAACATACTGAATTTACAACCGACAAAATAATGGCCATTATCATTAAAGAGAATTTTATTGATAAATGGTTTAATACTTGTAGCCTTAAATTTTGGTCAATTGGTTCTGGCCAGGATATAACTTTTAAGAATATTAAAAAAGAAGAAGGCCTTTATCAAAATGTTCTTTCAAAACTAGGAATAAAACAACAGGATTTACTATATCATGTTGATTCCAACTTTGGTTTTTTTGAAATGTTAAAGGCAAATTTGTTTGGAACTCTTATTTTGGCGGGTTTAATTGTGGGATTTTTAATCTCCTCTGCATTTAATCTTTTACTTTTAATTCCTCTTATATTCATAGTTTTATTGTATATTCTTTCAATTGTTTATAGGGAAGTTTATTATCAACGATCTAAAATGCGATTCTATAAAGATTATGTATATTTCCAACGCGGAATCTTTTTCAGGGAGTTTTATTATGTCCCTTATAACAACATTAAGGACATTACAACTGTTAAATATCCTCTCTCCAGTTTAGGTGTATTAAGTTTTAATATTGCTGGTGAAAGCGTTGTACAGCAAGGAAAACAACAAACTATTGTTTCTAATAGTTTTACAATACATTATGCAGATAATATTGAGACTAAAGATGAATTAATTGACATGATCTTTTATTCTAGACCAACAAAGAAAAAAATTGCAGAGATGGAACAAAATATTGATTCATTTATGCCGGTTTCATTATTGCATGCAAAGCCTGCATTAGCTAATACTCTTGTGCCTTTTTTAATTGCGTCTTTTGTTATTTTTCCACTTTTATTACTTTTACCAATTACTTTACCTTTAGTAATCTTAAGTATCAAAGTTAAATCATATATTATTCAACCATATAGGGTTGTCTCCAAATGGGGTATAATCTATAAAAAACAAAAATCAGTTGTTTTTAATAAGGTGGACCATATTAATTTTTATCAGGGGATGTTGAATAAGATGTTTAATAATGGTACCATTACAATTAATACTATTGGTAGCAGTACAACTGAATTAATGATAAAAAACATTCCTAATCATAAAGAATTTTACGAACTTCTTAAGAAAAATTATTAATTTACTTTCTAAACTTGTTATGGTTTTAATCTATAACCTTAATTTTTTTCTCTAATTAATTCAAATAATTGTGTTAAATTTAATTCAAATACGGCTACAGGCATATCTAAATCAAAGTTACTTAGAATTTGTGGATGAATTTCACCAACTACTGCAACTTTTTTACCTTTCACAATAGCTCTACCAACCCTTCCAGAAATAAAAGATTCATGTTCATATTCAATAATCTCGTATTTAACATCTAACATTCTTAGTAAATAATCTAAAATTTGTTTAATCTCTGTATAATCAGTATTTGGTTGTGATATTCCGACCCCGACCCTGGTAAATTCTTCAACATTTGTTTCTGTATTTTTGTTTTTCTTAAATGCGACACCCATATCAAATATTTTTTGAGGATATTCATGTTGTCTATTATGTTTGAATACATTCATTAAACAAGGGGTCATCCATTGTCTTAATGTATTATATTCTTCTGTGGTTGGATTTGATAACTTAACTAATTCTAGCTTAGTATTCATTTTTGTTGTTTGATCGTCTTTGTTAATTAAATGATATGAACAAGTTTCTATTAACCCAAGCCCTACTAATATATTTGCAACTCTTCTTTTGAAAACTTCAAAAGAATCTTCTTCTCCTATAGTACTTACTTTTGGAATTTCTTCTTCAAAATTCTCAAAGCCAAAAGCAATTGCTATGTCTTCTGCAATATCAACTGGGTGCATAATATCTGCTCTGTACGCAGGAACTAATGCTTTTCCGGCTTCATAACCTAGACCCATTCTTTCCATATATGTCTTCATCTCTTTTTCTTTTAAGTTAAGACCAATTTTTTTATTTACATATTCAACATCTATTTTCATCTTGGTTGGTTCTAGATTAGGTGTTGTAATGGTTTTATCAGGATAAACAATTTCCATTGATTCAACTTGCCCGCCCATGTCTGAGAAAAGGGCGGCCAACATGTTTAAACCTATTTTTTGATATTCTAAATCATATCCACTAAATTCAATAAATATGTCTGTTGTTTTTTCATTAACTTTTCCAGTTAAATGTGAATTAATTATTGGTGTTAATGACATTATTTCATTATTAGAATCCATAAACACAGCAAATTTATTTAATCCTTCAACTAAATGCCCATAATCTCTGCCTGTTGGGTGTTGACTTAATATTTGTAATCCAGTCATTTCTTTTTTAGCTTCTAAGGGCCTAAACTTAATTTCTTTAGGGTTCATTGCTTTGAAATATATTGGTAATTTAATATTTTCTAAAGGGTAAATTCCAATTGCTGCTTTTTTTCTATTTCTACAAAAAGTAGTATGTAACTTTTCTTGTACTTGTATTACTTCTCTTATTTTCTCATCATCAAACTTTAAATTTCTAACAATTGCACAAACAGTATACGGCCTTATTTTTTCCATGCCTTTTCCAACAATTACCTTGTGCCCAGATTTTTTTATTTTATACTTTTTTAATCCTGTTTTAACACCAATAAAAGAACTAAATGCTCTTGCAAAACCTTGTTCTGATAACATATCTGGTCTATTTGGAAATATTTCTACTTGGATTTCATTTCCTTCAATACTCTCAAGGTCTGTCCCCAACATACTAATGCGTTCTTTTAGTTTTTCAATAGGTAACTTCTTTCCAACTAATTTTTCAAACACATTTTTGTTTAATGTTACTGTTGGCATCTTATAACCTCATCCATGCTTTCATATTTTTTAATTGTTTAAGATCATTTCTATACAGGTCTCGAATATCTTTAATTTTGTACGCAGAAGTAATCATTCTATCTAGTCCCGGCCCCCATGCTAAGACAGGAACATCTACTCCTAACAAGGGTTTAACAACTTCGGGTCTGAATATGCCTGCCGCAATAAATTCAATCCATTTTCCATGTATTGGATCATAAACATCCCCCTCTAATGAGGGTTCTGTATAAGGAAAATAAGCAGGTCTAAATCTAACCTTAGGAAAACCCATCTTTTTTGCAAACTCTCTTAGATAACCCATTAAATGTTTGAGGTTTGCGTCTTTATCTATAACAATGCCTTCTGTTTGATTAAATTCAAATAAATGTGACCAATCAAGTGTTTCATTTCTAAAACATTTGCCAACAGAGAAATATTTCGCAGGTAGATCTGATTCTTTTAATGACGCTAATGTTTTTGCACTTAAACATGTTGTGTGCGTTCTTAATACATTTCTTTTTGCATCTTCTTCATTCCACTTATATCTCCAGCCTTGACTGCCTGTTGTTCCGCCATTTTCATGTACATTTTTCACTTGTTCAACAATCTTATAATTTTTACTTCTTTTTGTATTTGTTTGCGTGGATTGTTTTGGTAAATCCCCCTTTTCAGGGTTTTGAATATAATATGTGTCTTGTAATTCTCTAACAGGGTGATCTTGTGCAGTAAATAATGCATCAAAATTCCAAAATGATGTTGTCAACATTGGTCCAGTCATTTCCTTAAATCCCATATCTAACCAAATTCTTCGTGCATATTCAATTGCTTGATTAACAAAGTGTCTTTTTCCACCACTTATTTGGGGAACATTAATCTTAACATCATATCTTCTAAAAGTTTGGCCTTTCCATTTTCCTGTTTTTAACATTTCATGTGTTAATCTATCTACTACCTTTACGTCTTTGATTCCAGACTTAACTATTTTCTTTCCTTTTTCAGTAAGTTCTGCACTAAAAGTTTTTATATTTTGAACAAGAATAAATGTTTTTCTTTTCTTAAAATTATCTAATGCAAATTTATCTTCATCTTCTAATTTATCTAACTCTAAACTATTTTTTGAAAGTTTTGTAAGAAATTTTTCTTCAAGTGATTCTTGATCTAATAATTTTTTCCCCGGGCCAGTAATTGAAATGATCATTTCTTTGCCATCTCTTTTAATCTCAATTGCTGCTTTTCTTTTCAATATGCCTATGCATGCATTAACCTCATCTTTCTCTAGTTTGGCTTTTTTAGCAATCTCATTTAGTTTCATTGCTTTTTCTTTTATTGCTTTAATAAACCTTTTTTCAGGTAATCCATTCTTTGCTGCATCTTTGCCTGTTTTATCTAATTGTATTACATCTTTTACATCTTCTTTAAGCTTAACAATTTCTTTATTTTGTAACCATTGAAATGCCCTCATTACGCCTGCTAAAGGGAGCTTTGTTTTTTCAACTATTTTATTTAGAGAACTATGCTTAACAAGAACAGGCAACACCTTTCTTTCTAGTGGGTGTAATCCTTCAATAACCTTTTTAATATCCATTCTGATATATTAATATATGGATATTTATAAAAGTTACGAATGGATTACAATGCCGGGTGTATTTGTAACTCTAGAAAGTAAATATATAAAAAAATAGAAAGAAAAAATAAGAATTTACTTCTTTACTGCTTTCATGCCTTTCCATGCTAAATCAAACAAGTCATAAACTGCATTTGCAAAGAAAGGTGTGTTTACCCAAATACCAATATCGTATGTTGGATGAACGTCTGCATCATTCATAACCATAAAGACAATTTCTTTTCCATCCACAACACAGAATCTTGCTTTTGAATCAGTATTTCTAATTTCAGCAACATCTTTAATGTCTTTAACTGCATTTGAACATTCCTTACTAAGTGGGGCGGCAATTCTTATTTTGACTCCTCTCTTTTTAAGTTTTTCAAATACTGGTTTTAGACCTTCAACTTTTCTCATAAATCCTTCAGATGTTGTCATAATTACAACTGATTCTTCTGCATTTCTGATAGTTAATTCAAGATGGTTGTATAAATTATGTCGTCCTTTTAAACTTCCACTTAGATCAGTTGGTTCTACTAGTTCTATTCCTTGATCATGTAGTGAGTTTAGTTCATTTAAGATTTCTGTATTTTTTAACTCATCTAATCTTTGAACTTTATCATCTGCTTCTTTTTTCATGTTTTTCTTAACACGTTCAAGAACTTCAGTTGGTGGAACCGCTAAATATTTGATTGGTTTTCCAAGTTTCATTACAACAAAACCTTTTTTTTCAAGGCTCTCTAACACATCATAACTTCTACTTCTTGGAACGTTTGCAATATCACTAAGTTCTCCTGCTGTAGAAACACCTCTGCTTAGTAAAGCAGCCCAAATCTTAACCTCGTACAGATTAAGTGAAAAATATCTTCTTAATTTACTTAAAAATTCTTCTTTTACAATCATTTACCTTCACCCCTCCTTTTTACCCTTGTTGTAACATGTGAATAACAAAAATTCACCCCAACGAATGGTAAAATCGGATTACTACTATTAAAATGTTGCGTTTTTTCATTAAAGATTGGGAACCACCCTGCCTAAGTTAATTTTATTCTTAACTGCAGAGTAAAAACCTCTTACTTTTCAAAAACACTTCTAATATATAAAGTTTATCTTGATAAATTATATAATCTAGTGCATAATTACTTTAATTTGGTATAAATGAAACAATGTTGTAAGGGAAAGGTGGTAAATAAATGTTATTCCTTTTCTATCTTTTTTCAAATGATTTTTTCATGATTATTAAATCGTTTTTTATAATTTTTAATCTTAAAAAACCAAAAGAATATAACTATATGCAATATTTCTTTCAAAAATGGCTGATGAAATAATTAATGTTGTTGATGAATTTGATAATCCTTTGGGTAAAGAATGGAAATCTGTTTGTCATGCAAAAGGGTTATGGCATAAAAGTGTTTTAATTGTAGTTTTAAATGGCAAAGGCGAGTTTTTGTTACAAATGAGATCTACAATTAAATCTATTTGTCCCAATAAATATTGTATGTCTGCCGCAGGCCATGTTTTAGAAGATGAGTCCTATGAAGATGCCGCACCTAGGGAACTTGAAGAAGAATTAGGCATTACACCTCAATTATATTTTATTGGTAAATTTAGCACCGACCATATTCTTCCAAACAATAAAATAAACAAAGAACATTATCACCTATATTACTGTATTTATGATGGGGAATTTAATCTTGATAAAGAAGAAGTTTCTTATGTTAAATTCTTTTCAGTCGACAAGATTAGTGAACTGATTAAAGAAACTCCAGATCAATTTACAAAGGGCTTCATTCATGGATTTACGAATTTTTTTAAATTTAAAGAAGACCACGGTTTGTAGTCTTTATATTAATTTAATTTCTTGTGTTTATTAGCCATATAATCCTTTGTCATCATAACAGCAAAAGTAAATAATCTAAAATCCTAAATTAAAAAAAGAATAAAAAACCAAATTTTATCAATTTGGAATTATTGTTGATATTATTGTCTATTTGCTAATAAATCATCAACTACATCTGGATCTGCTAATGTTGTTATGTTTCCCAATCCCTCTTTATCAGAGCCTTCTGCAATTTTTCTTAAGATTCGTCTCATAATTTTTCCAGATCTTGTTTTAGGTAGGGCATCTGCAAATTGAATCTTATCGGGCTTTGCAATTGGACCAATATCTTTTCTAACAACTTGAACCAATTCTTTTTTTACTTCATCGGTCTTTTCAACACCATCTTTTAAAGTAACATATGCATATAATCCTTGTCCTTTAATTTCATGTGGCATTGGGACAACTGCTGCTTCTGAAACACCGGCATGTGAAACTAATGCACTTTCAACTTCTGCAGTTCCAATTCTATGGCCAGATACATTAATAACATCATCAATTCTTCCCATTAACCAGAAATCTCCATCTTGATCTTTTCTTGCACCGTCGCTGGTAAAATAATAAGGTGGATACTGAGAAAAGTATGTTTTCTTAAATCGATCATGGTCGCCATAAACAGTTCTCATTAATCCAGGCCATGGTTTTTTAATGATTAAATAACCACCTTCATTTGCACCAACTTCTTTACCTTCTTGATTAATAATCATGGGTTCAATTCCAAAGAATGGTTTTGTTGCAGATCCTGGTTTAAGGGTAGTTGCACCTGGCAAAGGCGTTATAAGGATGCCGCCTGTTTCTGTTTGCCACCATGTATCAACAATAGGGCATTTTTCATTTCCTACGTGTTTATGGTACCACATCCATGCCTCAGGATTAATTGGTTCTCCAACGCTTCCTAATAATTTTAAGGATGATAAATCATTTTTCTCTGTCCATTCGGTACCAAATTTCATTAACATCCTAATTGCAGTTGGTGCCGTATAGAATTGTGTTACCTTATGTTGTTCAACAACCTCCCACCACCTATTTGCAGCAGGGAAATCTGGAACACCATCAAACAATAAAGTTGTTGCACCATTACTTAATGGGCCATATACAATATAACTATGTCCAGTGATCCATCCAATGTCTGCGGTGCACCAATAAACATCTTTTTCATGATAATCAAAAATGTATTTAAAAGTCATAGTTGTATACAATAAATAACCTCCTGTGGTATGAATTACACCTTTTGGTTTTCCGGTTGTACCTGATGTATATAAAATAAATAATGGGTCCTCTGCATCCATTTTTTCATAGTCGCATTCTTCACTTGCATCATTCATTTCTGTTTTCCAATCTGTATCTCTTTTTTCAACAAAATCTGTTTCTTCATTAGTATTTTTAAAGACAATAACTTTTTCAATTGAGGTTGTTTCCCCCTCTAAGTTCATTGCTTCATCCACATTTTTCTTTAAATTAATGAATTTGCCTCGTCTATGTCCTCCGTCTGCACATATAACTAATTTTGCTTTACTATCATTAATTCTATTATGTATTGCTTCCGCACTAAACCCTCCAAATACAATACTATGGATTGCACCAATTCTTGTGCATGCAAGCATTGCAATTGGTAATTCACAAATCATTGGCATGTATAAAAGGATTCTATCGCCTTTCTTAATCCCATACTTTTTAAGAACATTTGCAAACTTACAAACTTCTTTGTGAAGTTCCTTGTAAGTCATTTTTCTAGGTTCTTTACCTTCTTCTTCACTAATTAAAGCAACTTTATCTGCTCTTGTTGCTAAATGTCTATCAACGCAATTGTAACATACATTTAATTTTCCACCCTTAAACCAGGTGAAATTACACTCTTTTTTATCCCAAGTAAAAATAGTATCCCATTTTTTATCCCAATGAAGTTTTTCTTCTGCATGTTTTGCCCAAAATGCTTCAGGGTCTGCAATAGATTCTTCATACATTTTTTTATATTCTTCTTCACTTTTAATATGTGCTTTACTACTAAAAGTTTCAGAAGGGGGAAATGTTCTAGATTCTTGCATTGTACTCTCAATGGAGTTATTTTCTTTATTGTCTTCTTTAGATTGTAATTTTTCGTCTGTCATTTTAGAATTCTTTACCAACTGTGAATTTATATATTTTTAGGTGATATATTCTCTAAATTAGAGATAATTTAATCATAATTAATTGAAAAGAATCAAATAAAAGAAGGAATAAAAAAGAAAAAATTAATGTAATGCCAAAAATAAAGGCACAAACACTAATGAAACAATAGACATCAATTTTATTAAAATATTGATTGATGGTCCTGATGTATCTTTGAAAGGATCACCCACTGTGTCTCCAACAACGGCTGCCTTATGTGCATCGCTGCCTTTGCCACCAAAATTACCTTTCTCAACATACTTCTTAGCATTATCCCATGAGCCACCGGCGTTAGCCATCATTATTGCTAATAAAACACCCGTTACTAATGATCCTGCTAATAATCCACCTAATGCTTCTACTCCTAATAACAGTCCAACAACGACTGGTACAATAACTGCTATTAAGCTAGGAACAATCATTTGTCTTAATGCTCCTGTTGTAGCAATGTCAACACATTTTTTATGGTCTGGCTTTGCTTTACCTTCCATAATTCCTTTGATTGATTTAAATTGTCTTCTTACTTCTTCAATCATTTCGTGTGCAGCTCTTCCAACGGCCCTCATTGTCATAGACGAAAACAAAAATGGCAAAGTTCCACCAAGTAATAAACCAATGATTACTAATGGGTTCATAATATCAATTGATGTAATCTTAGCTGTTGTTGCAAATGCTGAGAATAATGCTAATGCAGTTAAAGCAGCACTACCAATTGCAAAACCTTTACCCATTGCAGCAGTTGTATTTCCAACAGAATCAAGAGCATCTGTTCTGCTTCTTACTGTTTCTCCTAATCCTGCCATCTCTGCAATTCCTCCTGCATTATCTGCTACAGGACCATATGCGTCTACAGCTAAACTAATTCCTAATGTTGATAACATTCCAACTGCAGCAATTGCAATACCATATAGGCCTGCAAAATGATGTGCAACAAAAATTCCAAGACATAAAACTAAAACAGGTAAAACAGTACTTGCCATGCCCGTAGATAAGCCTTCGATGATGTTTGTAGCTGCTCCAGTTTCTGAACTTTGAGAAACTTTTTGTGTTGGTTTATAATCATATGAGGTATAATATTCTGTTATTAATCCAATTAAAACACCGGCAATTAATCCTGCTAATGTTGCATAAAATATGCCCATTGATGAATACGTTACAGAACCCATTTCAAAACTTCCTGGTAACATATATTTGACTAACAAATAAACAGCCGGTATCAGTAAAATGCTTGCAACAAATAATCCTCTATTCAATGCACTATGTATTTTTTTCTCATTATTTGTTCTAACTGCAAATGTTCCAATGATTGAACATACAATTCCAATGCTTGCTACAAATAAAGGAAATACAACAAACTTTGTACTTTCTGCAGTTATAACTAATGCCAATACCATCGTTGCTAAGATTGAACCAACATAACTTTCAAATAAATCAGCACCCATACCAGCAACATCTCCTACATTATCTCCAACATTATCAGCGATAACAGCAGGATTTCTTGGATCATCTTCTGGAATCCCTGCTTCAACTTTTCCTACTAGGTCTGCTCCAACGTCGGCTGCCTTAGTATAAATTCCGCCACCGACTCTTGCAAATAAAGCAACTGAACTTGCACCAAAACCAAATCCAATAATTAAATTAGGATCTCCAAATATTAAATAAAGTGTAGTTACTCCAAGCAAACCAAAACCAACAACACTTAAACCCATTACAGCACCGCTTCCAAAGGCCACGCTTAATGCTTGTGCTAGTCCTTTTGTAGCGGCTTGTGTTGTTCTAACATTTGCTCTTGTTGCAATATTCATTCCTATAAAACCAGCTAATGTAGATAAGATGGCTCCAACTAAAAATGAAATTGCAGTAACCCACGATAGGAAGAATCCTAAAATGAGAAACAATATAGAAACAAAGATCGCAAATATTTTGTACTCTCTAAAAAGAAATGCCATTGCACCTTCATGAATTGCATCAGCAATTTCTTTCATCTTTCCATTTCCACTATCTTTTTTCATAACACTTCTTGCAAATATTAATGCAAATACTAATGCAATTAAACTAATTACTATCACAGAATATATCATTTTTCCACCCCAATTCCTTGTTTTAAGTTTTTGTATTTAATTTTCTATAATTACATATTGTAACTATGATTTTTATGATAATTATAATCTTGTCTTCATTATAATTCTCACACTAAGAAAGATTTAGATCATTCATTTAAATAAGTTTCTAAAATGGATTACTACTAGAATAGTATAACTTTATTCTTCTGTTTTTTCATCAACAATTGCTTTTAGTTTCTTAGCTTGTTCTTCTATTCCAACTAAAAGAGAAATATCACCAAAATGTTCCTCTGCACATTCTCCACAATAATAATCACTAGTATCTTTTACTTTAAAATTAGCCTCTTTCTCACAAATAATGCATCTTTTACCCATTATTATAATAAAAGCACATGTAATTTTTAAAGTTTGTGGTGATTCTTATGTTGTAATAACTTTTTAGAACTAATAAATTAAACTATTTCTGCTTGATCCTTTTCATTCTAAAGGTACTTTCACGTTCCATTTCTTCTAAACGCATTGTAATAAAGGCTTTTATGTCCTCTAATTTAGGAATAACAGAAAATTCTAATGCATTTACTCTTCTTTTTGTTTTTTCAATCTCAACAAGCAATTTTTTCAATGCAGTTTCTACTTCCGCTGCTTTTATTATCTTTTCAACAACTTTTTCATAGCCTTCTGCGGCTTCATCAATTGCTGCTGAACTATCTATTGTTCCATAACCTCTTTCTAAGAAATGTTTAGCTTTATGTTGTGATTCTATTTTTGGAACAACCACACCCATTATATTTTTTGTCTGTAATGCCACCATTGGTTTTTGTTTAACAGCCATTGCCATTGATTTTATTTTTTGGTCTGTTTCTAAAACCCGTGCAATATTCATCTTTTTAAGCGCACCAATGTATTCTTCAGTCATATCTTGTCTTAATGTCTTTGCTTGTTTTAGCACCTCAAAAAAGTCCATAATTAGTCCGTCTCTCTTTTTCTTCAAAAGATTATAGCCGGAATTAGCTAATTTAATCCTTTGTTTGAGTTTTTGTAACTCACTTCTTGTTGGTTTTACATCTTGTGACATTTTATTATTTACCTTTTGCAAACATTGATATTAATCTATTTTTCCTTTTTTTTCTTATTTTCTTTTTTATCTGTTGTCTCTTTAACATCTTTCCCATAAAATTGATCCCTTAATTCTGGACTAATTCTTGTTAATTCGTCTTTTGGAATTGCACCTAATAGTTTCCAGCCGAGTCCAAGGGATCCAAAAATAGTTCTATCCTCTTGTTTTCCTTGTCTAACAAACTGATCTTCAAATTCTTCAGCAAACTTTAGAAGACTTTTATCTCTATCACTTAATGCTTCTTCTCCAACAATTGCAACAAGTCCTCTTAAGTCTCTACCTTCAGCATAAAACGCATATGACTGATCAGAGACTGGTTTATGATCCTCTCTAGTTCTTTCTTTACCAATTCCTAAATTCATTAATCTTGAAAGTGATGGTAAAACATCAACAGGCGGATAAATTCCTTTTCTGTGTAATTCTCTTGAAAGTACAATTTGTCCTTCTGTAATGTAACCAGTTAAATCTGGAATTGGGTGTGTAATATCATCACCAACCATTGTTAATATTGGAATTTGAGTTATGCTTCCTTTTTTACCTTTAACCATTCCTGCTCTTTCATAAATATTTGCAAGATCGGTATACATGTAACCGGGATAACCTCTTCTACCAGGGATTTCTTCTCTTGCTGCTCCAATTTCTCTTAAACTTTCACAATAATTTGTTAAGTCTGTTAGAATAACTAGAACGTGCATGTTTTTTTCATATGCAAGATATTCTGCGGCCGTTAATGCCATTCTTGGCGTGATAAGACGTTCAACCGCAGGATCATCAGCAATATTTAAGAAAACAACACTTCTTTCTAATGCTCCTGTTTCTTCAAAGTCTTTTATGAAATATTGTGCTTCTTCATTTGTAATTCCCATTGCTGCGAATATAACAACGAATTTTTCTTTCATTCCAAGAACTTTTGCTTGTCTTGCAATTTGCAATGCAATTTCATTGTGTGGTAAACCACTGCCTGAAAAAATCGGTAGTTTTTGTCCTCTAACTAATGTGTTTGTACCATCAATTGTTGAGATTCCTGTTTGAATAAAATCTTTTGGCATGCCCCTAGCATATGGATTAATAGCTGCACCATTAATATCAAGTTTTTGATCTGGAATAATTTCAGGACCACCATCCATTGGTTTTCCTGCACCATTCAAAATTCTTCCTAACATGTCTTCACTAACACTTAATTTTATTGTTTCACCTAGGAATTTAACTCTAGTTTCTTTATCAATACCACTTGTTCCTTCAAAGATCTGAACAACTACTGTATCATCACTAGTATCTAAGACTTGCCCGTTTTTAATAGTGCCATCAGGCAATGAAATCTTTACTAGTTCACCATAACCAATTGGTTCTGTTTTTTCTACAAACACCAATGGTCCTGCAACTCTTGTGATTGTTTTATATTCTTTCATTGATTTTGTTTTCATTGTGATTGTCCTCCTATGATTTTAATTTTGCAAATTCAGATTCCATTTCTTTGTCAACTTTTTCAAGTAATTTTTTGTAATCATTTGTATACTTTGAATCTGCAATTTGGTTTTTAGATTTTACAGTTAATATCTGTTTAATTCTTACTCCTTTTTTAAGTGCTTCTTCTGCTAAATCTGAAAATTTCAAAACAGATTCAATCATTGCTGCACTTTTCTTAGGATCACAATAGGTATCAACTTCATGGAATGCATTCTGTTGTAAAATAAACTCTCTAATTAATCTTGCAACTTCTAGCAATACTTGTTGTTTATCTGGAAGTGCATCACTACCAACTAATTGAACAATTTCCATTAATTTTTCTTCTTCTTGTAAAATTACCATTAATCTTCCTACATACTTAACCCAATCTGGGTTTACGTTTTCTTTAAACCAAGGACCTAATGTTTCCATATAAAGACTATAACTTGTTAACCAATTTATAGATGGGAAGTGTCTTCTTTGAGCAAGCTTTGCATCTAATGCCCAAAAAGTTTTAGTAACTCTCAAAGTATTTTGAGTAACTGGTTCCGAAAAATCACCACCTGGTGGACTAACTGCACCAATAACAGTTACGCTTCCTTTTTTTTCTGTTCCTAAAGGAATAACTCTTCCTGCTCTTTCATAAAACTCAGCTAACCTTGTTGCAAGATAAGCAGGGTAACCCTCTTCACCTGGCATCTCTTCTAATCTAGATGAAATTTCTCTCATTGCTTCTGCCCATCTTGATGTTGAATCTGCCATTAAAGCAACATTATAACCCATGTCACGATAATATTCTGCAATAGTAATTCCTGTGTAAACGGAAGCCTCTCTAGCTGCAACCGGCATGTTAGAAGTATTAGCAATTAATACGGTTCTATCCATTAGTGGTTTGCCTGTTTTTGGATCTGCTAATTCTGGAAATTCTGTTAATACTTCTGTCATCTCATTTCCTCTTTCTCCACATCCAATATAAACAATAATTTCTGCATCGCACCATTTAGCTAACTGTTGTTGTGAAACTGTTTTTCCTGCCCCAAAAGGCCCAGGAATTGCTGCAACTCCGCCCTTAGCTAATGGAAATAAAACATCAAATATTCTTTGTCCAGTTAGTAGTGGCATTGTTGGTGCTAATTTTTTTTGTGTTGGTCTTGGAACTCTTACTGGCCAAATTTGTTTTAATTTTAATTCATGCCCATTATCTAATTTACCAACAACATCATTAACTGTAAATTTTCCAGATTTAATTGATTTAATTTTTCCAGAAACTTTTGGTGGCACCATTATTTTATGTATAATTCCTTGTGTTTCTTTTACTTCTCCAATAAAGTCTCCACCATTAACTTTTTGGCCAACTTTTACACTTGCTTTAAATTCCCATTTTTTATCATAATCTAATCCTGGGGCATCTACACCACGCTTGATAAAATCACCCATTTTTTGAACAAGTACTGGTAATGGTCTTTGAATTCCATCATAAATGCTAGTTAACATTCCAGGACCCAATTCAACAGATAATGATTTTCCTGTATTTTCAACCGGTTCTCCTGGTCTTATTCCAGATGTGTCTTCATAAACCTGTATAACTGTTTTTTCTCCATCTATTTGGATAACTTCTCCCATTAATCTTTCATTTCCAACTCTAACAACATCATACATCCCTGCAGAAATACCTTTTGCTACAACAACTGGTCCTGCAATCCTATATAATTTTCCTTTTTGTGCCATGATTATTCACCTTTGTTCATTTTCTATTATTTTAATTTTTAATCATATTTTATGATTTTTCAACTCTTTCTTTTTGATTATGATTTCTTAATTTTTTTCAATTATTTTTCCTTGCTCCACAAATCAACACCAATTGATTTTATAATCTTTTTTCTTAATGTTTCTTGTGCGGCAGTTGTAGTTGATAATGCAACTGTAACTGGTTTAACTTTTGCTTCAATATCTTCTCTAAGTTGTTCTGGTAATTCTTTTAATACATCGTCATCACAAATTATTATCCCTATACTTTGGTCAACCATTAATTTTTCAAAGTCTTCTTTAGGGTCGGTTGTTTCGATGGTTTCAATCCCCGCTAATTTAAAACCTACTGTGAATTCAGGTCCACCAACCGCAACAATTTTAAATTCTTTTTCTTCTGCCATTTTTCTTGATTTTTTTTAATTATCTTTTCTTTTTAATTTTTTTTTGTTAGTCAATTATTAACTGTTCTATTATAAACTCTTCATCCATTCCCAATTGTTTTGCTTTAATCAATGTTTTTAGGTTTGTAACTTCAATATCTTTGGCAAACATATAACCCAAAATAATATTTATGGATAATGGATTTTGGTGTAATAATAATAATGATTTTTTTAACAAATGTTTGTTAAGATCATTTTCTAAATTTACAAGTGATTCTTTTGATTGTAATGCTTTTAGATTCTTTTTAATAATTGATTTAAAAGAGGTTTTACTTAGTGCTTTAATTAATCCCTCATAACTTAATTTAACTAGTCTTTGTAATGTTGTTTGATCTAATTCAAAACCATTCATATAAACATGATTTATTATTTGTTTTTCATCCATGTTTTCTTTTTTTAGTCTTAATAATAATTTTATATTTAATGCATCAATTTCACGTAGTAAAAAATCTTTAAATAAGTTTCCTTGTCTTGGAATTCTGTCACAAAACTCAAATACAAAATTAAAATATGCTTTATCAAGCGCGTTTTCAATTTTTAATAATGAATTTGTTTCTTTAAACTCTTTTATTAACATTAAAACTTCTTTTTTACCAATTAGTTCACTTAACATCAATATTTTTTCAATTTCTGATTCATCTAAAAGTTTTCTATAAAACTTATCATTATACAACCCTATTGGTTTTAACATGGTGTGGATTTCATCTTTACTTAATTTAGAAAATCTTCCTCTAATAATTGTTTTAATATTAAAAAAGTCATATCTTTTTACATAAGCGTTTATTAATAAATCTAATTCATCAGGAGAAATTCTCCATAGTTTTTCAAATGATGTAACAAGGTTTCTATTTAATGCCGCTTCAAGTAATTCTGCCCCTTTTAATCCTGTTGCAAGTTCATTTATGTCTTTTTTATATTCACTATCTTGTAAATATTTAGCAATCTCTGCAAAACCCATCTTAAGTAATTTATTATAGTCATCTCTACCTAAAAGCTTTGCCCGCATTGTTGTGGCTCTTACATAAGTGTAAGGATAACACTCTTGGAGCCTTATTTTTGAATTTTCATCCATTTTCAAGCCTTTGAACTTAACACGAATTATTCGTGTTATTATGTTTTTTTGTTTGCTACTAAATCAAAATAATGTTGTTGCTAGTTCTTGTAACAAGTTATCATATACCTCTTGTAACAAAGTATCATAACTATAATCTACTCTCATTGACTTTTCTTTGTTTTCTGCAATTATTCCACCTGAAATTTCGCACGTAACTAATTTCATCTTTTTCCCTGCAATTTTTTTAACAAGAGATATTTCTGATGAATTACAGTAAACATATTCTACATCAATTTGAGATGATGCTTTTTTGACTAGTTTTTTTAGTAACTCTAATTTATTTTTCTGTTTTAAATCAATAATGTTTTCTCCTGCAATTTTTGTTACTTCATTAATGATCTGTTTTTTTCTTTCAAAGCTATATTTTTTAGCTTCAAGTTTTGCAAGTGCTAATTCTTTGTTTTCAAGAGTTACTAAGTCTTTGTCAATTTTCGCATTGCTATGTTTCTCTAGCTCTTTTATTTCCTTCTCAGCTTCATTTTTTATTGCTGTAGCTTCTTGTTCAGCTTGTTGAAGGATTTCAGTAGCTTGTTTTTCAGCTCCGTTAATTATATCTTTCTTAACTTCATCTAATCCCATGTTTTACACCTTTAATTCTCAAAAAGAGAATCTACAAAGTTGCACTAAACTGTTTAGTAAAAAAATAAAAACAGTTTTTAGTACACTGTTTAGTGTGTTGAAGCCATACCTATAATAAGTATTGCTACTACTAACCCAAAAATAACAATTGTTTCTGGAATAACTGTTAAAATTAATCCCTTACCAAACAATTCTTCTTTTTCAGCCATTGCACCAACAGCAGCTGCACCAATTTGTTTTTCAGCAATAGCGGTTGCTATAGCACTTACTCCGAATGCAATACTTGCTCCAATTGCAATTAATCCTGCATCAGCCATTTTATCATTCCTCCATGTGTGTTTTTGCGTTTATTCGCATTTTGTTTTTTTATTTTTAGTTTTAAGCTAATCTTCAATCCATTAAGTGGACTGCTTTATATTAACTTACTAACTATCATTTAAACCAAATGGTTTATAGGGCTTTCCACCACCTTTGTAGAATCTTGCAAAAAACTCTACGTAGTGAAGCCTAATTGAGTGTAAAAAAGGCCCAATGATTCCAAGGGCGATATTTATTGAATGTCCTAATATCAGTATTAATATTGCTACTAAAATAAACCAACCACCTTTTTCAAGAAATGGCATTGCTAATTGTTCATTAACTACTACGGCTAATCCAACAGAGGCTAAACCAACCGCACCTAATCTTAAATAACTTAACATATTTGAAAATATTGCTGGAATTTCTACTAATCCTTGAACTCCTTCTCCTAAATAAATCATAACTATTGATAATACGATCAATGCAACGCTTCCATAAATTGGAAATCTCAGTATGTTTAAAGCATTTAAAGTAACTAATATTAAACCAGCTTCAAAAATAAACCAACTTAATTTAGCAAGTATTCCTTCTTTTATTCCATGGTTTTTCCATTCATTAAGGAATCCAAAAAAGATTGAAAGATTAATATGAACAAATCCAACAATTGCTCCTAAGACAAGAACAAGATGTATATCGTTGCCCATTATATTTATACTTCCGTGCATTCTGTTTATTAATCTTGGAAATTCATGTAATATTCCATTAATGGTAAGTCTCTCAAACCCTAAATATTCTCCAAATACTAGTCCAAAAATAATTGTCCAATAACTACAGGCCATCATTGAGTTAAGTAAATCCTTTCCTGCCGGAACTACTTTTTTCAATGACCAAAATAATAATAAAGTTAAAATACCATAGCCCACATCTCCTAACATAAATCCAAAAAAGATCGGGAAGGTTATAAAGATCAAAAAACTAGGATCAATTTCTTTATAATTCGGTAGAGTATATAATCTCATAAAAAATTCAAATGGTTTTATTAGGAGATTATTTTTTAGTTTGATTGGAATTGATTCTTTTGCTTCAGGATTTAAATTTTCAATCAAAACTTTATTCTTGGTAATTGTGTCAATCTCTTTTTTTGTTTCTTCATGTTTTGATTTAGGAACCCAACCAGTAATTAGGGTTGCATCTTTTGTTTCACCAAATTTAAGGGGTGCGGCTGCTCTATCTGCCTCTATACTTAATTGATTTCTATAATTTACCAACTCTTTTTTATGCTTTGTTTTTATGGAAATAATAGCTTCAATAAGTTTTTCTTTCTTTGCTTTAAGCTTTTGTATCTCTGAGTTTAATCTACTTATATGGGTAACAGGTAATCCTTTCATTCCCTCTATAAATTCTAAATCTAATTGAACAAATGAATATTTTTTTAGTAACTCTTCTGCTTCTTCTTGTTTATCTCTTTCAATAAATAATGCAATTGCAGTATGTTTTCCATTTTCAGAAACATGTAATTTATTTTTTGATGTGATTTTGGCTATTTTTTCTTTTAAGTTTTTAATCACTTCTTTACCCTTTATTGTTCCTACAATAGCAGTAACTGATTTTAAAGGTAAATAAGATTCTAAATTTAGATAAAGATTATTTAATACTTCTAGTTTTTCTAAAATTTCTTGTTTTTCTGATCTATCTTTATTGAGTTCATCTGTTTTGCTTTTTTTCTCTACAATTTCTGTTTCAATTTCATTAACTACTTTTTCCATTTCAGTTAAAACAATTTTTTCATTTTTTTTAGTTGTATCTGCTTCAATTTTCTTTGTCCCACTTAATAATGAATTGATTTTAACAAGTATTTCTGAAATTTTTTCAGAATTTTCATCTGGCATACCTATGTCTAGTTCTTCTGTTTTTTTATGTTCAACAATATGAAGAACTCCTAGCTCATGAAGTTTTTTAATAATGTTTTTTCGGTTTGCTTTTGCTGCAACAATCCGTAATTTTAACATCTGTTCTGATTTTAACATTTTTATTTACACATATGAC
The DNA here is from genome assembly GCA_018661705.1 of Candidatus Woesearchaeota archaeon. Classification (GTDB taxonomy): domain Archaea; phylum Nanobdellota; class Nanobdellia; order Woesearchaeales; family DSVV01; genus JABHXF01. The sequence continues at coordinate 55,679 of JABJHR010000019.1, forward strand.
TTTATTGGTATAATCTCTTTAAACACTTGCATTAAAAGCCTTAAGAACTTTTTCAACTGCTTGTTTTTGTTTTTTCTTTGCTTTTATTTCCATACTTTCTGCATCATTTTCAGCTTGTTTCAATATTTTTGCTTTTTCTTCCTGAATTTGTTTGTTTTTCTCAGAAAAATGCTTTTCTCTATTGTCTTCAAAATCAGATTTTCTTTTTTCTAAGAGTTTTTGTGCTTCAGATTTGGCACCTCTAATCACTGATTCTGCCTTTTTATGGGCATTTACGATTATTTCTTCAGATTTTTTCTCTGCTGCTCTGATCTCTTGTAATGTTTTATCCAATTTATTTACCTCGCTTATTTTATACATGGATTATTATTGGTTAGTTATTATTTATATATCTAATTCTTTTGTAGTATTGGTGTGTGGCTTTTATATGTTATTTACTACTTTGGGTAGTAAATCTGCCGTTTCTGGTATGTATTTAACATTGTATAACATTCTTTAATTGATTTTATATCGTAACAAACCAGCAATTCCACCTAAACCATTTAATGTTTTTCCACCTTCATGATCAGAACTAATAATATGGACCTCCCCCTGCGCCCCATCAGTATTTTTCATAATTTTTTCTATTTCCTCAAACTTTCCTTCTTCTCTCTTTTTTACAATTAACTCATCACTTACTAATAAGGATTTAATTGCACCCATTTTTGATGCTTCTTTTGTTTCTTTTATTCCATAAGCAACCACTCCACTCTTTTTAATTTCTCCTAATACCTCTGAAATTAAATTAACTTCTTTTACAATCCTATCTTGTTTAAGTGCTGAAACAACTTCTGGTCTTTTTAATACTTCATTTAATGCACTTTTATTTGCACCACTTGAGGTTGCAAATAATATTTTCTTTTTTAATGTTTCATCTTTTAATTCTTTATTTAATTCTTCTTTCCAAAATCCTGGGCTGGCTGCAATAATTTTTGATAACTTGTGTTTGTCGTCTAGACTTTTTAACATTTTAATAATCTCTTGATAAAAATTTCCAGTGATCTTTTCATCCATGGCCTTTTTTTGTACATTTCCTTTTATTTCAGATAATATGTCATAACCATATTTTTTCATTAATGCAAATAGTGCTTCATCTCTATCAAAAATACAAACTAAAATTTTAGTTGGTTTATTTTCTGCTGCCTCTTCTAATCGTTTTACTTGAAAATTTAACCATTGATTTTTTTGAATAGAAATAATTGTGTTTTCTTCAATGTTAAATGTATGATAGCTTCCGGCAGGAATATCTTCTTTTCCTTCTTTAATTTTTCCAGAAATTCTTAAATCTCCCGTATATTTATGAAATTCAATTTTTTCAGTGATTAGTGATAATGTGACTTTTCTTATACTAACTTTTGCTTTTCTATCTTCTCCACCACTATCTAACTTAACTTTTCTTGTAGTTTGGCTACTTACTACGTCATTGATGTCAATTAATGTACTAAGATACCAAATATCGTCTTTTGATTCAATTTTAATCTTGGCAAAGCCTTTTCTTATGTCTTTTTTGATAATTTGCATGATTTTATAGAAATAAAGGATTAGGTTATATAATTTACCCTGATTTTACAATCTTTTGCCTTGATTTTGTAATTGTTTTATATAAACCACTATAGAAATATTTATTAACCTACAAAATATCCATATTTGTATAGGAAGGTGTCATATGCAGCAACCAAAAATAGTATTTCTCGGAACAGGCGGAGACTCTATAGTAGTTGGCAAACAAATTAGAGGTTCTGGTGGCATTATTGTTCAAGTTGATGATTCTCAATTTCATATTGACCCAGGTCCAGGTGCATTAGTTAAAGCAGCTGAATATGGTGTTAATTTAAGAAATAATATCGCGGTTTTATGTAGCCACAATCATCATTTACATTGTAATGATATTAATGCCGTTATTGATGCTATGTCTGTTGGTGGTTTAGATGTTCGTGGAGTTTTTGTTGGTAACAATGCTGTTGTTAATGGCACTGAAAAAGAAACACCTTATTTAACAAATTTTCATAGACAATGCGTAGAAAGAGTTATTTCAATTGAAGCTGGCCAAAAAGTAGGTATTAATAATGTTGAAATCAAAGCAACACCAACAAAGCATACAGACGAACAATGTATTGGTTTTAGAATTTTAACACCTAGTTTTATTCTTGGTTATACCTCAGACACAGGCTATAGTAAAGATCTTGTAGAGGCTTTTAAGGGCGTTGATCTTTTAATTTTAAATGTAAAACATCCAATTGATACAAAGGATGAATTTAATCTTTGTACACATGATGCGGCAAGAATTGTTGATGAAGTCAAACCTAAATTAGTAATTATTACTCATTATGGCATTAAAATGGTTGAATCTGATGTTTTAAGTCAAACAAGATTTATTCAGAAAGAAACTCAAATCCAAACAATTGCTGCAAAAGATGGCATGGTTATTAATCCAGTTAGTTATGCAGTTAATTTAAGACAAAAAACATTAAATCTGTTTAATTAGACATTTAAATTCTAAAATAAATATTAATTTCTATTAAATAATTAGCCATCCTACGGCAAAACCAACAAAACATCCTAATGTTAAAAAAGGCATTGCAGGATAATATCTATTTTTTTTACCAAAGTAATATATTCCAAATAAAGAAATTGCAGCAAAAATAGAAATAATAATTGGCAATACTAAATTACCGGTAAATTTCATAATTGCTCCTGAAAATAAAAGTGGGAATGCAATGTCTCCCCCACCCAAAATTGCATTTCTTGGGGTTTCATTTGTTTCTACTATTTTATTTTGTTTTTTCTTCATATTAGCTTTTGCTGTCGTCTTAATTGTTTTTGGTGGCTTAGGCGCTTTTGGGCCATCTGCTTCTAATGCAATTTTATCTTCTTTTTTATATGAAAACATTAATCCCGCAAAAACTTTACTCTGTGTTTGAAACTCAGCCATTTTAATCATATGTTTACTATGCCAAACGGCATACATGTCATATGCAGAAATTATAACTAACAAAATAACGCTTGATATAATATTTAAAATCGGGACCAGTAAACTTGCTAATCCCCCATAAATAAACAATTCAGTAAAATTATGTACATATGGGTTTTGTTTAAATGCTTTAAAGTAAGCTAATAATGTTGCTATGGCAATTGTAATTAGGAATGCATAATTTACAGCTAAGTTATCTGGTATATTCCAAAAAAATCTTAAAATTTTAATTACAAAAGGACTAAATGCCATTATTAATGTTAATATAATGCTTGCAAAAAACCAAAATTTCCATAATCTTCGCTTTCTAAATTTTACAATTAATAAGACTAAACCTGTTCCAATAGCAACAGCAATAATAATTCCTATAAAAGATAATGATTCTTGTTCAATTGGTGGCGGCATCATTCCACTTATGTCATAATTTTCTTGTATTAAGGTTGTTTTACCTGTTTCTGATGTTGTTTTAATATCTATATATTGTGTAAGAATTCCTAATCCTATCATTTGAGCAATAAAGAAAAAACCAACTAAGATTAAAATTATTCTAAGGTTATGTTTCATGTTTTCCTAGCTCTATGTAATTTATTTTAATTTAGACTCTTCAAGCATGCAACATCTATTTACGTCTTGCTTAGATGCACTCATACCAAATATTTTTTTAAATTTTGTTTTTAATCTTTCATCATTAAAATTATCACCTATGATGCAACCACCTAATTTTTTGTATTCCACGCTAAGATCTCTATCTGGGGCATGTGCGCTTGCCGGAATAGAAAAAGATAATGCTTCTAAAACTTTTAAATCGTCAGGCAAAACAGCAACAACCGGAACATTAGTTGATAATTCAATGTCTCCAATGTTTACTTCAAACTTTTTATCTCTTACACGATTTAGAATAATTCCTTTTATTGGTGTTTTTTTCTTTTGAGCAACATTAATTGCATTAACAGTACTATTTAATGTAGGCTTGTCTGGTGTAGTAACTACAAATAATTCATCAGACGCAACCATTGTTGCTAAGATTTCTTCATTTAAATTTGGAGAAGAATCTAAAATAATTACGTCATAATATTCTTTTAAGTGTTCAATTTTATCTTTTAAGTCATATGGGTTAATTTTCTTTGGAACAAGTGAAGAAGGAATAATGTCAAAGCCTTTTTCATGTTTAATAATTGCATCGCTAATTGGTGCCCGATCATTTAATACATCATGTAATGTAAAATTATTTTCTTTAATTCCTAAATATTGGCCTAATGTTGGTGCACTAAAGTTTGCATCAATAGCAAGCACTTTTTTACCAAAAACATTACTTAGAACATATGCGAGATTAGTAACTGTGGTTGTTTTACCTACTCCACCTTTTATTGCAATTACACCAATTGTTTTTCCAGTCATATTTCTTACCTCTTTATCATATCTAATATTCAAATACTTCTTCTTTTTTAACTTTTCTCTTTTTTCTATTATTTATTCAATTATAATTTGTATATTTAATTATATCTTTCTTGATTTTCTTGGTCTTTTGCTTTTTTCAGTGTTTTTTTATCACGAATTATGTGATAACCTAACACAGATAGTATCATGACAATTATGAGCAATACAAAATACGCATCAGATTCACCTTTTGTTACTACACTAAAAGCCCTTCCTGTTAATAGTTTTATGCCGGCTAACTTCTTTTTCTCTTCTGTAGTTCCTTTTCCAAGTAATTTTTTTGCTATTTGGTCTTCTTCACTTTCTTGATAAAGATTATCATCTATGCTAATTAAGGATTCTTCGTTATCATTATCATCCTCTTCACTACTTCCTGTATAAGGTGGGATATAAACGCAGCTTAATGTTGTTAATGGGTTGCCTGTTTGTTCTTTACATTCATTTGCATCATAACATTGTCTTATTTTTTTGCCAGTTGCCATACATTCGCCCCATGAACCACAGATCCATTGAGAATAACAGTCAGAGGAATCTCCTCCTCCTCCGCCCCCACCACCTGCACTACTTGTTTCACTGGAGCTATCTTCACTATCGTCTTCTTCATCATCCTCATCTTCTTCCTCTGCGGGATCGTTTTGTGCAGGGTTGTAATCAATTTCTCTTACTCCAGAATAACTTAAACCACTTATTTCAAATCTATTTGTTGTTGAATTATAAACGCAAGTGTAGCTGCTTTGAGTAGTTCCATTGCAAGCTACTTTTGTTTCGCCTGTGCCTGTGCATGCTTGTGTTATTTCTGTAATGCTATTTACTTCTATATCTTTTACACAAACGCCCCTAAAACTACTTTTGTTTTCTAAATAAATTGTTTTTGTTCCTCCACTAAGATCTAAACCATGAACCATTATTTCGCCAACACTTTGATTTTCTGATTCATATATGCTGATGTTTGTTAGATCTAAGGATGCAGAAGAAAAATCCATTGAAAATGAAATTAATGGGGAACTACCATTTTCTATTTTTACATTACTTGTTGAACTAAATTCTTGAGCAAGATCATAACTACCGCCCACACTAACATTTATTGTTGAAAGTTCTGCTTTAATGTCTGTGGCATCCCCAAGAAGTTTATCACTTGCATCTACTATGCCGTCATTATCATCATCTACTTCTTCATTATCCGGAATTCCATCATTATCAGTATCTCTTAATTTTGTTGTGAAATTAAATATATGGCTGGTTGCAACGGGGTTTGTAGAGTTATCAAGAACGGCAGTTGTAACATTAACAATGTATAATGTGTTTTCTTTCAAGAGAACATATGGATCAAAAATTGTTTTGTTAAGTGTGGTATCAAAACTAACATTACCATAAACTTTATTTCCATTTACGTCTCTTATGTCTACACTATTCTGATTTAATGTAGATAACAAAATAAATTCATTAAAACTAAGATTAACTTCTGTTTTTAGAGAAATGTTAATTGTACCGTTTGCAGGTGAATTAATTATAACAAATGGTGCAATTGAATCTCTAACATTTACAGTAACTGTATCAGTATTATTATTTCCTGCCGCATCACTTACTGTTAATTGAACCGTGTATGTTCCTTCTCCTGAAAACTGATGTAAAGGTTCAGCACTTGTGTTTATTGTAGAATCATCATTAAAGTCCCAATAATAGGCAGTAATTCCTACATTATCAGTTGATGTTGAGGCATTAAATTGAATATTCACATTTTGATCAACACTTGTTTGGTTAACATTTGCATTTGCTGTTGGACTTATATTGTCGGTAATTGTGATATAATATGTTCCATCTGTTTTGTTATTATTTGCATTATCATATACTGCCGCAGTATAATTTATTGTTAAGGTATTATTTAATGAAATTTCAATGCTTGCATTATATGTATTGCCGGCATCTGCAACTAATGCAATTACAGAACCATTACCTAATGTGATGTTTCCACCAATTATTCCAACATTATCTGTTGCATTAACTTCAATTGTTATTGTTTCTCCCACATTTGCAGATATATTCCCTGTAATTCCTGTTATTAACGGGACTTCAAAGTCTGTAAATGTAATATTAAGGTTTGTTGTTGCACTGTTCATTGTAACTGTAGAAGTTCCATTTCCGGTATTATTAAATCCAAGAATATTAAGGCTATCACTTAAAACATTACTACAAACCATTGTACACCTATAGCTGTGGTTAAAGTTAGGCGGGAATCCGGCCCCTGTTTCGGTTGTATATGTGGAATTAAAGTTATTATTTCTAAAAATACTACAATTAACACTTGTTGCATTTGCAACTGCACCCCCGTACTCATCAAAAACATAACCTTGAACATTACACAAACTTACATTTTCCTCTGATTGAGAAAATACACCAACATCTCCAAATACATAAACACCATAAATAGAAATAAATGCAAAAGCTATTGCCATCAATACCTCTAATTTAATCCATCTCTTTTTTCTCTTCATTTATATATTAATTCTATTTATGGATCTATATAAAAGTTTCGAATAATAATTAAACTAATTTTTAATTTTATTCTTAATATTATTGTAAGTTTTATCTATTAATTATCATATAAATTACAATTTTCAACAAAATATATAAATTCATTACCTAATGATAATTTAATATGTATGATATAGTAATAGGTAGGGATGAAGCAGACAAAAAAAAGTTTGGTTCAAAAGGTGTTATTCTTCTGGGTAAACATTATGTTCAAATGGGTAGAACTACATCTCTTAGTAACCCCGTTTATCTTGATGTCACAAGAAGCCATGTTGTTTTTATTTGTGGGAAAAGAGGTTCTGGAAAATCTTATACAATGGGTGTAATTGCTGAAGGTGTTGCTGATCTTCCAGACGAAGTAAAGCAAAATATTTCTATTGTTATGCTTGACACAATGGGTGTTTATTGGACAATGAAATATCCCAATAAAAAAGATGAACTATTACTTAAACAATGGGGGATGAGGCCTAAAGCATTAGATGTAAAAATTTATACTCCTGCTGGTTTTCATAATAAATTTCTTAAGCAAGGAATTCCAACTGATGCACCATTTTCAATTAAACCAAATGAGCTAGATTCAACAGATTGGAGCCTAACCTTTGGTGTTTCTAAAACAGATCCTATTGGTGTTTTAATTGAACGAATTATAAATACTCTAAAAAAAGAAAAACCAGAATATTCTATTGAAGATATTATTAAAAAAGTACGTTCAGATGATAGATCAGAGCAAGCAGTCAGGGATGCAGTTGAAAATCGTTTTTTGAATACTGAATCATGGGGGCTGTTTGATGAGAAAGGTACCTCGTTGCATGACCTTGCCAAAGGTGGCCAAGTTACTATTTTAGATGTTAGTTGTTATGCAACCGCCTCCAATGGATGGGAAATAAAAAATCTTGTTATTGGTTTAATTTCACAAAAACTATTTATTCAAAGAATGGTGGCAAGAAAAGATGAAGAATATCAACAAGTTCATTCATCTATCCATTCTTTTGGTGAAGAAAGTACAACAAAACAAGAAATGCCTTTAGTGTGGTTAGTTATTGATGAAGCACATGAATTTTTACCCCATGATGGAAAAACAGCAGCAACAGATGCACTCATTACAATTTTAAGAGAAGGTCGTCAACCAGGAATTTCTCTCATCCTAGCAACACAACAACCAGGGAAAATCCATACTGATGTTATGACACAAGCAGATACAGTAATCAGTCATAGAATTACAGCAAAATTAGATGTTGAAGCACTAGGAATGTTAATGCAGAGTTATATGCGTGAAGGATTAACTGGAGAATTAGATAAATTGCCAGGGGCAAAAGGTTCTGCAATTATTTTTGATGATACAAATGAACGAATGTATCCTTTAAGAATAAGACCAAGACTTACTTGGCATGGTGGTGAGTCACCAATTGCCATTCATAAAACAGAATCTAAATTAGAATAATTTTTATGCTTTTTTTTCAAAATCATGCTTTCTAAATTAAATAAAATTCATAACTTGCTCTAAACTTTTTATTACAAATTTTCCTTTTGTTTTTTCACTTCTATCCACAAATAATGCATTAATTCCTATTTTTCTTGGTACTTCAAAATCAAATACTTTGTTATCACCAACATGCAACATTTCTTCTGGTTTAATTTTTAATTTTTTTAGAATTAGTTTATAGATTTTTTCATCTTTCTTAATTGCTTCTAAATCATCTGTGGTGGAAATAATCTTATCAAAATATTGTTTTAAATTTTCAACTTCCATTTTAAATTTAAGAAAATCTCTTGTTGAATGTGTAATTACAATCATTTTCTGTTTTTTGTGAAGTTTTTTTAATGTTGGAATGACGTCTTTGTAAACTTTTATCTTTTCTTTCATTCCTTCTAAAACTTGTTCATGATCTTCTTTTAAATCAAAGAATTTAAACCAATGTTTTGGTCTATACCAATTGGGGTGTGATTGTGGTGCTTTATAATATTCTTTTGTTACAAGTTCTTCTGCTTTTTTTATTGAAATCTTATGTTTTTTTGCATATAACTCTGGCAATACTTTATGCCAAAAGATTTTATCAAATGTGTTTTTATCTACTAATGTTCCATCAAGATCAAAAGAAATAATCTTTATGTTTTCAAATTTTTTATGATCCTTGATTTTCATTTTAATCTCTTCTTAGAATAGTTTATTTAATTATTTTTTATTCTTTGTTCGTAAATTCTCAATAACTTCTTTAAAGTTATCAATGTCTTCGAAATCTTTGTAAACAGAAGCAAATCTAATGTATGCGACTTTATCTAACTTTTTAAGTTTTCGCATAATTAATTCACCAATAACTTTACTTTTTATTTCAGTAGTTTTCATATTTTTAAGACGTTGTTCAATATAATCAGAAATCTCCTCTATCTCGCTCATTGAAACTTTTCTTTTTTCACATGCTCTCATAATTCCTTTTTTGACTTTTTCTTTATCAAATTGTTCTCTTCTATTATCTTTTTTTAGAATTAATATATTGCTCATCTCAACCCTTTCATAAGTTGTAAATCTTTTGCCACATTTTAAACATTCTCTTCTTCTTCTAGTAACTAAGAATTCTTCTGTTTCTCTTTTATCAACAACTTTTGTTTCTTGACATTGACAAAATGGACATTTCAATATATTCGACCCCTTGTGTTATTGTTATACAATATCTTGTGTTATTTGTATTTAAATGTTATGGTTCTTTTTTTGCATATTATGTTTTTTAATTACCTTCTCTCCAATTATTCCAACAACCACAAAGACAGCTGAAACAATTAAAGTAATAACTATAATCCTCATAAACATTTCCTGCCAAAATAGATCAGGATATAAATTAACTAGTAAATTAGTTTTTGGATCCATTAACCACAAATCATTAGAAAATAATATCTTATGAAACTTAATAAAAAACCAATCAAAGTTTCTACTGAACAAATATAATATCAATATCATTGTTGCATTAATAATCCCGCTTATCCAAACAGCTTTTGCTAAAAATTTATCAATTATTCTCTTGTGTATATAATGCAAATATAAAAACAACAAACCAATAATTCCCACAATAAAATAAGAGTAGTAGTTTACACTTCTAAGTATTTTTTTAACATCATTAAGATGCAATATGTCCTGTTGGGATAAACTTTCAGATCCTGTTGAAGATTTTTTTGTTAATAAAAATTTCATAATTCCATCGTGTTCATCATTAACAAAGGTTTTGTTATACTCTGCATAAACACCTTGTTTATTAAACTGCTTTTCATAAAAATTCTTATTATATAGAACAGATTTATAACTAAAAAGAAAAATAAGATTAGAAAGTACAAAAATCAAAATAAGTAATGTTATCAAATCTCTTTTTTCCATCTTTTTTAAGTTTTAATTGTTATGACTTTTAATCAAATACAATTTTATGAATAATAATATCTTCCTTTATTTTTTTGTTCTCTATCTTTTACTGAATTTTCTTTATTTATCCTTGGTCTTCCTGAAAACTCATCTCTTCTCATTGTAATATTAACTTCTTTCAATAATTTATTCATACCTTCTTCCATGATAAATGGCCCTGTTGCCAAACCTTTAACAGCTGGTTCTCCTTCAAACACCATTAATTTTTCACTTAAATAATCTAAGAATAATAAGTCATGATCAACAACTAAAATACTAATTCCTCTTAAATAAGCAAGATTAGATACTATTTTAGATAACACCAATCTCTGTTCTACATCTAAATATGCACTTGGCTCATCTAGTAATACAAGATTACAATCTTTTGAAAGTGCTTCTGCAATTGCTACTCTTTGTAATTCGCCACCTGATAATTGATTAATTTGTTTTTCTAACAATGGTTCAATCTCTAAGGGCTTAATAACATCGCTCTTGTGTTTTTTTAATGCATTCGCCAATACAACCATTACTAATTCTGTTGAATCTGAGTTTAGATACTGTGGCTTATAACTTACTTTGACATTAAGATCCACCCTACAATTGTCTGGTTTTTTAACGCCCGCTAATAATTTAACAAAACTAGTTTTACCAATTCCATTTTCTCCAACAATTCCTATTATTTCTTTTCTATAAATTATTCCACCATTACTTTCAAGTTGAAATTTTCCAAACTTTTTACTTAGTTTTGGCCACTCTGTTAATTTTGTACCTTCTTTTTTCTCTACTGGGCTTTTAATTTCAAACTCTATTTTTTTATCTCTAAATCTAACATTTTCATCTCTAAGATATCCTTCTAGATAAGTATTAATTCCATTTTTTGTAGCTCTTGGTAATGCTACTACTCCAAACCCACCTTGTTTACCATACATTATGTGGATTGTATCAGTCATATAATCTAATGCAATAAGATCATGTTCAATAACTAAAACAGCTGTGTTTTCATCTGCCATTTCTCTTATGTACTTAGAAACTTTCAGACGTTGTTTTATATCTAAATAAGAAGTTGGTTCATCAAACACATATAAATTTGCTTTTTTAATAATTGTTGCTGCAATCGCTACTCTCTGTAATTCTCCACCAGAAATATCTTTTATGTCACTATCTAAAATTTTTCCTAATTCAAATAATTCAACAATCTCATCCATCTTGTTTAGTTGGTCTGCCTTTTTTAGCAATTCTCCAACTTTTCCTTTTGCAGTTTTAGGAATAAGATCTACATTTTGTGGTTTATAGCTAATTGTTATTTCTCCTGCCTTTACTTTTTCAAAAAAAGATTGTGTTTCAGTTCCTTTAAAGAATGAGATCATTTCTTCATAAGTTGCAGATTTATCTTTTGTTTTATTAGATTCATTATTATCTTTTTCTGAGATTTTACCTAAGTTTGGTTTTAAAACACCAGCTAATATTTTTATTGCAGTTGATTTTCCAATTCCGTTTCTTCCAATAATTCCAACAACTTTGCCCATGATTGGTGTTGGTAGTGAATATAATGCAAAACCATTTTCTCCAAACCTATGAATTGGTAATTCTTTTAGTGATTCAGGCAGATTAATAATATCAATAGCATCAAAAGGACATTTAGCCGTACAAATACCACAACCTATGCAAAGTTCTTCAGTAATTTGTGCTTTTCCAGTTGACCCTGTAATTATACATTCTTTATCTTGTCTGTTTACTGGGCAGACCCTTTTACACAAAAAATCCCCGCATTCACTTGAATTACATTTATCTTTCTTGATGATTGCTATTCTAACCATAATCCCAAGATAAAAGGGAAATATATATAAAGGTTGTGCCGTTATTTAGGGGTATGAAATGTGACATTTGTAAGAAAAAAGTTGGTGAAACCTTTCTAAACAAGCCTTTAGGTACTTATGTCTATGATGAGAAAAATAAGAAAAGACTAGTTTGTTTTGAGTGTGAATCTAGGTATAAAAGCGATAAAACAAAGATATTAGAAGCAATGAGTTAAATAATTAGTTTTAAGTAATAAGTTCTAAGTTTGAAGTTGGTTATATATAAGTAATTATCAGTTGTTGGTAAACTAAGAACTAATCTACTACAAACCCACTTCTTACTTAATACTTCCAACTAAGAACTATATAATTAGATTTTTATACAACTTCCTTCTTCTTTATTTTATGCCCCTGTAGCATAGTCGCTATTGCGGTTGACTCGTATATGCAACCAGAGATTTGCAATAAGAAATCAACAGGTCGTGAGTTCAAGTCTCACCAGGGGCTTCTTTTCTTAAACCTTTATAAACCCAACATCTTTTCTTAGGATAATGCAATCTAAATTAGATGATTTACCACAATTAATGAAACAAGCAAATAAGGTTTATCTAGATAATTTTCCAGCTGTAACTAACTTTGAAAGGGCGATATTCTTTAGTTGGTATTGTGATATTCGAGATTGTAAATTTTGTTATATGTCAACCCAGCCAAAGGATCAAGAATTTAAGCAAAAAGGAAGAAGAACAACTGAAAGTTTGCTTGCTGAAACATTACTTATCAAACATTTGAAATGGGATTTTGGTTTTCTTTCAGGTGGAAAGGGAGCATATGATTCTGATGATTTTGTTGAATTAGTTAAAAAAATTCATATTGTTTTAGGTGAGAAAATTTGGATTAATATTGGGCCATTAAAGAAAGAAGAGTTAAAGCAACTTCAACCTTATGTTAAGGGGGTTGTTGGTAGTATTGAAACAGTTAACAAAAAAGTTCATGATTTTGTATGTCCATCTAAACCAATTGAACCATATTTAGAAATGTTTCAAGAATCAACTAAATTAGGTATGGACAATGCAATTACAATTATTCTAGGTTTAGGAGAAACTGAAGATGATTTTCCTGCTTTGAAAGAAATGATTGAAAAACATAATATTTCCAAAATTCATTTTTATGGCTTAAACCCACATAAAGATACATCTTTTGAAGATTCTGAACCACCAACAAAACAATATCAGGCATGGTGGATTGCTAAAACTAGGATAGAATGTCCTAAAATTGATATTCAAATGGGTATTTGGGAAGATCGGGTTAACAGAGTTTCTTATTTGTTAGATGCAGGTGCAAATTCCATTAGTAAATATCCTGCATTAAAGGTTTTTGGCAAAGAATCAGCATATGAAATTGAAAAAGAATGTCAAAAGGCAAGAAGAACAATGAGGGGCACCTTAACAAAACTTCCAAAAATAGATTGGGATATGGCAGTTGAAGAATTAACTTTAGATCAAGAACTAAAATCCAAAATTAAAATAAAGCTTAAATTATACTTGAAGAAAATGGAGAAAAATCTAAAATGAATCATGAAGAAATTACGAAAAAGATTGTATCTCAAATCCAAGATTATTTTAATAAATCAAACATCACAAAGGCAGTAATAGGATTAAGCGGTGGTATTGATAGTACATTGGCTGCAAAATTATGCATTTTGGCATTAGGTAAAGAAAATGTAATTGGTGTGTTAATGCCTGAAATAGGGTTATCAAAACAACAAAATATTGATGATGCTAGGGAATTTGCAGAAAAAGAAGATATCAAATATTTGTTACAACCAATTAACAAAATGCTGGATAGTTATGATTTAAACATTCCAATAAATGAACTTGCCAAAACTAATCTTAAACCAAGGATTAGGGCAAATATACTTTTCAGTTATGCTAATACTTTTAATGCTTTAGTTATTGGGACTGCTAATAAATCTGAAGTAATGGTTGGTTATGGTACTAAATATGGGGATCTTGCTTGTGATCTTTTTGTCATAGGTGATCTTTACAAAACAGAAGTTTTTGCACTTTCTAAACATCTTAAAATTCCAGAAAACATAATCACTAAAGTTCCAACTGCTGAGCTTATTGAAGGCCAAACAGATGAACAAGAATTAGGTATCACATATGAAAAATTAGATCAGCAATTAATTAACAGGCAATTATCAAAAGATGTAGTTGAAAGAGTTAGAAAGAACGAACATAAAAGAAAGTATCCTTTTATGGTTAAAGTAAGAGATAACTGATTTTGTTTTAATTCTTCTAATTTAACTTCTTAATTTCTTACATATCCATCATGTTCAACATAGGTATCTAATCCTTCAATATGGCTAATCTTTGTTCTTCTTCTTAGCCATTCTTTAAATTCTGTGTCTATTTTTATACCTTCTCTAATAAGGTCTTTTTTCATTTTTTCATATAGTTCTTTTCCTTTTTTATCAAAATCTGTTAATATGATTATCTCCTTTTTGCCTGCATTTTTTCCTGAGTTTTCTTGAAATGCATTAACAATTCCTACAATCTTTTCAACAGTTTCAAACAATCCTTTGCCATCATTTATGACAACTATTTTGTTTGTTACACCTATGTTCTCTAATGCTTTTTTGTCATATGGTCCCTCAACTATTATGACTTTTTTGGACTTAACAACTTCTCCAATCCAATCAATTAATGATTCAATTTTTTTCATGATTTCACCTTTAAACCCCGTTGCAATGGGCATTATAATGCCTTATTTGTCGTCGACATTGCAATGGCCATTGCAATGCATAAATTTTCTGGTAATTTGATTTAATCTATTTCAGTGAAGTTCAAAATAAGGGTCATTAAAGTAATCCATCAATATTTTATTATGATCAAAGCATAGCATTGGAATTTCATTTTCCATAACTATTTTTGCTTCTTTTGCATCATCTCCTGCTTTTAGATTTCCTTTTCCTTCAGCAACAAAAGTGATACTTATGCAATGAAGTCTATTATCTCTTTTTGGATCAGAATATGCTTTCAATTGTTTAACAATTTCAATATCAAGATTAGTTTCTTCTTTTGCTTCTCTTATTGCCGCGTTTTCTGCACTTTCTCCATAATCTATAAAACCACCAGGCAAACTCCAACCATAAGGAGGATATTTTCTTTTAACCAAAACAATGCCTCCTTTGTGTCTAATTATGATATCTACTGATACATGCGGAGTTTTAATCTTATCTCTCCAATCCCCTTTTTCACTACTCTCTTCTGTACTATTTGCCTTATTGTTTTCCATACTATTTTCCATACTTAAACAGCAAACCTTTTAAACGCTTAAAATTCCCTTTTTCTATTGACTAAAGGTATATTACATAAAACCATTAATCCATTTATGGAATTTTTGCGTGTTCAAGAACCACCAGTAATCATAATTATAGGTGATTTTTATTTCATGCTACCTCTTGTTGATTAGTGGTTCTTGACATTTATTAATATTACTAATTTAAGGGGTAAAATACGATTAAATGATTTAATCAAGGAAAAATTCAGTTATCTTGAATTTTCTTAAGATATCATACTATTAAAAAAACAATAAAATGTTAACAAAATCAATTACACTCAAACATTACAAAAGGCTTGACATTCAACAAGCAATGTTAGCTAGTTCTCAAAATAGAGAAGTTGCTACTAGGTTTGGGGATGGTTTTGGTAAAAGACCAGATACTTTAAGTTATACTAATGAAATCATAGAACTAGCAAAACAAGGTGCAACAAGTTTTCATGTAAGTGAAGAGCATTGGAATAATGTTGTTGCCCTAAGGCCAGAGTTAAGTAAGAAAGATCTTGATGAGTTAAGAAGTGGTTGGGATTTAGTCTTGGATATTGATTGCAAATATTGGTATTACAGTAAACTTATTACTAAATTACTTATTGATCAGCTAAAAAGCCATGGCATTACATCCATTACTGTTAAATTCTCAGGTAGCAAAGGATTTCATATTGGTGTTCCATTTGAAGCTTTTCCTAAAACACTACCTTTACAAGGAAAGCCAACTGAAACAAGATTGTTATTTCCGGAAGCACCTAAAAGAATTGCTTTATACTTAAAAGATAAAATTGAACCCTTATTATTAAAAGAAATAACAAAAGATAAATCTAATCAACAAATTGCAGAAATGTTAAATGTGGATGAAAAAGAGCTATTTAAGACCTTTTGTAAAGCTTGTGGGGCAGAACCAAGAGAGATTAAAACTAAAGTATACTTTATTTGTCCATCTTGTCAAGCAAAGGCAGAAGCTGATTCTAAATATAAGCAATGTGAAAATTGCAAAGAATTTATGGAGAAAATAAAGCCGCATGAATCAAGAAGATGTTACAGGTGTAGTTCTAAAGAGTTTGAAGAAAAATTTAATTCGTCTTTAGTTTTAGATATCGATACATTACTTATTTCATCTAGGCACATGTATAGGATGCCATTTTCTTTGCATGAGAAGTCTGCATTATGTAGTGTAGTTATTGATCCTGAAACAGTTATGGACTTTGAAAAAGAACATGCGACACCTTCTACTGTAATCCCTAATCTTCAATTTCTTGATATAACGAACACAAAAGAAGGAGAGGCATCACGTATAATTGTTGAAGCATTTGATTATAAACCAATGATTGAACAAGAAAAAATCAAACTAAACAAGGAATATGAGGTTCCTGAAGAAGCAATTCCAATGTCAATGTTTCCTCCTTGTTTAATTAAAGGGTTAAATGGGGTTGATGATGGTAGGAAGCGATTTTTATTTGCATTGCTTAATTTTTTAGAATGTTGCGGTTACAACCATGAAACAATTGATCAGATTGTAAGGGAATGGAATACTAAGAATCCAGATCCATTAAAAGAAGTTATTATTAATTCTCAGTTAAGATATAGGAAACAGCAAAGAAAAGAAACAATTTTACCACCTAATTGTATGCAAGCATATCAAGAAATAAATCTTTGTTCTCCCGATGGTCTTTGTAGGAAGATCAAGAATCCGGTACAATATGCTAAAACGAAGTCCTTTATTGCAAATAAAGAAGCAAACAAAGGCAAAAGAGATCCTTTAACAGAAGAACAAAAAGAAATGCGAAGAAAACATAGGGCTAAAAAGAAGGAGATGGAAAAAAATAAGAATCCAATTGCAGAAACAGAAAGTAATAAAAAAGATGAAGATGTTAGTAAAAAAAAATCAAACATTAAAACAGATATAGATAATGACAAAAAAAACAAAGATGAAACTAAAGAACAAGTAGTTGAATCTAACAAATAAAGGTGAAAACATGGCACAAATAAGAGCATCACATATATTAGTTAAAACAGAAGAAGAAGCTAAACAAATTTTAGAAATGATTGAGAATGGCAAATCTTTTGAAGAAATGGCACAAGAAAGATCACAATGCCCTAGCAGCAAAAAAGGTGGTGATCTGGGCTTTTTTGGAAGGCAACAAATGGTTAGAGAATTTGAATTAGCTGCATTTAACCTAAAGAAAGGTGAAGTTAGTCAACCAGTAAAGACACAGTTTGGCTGGCACATAATTAAAATGACCGATAAAAGATAATTATTTAATAAGAAATCTTTTTTTTAATTTTTACTATTTTTAACTTAAGGTAACCATGTCTTTTGATCTTTTAACTTATCAGGTAGATATTTCTCAATAACGAAATTAAGTCCCCATTTAGCTAATGCTTGCTGTTCTGCTCTTTTCTTCATCTTTGCCATTTCTTGTAATGCTTTTTGCCATGGTTTATGATGTTTAACAAAAGGATCGTTTTTAATTAAATCTTTAATTTTTTTAAGATCAACATCTTTCAAGGGATGTGATGGTAGTTTATAATCAATAATATCTTGTGGTGTTACACCAATAAATTTAGCATTTGGAACACAAAAGTATTTGTTAATATGTGCAGCATTACCACTACCTACTTTTAATGTTCTGTAGATTGAACCATATCCGTATGGGTCTCCATCTGTAAATACAAATACGGGTAATTTTTTACTATCACTTAATCTTCTAATAAATCTTCTACAAGCTCTGGTAGGAACTCCACCCATACTAATTAGAATACAATTTTGTTTTTTCCAAAATTTATGCTTTGCTAATCTTTGAAACATACCTGCTGTTTCAATTGCTAATACAAACTTAGCTTTAGTATCAAATTTTAATTCCTCAACAGAACTTGGAATTGAGTATGCTCCAGAACCAAATTTAGTACAATCAATTTTAATTTCTTTTCCTGTTTCTTGATCTTTATCAATAACAATTAATTGTCCTGCAATGTCTCCTCCTTTTTCCTCTGGCACAAAACCAATTTGTTCTCTATTTACCATTAACATTGCTTCTACATCATCCATAACATTATCTGATTCACTTTGTTCATTAAATCTAGCTTCTCCCCAATTTTTGCTAACATAATATGCTTCTCTTTTGGTTGCTAAATCATTACTTCCAATTAATTCTTTGCTTAATCCCATCATTTTCAGGCTTTGAGCAAATGTTTTTATTGTTGAAGCCGCTAAAGTTCTTTCTTTCATCTTACCTAACATTTCAAAATAACCACTTTTTGGACTATAACTTACATTTTGTAGACTTCTTATAGGCATGACTAAGGAAGGTAATTTTTTCTTAATAATCATATTATAAATTCCTTTTGAGATCTCTTTGATATCTTTGACTACGTTTGTCATTTTATTTTTTTAACTCCTTTTCTTCATCTACTTTTTTACCTTTTAATGCATCTATTTCTTCTTTTGCTTCTTTAATAACTTCTTTTCCTATTTTTGCAAATTCTTCATCATATTCGATATTTTTTCCTTTATCAAAACCAACTTTTTCAATTGCCCCTCTTTTCTTTTCAAGAGCCTCTTGTAAATTTAGTTCTACTTGTTCAATTTCTTTTTCACTTATCCCAATTAAATCTTTTAATGCTTCAGCAACATGAGGGATATAAATTTCAATAAAACTTCTTTTCTTAAACTCATCACCAATTCTTTTCTTTTTTGCTAGATAACTTCCTAGTTTTCTACCACACTCTTGAATTGCTAGTTTAATCTCTTTGATAATTTCTGGGTAATGAGCAATTGCTTCTTTACTTTCAGATGTGAATGGCACCCATACAGACGCCATATGTATGGCAATGGTAATTGGGCCTTGTGGAAGCGCACCACTACTTTGGCTTAAACCATAACCTCTCCAATTAGTTTGTTGTGCGGATTTTGTTGCAGCACAAGCTCCTTGTTGAAATAATAAGGGAACTCTATTTGCATATCTGTAAATATTAATTGATCCTTCTTTTTGTTGTTCTCCACCATAAGCAATTGCTGCTTCTATTAAAAATGGATTTCCTCTATAAACATTTGGTGGTCTTGTAATACTACAATAAAACTCAGCATTAATTTCTTTTTTTAATCCTTTTTCTAATTCTTCTTCACCAATTGGTGCAATACAATCACTTGGTGGCGAAATAATCTTGGTTTCTTTAATACTTTGGATTAGTTTATCAGCCATTTCTCTTGAAACTTTTCTTGGTTTTGTATTTGGTGGTATTCTTGCGTTTTCACAAATTTGCTTTGCCGTTCCATTACCAACTCTTGAAAATTCCTGTGTAAAAAACTGTTGTAATGTTTTTGATGGTGTTAATTTTAACATTCTAATTAAAACACCTAATTCAACACCATACGGGTGTGGTTTAATTTCAGCCGTTTCTTTTGGTAAATTTTCAGTTGCTCTTGGAAATATTACTTGCTCTGCTTTTGGTGTTGTATAAATAATTGTAACGTGTGGATTAGCAATTGCAGTTTGTTTTAAATATTGATCAACACTTTGTGAACCTTTTTGATAACTACCTTCTAGATCTAATTCAATCCTCGTACCTTGGTCTTTTTCCCAATCTAAAGTTGCTTCTTTAACAATTTCTGGTTTATTTTTTTGTGTATCTATATGCAATTCATAATAATTAGCAGGTAAATCTTTCTTGATTTTACTTATTATTTTAGCTGGTTTTCCTGTTGTTAATTGTCCATACATTACACTTGCAGAAATACCAATCCCTTGCTGCCCTCTGCTCATTTTTAGTCTATGAAATTTGCTCCCATACAATAATTTTGCAAATATTTTTGGAATTTGCGATTTTAGAATTCCGGGACCATTATCCTCTACAATGACCCTAAATCTATCATTACCCATATCAATAATTTCAACATTTATCTCTGGTAGAATTCCTGCTTCTTCGCATGCATCTAAACTATTATCAACAGCTTCTTTAATTGTTGTCAATAAAGACTTTCTTTTATTATCAAAGCCTAATAAATGCCTATTTTTAGCAAAAAACTCTGCAACACCAATATCTCGTTGTTTTGCAGCCATTTCATGTGCTTTTGTAGTGCCTTTTTCTACTTTTGGCACATTTTTATCTGCGGATTTTGCACTAGAATTAGTGTTATTTCCTGTTAATGTTCTTTGAACCATGATTCTAGAAGTTAGATAAGTTATATTTAAGCTTTTTGTTAGCAAAAATTCAGCGTATTATATATAATATAATAATAATTATAATTTATAGACAAAATGGTTTTTACCTGAGTTTTCCACCATTTCTTCATTTTCTACCTTTATTTCATGTTTTTAGTAAAATTTTATAACAAAGGATTTATGATAATTAAACTCTTACTTACTATTGGTGAACTTAATGGGAGATATCGCACAGTTAATTAAATCATCTGAACCAACCTTGGAAATACTTGCAGAAAGAAGTAATGTAGATGAATCTTTTAGAAGACGCTATCTAAGAAGTGAAATCTTAGGGTATTCATTAATGACCGGGATTGGGGTAGCGGGCACTGCACTTTCTTTATACAAAATGGTTGATGGTGGTGAGTTTAGTTTTTGGTGGAGTTTGTTGACAATTGGTGGTGGCTTTATGGGTCTTGGAGGTACAGCAAACGTAGTTATGAATTTAGGTGTAAGAAAACAATATTTACAACAACTTTCTGATCCTGATTTTAAACCCCATCAAGGTTTTTTTTATTTGAATTGTGCAATTTCAAAAGAACAAACAGTTGTTGAAGAAAAATTAGGAAAACCAATAATTCCTTTGAGTCTTCCAAGTGAAATTACAGAGGATAAGATTGGATTAATTGATCACTATCGATTTATTGATAACATTGTAGTTAGAAATGTAAACAAATGGGTAGATGTTGAGGAAAAAGAAGAATGGGATGGTGAATCAGGATATTACATGAGCAGAACAGAATATCATCATGGAGAATTTTTTTTACAAAGATTTAACAGATCAAAAAAGTTCAAATATTGTTTTATTAATGCTGTTAATAGTGATATCTCAAGATTAATAGAAACAGAAGGAGAAAAAATAGCGCTTGTTATTCATAATAAGGGCTCGGCAATAGGTGGGGAAACAAGACCATTTGAAGTAAAAGCCATGTATCAACATTCAAAAATAGAAGAATATGTTAACAATAAAAAATAATGAAAAGCCCCTGATGGGACTTGCACCCATGACCTGCAGATTACAAATCTGCCGCAATAGCTACTATGCTACAGGGGCATTAGTATAATGTTTTTTTTTTTGCAATGTTTACCTATAACCCTGGTATCCAATGTGGGTTAACGAAGTGTAACCCGCATGATCTTGGTGAAGCTTAATTAAGGTTCGCCGGAACAGATACTATGCTACAGGGGCATTAATACAATGCTTTACACACATAGCCTATTGTCCAAAAGAAACCTAGTTTATTTATAAAGTTTTTTACTAATTATATCTGTTTTAAACACTAAGAAGTATTGGTTTATTGATATTCAAAAGGGCTTCCAAATGCTTTTGCAGGTGCAAATGGTCTTTGAGGAACCGCAAAAGTATTTAATTCTAATAATCTTTTAACTGTTTCTCTGAATTTATACGAATCCTTTAGTAGTTCTTTTTTATGCATTTCCATGTGTTTTCTATACATTCTTTTCCAGAACCATTCAAATATCATCTTTAAGAACCAGTTTTTCTGCCATTTGTTTTCTGGATCAATTCTTAAATATACCTTGGTTAGTACCTCAACTTTACCCATCTGTACTTTCCATTTTTTGTTATCACGCATAATTTCTGCATCTCTAACTCCAACACCATGGACTTCTATATTAAAAAATCTCTGATAGAAGTTGTTTTTAGTTCCTCTTTTGTTTGAAATTGGTCTCCACCAAACCCATACTTCTTTTCCACCTTGTTGGGTTCTTGTTTCATAATAATAAGTTTCTGGAAAAGCTTCATCTTTTGCAGTAGAATATTCTTCTGACCACAAATAATCATGGAGCGCTACATAGAACCCATTAAGGTGAACGATGTCCGTTGCTTTTGCTTCCCAGCTATCAACAAATATATCAGTTGGCATGATATGTCTTTTATTTAAACCTAGGTTTATAAATTTTTTGATGTATTGGAGAACTACAAATAAGGTTGTTTAATGTTGTTATTGTCCTTAAAATAAGGGAATAACAATAAACTATTTATAACCTTCATTACTTCTAATCATAAAATGTTTATAGGCGTTGTAGGAAAACCAAATATTGGGAAATCAACCTTTTTCAAGGCTGCAACCTTGGCAGAAGTTGAAATTGCTAATTATCCCTTCGCAACAATTAAACCAAATCATGCAGTTGGTTATGTTAGGATTGAATGTGTTGATAAGGAATTTGATAAGCAATGTAATCCTAGATTTGGTTATTGTTCAAAAGGTATAAGATTTGTGCCAGTAGATATGATGGATGTTGCTGGCTTAGTTCCAGGGGCACATGAAGGTCTAGGTATGGGTAACCAATTTTTAGATGATTTAAGACAAGCTGATGTTCTTATTCATGTTATTGATATTGCTGGTTCAACAAATGATAAGGGCGAACCAGTTGAAGCATTAAGTTATGATCCTGCTGAGGATATTAAATTTTTGGAAAAAGAAATTGATATGTGGTACATTGGAATATTAAAAAAAGGTTGGGAAAAGTTTGCTCGGCAAGTTCAACAAGAAAAATCAAAAGTTGCAAGAGCATTAGCAAAGCAATTATCAGGACTAAAAGTTTCAGAGGTAATGGTAGAGGGTGCAATTAAAAAATTAAATCTTGATCCTGAAAATCCTGTTAAATGGACAGAAGAAGACTTAATGAATCTTGCAACACATCTCAGAAGAATAACTAAACCTATGATTATAGCTGCAAATAAAGTTGATATCCCAGGTGCAGATGAAAATTACAACAAAATAAAGGATCAATTTCCAGATTACATTATTGTGCCGTGCAGTGCAGAATCAGAATTAGCATTAAGGGAAGCAGCTAAACATAATTTAATTGAATATGATCCGGGAGATTCAGATTTTAAAATTTTAATGCCTGATAAATTAAATGAAAAACAAACAAAAGCATTAGAATTTATAAGGGAAAATGTTCTTAAAAAATTTAATGGCACGGGAGTTCAACAAGTTTTAGATGAATCTATTTTTAATTTATTAAAATATTTTGCAGTATTTCCGGGTGGTGTTAATAAACTAGAAGATAGCGATGGTAACGTGCTTCCAGATTGCTTTCTAATGCCTGAAAATACAACTGCCTTAGACTTTGCTTACAAACTCCATAGTGATTTTGGTAACAACTTTATTCGTGCAATAGACGTTAAAACAAAGATGACTGTTGGCAAAGAACACAAATTAAAGCACAGGGATGTAGTTGAAATTATTAGTGGGAAATAATTTAATTTTTAACTTGTAATATAAATTTATTCTTTTGATTCTTCAACAAATTCATATCTTATAACTTTTTTTCCTTCTTTTATTTTTTGTTTAAGAAAACTTTCTTTTTTTCTAACCCATAATGCATTTTTACCAAACTCTGGGTCTTCGTATAATGCTTTGTAAACAATAAATTCTTCTAATGTGTCTGCATCTCTTCCAATTTCTAAAACGTCATAGAACTTACCTTTGTAATGTTTGTATTTACCTTTTTTGATGTTACTCATTCTTCCTTTTTTTCTTTTTCCCGCTTAAAACTTTCTGCAAGATCAATCATGTATTTGCCGTCCTCAAGTTTGTACACTAGTGGATTTTTTTTATTAAATAATCTTACTAAATCAACTTCAAATTTTCCCGGTTGTAAAATATTAACTGTTTCTAAATCAAGAATAACCGGATGTTCTAAATCTTCTTTGTTCATTCCAATGATGTCACATACATCATTTTCTATTTGATCTTTTTCTTTTTCTGATAAATCTAATTTTGGTTCTTCTTTTTTCTCTAGGGCAGATTTTTTTATAAAGAAAAAAAGTTTACATCCACAATCACAACCCTTTAAGATTTGAGCACTGCCATCATCATGTATTTTGCTGCATCTTACGCATCTATGTGGCATTTTATCCTCTAAGATTTAAATTTTGAATTTGTAAATAATTGAATTTTGTTTGGGTCTTGTTTTATTTCTTTAACAACTGTTGCAGGCCCAATAATCGTAAATCCTCTTCTATCTCCTAATAACAAATTAACCATGTTTGCTTTAAGTTTTTTTAACATGTCTGATTCTTTTTCACCTGGAAAAATAACTCCTAACTCAATTCCCTTAAAATCTTCATCAATTTCTTCCATGGTTCTTTTAATTAATTCTGCTTCTTCTTCTTTTTTTAGTCTTCCTTCTAATAATAATATTTTATTTTCTTTTACAATTCTAAGAAGTTTAGAAATTCTTTTGTTAGAGCTAAGTTGAGCAATTTCATCATATGGCATAAACTCAAGTGTTAACATTTGTATCTCACCTTGTTAGCTTAAACAGGCTTTCATAAAAATCATCCATGTTATTGCCTTGTTTAGCTGATATTCCCACAACCTCGTATTGAGGAAATGCTGATTGTATTTTTTTAATATCTGATTTTCTTAAATCAATTTTATTTGCTACTAAAAGCACAGGAATGTCTCGCGCTTGTAAATTTCCTACAATTGTAATATTAACTTGTGTGTAGGGATCTTTTGTTGAATCCAAAACAATAATCACAACATCCATATCATCTAACCATTTAATGGAATCAATAACACCTTTTGTTGCTTCTCTTGCTCTTGCTTTAGCTTCTTTTTCTTTTATCCCTACTTTAAGGAATTCTTCATAATCAATCTTTGTTGCTATTCCGGGGGTATCTACAAGATTAAAAGCAAGTTCTTTTCCATTTGATTTAATGATTACTTGCTCTTTTATCTGTATCTCCCTTGTTTCATGTGCAACATTAGATACAGACCCCATCTCTTCTCCTAGCCAATCAACACAGATTTTATTAGCTAGTGTAGTTTTTCCACCATTTGGTGGTCCATATAGTCCCATTTTCAGATTTTTTCTCTTCTTGAATAAATCTGTAAAAAATCTCTTGAATAATTTCTGCATAATAGTTATCATTTTTCAATCTTTCAAATGCTGTTGTTATATATATACTTTTCTATTTAATAGAATATAAAAAATATAATAAAAAAACAAACATTTTTTAAAGATTAATCCCCTGAATAATTAAGATGAATGAAAAAGTAAGAAAGGATATTATTGCTGTTTTAAAAGCTGTTATTGTAAGTTTAGAAAAGAAAGATGTTCTTAGTCTTAGAGAAATTAGTAATAAAATTATTCATTCTGCTTCAATTTTTCAAGATGAATATTCTATTAGTACGGCAGTTATTGTATTTGCTTTATCTAAAATTATTCAAAGGGAAAATTTGATTGATGTTAGGATTACTACGTTGTTACAAAAAGCAACACATCACCTTCAAAAATATCAACTTAACAAGTATTCAAACGATATGAAAAAATTAATTAATAGAATCTCAAAATCAGACTCTAAACTTGATCTTTATATTCAACATGTTATGGATGAAGCCCATGTTAAAAAAGCATCAAAGATTTATGAACATGGAATTTCTTTAGGGCAAACAGCTCAAATTTTAGGAATTTCACAATGGGAATTAATGCGTTACATTGGGCATACAAAAATTCCTGAATCAATTATTGAAAAAGTCAGTGTAAGATCTCGGTTGAAATATATTGATGAATTATTTGGTTTAAATTAAAGGACAAAAAATAAAATGAAAGCAATAATATTTGATGCAGGACCAGTAATAAGCCTTACTCTTAATAATCTTCTTTGGCTTTTAGATCCATTAAAGAAACAGTTTAGGGGCGAGTTTTATATTACTCCTGGTGTTTATAACGAATTAGTTAATAAACCATT
Source organism: Candidatus Woesearchaeota archaeon (assembly GCA_018661705.1). Taxonomy (GTDB): domain Archaea; phylum Nanobdellota; class Nanobdellia; order Woesearchaeales; family DSVV01; genus JABHXF01. The sequence continues at coordinate 82,107 of JABJHR010000019.1, forward strand.
ATTAACTAAAAAATATAAGTTTGAGGCACTTCAAATTCTGCCTTATATTTCAAGAGGTATATTAAAATTAGTTTCTAATGATGAAATTAAGTTGTTAACAACCCAATTATTGGAAAAGATCAATAAAACCTTTAAAGCAAATGGAAATTGGATAACAATAGTTCATCTTGGTGAAATTGAATCAATTGCAACTGCATTACATTTTGATTCAAAAAATATAGCAATTGATGAAAGAACTTCTAGAAAATTAATTGAAGATCCGGATAGCATTGCTCATACCTTATCAAAAAAATTACACACCAAAATAACAATTAATCAAGATAATTTAGGTTATATAAAAAAGGAGTTAGGACATTTGAAGGTGATTAGAAGCACAGAACTAGCAGTAGTTGCTTATAAAACCGGTTTATTAGCAAGATATATGTTAGAAGATGAGAGAAAAATAATCAAAGATCTTAATACGGCTGTTCTTGAAGGTGTTTTATGGGGAATTAAGCTTAATGGTTGTTCAATTAAGAGAGAAGAAATCTATAAAATGATTAAGTATGTTGTTTAATTTTTATCTTTTTTCATGTGATCTACTTGTTGTTGCTCCATTTTGCTTATCATAACGTGATTTTCCAAATTCTTCAACATTAGTAATTTGTCCAGATAAGAAATCTAATAATAATTCTGATTGTTTCATTCCCGCTATTATTTTTGTTGGTTCTGTAACTTGATTTTCAAATGTAACTTGTCCTTCAAAAACACCAACTGGCCCAATGTATGGTGCATTAGGATGTGATGCAAATTGTGGTGGTAAATATGCCGAATGTCCTGTTTTTTTAAAACTATCATTAGAAAAAAGCGAATTTCTTTCTGTAACAATTCCTACACAAAAACTTGGAACTTGAACATATTCGTGACTAGAAGAAATAAAGAATGTATCTGGTGGTAGGTAAAAGTCCTTCAAATAACTTAATTGTACTCTTTCAAATTTATTTTTATTATCTTCACCAGGGATTAAAATCTCTCCGTTATATACAAAAACTTGTGGGTCCATTGTTAAAACAGGCCCACCATGAAATTCAATATCTTCTAAACGCAATTGTTTTCCTTTTTCTCCACCTTCTTTTAATACTAAAGATCCTTGTTCTAAAAAACTTATTATGTGTTCTCTTGTTGGATGCCCTGTATTTTTCTCAATAAATAGTTGTGCAACCGCATCTAATTTTTTTAATTTTACCCTTGTTCCAGTTGTTCTAATGGTACATAAGGGCTTACCTAATGTGTTTTTGTCTACTTTTTTTAGATATTCATCTGATTCAGATTGTACCCTTATACCTAATCTTGCCCAACTACTTCTTGTTGTAATTTTTCCTTTTAGTCCTTGTCTCAGAAAAATTTCTTCTACGGGTTGCCAAAAATAATCTTGGTCTGGTTCTAATATAAACTCAGAGTCAATGGGAATTTCTTCTATTATTTCATCCATAAATGTTTCTTGTGACATTTCAAGTTCTTCATTTTGTGAAACTCCTAAGGCTTTTCGTTTGTATAGTTTCTCTAATCTCATATCTAAAGAAAAAGCACTATAATCAAGCCTATCATTAAATGCAATATACCCTCTATTTTCTGCTAATATTAAGTGATCTCTGCATAATATTGCCATTATTTATAGAAATCCATTGGCTCTTAAAAGCTTTTTTCTTTTACCCTTATTTTTTGATTTCCTATTTCTTCTTCTTAGCTTTTCTCTTTATTTGCCTTTTTTTGGCTGTTTTTTTCTTAATTGGCTTTTTCTTTTTTAGTGCTTTTTTGGGTTTTAATACTTTTTTCTTTGTATTTTTAGATTTAGCTTTATTTAAAACAGTTTTTTTCTTGATTTTCTTAACAACTTTTTTCACTGGTTTCTTTTTAGCAGGTTTTGTTGTTACAGGCACAATTGGTGCAGGCCTCACTTTTTTTGTTATTAGGTGTTTTAATTCTTGTGTTTCTTTAATAAATTGATTCTGCTCGTTTACTAATAATTCCCTATTGGGAATCTTTATTTGTTCAAGTTTTCTTGCTTTTCTAAGTGCCCACCAAATTCTTATTTTTCTAAACAACATTTTCACCTTTTTCAATTTTAATTAATTTTCCAGTTATGAGGTTATTTTGGTTAGTAAAGCTTTAAATACTTTTTGCTATCAATACTTTTAGAATTCATGTATTGATAATTAGATCAATAAAACAATAACTTTAAAAATATGTATAATAAGGGATTAACTAATGAAAGAACTAGATTCAATAAAATCCTTTTTCAAGGATATGTTACATTATACTGTAAGATTTAGTAAATATACTGTAAAATCAGTAATTAAAACAATCAGGGATTTTGATTATGATGATGTCTTTGATAGTTTTAGGAAAAACCTTAAAGTTCTTTTTCATTCTAAATCAATTTATTTTATTGCTTTATTTTTACCAATTATTTTAACGTTGGTTATGGCAACTGGTATGAGGACTACAAATCAAATTGATTATGAAATGGGATTTCCTGCTTCTGAAGAAGCTATGGTTGCTAAGTTTATCACTAGTTTGAAAAGTAATAATCTTGGTCTTTATGAGTTTCCAACAAAAACATCTTGTCTTAATTCAATTAAATCTGGAAAAACATCCTTTTGTTTAAGTTTTTCAGATGCCTTTTTGACAGTAGATAATCAAACAGACACGCTTTCTGTGTATATTAATGAAGATTCTGTTGGTTCTTACGATACTCAATTTTCAAAAATTAATTCTTCTTTAGTTTCTGTTGTTAAAACTAATAATCTTAAAGATCCGATTTCTTTGAAAAAAATTTCAGTTCGTAATTACGGATCTTTAATTCTTATTCAAGATATAATCATATTTTTCCTTATGTTTCTTTGTTTAATCTTTACTTCAGTAACATTCTATCATAGGAGACCTAAACTTAGTGAATTTTATTCTAATCCTAATAAATTTAAACATTTGTTATCTGATGTTTTTCTTTCAACGTTTGTATTTTTCTTAATTGCTTCAATTGTGGTTTATTTAGGTTTTGCCTTTGCATTTGGGTTATCTTTTGGTATTATCACAAAAGCATTAATGGTTCTTATTCTAGCATTTATTCTGTTTATTTTCATGGGTTTGTTTATAGGTATTATGACTACTACAGAAGATATTAATCTATTTGTTACAATTACGGTTTCAAGTTTAATGATTTTTTTATCTGGGTTAGTATTGCCATCCGCATATTTTGGATCAACCTTGTCTTATTTATTTAATTTAAATCCCTACTTTTTAATAACCAAATTATTAAATGTAGTTGTATTATTTGGTAACCCGGCATCTGAATTTCTGTTTGAAATTGTTATTTTAGTTGCTTATTTATTGATCTTTGTTGTATTCTTTTATACCACCCATTATCTTTTTGCAGCAGGTGATGCTCTTTTAAGGAATATTCTAAAAGATAAAGACGAACCAAGTTTAGAGGTAGAAAAAACGTCATATAAATATGGTGGTTTAAACACCGAAGATATTTCCATTAATCAGTTTCAACGTTTAGAAGAAATCAGAAGAAAACAAAGACATCATACTTCTATCTCTAAGCCAAGTTATAAAAAAGTAGTTAAGGTTAATGTTGAGAAAAATTCCAGGCATGACAAACATAAACAAGTGGAACATGGTGCTTTAATTGATGGTGATTTTGAAACAGAAGATAATGATTCAGGTGTAACCAAAGAGCAAGAAGAAGAACCAAGAGAAGATGCATTCCTAGAGGAGCTATATCAAGAACAATTGGCAGAGGAGGCGGAGAATGATCCTAAGGCAAGAACAAAGAAAGCAAGTTCTCCTGCTAAATTACCAAAAGCCAAGAAAACAAAGGCTTCATCTTCAAAAACAAGTTCAGACGAGGATGATTTAATACTCACAATTGAATTAGAAAATCAAATTCTAGAGCTAAAATCAGATGGGCTTTCCGATAAGCAAATTATTGAAAAACTAAAGAAAAAGTTTAAAGAAGAAGATATTCATACAATATTAACTAATATTAATTGATTTTACTTGTTTGTAGTCGGTAAAATGCCATTCTTTTGCGTTTTTTTACTACTGGTTTAAGTTAAAAACACCGCAAAATATATATACGACTTATGGTGCCTAACTAATTCTATGTTTATCCGTATAAAACACATAAAACAACAACCTTATGCATATAAAGTTAGAAATAAATGGACTAAGAAGGGCACTAGGCAGAAGACCGCAGGTTATTTAGGCCGTGTTTTTTACCTAAATCCTGTTAAAGACCTCACTTTTGAGGAATTTATACATAATGAATTTAACCAAGATTTAACAGATTACATGAAATCATCTAGTTCTAGGGTGGTTATTCAAGATTTAGTTAGATTTGAGCTCATTAAACAGGGATTTATATACAAAGGGAAGAATAGAAATATCTTGCTGTATCTGCCAAATATGACCCCCAAAAAACCAAAAAAGGGAAATAAAGTTAAAAGTGAGACTTTAATTAAAGTAGAGCTTGCACAGTCATTTTTGAACATTACAAACGTGAAAAAACCAATTGTATTGGCATTAAATAATGATTTTTTGTGTAATTATACTCTCAGAAAATTAATGCGATTTAAATCATTCTCTTCCGAAGAAGAATGTGGGAGGGAATTAGCAAGGGTTTTTATAGCAGCGGGTATCCATATTGTTCCATCTCTCTTTGTAGAGGTGTTTCAAAAGGTTTATTCCAGGGGAGGGAGTTATGTTAAATAATTAACAAAAAGTGAGAGTTAAAATGAAAGTTAAAACCAAAACAAAAAAAACAAAAATTGTTGTTGTTACTGGTACGCCTGGAACAGGCAAAACAACATTAGCAAAGAAGCTTAGTAAATTTCTAAATTATGAATTAATTACTTATAAAAATATTATTTCAAAGAAGAAGTTATTTGAATCTTATGATGAAGAAAGAAAATGTAAAATTGTCGACGTAAAAAAGTTAAATAAACATGTTTTAGAACTAATTAAGAAAGCTAATAATGAAACAGTAGAAGGAATAATAATTGATTCACATTTAAGTCATTATTTTCCAAAAAATTCTGTTGGTATGTGTGTTGTTACTAAGTGTAAACTTAAAACTTTGCAAGGAAGATTAAAAAAACGTCGTTATAATGCTAAAAAAGTGAGAGAAAATCTTGATTGTGAGATTTTTGATGTTTGTTTAACAGAAGCAGAGGAGAAAGGACACAAATGTATGTTGGTGGATACTTCTACTCGTTATAATACAAAAACAATAGCTTCAAAGATCATTAAAAACCTGAAAACGCCAGGGTTAAGGGGAAATTATAAAAAAGTTTAAATAAGACTGGAGTCATTCAACTTAATATTGGATTAATTCAAGTTCATTGTTTTGAGTGGAGAAAGAGGGGTTTAAGAGATGGGTTTATTTAGCATATTTAAGAAAAATACTGAGCCAACTAAGGTTCACAATTTTAAAAATTACTTGTTTGCTTCTTTTTCTAATCTAAAGAATGATTTAGATAATCAAAATAAATGGGTTAATTACTTACATAAGGCCTTTTTAGACGTCAAAAACACACACAATGAGCACAAATATAGCACTAAGGCTAGTATCGAGAAGGTTCATACTAATTTATCTAATATTCACAAATGGATTGATCATTTGCATACTTCTAATAAACAACATACTGAGCGTCTTTCCGCATTAGAGGGGAATATGAAACTTGCGTTTGATAAATACAACAATCATCTAATGGATTTGTTTAAACAAGTTAGTTCTAGGGATGATGCCCTCACTAATGATTTAAGAAAACAACTTAAAGCTGAGTTATTGCTTGAATTACAATCTAATATGGTTACTCACCGGAGCGATATTAAAGAACATTTAGGAGATGTTAAACAAGATATGAAAGAAGCATATTCTCGTTTAAATGAACTATCAAAAGTATCGCAGATACATGGGGATAAGCTTAAATCCCATATGGAAAAACTAGGTACAATTAAGAAACTACATGAAAAGAGGGTTGCAATAAAAGCATCTCCTTCTGTGTCTAAAGTTCAAACTCACGTGGTTTCTCAACCTGTGGAAAAACAAGTGGAAGTTGTCTATAATCACACTCCTCTTACGAATCCTGAACAGAAGTTATTGAACATACTGTTTGTGGAACAAGATCCTGTTAATTATTCTCAATTATCTGCTAAAACTGGCCATAGCATAAATACTGTGCGTGTTAATATGAATTTCTTAAAAAAGAAAGGTTTTATTGAAGAAAATCTATTACCTACTGGTGTTAAGCTATTTAATCTAAAAAACAAAGAAAGAATCAAAAAGATGTATAATCTTCAGCATATTTAACTTTACTTCTGTTTTACTTAAGGAATTATGTGTTAATGATTTTTTGTTATGTTATGTTCTTCTATTAGTGTCACATAAAAATCATACTTGGTTTTTTCAGGGGGCATTATAATGCATTATAATGGGGTTTCAGGCCTTCTATTGCCAAAATTCCTCTTTTTCACAACCAATGTTGGCAATGTTTCCAATGTTATTTTGATAATGTTTACAATGCATTATAATGCCTATTTGGCCTTCTTTTGCCTATTTGTATGTACTTTTTAGAATAATCTTTATTTTTTATTTATGCTTTTATTTGAACTATATACTTTTTGTTTGTTTTTATTTATGTCTAAAATAAACTATGTAAAATACCTCTCTTTTTTGTACTTTTTCCCTATATTTTCTCTTATTTCTCTATTTTTTTCACTTTATCTGTCTCTCTATTTTCTTTTATTTTTTTTAGGGCATTGCAATGCATTGCAATGCGTTGTAATGGCCATTGCAATGCATTGTAATGCATTATAATGTCTTGTTTATGACTTTTTAGTCTCATTACTCTCTGTGTCTTTTTTTGTGTTCTTTTTTATGTTTTAGCCCCCTATTTTATGCTATTTTTTCATGTTTTTTAGTGAAAAGTGAGGGGTTCTTTTTGGCTATTTTTTGCAATTATTTGTGAAATACTAAAAAAAGACTCAAAATTAGCCTAAAATTACATACTTCCTGCCTTTTTCAGACATATTTTACACAGTTCACGTCTTTTTGCATTAAATTTATAAATAAAATTATGTGTATTTAGCATATTTTAAAATAATTGCTCACATTTTTTGAAAAATTATATATGTAAAAGGTTGAAATTCATGACGAGAAAACTATTCGGAACAGACGGTATACGTGGTAAAATTAATCATTCTCCTTTAACTGCCGACGTGGCTGTTAAATTAGGTCAAGCAACAGCTATAATCCTTAACGAGATTCATAAAAATGGGAAAAAAAAGGGTAAACCTAAATTAATCCTCGGCAAAGACACTCGTGTTAGTGGTTATATATATGAGAATGCTTTAACTTCTGGGCTTTGTTCATGTGGTGTGGATGTTTATTTAGTTGGTCCTCTGCCAACGCCTGCTGTTGCTCACCTTATCAAAAGTTTTGGAGCAGACGCAGGTATTATGATCACTGCTTCACACAATCCTGCGGGCGACAACGGCATTAAGTTCTTTGACTGTTCAGGATATAAATTACCTAACAAAGAAGAAACTAAAATAGAGGGATTAGTACTTAATAATGAGCTAGATGCTTCTAACTTTTCCATAGTTGATGTAGGAAAAGCACATAGGATAGATGATGCTAGGGGAAGATATATTGAATATTGTAAAAGCACAGTTCTTAACCAATCTATGTCTCAGTTTAAGGTTGTTCTTGATTGTGCAAATGGTGCTGCTTATAAGGTCGCCCCACGTATTTTTCAAGAGTTAGATATAGATGTAGTTGTTATTGGTGATAAACCTGATGGATTAAACATAAACAAAGATTGTGGTAGTTTATACCCAGATAAATTAAAAAAGGAAGTCCTAAAGAATAAAGCAGATTTTGGAGTTGCTTTAGATGGGGATGCTGATAGAATTATTATGGTTGATGAAAAGGGTGATGTTGTTGATGGCGACGAGATCATGGCTTTATCTGCAATTTATATGAAAGAAAAAGGAAGATTAATTAATGATAAAGTTGTTGTTACAGTTATGAGCAATATTGGTTTTTATAAAGCAATGAAAGAAAATAAGATTAAAGTTGAAACTACTCAAGTAGGGGATAAATTCGTTATTGAAAAAATGCGGTCAACTGGTGCACGCCTTGGAGGAGAACAATCTGGGCACATCATCTTTTCCAAATATATTACTACTGGTGATGGGGTTATTGCTGCATTACAAATTATGAGAGCCATGAAACATACACAAAAAAAGCTTTCTGAATTAAAAAAATGTATGGCTAAATACCCTCAAGTGTTACTTAATTTTGACGTGAAGGAAAAAAAAGATCTTGAAGGTATTAAAGAATATAGAAAAAGAGCAAAAGAAATAGAATTTGAATTAGGGGATGAAGGAAGGATTTTAGTTAGATATTCAGGTACACAAAATTGTTGTCGTGTAATGATAGAGGGCAAAGATAAAAAGGTTATTACAAAATATGCAAATGAGCTTATGGGAATTATTAAAAAAGAGATTGGGGCATAGGTGTTAAAATGAAATGCGTAATTCTTTGTGCAGGAAAAAGCGAACGAATGATGCCTTTAACTGCTAAGCTTCCTAAACCAATGTTAAGGGTGGCTAATAAACCTATTTTAGAATATAACTTGGATTTACTAAAGTCTTTTGTTGACGAGGTAATTTTAGTTGTTGGGCATGAAAAAGAAAAAATCAAGGAATATTTCGGAGATTCTTTTAATGATTTAAAACTCACTTTTGTAGAACAAAAAGAGCAAAAAGGAACAGGTCATGCTTTATTGCAGGTTAAGGATTTATTACAGGGTAAATTTATGATGCTTAATGGTGATTGTATTTATTCTGAAAAAGATATTGAAGCTTGTGTGGTTTATAATTTTGCAATTTTAGCTGCAGAAGTAAAAGATCCAGAAAATTATGGTCTTCTTGAATGCGAGGGCAGTATTCTTAAGAATATACACGAGAAATCTTCTAATCCTAAATCTAATTTAATTAATGCTGGGCTTTATGTTTTTGATGAAACTATCTTTGATGCTCTTTCTAATATTAATGTCTCTGAGAGGGGAGAAATAGAGCTTACAGACGCAATTCTTAAAATTACTGAGGGCCATGAAGTTACTTGTGTGAAATCTCAAGATTATTGGTTAACTCTCACTTTTCCTTGGGAATTGTTGGATGCAAATGAATTTTTCCTTAAAAGAATACTTGGGGATAAAGATGAAGAAGGAAAACAACAAATTTTTGGTGTTGTTGAGAAGAATGCTACTCTAAAAGGACCTGTTTTTATAGGGAAAAACACACTTATTAAGAATGGTTCTTATATTGAAGGCCCTGTTATGATTGGTGAAAATTGTGTTATTGGGCCTAATTGTTATATTCGTCCATATACAACAATAGGGAATAATTCTAAGGTTGGTAATGCTGTTGAGGTTAAAAACTCACTTTTTGGAGATAAAGCAGTTGTGGGTCATCTTAGTTATTTGGGGGACTCAATTTTGGGAGATAATGTCAATTTTGGGGCAGGCACTAAAATTGCTAATTTAAGGCATGATAATAAGAGTGTTTTTTCCCTAGTTAAGGGAAAATTAGTAGATTCTGGCAGAAGGAAGTTAGGCACCATATGTGGCGATGGTGTTCATACAGGTATTAATACTTCTATTTATCCTGGTAGGAAGTTATTTGTCGACGTGGAAACACACCCCGGGCAAATTGTGAACAAAGACTTAGAGAAATAGCAACTAGTGTGCGAATCACGACATTCATTTATAAATAAACTGTGTTTTGTTCATGTTTTTTTGTTTTTAATTTTACAATCATAATACTTAAATAGAAAAGTAACATCCCTGATCAAATGGCAATAAAAGCAGTGATTTTTGACATGGACGGAGTTATTATTAATTCTGAAGAACTTTGGGATGTGGTAATGATTCAACTTCTTGAAAAATATGGTGCTAAACATAATCAAGAAACAAAAGATGTTTGTATGGGTAAGTCTATGCACGAGGCTGCAGTTGTTATTAAGGAAATGCATAATCTAAATGTGGATACAAATGCTTTTTCTGAAGAAAAACAAAATATTGCATTAAATCTTTATAATGATAAACTTGATTTTATGCCTGGGTTTCTCTCACTTTTTGAATCTCTAAAAAATCGAAGAGTTAAGATGTGTGTTGCTACAGGTTCTGATAAAATTTTAATGGATGCAGTTGATAAAAAACTAAATATTACAGATTTATTTTACGGTAATGTTATTTTTAATCAACCACACATTAAATCAAAGCCTGCTCCTGATTTATTTCTTGCAGCTGCTTCAAAGCTTGGGGTTAAACCAGAAGAGTGTGTTGTTATAGAAGATTCACCTCTTGGTGTTGAAGGGGCATTAGCAGCAGGAATGAAATGTGTCGGTCTTGTAGGTTCAACAACTGCTGAAAATTTAAAAAAAGCAGATCTTATTATTAATAATCTGGAAGAGATAAATCATAGTGTTATTGGTTTATTAGGTTTAATATGATCTTTCTTTAGTTTAAATCTATTTTAATGATCTCTTATGTAGTATTTTCGTTCTGAATAGATATTCCTTAAATTTTATAAATGGTTAAAAAAATGAATTATAAATCATGTGTGGAATAATTGGTATTGTATCAAAAGATGGTTTTTCGGTAAAAAATACTTTGCTGAAAAGTTTGAAAAGATTAGAATACAGGGGATATGATAGTAGTGGTTATGTAACTGGAGATGGAGAACTTAGTAAGAGAACAGGCGAAATTGATCCTCTTATTGCTAGTATTAATGAATCTACTACTACAAAAGTTGCAATTTCGCATAGCAGATGGGCCACACACGGTGGTGTTACAAAAACAAATGCACACCCTCATTTTAACACAGATAAAACAATCTTTGCAGTCCATAATGGAATTTTAGAAAATTTTCAAGAACTAAAAACCACTCTTACTAAGAAAGGTTACAAATTTATTTCAGAAACAGATACGGAAGTAATCCCCCATTATTTTGATGATCAATTAAAGCAAGGAAATGATATGCACCAAGCAATTAAAAATTTTATGAGTGATGTTAGAGGAACATTTGCAATTTTATTGATTAAAAAAGATGATAATCAAATATATGCAATAAAGAGAGATTCCCCGTTGGTTTTAGGTTTAGCAGAAAATAAGTTTATTCTTGCGTCAGACATATATGCGTTTAGTGATGAAACAAATAAAGCAATTTTCTTTGAAGATAATGAATATGCACTTATTTCTGAGGATAAATATGAATTTTTCAATGTTAACGGCAAACCAATTACTAAAAAAATCATGGAATTTGAGTGGACAAGGGAAGATGAAACAATGGAGCATTATCCTCATTATATGATTAAAGAAATTAAAGAACAACCTTCTAGTAGTTTAAGATTAATTAATTCTTTTGAGACTATTCAAAATAATAAATTAAACAAATTAGCAGATCTTATGAAAAATACAAAACGAATTGTTTTCCTTGCTTGCGGTACTAGTTATCATGCTTCTTTGATTGGTTCTATTCTGCTTTCAGATTTAGGAATTTATACAAGAAGTATAATTGCAAGTGAAGCTGATAGTTTTGTTAAATATGATGAAAAAACTTTATGCATTGCAATTTCTCAATCAGGAGAGACAATGGATGTTGTTTCTCAATTAAAAAAAGCAAAGAAAGCAGGTGCTAAAATTGCATCTCTAGTAAATGTACCTTTCTCTACAATCCAAAGGCTTAGTGATGTTAGTATTGAAATTCTAGCTGGCCAAGAAGTTTGTGTTGCCGCTACTAAAACTTTTACTAACCAAGTTATTGTAATGTTAGAATTAGCAAAAAGATTAGGTTATAAAATAGATCTTAAACAAATTCCAAAGAAAATTCAGCAAACAATTGCAATTAATGAAGATAAAGTAAAAGAAATGTCAATAAAGCTTAGTAAAAAAAGAGATATTTTTGTTTTGGGCAAAGGAATGAGTTATCCAATGGCTCGGGAGATTGCTTTAAAACTTAAAGAAATTGATTATATTCATGCAGAAGGAATGATGGCTGGTGAATTAAAGCATGGAACAATTGCTTTAATTGACAAAGATGTTCCTGTTATCAGTTTAATCCCAAATGGAAATGAAGAAATGATTTCTGCCACCCAAGAAGTTAAGGCTAGGGGTGCTTGGATTATCAAAATATCTAATGTTGAAGGCAAAGGGGATTTAATTGTTCCTAAATGTGATGAAGCAGAGTTTGCTATCTATTCTGGCATTGTTGGTCATCTAATGAGCTATCATATTGGTGTTATTCTAAAGAGAGAAATAGATAAGCCAAGGAATTTAGCTAAAAGTGTAACAGTAAAGTAATTTTGGGGTGTTTTAGATACTTAATTTGTCCAAATATTTATAAATTGTAATCTATATTCTTTATTTAATAATGAAATCCACAATATCATCAATAGAATTAGCAGCATTAGTAAAGGAATTTCAGGTATTGATAAATGCAAAGCTAAACAAGATTTGGTTGATTGGTGGTAGTAATAAGAAAGAGCTTTTTCTGCAGTTACATCTTCCTGGCCAAGGGAAGAAATATCTTAAGGTAACTCCAAGTGTTAGTTATTTTACAGATCATAAGGCAGATACTCCTGAAAAACCACATGGTTTTTGTATGTTTCTTAGAAAATATCTGAATAGTGCAAGAATTAGGGGAATAGAACAAGTTGATTTTGAAAGAATTTTAAAGATTGATTTGGAAACAGCAAAAGGCAAATATATTTTCTATGCAGAGTTATTTATTCCAGGTAATTATATCTTAACAGATGAAAATAATATTATCATGTCTGCTCTAGAAACAAAAAAATGGAAAGACAGGGAAATTAAGAAAGGTTTAGAATATGTTTGGCCAAATTTAAAACATAACTTTTTGAAATTAAAAAAAGAAGAGTTAGCAGAATTAATAAAAAAATCAGATAAGGAAAATCTTGTTAAGACTTTAGCTATTGAGCTTGGTTTAGGTGGCGTGTATGCTGAAGAGTTATTGTTGGGAGCTAAGATTGACAAGAATAAGAAAAAACTAACAGACAAGGAAATCATTACTTTATTTGATCAAATTAAGATATTAAGAAAGTTAAAATTAAAGCCAGCTGTGTTTGGTAAAGAAATAATTCCGTTTGATATGCTTTCTTTCCAAGACAAAGAAAAGCAAGAATTCAAAACATTTAATGAAGCATTAGATGGTACATTAACAGAAGACATTATTACAAAAAAGTCAGAAACTCAAACAAAGGAAGCAACAAAACATATTAGTAAAGAAGAACGTATTTTAGATAAGCAACAAGAGCACATAATAAAACTAAAAAAACAAAGTGAAGAAAACCAGAAAGTAGGAGAAGCTATTTATCATAATTATCAATTAATTGAAGAAATTCTTGTAGAATTAAAAAAAGCTAAGGAAAAGCATACTTGGAAGGAAATTAAAGCAAAATTAAAAGATCATAAAGTAATCAAACAAATTAATGATAAGAATCAAGAAGTTATTGTTGAAGTAAAAGAAAAATAAAAAAAATAAATTATAATTCTCTATATCGTTTAATTGCAGCATTAACCATTTCTTTTGCAATTTTATAGAGACCTTTTTGTTTTGCATGTTCATAACCTGCCTCTGTAGTTCCACCAGCTGAAGCAATTCTTTTGTAAAATTCGTTTGGTTCTTCTTCAGATTCAAGTACGTCTGCACAAGTCCTTAATACTTTTGCAACGCATTGTTTTGTAAATGGTTTTTTAAGTTTTAAACCACCCATCATTGCATCACAATATTGTATGACCCAACCTGGCATTGAAGCAATTGCCGTCATGTCTTCCATATTTTCTTTAGGGATCATACTTACTGCCCCTATTTTTTCAAATAAGTTATAAACAGTTTTTTGATCTTCTACACTACATCCTTTTCCGCAGACATAACCTGTTGCGCCATAACCATACATTACCCCCATAAAAGGCATTGCAGTAGTAACTCTTGAATGTCCAATATTATTTTCCAAGTATTCAAGTGTTTTTCCTGCAGCAATTGAGATTACAAGTTTATCTTTACAGTAATCTTTTATTTCCGTTATGACTTCATCCATATGTTGTGGTTTTACGCATAAAATAATTATATCTGAGTTTTCTACAACATATTTATTGCTGGTTGTTGTTTCTATTTTTTCTTTTAGGTTTGTCCAAGTTTCTGGATTTTTATCACTTACTTTAATTTCTTTGTATCCTTTTTCAACTAAAGTATTAGCGATGGCCCCCCCCATGTTACCTGCACCAATAAACCCAATTCTTTTTTCCATTCTGTTTTCCTCTTCCTGGCTAGTTTCAACAAGGAATTACATCAAGGCTTTTTGCCTGATCATTCATGATCCCTATGTTTTCTTCTTGTTTTATTTCTTGCCCATAAAGGGCTTTTATTCTTCTTCTTATTTCCATTTTATTCTTCTCCATTTAAGTTTTTTCATTATGGCTTATATTAGCTTTATTCTAGAATCAAGATTAACTAAATAGCTTTTTTTAGAACAAAACAGCCATATGAGAATGCAGGGGCACTTACTGTGCCGGTGTCGGAACTACTAAATTAACTAAAATTAATCTAAAAACATCTTTGATTGTATTATTTAGTTCCATAATAGAAGGTAAGCAAGCATATTATATAAACCTTTGTATAGATTTGGATCTGCACATTAAATGTAACATAAAAATAATAAAAATTAGTGAGCAACATGGCACCTGCCCTAATGTTGCAGAGTAATATGAAGCGCAACACTCTTCAACACCCGCCGACAGGCTCTTTTCACTACTCTTTTTTAGTTTTAACTTAAATTGCTCCAGAAAATCAACATAGAATTAAAAAAGGTGTGAACAGCGAACTATTTTTCCCGTACATCAGTACAGTACTCAATAATACGTGGGCCTTCTTAGCTGCTGTGTTCGGAATGGGAACAGGCGTTTCCAAGCCACTGTGGCCGTTCACATAGCTAAGGGACGCACCCCCCTTTATAAAGCTTTGGGTATTTTAAATCTGCCAGAAATTGGTTTTTTTATTTTTTGATGCTGGATTTTCCTGATTTTCTTCCAACAACTAATTGATTGCTCATAATTCTTCCTAACCCAATTGATCTAGTGAAAGATTCAATCTGATTTTCAAAAGGTAATTTTAGAAATGGAAATAGCATAAAATACTTTGAATAAATTAATTTAAACTGATTTAATCTAAATATTTTATGTAACTTTTTCAAATTTAAAGTTTCAATATGATTATCTTCTTCAAAATATCCTATTTTTGTTGCGATTACATCATGGATGGGATTTGGGGTGGTAATTATAAGAACCCCGCCTTTCTTTAAAACTCTGTAACATTCCTTAAGCATTTTATTTGGGTGGTTAATGTGTTCAATAACTGCACACCCCATTATTATATCAAAAGAATTACTTTTAAATTTTAATTTTTCTGCACTACCAATTTCTAATTTTATGTTTTTATCTGTGTTAGTTTTGATCAAATCATCACACATATCTATTCCAATTGCTTTTTTAAATTTAAAATAATTATTCAATCTACTTAACATTAAGCCATCGGCTGTCCCAATATCTAAACAATTTAATTTACTAATGATGGATTTATCAAAGTTTTTCTTAATAATTTTTTTAACTTCAAATGTTCTTCTTTTTAATCTGTAACTTAGGTCTAATCTTTTTTTACGCTTATCATGATATTCTTTCTTCATAATTCCTTGCATCGTTTATGGAGGATTTAATCAGATTTATAAATTTAACTTTTTAATAGCAAACTTTCATTATTTGTCTAATTTTTTTAATTATATCTTGGTGTAGGTTTATATTTACCTCAGATAGATTCAAATAAAATGATTTTGTGTTTAATAATATATATAAATGGTAATTTTTTCATTATATAAATAAGAGTAGTAAAGACAATTTAATGATAAAATTCGTAACTAAGAGGGTGTTAATATGAGAATCACAATGGTAGGAACTGGCTATGTTGGTTTAACAACAGGTGCTTGTTTAGCAAATTTAGGTAATGATGTTATTTGTTTAGATATTGATGAAAAAAAGATTGCAACGCTTAATAATGGTAAAATGCCAATCTATGAGCCAGGCCTTAAGGAACTAGTCTTAAGAAATGTTGAAGAAGGAAGGCTTAGATTTACAACTGAAACTAAATATGCAATTGAAAGTTCTGATATTATTTTTATTGCCGTAGGAACACCAGAAGGTGAAGATGGAAGTGCAGATTTAAAATATGTGTTAGCTGTTGCAGAATCAATTGGTAAATTCGCAAACGGATACAAATTAGTTGTTAATAAAAGCACAGTTCCAGTTGGTACTGCAGAAAAAGTAAGAGAGACAATTAAATTACATGTTCAACAAGAGTTTGATGTTTGTAGTAACCCTGAATTTTTGAGAGAAGGAAATGCAATTAGAGATTTTTTGAATCCTGATAGGGTAGTTGTTGGTGTTGATAATGGAAAAGCAACAGAAATGATGATCAAGATTTATAAGGGGATTGAAAGAACAGGTAATCCAATCATGATTACAGATATTAAAAGTGCAGAATTAATTAAATATGCTAGTAATGGTATGTTAGCTACAAGAATTAGTTTTATGAATCAGCTTGCATCATTGTGTGAAAAAATGGGTGCGGACATCAAACAAGTTGCAAAAGGAATGGGTTTAGATAGCAGAATAGGTCCAAGATTTTTACAAGCAGGTGTTGGTTATGGTGGAAGTTGCTTTCCAAAAGACGTAAAGGCATTAATGGAAACTCTTAAAAATAATAATTGTGATTCTTCAATATTAGATGCAGTTGATAATGTTAATGAAAAACAAAAGTTGTATGTTATTCCTCAAATAACTTCTTTATTAGGAGATGTCAATGGTAAAAAAATTGCATTATGGGGTTTAGCTTTTAAACCTAAAACAGATGATATGCGGGAAGCACCTAGTATAGTTATTACTAAAGAGCTTCAGAAATTAGGGGCAAAAATTATTGCATTTGATCCTATTGCTCAAGAAGAGTCAAAAAAACATCTTACTAATCTTGAATATGGAAAAACACCATATGAAACTGTTGAGGGTGCCGATTGTTTGGTGGTTGTAACTGAATGGGATGAATTTAGGCATTTAGACTTTAAAAAAGTTAAATCATTGATGGCGCAACCAAATATTATTGATGGTAGAAATGTTTATGAGCCCAAAGAAATGCGAGAATTAGGATTTAATTATCTTAGTATAGGACGGAAATAATAAATGGAAACAATTTTGGTAACAGGGGGGGCTGGCTTTATAGGCAGTCATGTTTGCGAAACCTTAATCAATCTAGGCCATAAGGTTATTTGTGTTGATAATTTCAATGATTATTATGATCCAAACATTAAACATAAGAATATTTCAAACCTAGTTAGTTCTCTTAATCAATCTAATTTTGTTTTATATGAGAAAGATATACGAGATAAAGAGGCATTACTAGAAATATTTGAAAAAGAAAGACCAAATAAAGTTATTCATTTAGCAGCAATGGCTGGTGTTCGTAATTCTTTAAATCATCCTGAGCTTTACTTCGACGTGAATGTTATGGGAACCTTAAAATTACTTGAACTTTGTAAAAAATTTAATATTAAACAATTTGTTTTTGGTTCTTCTTCTAGTGTTTATGGTGATAATCTTAGTTTACCATTACGAGAAGATCTTCTTACTAATCCTATGAATCCTTATGCTTTAACAAAGCAAGTTGGTGAGGAGTTATGTAAACTTTTTAGCAGTAATAGCGGGATGAATATAGTTTGTTTAAGATTTTTTACAGTTTATGGGCCAAGAGGCAGACCAGATATGGCTATTCCTAACTTTACAAAAGCAATTATTCAAAATAAGGAATTAACTTTGTTTGATGCAGGTGCTTTAACTAGAGATTTCACATATGTAATTGATACTGTTAATGGTATTATTGCTTCTTTAAATTTAAATCATAAATTTGAAATTATTAATATTGGCAATGGAAATAATATTCCTGTAAAACAAATAATTACTTTAATTGAAGAGAATACTTCTAACAAAGCAAATATCATAAATGAACCTAGAAAACCAGGAGAGGTCATGCATACAAAAGCAGATATTTCAAAAGCAAGTGCATTATTGAATTATGTTCCTGCTGTTAGTATTGAAGAAGGAATTAATAACTTTGTTAATTGGTATAGTGATGTGGTAGAAAATGAAGAAAATAAAGACAGCGAAGAAAACAACTAAGAAAAATAAAATAAGTAAAGAAAATCAAAAATCAAAACTAAGGGATGAATATGCTAGTCGTGCTTTATCTCAAATCCCACGATTATTAACTTTACTTGATAGAAATGAGTTTTCTAAAACATATGGTTCTTTTCAAAGGGCTTTTTGGTTAGATAAAAGTGATGACTTTGTTAATGCTTTACCTCAATATGGTGTTATTTCTTTGTCTTTGGTATACAATCATAAAATGCCTGGGAATATTTATTATAAAAATTCTAAAATTAAACAATGGACAATTGCAGGAATGTTATACTGGGCAAAAGTACAACACAAAGATGGATCTTTTGATGAGTTTTATCCTAATGAACGAGGATGGGCGGGCCCAACTGGATTTTTATTATTTGCCATGGTGGAAGCATATAGGGTCTTTAAAGATTCAATGACTAAAAAAGAAAAAAGTATTTTTTTAAAGGCTTGTAAAAAAGCAGCAATTTTCTTAGGTAAATATGATGAGTCAGGAGTTTTAGCAAACCATAATGCTATGGCTCTGTTAGGGATCTATGAGGCTTATACAATTTTAAATGATCAAAAAATATTAAGGCTTTTCAAAAAGCAAATGAAAGTATTCTACGCTTTAGTTTCTCAAGAAGGTTGGTCATTAGAATATGATGGTCCTGACATTGGTTATTTATCTGCTACCGTTAGTTTTTTAGCAAGAATATACAAATTGGGATATAGGGATAATAAAATTCTTTCTGTAATAGAAAAATCAATAATTTTTTCAAGTTATTTTGTTTATCCAAATAATTATTATGGTGGTAGTCTTGGTACAAGACAAACATTACATTTTTATCCACATGGTTATGAACTTTTTACAGAAAAGTTTCCTTTAGCAGGCAAAATTGCAGATCAAATGTTAATGGGGTTATGTGAAGGTAAATTAGTTCCTCCAGAGATTCAAGCAGATCGATATTTTCTTTATCGAATTCCAGAGTTTTTATTATCTTATATCGACTATAAACCTAAAATAAAATCTCGTTTAGAAAAATTACCTTATCAAAGAAAAGATTTTTCATATTATTTTAAACATGCAGGTATTTATGTTAAAAAAGAAAAAGATCTCTATTTTTTATGTAACTTAAAAAAAGGAGGAATCATTAAGGTATTTGATCTTAAACAGAATAAACTTATTTTTAATGATGATGGGGTTGTTGGAAAGCTTACTTCTGGTGATGTCTTAACTTCACAATGGGTTGATCCTACCTATCAAATTTCAATTAATAAGGACTCTATCTCTGTAAAAGGAAGATTAAATTATCTTCCTCAAAAAGTATTTACTCCATTTAAAGGCTTGATTTTTAGATCTGTGATATTGGCTTTTGGATGGAATACTTTTTTAGCATATCATCTTAAAGGTATAATTAGAAAATTAATTATTTTTGGGAAAAATAGGTCTAAAATAGTTTTTAATAGAAATTTTTTTTTTTGTGATGATATTAAAGTAATTGATTCTTTTATTAATCAATCTGGAAAAAACTTTAATTTTTTTAAAATAGGTGGTTGTACTTATTTACGGTATGTTCCTCAATCTAGATTTTTCCAACCAGTTGAATTGGAAATAGAGGGTTTTTATTTAGATTCTATTTATTTGAAGAAATTTAATCATAAAAAAACATTTTGTATTGAAAGAAAAATAATTCCTTGATTTTTTCAGGGTAAAAATCCTATTTTTTCTTTTTTGCAATTACTAAAATATAAAAGCCTAAAAAAGGAATTTTATCCAATAGTTTTAACCACGGAACTAATAATTTAGGTGTTTTATTTGGTACGATTGCTCCACAGGTTCTACCATATATGATTTTTAATCCTTCTTTCTTACATAACCTTTTTACATAGTTTAATGAGAATTTAGTTGCTCCTCGTTCTTCTTTCTTTAAGGCGGAAAATAAGAACATGAGTGGATTATTTCTATTTGGTTCTGATAATACTACATATTTTTTACTTACTCTCTTCATTTCTTTTATCGCTCTTGAAGGCCGATTTAAATGATGCATTAAGTTTGAACAAAATACAACCTCAAATGAATTTTTCTTTTCTTTTAGTTTATTTGCATCTTGTACTTCACAATTTTTAATAGGATTTAATTGGACCATTTTTTCAGAGAAATCTACAGCCTTAACATTAAATACTCTTGATAAAGGTACTGTAAAGAAACCATTGCCACATCCAACTTCTAATAAACTTAGTTTTTTGTTACTCTTAATCTTTCTTAATATTGTTCTGATTTTGGGATATGTAAATGCTTTTACAGCAGGATGATTATAATTTCTTCTTACTGTTAATTCTTCTCTTTCCCAATATTTTTTTTGAATTGAATGTTTCATTTTTTCACCCAGTATTTAGCCATCATATGTGCAAGTATTCCAAATAAAAAGACTTGAAGTCCAGATAATAGGAATAATAAAACTGTTACATCCATTAATCTTCCTAATGCTTGGTAACTATATATGGCTATTATGAATCCTACTAAAAATAAGAGTATACTTATCATACTAAAAATTTTTAGTGGATTAAATAATAATGTTAGTCTTAATAATAACTGTGTAAAATTATAGAAATCAAAAGGGCTTATACTTGATTTTCCTTTTCTTTTGTAATATTTTATGGGAATATATCTTACCTTATATCCATTGCATATGAATGACATAGTTATTGTTGATGTGAAAGAAAATTTACTGGGATATAAATTCCAAAATTCTAAACTCTTTTTTTTATTAAATATTCTCATCCCACAATTAAGGTCTGGTATTTTTCTTCCTGCTAAATAACTTGCAAAGTTATTTAAGAAAAATTTTGCTGGTCTTCGCATTAAAGGAATATTTGCTTTAGATTTTTTTCTATTACCAATTACCATATCATATCTTTCTTTTAGTCTTATAAATTTAGGAATATCTTTAACAGGATATGTTCCATCGGCATCAATTATAATAATCCAATCACCCTTAGATGCCTTTATTCCTGTTTTTATAGAAGCACCATAACCTCGATTTATATTATGGTGTATTACTTTAATTCCTTTAATAGAATCAAGGATCTTACCAGATTTATCTAATGAACTATCATTAATTGCAATTATTTCTATCTTTTCATCTAATTTTTTAGATACTTCTCTAATCCCCAATATAGTGCTTTTAACTGATCTTTCTTCATTATAAACGGGAATAACTATTGATGTTTTATATTGCATTTTCGTAGTAATTTTAGTCCTCGCTATCAAAGTAATGTTCTATTTTTTGTTTTCTTCTTATTTATTTAAAGTAATTTAGTTCCATTTATATTGTTTATTGATTACAGGGAAAATTATAATTCATAATACTTATATAGGCCATACCCTTTTTTTGTCACTATGAATTTAAAAAAAGTATGTATTGTTGGTTTGGGCTATGTTGGATTACCTTTGGCCTGTTTATGTGCTGAAAAGGGCTATTTGACAATTGGTTATGATATTAATGCTAATTTAATCTCTGATTTAAAAAAAGGGATAACTATTCTTGAAGATGCAGAACTTAAAGTTAAAATTCAAAATTTAGCTGAAAAAATAATTTATTCACAGGATCCTGAAATAATACACACAGCAGATATTGTGATTATTTGTGTTCCCACCCCAATTACTTCAGATCATAAGCCAAACTTGGATCCATTAATTAATGCTGTTAATACGATAAAATCAAATCTTAAAACTGGTGCTTTAGTGGTTCTTGAGTCCACTATTTTTCCAGGAACTACTGAAGATATAATTTTACCTCTTTTTGATAATTTAATTTGTGGTGAAGATTATTTTCTTGCACATTGTCCTGAAAGAATTGATCCAGGAAATTTAAAATGGAATGTTAGTAATATTCCTCGTGTTGTAGGTGGTGTTAGTGAAATATGTACCACTCATGCTTTTAATTTTTATAACTCAATTATTGATGCAGAAATTTTAAAACTTAATTCAGTTAAGGCAGTTGAGGCAACAAAAGTAATGGAAAACTCTTTTAGAGATATTAATATTGCTTTTATGAATGAATTAGCAATGTCATTTGAAAAAATGGGAATTGATATCACAGAAGTAATAAAAGCCGCCTCTACAAAGCCATTTTCATTTATGCCACATTGGCCAGGTTGTGGTGTTGGTGGACATTGTATTCCTGTTGATCCTTATTATTTAATTGAAAAAGCCAAACAAAGTGGTTTTGAGCATAAATTCCTTAAACTTGCAAGACAGATTAATAATTCAATGCCTAATTATACTGTTCAAAAAGTAGTAGATGGTTTGAATGAAATTGGGAAATCTGTTAAAGGATCTAAAGTTACTATTCTAGGTCTTGCTTATAAGCCAGATGTTAGTGATATAAGAGAATCGCCATCTTTTAAGATTATTGAATTATTAAAAAAGAAAGGTGCAAATTTAATTATTTATGATCCTTTTGTATTAGATCATTCTAATGTACTCACCCTTGATGAAGCTTTACATTGTGATTGTGTTGTATTAGTCACCTCTCATTCTCAATTTAAAACAATTTCATCTGATCTTTTAAAGCAAAAAGATGTGCGTGTTTTAATTGATGGTCGAAATTTCTTTAATGGGAAAGAAATTATTGATCAAGGAATTGTATATAAGGGTATTGGTAAATAATTGTGTTTATGTATGTACTTTATTTTGATTAATCAAATTTGTTTAAATTCACCACCTTTTTGTTATAAATTTTTGAGATTTTGAACTAGTACTACATAACATTTATAAATTCTTTTTTATTAAATCCCTTTATATTTAATCATCTTTAATTAACGTTAATAATAATTAATTTTAATGATTAAATTAATAATATTACAATAAGATTGGTTAAACAGAAAAATGAAGACACTTTTTATTAATCCACCATTTACTTCTTATGGTAGAGGTATAAAGGGCTATGGTGGCCAGTCAATGCCCATTAATTTAGCCTATTTGGCATCTTTTTTAATTGAGAATGGTTACACTAATACAAATATCTTGGACGCAGAGGTATTAAATCTAAGTTACAAAGAAGTTATATTACATATAAAAAAAGCTAATCCAGATATTATAGGATTTACTTCTCCAACTCCTGCTTTTCAACAAGTAGTTGATATTTCACAAGTAATTAAGAAACATTTTCCTAATATTAAAATTATTATAGGTGGTGTTCATCCTTCTGCAATGCCTTTTAGTACGATGGATGAAGGGTGTTTTGATTATATTTGTTATGGTGAGGGAGAAATTACCATGCTTGAGCTTGTTAAGGCTCTTGAGAAAGATAATCCCAATTTATCAAAGATTGATGGGCTTATATTTAAGAAGGGGAAAAAAACAATTCAAAATAAACCAAGAAAATTAATTGAAAATCTAGATATTTTGCCATTTCCAGCAAGAAATCTTTTACCACTTAAGTTATATTATCCTTCTCCAGCAAAAAGTGTTAGTGAAAAAAATGGTACTTCAATAATCACTTCTCGGGGTTGTCCTTTTAATTGTACATATTGTGTTGCCAAGGTTGTGTGGACAAGAAGAGTTAGATTTAGATCTGCAAAAAATGTTGTAGATGAGATGGAGGAGTGTGTTAAAAGATATAATCTTGGTGAGTTTAATCTTCATGATGAGCTTTTTACTGCATCAGAAAAAAGAGTAATCGAAATTTGTAAAGAGATTTTAAAACGGAAATTAGATGTTTCTTGGGTTTGTATGGCAAGAGTGGACACAATACATTCTGAAAGAATGTTAAGATATATGAAAAAAGCAGGTTGTGGTAAGATTGTGTTTGGTTTTGAATCAGGTTCACAAAAAGTTTTAGATCTAATGAATAAAGGCACTACTATTGAACAAGCAATAAAAGCTGTAAGAAAGGTAAAAAAAGTTAATATTAAATCTGCGGGTAGTTTTATGCTTGGTAATATTGGGGAGACTAGAAAGACTATGAGGCAGACAATTGATTTTGCAAAGAAATTAAATACCGACACAACGGTTTTTTTTCAAACTAGTCCTTATCCGGGAACGCAAATTTATTATACTGCATTAAAAGAAGGTTATCTTGGAAAGGATTTAAAATGGAGAGATTTTGCTTTACTATCAAAGAATCAGCCAGCATTAAATTTACCTAATTTGCCCCCTCATGTTGTTAAAAAATGGGTTAGAAAGGCATATAGGGAGTTTTATTTTAGACCAGGTTATCTTCTTAATCAATTATCTTGTATTAGGAGTATACGTGATATCAACAGAATGTGGAACGGTGTAAAATTATTAGTTCAAGTGGGTTAATGTTGTGTTTTTAATTTTTTTCTAAGAAATAATATTAATCCTGGTAAACCCATAATTAAATTTATTAAGAATATTAAAAGCGAAAAAGCAACTGTTGTTTCTTTATTTATTCCTATTTGTGAAAATAAGATTAATAGTGTGGCATCTCTTGTCCCTAAGCCATTAAAGCTTATTGGTATTAATGTAATTAAAGAGGTTATTGCTATGCTTGCTGCCAAATAATAAAAGCTTATATCTATATTAATTGATACAGCAAGAACATAAATCATTATAAAATAGAGAATCCATCCAATTAATGTGAGGACAAGCTGAACTATGTAATCTGTTGGTTTAATTAATTTTATTGAATTTATTAATTCTTTGAAGGTTTCTTTTGACTTATTTTTTATTTTTTTAGGTAAAATAAATCTATAAGATAATTTTAGTATTTTTTTCCAGAATAATATTAATATTATCCCTATGATTGTGCTTATTACAATTATTATGGTTAAAAGATTAAAATATCCTTCAAATGATTTTGAGATGAGAAATAAACTAAGATATCCAATAATTATTAACGTTAGTAAGTCATATATTCTATCAATAATTGTTGATACAAATGATCTTAACATGGAATTTTCTTTATTTTTTATATAGACTGCTTTAAATAGTTCACCTAACTTTCCGGGGGAAATATTTCCAAAATATATGCCAATATTATACAAATAAAAACATTTCAAAAAGTTAGTTTCTTTAAGTTTTAATGATCTTGTTATTAATAGCCATCTATATGATTTAACTACAATTATTAAGATTATTAATACAAATCCCCCTACTAAGTATTTTATATTAATCATTTTTAGTATTGAGAAAACAGTTGTATAATCTATATTTAATAAGATTACAGCGAATATTATTAATCCCAGACTTTTAATTATATGGGGTAATTTTATGTCCATTTTAATGGTTAAATATTGCTGATCTCTTTATATTTTTAATGCAACATTTGAACAATTTATTTGGGATAACTAGGGCCAAGGATTTATTTTTTATATAGTATCTATGTTTCTAAAACTTTATTAATTGTCAGGTAATTCTCTCAATTACAACTTATGGGCTTTAAAATGGGAAGAATAATTAAAAAAGGGAATAATTTGTACACTATTGCCCTAATTTTATTCTTTCTTTCTGTCGCTTCTCAATTAATTACATTAGGATATCCAATTCCAGGTGATAGTGTTGTTTTTGCAGACATAACTGAGAAGTTTCATAATCAAAATTATATCACTCATATTTCTGAATCAGCTTTAAATAAAGTTCTACCCTTATACTCTTTTATTAGTTCAATTTTTATGTCTCTAACCAATGCTCCGGATGCAATTAGATTATTAAGCATCTTATCTAGTAGTTTAACAATTGTTTTAATCTATTTATTTGCAAGGGCAATGAAGCTTTCTACTTTAGTAAGTATTCTTGTTGCTTTACTGGTACTATTTAATCCGTGGTATTTTTATTATACCTCTACTTTACCATTAACAGAAAGTTTATCTGTATTTTTAGTTACCTTTGCCTATTTTCTTTACTATCTTGAACATAGGTACCTTAGTGCGATTTTTTTTAGTTTGTCAATTATGACTAGGCATACTAATGCATTATTTGTTATTCCAATATGTTTCTTATATTTTTTAAAAATTTTTAGATCTTGTAAAAATAATAAACATAATAAATATTATAAACTAAAAACACTTAAGGATATGTATCCTCAAATTAAAATATTACTTCTTTTTAGCTTGATTGTTTTTTCTCCTTTTGTTCTTTGGATGGGATATAATTCTTATAATCAGGTAGACATCCAGGATACTGATTATGTTGGCCATCTCGAATTGAATCCTAACAAAGGATTATCAATTGTTCCCGTCTATTTTCAGGTTCTTGGAGAATACATCTTAAAAGTATTACCAATTATGTTTCTTTTTCTGTTACCTTTAATAATTATTAATTATTTTTTTGTGCTCAATTATAAAAAATGCTCTAAACACAAGTTAATGGAAAAACCAATCACAAAGTTTTGGAACAAAGTAGTGAGGAAAGTAAGAGATAAAGAGAAAGTTTTTTGGATATTAATATTAATTGCATTTCTTTTACATTTGTTATTTTACTCATGGTGGGTTGCTATCATGGTTGACCAGTTCTTCCAAGGTATTTGGGAGAAAATAAGATATCTTGTTCTTTTTATTCCATTATTTACTTTAATGGCTTTTCGTTTTGATTTAATATCACTCCTTAGTGAAGCTTATAAAAAAATTAACAAAAGTAAAAGTTACAAAAAAAGATCTGGTAAGTATAAAAAAGTTTATTGTTTCATGTTGAACAAACGATTATTGTGTTTTATACTATTATTAATATTTATATCACTTACTGGTTTTGTTAATTTAGGTTTTGTTAAAGACCACGTTGACAAGGTAATTCCTTCAAAAAGTATTTATGCACAACGTTCATGGCACCAACACCAAGCGATTTCTTTATTTTACAATTATTTAGGAGAACAAGAAATTCAAAAGGGGGTTGTTGTAATTGGTGTGCTTAGTAAAGAATCAGAGATGGGTCATATAAATTATTATCTTGGTGATTATTTTAATAAGGGATCGGTTAAGATAAATTATATTGCTCTAAAGACTCAAGAAAAATTAACAAATAAAGAAGTAAATACAACAATTCAAAAGAATAACAATTATTTTGAAGATAAGTTAGTATTTATTTTTTCTGAATTTAGTAAAGAAGATACAATTAATCGATTAAAAGAGTATTCTGTTATAGAGGATATTAAAATTAAAAAGGTCATACAAACAAAAAGCCAACCATTTGTATCTCTTTTTAGTACAGAAGGGCTTTACATAAATAAACAAACAATTGTAGAAATAAATTAACGTTTTAGTAAATTTCTAAAGAAACTTTTAAGAAGTACATTTCCTGTTCCCAAGGCATTTACTTTTGAGTCTCCCCCCATTCTTCTTCTATAAGGTACTGGAACTTCTTTAATTCTTAATTTTGCTTTTGAAGCTTCAAATAATAACTCTAGGTCTGGCCATTCTTTTTCACTTAATTTTCCTGCTAGTTTTTTTCTAACAAATGCTTTAGACCCACAAAAGACGTCTGTAAACCATGTTCTTAATACAATTGAAGTCATGAATGCAAAAATCTTGTTTCCAATTTTATTTGTTGTAGTCATAGCTCCTTTTTCCATAGGGTAGAAAAATCTAGTCCCATTAACAAAATCAACTTCACCATTAAAGATTGGTTTAACTAATCTTGCTAATTCTTGTCCTCCTACTGTTAAATCTCCATCCATAATAATAACAACATCACCTTTTGCTTTTTCTAATCCTAATAAAAAGGCCCCACCTTTTCCTCTTTTTTCAGAAGAATGGTGGACAAATACATTTCCTAATTCTTTCCCAATTTTTTCTGCAATTTCTGTTGTTTTATCTTTACCATCATCCATAACAAGAATTTCTACTTCCCATGCCATTTTTGGAATATCTCGAAGACATCTTTCAATATTTTCTTCTTCATTATATGTTGGAATGATTATTGATAATGATTTGTAAGGTATAGTTTCATTATCATTTGTTTTTATATTCTCAATTTTGTTTATTTCCATTTTCTTTCTTTTTATATGTGTGTCTTTATTAATTTTGTTGTGATCCGTCTTCTCTAAATAAGTCTGGGTCATTTGGATTAAATGGTTCAGATAGTAATACAATAAATTCCAGATCTGTTAGTGCTTCAACAATGTGTACTTCATATGGCTCAACGATAAAACAATCACCTTTTTTCATTATTGCAGTTATTTCTTCTTCACTTTTTATGTTTTTAATTGTTAGCTTTAATTCTCCTCCAACAATATAGAAAAATTCATTGCAACTTTTATGGTAATGATTTCCTCTTATAGTTCCCATTTTTGTAAATGAGTGATTTATTTGTTTCCAAACACCATCCTGCATTATTTCTATGAGATAACCTCTTTCATCACTTAATTTATTAACTGGTTTTATTATTTTCATTTTATCATCCTACTCTATTTTTTAATATATTCTCTTACTCTAAAATAAGGGTTATCTGAAGTTAATCCTGTTTTTTCTGTTACATCAATTGTATTCTCCATTATCCATTTATATTGTTCTGGATGTGATTTTGATATGTCTGATTCAGTTTCAAGGCCAACTCCAACAATTCTTTGATAGAGATTAAATACAAAATACTTTACTTTTCCCTTCTTAACATGTTTTTCAATCCAATCAACATCAATGCGTGCATAGTTAGCTGTTTTTCTTTGAGTATAAAATAATACTGATTTATCTTCATAATGAATTACCGTAACATATTCTAGTCCTTTTGTATTTTCATCAAGAAAATCAGATACTGTTTTTATAGCTTCTGGTCTTTTGTATATTCCGATTCCCCAAATTACAAGTAAAGAGGCAGTTAAAATATTAATTACCAAGAATAATGCAATAACAATTCCTGCTCCTTTTTTTAACTTTTCTTTATTCCATTTTCTGAATTTTATTAATATTGTTAGTGCTATAGTTATTAAAAGTACTAACAGAAAAATGAGATAAAAATGTTCATTAATTATTGTTAATAATAGTGCAATTACACCCTTAGTAATTTTTAAGTTAAATAAACTTGGAAATAAATAAAGCATAATAATGCCGTATAATGTAGTAAATCCCCATAGCAACGGAAATGCTATGCTTTTATTTTTAATAAATTTAACATATGAAACGTATATTCCTAAACTTGCTAGAACAACATACGAAGGTGTAAACACAACTTGTCTTTGCAAATATGGTTGTTTGTTTATATAGAATAAAATTGAAATTGAAATGTATGCTAACCATAAAATATATTCTGGTTTTTTAATGCTTTTTATAATTTTCTTTATTGAAAATACAATTCCATAACACATAGAAACAAATATTAATCCTATGAATGGTGTTAATATGAGGTGTTTACCCATAATTATTATGTTTTTACTAAATGGCATGTACCCATGGTAATTTTTATCTAAACCAAGGCTGTGTATAGTGACATATCCTATCCACTTTAAATATGATGTATCATTCCATAAAATGACAGGAATAATCATATAGACCAAATAAACAACACAAGCAATTGACCATGCAATGATAAAATGTTTATATTTTACTAAAAAGTATTTTATGATTTTAAGAATTCTCAGTTTTCTTATATTTTTAAAATCATTATTCTTAATGAACAAGTATGGTATCAAACATAAAAGAGGTAATATGCCTCTAAAGTCTGTTGTGAGTACGTTTATTAGAAACATCATTGCTGCAAGATAAATATAATGTGTTTTTTTGTCTTCAATTGCTTTTACTACAAAAAAGATTGTTAAAACAACATAAAATGTTAATGCGCTATGAAGAAATCCTGCCCTTGAAAAAAGTATATGGAATGGAGAAAATGCAAATAAAATACTTGCAATATATGCTATTTTGGTATTGAATTGTCTTTTTATAAGATAAAATAATGGGATTATGGTAAGTATAGCAAAAATTATACTTGGTAGTTTAACAGCAGTATTGGTATAACCAAAGATAAATATAAATGGAACAATCGGGGTAGCTGCAAAGGGCCTATTATATTTCATATTGTTAAGGGATGAAAGATCATCAGGAAATGCAGGATAAATGGCTTTTATGGGATCTTCTATAATATAACTTGCCATTGTTGCATATTGAGAATCATCCCCCCCACTAAGTTCTCCTGTGTTGTGGAATCTCACAGCAAAGGCTAATAACATTAAGAGAATAAGAAAGATAAATTCTTTTTTAAACTGTTTTTTGTTTTTTCTTGCGATTAATCCCATTTATTAATGCCCCATCTATGAGAACTGAGCTATATTCTGTTTATATATTTTATTGATTAATAATCTATATTACCTTCTATATTAATACTTAAATAAATTAATTTTATATGTAAAATTCCTATGGGTAGAATATATCTATAAATTGCAGTGATTATTCTTGTTTTTTTATATCTGTTATAATCTTGAGCAGGCTTGATTTTAAATCATATTTTGGCTCCCAACTCAATTTTTCTCTTACTTTTTCATAATTCACATTAAAATTAATTTTGGTTTTATCAGCATGATCAAGCAATTTTGCTTTAACTACACAATTACACTGTTTCCCTACAAATTCCATTATTTCATTTATGTCATAATCTTTATCTGAACCAATATTAAAGATTTCTCCAACTGCTTTTTGTGATGATGCGATTGTAAGTAATACATTTATCACATCCTTAATATGAATAAAATTTAATTTGTTTTCAGGTCGCATAAACAGATTAATTTCTTCTTTTTTCTCTAGAACAACTTGTTTTATAATATCATAAATAACACCTCTTTGTAAGCAAGGCCCATAAACATAACTTAATCTTGCAATAGAAATTGGTGTTTCAAACATTTTATGAAAAAGAAAACAATATTGTTCACATGTGTACTTACTAAGGCTATAAAAATTATCAGGATCTATTTTAGTTTCTTCAGTACATTTTTGATTTATAGCTAGATTTCTATATAATGCAATTGATGATGGGAATATTACTCTTTTTTTGTCTTTTTTTGCTGCATTAAGAACAGTTACTGTTCCAATTATATTAACTTTAGAATCCATTATAGGATCTTTTTGTGCTTTCCAAACAGAAGGATTTGCAGCAAGATGAAAAATTAAATCTACTTTATCAACTAATCTAGAAACTAATTCTTGATTAGTTATCTCTCCTTCATATTGTTTAATTTTTTTATCTTCTAATTCTTTATTTTTAGTTCTGCTTAGAGTTATAACTTCTACTCCCATATCTTTTAGTTTTAAACAAAGATTGCTACCAATAAAACCACTTGCACCTGTAACAAGAACTCTCTTCTCTTTCCAAAATTCTAAATTGTCATTTTCCATATTCTTTAGCCAATTCAATTTATTCGTATTCTGCACGCGTTAATGCTTTAGGATTATTTTTAATCACATTTAATACTTTTTTAATTGTTTTTTTAATTCCATATTTTTTGTTTGCATAATAGAGTATTTGAAATTTAAGCCAATAATCTTTAACAAACAGGTGTGGGTGTAATAATCTATGTTTACGAAAGGCGTTATTTATTTCTTTTTCAGTTTTATCTAAATTTTTAATCAGATCCTCATCTGAAAAATCAGTACAATTAAGATACAATCCACAAAATCCTTCTAACCCCATTAAATATTCAAATTCGTTTTTTATTAAACCTTTTTCTTTAGCCCAGGTATAAAGTTGTGTTCCAGGAAGTGGTGTAGCAATAGAAAATCCTGACATAGGTTCAATATGTAGGTCCATGCAGAATTTTTTTGTTTCTTCAATAGTACTCATATCCTCACCAGGATAACCATACATCATTTGTATATGTGGGCGAAGTCCTGCTTTTAATGTTTCTTTAATCCCATAGGCATTTTGTTCTACTGTTACTTGTTTATTCATTTTGTCTAATATTTTCTGACTGCCTGATTCAATTCCATAACCTACCCAAACACAACCTGCTTCTTTCATTTTTCTTAGCATTTTAGGTGTAACAACATTTACCCTTCCCATACATATCCACTTAATATTTAAGGGTTTGATTTTTTCACATACTTCTAACATTCGTTTTTCACTAACCATTAAGAGTTCTTCAGCAAAGTATATTTGTCCTACGTTGTATTTTTCTTTTAAAAGTTTAATTTCTTTAATAATATTATCTACTGATCTCATTCTTACACTTTTGAAGGTTTTTGAACAAAAATTACAATTCCAAGGACAACCTCTTGCTGAAATCATATTCATACTATTTGGATATGATGGGTCAAAAAAGAAAGGCGTTTTCAAATATAATTCAACAGGAAAAAGATCCCATGCCGGAAATTCAATTGTGTCTATATCTTCTATATATTCCATGCTCAATGTTTTAACATAATTATTCTTCTTCAAGAAACTAATTCCTTTAACATTTTCTAATTCTTCAAATCCACTACTTTCAATTGTATTAAGAATTTTAGGGAAAGTAGTTTCTCCTTCACCCATTACACAAATATCTACGCCAGTTTTATCTAAGACTACTTCGCTATTATTCATTGCTAATGCTCCACCAAGAATGACTTTTGGGTTACTTTCTTTCAGTTTAATCTGTTCTGATATCCATTTTACATATTTAAACTCAGGAGCCATTGCAGAGATTCCTGCATAATCAAATTGTTTTTCTTTAAGAATAGAGATTACTTTTTCTTTAGAATACATATGTGCATCAATATCAAGTACTTCTACTTCATAACCATCTTTCATTAAATATGTGGCAGTGTAAGCTAATCCAAGTGGTAACCACGCCGGATATCTTCTTTTTCCTGAATATATCTGTGGTAAATGAATTAATAGTATCTTTTTCTTCATTTTTTTAATCTTTATTTTTTATAGATATTTCTTATATATATTGGGTTTTACTTAATTTCCCTGATTCTTATAAATTCTTCTTTAATTTATATATTTATTGAAACCATCTTTTTCTGGATTTTAGGGGGCAATTTATGGCTATTAATATGAATTTTGAGATAGTAATAATGACTTATCTTAACCTTTATATACAATAAATCCATCCTTTGTTTATTAATTAGTGGTTCCTGACAAGTTACTTTTAGTTAAAAAAGATCTATTCTTTCATAACCTTTTTATACTAAACTTTATGATTTTTTTAGTGATGGACACAAACAAACAATTTAATTTATTTGATAAATCATTACTTACTAATAAAAAAGATGTTTTTATTATTTCAGAAGTTGGCATAAATCATAATGGCTCATTAGAATTAGCTAAAAAGTTGATTGATGTGGCATCTGTTGCAGGTTGTGATTTTGTTAAGTTTCAAAAAAGAACTCCTCATTTATGTGTTCCTGATCATCAAAAAAATCTCATGAAGAAGAATACTCCTTGGGGTGACTTAACTTATTTAGATTATAAATTAAAAATAGAATTTGGTAAAGAAGAATATGATGAACTTGCATTACATTGCATGAATAAAGGAATAAAATTCTTTGCTTCTGTTTGGGATAAACCTTCTTGTGATTTTATGACACAATATACCAATATTGCTAAAATTCCTTCTGCTTTAATTACTGATCATGAACTTCTTACTTATGCTAGATCTAGGTTTGATACTTTATTGATTTCAACAGGAATGAGTACTGAAGAAGAAATTGAAGCTGCAATTCGTGTTGGAAATCCAGATGTTATATTTCATACTAATTCAGCATATCCTTCTAAGACGGAGGAATTAAATTTATTATATCTTCAACATTTAGAAGAAAAATATCCCCAAAAATCTATTGGTTATAGTGGTCATGAGTTTGGTTTAGTTACAACTTTTGCAACAATTCCTTTGGGTGTTAATTGGGTTGAAAGGCACATTACTTTGGAAAGAACCATGTGGGGTAGTGATCAATTAGCATCAGTAGAACCAATTGGTATTATTAAATTAGTAAAAGGTATAAGAGCTATTCAAAGTGCATTAGGTGTAAAAAAAGAAAGAATAATGTTTGATTCTGAATTAGAAAAAAGAAAATCTCTAAGGGGAAATTAAGTTTTTTCATTGCTTTTCATAATAATAATAGTTTATCTATACGAAGTTATATTTTCATTAAAATGATAAAGACATGGGATAAGTTTGGACTTAAATGGGCATTAGAAGATTATGATCAAAAATTTAGTTTTGGTAGTAATGCCTATAAAATTTCTGCAGAATTAGCTTTATTAATTGAACCAGTAAAAAAAGGAGACCTAATAATGGATGTTGGTTCTGGAACAGGAATTTCTACTGTTGCAATATATGATTCTATTCAAGATAGAGCAAACGTTATTTGTGTGGAGCCTGCAGAAGCAATTAAGGTTGCAATGCATAAGTTTGGTCATAAAAATTTGTTTGAGTCAGATTCTGTTAATCCTGAAGAAATTAGAAAACAATTAGGGATAGAATTAAGTGAGGAATACTTACAATTACTTCAAAAGACAAAGGAAAGGATGGTAATGCGTGCTGAAACAACAACTTTTTTCAATGTTCCTGCACAAGAAATTTCAGATTTAGTTGGTTCAGGTCATATTTCTGCAGGATCAGTTGACAAAATATTTTGTTTTTCATCTTTTCATTGGCTTGCTAATAATGAAGAAAAAGGAATAACTTCTCCAGAGTATCTTGTAAATTCTTTAAAAGGCTTTTTTAATGCATTAAAACCAGGTGGCATTTTAGTTTTTAATGAAAGTGGATTACAATATGATTTTGGAGATGCTTGTGTTGAAGCAACTGGAAAACAATATGCTAATACTCCAATTAATAACATACATATGTTACAACATGAGTTTCATAAAAGATTTTTATCTGAATTAAATGATGTTTTATTGGAAAGAGGTTTTTCTGATGCAGCATTAATTGATCCAGATGGTAGAGTTGATAATTATCATTTTTTATTCAATAAAGATTTACTTCAAGAAATATTTAGTGAAAATGGATTTAAATTTAATAGATTAGAACAATCTTCTAAATATGATCATTTTCAGGCAGGAAATGGGAGCATAAGTTATGTTCCTCATAATGGGGAATATCTTTTAACTATCATGCCTAAACAACCAAGCGAATGGGAACGATTTATAGTAACTGGGGGTAATATGCGTTATTTTAATCATGTTGATGAACTTAAAGTAATTCCTTCTGATAAAAGAAACGAATTATTACAAACAGCATATGCTAGGACTGTTAAGAAATATTCTTTATTAAGAAATACACCTTATGGTGAAACCTTTGCGACATTTGTTGCAAAAAAGATTTAATTTTATATGAATTGTTCACATATTTCTCTTACAAATCCTTCTCCGCCATGTTTGTTTGAGAAATATTTGCTAACTTTAATAATTAATTTGTGTGAATTTTTAGGGCAGCAAGGATAACCTACTTTTTCCATAACAACGAAATCTTGTATATCATCTCCACAATAACAAACTTCTTCATCTTTAATATCATACTTATTTTTTAAATTAGTATATACTGCTAATTTGTCTTTTATTCCTAAATGTATCTCTTTTATTTCAAGTTTATTCATTCTTTTTCTTACAATATCAGAATCTTCAGAACTTACAACCCCTATTATCATCCCTTTGTTTCTAAGTAATTCAATACCTTTCCCATCTATTCTTGAGAATTTTAGTGATTCATGTCCTTCTTTGTCGAGATATACTGATCCATCAGTAAATATACCATCTACATCAAATAAAATCATTTTTATTTTAGATAATTCTTTTTTATCAAATTGTATTTTATCTTCTTTTTCCTTTAAACAAGGCAACATTCTTTCCGATAATTCAAAATCTTCTATATTATCTATGTCTATTGAATTTAAAGGATTCATAACAACAGCAACTAGTTTATTTCCCAACCGGTTATTATTTTTAAGTAAAACCTCAGTTTTAGTTACAAAAATTGCTCCATTCTCTCTATATTTTACTGGCATATCTTGACTCATGGGTCTTACAGTATATTCTTGTTTGTATATTCCTTCTTCTATTACTCCACTTAAATAATAATGTTGCATTTCACATACTGATAAGACTGTATCAGCATCACTAAATAATGCTTTTTCAATAGCCTTATCCACAATTTCATTTCCCCTTAAAGGTGATGTAGGTTGTAAAAGAACAATATAATCTGGTGTATAACCTTTTTTTTCAAGTTCTTTTATAGTATGTATCATCGCTTCTTCAGTTGGGGAATTATCTCCTGCAATATCTAATGGTCTCATAATTACTTCTGCACCATATTCTTTTGCAATTCTTGCGATTTCCTCATCATCTGTTGATACAATAATTTTATCTATTTTTTTTGATTTTAATGCTGCTTCTATACTGTATGCTATAAGTGGTTTTCCAGCTATATTTTTAATATTTTTTTTTGGTATTCTTTTTGATCCACCTCTAGCAGGGATGAAAGCAAGTATTTTTTTATTTATCATTTTATTTAATTTTTTATTTTTATATAAATGATTTATAATTGTTTAAATATTTTATGTAATAAAATTATTTATATATTCTTTTATTCTATCATTAACTTTTCCATCTACTTTGTATAACTCATTTTTAATAAATATTTCTCTTTTTTTATTTTTTTTTGTCATTTTATTATTTAAATCTAAAACATCAATCATTGCTTTTTTGATTTCATTTTTTTTATTAACTGTTTTATTACTTATTTTCAAATAATTTTTGTATGGTGGATAATCTAGTTCAAAGTTTAAGATAATAGTTTTGATTCTGCATAAAATAGCTTCTAGGCAAACAGTTGAGGTGGGCAATACTAATGCTACATCAGACATCAGCATAATTTCATATATGTTTCTTTCTTTTATAATCTTTATGTTTGATGAATTCTTTGTTCCTTTTATTATTTCTAAATATTCTTTTTCTAAACAATCTCTTGGGTGTTGTTTTATAATTAAATTTAAGTTTCCAATTTCTCTAACTGTTTTAATTATTCTTTTAAGATGGTCAATCATATTTTTAGTTGAAGCTGGTTGTGTGTAATAACTTATTGTTTTTAGGTTAGGATTTAGGTTAAGTTTTCTTATTTCATTTTTTTTATCTATTTTTTTTCTAAGCATTTCAACTTTATCACTATTTGGGCTACCTACTATTTTTATATCCTTTTCTTTGAATCCTTTTTCTTTTGTTAAGAAATTTTTTGTAGATTCACCATATACAAAAGTTAGATTTGGTATTTTATATCCTCTTTTTATATCGTCTTCAGTTATGCAATAATATAATGTATCGAGGATCAATCCTTCTTGTATCTCAAAATTTAATATATTCATTGATTTGCTTGTATAATTGATTGATCTTACTTGTGTTGTGGATCCTCCTGTTGTTATTACTACTTTTGGTTTTATTTTATTGATCATATTTTTTGTGACTTCTATATAGTATATTGCTTCTATTATCATTTTTGACATAATATCATTAAATAAAGGGAATATCATTTCATTGTAATTAATTTCATTAATTATAAACTGTTTTTTGAATTTATCAGACTTAAGAATTTTATCCCATATCTTAAGATATTTCCTACTATTTTTCATTATTTTTATGGCTGTAGAAAATTCAAGAAATTTTTCAATAGTATTTGCATCATTATGTGTTTTTATTATTTTTTTAATCTTTTTTCCAAATGATCCTCTATCTTCATATATTATTGTTGATGTATGATATGTAGATTTTAGTTTTTCAATAAGCAATCCATTTCTTACGTTATAATTATTTTGGTAGAATGAAGGATGTGTTGTTATTACTATATCTCTTTCTTTGATTTTATTTTTTGGAGCAAAAATCTTTCTTAGCATTATTTTTGTTACAAATGAAATTTTGGGTAGGCAGCTTAAGCAATATCCTTTTTTTCTGTTTTGTATTCTTTCCTCCCCTAGATTGTGAGATGTATTGTTGGAACCCTTAGCAACATCCATTATATTTTTGATTGAGTAATAATGTTTTGAAGGATTATTTGTCCACATTTCAATTAAAAACCATAAAGATGTATCATCATATCTTAATAAGTCAATAATATTTTTCCCTTTATACACCTCTGTTCTTGCTAAATCTTTTATAAATTTATATTCTTGTTTCATTGATTTTTATTCTCCTAATATTTCACTATCAGTATTTATCTTACTTTTTGGTTTATGCTTATAAATCTTTATTAAATCTTTGATTTCATTTATACTAACTAATCTAAGCAGAAAGATCATAATTATATAAATAATTCCGCCTATGCTTACGATCAATGCTAATTTTAAATAGATATTTGTTATTATTAATATTTGAAGTAATTTTATTGTACTTAAAAAAATTAAGCCAGCAACCATATTTTTAAGCCATTTAACAATTGGAAGTCTCACAGGAATAAATCTTTTAAGATATATATTTGATATTGTTGCCATGATTAAGTAACTTGTTGATGTAGCTATTGCAGCCCCAATTATTCCATATAATGGTATGAGAACTAAGTTTAATATTGTATTTGATATTGCAGCAATAATTGTTGCATATGTATTTAGTTTAGGTTTGCCTATGCCACCAATTGTTGAATAATTTATTTGGGAAAATGATAGGAAGAACATTCCTATACAGAGAATACTTAATGGTCCAGATGCAGCAACATATTTAGCTCCAAACAATATTGTTATTATGTCTTTAGAAAATGCAATAAAAATAAAAAGAATTGGTAATAAAAACATAAAAAGGTATTTATACACTATTTTTATTCCTTCTGATAATTTTACAATTTCTTTTTTTGTCCATAATTCTGAGCTCAAAGGATAAATTATTGTTCGTAATGGTAATACAATTTGTCCTATAAAATTAGCAGCTGGAAGAGCAACATTATAAAGACCAACAAAAAAAACTCCTGAGAAAAAAGTTAACATAATGGAATCAGTGTATGTGATTATTACCATTGCACCTGTTCCTAACATTGTTGGGATTGCAAAATCTTTTATCTTTTTAACTAGTGGATTATTATAAATTTCTTTTATCTTGAAGTTTGATTTTATCCTTAAAAAATCAGGTTCTGCTTTTTTAATAAAAATAAACATATATACCATAACTATTACTATGGGGGTTAATATGTAGGCATATGCTACACCAAATATCCCCTTACCCAAAATAATAAAGATAAATGCAAAAAAGAGTAATAATATTGCTCTAATTAAATTCATAGAAGAAAAGATACCCATCATTTGGTAGCCTTGGAATGTATTCTTAAAAAACCATTCGCCCCCTGCAATAAAAAAGGCTATTGCAACTAAGATTATTATTGGTGTTGCATTAGATGTGTGTAAAAAATTTTCTGCAATAAATGGCGATAAAATTATTATTGATATTACTATTAAAAGAGATACAAATAATGTTATTAATGTTATCAGAATCATAGTATATTTTAAGTTATTTTTTTCATTTTTTATTTTAAATAAGGGTATAAATCTAACTAAAGCTTCGTTAAATCCAAAATCACGAAAGATGCTAAAAAAAGCAACTAAAGAGAATATTGAGAAAAAGAGACCATAATCTGTAACTGTTAAACTTCTTGCAATAAACATTCTAAATATGTATGAAAATATTACTGTTAAACCAGTAATGATGGTGATGATTATTAGCCTATTTACTACTGTTCGTGTGTAATTTTCCTCATTCATCATCTAATTATTCTAGTTTTTATTTAAATTGTTTATGCAAAGGTAATCTATTATTTATTTTATACGATAAAAAGATTTCCATAATAATCAGTAAACATTATATAACTAATAAATTATTGTAATAAACTGCCTATGTTTTGAAATTGTTTAAATATGGTGTATGTGATATAAAAAATTCGAACAAAACCTATTTTATTATAATTATATTGAAATTCATAAATTATATAAATGCAATCAAGGTTTTGTAATAAAAAAATGTGTATGGTGTGTTTACAATGAAAGTTCTTTTAATTAATCCAAGCAAATGGGGAAGAGGAATAACTCCTATATGGGTTGCTAGTCATTCAGCTATTCTTAAATCAAAAGGTCACGAAGTAAAACTCTTTGATTGTACATTTTATAGTGATTGGAGTGATGATGAGATTACATTTAATACAATCAATAAACAATACAAACCATCAGATTATTTTTCATATGTTTCATACAAAAAAAAATCAATTTTTGAAGATTTACAAAGAATGATTGATGAATTTAAACCAGATGTTTTATTTTGGTCTGCTATATCTTCTCATATTCATGGTGAGGGTG
This sequence comes from Candidatus Woesearchaeota archaeon, assembly GCA_018661705.1. GTDB lineage: Archaea > Nanobdellota > Nanobdellia > Woesearchaeales > DSVV01 > JABHXF01. The sequence goes on from JABJHR010000019.1 coordinate 122,630, forward strand.
AATATGTAAACATTCAGTATGGTTATGATTTAACAAAAAATATTAATTTGCCAAAAATATGTGCGGGGTTACAGCCAACTGCTAGTCCAAAGGATATGCCTTTAATCTATCCAAATATTGATTATTTTATTTTAGGAGAATCAGAATTAGTATTGTGTAATCTTCTTGAAGCATTATCATCTAATCTGGATTTGACTAATGTTAATGGTCTTTACTATAAAAAAAATGGTTATTGGATTAAAAATAAAAAACAAGAGATTATTTTAAATATGGATTTAATACCGCCTTATGATTACTCTATCTTTGAAGATCAAATTTTTTATCGTCCTTATAATGGTGAAATTGTCCGAGCTGTTGATTATGAAATGTCTCGTGGTTGTATCTATTCTTGTGCATATTGCGTTGAAACAGTGATTCAAAAGTATTATGGTTTTACAGATAATAATGATGGGGTAATTATTGGTGCTAATAAATATCTTAGGAATAAGAGTGCGATGAGAATTTTAAAAGAGATGAAATACTTACATGAAACTTATGGGATAACTCTTTTTAGATGTCAAGACACTAATTTTTTAACAATTAAGATTCTTCGAGAACTTGCCGATTTAATGGATGCGGAAGAAAATTTTAATATCAAACTTTATGTTGAAACAAGGCCTGAAAATGTTAATCTAAACACTATTGAATTATTAAAACGTTTGAAGGTTGATGGTGTTGGCATGGGTATTGAACTATCAACAGAGACGTTTAGAAAAAATAATCTGAATCGTTTTGTATCACAGAAAAAAATAATAGAAGCTTTTAAACTTCTTAAAATAGAAGGCATTAAGAGAACTTCATATAACATTATTGGTCTTCCTGAGCAAGGGGAGCAATCTATTTTGGAAACAATCCGTTTCAACAATTTACTTTGTCCAGATAATCTAACTGTTGCATTTTATTCCCCTTATCTTGGGACTCAACAGGAAATAAAAGCAAGACAATTAAAATATTTTGATGAAAATGAATCTTTTGTTGATGGTCAGTTGAGGTCTTGTTCAAAATCACCGCTGATTTCAAGACCTCTTTTAGATTTTTACAAAAAGAATTTCACATATTTTGTACAGAATGGTTTAGAAAATCTTGAAAATATGAAATCTAAACAATTAGAGAGAATTGATGATTTTTCAAAATTAAAAAAATCTGCTTCTTCCGAATTCAAATCAAAAATAGTCATTGGTACATGGTCTCTCAGTGGAGATTATGGGTCTGTTGATTTATCTAAAATTCAAGAAGTATTATTATATTGTTATGAAAAAGGATTACGTGAATTTGATACTGCACCTTCTTATGGCAATGGATTTATGGAATTTTGTTTAGGTTCAGTATTTGGTAATAAATCAGATGTTCTTATTAATTCAAAAATAGGGAATTCTCCTTTTTATGGAAAAAGTTTTATTATTGGTGATTTAAAAAAATCCTTTGAATGTACTCTTAAACGCTTAAAACGTGATAACATTAATATTTTATTTTTACACAATCCTCGTACAGAAATTCATGATTATGACTCTATTCACCAGTTTATGGATGAATTAAAGCGAGATGGTAAAATTAATTTTAAAGGAATTAGTTTAGCTAAAGGATATGACTATAGTTCTATTGATCTTAATCGTTTTGATGTTGTTCAAGATGATGCAAACTTATTATCTATGGATTATAAAAAATTGATTCTATCTGAAAAAACCTTATTTATGGCACGATCTCCCTTGGCTAGTGGATTATTAAGTGGGAATATAGCCCCTAACACAGTTTTTGAGAAAAATGATCACCGATCCTTCTGGTTAAAGGGTGATCGTTTAATTTCATTAATGAAACGTGTTGATAAAATTAGGGGACAAAGTAATCTTTTATTACCAATTATTGCAAGGAAATTTCTTCTTGAAGACACACAAATTAATCGTATTATCTTTGGAATAAAAAAGAAAGAACATGTAGATGATTTGTTGCGAGATTTATCTACTCCGTTACTTCCTGAAAAACTTAGGAATAATTTGTATTTATTATTTAAACAGGATTTTGGATTGATTGATGAGAAACATTTAAGATATTAATTGTAATAATCATTCTTCTTACTTAAAAAATATAAATGCAAGCAAATATCTATATGTTTTTATATAACAAATAAAAAAACACATAAAATGGTCAAAGAAAAGCATAATATCAAACATAACCCTAATTTAAACATAACTCTGATTCATCCATTTACAATAGTTCCACCTTTTGGGATTATGTCAATTGCATCTGTTCTTGAAAAAAATGGTTTTAATGTGAAAATAGTAGCTTACAATAAAGAAAAAATCCCTGTAAAACAAATTCTTACTGATATCAAGGATGCTAATCTTATAGGTATTTCCACATATACCATGCCTATGCTTAAAGAGGCAGTAAGAATAACTAGAATTATCAAAAAATATTCAAATGCATTGCTTGTTTGGGGTGGTGTTCATGCAACTTTATTTCCTCACAAATCACTGCAGGAATTTAATCTTGAATGTGTTGCGATTAATGAGGGGGACTTTACAATGTTGGACATTGCTAAGGCTGTTCGTGATAACAAATCCTTTGACAAAGTTAAAGGAATTTATGTATGGAAAAATAAAAAGGTACATTTTACAGGTGTGCGTGAACCAATTTTTGATATGAAATTATTACCTAAATATGCTTGGCACCTTATTGATCCAAGAAAATATATTTCTATTAATTTAATTACTAGAAGAAAATCAATCCTACTGGTGGAAAGTCGTGGATGTCCTTATAACTGTTCATTTTGCTATGTTAATAATATGTTTGGAAGAAAATGGAGGGGAAGATCTCCTAAGGAAGTTGTGGAAGAGATGGATTTTTTAAATAGAAAGTTTAAAATATCTCATTTTGACTTTTTAGATGACTTGCCTTTTGGCGGTAGCAAATCTGAAATGATAACTTTTTGTAATCTAATCAAAAACAAAAATTATACTTGGACTTGTGACTACAGGGTTAATTGTGCCGATTTTGAGGTTTTAAAAGCAATGAAACAATGTGGTTGTAAATATATCTACTATGGTGTTGAGTCTGGTTCACCAAAAATCCTTAAATTACTAAGAAAAGCAACAACACCTAAGATGATTATTCGTGCTTTTGATCTTACTAATAAAGTAGGAATTAATTCAATGGCAGGGTTTATTTGTGGGTTTCCTGATGAAACAATTGCAGACTTAAAATTAACCTATAAACTTGCAAAAAGAATCAAAGCAACTAAAACAAGGCTTGCAAAATATGTTCCATATCCTGGTGGGGACTTATATCAATTAGCTGTTCAAAGAGGTTTTAAAATTCCAAGTAAAACCATTGACTTTGCATATATGGGTGATTATAAAGCAGGTAATCTTAATTTATCAAGTATCCCTGACAGAGTTTTTGAAAAATACAAAAAAAAGATAGAATACATGACAATCCCTAATTCAATAAAATTTGCGTTTAAACATAATGAGTTTATCTTTTTACCATATTTTATTCTTGATACTTTGCCCGCTTCTATAAGTCAGAAGTTAATTACATTAATAAAAGTATTTACATGGCCCATTAAGTTCCTTCTTAAAAAGAAATAAGCAAATTATGATTCATTAATTTTGCAAGGATTCATCTTACTTTTTTGTGTAGTTGGATTTCGTTTATTCATCAGAATTATTTGAGAAAATTTATATGTCTAAGTTCCCCTGACTTTATAATGTAATCCTATTTAATCACTTTCATTTCAAAGATAATCTGTTTATACATCTCTCCAAATATCATGCCAAACATATTACGGAATCTTTTTGGTATTATTTTAGCAATAAAATTATTTGGGATTAAATCTCTTCTTGTTATTCTGTAAAAAACGGGATTTTTCCTTGACATATGTGTTCTATTTTTGTCTGCAAATACACTAAATGTATCTAAATGAAAAAAGAATTTATGGTATGGGTTAAATGCTGTTCTACAATTATAATATGGGACTATTATTTTCCATGTTGCTTTATTTTTTGAGATTCTATACAATTCTTTTATTGTTTCTTCATAAAAGTCTAATTCTTCTAAGACCATATTTATGTATATTTGATTGAATGTATCAGCTTTGAATGGGTATGGGAATTTATTTAAATCATGGATTATATCAATTCCTGGACCTTTTATGAAATCTAAATTAACCCATCCTTTTTTTACTTTATATCCACAACCCATATTTAATTTCATTATCTACCCTCATAAATCTTTATTATTCTAATTACTAACTTCTTTTACTGATTCAATAATTTCTTTTATTTCCTCTTCACTCATGTCAGTGAATGTTGGTAAACAAATCCCTTTATTTGAAAGTAGTTTACTAACAGGTGAGGCTGAATCATCTTTGTATGGTGTCATCATACTCAATGGAAAGAAAAACTTTCTAGAATCAATTCCTTTTTCTTTAAGTTTTTCAATTAATTCATCTCTTGAAATTGGAAATTCATCCTTAATAAGAATACAATACATCCAATATACATTTTTTGCCCATTCTTTTTTCGGTGGCAAAGTAATTCCTTTTATGTCTTTCAAATGTTTGTTATAAAGTTCTGCAATTTTAATTCTTTTTTCAATAAATTCATTTATTTGTTCAAGTTGTGCTAAACCAACTGCTGCTTGTAGGTTAGTGATCCTGTAATTATAACCAATTATCTCATGCCAGTATCTTTTACTCTCATCCATACCATGATTTTTAAGAACTCTCATCTTATTTGCGAGTTTTTTATCATTTGTTATGCACATTCCACCTTCTCCTGTTGTGATAATTTTATTTCCATAAAAAGAGAAACACCCGATATCACCAATGCCACCTACTTTCCCCCCTTTATACTCTGCCCCATGTGCTTCTGCACAATCTTCTATTACAAATAATTTATTTTCTTTTGCTATTTTCATAATTTTATCCATATCACATGGGTGGCCATATATGTGTACTGGAATTATTGCTTTTGTGTTTGGGGTGATTTTATCTTTTATTAATTTAGGATCCATACACCAAGTATCTTCTTCAACATCAACAAGAATTGGTTTTGCGCCTGTATATAACACAGCATTTGCTGTTGCCGCAAACGTGTAATCAGGTATAATCACTTCATCTCCTTTTCCTATTCCTAATGCCATTAATGCTAAATGAATCGCGACTGTTCCATTGCTACATGAAACTCCATGTTTGACATTACAAAAATCTGCAAATTTTTCTTCAAATTTCTCAACAAATTTTCCTGCAGAACTTATCCAACCTGTTTCTATGCATTCTGTAACATACTTTAATTCATTTCCTTTTAATGTTGGCTTCGCAATTGGTATCTTGAGGTTCATCTGATTTTAATTTTTTTCTAGCTTTTTTTATGTCTTTTAACAATATCCATGTTATGTGGAAAGCTTGGTGCGTCCCATGGGAATATTTCTCCTTTTAAACATCTTTCCCATCTTTCAACATCTGCTTTTACCATGATTCCAACTAATTCTTTAAATGTTACTCTGGGTTTCCATCCTAAACTCTCTTTTAATTTTGTTGGATCACCCAATAATAAATTAACATCCTTTGGTCTAATTAACATTTCATCAGTTCTGACATAATCTTCTGGATTTAAGTTTACATGTGAAAAGGCTTCATTAACAAATTCTAGGACTGAATGAGTTTCTCCTGTTGCACATACTAAATCATTTGGTTTATCTTGTTGTAACATCATCCACATTGCTTCAACATATTCTGGTGCGTAGCCCCAATCTCTTTTTGCAGAAGTATTTCCTAAAACTAATTCATTTTGTAATCCTAATTTAATTCTTGCAACTGAATTAGTTATTTTTCTTGTAACAAAATCTAATCCTCTTAATGGGGATTCATGATTAAATAAGATTCCATTGCATGCAAAAATATTATATGCTTCTCTATATATCCTCATGTTATGAAATGCGGCAAGTTTAGCAACAGCATAAGGTGAGTTTGGCATAAATGGTGTTTTTTCTGTTTGTGGTGTTTCTTGTACTGTTCCAAAAAGTTCACTTGTTGATGCTTGATATAATTTAATATCTTTTTTTAGATGTCTTATTATCTCAAGTATTCTAGTTGTGCCACTTCCATCAATTTCAGATGTTAATAATGGTTGATCAAAGCTAGCTCCAACATAACTTTGTGCGGCTAAGTTGTAAATCTCATCGGGATCAGAAACAGTTATGGCTTCTAATAAAGATGCCATATCTGCCATATCCGCCGGTATTAATGTGACTTTTTCAAACACTTCTGTTGCTTGTAATCTCCAAAAATTAGGTGTAGAACTTCGTCTAAATGTTCCAAATACTTTATATCCTTTGTCTAACAAAAACTTTGCTAAGTAGGCTCCATCTTGTCCTGTTATTCCAGTTATTAATGCTTTTTTTGCCATTTTAGAGTTTTGAGCATTTGTCTCTTTTTAAAATTTGTGAATATGCTTCAAGTAAACTTTATAAACGGAATTGTTATCTTCCTATATAATGATTCCGCTAGATAATAATCTACAAAAAGTTATTTTCTTTACAAATGGTCTTGTTGGTGTTGGGGGTGCAGAGAGGGTGCTTTTGGAAGCAGCTCTTTATTTTCAGAAAAAAAAGATTGATGTTATTATCGTGACCTTTGTTTTAGATGATGTTTCTTTGATGAATTATAAACATAAATTGAAAATAGTTAATTTAGCAAGTTTTAACTATTTTAAACGAATATTTCTTTTGAGAAAATCAATAAAAAAATTTAAACCAAATATAATTATCGGTCAGAGTAGTTTAGATTGTATGTATCTTTATTTGTCTTTATTTTTTACTCAATTTAAATATATTAGTTATGTTCATGGTTCTTTATTTTGGCTTGAGAATGATTTTTTGAAATATGCACTTATTCACAAACAAGTATTTAATAAAATTAGAAATTCTGTGGTGGGTCATAAACAGTTTGTTTCCAAAAAAATAAATAAAACTCTTTTTCAAGGTTTATTCTATAATCTTGTTGCTCTTGTTGAGTATTTTGGTGTGAGAAAAGCAAAGGCAGTAATTGTTTTAACTAAGCAAATAAAGTGGGAAGTTAAAAAGTTGTACAATAAAAACTCAATTATTATTAGGGGCTGTATTGATAAAAAATTATTTAATTACAAACCAAAGATAAAAATTAAAAAAAGGCATAACATTAAAAATAAAACAGTTATTCTAAGTGTTGGCCGTTTAGATTATAGAAAAAGAATTGATGTTCTAATTAAATCTTTTTTTAATTTATGTTCTAATCATAGAAACCTTGTATTGATGATTGGGGGGAAAGGTCCTGATAAAGAACGTTTAACTAAAATAATTAACGAACCTAAATATAAAAAACACAGGGATAAAGTTATCATGTTAGGATTTGTTAAGAATGATGAATATTTTGATTATTTGGCAGGTTGTGATATTTTTGCATTTCCAAGTTGGACAACGTCTGGTATTCCTACTTACGAGGCCCTTGCCATAGGTAAAAAAGTTATTTGGACAACAGAAGCAGAAGAACCAATTTTAAAACATCTAAATGTTTATCTTGCAGATCCAACTGTAACAAATTTTACTAAGGCTATAGAAAAGTCATTAAATTCCAAATTATGTCAGCCTCCAAATTTAAGAGAACATACGTGGGATAAGTATTTTGGGAAATTATTTGTGTTAGCTAAAAAAGTAGTAAAAAAGGATACTCATATGGTATAAACATAAGACCTTTTTCTTTTGTTTTTGTATTCCTTCCAAAACCTTTATAAACCCAAATAAAGTAATAGGATTTTATGTTAAATATTCAAAAATACAAAAATAAAACAATTATTGGGTTGTATGAAAAGGTAGTTTTACAAGGTAATGGCGGTATAAAAAAAGAGATCTTAGCTAGGATAGACACTGGTGCAACAAGAAGTTCAATTGATGTAAAATTAGCTGCTAGCTTAAAATTAGGGCCTGTATTGAAAACTAAGATTGTAAAAAGTGCCCACGGAACTACTCTTAGGCCAATTGTTGAAGGAACAGTCGAGGTTGCAAGTAAAAAAATCACATCACATTTTACAATTGCTGATAGATCAAAAATGAAATATAGGGTTTTGATTGGTCAAGATGTATTAAAACAAGAGGAATTTTTAATTGATCCTTTAGAGCCAAAAGAGATATAATTGTCTGATTTCATAAGTTTAATGATTTTAGATTATAAAATTGAAAATGAAAATAAAAAAACCAAAAGTAAGTATGAATGCGGCTGTAATTAGTCTTGGTAGTGTTAGTTCCAAATGGACTTTAGAAGCAATGGAGAAATACTTTGATAAGGTTGATAAAATAGATATTCGTGAATTAGAAGTTAAGTTAGGTGGGAAAAAAATTGAAGTTTTGTATAAAAATGAACCTTTGGGAGAATATGATTGTATTTATGCAAAGGGTTCTCACAAATATGCTCAAATTTTAAGGGCTATTACGGCTGCTTATTCTAAGAGTTGTTATATGCCTATTGTTTCAAGTGCTTTTACTCTTGGTCACAATAAGCTTTTGACACAGATGAAATTGCAAGAATTAGGTATTCCGATGCCTCTTGCGTATTTAACGCCAACTACTGCTGCTGCAAAAAAACTACTAAAAGCAATTAATTATCCTATTGTTATGAAGTTTCCAGAGGGGACCCACGGTAAGGGTGTAATGTTTGCTGATAGTTTTGCTAGTGCAAATTCTATGTTGGATGCACTTACTACTTTAAATCAACCATTTATTATTCAAGAATATGTTGAAACTGGTGGTTCAGATATCAGAGCTTTTGTTATTGGTGACAAGGTTGTAGCATCAATAGAACGAAAAGCAGATGTTGAAGAAAAAAGAGCAAATATTCATTCTGGTGGTTCGGCTGAACCAATTGAACTTGATTCACATACAAAAAAAATTGCAGTTAGGGCTTCTCAGGCTTTAGGTTGTGGTATCAGTGGTGTTGATTTACTTTTGGGTGTAAAGGGCCCAATGATCATAGAGATTAACTTGAGTCCTGGTTTACAAGGCATTAGTAAAGCAACAAATCTTAACATTGCAGATAAAATTGCTAAACACTTATATGAAAATGCAGCGAAATTAAAATTAGAACGGGAAAGTAAGGTTAAAACTTCTGATATTTTGAATGAATGCGGTATTGATACTGATTTTGATGCTCCAAAAGAAATAATTACTAATTTGTCTATAAGGGGTAAAAGGATTGTTTTACCTGAAATTATTACAAATTTAAGTGATTTTGATGAGAAAAATGAAGTGGTAATTCATGCAAAGAAAGGCAGGGTTATTATTAATAAATTTTAATCTGTGGGTTGATTGTGTTCTGTGTTATTCTTTTTAATCTATTTCATTTAATTTTTAGAAATTTCTTTTTATATGTCAGTATATACCCAGTCTATTGGCTGGCGGTTTTTGACATTTTGTTACCTTTTTGTAACAACTGCTTTTTTATAATTTATAAGGACAAAGAATAAATATACAATATGCCTTATGATAATCATAACTGCTTAACAAAGCCTTTTGTGTGTTTTGTATCTCTTGTATTTTTAATATAATCTGGCTTTGGCATTTAGATCAGTAAATATCTAAGGGGGGGGAAAAGTGGAAGAAGTTAAAAAAAATGTATTAATTGTTGATGATGAACCACATATTGTAAACCTTATCAAGCTTAGCTTGAACAAAGAGAAGTATGATGTGACTGGTGCTTATTCTGCAAGAGAAGCACTAATGCATATGGAAAAAGCAATTCCTGATATAGTTGTTTTAGATTTAATGATGCCAGGGATTAATGGTTATGAATTGTGTAAAGCATTAAGAGAGAATCCTAAAACAAGGGATGTTCCTGTTTTAATTTTAAGTGCTAAATCACAAATGAATGATAAATTACATGCTATTGATGTTGGGGCAGACGATTACATGACAAAACCATTTGATCCAATGGAACTTGTCAAAAGAATAAAACTTAACCTTAACATGGAACAGTAATTCCTTTATTGTGGTTTGACTTGAGTTAGATTTGAATTAAATTAGGGTTAAATTGAAATTAAATTTAACTTTCCATATAAGGGAAATATCAACAGATTAGGATAAACAGTATTATATCTAAGTAATAAACAGGTGGTTAAGATAAAAAATAATAACGAAAATATTAAAGAAAAAATCATAAGTTTTCTTAAAAAAACAAAAATTGGTGAAACATCTACTGATATTGCTAAACAAATTGGGCACAATCGTTTAACTGTATCCAAATATTTAGAGGTTCTTCAAGCACAAAGTCTTGTTACAAATCAAGAGATTGCACAGGCTAAGTTGTGGACTTTAGTAAATAAAGCCCCAAAACCAAATATTTTAGTTGTGGATGATGAACACCATGTTGTTAATCTAATTAAACTAAGTTTGTCGCATGATAAATTTAATCTTTTTGATGCACATACGGGAAAAGAAGCACTTGAAGTTATTAAAAAAAATAAAATTGATTTAGTCTTACTTGATTTAATGATGCCTGGGATGAGTGGTTATGAGGTTTCTAAAATTATAAAAGAAAATCCTTTAACTTCACATATTCATGTTATTATGTTGAGTGCGAAAGGAGAATTAAAAGATAAAATTAATGGTATTGAGTTTGGTGCAGATGATTATATGACAAAACCATTTGATCCAACAGAGTTAGAAGCCAGAATAAATCTTAGTTTAAGATATCCTCCTGTTAATGGTAAACACCCCGTTACGGGTTTACCAACATTAAAACTAATTGAAGAACATGTTCAAAATTTATTAGATAAAAAGCAACAGTTTCATCTTTATAATTTTAAATTAGATGGTCTTAATAAATTTGCTGAAGCTAATGGTTATAAAAAATTAAATGATTTTATTGTTTTGTTTACTAGATTAGTTTCTGATAATATCAGGGGGAAAAATTGTTTTTTTGGTCATACAATAAAAAATGATTTTGTAGTTGTGGGGCCACATCCTGAATTAGATGGAACTATTTCTACTGAATTTAAAAAAGTTTTACCTTATTTTGATGAAAACTCAAAAAAAATATTTAAGTTGGATGTGAATAAACTTAATAGTGGTGTGATTACAAATAACCCTGAACAAGATTGTAGTAAAATCCTGGCGAGCGCAAATATTATGCCCCCTTAAAAGTCTTTTGAGAAGATAACTTTTAAACAATTTAAAATTTAAATAAAATGATATTATCAGTCAAGAGAAAGATCTTATTATTGATCACAGTTGCAATAGCTTCTGCAATATTATTTGTTGGTCTTTATCTAGGAAAATTACCTTTGGTGGATGCAACAGGTAATGTTATTTCTGCTCATGCTTTTGAGCATACAAGTTTTCTTAAAAGTTTTTATACAATCGGTTCAATAACTTTATTGGGATTAGTGTTTATTGCAACGTTATTTGTTCATGTTCTTGTTAAACCACTAGACAAGGTTATTATTGGGACACAACTTGTTGCTAAAGGTGACCTTGATCAAAAAATTGATGTTAAAAGCAAGGATGAATTTGGACAATTAGTTTCATCTTTTAATTACATGGTGACTAAGTTAAAAGCAGAGAAAAAACATGGTGTTAAAGTAAGAAATATTGCTACCAAAGAAAAAACAAAAGCAGAGTTAGTTATTGATTCCATGGGTGATGGTGTGATAGTTACAGATAAAAATAATAAAATTGTTGTTTTTAATCAGGCGGCAGAGAATATATTCAATTTTGATATGAAAAAAGCATTAGGAAAACACATTGTTCAACTTAAAAAATATGGTTTAAATAATTTACATCTTGATCCCGAAGACGAAGATTTTGTTGATATTAATGAACGCTTTGGTAAAAATTCGGGAAAGAGCCTAGAAAAAAATCTTAAAAAACACACAAAAGGAAAAGGGATGCAACGTGAAAGATTAAACAAAGAGATAGAATTTCATGTTAAACCATTAAATAAGGTTGTAAATGCAACAGTTTCATCCCTTTTTGAAAATCAAAAATTTTTAGGATCTATTTGTGTATTAAGAGATATAACCACCTTAAAAAGAGTAGATAATATGAAAACAGAATTTATTAGTACAGTTAGTCACGAGTTAAGAACGCCCCTTACTAGTATTAAAGGTTATGCATCATTACTTAGTTTGGGAAGGCTTGGTGAAACTAATTATAAACAATCAAAGGCTTTGAAAATAATAAATAGTGAATCAGACAGATTAATGGAAATTATAAATGATCTTCTAGATATTTCAAAATTAGAGTCTGGAAATGTTGCTTTAAACTATGAAAAAACAGAGATTTTGAGTTGTATTAATGAGTGTTCTGCCATGCATCTTGCGAAAGGTAGGAATATTAAGATAAAAAAAGACATACCTTTAAAACTCCCTCTTATTACAATAGATAAACAAAAGATAATTAGGGTTTTTGATAATCTTCTTGGAAACGCAATAAAATTTAGCAAGGATAATAGTGAAATTTCTTTGTCAATTAAGAAATTAAAAAATTCACTTAATATTGCAATTACTGATCATGGTAAAGGAATTAGTAAAGATGATCTAGAAAAAATATTTGATAAATTTTACCAATCAGAAGACCACATGGTTCGTGAAATAGGTGGTTCTGGTCTGGGATTACCGATTGTTAAAAAAATAATTGAATTACATAAAGGAAAGATTAATATTAAAAGTAAGTTAGGGGTGGGAACAACAATTAATTTTTCCATCCCCTTTACCTCAAATTAATGGAGTGACGTAAATGAGCAGAAACTACAATTTGAATCTATGGAATGATGTTTTGTTTAATTGTAATTCTCACGGGATTTTAATTACTGATTCTAATGGTAAAATTAAATCAATAAATAAAAAATTTACAAAGATTACAAATTATTCAAAAAGTTTTTTTGGAGATAATTATAATATCAAAAATATTTTTGGGGAAGAAGTAAATAATGTCTTTCCTTTAAATAATAAAACTAAACCCTTCTGTAAGGAAATTAAAAATGTTTCATTAGTTTCAAAGGATGGGACTAAGAAAATAATTAATCTTGAGATTGTTTTTGTTCCATCATCTGAAGAAGTAATCTTTTTAGTATATGATATCACCAAAAGAAATGAGTTTGAAGAAAAGCTAAAAAAACAAAATCAATTATTAAAATTAAGGTATGAGATTAGTAATGCATTGCAAGCAACAGATGATCTTAATGAAATATTTAATCTATCTATTAAGGCTTTTAAAGAAAATGGCTATGACAGGGTTAGGATTTATCTTTTTGACAAGAACAAGAAAGCCCTTATTGGAAAAAGATCATCAGGAGAGGAAGATGCAATTATGGGTAACGTAATTTTAGAAATAGATGAATCTTACAAAAAAGTACATCATTGTTTTACAAAGAAAAAACCAATTGTCTTATCAACAAAACATAAAACTCAATATCATAAGCATTTAAAAAAAGAAGGGGTGGAGGAAACAGCTAGCATTCCTTTGTTAAGTGGGGAAAAAGTTGTTGGGATGATTAGTATTGACAATAAGCATAGTAAAAAACAAATAAAAAAAGAAGATTTAATTAATATTGTGCCATTAGCTAATCATATTGCGGTTGCTATTGAGAATGCCCTTTTACATTTAGAAAACAGAAAGAAATTAAGAAAATTAACTGCATTGTATGATATCTCAACTTCTTTGTCTACAAGTGTTGATCTAGATAAAATATTAAATTTGATTATTATTAAAATTGTAAAACTTGTTAAGTGTGATATTTGTAGTGTGACCTTGCTAGATAAATCAAAAGAATTTCTTATTCCCAAGTCTACTTATGCCTCTCCTAAAGAATATTTTAAATGTGGTCCTGTGCCCTATGATAATAGTGTTTCTGGTTTAGCACTGAAAACTAATCAACCAGTATATATTGCTGATGTATTAGGGGAACCACTTTATTGTTATAAAAGATTTGCAAAAGAATCAAAATTAAAATCTCTTTTAAGTGTTCCTTTAGTTCTAAAGAATGAGGCCTTGGGAGTAATTAATTTATACACGAAAAAAGAAAAAAAATATTCTAAAAACGAAGTAGATCTTCTGAAGAGCCTAGCTAGTCAAATTGCCTTGAGTATTAAAAATTATGACTATTTTGAACGTATTAACAATGAAAAGGAAAGTTTTTCTCACTTATTAAAATTAAGTCAAGTAATTAATTCACAATTAAAGATTGAAAATCTACTTAAAATAATATTAGAAAAGACCTTAGAATATACAGGGGCTGATGCGGGTTATTTACTTTTAATTAAAGAAGATGCTCTTGAACTTAAGCATATGCGAGGTTATTCAAATACCGATGTTGGTAGAATTAGTATAAAAATTGGTGAAGGCATTACAGGGCTTGTTGCTCAACAAGGAAAACCAATAGTTGTTTCTGATGTAAGGTCAGACCCTAAATATATTGCATTAAACAAGGAAACGATGTCTGAAGCAGCAATCCCATTAATCAAAGCAGGCAAGGTTATTGGTGTTCTTAATCTCGAAAGTAGAAAATATGGTGCATTTAAGAGATTCCAAAAACCTTTGGAAATTTTAACAAACCAAATTGCAGTTGCCATTGAAAATTCTAGATTATATCATGAAATTAGTTTATTTAATGAAACTTTAAAGAATGAAGTTTATATGGCAACTAAAGAATTAGTTGAGAAAAATAAAGAACTTGAAAGAATGGATAAACTTAAATCTGATTTTGTTAGTAATGTCAGTCATGAATTAAGAACACCTCTAACTAGTATTAAGGGTTATGCTAAATTACTTGCGGATGGTCGTTTAGGAGAGTTACCTGAGAAACATTTACAATGTATGAATATTGTTCTTGAGGAAACAGATCGTTTAACAAGGTTAATTAATGATGTTTTAGATTTAGCAAAATTAGAAAGGGGTAAGATTAGATATAAAAAAGAAAAAGTTAATTTAGTAACAGTTGGAGACAACGTTATTAATACTCTTGCAACATTAGCAGATGACAAAGATATTAAAATTCATTTTAATGTTTCAGATGATCTACCTTTGGTTAATGCAAGCCAAGACTTAATAAAACAGGTATTCTTCAATCTAATTGGTAATGCAATTAAATTCACACCCCAAAAAGGAAATATTTATGTTGATATTGTTGAAGAAAGTCGTCAAACTAACCCAAACAACCAAATTAATCAAGGCAATCAAATTCTTCAAAGTGATCAAGCTTATTTGAAGGTTACTGTTAGGGATACGGGTATTGGAATTCCTAAAGAAATAATCCCTAAACTTTTTGATAAATTTTACCAGGTAGATAGTTCTATGACTAGGGAACATGGGGGAACAGGATTAGGATTACCAATTTCAAAACACATTATAGAAATTCATAAAGGAGAAATATATGTGGAAAGTAAAGTTGGTAAAGGTAGCAGCTTTATTTTTGCATTACCTTTAAGAAAAGAATAATAACTTGTTTAATTTTATTTATTCATATTGTGAGCTTATTATTAATTTGTTCTGATATTAAAGTTGTTTAACTAAATCCCTAAACTTATCTAATCCAACAGCTAACACAAATTTAGCTAATAATGGCCCTTTTTCTTTCCCAATTAACAATATATATGCGCCTTTAAAGAATTCTTTATTTTCTAATTCTAACTTTTCACAGATTTTATAAAACTCATCATGAAGCTCTTTATCTTGCCAAGTTTTTTCTTCTAATCTTTTCACAACTAATTGTAATGCCTTTTTTACTTTATGATCAAATTTTAATTCACTTGCGTTAATTTTTTCGTTTAATTGAAATTTATTATTATCACTTGCAAATTTATTAATCCATCTTTTTGCATCATTTAGTCTTTGTAACACACTATGCCTTTCTGCACCCTCTAATTTTTCAGGTAAATGTTTCATGTTTTGTAGTATTTCAATTGCTTTTTCTTCATTATTCATTGCAATTTGAATAACTATTGCTGCAAATTTAAGTGGGATTTGTGTTGGTATCTTATTAGGGATTTCTCCAACATAACTTAATTCATATATTCTTGATTGTATCTTTTTCTCTTTTTCATCTGCTTTATCTATATCAAAATAAATTCTTTCTGCCTTATCATATCTATCATATAAAAAAGTAATATTATTATCATCATATGGGTCAAAATCAATTACTGCATTTGGTCGTGGTTTTATTAGTAAAAATCTAATTAGGTTTGCAGGTAAAATTTTGGTCATCTCAACAAAAGAAACACCTCTCCCTTTAGATGTTGACATTTTTTTACCACCAATCTGAAAAAATTCATATCCTTTACCAGTCATAAATCTAGTAGAGGGATATGGTGGTGGGAAATCAAATAATTCATGGCATAGTTTTACACCAAAACTTCTTGATCCTCCTTTAGTAAAATGATCTTTTCCAGCATATTCACAAACAACACCTTTGCTAATCCATTTTGCTGGCCATTCAACTTTCCAAGGAAATTTACCGTTGCCGTTATAAGGAGAAATCTTTCCTTTATGGTCACATCCTGAAGCCCATTCAACAACATCTTTTCTACATTCATAGCTAATCATTTCTGTTTTTGGATCCCAATCAGTTGATAATGTTGTGGCAATTTTCCCACAGTTCTCACAAATTACATTGAATGGGATTTTTTTTCCTGCTTCAACATCATCCCCATACATTTCCTTATATACATCTTGGACTTTTTTATGATTATCAAGAATCGTTTTTATTGCTTTATTAAAAACACCTTTTTCATATTGCTCTCCTGTACTTTCAATTTCTGCTTCTATACCTAACTCTTCAAATTTTTCAACACATAGCATAAAATAATACTCAGCAAAGTTTTCATAACCTTCAACAGGGGATGGAATATTTCTAAATGGCATTCCCAAATATTTATTCCAAGATTCATCTAACTCTTTGTTTGGTTTATCATAGGGATCAATATCATCGCTGCTAAGAACAAATTTTGCATTGATTCCAATTTTTCGCATTGCTTTTGCAACAACATCGTGTATGACCCATCCTCTACCACTGCCTACATGAATTATACCAGAAGGAGTTTTCTCATCATATATCAAATAATAACCTGTTTCTTTAACTGCTTTCTTTAATTTTGGATCTTCTTCTACTCTTTTCTTTACTTCAGAAGCAATTTGATCTGCCCAATGATTATGTTCGACTTTAGATTTATCTCTTTTATTAGACTTTTTTCTCTTTTCTTGTTTTAGATCTTGATTTTTATCTTTACTCATTGTAAAGGTAAGAGCAGTCTTATATTATATAAATATTATGGTTAATTATGATGATATGGTTCAGGCAATAATTCATTTGGCAAATTTGACATTACCTTATATCAAGCTGTTTTTTCATTTCTGATGTGGTTTTATTACACTGATATTATTTCATCCCAAATACTTCGTCTATCATCTTCTTCTTCACTATCTTTTTCAGCAAATGGTTTAAGTCTTTTTCTTCTATTTCTATTTCTGAGTTTTTCTAATGCTTTTACTTCAATTTGTCTAATTCTTTCTCTTGTAACAAAAAAATCCTTACCAACTTCTTCAAGCGTGTATTCTCTTATTTCTCCAATTCCAAACCTCATTCTTATAACTTTTTCTTCTCTTGGTGTTAATGTTGCTAACACTTTTCTGGTTGATTCTGTAAGGGCCTGCGCTATAATACTAACAACAGGTTGTGTTGCTTGTCTGTCTTGGACAAAATCCCCTATTGTTCCTCCATCTCCTTCTATGCCTACGGGGGCATGTAAGCTAATTGGTTCATACTTTAATAGTTTTAAGATTTTGTTAATATCATTAACCCCTACCCCACATTTATCTGAAAGCTCTTCGGATGTTGGTTTTCTTTCTAAGGTATCAGAAAGTTCTCTTCTTGTATGTAAAACTCTATTAAATTTCTCAACTAAATGAACAGGAATTCTAATTGTTTTCCCAGAATCAGCAATTGATCTTGATAATGATTGTCTAATCCACCATGTTGCATATGTTGAAAATTTAAAGCCTCTTCTATAATCAAACTTTTCAACAGCTTTTAATAAGCCAAGGTTACCTTCTTGTATCAAATCCAAGAATGCAAGGCCCCGGTTTACGTATTTTTTAGCAATACTTACAACTAATCTCAAATTCGCTTCTGTAAGTTTTTTTGATGCTTCTTCTCTAGCCCCTAAATATTTTTTCCCTTCTGCAATTAAGTCTCTTGCATATGTCATTCCTTTCTCTGTTTTTAGTCTTTGATAATAAATTGTCTGAAATAAGTTTTTAGAAACAATTTTTTCAAGATCTTTCTTTCCTACGTTTGGATTAGCACTTACAGCTGCTTCAAACAAATCAAGTTCTGTTTCAAATTTAGTGATTATTTCTTCAAGAACAACATAATTTAATCCTAAACGAGAAATATAACTAACACCATTTTCTATTTCTTTTGGCTTTAGTTTTTGTTTAAGCCAATTTTTTTTCTTATACTTGCGTTTTAAATCAGTTTCATATCTTGCTAATTTTTCTATGCCAGCAACAAAAAAACTGATGTAATCTTCATTTGCATATCCTGTTTTAGATTTTAATTTTTTAACATCCTTTTTTTGATCTTTTTCAGGAGATGATTCAGAATCAGCTAGCCCCCCTTCTTGTTCAAGAGAATTATATTCTTCTTCTCTTCTTGCGATAATATGATCTAAAAACGTTTCCTCTTCTTCATAATGTGTTGTTCTCAAGTATTGTGAGGGTTCTACTCTTTCTACTTCAAGTTCTCTTAAAACATCTGCGACTGTATCTTTAAAATAATTGTGTAAACGAAAGAAACATAATTCATATAGGTTACCTCTTGCTTCTTCTTTTTGTTTTCCTAGGCGTACTTCTTCTTTTCTATCAATAAGAGGGACTCTGCCAATTCTTCTTAAATACGCAGTCACGGGATTTTTTAATTGATAATCATTTCCATCTCCATTCCCCTCTTTACTTCCATGGCTTTTTTCAGAGCTACCGTTTCCCCCATCATTGTTCCCACCCATATAATAAAGTATGTTTTCTAAGTTTAAAAACTTTCCTGCTTTAAGTTTTTATTAAATCTAAATTTTAGTCAAATTTGCCTAATTTTTAGTATTTAGTAAAGAAAATGTTGGTGTTTAACGAAGAACAAAAACCTTGTCATTTATTCTTAGTCTTTTTTTTGTTTTTACAGTGATTTTTTGCCCTTTTTTAGCAGAATTAATTTTTTTATTATCTTCACTGTTTCTTATTTCTGTTGCGGTATAACTGTAATATCCCGTTGTTTCTCCTGTAAAAACTAATTGATCTCCTTCTTTTAATTTAGTTTCACCACTTTCAATACTAATTTCAGCAACTTTTGCTTTGCCATAATAATTAATAACTTTCCCTAATAATATTCTTTTTTCTGTTGCTTTATTGCCATATGTTTTACTCCATTCATTTAGGGGTTTTCCTAAATAAAAACCTTTACTAAACCCCCTATTATATACTTTTTTTAGATTATTAACTAATTCTTTTTTAAGTTTAGAGTTAAAATTATTAAATGCAATAGCATCCAATGCTTCTCTATATGTTTTTGTTACAACATAAACATAATCTGTATTTCTGCCTCTTCCTTCAATCTTTAAAACATCTATTACTCCTTCTAATTTGTCTAAGATTTCAATTGTGCATAAATCTTTTGGACTGATAGCATATGACATTCCTTCTTTTGTTTGTGCTTCCCCTTCTTCTTGTCCAATTTTAATCTCATGACCTTTTTCTGCATCTTTAATAATATATTCTCTCCTACAGTTTTGTAAACATTTTCCTCTGTTTGCGCTACATTCATTTCCCTGTAAAAATTGGCTAAGAAAACATCGTCCTGAAATAGAAACACACATTGCCCCATGGCAAAAACATTCGATTTGCATTAATTTGCCAGTACTTCCTTTGACTTTTTCTTTAATGATAATTTTTTTGATTTCTTTAATTTGCTCTAATGATAATTCTCTTGCTAAAACAATTCTTTCTGCATATTTGCTGAAAAACTTTAAGGCACCAATATTACTGCAACTTTGTTGCGTGCTAATATGAACAGGAATCCCTAATTTGTTTGCTGCTATCACCACCGCCCAATCACTGGCAATTACTGCATTTATTTTTTGTTTTTTTACTTCTTTTAGAATTTTATCAACTTCTTTTAATTCATTATCATAAATAATGGAATTTAAAGTTAAATAACAATTAACTGAATTTTTTTCACAAATTTGTTTTATTTTCTTTAAATCTTTTAATTCAAAATTCTTTGATCTACCTGTTCTCATATTTAATTGTTTTAGTCCAAAGTAGACGCTATTACATCCTGCATTAATGGCAGCATTTAATGTTTCAAAATTTTGACAAGGACTCATTAATTCTGTTGTCTGTTGTTTTGCTGGTTTCATTGTTTTTGTTTTCATAATCTTCTTTTTTCTGATCAACATCTGTTTTAAGGATCTCATCTATTTTTTTCTTAAGTTTATCTGGTTCAAAAGGTTTTGTAATATACTCATTTGCTCCCAGATCTTTTGCTTTTTTAATGTCTTCTGGTTGGTGTTTTGCACTAAACATAATAATTGGTATGTTTTTTGTTTTTTCCATACTTCTTAATATTTGACAAAGTTGATATCCATCCATTGATGGCATCATAATATCTAACAAAATTAAATCAGGAACCTTTTCTTCTATTTTTTTAAGTGCATCTTGTCCAGATTCCGACTTTATAATCTCATAATCAGATTCAAGAGTAAGTTCAACTAATTCTCTTAGTGCATATTGATCATCTACAATTAATATCTTTTTCATGTTAATTAGATTCATTAAGGGCTATAAATACTTTATTACAAATTTGGCCCTAATGCTTATTTAATTTACCCTAAGAATATAGAGATGTAATCTAATACTAATAACATGAATGTGCCATAAATAGTCAATAATACAGGTCCAACTAAAGCACTAAAAAAGGCTTTCCACCATGACATTTTATGATATTTCATTATACCTAATATTCTAATATAAAAGGAGTGTATGAGTCCTGCAATAATAAATACTATTGCAAATGCAAAGTAGATTCCCATCCCTGAATCAGATGCAGATGCTGGTAAAGGCATAAATATATTTAATATTTGAAAGATTAAAGCTAATGCAGACATATATAATGTTTTAATGAACATTGAGTATGCAACTGGTTTGAATGTATTATAGAAGCCTTCTCTGTTTCCAATTATTAATACTCCTAAATGTGTAATTGCACCAGAAAAGAATGGCATAATTAAAGCAGGAATCACATATACTAATAAAGCGGCAATTGGTGCTATAATTAAAATTTCTAATCCTGATTTTGCGTAACCATAAAATCCGGTAATAAATAAAACTATTTGAATAGCTAAAACAAACCAAAAATATCTTAGAACAATGCTTCTATAACTTAAATCTTTTTCTTGTTCAAGAAATTCACTTGGATGTAAGAATAATGATTTTAATGAATCTATATCAAACTTATTAATATTGATTTTTGGCACACGAGGTGCTTTTGGTATAAATGCCATTTTAACTGATATAATCTTTTTAATTAGATTCTATTAAATTAATTTTGTGTAATAATTAAAAAAATAAATCATAAAAATCAGTCATGAACTTTTATTGACTGATTTTTAGGATGCCAAAAATTCTTGATGAAATTTTTGTGCATAAAAAGGAAAAAATTAGAAAAACTTTTTCCATGTGTTCATGTTCTTTTTTGCAGAGTCTTTCATTCCTAGACCATATGCAAGACCAATTGCCAGAGCAAATCCAAACATTATTCCTCCAATAATAATTAGGAATGTATTTTGAATAATGTCTAATTTTAAACCAACGTTTTCAAGTGCAACAAGAACAATCATAACCATAATTACAATTCTTGTAACTTGAGCAATTAGTTGAGCACTTTTCATTTTAATGTGTTCGATCTTGTCTCCAACATAACTTGCTGCAAAGATACCGAATAACACAATTAATAATGCTGCAATTAAACTTGGAATCCAATAACTTAACTGAATAAGGAATTCAGATAATGTATTTAATTCAATTAAATTAGCTGCTTGTGGTAAGAATAGCACAAAAATGAACCACTTAGATATTACCGCTAATAAATGACCTAATTTTAGATCGCCAACTGATTTTTTAAGTCCTGTTTTTTTAATCAAATATTCATCAAATTTAATTTTTCCAAACAATTTATCTAACACTCTATAAACAATCCATCCAACAAGATAACCTACTAGCAAAATAATAGCTGCTGCAAGAATTCCTGGAATTGCTGTCCAAAAGCCTGCTAAAAGTCCCCTAAATGCTGTATCAATTGATACACCCATATTCTCTAAAATCATATTTTCCACCTCTTTTTCCCACTTTTTAGATTTTTATCTTTAATGAGCGAAAATTGTTTACCCCGCACTCACTAATAAATTAATATGGTTATATTCAATATACTATATAAACTTTTATTACCATTGTGGGATGAAAACAAGGTTTTCTGTTGTGTTAAACTAAAATTAGAATTAATTAAAGTATCTTCAATTTTCCAGTGATCTCATCTATTTCTTCAATATCTGCTGGACCAATACAGCCACATGTTACTGTGCCAGGTGCAACAAATGTTTTTCCTGCATCAGTTATTATAGAAGTAATCATACCTTGATCTTTAGCTTGTTGCATATATTTATATAATTCTTTTTCAGAATCAACTTTAATAGCAATCTTCATCATACCTTCTCTACGCCATGCTTTTACTTTCTCCTCTCCAGATTTTGATTTCAATGCTTTAAGAACAGCATCAACACTAGCATGTGCAGATTGTGCAGCAATTTTGCCTTTAGACATCTTTAGATCGTTTCTTACTAAGATTACTTGTTTTAATTCCATAATTTGTTTTTTATTTCAGATTATTATAAAGTTTATGTTTTTTATTTCAACCAAGACTGGCCGACAGGCTCTTTTTGTTGTTATTACTTAATCTATTAGAAAAATTCGTGAGTGACATTGGCTTCGCCCTAGTAAAAATAGTAAAAAAGAATAAGAAAGAAAAATAAAAAATTACTTTTTCTTCTTGCCAAAGCCATCAAATGCTTTTAGAACTTCAATTGGCATTGCAAACACAACAGTATTACTTTGATCACTAGATAGGTCATTTAATGTCTGTAAAGTTCTTAGATGTAATGCACCACTTGATTTATTCATCATGTCAGCTGCCTTAGCCATGTTCTTAGCTGCAATAACTTCTCCTTCTGCCTTAATTATGACTGCTCTTTTTTCTCTTTCAGCTTCTGCTTGCTTTCCAATAACTCTTTTCATGTCTGCTGCTAATGTTATATCTTTTAATTCAACACTCTCGACTTCAATTCCCCATGGATCAGTTGCTTTATCAACAATTATTTTAATTTTATCACTTATTTGGTCTCTTTTACTCAATAATTCATCTAATTCAACTTCTCCCACTACATTTCTCATAGTTGTTTGAGCTAATTGAGATACAGCGTAATTAAAATGTTCAACTTCAATAATTGCTTTTGCTGAGTCTCCTACTTTATAATAAATAACTGCATTTATTCCAACTGTAATATTATCCTTGGTAATACTTTCTTGATCTGGCACATCAACTGCTTTAATTCTCATATCTACTCTTTGCCAAGTTTGAATAATTGGGATTACAATTCTTAATCCAGGTCTCATTATTCCACTAAATCTTCCTAAAGTAAATCTTACTCCTCTTTCATATTCATTAACTACTTTTAATGTTGAAAGTACAGCCAAAATCACAAATATTAGAACTCCAATACTACCACCAAACATCATTCTTCCACCCCATTAATTTATTTAACTCTTGAACTGAATATTTGGAAGTGAATATAATATATAAACGTTTTCATTAAATTTTTATATTATAATAAATATACAAATAAAAGGTGATATTATGAATCTAATTGCAGCTAATTGGAAAATGAACAAAACAGTCAAAGAAGCACTTAAGTTCTTTAATGATCTTAATTCAAAAACAGATGAATTTGCAGATAATGAGGTTTTAATTTGTCCTTCATTTCTTGCTTTATCTGAAATTTCTAAAATAAAGCATGAAAAAATAAAGCTAGGGGCCCAAAACTTTTATTTTGAAGATAGTGGGGCGTATACAGGAGAAACTTCACTATTAATATTAAAGGGGTTTTGTGAATATGTTCTTGTTGGTCATTCTGAAAGAAGAAGTATCTTTAAAGAACCAAATCAATTAGTAAATAAGAAGGTTTTAGCAGCCCTTAATCATCATTTTAAGCCAATTTTATGTATAGGGGAAACAGGAGATGAAAGACAGAAAAATAAAACAAATGAAGTTTTATCTCAACAATTAAAAGCATGTTTGAAAGGTGTTTCAGAAAATCAAATTAAAAATTTAGTTGTTGCATATGAACCTGTTTGGGCAATAGGCACAGGTAAAAATGCAACTTCAGCAATGGCTCAAGAAGTTCATGAATTTATTAGAGAAGTATTAACAGACATGTATTCTCAGACAACGGCAAGACAACTAAAATTACTTTACGGTGGCAGTGTTAAGCCTGATAATGCAAAAGATTTAATTGCGCAAGAAGACATTAATGGTTTTTTAATTGGTGGTGCAAGTTTAGAAGTAGAAAGTTTTGTAGAGATTATTAATGCTGCAAAGTAGATTTTTTAATGGTAAGTAGTTTTAAGTAGGAAGTCAGAAGTGGGTTTTCAGTTTGTAGTAGTGTGTCATGGGTTGGTTTTGAGTAAATAAATTATGGGCGTTGATTCTGAGATAATTTGTATTGAAAAAATTCAGTAATACTCAGAACTACTTACTGATAACCCCCTCATAACTCAGGACCCACTACTCAAAACTAATTTATTAATCACCCATTACAAACTTAGAACTTATCACTTAAAACTTTTTTACTTTACTTCAATATACACTTTCTTAACAGAATCATATTTTTCTTCATCCTTGAAGGCTTGTATGTTGTAAATATAAACTCCTGGTTTTGCTTTTTTGTCAATGCTAAAAAATAAGGTTGCTAGTTCAAATTCATTTGGCCCTAATTCTCCAACCTCAGTTGTTGTTCCCATTATCCATTTACTACAACAGGTGCCTTCTGTACATCCTGGTGGTTCCTCAACTTTATCTCCTTCTTCATTTACGACAACGCCTTTTGAACACCCTGTTACTATCTTAAATTCCCCTTCAATTTTATCTCTGTTTGCAACACCAACTCCAAAAACTTCATGTTCTCCTCTTTTAATGTTTTTTCTGTTTAAACCAATTGTAACTAATGCAGAAGGATCTCTTAATTTTATTTCTAATTGCTCTTTAGTTTGTTCATCAAGTTTTTGTCCTGTTTCTGTTGTATAATTAAAAATATCTCTCGCAAAAAACACACCAACACTAAGCATCGCTATTGATAAAATTGCCATAACCATAAAGTTTACACTTAATTGAATTGCTGCTTTTTTCCATATTTTTTTCTTAGCCCGCATTGATATTGTTCTTTTCATTTTTTCTTTCTAGTTTATTATGGCCTATTATTAATTAGAAAATTATTTTAAATCAGATTCTCCGGTTACTACTAAAAACATTTTTTGTGAAAACTTTTCAGTAAAACTTTCCCTTAATATTTCCTCTTCACCTTTTGTATTGATTTTTCCTAACTCATAATCAATCTTTAGCGTTAAAGCAATTTCTTTTTCTTTTTCTTCAGGTATGAAAGTTAATGGTACTAATTCTTTTACGCCAGATCCTAATTGTGTTAGTTGTTTGTTAACGTTTAGTTCCCCATATAATAATTTGTTATCTAGAATTTTAATGCTTTTTATTACAAATGGAAGTTTAACTTTTGAATCATCATAATCTTTTAAACTAATTGAAACCATTATCTTGTCATCTATTAATCCAAATGGTTTATTAAATGTTATTCCTAAATCTAAGTCAACACCACTTATTGTTTTTTCACTAACTAATGGGATTTTTTTAACATTTGTTTCATCAAAACTCATCATACATTTATCTTCTACACACATGTATTCTAAATATTGTCCTGAAATTGTTTTCCCTCTTACTTCTCCTACTGCAACAGGACCTTCACATTTTGGTTTTTTACAATCTAGGTTACAACTGCATGTGTTTTCTCCATCTTCGCATTGTAAATTTCCACAACAATCAAATTGTATTTCTTTTTCGCACATTCCTTTAACACAACTCACATCAAAGCATTTTTGTGCACTACAATCACTATCCTCTTTACATTCTTTGTTTCCACAACTAATCATAGAAATTGACACTAATAAAATAAGGAAAAATATAAAAAATTTCTTCAGGTATGCCATCTTTGTTTTTTGCTTGTATTTTTTTGTCACATAAGCAATAGTTATTTTCAACTATTTAATGATCTCATATTCTTTTACAATTAAGATCATGAATAAGACTAATACAAGTGCTCCTGCAACTAAGTATGCGATTGCATTAAACAATGCTCCACCTGATGCTGCTACAAAAAATCCAACTGCCATGATTGCAAATCCTAACCATAGAAATTTGTCAAGTACGAGTTTCATA
The DNA here is from genome assembly GCA_018661705.1 of Candidatus Woesearchaeota archaeon. Lineage (GTDB taxonomy): Archaea > Nanobdellota > Nanobdellia > Woesearchaeales > DSVV01 > JABHXF01. The sequence continues at coordinate 149,292 of JABJHR010000019.1, forward strand.
ATCTCAAATTCTTGAGCTTCTGATAATTGTTTTTTCTTAGCTTTTTTTGCTACTTTTTTAGTTTTTGATTTTCTCCTTTTTTTAGCCATAATAATCACCTCTTTTTTGACACTCATTAATTCAACTCTTTGTTGAATTTTAACAATTTAAAATTGAAATAAAATAAAAATAATTTAGGATGTTAATGTTATGAAAAATTGCTTAGATTCATAAGGACTATCTAAGGAACCATCACCTGATGTAATTAAGGGGTCATGTGCCACTATTTTACAAACATATGTTCCTGTTGGAAATTCTTCTCCTAAATCTAATTCCTTTGTTTTATCCATTAATTTAATTTCATAACCTGTTCCTTCACTAGACCCAACATCTTCTGTTGTTGCCATAATGTAGAATGGATCTGTTGTTGCATCATCATAAAATAATTGGACAGTACCATCTTGTCCTAAACATTCTGATAACGCCAGTTTTACATTTTCAACTTCATACTGAAGAACATTATAATATCCAACTTTCAGTAATCTTTCTTTACCTTTTTTTAGTTGAACTTCTTTTGGGATTGTAATTGGTTCTTCTGCACTTGCAGGATTATCTAATTCAGTTACATCTAAGCTCTTAATACCTTGTGCAACATTTTCTTTAATCAGGTTAGTAACAAATAATCCAACTCCTAACATAGAAAACGCTAAAACAAAGACAACTATTGCATTAACAGATAGATTTAATGATGCCTTTTTTGAAAACCTCATCTTCACACCTCTTTTTTTAATTCTTATTAAAGTTACTATTAAATTTGAACAATTTATTGTTTAGTTCTTAATTATTAGTCATTTATTTATGATATAGGTTCTTTGTAAAACTTCATTTATAAAGTTTTCGGAGAAAAGATTTATATATTTACTTCATATTCTTACTGGGAATGAGGCAATCTGAATTCATTAAGGAAATTTTAGCTTATAATGTAAAGGCAAATATAGCTATGATTAGAAAGGCATATGTGTTAGCAGAAAAAGCTCATAAAGGTCAAAAAAGAGAAGGTGGAGAAGAATATTTTTCACATCCTTTGGGGGCTGCCCAAATTTTAATTGAATTAAAAGCAGATTCTGCTACTATCTGTGCTGCTTTATTGCATGATGTTGTAGAAGATACAGATGTTAGTATTGAAAAGATTAAATCTTTATTTGGAGATGAAATTGCAAGCTTAGTTGAAGGCGTAACAAAGATTGAAAAAATTCATTTCAAAAGAAAAGAAGATTACACCTCAGAAAATTTAAGAAAAATTCTTTTAGCAACTGCAAAAGATATTAGGGTTATGTTGATCAAACTAGCAGATCGTTTACATAATATGAGAACTTTAAAAGCACTTAGATCTGATAAACAACAGAGGGTAGCTAGGGAAACATTAGAAATTTACGCCCCAATTGCTCATAAACTCGGTGTTTGGAGAATCAAAGGAGAATTAGAAGATCTTTCTTTAAGATATTTAGAACCCGATGTTTATCGTTTTTTAGCTAGTAAAATTGCAGGAAAAAGAACTGAGCGAGAAAACCATACCACTGAAATTACTAAAACAATTAAAAGAAAACTTAAAGAAAAAGGTGTTGTTGCAGCAGTTTTTGGTAGGGCGAAATATTTTTATAGTATTTACAAAAAAATGAAAAAGAAAAATATTGCATTTAATGAGATCTATGATCTTATTGCAATTAGAATTATTACAAAAACAATTCCTGATTGTTATTCTGCCCTTGGTTTAATTCATGATTCATTTAAGCCAATTCCTCACAGATTTAAAGATTATATCTCTGTACCAAAATCTAATGGTTATCAGAGTTTACACACGTCGGTGATTACAGACAAAGGAAAAATATTGGAATTTCAAATTAGGACAGAAGAAATGCATTATGTTGCAGAAGATGGTGTTGCAGCTCATTGGCGTTATCAAGGAACTGAAAGAGATAAAATGTTTGATAAAAAAATCTCTTGGTTAAAACAATTACTTGAATGGCGAACTTTTGCCAGTAGTTCTTCAGAATTTATTGAAACTTTAAAGATGGATTTATTTGTTGATGAAATGGTTGTATTTACTCCAAAAGGAGATCCTATTTCTTTACCTTACGAAGCAACACCTGTTGATTTCGCATACATGGTTCATACTAACATAGGCAATCATTGTTCTAAGGCATTAATTAATAATAAAATTGCGCCAATGGAATCAAAGTTAGAATCAGGAGATATAATTGAAATTATGACCAACAAAAATGCAAAACCTTCCAGGCATTGGTTAAAATTTGTCAAGACAAGTAAGGCTAGGAGTAAAATAAAATCATTTTTGGGCATGGATATTGATCAAGAGAAAAAATCAGAAAAAAGCAAACAAGTTGATATTTCTAAATGCGTACAAATTGTCGGTAAAAAAGCACCAATCAAAGTTTCAAAATGTTGTAATCCTCAATTATTTGATCCTATTGTTGGTTTTTACACAAAAGATAAGAAAATAACTCTTCACAAAAAATCTTGTCCTAACATCCATACTTTAGAAAAAAATAAAGAAGTGCCAATTCTTTGGATTGAAAAAAGGGGCTTCCCTGTTGCTAAATTAAGATTAACTCTTGAGGACAAAGTTGGTGCATTAGCTAGAGTTTTAAATCTTTTTGCTTCTTATAAAGTTAATATTAGGGGAGTTACAACAAAACCAAAAAAAGAACATGTTGTAACAACAATCTCTGTTGAATTAACAGGCGGGGTTAAGGTAGATGAAATCTTATCTGAATTAAAAAAGTTAGATATTATTGTTGCTGTTGAAGAGGTGAAATCATGAACGCGGAATTAGAGGAATATAAAGATTGGATAACAGCTGGAAAAATTGCTAGTGACGTAAGAGAATATTCTAAAGAAATTATTAAACCAGGTGTTAAGCTTTTAGATGTTGCAAACAAAATTGAAGATAAGATTAGAGAATTAGGGGCGATTCCTGCTTTTCCAGTAAATTTAAGTTCTGATAATTTTGCTGCACACTACACTCCTTCTCCAGATGATGAAACAATTATTGAAAAACAAATTCTAAAAGTTGATGTCGGTGTTTGTTATAAGGGCGCTATCGGGGATACTGCTTTTACATTAGATCTTTCTAATCAAAATTCAGAGTTAATTGAAGCAAGTAGAAAAGCTGTTGAAAATGCAATTAAGATTTTAAAAGTTGGCACAACTTTAGGAGAAATAGGAAAAGTAATTGAAGATACTATTGTTAATTTGGGATTTCAACCAATTAGAAATTTGTCTGGCCATGGTTTAGATTTATTTCAAATACACACAAAGCCAAGCATACCTAATTATGATAATGGCGATACTACAGAAATAAAAAAAGGCATGATCTTTGCAATTGAACCCTTCGCAACAAATGGTGGTGGTAAGATAAGGGAAGGGAGTCACCCTAATATTTACATGCAAACAAATAATAGGCCTATCAGAGACATGATCACAAGAAAGATTTTTGAAGAAATAAAGCAATTTAAGCAATTACCCTTCTCAACTAGGGATTTAGTTGCTAAATTCCCTTTAAACCAAGTTAAAATGGCTTTAAAACGGCTTATGATGGCAAATAACATTCATGAATATCCTCCTTTGCCAGAAGTTAGTGATGGTTTAGTTAGCCAGCATGAGCATACTATTCTTATGTTGGATGAGCCAGTAGTATTGACAAAATAATAGTATTTGTGCTTTTTTTTCATGATTTTGACTAGATATTAGGATATTTTCAATATTTTCAGATTTATTCTAATTTAGTCTAGGAATTCTCCTTAATTTATTAGTAACATTTATAAACCTTCACCTAATCTTCACTTTAAACCATATATTTATAAAGAGCTTCCTATTCCAAAGGGGCTGTGGGGTAGTTTGGTCTATCCTTTCTGGTTTGGGAGGGCATTACATATGTATTGCTCAAAAATGCCAGAGGACCCCAGTTCGAATCTGGGCAGCCCCATCAATATTAAATATACTAAAAGAATTAAAATGGCAGAAGCAAAAACAGGTTCAATTAATAGATTTGGAGCAAGATACGGTAGAACTCCAAAGAAAAGATTTGGTCAGATCGAAGTAGAACAACGAAAATTACACAAATGTCCTTATTGTAATCGTATTAAGGTTAAGCGAGTTACAACAGGTATTTGGCAATGTCGAAAATGCGATGCAAAGTTTACAGGCAAAGCATATACATTTACTAAGAAAAAGAGAGTTAGTGTGGCTCCGGTTGTTACAGAAACAGCTGAAGAAGATTTTGATGATGTTCTTGATGAAGATTTTGATGAGACTTCTGATGCAAAAGAAGAAGAGAAAGAAGAAAGCAAGGAATCAGAAGAATCAGATGATATTGAAAATACAGATGAAACAGAAGAATCAGATGAAGTGGAAGATACAGAAGAAGTAAAAGAAGATATGGAAAAGGAAGAAACAAAATCTGAAGATATGGACTCTGAAGTTTCAGAAGATAATGAACCTCAACAGGAAGAAAAACCTGTAGAGGAATAAACCAAAAGAATTTTTTTTCAGGAGGATTTTCAATGGTAGAGTATAAATGTTTTGATTGTAATAAAAAAGTTTCAGAAGATTATCTAAGAAAGAAGATTAGATGTCCTTATTGTGGAAGTAAAATGTTATTTAAACCAAGGACAACCCTTACAAAAGTTAAGGCAAGGTAAATCTAAGATGCATTACACTTGTGTTATTACAGTTAAATCAAAAGAAGTTAATAAGATTTTCAAGGCACTAGGACCTGAGTTAAAACAACAAACTAGGAACAGAAGTGAAATCTTTTTACAAAAACTTAAAGATTGTTTAAATATTAAAATTAATGCAAACGATTCAGTTGCTCTTCGCGCAACATTCAATAATATCACTAAACTCTTAACTGTTTACGATCACATATAATTTAAAAAAAACAACAATAAAATATAATAATATTTAGGGTGAAAAAATGTCAGAAAAAGTAAACCAATTACAAATGATTGAACAAAATCTTCAACAGTTATTAAGTCAAAGACAACAGTTTCAAGGGCAGTTAGTTGAAGTTGAATCAGCACTTGAAGAATTAAAAAAATCAGAAGATGCCTACAAAATTGTTGGCAACATAATGATTAAAACTGCAAAAGACGATCTTTCTAAAGATTTAAATGAAAAAAAAGAAAAAGCAGAATTAAGAGTAAAAACAATTGAAAATCAGGAATCAAAATTAAAAGAGAAAGCAGAATCTATCAGAAAAGAAGTTATGCAAGAGCTTGAGAAAGGCGATTCAAAAAAAGAATAACTTTCAATTAACACATAAGTTCATGCATGGGGTGACAAAAAATGACAGAAGAAAAAGTAAAACAAATTCTAGATGTTATGCAAGAAGTAGTGGATGATCCTGTTGTTCCTAAAAATGTTAAAAGTAAAATTAATAGTGCAATGCAAGTATTAAAACAAGATGATGAGATTAGTATTAAAATTAATAAAGCTCTTGATGAATTAGATGAGATTGGTGATGATAATAATTTAGAACCATACACTAGATCTCAAATTTGGAACATTGTAAGTGCTTTAGAAATGGTTTAATACTCTTGTTGATTTTTTCTTAATAATTTTTAATAATGTTTCTTTTTAATTCTTTTTTCTAACTTTTTTTACAAATTCTTTTTTTGTAAATAAAGAACTAGGAACATATATTGTATCTCCACTTTTAGTTACAATTCTTGTTTCTGTTAAATTTATTTGTTCCACTTTTCCAGTTATTTTATCAATTTTAACAATATCTCCTTCTTTAAACATTTTCTTTTTGTGAAGGTAAAATCCTGCTATTATGTTAGGAAAAAAATCTTTAATACTAATAAATATTGAAACTACAATCATTACTATTATTAATCCTGAAATTATTTGTAAGGTGAACGAAGTAAGTTTTAAAACATCTAATGCCATAATTGCACTTATAAAAAAGATTACATAACTTACAACTTTTCCAATAAATTCTTCCATTCGAATTCTAATGCCTGTGGCTTTTTTAATTAACGAGTTTAATTCAAAACTATTTAGTAATTTCTGAACTACCCGCCCTAATATCTTTCCTATAATTAAACCAATTAATAGAATGATAACTGCAATAACCACATCTTTGAATATAGGTTTTATTTTGGAAAAAAGATAAGCGCTTCTATCTGTTGCAGTTAAAATACTTTGATTAAGGCCATTCATTGCCTGTTCCCCAATACCATTCTGTGCCATAATTAGTATTAACTTCTATTTGTTTATATAATTTGCGTTGGTGCGTGTATCTTTTATTTTTAAATTCTATTTTTTGTATCTGAATATATTAGGCAAGAGACTCTTAAACTCCGGCCGACAGGCTCTTTTTCACTAGGATTTTGTTTTTAATTTTTTGAAAACATACTAATAAAAAATAAACAGTCAAAAAATATTTATAGCAGTTTTATTTATTAATCTAAAAAACGGTGATATTTTGGCTCAAGATAAAGAATTTCAAGAACTAAAGGAATGGTTGATTATGTTTATTAAACATAGAGATATGTTTCATAGAAAATTACAATCTATTTCAGAAAAAGATTTTTTAGTTATTGCTGAGTTTAAGGATAAAACCCATTATTATGCAATTCTTCCAAGAATTTTTGATGATTTAAATCAAATTACTTCTGATTACAAAGATAAACATATTTCAATCATCACATTAAACACAAAAGACAACTTAAAGCAAATAATTAAAGACTGGGATAAATTATCAAAATTGCAAATGTTAAGTCTTTTCTTTGTAAATCCAAATGCCTCAGCAGAGAAAAAGTGGATAATTTATCCTTTTACACATAATAGAATAACAGAACCATCTTCTTTAAAATTAGGTTTAACAACATTATTTGAAAGTATTGAAGAGTGTAAGTGATTTTTCTAATCTGTTAATTAATTTTTTTTAAATAGTTTCCAAAAAAAAACATTTATATACTAGTATACACAAAAAGTACATTATTGACGATTTTTAAAAATAAAAAGGTGAGAATATGGCAAAAAAGAAAGATGATTTTTCTATGTATTTGTTAGGAATAGTTGCTATTGTGGCAGCAGTTGGTATATATATGATGGTAAGTGGCGGAAATTCTTATGTTTCAGAAACAAACGAAGATGTAATGATGGAAGACGGTGGTGAAGAAACAAACTTAGTGGGACAAGTAATTCACACTGTTAGTAATAAATATGAATGTTTTGATAGTGATGATGGGCTTTTTTCAACAACAGCAGGTGTTGTTGCATATAGAAAAAAAATAAAGAAGGGCACACAAAAGGTTTGGTCAAAGTGGTATCAAAGAAGAGATACTTTCAATAAAAGAGTAGACAAATTAGTTGAGTATTCTTGTTTAGACAATGGTCGTTTAACTAGAAAATTATTTGAATGTCCTTCTGGTTATGATAAAGAAAAAATGAATTATCTGAAAAAAGTTAATGGCAAGGTTAAGAAAACAACCGCATATTATTGTTTAGAACCTCCAATGCCAACTGTTAAAGCAGAATCACCTGATTCAGTTGTTGAATTTGATGATAATGCTCAAGAAGAAACAACTACTGTTGTTATTGATAATGAACCAAAAGTAGAATTATCTCAAGATGAAGAATTAGGTGATATTAATATTCAACAATTGGGAACAAAAGTAGCTGTTGATGGTGCACTTCAACCACATTATTTATATTTTGCAAAAGAAGAAGGAGATAATGGCGTTTATATTTGTCCTGAAGCATCAGGTGTTTATGAAGTAACACCAAGTTGTACTGAAAAGATAAGTTATTCTACAGAAGATTGTCAAGGATCAGGCGCATGTACAATTGAAAACGGTTTCTACAAAGTATTAGTAGATGGTTCTGGCGGAGACAAAGATGAAGATTGTTATCTTATTGAAATTAAAGAATGTTTTGATCAAGATGGTGATGGCATTAAAGAATCACTTCATAACGGAACAATGGATTCTTGCACCGATGATGTAGAAAAAGAAGGATTCGCTGATTGTAATAACTATTGGTCTCAAGGTCCAATGAAATGTGATATGGCAAATGTGCCTTGGTCAGAAACACCTCAACCTTCTTGTATGGCAAACTGTGATGTTGATTCTGATATTTATGCTTGTGCTTATAAATCCTCTGGGGTTTATGAATACAGAAAAATGGTTTGTGAACCTGCGGCATACTACGACTCTTGGAATCCAGTGTCTCCACAAGAATGGGTCTTAGATTGTCCACAAGGAGCAACTTGTTATGACCCACAGGGCATTTGCGCCTAATTTTTTCTTTTTTTCTCTTTTTTATTAAATTTTAATTATTTGATTTAATCAGATTTAAGCCTATAACTCATTAATAACCCTTTAAATATCTCAATTTACTGATTTTAACACTTTTTATGACACTTTTACCACTTTCATATAGAAAACAACAAAACCTTTATATATTTGGGTTGATTAGTTATATTAATATATGGTCCACTATATAGAGAGACTGGAAAATGCAAAAAAAAGCTTAAAAGTGGCAGATCATATGCTAACAATTACACATAATGTGGTTAATGATCCCAAGTTGTTGGTTTTGGTGTTACAGAAGCTTGAAAATGCCTTAAACAACATAATGGCTGCTGTTTTGCATTATGAATTATATTATCATAGGATTCCTAAATTTGAGGAATCATTCAAGGCAATGTTTGATATATTTAAAGTGAGATGTATTAGGAGATACAACTTAGATGCGTCTTACATTGAATTAATAAATGAAACTTACAATACATTAAAACAACAAAAAGAAGGCCCAGTTGGGTTTGCAAGAAAAGGAAAATATGTCATTTGCTCAGACAATTATGAAATGAAGGTTCTTACAAAGGAATCTTTGGCAAAGTATGTTCAAAAAACAAAACTTTTTATAAAAGATGTTGAGAAAATGATTACTAAATAGGACTGGTGTATATATCATGGTTTATGAGCCCGAAGAAGGCAATTATCTCGAAGAAGCGATTGAAGAATTAAAACGAGTTGATCACTTAATTTTCGTTAGTTTGAAATATACTCGAACAGTCGATGTTCTAAAAAATGTTCTTAAAAGATTGATTACAACTTTTGGGTGTGTGATTGATGGTGTTTTAGGTGACGCAAGGGATGAAAAAAAAATAATGGAAGTGCCACTCGCACCAGTAAAAAAATGTTCTGCTTTAAAAGAATTAATTCCTGGCAAATATGATGAATTAATTGATTTTTTTCTTTATCTTAGAAAATTAGATCGTGCTGAGTATGATAAAATAAATGAATTTAGAAGGCACGTAGCTTTAATTGCACACACAGAGGATGAAGGTGATGTTGAAGTAAGTATAGATGTTGTAACTGAATATTATCGAAAGGCAACAACACTTATTGAGGCTCTCACTAAAAAACCAGAAGATTAAATCTTTATCTAATCTTTTGCAAAGATTCTTATTTATGAAAAAGAGATGTGGGAGCTTTAATTAAAAAAAGGTTGTTAAAACCAATTATTAAATCAATTACGGGATTAAATAAGAGTGAATCAAAATGAGTGAATTTATTGCAATTATATCTGCTAAGGGTGGAGTGGGAAAGACAACGGCTTCAATAAATGTATCTATGTCCTTAAGTCATTTTGGAGCAAACACTTTATTGGTAGATTGTGATTTCACAAGTGCAAATGTTGGAACTAGTCTTGGTTTTCCACCAAATTTCAAAAATCTTCATGGTGTTTTAAACAAGAATTATTGTGTGGGTGAAGCTATGCATCAACATTCATCAGGATTAAAAATTATACCTGGTAGTATCTCATATGATGATATAAAAAATTTAGAGTTTGAAAATTTACATACTTTATTATCTGAACTTACTGGCCCAGATTATATTGTTGTTGATTGTCCACCTGGGTTAACAGATGAGGTAACAAAAATAATTCTTGCAGTTGATGCAGTTATTATAGTTACTACTCCTGATTTAATTGCTGTTACAGATACGTTAAAAACTTTACACATGATGAAAGATCTTAAGAAAAAGGTTTATGGTGTGATTGTTAACAAAAAAACAGATCAACAATATGAAATGACCCTTGAGAATATTAAACAATTCCTTGAAACAAAAATTTTAGGTGCAATTCCTGAAGATAAGCATTTTTTGACTTCTACTTATTACAAAAATCCTTTTGTATTTGTATTTCCTGATAGGGAGAGTAGTCTTGAATATAAGAAGATTGCTGCCGATGTTATGGGAAAAAAATATAAAGGCAGTGCACCATTGAATAACCAAGAATTAATATTTTAATTCAATATTCAAAAAAATGGAAATTCATAGGCGTGAGTCATTAACAAAAAGAGGATGGAGTGCAGAAGATATTGAGCACTTTGAAAACACACTTTTAAATCCTAAAGAAAAACATTCTCACATCAAAAGAAATCTTCATATTACTGGCTTTTGGTTTTTAATATTTGGTTTAATAATGTTAAATGCAGTTGTAATATTCTTTGTAATTCCTTTTATTCTATTGATTGGCTTACCATGGGTGTATTATATCATGATTGCTTTTGGTTTATTTTGTGGTTTTGCTTTTAATTGGTTAGTATTAGAAATTGAACATTTAGAACATGAACATCATTTAATGGCATTCTTAATTATTCCTTTGCTTACTTTATTGGATGTAATCATAATGTATGCAATATTAGCTAGAATTAAAGTAGATATGACATTTTCCTATAATCCAGATCCTGTTGTATTCTTCTTTGGCTTATGCTTTATTTTACCATATTTTGTTTGGTTTATGTTAGGAAAGCATCACAAGAACATTCTTTAGTTTTTTATATTTCCTTTTTACCATAAATTCTGTTTAAATTTCATTGCAAACAGAATGAACAACCCAATTACGATTAGAAATACTATTATTTTGATTACAATAAACCATTTCCAGAACTTTTTTTGTATTGGTTTTTGAGAATTCCATTTATCTTTCAAATGTTTAATTTCTTTCTTAATAAATTTCATAATTCTCATATTTTGGTTAATTTGGGTTATCTTATATATTATTTTTGAATTTGTTAACATAAATTGGAAAACATTTATATATTATTAAACTAAAGAAATTATAAAAATACTTAATTATAAAATAAAAGGTGATTTATATGGCGAAAAAGAAAAATGATTTTTCTATGTATTTACTTGCAATTGTAGCAATTGTAGCTATTGTTGGTATATACTTGATGTTAGGTGGTAGTTCTAGTGTTTCAGAGACAGATGAAGATGCAGAAATCATATCAGATGAAGAATTTGCATTAGAAAAAGATATTTCATTTAATCAAGAAAGTGATTTATCTGGAGAAGCATTTACTGTGGGTCAATGTCATGATGAAGATGCTGATTCTACAAAAGATAAAAATCAATTATTTGTTCAGGGTACAACAACATATAAGGGAAAATCAAGATCAGATAAATGTAAAACATATGGTGGGAAATCTTATTTGTTTGAATATTTTTGTAGAAATAATGGCAGATGGGCAAGATGGCAATTTAATTGTGCTAAGCTTAACTATGGGAAACCGGGGGCAGATTATCAATGTGTAACCGGTGCTTGTGTTAATCTTGGTGATGATGAAGTACAGGAATATCCTTATTGTGATGATAATTTATTATATGGTGCTCAAGGCGGCGGAGTTTCCAATTGTGAAGCTCAAATAAATCCTTACACCGGATTAAGTAAAAGTTGTGTTGGTGAGCCAGGAGAAGCAAGCTGTCAAGTTGCTTGTGATGATGATTTTTATGAATGTTCATCTGCATCTCCAACTTCAGCAAGAAAATATGCTTGTGTGGATGGTGTTCTTCCTTTTAATGGTGTTTGGGAATCATGTAGTTCTGTTTCCCCATATGCTGCTTGTGAGGAAGGATTTGGCAAAGGGTGTGCATGTACACCTGGAAAAACCGATGAAAAGGATTGTGTAAAAAAAGGTGATGCACAATATTTTAAAACATTACATTTGAATGAGGATTGCAGCACTTATTATAGTTGGCCTTATAATCATTGTGACCAGTACATAAATACCTTAGGTTGGACAAATAATTCTTGTGATGGGGAATTAGGGTGTTGTTTTGAAAAACCAACTGATCTAAATGAATGTATTGACACTGATGGGGATGGTGTTCCAGAAACATTTCATAATCAAACAAAAGATTTATGCACAGATGACATAACAGAGATTTACATTGATTGTACTGGTTTTGGTTTTTGTGGTTCTGTTGAAACATATGGTGGTGTCCTAGAAAATAAATGTATGGCTGATTGTGAAGACGGTGAGGAAAGGTATTTCTGCGAAATTTTCGATTATTATGCGGGGCCTAAGTATTATAAAAAATCCTGTAATATTTATTATTCTAATTATAAACATTGGTCATCTGTGAGTTGGGTTGGTGAAGCAACTTGTCCACCAGGTGCAAACTGTTACGACCCATACAATCTTGGTTGTGCCTAATTTTTTCTTTTTTTCTTTACTTTTTTAAATAATCAAAATTTGCCAGTTTAAAATTGTCTAGCTAATTATCCCCACGCTTTTTGCAAATCAAAGATTTGCAAACCCTTAAAACAAGATTTGAAGTGAATCGTGAGGTATTAGTGGCTTGAAACTGATCGGCAAATTTTCATTCTTATAAATTCAGGCGTGCTATGCCCTGTATCTACAACTTATAATCTACAGTATTAGGGCCGAATTTATAATAACATTACTCATAGATAACTAATTCTCTTCTTTCAAAACCTTTATAAATCTCCATTGATTCCACAGATTAAAATACACACATTTACGAGTCAGTATTTTAATGTAAAATATTGTATGATAAATGCAAAATAAACACAAAAATAAGCACAAAAAGGTGGTAAAAAATGACAGTAGTTGGATTTAACTTTGCAAAAATTACAGTTGAAAAAAAGGGCCCTACAAAAGGTAAGGTTAACATTAGTAATAATGTTACAATTGAAGATTTAGAAGAATCTAGTTTTTCAATTGGTCAAGAAGAACAAAAATCATTAAAAGTTATCTTTAAGTTTAATTCTACATATGATCCTGATGTTGGTTATATTGAATTATTAGGAGATTTAATTTTTATTGAAGAAAAATCTAGAATTAAAGAGATTTTTGAAACTTGGAAAGAGAAAAGAAGAGTTGATAAAGATCTTATGGCTGAAATATTAAACATTATACTAACAAGGTGTAATATTCAGGCTTTAATATTAGCAAGAGACATTAACTTACCTTCACCAATTCCTCTTCCAAAGGTAAAGGTTGAAACTAAATAAGATCTTTTTTTAATTTTATTATTTTTATTTTAATATTTCATTATTTTTTGTTTTATTTTAACTTTATTTATATACATGCATATATAATATCAAGAATTAAATGAAAAGGTGGTGTGAAAATGGCAGAAACACTTAAGCTAAAAGTTGCTGAAGCAATCCAAGACGATGTTAATAAAGGCATTATTAGAATTGATTCTAATTTTATGCACAAAATCAATGCAAGACCCGGTGATATAATAACTATCTTAGGTGAAAGAGAAACAGTTGGTATTGTTGATAGAGCTTATCCTGGTGATATTGGATTAAACATTATCAGAATGGATGGAATTCTAAGAAGAAATGCTAAAACAGGGATTGGAGAAATAGTTGAAGTGAAAAAAGCTGCTGTTAAAGAAGCAAAAAAAGTCACAATTGCACCTGCTCAAAAAGGAGTTGTTGTTCGTGCTTCTCCAAGTATTTTTAAACAAGGTTTATTAGGTAGGGCTCTTGTTAAAGGAGATCTTGTAAGTTTAGGTGGGACAAGAAGAAGAAAAACAACAATGAGTGATAGCCCATTCTTTAATGATATTTTTTCAATGTTAGATGATAATGTTTCAGGTTTTGGTTTTAGTGAATTAAAATTTGTTGTTGCATCTTCAGATCCAAAAGGTCCGGTTATTATTACAGAAAATACAGACGTTACTTTTAATCCAGAAGCAGTAGAATTAAAAGAAGAAAAAGTTCTAGAAGTAACTTATGAAGATATTGGTGGTCTTGACGAAGAAATTAAAAAAATAAGAGAAATGGTTGAATTGCCATTAAAACATCCTGAAATTTTTGAAAGATTGGGTGTAGAACCACCTAAGGGTGTATTATTACATGGTCCACCAGGTACTGGAAAAACTTTGCTTGCAAAAGCTGTTGCAAACGAAACAAATAGTCATTTTATTTTAATCAATGGTCCAGAAATAATGAGTAAGTTTTATGGAGAATCAGAAGCTAATTTAAGAAAGAAATTTGAAGATGCTGAAAAAAATGCACCTTCTATAATTTTCTTTGATGAAATTGATGCAATTGCTCCTAAAAGAGAGGAAGTTCATGGGGAAGTTGAAAGAAGAGTAGTTGCTCAACTTTTAGCAAACATGGATGGTTTGCAATCAAGAGGAAAAGTTGTTGTAATTGCTGCTACCAATAGACCAGATGATCTAGATCCTGCTTTAAGAAGACCAGGGAGGTTTGATAGAGAAGTTGAGATTGGTGTTCCAGGAAAAGATTCTAGATTATCGGTATTAAAAATTCATACCAGGAATATGCCACTTAAACCAGAATATACTTTAGCTTCAGCTAAATCAGAATTAAAACAAGCAATTAAAAAAATTGAAGAAGAGATTAAATTATTAGAAATTATGCAAGATTCTAGTGTAAACAAAGAATCGGAAAATATAATTGCGAGAATAAAAGATAAAAAAGAGGAAACAGAAATTCTAAAAAGTTCCATGAATAAAATCTCTAAACTAAAACAAAAAGAATTTTCAGATATAATGGAAACAGAAAATTATGGTGTTTTAAATAATTTTGAATATTCAAAAACTTATAACATTTTTAAAGAAGCTTTTTTAAAGGAATTTGCAGATATGACTTATGGTTTTGTAGGTGCTGATTTATCGTCTTTAGCTAAAGAAGCAGCAATGAATGTATTAAGGCGAATTTTGCCAGACTTGAGATTTAAAGAAGAAGGTGAACCAATACCAACAGATGTTTTAGATAAACTTAAAATTACTAAAAATGATTTTAAAGAAGCATTAAAGGTTGTAAGGCCAAGTGCAATGAGAGAAGTTTTAGTTGAAATTCCTAATGTTAAATGGGATGATGTTGGTGGTTTAGACACTGTTAAACAAGAATTAAAAGAAGCAGTTGAATGGCCCTTAAAATATCCTGATGTATTTACTCGTCTTGGTGTAAGACCTCCAAGAGGTATTTTATTGTATGGTGCTCCGGGAACTGGAAAGACAATGCTTGCTAAAGCTGTAGCTAATGAGTCACAAGCAAATTTTATTCTTGTAAAAGGTCCAGAAATGTTAAGCAAATGGGTTGGTGAAAGTGAACGTGCTGTAAGAAAAATCTTTAAAAAAGCCAGACAAACATCTCCTACAATTATCTTTTTTGATGAGATGGATAGTATTGCTCCTAAAAGAGGTGCTGGCGGAGATAATAATGTTACTGAAAGAGTTGTCAACCAATTATTGACAGAAATAGATGGTTTAGAAGAATTAAATGATGTTGTTGTAATTGCTGCAACTAATAGGCCTGATATTATTGATACAGGATTGTTAAGAAAAGGAAGATTTGATAGAATTATTCAAACACCATCTCCTGATATAAAATCAAGAGAAATGATATTTAAAATTCACACAAAGAATATGCCTTTGAAAGGTGTTGATTTTAAAGCCTTAGCTAAAGAAACAGAAGGATATGCCGGGGCAGATATTGAAGCTATATGTAGAGAAGCAGCAATTCTTGCTTTAAGAGACGACATAAAAGCAAAAGAAGTGACAAAAAAATACTTTGACAAAGCACTTGAAAAAGTATATCCTTCAATTACAGAAGAGATTAAGAAATCATATGATGAAATGTCAATGATGTTCAGTAGTGCTAAAGGCAGAGAGTTTCAGAAGGAAAAACCACAATACTTTGGTTAATTCTTGTTTTTTTCTTTAATTTTTTAACAATCTCTATATTCTTACTTTTTTAACTTCTTTTTTTGAATAACTTTTTAAATTCATCTTTATTATTCTAATCCCATGGAATTTAAATCATTAGAATTTAATATTAGCAAAGATACAGAAAAAGGAATTGAATATCTTTACGTATCTTTTTATGGTTCATTCTACTTTAAAATACCTCTCAGTGAAGTAAGAAGAATTGATAAACATTTCAAACTTAATCCTAAAAACAGTAATGAAATCATTTTCACAATTAACCAAGAAAAAGCAGAGAAAAAGTTTATGTTTCTTATACAACGGTTTATGAATGAATTAAAATCAAAAATTACAGGAAATAAAACCATATACTTGCATGAAAATTCAGATATTCCTTTATTTGGATTACAATTTATTGGAATTATTGATAAAGGCACAGACATGATTGAAGTAAAACCTTTAACCAGTTGTAATCTTAATTGTAGTTTTTGTAGCGTGGGGGAAGGTGTTAAGACAAGAAAGCAAATTGATTTTGTTGTTGAAGAGGAATATTTGGTAGATGAACTTTCAGAATTATTAGATCTTAAAGTAAAGCATGATCCTAAAACAAAAATTAGTGTTTGGATTAATCCTCATGGTGAACCTTTCTTGTATTCTAGACTATTAGATCTTGTAAAGGATATTGCAGAATTAACTGCAGTTAAGGATGTTCATATTATTACTTCTGGTACTTTATTAAACAAAAAAATAATTGATGATCTTTCCGATATAAACAAGAAAGTCAGTAAGAATAAGAATAATAAACTTAAATTAAGTATTTCAATCTCTACATTAAATGAAAAGATCGCAAAAAAAATTATGGGTCTGAACTCTTATGATCCTAATCATGTTCTTGAAATGATTGAATATGCAACTAAAAAAGAAATTGAGACAATAATCACTCCAGTTTATCTTCTTGGTGTTAATGATAATGATATAGAACAATTAATTGATTTCTCAAAAAAACATAAATTAAAGATTTCTATTCAGAAGTTTTGCTCTAATAAATTTGGTAGAAACCCAATTAAAGAGACTAATTGGGAAAATTTTACAGAGAAGCTTAAAGAATGGGAAAAACTTTATGGGAAAGAGCTAGTACAAACTGGTGAAATTGGTAAAAGCAAAGAACTTGAAAGGCCCTTTAAGAAAGATGATGTAATTCAAGCAGAAATTAAATTTTCTGGTAGATTTTTAAGAGACAAAGTTGCTGTTGCTAAGGACAGATGTATATTAATTCCTAATTGTCAGAAACAAACAGGAAAAACCAAAGCAACTATTACTTCTACAAAATATGGTGTTTACCTTGCTAAGGGTTGATTTCCAAAACCTTTATATAATTAAATAGGTCCATAATAATTAAAATGACTGCAAAACCAGGAGACAAAGTAAAGATAACTACTAAAAATAAGACATATGAAGGATTATTAATGCCGAACGCGGAAACAACCAATGTTGTTATTAAATTAGATACTGGCTATAATATGGGTATAGATAAATCTAAAATAAAGACTATAAAAGTTATTAAAAAACAATATTCTAGTAAATCAAAGCCATCTAAAATTAAGAAAGACAGTAAAAAACCTACAATTGCTGTTTTGCATACTGGTGGAACAATTGCTTCTAAGGTTGATTATGGTTCTGGTGGGGTAATTGCATCATTTTCTTCTAATGATCTTATTGAAATGTTTCCAGAACTGAAAAGTATTGCTAATGTTGAAGCTAAGTTAATTAGTAATATGATGTCAGAAGATATTAGATTTATGCATTATAAGAAAATTGCAAAGGCAATTGCTGAACAAATAAAGAATAAAGTAGATGGTGTAATAGTTGGTCATGGCACAGACACTTTAGCAGTAACTGCTGCGGCATTATCATTTGTGTTTGAAAAATTACCAATTCCTGTTATATTTGTTGGTTCACAAAGAAGCACTGATAGAGGAAGTACTGATGGCGCTATGAATTTAATTTGCGCAGCAGAGTTTATCTCAAAAACAGATTTTGCAGGTGTTGCAGTATGTATGCATGAAAATACTAGTGATAATAATTGTGTTATCTTGCCAGCAACAAAAACAAGAAAGATGCACACTACAAGGAGAGATGCATTTAAAGCAATTAATACAAAACCAATTGCAACTATTAATTATAATACTAAGAAAATAAATTTTTTAACTAAAAAATATAATAAAAAGGATAAGGATCATCATTTTCTACTTAAAGATAAATTTGAAGAAAAAGTAGGGGTATTAAGAACCTATTCAAACATGGATAGAGAGATTATTGATGTTTTTACTAAGCACGGTTACAAAGGTCTTGTATTAGAAACAACTGGGTTGGGTCAAGCACCAACAAATATTAAAGAAAATTTACCTAATTATGAAGCATTAAAGACCTTTATTAAAAAAGGAGGCGTTATTGTGCTAACTTCACAATGTATTTTTGGTAGGGTTCATGAAGATGTTTATACTAATTGTAGACGATTAAAAGATATAGGTATTATTTATGGGGAAGATATGATTACTGAAACAGCTCATGTAAAACTTTCTTGGTTATTAGGTAATTATAATGTAAAAGAAGCAAAAAAACTTATTACAACCAATCTTAGAGGAGAAATAACAAAACGATCAGGCACTGATTACTTAGATTAATGATTTATACAATTTAATATACTTTTTTATTATAGATTCCCAATTAAATTCTCTTTTTATTATTTTAACATTTTTCTTGCTTATTTTTCTTCTCAGCTTTGAATCAAATAATTTAATAATCTCTTTAGAAATCTGTTTTGGGTTATTTGTAATAAACATCTTTTGTTCTTTATGTTTAAATAAATCAGCCGCAACACCTACTTTTGAACAAATAATTGGCAATCCTGATGCCGCTGCTTCTAAAATTGGTTGTCCAAAGCTTTCATAAACACTTGGATAAATAAATGCATCTGCTTTTTTATATTGTTCAGTTAGTTTTTCTTTTCTCAGTTCAGGAATAAATTGAACAAATGATTTTAATCCGTTTCTTAGAACAAATCTTTTTAATTCATATACATAACCTTTTTCTCCAGAGAAGCTACTTCTTACTTCTGATCCAACTATTGTTAACTTAACTTGTTTTTTAGAAGATTTATTAACATTATTTTTATTTATTAATTTTATGGCTTTTAACGTTGGCATAAGTGGTCTATTTCTTGTAATTCTTCCAACATAAAGCAGATTTAATGTTTTTTTATTAGTAAATTTTCTTTTTGTTTGGTATTGTTTGTAATCAATGCCTACAGGGATTAAATGAATTTTTCTTCTAGCAATTCCAAATTTTAATGCTTCTTTGTACTCCTGAAAACTATTAACAACAACAGCATCTGCTCTTTTTGCTGTTTTCTTAAAAGTTAGTAAATCATACAACTCAAATACAAGATTCCAAGGAAACTTTACAAAGTGTTTGTAACTTAATAATGTGCCGTGTGTGCTTAAAACAAAAGGTTTTCCTTTTTTATGTGCAGTTTTTAAACCAATATCACTTTGATAACTTCTATAGCAGTGTCCATGGATAATATTAAACTCTTCTTTTTTATTTTCTTTTTTTTGTAACGCTTTTTTCATTAATGGGGAAAAGATATACTTAAATATTCTTTTTTTGCAAAGAAACCTTTTAACGTTTACATTCTTTATTTTTTCTTTTCGTAAAACTCGTTCTACATCAAAATTTGTTGTATACACGGGACTTTTTATTCCTTTCTTCTCTAGCTCAGAACTAATCATAAATGCTTGGTTGGCTGGCCCATGAACCTTAGGATAGAAACTTTCAATTGTACGTATTATTTTCATTCTATTTATTATTAATTCATAATTTTTATTAAAAATTTAATCTCACTCTACTTTTTTATTGTAATTGGTAAAATCTCTTTTTTTATTTTCTAATCAACCAATTACCCATTGCCAAGTATTTTAATCCTGAATTTTCTAATGTGAATATTGCGGATTCAGGAGTATCTACTAATGGATAACCATGTAAATTAAAACTTGTATTGAGCATTCCACTAATTCCAGTATGTTTTTCAAATTCTTTTAATACATTTAGATAACCAGGATTCCATTCTTGTACGGTATTTGGTCTTGCCGTTCCATCTAGTGGGTGTGTTCCTGCTACAATCTCATCTCGTTTATCTGTTGTGTCAAAGCTATCAATCATATATCTGGATGGGCAACCATCTACTAAATATCTATTCATTCTTTTTTCAATAAGACTTACAGCAAAAGGCATCCAAAAATCTCTTTTTTTAATTGCAAAATTAATATCCCGAATAACCTTTAAATCACTTGGATTACCAAGAATACTTCTGTTTCCTAATGCTCTTGGTCCCCATTCTGTTCTTCCACTATGTCTTGCAACTATTTTATCTTTAGCAACTAATTCACCAACTTCTTGATCAATTCTATCGACAAATGTTGCTTTTTTTAACCAGCCTTTATTTTTTAAAACTTCTTTTATGTGGTCATTTTCAAATTCTCTGCCATAATAAACATCACCTAT
The DNA here is from genome assembly GCA_018661705.1 of Candidatus Woesearchaeota archaeon. Classification (GTDB taxonomy): domain Archaea; phylum Nanobdellota; class Nanobdellia; order Woesearchaeales; family DSVV01; genus JABHXF01. Next base: position 169,868 of record JABJHR010000019.1, read on the forward strand.
CTCATGATGTTGTGCTTTTATGCCATTTTTTCTACAATGTTTATAATATGCTTCTAAGGCTGCTCCTACTGGAGTTCCACCATCATCAGCGGCAGGATAAAAGAAAATATTATCAACTTCTGGCATTTCTCTTAATATTTTATTTGCTTTAACATTAAGGAACATTCCACCTGCACAAACAACATTATGTAATCCTGTTTTTTTGATTCCATTTTTTACCCATTGTTTAACTACTCTCTCAAAATGTAGTTGGGTTGCGGCGCTTAAATTATCAAATCTATGTTCGTGTAATCTATGTTTTAATTTTTGTCCTATGTATGGGCCAATTGCTCTCATTCTATTTTGAAATTCTAATGGCCGTTTTGGATTAATTCTAATTATTTTTTTTACTTCATCTATGCTGTATTCTGCTTTTCCATATGCTGCCATTCCCATTACTTTGTATTCATGTTCCCATCTTTTTAATCCCATATAACCAGTCATTTCACTGTATAACACATTTCCTAAACTATTGTAAAATGTTGTTGCAGCAATCCTTTGCATTCTATTTTTATGACCTATATTGACCGTTGCACTTAAGCCATCTCCTGCTCCGTCACTTGTTAAAACTAAGTTTGGCTTTTTACCTTTATTTTTAGAAATTGGTTTAGAATAATGTGCACAAGCAGCATGACATTTTTGATGTTCAACAAATGTTAATTCTTTGTTTTGTAACCCCATTTGTTTTAAGGCTTTATGTACATCATCCATTTTTCTGAATTTGTGTAGAATTTTTACATACCACTTAGAAAATGAATGCCCATCTAAATATGGTGCCAATCTATAAAATAATTTTACATGTAATGGAAACTCTTTCAGGGGTGAATATGTTCGATTTAAGCTTACCATAGAAATTACGTCTGTTTCATCAGGGTGAATCTTTGCAATTTGATAAACTGCTTTCATTGCCCTTGTAGGAACTCCTGAATAGTTTTTTATGTTTCTTAATCTTTCTTCTTGTATTGCTGCTACAACTTTGCCATTTTTAACTAAAGCTGCACCTGCATTATGACCATCATTAATCCCTAATACAATAACCATCTTAACACCTCATCCCCATTACTGATAATCTTATCACTTTATTCATAATCCTAATTTTTAATTTGTAATTTTATAACATAATCTTTAATTATAATCTATTAATAAATGCACTCAATATCGATTTATAAATATTATGAAGGTATAACCTATTATATTCTAGAACCACGATTAATTCATAACCTTGTTGTGACGAATTTCGAGAAAACACAACAACCGCCATAATACGATAACCTTCATAACTATTTATTGATAACCAACTACAAACTTAGAACTTCTTACTTATGACTTTTTTCAACCTAAATATCTCTGCTACTTTCAATCTTTTTCCATGTAACAATCTTTTTTCCACGTAAGAAATCAAACCACCCTAAAATAACTATCCAATTACTTGCTGTAAAATACTTAATGAAATTTAATATTTTATTGTGCGTAAAAAATCTATTTAATGTTAATATTAACGACAAAATTGTCAGAATAATTGCGCTAATTTCAAGCACGATCAGGAAGTGTACCCACCAACTATAATTTAAGAAAAATAATCCAATAGAACTTGCAAATACAAATAGCAATGCAAAAGGTGTTAGTAATTGAAATAATTTATGGCTTGTTAAAGTAATTACGCCATACCAACCATATTTTGGATTAAATAACATATTTTTGTGCTTGAACAATACTTGTAGTGTTCCAATTACAATTCTTTTTTTTTGTGTTTTTAAATCTTCAATATTTGTGGGTGCAGGTTCATATGCAATCGCATATGGCTCATAGATTATTCTAAATCCTTTTTTTCTAATTGAAACAGCCATATCAAAATCTTCTGAAAGTTGTGTTGTATCAACTTCTTTAACAACACTTGCTCTAAATGCAGTTACTTCTCCACTCATATGAATACAACTATCAAGATTACTTTCACCACTTCTTAACATCCTTTCTATGCGCCAATAAATACTTCCTCCTTCTCCAGTTGATGTTCCATGTAAATCTCTTGCTTCAAATCTTCCACAAACACCACCAACTTTAGGATCATCAAAATGTCTGACAATATTCTTAATTGCCATCTTGTTCATCATAGCATTTCCATCAGTAATTATTATGATTTCTCCGGATGCTCTTTCTTTTCCATAATTAATTCCTGATGCTTTTCCTTCTCTTTTTGGTTGTGCAATTAGTTTTAGAATTCTTTTGTCTTTAGGATTTTTTTTATAAAACTCTTTTATAACCTTGTTTACAATTGATTGTGTTTTATCTGTAGATGCACTATCAACAACAAATATTTCCAGTTTATCTTTTGGGTAATCAATCTCTAAGCTATTTTCTATTTTTTTTGCAATTGTTTTTTCTTCATTATAACTCATAATCACCATAGTAACTTTTGGAAAAAATGCTTGATTAAGAAAATGATGTTTTTTTAGTAAAGGAGAAAACACAACTAAAAATACAGGGAATCCGATAAAAGTCCAAGCTAAGAATATGATTGAAATGTACAACACAAAATATAAAATTAGTTCTATCATTAGGTCTTCACTTCATTTTGTCAATTGCCATAATCCTTTCAAATAAACAATTGTATCTCCTGGTCTTTTTATTGCCGCTACCCTTTTTGCTATTATTTTAGGTCTGAAATAAAATTTTCTATAAGAATGCTTAACCCATTTTGTTAAATATTCACTTGATAAATGAGGATATTGAATAATTGATTTTTTGCTTGGATCTGCTTTTCCAACATCCTTTTCAACAACCCATCCTTCTTGTAATGCTTTTTCTCTGAATCTTGTTCCTGGAAATGGGCTACAAACTGCAAACTGTGCAAGATCAATGTTTAGTTTTAATACTCTATCGAGTGTTTCTTTTAATGTTTCTTTTGTTTCAAGGGGGGACGCACCATATAAAATATTAAGTTTTGGTTCTATCCCATATTTTATTAGTAAATCAATAGATTTTTCAATTGTTTCAACTTTTATTTCTTTGCCAACATCATCTAAAATTTCTTGACTAAAGCTTTCAACGCCAAAATCAACATAAACGCAGCCAGCATCTGCTAATGCTTTTACCATTTCTTCATCTACTAATCTATCATTTCTAGCTAAAATCCCAAAAGGTAATCCTACTTCTTTAAAATGTCTGCAAACTTCTAAATGTCTTTCTTTTCCCCATACAAATTGATCATCTATAACAGATATTGCTTTAATTCCAAGAGCTTTTATTTCTTCTAATTCTTTTCTAATATTTTCAGGGTCTCGAATTGTAACTGGTGGTTTTATACATTCTGGATTTTTATTACATCTTTTCCATTCTAGTTCTCTAGCATAACTTAAACTGTTTGGAACACAATACCAACACTTAGCATTACATTGTCTAGATGTTAACATAGTAGTATAAGGAGCGCCAGGTAATTTAGGATTAGTATATTTCTTGTAATGAATTAGTGATCTGTCAGGGGTTGGTAATTTGTTAATGTCTTTAATATATCCAAAACCAACATTTGTAATTATTTGATTTTCTTTTTTATGACTAAGCCCAGGTATTTGTTCTATGGGCATACAATCATCATTTGGTGTATTGTTTATTTTTTTATCAATAGCATCTACAACTTTGCTTATTACTGCTTCTGCTTCTCCCCTGATTACATAATAGTTTTCTTTTACCAAGAATTCTTTAGGATCTGAGGTTGGTCTTGGACCAAACCAAATTACTGATTTTTCTTGATTAAGATATTTTACTGCCTTTAGATCTAATTCTGCACATAAAGGAACTGTGTGAAAACAATAAATATCAGAATTATCTTGTTTTGCCCATGCAATATATTCATTAAAGCTTAATCCTTCAACGGGCATATCCCTTATAACTACTTCATGTCCCTTATTCTTTAGAATAGTTGCTGTATATAAAACTACTAAATTTGGTTGTGGGTATACTTGATATGTGCATCCGAACAATCTTTCAGCAGCACGCCCTTTTATTGTTGGAGGTGTAATAAATGTTATTTTCATTATATACTCGAGACATAATATTTATTTATAAATATTATGTATGATTGTTGTATATGGTATACTAATAAGGATAATAAATAAATTAGAATATATTAATCCAAGGCTAATTTTCTTTAAACCATTCAATAGTCTTTTTAATACCTTCTTCAAACTCTATTTTTGGTTCCCAATCTAAGAATTGTCTTGCTGATGATATGTCTGGTTGTCTTTTAGTAGGGTCATCTTCGGGTAATGAATTAAATATTAACTTTGAATTAGAGTCAGCAGCATCAATTACTTTCTGAGCACATTCAAGAATTGTCATTTCTCTTGGATTTCCTAGGTTTTTAGGTCCAATTTCAGCACTATTCATCATTTTTACAATTCCTTCAACTAAGTCTGTTACATAACAAAAACTTCTTGTTTGTTCTCCGTTTCCATAAATCGTAATTTCATTATTATTTAAGGCCTGCTGAATAAAATTTGGGATGACTCTTCCATCATCTTTTCTCATTTTTGGACCATATGTGTTAAATATTCTTATGATCTTAACTTTGGCATTAAATTTTCTATGATAAGCCATCAATAATGCTTCCCCAAACCTTTTACTTTCATCATAACAACTTCGAATTCCTACTGGATTAACATTTCCCCAATAAGTTTCTGGTTGTGGATGAACCTTTGGTTGCCCATATGCTTCTGATGTTGAGCTAAATAAAATAACTGCGTTATGTTTCATACTTAGTTTAATCATATTATTTAATCCAAGAGAATTTGATAAGGCAGTTTCAACAGGAAATTCTTGATAATCATTTGGTGATGCTCTAGAAGCAAGGTGATAAATCTGATTGATTTTGTTTTCCCCTACAAAACCTTTATTTTCAAGAATCTTCTCAAATTCTTCCAAAGTTTTAGTAATATCAAATTCAATAAATACAAAGTTCTCTTTTTCTTCAAATTCCTTAATATTCTTTCTATCTCCACTACCTAAATTATCAACACAAATGATATTATCGCCTTTATTCAAAAGAAATTCACATAAGTGGCTTCCTATAAAGCCTGCTCCACCAGTTATTATTATATTCATTTTAACACTTTTTTACCATTAATTCTATGTTGTTATTCATTCTACTTTTAATAATTATCCTTTTAATTAAGTTTGAACCTTCTAATGCTATATTTTTTATTTTAACATTATGTTTTTTTAAGCTTTTTGTTATGTTAAATGGTGTTATATAATTGATATGTTCAATATATTTATTATTTTTCCCAAACAACCATAAATACTTTTTTGCTAATTTTTTTGGTAAAAGAGGGGGGTAAAACATTTTGTAATGTGCTTCATATGGGAATAAATAGTTTGGTGTTTTAATATATATGTATCTTTTATCTTTAGTTACTCTAATTGCTTCTTTTAATGCTTTATTAACATCCCCAACATGTTCTAAAACAGAGTGAAGAATTACTAAATCAAATGTTTTGTTTTTAAATGGGAGTTTTTCTGCCTTTCCTTTCACAAATTTCACATTAGAATTATGATTTTTTATTAATTCTTTTGAAATTTTAAGTACTTTATTATCTGGTTCTAATCCTGTAACAATGGCATCTTTTTTACTTGCTTCTAAACAAAAGCCGCCCCACCCAGAACCAATATCAAGAACTTTTTTATTCTTCAATATGATTATTTTATTTATTTTTTTAATTATTTCTTTTTCTACTTTTCTTTCTAATTTTTGGTTTATTCTTTTTTTATAGTCTTTTAATCCTAACTCATTTAAGTAAAGTTGTTTAAGTTGCTTTTGTACCATTATCTTGTACTTTTTTTCTTTTTCATTCATTTTCTTTCTTTATCCTGTCGGGTTTAAATATGTTTATTCCGTATTTTGTGCCTAGTAATATTCCCATAACAATTATGATAATAATGGTTGATATACGAAAACTGATTGTTAGGGAAGTGGCATCCATGGAACTAAAACCCATTAAATTCATTAAATATATCATGCTAGCTTCTCTTACACCAAATCCTCCAGGGATTCCAGAAACTCTGCCAAGGAACATAGGTAACCAGAATATTATTATCACTTGAGTTAAATTTAAACTAATACTCATACCCTTTGCAAATAGCCAAAAAGCAATTGTGAAATTAAAATATACCAGAATTGTACTGAAAGATAATCCCAATATCATAAACCATTTGTTTTTATTGTTTTGGATTGATTTTATTAATTCAACAACATGTCTTTTTTTAATCTTAGTTTTTTCCTTTAGAAATTTAATTAATCTTTTGGGTAATCTTTTTTCAAAGATTTCCATTATTTTGTAACAAAAATTTCCTAATCCTTTCCAAAACCAAAGAATAACTAACATAAGAAATGCTAAAAACGCAATTATTATCTTAAATTTTATGTCCATTTCAATGTTGAATCCAACTAAATATATACACAAAACCGCAACAATTATTTGGGCTACTAAATCAAAAAGTTGTTCAATGCCAGTTATTGTTAAATTTATTTTATGAGGGAATGAATAAGTCTTTTTTAGAATATATGTTCTTATTACCAATCCTGCTGCTCTAAATGGTGCAATTACATTTGCGGCTGATACTATCATTAATATCTCTGATAATACCGGGAGACTAATTTTTAAATTCATTCCTCTGTACAAAAACCAGCTTCTTAAAGCCATTGAGACAGGTATTAAAATGTATGCCATCAATGCAATTCCAATTAGCAGTTTATTCATCATTTCTATTTATCATTATCAATTTATAAATCTTCTTAAACTAAAATAGATAAATATAAATAACTCTATTTTTTAATCATAATTCTAATGGATTTAAAGCATTGGTTACAAATTTGGAAATTAAGTAATAAATATGGTTTTTCTAAGATAGGATTCTTTAAATTTGTTATGGGTTACTTGTTTTCTAAAAACTATCATCTTGTTTTTAATATTGATAAAAAGAAAGAGGTTGTTACTGGTTTTAATTTCATTGAACATAATAGAATTAAACGTCTTGTTGTTAGTGAGCAATATCGTGGAAAAGGTATTGGCAAACAACTAATTCCTGATTTTTGTAAACTTGTTTATACAGATAACAAGAGAAATGCTGTTGGATTTTATGAAAAATTTGGTTTTAAGGTTGTTGGAAAAAAGAATAAAGATGTTTTCATATTAAAACGTTAAACAGTTACTATTTTTTTATAGATATCAAGTGTTTCTTCAAACATTCTTTCTTTTTCAAATATTATTTTTACTCTTTCTCTTCCATTATTTCCAAATTCTTTTGCTAATTTAGGATTATCAAATAATTTTATTATTTTTTCTGCAATTCCTTTGTAATCTTTATTTTCTACAAGGAATCCAGTTTTTCCTTCTATAATTCCTTCTCCATTTGCTCCTACGTCCGTGCATACAACTGGGGTTTTTGTAGCCATTGCTTCTAGCAATACTTGTGCAAGGTCTTCTATGATTGGTGCCATTGTAAAAACATTTGCATCTTGAAAATATTTTGGAATGTTTTGTGGTGCTACATGTGGTACAAACTCAACCGCTTCTTTTAAATTCTCTTTTTTAATTATTTGTTCTAATTTTTTTTGGTATAACCATGAACATCTTCCAATAATAGTAAGCTTTGCTTTAGGATATTTCTTCAAAATTATTGGCATTGCCATTACAAGATAAACAACGCCTTTTCTTTCCATATTACCTCCAACATATAATATTTTTTGATTTTGATATTTATCTTCTGAAATCTTGTCTGAAAACTTGGATAAGTCTTTTCCTTTGTACACAACATTCATTCCTTTTTTATCAACTTTTGTTGTATTAAGAACAATGTTTGCAGCATATTTTGTATCAGAAATCCATGCATTAGCTAATGGCAGGTATCTTTTCATTTTCATCTTATTGATCATATAATATACATATCTCAATGGTAAATCTGTAGCAAAATATGGGAACTTAAAAATATTCCATGATATCTCTAATGGATAATATGCATTTATTGAGATTGCTATTGGTATTTTAGATGCAATATCTTTGTTAAGAAAGTATGATATGTGTTCATCAATTATGTGCATTAAATCATATCGGCTTAAATCAAAGTCTTTCATGAACTTTTTAAGAATTGTGTTAAAGGAAAACCTTTTGTTAATGACATCTGGAATTATGTTGTCTAAAAATTCTGACTGAAATAAAGGTAATCTATGAACTTCAATACCATTATCTATTTCATGTTTAGTTGTTTTTCCATAACCTCTAACTAACGGCGTAATAACCGTAACTTTATGTCCTTTTTCAATTAATTCTTTAGTTAAATTTACAATATATCTTCCTGGTCCAGAAGTTACGTGTGGTGGATATTCATGACTAATTATTAAAATTTTCATTTTTATGGCCTCTAGAATGAATTTAATGTTTCTTGTGTGCAGTTTATCATATGATCTAATTGTTCTCTTGTCAATTGTGGAAACATTGGTAAAGTAACAATTCTTTCTGAAATATCTTCTGTAATTGGAAAATCTCCTTTCTTCCAACCAAGATTTTGATAATATGGTTGTGTATGTACTGGAGGATCAAAATGAACACTTGCCCCAATTCCTTTCTCTCTTAATCTTTTTAAAAATTCACTTCTATTAATTTCTTTAGCTAGTTTTATCGTATACATCTGATAAACATGTTTACATTCTGAATTTTCAACAGGCAAATCTATTTTTTCGTGTTTTAAATTTTGGTTTAGATAATTTGCATGTTCTCTTCTTGAATTATTCATCTGATCTAATTTTCTCAATTGCATTAATCCAAGAACTGAATTAATATCACATAATCTAAAATTAAATCCAGCAAATGTTGCAGCTCTTAACCACGGTTTTTCTTGTTTTTCTCTTTCAAAAGTACTACTTTCGACTCCATGTGCTTTTAATGCTTTAAACTTATTTGCAAGAACATCATCATTTGTTGTTAACATGCCGCCTTCACCTGTGGTCATGTTTTTTGTTGGATAAAAACTAAAGCAACCATTGCTAAAACTACCTGTTTTTCTATCTTCATTATTTAATTTGAATGTGCCACCAATACTTTCTGCAGAATCTTCTATTACAACTAAATTTTTATCTTCCGCAATTTCCATTATGGCTTTCATATCACAACTTTGTCCAGCATAATGGACTGGCATAATTGCTTGAGTTTTATCTGTAATTAACTCTTTTATTTTTTCTACATCAATATTGCATGTATTATATTCGACATCACAAAAAATAGGTTTTGCACCTTGTGTAACAATAGAATTAGCACTTGCAGCAAATGTAAAGCTTGGTAAAATAATCTCTTCTTTAATATTATTTGCAAACACAGCTAATTGTAATGCTGATGTGCACGAATTAAGACTAATTGCATGTTTAACCCCAATATACTTGGCAAATTCTTCTTCAAACTTTTTTGTTTTTGGGCCATGCGCTAACCAACCAGATCTTAATACTTCTTCAACTGCTTTGATCTCTTCTTCTCCTATATCTGGAACACATAATGGAATTTTAATTTCGGCCATATTCCATTACAAAATACATCTATTTATATTTATTATGTATTATAATTCAGTAATAAGGATGCAGTAATAAGAAAGCTATGAAATTAGTATGTATTTTCTTTAATTTAACACATGTTTCTTTACTTTTTCAATAAATTCCATGCCCTTTTCATAATCTGCTTCTTCTGGTGCCCATTCTGGAAACACTTTATGTGTTTCTGTAATATATGGTCCTTCAATTATTTCATATGCTACACTATCCTCTTCAAGAGCAATAATATTATGCCATGTTTTTGCAGGAATTTCACTACCTTTTTGATCTTCATTTGGGGAAATCATAATGGAATCAGTAATCTTTCCTTCATCATCATACTCAACAACAAGAAATTTGCCTTTTAATGCAAGAAAAACCTCTACTTTATTCTCATGTTTGTGTGGTGGTAAATAACTTTTTGGTTGTATTGCATTTAACATCCTTTGAACTTTATCTTCTGGATTGTGAAAACAATGCATTGCTCTTTTTCTTTCACAATTTTTTGATTTTTCTATGACTTCAAAAATCAGCTGTTCAGAAATATTTATCATGTTTTCCTCTTTTATCTTTTCTTTTGAATGTTTTTACTTTTTTTCTCTTATCTATTCTTATTGTTCTTTTTTTATTACGCCTGTTTGCTTGATAAACTCTACATATTTAGCAATGCCTTCTTCAAGTGAATATTTTGGAGAATAACCTAATAAGTCTCTTGCTTTTTGAATTCCTAAAGCTCCTCTTTCTGGTCTTTTCTCGTCTTGTTTTACCTCTCCAAATTCTATTACTAAATCAGGAATATGCTTTTTAAGTATTTCTGCTAATTCTTTTAAACTTCTTCCTTCTCCTCTTGTAAGATTAAATATTTGGTTAGCTGCCTCTGGTTTTTTAATAGCTAACAAAAACCCATCAGCAATATCTTCTATATAAGTAAAATCTAATCTTGATTCTCCACCATTATGTAATATTAATGGTTTTCCTGCTAAAGCATTTTCAACAAATATTTGAGAAACTCTTCTGTTTGCATCAGTTGGACCATAAACTGCAGAGGGTCTTATAATTACAAACTCTTTATCGTACATTTTACAAAATGCTTTTGTTAAGATTTCGCCAGAAAGTTTTGTTGCTCCATAAACTCCTTTTGGTTTTGTTGAATGTTTTTCATCAGCAGGGATATATTCAAAATCTCCATAAATCATGCTTGAGGAAGTGTAAATAAATCGTTTTACACTTGCTTTATGCTTTATTGCTTCTAAAATATTAATTGTTCCATTTAAATTAATTTCAGTTGCTTCTTCTGTAAGATCATCAGATGTTGTGGCAATGGGTAATGCAGCGAGTTGTACAACAACATCTGGCTTTTGATCCATCAAAGCATGGAGTAATCTGTCTTTATTTCTAATATCTCCTCTAATAAATTTAACCTTGTCTTCATATCCTATAAATCTGTGTTTAACATAATCACTATAATGTGATTTAAATGGTGAAATAAAGTTTACAAAAGAGTCATATACTACTACTTCGTCTCCTAAATCCACTAATTTCTTAGCTAAAACTGCTCCAATAAATCCTGCGCCACCTGTTATAAAAATTTTCATTTTTCTTACCTCATGATTATTTTTTATGATTTTTTTAGTTAGGGATCAAACCCTTTTTTAGTATCTTTTTTAACTATAATTTCTCCTTTTTTGGTCTTATTCCTCAGAAATAATAACAATTTATAAATATTATGAATGAATTGTTGTGTTAATCATGGTTAATAAGGATAAAGATTACTACGAGACTTATTCAAAAAAAAACCCAACTACTAGGAGTCCAACTGGTGAGTTTTTTAAGAAGTTAATATATCAGAATTTACTTGGTAAAAAATCTGATTTAAATTCTTCTAATAAACTTTTTATTGATTTTGGCTGTGGCATGGGAAATATGTCTGGTAATCTTGTTAATTTTGGAAAAGTAACAGGCATAGATCTTAATGAAAATGATCTTGCAATTGCAAGGAAAAGATATTTGGGCTATAATGCTTATCGCGGAGATATTAGAAAATCAAAATTGCCATTTAATAAATATAATGTTGCACTTTGTTCACAGGTTCTTGAGCATGTTCCAGGCTATGAAGATGTTGTTAAAGAAATTTCACGTGTTACAAAAAAGGGATCACGAGTTGTAATATCTATTCCTAATGATCTTAATCCAATTATCTTTTTGTATGATCGTTTTAGAGAGATGAATTTTATTAGAAGATTACTTGGGCTAAAACTAAGAGGGAAAAATGAGTTTCCAGATCATATTAATCGTTTTAATATCTTTAAAATCAAGAAAATTCTTAAAAAACATAATTTAAAAGTAAAAAGAGTAACTAATTACTGCTTTTTAATGCCCGTGGTTGCAAGATTAATAAAAAATGTATTTCCTGGGGCCTATAAAAGTAACATTTTCTATGCCTTCATCAAATTCTTTCTCTATCTTGACTTTTTAATCTCACAATTAGATTTTCTTCATATTTTTCCTCAGGATTGGGTAATTCTAGCTAAGAATACTAAACCCAAGTAAATAGAACTATTACCCAAAACCTTTTTAAAGAAATATGTTCTCTGATCAAGAATAGATATATTATAAAGAAATGATTAATTAAATCTTTAATTAATTGTTTAAAGAAGGTGTTAAAATGAAAATACTCATCATAAATCCTCCGTGGCCAGGAAAAGGCTATGGAACAAGGTCTCAAAATAGAATTATTAAACAAAGATCAGATCTTTATTTACAATATCCATTATTTTATGGTTATTCTGTATCAAGATTAAAAAATGTGGGGCATGAATTATTTTACATTGATTCTGTAGTTCAAGGTTTTGATAAGGAACAAACACTTCAGAAGATTAAAGAAATCTCTCCTGATTTAATTTTAATGGAAACAACAACGCCTTCATCTGAATATGATTTTGAATATATGAAATTAATGAAGGAAGCCAACAACCCAACCACCACTACTATTATTGCTGTTGGTCCGCATGTAACTTATTTTCCAAAAGAAGCATTAGAGAAATGCAATGCAATTAATGTTGTTATTAAGGGAGAATATGATACTAAAATTGTTGAAGTTGTTGATGCAATTAAGGCAAATGAGTTGGATAAAATTCCGGGTATTACATTTAGAGACCAAGAAGGTAAAATTGTAGACACAGGAATGCCAACTTATTCAGATGATCTTGATGGGCTTCCATTTCCAGATCGAGATTTAATTCCTTTTCATTGGTATGGTGAAGCATGGTGGAATTTAAAACCATTCATGAACATTAGTACTTCCAGAGGTTGTCCGTTTCAATGCACTTTTTGTTTATGGCCTCATTCAATGGAAACTGGTAAATGGCGAACAAGAAGTATTGATAATGTAATGGAAGAACTGAAATTTCTTGTTAAACAATATGGTTTAAAAGAAATAAACATTGATGATTCAACTTTTACAGTAAGAAAAGAACGTGTTCTTGAATTTTGTCAAAAACTAAGAGAAAACAATCTTAAAATTTTATGGACATGTAATGCAAGAGTTAATAATGTTGATGAAGAACTGCTTAAGGAAATGAAAAAAGCAGGATGTAAGATGATTAGATTTGGTGTTGAATCTGGTGATCCCGAAGTTTTAAAGAAGATGAAAAAAGGAGTTACAATTGAAGAAATGAAACATGCTTTTAAGATAACTAGAAAACACGGAATTTTAGCTTTAGGTGGGTTTATGTTTGGTTTTCCATATGATAACATGGATTCAATAAATAAAACACTTGAACTTGCAAAGGAACTAAAACCAGATATGATACAAGCTTCAATTCCAATGCCTTATCCAGGAACTCCTTTGTATGAAGAAGTAAAAAATGAAGATAAACTTCTAGCAAAAGATTGGAAAGAATATGATATGACTGCAGGCCCAATCATGAAAATGGATGGTGTTTCAAGAGAAGAACTCATGTCTGTTCTTAACAGAGTTTACAAAGAATTTTATTTTAGACCAAGTTTTGCTGCACAAACTATTTTTAACACAAGACGATGGAGCGATGTAACAAGAAATTTTAGAACTTTTGTTAGTTTAGTTAAAACAGTTAATTTTTACAGGGCTAAAGATAAAGATAAAGATAATAATAACGCAGAAGGGTGTGGAGAAGTAAATGCTTGTGGTTGTAATAGTCACGATGTTATAAAAGATAAGGCTTCAGAAAATACTACAGAAAATATTGCTGAAAATAATGTGGAAAATAATGTCATGGAAAAAGATACTTCTAATGACAAGGTGTCTGATAATAATGCTTCAGAAAAATAAAAAATAAGGTCATAAAAATGAATACTCCTGTAGCACCCAAAATCTCAGTAATAATTCCAGTTTATAATCAATCTAGGCTTCTTAGGCATACTTTAGAATCTTTGAAAAGACAAACATTTCAAAGTTTTGAAGTGATTGTTGTTGATGATGCAAGTTCAGATGATTCTTATGAGGTTGCTCAAAAATATACTAAAAAAGTTTTCAAAAATGTTGTAAATAAAGGTCCTGCTTATAATAGAAATCTTGGTATTAAAGTGGCAGAGGCAGATCTTATTGTTTTTACGGATTCTGATTGTGTTGCAGATGAAAAATGGTTAGAACATACTTATGAAGCAATGAAAGAAAAAAGTGTTGGGGTTATAATGGGAAACACAGATATTCCTAAGTCAACTTATCTCGGAGATTCTATTTCGACTTTGGGATTTCCCGCAGGCGGTTCAATTGGTTTTAATAAAATTTGGAAAGTTGATGAAAATGGATTAACGGATCATATTTCTACTTGTAATGTTGCAATTAGAAAATCAATTCTTGATAAGCATGGGTCTTTTGATGAATCATTTCCTTTAGCAGGTGGAGAAGATACGGAATTATCCCATAGGTATAATCAAAACGGTGTAAAAATTAAGTATGAACCAAAAGCCAAAATCTTTCATATTCCAAGAGATAATTTATCTTCATTTTTCAAATGGCAAATTTATCGTGGAAGATCAAATTACCATATTAAGAAAAAGCTTGGTAAAATAGGAGATTTTGTTAAATTAAGATTCTGGTCTAGCAAAAATGTCCTTAAACATAATCTATTAGACAAAAAACTACCAATGGTATTCTTCTTATTAGGTTCTAGTTTTGCTTTACAACAATATGGTTACTTTAAGGAAAAAATATCAGATAAGGCAAATAAAACAAATGAAGCTAAGAAAGAATAGGGCTATCATAAATTAAGAATTCTATTTTCTATTCATATCAGCAATTAAACCAAATGAAAGAATTTGTATTCCAATCATTAGAACTAATACACATAACATTGTTAAGGCAATATGTCCTTGGATTCCTTCTGTTAAATGTAAATAAACTAAATATAATCCTATTAAAAATCCAATTCCAAAAATACTTCCTCCAATTAATCCAAAAAACTTTAATGGTTCATAATCTCTATATACTCTTATGATATTTGAGCTAGCCTTCATTGCATATTCAAAAGGACTTTTCATTAATCTGCTTTCTCCAGATCTTCTTTTTGCAAAAAATATTGGGACTTCTTTAATTCTATACTTATGTTTTACTGCTTTGATTATTTGTTCTTGTGTATATGTATGGTTGGATTGAATTTTAATTTTTTTAGCAACTTCTTTTGTGAAAGCTCTAAATCCAGTTTGTCCATCACTTATTCTTGTTCTTGTAATATTTGATAATACCATTGAAAAAGCCATATTTCCTATTTTTTTAACAATGGGCATTTTTTCAATTTTTCCTTTAAATCTAGAACCCATGACTAAATCATATCCCTTTTCAACAAATGATACTAATTTAGGAATGTCTTTTGCTAAATATTGGCCATCTGCATCAAAATGTACAATAATATCTGCTTTCAGATTTAAGCATTTATCCATTTCAGTTCTAAAGGTTTCTGCTAACCCATAATTTATTGGATGAGAATAAACAATTGCTTTATTCAATTTTGAAATTTTAGCAGTATTATCTCTTGAACCATCGTCAACAACAAGAATCTTATAATTCTTTTTATACTTACTATTATTCATTTCTTTCTTAATTTTTCTAAGAACTTTTCCAATGGTTCTTTCTTCATTATATGCAGGTATAGTTATTACTATTTTAGGTAATTTCTTCATATATAGGGGGAAACAAGAAATGTTTAAAAGTATTGTGTTTCTTAGAAACATGTTTCTTTATCTTTTTTCAATATCTTTTTAAATAGAATTTGATTGTTATAGATCTAGAATCATAATATTTATATATGCTATTGTGTTTAGCTTTATAATGGCAAATTTTGAGTTTTTCCCAATTTTATTGTTTTTTGTAATGAGTTATGGATTTGGTTATTCTATTACTTTTTTTATGAAAAATTCATCTTCTTTTCTTGAACGAAATATCATAAGATTTGGTATAGGGTTAGGCGTTATTCCTATTTTTGGTATATTATTAAGTACTTTAAGGGTTCCTCTTTATTGGTGGCTGATGCTTTTAATCTCCTTTGCAATCCCATTATATTATCTTTCTTTATATGTTAAAAATAGAATAAACACCCAAGATTTTAAATTACATTTTAATATGAATTTTTTAAAAATAAAAAAATCTAATCTTTATATTTTCCTTGTTTTCCTCATGTTTTTAGTTCTAATTGGTGTTATGAATCATGGGGCTTTCAAAAATCCGTGGTTAGAAGATGGTGATTCATGGGGTCATTTAAAAGTTGTAAAGTATATGTCTTTGGAGAAAACAATGTATGAGCCAGAAGCAGGTTATAGAATAGCCCGTTATGCAGAGCCATACCCTATTGGTTTTGGTTTGTTAGTATCTTTGACAGATCAAGTTGCAAATTCAAGTTATTGGAATCTTAAATTTATTAACCTCTTGATTATTTCTCTTTCAACGATTTTTATTTACTTTTTTGTCAAAAGGTTTACAGGTGATATGAATTTGGCATTATTTGCTTCATTGATTATTACAATTATTCCTAGTTTTTTAAGTCATTTTATCTGGTCTAAATCTTTAAGTACAATGTTATTTTTTCCTGCATTGTATTCTGCTTGTATGATTGCCAAAGATAAGCGATGGATGATTCCGTTAATAATAATTGGGGCAAGTATTTTGGTTACTCAACCAGATGCAATATTTTATTATGGTATGTTTTTAATTTTGTTTTGGCTTGTTAAAGCTATCCAAACAAGATCCTTTCAGAAGTATCTTTTCTTTTCAGGTGTTGGTTCATTAATTTTATCTCAAATTTTTTGGCTTCAAATGTTTTTCAGACATGGTCTTGAGCAATTACTATTTAGAATTGGAATTAGAGAAAAAGGGGCAGTTACATTAACACATCTTGTTAGGATTAGAGGAACTGATATCTCTCAATATAGTTTTAATGATTTTTTCATAGTTAAAACAAATAATATGATAAACAATCCTATTGGTTGGGGAATATTCTTAACAATATTATTGATACTGGGAATTATTTACTTTGTTTACAAATCTTTTAAGCAAAAACAGTATCTAAAAGAAAATCCTTGGCTTGTAATTTCAATTGTTTGGTTAGCATTTACATTATTTGCTGTATTAGGCAATAATCTTTATTCTATTACTCATTTTACTTTACCATTTCCTTTTAGGGCATGGTCTTTTTTAGCAATTCCTGTTGCTATAATAAGTGGGTTTGGCTATTTAGCTCTTGTAAAATTTGGGAAAAAAATTAAAATCCCTGCATTGATCATTTTTATCGTTATAATCATCGGCTTATTATCTACAACAGCTTATCAAAAATATACTGTAAACACTGCATATTGGCCAAATCAATTTTTTTATAGCTTAGATGAAGTTCAACCTTATCTCTGGTTAAATGATAATGTCCCTGCAAACACATTGGTGACTGCTTTATGTGGGGATGCTTCTAAGGTTATGGCATATAATATGCTTGATAAGGATTGGGAAAGTGATGTGAGAGAATTCAAAAAAGATATGATTTTAAGATCAGGTGGGGAAATTCATTCATTTTTAAAAAGTAAGGGTTATGAATATTTGGTTGTTGATATTCAATGTGTAAGAAAGTATAATGAATCACTAGCTAATGAAAAAATTCAGGCTTTGGTTTCTCAAACAAGTTTATTCACACCAGTTCATATTACTCCTACGGGATCTATTATTAAGATTATTTAATTTTTTCTATTATGATTCTGGATCGCAATTTTTCTTGTAATTTTTTCAACTTTTCTTCTTGTATTATTGATAATAATATAATTATAATACTGGAGCACGAGTATAAAAAAAGATCCAAACACAATAAAAAAATCTAGTCTCCTACCAAATTTTAATCCTCTAACAAAAAAATCTAATGAAGTAGGATAAAGGATCATTATAATTAAGCCGATCCAAGCAAATGCCCAAAATAAAAAGAATTCTACCTTGAATTCTTTTCTTTTATAATGTAAAAATGTTAGGTATAGCATTACGATACAAAAAAACATCCCTATGATTTGTATGCCCTGAATTCCCATGGCATCATTTACCATTTAGCAACCCTCCATTTGAATATATTATAAACAATTCTTACACCATCAACAATAGTGGTTCCTTTATAATTATCATTATAAACTGTTGGTATGGATACTTGCCCATATTTTAACTTATGTTTACCAACATTTGCAATCATTTCACTTTCCATACTATAATCTTGCGCTCTCCATCTTATTTTTCTATAATTTTTTAGCCAAAAAGCTCTATAACCAGACTGACTATCTCTTACTTTAACTTGGAAAAGTAGTTCTATTATAAAATTAATAAAATTGTTTCCAACTCTTAAAACTAATGGCATTTTTTTATTAAAATCTCTTGCACCAAAAATAATCTCTTTATTTTCTAATTTTTTGATAAATGTAGGAATTAATTTAGGGTCATGTTGTCCATCTGCGTCAATTAATATGATTTTTATTTTCTTATTGTTTTTATTTTTTGCACAAGCTTTGTAAACAAAATCACAACCTGTTTTTAATGTAGAACCTTTTCCAAGGTTAACCACATGTTTTAAGACAATTGCTCCTTGTTTTTTTGCAATCTCTGCAGTATTATCTTTTGAGCCATCATCAACAACAACAATTTTCTCCACATATTTTTTAGATTCAGAAATAACTTTACCAATATTCTTTGCTTCATTATGGGCAGGAATAATAGCCCAAACATCACTTTTTCTATTTTTCATTTTTTCTCTATGTTGTTTCTACAATTTCTTCACTTTTTGGATTAAAAAATGAATTATAAGGATTATTTTTCTCTTTGCCTTCCCAAACAACTTTCCAAACGATAATTCTTATACCACTAATATCTGTGGTGTCATAAAACTTTTCAAAGTGTTTTAAACCGTGCCCTTCTGCAAAAAATAATGTTGTAAATATGCTGCCCCCATGTAATGGATGGGATAATATAATTCCGTAGTTTTCTTCCTTAATTGGAACAAGCATTCCAGAAAGACCAACATTGTTACCATCTTTACCTCTTATTAATTCAAATTCAGTTTCTGTTGGAATGTATAAAGCATCAAGATAATATTTTTCATTATTGTTTCCAGTTATAACTGCCTCTTTTTTGTTTAAATCAATGTCTAATTGAGTAACTTGGTTTTGAATTGGAATAGGGCAACGAATGACGTTATTATTTGTGTCTGATTTTTTACATTCTAATGGTCTTCTATCAACATAGCCTGGCCAATCAGAGATCCAATTATCAGCAGGAGTTGTTTGTATCTCAGTGTAATAGATTTTTGCTGTTTCTTCGTTTAATTCATATGTTTCTGTTAATATTTTAATTCCTTCATCCTTTTTCTTTCCTTTAACTTCGTTGTACATACTTGCTCTGTCAAAATCCCAACTTCCAAAATGGCCCCATACGCCAGCTTTACTGACCATATCTCCTGATGTGATAAAATAATCTTGTGGTGGATCACAATGTGTTCTCTCTAAGATATAATCAATATCTTTTTCTGGGATGTTATTTTCCTTAAGAATTGTTCTTGCTTTTTCTTTCTCAACTAAAATGATCTTATCAAGAACATTTTTAGCTTCTAAGTCATTATCTAATACTTTCTCTAAACGTTCATAAGGATAATTTTTCCCACAATCCAACAATCTTAATACACCTATTGCCTCTTCTTCTGTTTTTGCCAGCATTAATTTACCTAACCAATGCGCTTGTGGTTTATCTTGTCCACCACCGTCTAAAGTAACACCTCTATCAGCAACTGCTTTGAACCAATGTCCAAAATCCCACCATGAATTAATAATTGCATCTTCATTTGAGTTTTCTTTAATTTTTGTTAGTGCCTCATACCATTGATCATTCATACTTGGGAGTTCATGTTTAGAGATATCTTTTGCTGCACTCATTGGTTGCATTACAATTACTGCAATAATTATTAATAAGATTGGATAAGATACAAATTTACTTAACCCTAGTCCTTTTTCTAATTGGTTGCTTATTCTCTTTGTTCCTATGCCTATCAATGCACCAAAACAAATAACAAATGCAGGAACTAATAATAAGCTAAACCTAACTCCTCTGCTTATTGAAAACATTGTTCCAAATAAATAAATCGAGAATAACATAGGATAAACAAGATTATATCCCTTGTAGTATCCATCACCGGCCTGATTTTTGGATGATGCTTCATCATCCTTAAAAAAAAGTATTAGCACAAACTTAACTAATATTGGTAGACTAAGAACGATAATATATGTTGTTATTGAACTAAACTTTCCTTTTAGGTATATCATTAAGGCAAACCAAATAACAGACCCAATAATTAAAAACCAATCTCTTGTTTCAATTCTCTTTTTGATGTAGAATGATGCTATTATCCCCATCAATGTTATGAATAAGAATAATTTTCCTCCAACAGCAGAAAAAATAGTGCTAATATTTCCTGGGTTTAACTCTGCAACTGTTGTAAAAACATTAGGCCAAATATTTTGTGTTGCCACGTCCTTTAATTGGATAAATGTAACAATACCCTCTTGTGCTCTTAAGAATTCATCATGTTTTCCAAATATTCCAGTAAACAAAGTTCCCATGATGATAAATAAAATTAATACCAAGAATATTCCTTTTAGTTTTTTTATGTCTATACTTTTTATTTTGAGATTGCCTTTAATGAACATCCCCGTTACTTTGAATAATCCAACACCTACAATTAAGAATAAACAAAAATTCACCATAAATACCCATCCACTCCAGGAATAGGAATATAATCCCATTGACAATCCACATAATGCTGTGTATATTGCTTTCTTGTAAAATTTTCCTTCATCAATTGCTAATAATAAAAACCAAAAAATAAGAAGAGGAAATAATAAATTAAATGGGTCTGTGTCAGAAAATCCTGACACGGTTCTTGTTAAAGCAAATGGGTTTATTGCCAATAAAACTCCCGCAACAAGGCCCCCTAAATCCCCTGCGATTTTTCTAACAATAAAAAATGCAGGGATAATTGCTAAAGTAGATATTAGCATAGGAATATGAAATGCGGCTTTCATTAATGAGACATCTTTGTCTATGAAATTCCAGATTTTATATAAAATAATTTCTAATGCAACCTGTAATTGTTGAATTTTTTTTGTTATGCCACCTTGGTTAGTATCTTCTTCCATTAATGGTGCAAGTCTGTGGTTGTTATAGTATTTCCCATTAACTTCTACATCAACATCAAAACCATTTTCAATATAATTTCTTGCCCCTCGATACCAAAACCATGGATCTATTGCTAAGAAATACGTCTGCCCAGAATCATCTTGTAAATTTGATCTTAATACGGCAGCATTTTGTTTAATTTGTTCATCAACAAAATCTTTGTTTTGTTTTAGTTGTTGTTGAAATGCTTCTTCAATCAATATATTCTTATTTGCATCTGGCAAATTAGGGTATTGTTGATTTATTTGTTGTCCAACTTGTGATCTGTAATAATTATATACATTGTCTTGGGCCATATCATCCATTAATGGCAAATATGCAGGTTGGACTCTAAGAAAAATACTTAAAATAATTGGAATCAGAATTAATAACCATACTTTATGTGTTTTGAAAAATTCAATTAATGAAACTCCATCATTCTTTTTGCTTCTTTTTTCAGAATGTGTGTGTATATTGGTTTGATGTTCTTTTTTCTTTGATATTAAATTAGAAAACCATCTTTTTATGTTGCTTAGTTTAAACTTGCTAAGATCAATTGCAACTTCATCTTCAGAAGTATTATGTTCTTTATGGTGTGTATGATGGCGTATCTTGTGTGCATATTTTTCTTCATGTTTTGGTACATCTTGTGTTTCATTACTTGATTTTTCATCAAATTCTTTTTTATGATCTACATTTGTCTCATTTTGAACTTCAGAACTTGTAATTTTTTCTTCTTGATTGTTAATATGGTCATTATTTATAGTGTTAGCGTTTTTTTGCTCCTTTTTTTCTTCCATTTGAATCCTCTTAACTTCTTATTAATTTTTTTGTCTAATCTTGATATATGATCTCCTACGTAATCATTATAATATAATCTCTGTCTGTGAAAACCGCGTACTTATTTAAATCTTATGGTTTGTTTAATTAATCTGGAACTTTTGTGATTTTATAACTATCATTTATAACTGGACCTATTATAATAATTTCAACCCGTATCTACATAATCTTGGTTCACTAAATGCTAATTTTGTTATTAATTTAATGCCTGAATCCCTATTATTATTTTCTAATATTTTTTTAATTCTTTTTTGATCAAGTAATTTTATTAATTCATCAAAGTTTTTATCAGAAAATTTATTTAGTGTTTTTCGTAGCATTAAATGCATTTTTAGTTCTTTATTTTCTTGATTTATTTCTTTTTCATAATCTGTTTTATTAATTATTGAATTTGCTAATTTTTTTGCACAATTTAGTCCAGGCACCAAACCACCACCTGTTGTTGCTTTTACCTGTGTTGCTGCATCTCCAACTATATAATATTGACGACCATTTATTTTTTCAAACAACTTTTTGTTTGGTTCAAACATTGGAATTAAACCTGCTTGGGAACAAATTTCTTTTTCAATTTCATGTCCTTGTTTTTTTATTTTTCTTAAAAAATTATCAAATATTTGTATGGGTGAATTCCTATCCTTTTCTTTATTTCCTTCAATGGCAATTCCAATTCTCGCAGTTGTTTCATTTTCTGGAACAACCCATCCAAAAAAACCAGGACAAATATTTCCAAGATGAACTTGAAAACAATCTTTTTCAAAATCTCCTTGAAAAACACCCTGTTTTCCAATCCAAAACTGTGTTTTAGTTTTCAAATTATTTTTATTATTATTATTGTTAATTATTTCTGCAACTTTACTATTTGGTCCATCAGCCCCAATTATAATATTTGGATTTTTTTGAATTATTTTTTTTGATTCTAGGTCTTTTACAAGAATTTGTTGTTGTTGATTATGTTCTTTTTCGTGAAATCCTAAAAATTTATGCTTTCGCCATAGTATTGCGCCATTATCCTTGGCAAGGTCTGCTAAGTGGTTATCAAATTTGTACCTGTCAATCACATATTCATCTAATCTTAGCTTAATTGAAGTATTTTGGCTGAATATTTCGGCAGAATTTAGTTTATTTACAAGAAATTCAGGTCTTATATCCACAAGTTCTTTTATGGCTTTAGTAACAATCCCTGTGCATGCTATTGGTTGTCCAATTTCAGCATGTTCTTCAAAAATCTCTGTTCTCAGACCCTCTTTTGCCAGAATTTGGGCAGTATAACATCCTATTGGCCCTGCCCCTATAATTGCTATTTCTGGTTCTTTTCGTTCATTCATCCAACTAAACGAGGATCATAAGTCTTAAATACTTTGTTAAACAACCTTCTTTCTTGTGTTTTTAACGCGTCTTATGCACCTATGGTTTAAAGGTGTCTATTCTCGAGTGATAACAAAACCAAAAGCTTTATATATCAGGGCCTGTTACTGGGACCATAATATAGTGTTTTATTATTAATAGGCAAATTTGTGCTAAATCTTAGAAAAAGGGGGGTTTTGACGATAATTTTATTAAATAGCTAGCTGGTGATATAACATGACAGATTCAGACGATACAAGTGGTTTAAGTGGCTCAAGCAGATTTTCAGATCCTGTAGGTTCAGGTAGAAGTTCAAGGAATCCTATGTGGAAAAGAGCATTAAATGGTTTTTTAAATTCTTCAATTAAACAAAAAGCACTTTATATTGGTATTCCTGTAGCTCTTGCAATTGGCGGAGCATCATGGTATTTCTCAGGTGATAAAACAGAAGAATCTGTTTCAGAGCCTCAAGCACAAGGTGTTAATTTATCTCAAGCAGATTTTGATGCATTAACAGCAAAAGCTCAAAGAGTAGATTCACTTGAAGAGCAAATGGAAATTCTTGAAGCAAGAAGTCCTCCTGATTTAGATTATAAAAAGAAATTTGAATCTTGTGAAAAAGGAAGAGAAGTTATTAAGAAAAACTGTGATGAAATAGAAGAAAAAAGAGCAACTCTTGCAAAAATAAATGCAGGATTAAAGAAAAAATATGGCGGTATGGAAGAAACACTTGCAGCAACACAATCAAATGCTAAAGATCTTAAAGTAGCACTTCACAAAAAGGAAACAGAAAAAGCATCTTTAGAAGGTCAATTAGAAAAAGAACAAGCTGGAAACACATTATTAGCAGCATCTGTTAAACAAAGCGATGCACAAAGAGACATGTGTTTGGCTGATTTAGCAAAAGCTGGTGCAGCAAGTGCTACGGTAGAGCCAGGTGATTTAACTAAAAAATTAGATCTTACAGCTAAAAAACAAGCTTATATTGGAGATGGTCCAGATCCATTATCAAAGTCAGGAAAACGCTACTCTAATGATGTTGCTTACACAATGTTTGCAGCTTATTTAGATAATAGAAGTGGATCAGAACCAGGTGCAGTTGGTCCATTAGTTTATAAAATTGGGGCAGGTGAAGCAAAAAGAATGAGTTCTTTAGTTGATCAATGTTTAAATGATTTTAAACAATACTTAGCAGATCACGATCTTACCATGAGATATGACCAAGCATTAGAACTTTGTACAGAAGTTGTGAAAACAAATCTTGCAGGTGGGTGGGTTAAATTTAATGGTTTAGGGTATAAATTAAATCCAATAAAAGACGGTAGAAAAACAGTTGACTATGAAATTTTAAATCAAGATGGTAGTCAAATAACTGAATCAATTCCATTAGTTTTTGATTCGCAAAGTAACACTAAATAAAGAGATAGATGTGGGGGTAAATAAAAATGAGTTTAAGAAATATAGTTAAAGGGGCTGTAATGAGCCTATCAGTATTGGCACTTGGTGCTTTATTGTATACGTCTAATGCAAATGCAGAAGACAGACATGCATTTCCGGCAGCACGAGGAACAACATATGATGCTAGAGTTTCATCTTCTAAACCAAAAGATGCAATTGTTAATAATGGCGCTAAAAAAGACGAAACAAAAAAAGAAGAATCAGCAACAGCAGGTCCAGATCCAGAAGAGAAAGTTATTGAAAGAAACGGATGTCAAATGCCTACGGCTACTGATTTAGCAGCATTAGTTACTAATCATACAGATCTTTACACTAAAGGAGTTTCTTTTAAAGCAGATGTAACAGGTGTTGATAGGGTTTATAATCGCGCACTTGCAGTTTATGAATTATTTAAGGAATCTCCTGCACCAGGAAAAACTAATCTTTATCCTGAAGCAATTTATTCACAAGACAAAAAAGGATCTAAGAAGTTATCATTAGGATACTTGACAGATATGATGAAGGCAT
This sequence comes from Candidatus Woesearchaeota archaeon, assembly GCA_018661705.1. GTDB lineage: Archaea > Nanobdellota > Nanobdellia > Woesearchaeales > DSVV01 > JABHXF01. Next base: position 195,319 of record JABJHR010000019.1, read on the forward strand.
ACGAAGCTTTACAATCTTATAAAACTGAAAAAGCAACAGCAGATGCTGAAGCAGCAAAAGCAGCAGAAGAAAAACCTGGCGCAGAAAAAGGTAAGGTTGAATATGAGGGTGCTTTAGAAGAAAGAGCTCCTGAAGATAGGGCTGTTCCTGAAAAAGAAGTAGCACCAATTGCAGCTGAAGAAGCTCCTGAAGAACCAGTTGCACCAGTTGATGAAAAATTAGAATCATTAATTGCAGACTTTAACACAGCAGTTGACAGTAACATAGATGCTACAAAAAAAGTTAGTGCAAAATATGGTGTTGCAAAAGACATTGCAAACTTCTTCAAAAGTTATGAAAACGGCGGTTTAGTAATTACAAAACAAGCTGTTCCTGAAACAGAAGGAGAATTTGTTTATGATGTTGCACATCTTAACACATACAACACTGTTGATGCAGTTGTACAATTATTAAATAATGACGATGCAACTATCTTATTTGCTGAAGCAGGTAAACTTAATGCATTATACGATGCATTCTGTCCAGAAAAAGCAGACGAAACTCCTGAAGGACCAATGATTCCATTAAGACCAACTTGTGATGATGAAAAACAAAATGGTGACGAAACAGGTGTTGATTGCGGTGGATCATGTGAACTATGCGCAGACGTAATTGAAAGACCTCAAGAACTAACAGACAAAGAAAAAAGAAAATCTGTTGATGATGCAGTATCTGCTAAAGTAAAGTACTTTAATATTCACAATGGTGCAGATAGTGTTAGTGGTGCAATTGGATACGATCGTACATTTAACAGATTCATTATGGGTGGAGAGGTGACTGTTGGTGGTCAAAACACAATAACTTCTACATCTGATAGTACTGATGAGGGTGGAACAGTAGGTCCTGTTTATCAAAAACAATTTTCATATGAAACAACTCAAGAAGGCCAAGATGTTATAGATACATATGGTGTTCAAGCAGTTGTTGGTTTCAAAGTTCACCAACCAAATAAAGACAATAGTGGATTTTCAATTGACTTATTGTTAAAAGGCGGTTTAAGTGTAACTTTGAACGAAGTAAATGATACAACTGAAATCGAAGTTTACGAACAAGGAATTGCAGAGCCAGTAAGCAACAAAGTAAGACCTGGAAAAAGAGATACACAAGCAGATTTTAATGGCTTGTATGAAGCTATGATTAGGTTTAATGTTGGTGAAGAAGGCAAAGGATTCTTTGAAATTGGCGGCGGCGTTATGGCTGATAAAAAATACAGAGGCGCTGGTGGAGCTGTCGGTGGAGGATTCAGATTTTAGATGAATTTATTTCATCTTTTTTATTTTATTTTCATAATACAAAAAAAGAATAATAACAAAATCATAATACAAAAAAACAAAACAGCGAGGTAAGAAAATGAAGAAAACACTATTATTTGTTTTAATGACCATGTTTCTGATGGTTAGCATTGTCTCAGCTGCACAAATTGAATGGAATGATGATTTGATGTGGTGGGATAAAGAGACCTTTACATGGGAAGACGATTCAAAAACTATAGAAATAATTAATGGAGACACAGTAACTATTGATTCTGGTTATTTTGTAACAGAGAAGGGAGAAACAATTCATGCAAAAGCAGAATTGATTCAAGTGGGAACTTCTTTTAAGAAGTTGATTCATAATGAAGAATTTTTTATGGACCCTGTATTAATGGAACTTCCAGATAATGATCCAAATAAATTACCTACTCCGTTTTTTAATGTAGCTTTGGATTCTAATGATTATAACGGTTTAGGAAACTACAAAGTTAAAATAACTTTAGAAGTTGTTGATTCTGATGAGTTAACTTTATTCGATAGTTTAAACCTAGAAGTAAGTCCTGTTCCTTCACAACCTCCTACTGTAGATTTTACTTGGGTTCCAAATGTTCCTCAAATGGGAAATACTGTTACATTCACTCCAACAGTAAATGATCCAGATGGAGACAATAATAATATAGTGTACTCATGGGATTTTAATGATAATGGTTTTGAAGATTCAAATTCAGAGACCCCTGCAATTGTATTTGATGCAGAAGGTGCTTATCCAGTAACACTTACAGTAACTGATGAAGATGGTGTTTCTGCTTCAGAAACAAAAACTGTTCAAGTAAGTGGTGTTGCTAATCATCCACCTGTTGTTACATTAGATTATGAAAATGCAATGACTGGAGATCAGAATATTGATGTTGGTGAATCAGTTAAATTTACTGCAACTGCTACTGATATTGATGGAGATGATTTATTATATTCATGGGACTTTGACAATGATGGTAATTTTGAAGGCGAAAGTCCATCAAATATTGGTTTTTTCCAATATGCACAACCTGGTGCACATGTTGCTTGGGTTGGTGTAAGTGATGGTCAAAGTTTTGTTACTGAAAGTGTTATAGTAAATATTGGTGGTTATCTTTTAGTAGATAACATTGATTGTTTACCAGAAGTAATTGAAGGTAATAACCAATATTGTGATGTTCATGTTGTTGATAGTGCTGGTGAACCTGTTGATGGTGCAACAGTAGAGATTCATTATGATAATTCAGGAGTTCAAAAAGGTCCATCTTGTGTAACTGGTGAAGCAGAAAATCCAGAGGATAATACTGTAACAGGTGCATGTTCTGTTAAATACCAAGAAGATTTAATTGGTGAATACACAGTTTATGCAACAGCTTCTAAACTAAACTATGCACAAGATATTGATCATGAACCAACCTTTACTTACAATGTTTTAGGACATAAATATAATATTGTTGATTTAGAGGTTTATGAAAGCCCTAATGATCTTGCAAACAATGTTCCTTCTGTTGATAAAGAATTTTACAGAAATGAAGATATGTATGTAAGGTTTAGAGTAATGGAAGATGATAATAGTTTTTTAGTGCCTGATGAAATTAACCAAATTACAAAAGTTTATTTGCAAGGCATGGGTGGGAAAAAAATTCTTATGACTAAGATTCCTTCACAAGCACCTTGGTTACAATATAAATTAGATCCAATCCCATTAGATGATGAATATCTTGGTCTTGGTCAAGTTATTACTTTTGCAATTGATGTTAATGAACAATTAGGTGATCAAGAAGAATTAGATGTAACAATCTTAAACAATCCTCCACAAATAAATGTATTTGGGGATATTGTTGTTGCAGATCTTATGGCAACACAAATTGATTTGTTTGATCATGCAGATGCATCTGATGTAGAAGATGATGAAACAGAATTAAGGTGGTCTATTAGTAATGTTGATCCATTGGCTACATTCACAGCTGATATTGAAGATGATCATTTGTTAAATATTTTGCCTATGGCAGAAGGTTTTAGTCAAGCTACATTTACAGTAATGGATACCAATGGTGCTACCGCATCTGTTGATGTTACTATTTATGTTGGTGGACAAGCCGGTGATTTAACAACCACAATTATTGCAACCCCTGCAGCTGATGAAGATCCAACTTGGGTGCTTCAAGAAGGCGATGTAGATGGTTTTAAAGTAGATTTCACGCACAATACAGTGGGTGCAGTTGGTCAATTAACATTTGAATGGGATTTTGATAATGACGGTGTTATTGATTCATTAGATGAAAACCCAACACATGCTTACATGCAACCAGGTGCATATTTGGCAGTTTTAACTGTACAAGATGCATTTAATCAAATTGCAACAGATACTTTTGCAATTGAAATTGGTTCAGACGGCATGGTTGTTGAGATTGAAGCATCTACAAACGGCGGTGGTGTACCATTTGATGGAACATTTACAGCTAATGTTGAGGGTGGCTTTGGTGATTTAACTTATGAATGGTCTGTTGATGGTGTTGTACAACCAGAAACAACTGAAGAATTTGTTTACACTTTTACAGAAGAAAAAGAATACGAAGTAAAGGTTGTTGTAACAGATAACTTTGGTAATACTGCAGAGGATTCAATTAAAATTACTGGTGAACCAGATCAAGAGGTTACTTTTAATTTAGTTGCAAATCCATTAAAAGGACACGCTCCATTGGATGTTAATTTTGAAGTTGTGTTATTATCAGGAAACTCACCATTCACATATGAATGGGATCTTGGTGATGATTCATCTGAGAATAAAAAAGCATTCAAACATCTATATACGGAAGAAGGGGACTACGAAGTTTCAGTGATCGTAACTGACGGTGATGGCGATAAGGCATCAGCAACAGTAACAATCCATGTAAAAGATACAAAAACACAAGTAACCCCAAGAAAAGTAGTTGGTTGGTCAAAGTTAAACTTAATTAATGGTGAAGTGTACTCACCTGGTGAGTTTGCTGATGTATTAGTTAACTTTGAGAACAAAGGAAATTGGGACATGGAAGATGTTAAGGTTGCAGTGACAATTCCAGAACTAGCAGTTAGAAGAACAGCTGGTCCTTTTGATGTAGGTGAAGGAGAAGAGATCACTAGGGTGATGCAGATAGAAATACCATTTTATGCACAGCCGGGCGAATATGATCTAAGAGTTGTCATCTCAACAGATGGTGACGATAAAGTACACAGAATAAAACACCGAAGAATCATTATTGAATGATTGTTTATTGGGTGTGGAAATACCGAAAGCTTTATATATGGCTGTGTATTTCCCACTACATAATGGTCATCTATAATGACCACTTTATGGTGTTTTATAAATAGTAAACAAAAAGTTTTTAGGGGGTAATGGAAAAATGAAATTTAAAAATATGGTAAGTGCTTTATTTATGGTTTTAGTAGTACTTGTAACACTTGTTGGAGCAAGCGCAAAGACCATGGATGTTGGCCAATTACCAGTTACAATTGACTGGGTAAAGGTTGGTGGCGATGTTTTGGATACTAATGATGTAGTAAACAAAATTGACAGAAATGACGCATACGAAGTTAAAATCAAAGTTATCGCAGATAACGATGGTAATGACGATGTTGATAGCGTTTTAGAAGACCTTTCAGTTGAAGCAAGAATGAATGGTTATGATCATAATGACCAAGTTTATGGAATTGATTATGAATCAATTGGATTCTTAAGCGAAGATCATTCTGACACAGTAACTCTTAACTTACAATTGCCTTACAGATTAGATGAAGGCGAATACAGCTTAACAATTACTGTTGCTGACAAGTTAGACGATTACACACTTAAATACGTTCTATATGTTGAACCAGAAGAACACAATATGTTAGTTAAAGATGTTGTTTTCTCACCTTCAAGTACAGTTGTTGCAGGCAGAAGCTTAATGACAACAGTTTATTTGAAGAACATCGGAAACGATGATGATGAAGAAGGCGTTAAAGTTAGCATGAGTGTTCCTGCTTTAGGTATCTCAGCAGTTGATTATATCGACACATTAGATGAAGAAGAAGCTACAAGTTCAGAAGAACTTTGGATTGTTGTTCCTAAATGTGCTCCAGCTGGTGAATATGATGCTGTAGTAGAAGTTGAATTCAAAGAAGGCGATAAATCAGTTTCCACAACTGAAACAATTACAGTTGTTGAGGATGCAAATTCTCAGTGTGGAGCTATTGAAAAGCAATCTGAGAAAACAATTATTGCAGTTGCTGGTGCAACACAAGACGTTACTCAAGGCGAAGGCGTTGCTATTTATCCATTAACATTAACCAATGATGGTGCAGAAAGCAAAACATATGTTGTAGAAGTTGACGGATACCAAGATTGGGCAAAAGTTAGCTTAACTCCATCAAATGTAGCTGTTGTTGAAGCTGGTGAATCAAAAGCTGTTTATGCTTATGTTACTGCTTTAGACAATGCGGCACCTGGAGAGCACATGTTTTCATTAGTAGTTAAGTCTGGAAGTGATACTTTGAAAGAAGTTGCTTTAAAGGCTAATGTTGTTGAAAACGCAGATGCTGATGCTCCTAGTAAATGGGCTGGCGTTAAAAAAGTGCTTGAAGTTGGATTAATTGTTTTAATCGTTTTACTTGTAATCTTAGGTTTAATCGTAGGATTTAACAAGTTAAAAGGCGATGATGACGACGAATTCGATGACGACGAGGACAAAAACTATTATTAGTTTTTTGTTTTTATTTTATTTTTTTTATTAATATTTATTCATGCTTAATTTGGTGTTAATTTTTTGCTGGTTGATTTTTATTTGATTTTTAACTGGTATTAATGTGGGGTGTAGGAAGAGACAATGAAAAAAGAGAGCTATGTAAAAACACTATCGTTTCTATTTACTTTATTACTTTTAGTTTCTTTATTATCAATATTTAGTATTTCTTCAGTTGGTGTTGACACTACTACTCTGCAATCCAGTCCTGAAGTAGAACACATCGTAGAATTAATTGTAATTCCTGGATATTCTTCACATAATGACTTCACAGGTTATACTAATAGGGCTACAATTGGTGTTTGTAGTTGTAGTAGCTTTTCAGATGTTATTAATTTTAGAAATACAGGCACAAGTTCTTCACAATTTACTGTTAAAAAAGCAGGTTCTGCTGCAAAATTTGTTAATTATGTTCCTAATCTTTTCTCTTTAGATCCTAGTGAATCAACAGAAATAAACTTAGTTGGTTCTATTCCATGTTCTACTGCCCCAGGCCTTTATGATTTAGAAACACATTTTGAAGATTTAGTTGGCAAAAAAAAGATGTTGTCTCAACAAATTAGAGTTTCTGAATGTGATTCTTTCAAAGCATATGCTGTTTATCCTAGTTATAAAAATTATCCTTGTACTCCTACTGTTTATGACATAGTTATAAAAAATCAAAGAGAATTTACAGATACTTATACATTAAGTTTAGATATTAATCAAGATTATTATTCTGTTAGTGAACCTATTATTATTGTTCCAGCAGGTGAAGAAAAAACATTCAAATTATTTGTTAATCTTCCTTGTGATTATGATAAAAGTTATAACTTTAATCTCAATATTAAGTCTACTCAAACAGAACAAAAAACATCTATGCCTTTATATCTTACAATTAACAAAGAGGGATATAAATTTAGTATGGAATTAGGAACAACTCATGAAGTTCAGATTAAAACTAAAGGGAAAAAAACCGTTTTTGTTCCTAAGGAAGAACCTTTTTTCAGTTTTTGTGATAATGAAACATATGTTGTTTCTTTTAGATTAAATAATCTTGCAGAGTTTTCAAATACATATGAACTAGAATCAGAAGATTCAGCTCTTGTTGTGCCTCATGAAATTACAGTCCTTGCAGGTGGTTCAGGAATTATTAATACTCATTTTAAGGCAGCAAAAGCTAAGTCAGGAAATCATACTTATGCATTTGAGGCTGAGTCTGAGAAGGGCAATCTTGATGCAAAATTAAGATTTAAAGCAGAAGTAAAAGATTGCGCAGCTTTATCTGGAGATGATAACTCAGGTAATGTCAGTAAATTATGGTTATTATTCTTACTATTATTATTGATTTTATTGTTATTGTTAATTGGGTTACTTTTTTTCCTTTTCCCAAAAAAGAAATCATTATTTGATGACTTAGAAGAAGAACAAAAAGCAAAGGAAGAAGCAGAGAAAAAACAAGAAGAAGAATTAAAAGCAAAAGCAGAGAAAGATGCACAAGCTCAATTAGATGCAGATAAAGAAGAAATTCAAGAGAAAAAGAAAGAACAACTTGCACCAAAATCTGAGAAAATTATAGATTCTGAAGATAAAGAAGATAAAACAAGATCTAAGTATTGGTGGTGGTGGATTCCATTATTATTGATTATTATACTATTATTAATTTTATTACTCTTTTGGCTTTTACCTTTTGGTGGTGATGTAGATTCTACTGAAAATGCAACTGTTGAAAATGTAACTGCCCTTGATAATATTGATACTGATACGGAAGATATTGTTGAAGAGGAACCAGAAGAAACAGAACCAGAAGAAACGGAATCTGAAGAACTAGAAGATCAAGAAGATTCCGCCCCTATAATTACAAAACAACCATTATGGAGACGAGCAATTGATTTTGTTAAGGATTTATTTACTTTCTTACCTTTTGTTGGGGAAACAACAGAAGCAGAAGAGATTGCAATTAATGATTCAGAAGTTCAGGAAGAAACAGATACAGATGATTTAGAAGAAGACCTTTCTGATGAAGAATCAGAAGAAACAGAATTAATCACAGATCAAATTAAAGAAGAGATTGGATCAGAACTTGATGCTGATGAATTAACACAAGAACAACAAGCAGTTGTTTATATTGATCCTAGGGAAGACATGTCTCAAAAAGAAATTGATTTCTTTTATCAACATTGGTATGAAGATACTGTTAATACATTAGAACTTTCACAGTTTTTTGTTGATGTAGACGATGATATTCTTACTTATTCAAACTCAAATGCACCAAATATTGATGTTGACTATGAGGGTTCTTTAGCTCATCTAATCCCACATAGGGGATGGCATGGTGAATCTACTGTTGTTTTTACAGCTCATGATGGTAAGGGCGGTACAGCCTCAACACCAGAATTAGCATTAGTTGTAAAGCCAAGAAATGGATTTCAGAAATTATTTTTTAAATATTTTTGGCCAATTATCATTGTTGGAATCATTTTACTCTTAATTATCATTTTGCTTATTGTTTTTGGTGTATGGAGAGCAACAAGACCAAAACAAATTCTATTAACAAAGAAAGCAAAACAGAATGCAAGAAAAAGTAAGAAATAATTCTTTTTTTAATTTTATTTTTAAAAGATAAAAAATGGGGGTACTGGGATTCGAACCCAGATCCGTAGGTATCTTCTTTGAAGCAATTGCCTCAACAGACCACAGCTTTTGTCATTGCCACAGATTTCTGCAGCTCATCGCTCCAACACTGGAGCCCACTATTCTAGCCAGGTTATACTATACCCCCTTAGCTTATGTCTAAGAATGGGGTTATATTTATAAATATTACCAAAAACTTAATAAATGCCCACACTAATAAAAGTAATAATATGAAAACAGTATTTTACTTTATGGCAACATTTATTGCATTAGTTTTTCTATTTAGCGGAGTATTAAGCAATGATATTAATCTTAACCAAGCATTACATGGGGCAGCTATTGATGTAGTGGAAGAACCAGATCCTATAATTGAATCATCTGAAAAAGACTTGGAAAATTTACCTGAAGATGAATTAATTGTTGTTTATCCTTATGAAGAAAGTTAAGTTTTAAAACTAGAATTCTAATCTGTCTCCTATCTCTATTTTTTTATCATTAATCGTTCCTGAATATAACTCTAAAACATACTTTGCTTTTTCCTTAGAATTAAACCAGCTAAAGGGCCTAAATCTTTCTTTAATTTCTACTACTTTTTTATCAGAATCAAGCAACAGAACATCAATTGGATAAAAAACAAACCACATATGCAATCCTATTTTTTTTTCATTATCAAATACAAAAATTAAATTCTTAGAATTTTTCTTAGAAAACATTAATCCTTTTAGTTTTGAATACCAAGATTTACAAATATTATGGTCTTTAACAATTTGTGTATTTTTTGTTGTATTGTAGATCATTATTCTTTTAGAAGTAATTTCTCATAATCCCAGTCATCTTGGTTTTCTACCATTTGGCTACACTCTTTTTTGCCATGCCAATGTGACCAGCATTCTTCTTTAAATTGATCCCATTTAAGACACTTCATGCAACACAAATTACATGCTTCTGATTTATTTGTTTTTACCTCTTCTTTCTTAGTCATGTTATTCACCTTTTTTTTTAATAACTAAAAAATCACTTAATCATATAAAAAAAATAAAATAAATTAAAATAGTTTTTGAGTTTATTCAACTTTAACTACTTTAATTTTAAATGTAAGATTTTTCCCAGCTAATGGATGGTTTAAATCAATCTTGAAAGTTTTTTCTCCAAGTTCAATGATTCTTGCACCATATTGCTTTCCATCAGGACCTTTAAGTGCTAATACCATTCCAACTTTTGCTTCAACATTTTCTGGTAGTTTGTCTATTGGAACTTCTTGAATTAGTTGAGGATTTTGGTCACCATAAGCATCTTTTGGTTCGAGCTTAAATTCTTTTTCCTCTCCAACTTTCATTCCTTTAACAGCATCGTTAAAACCTTTAACTACTTGTTTTTCATCAATAGTAAAGACTAACGGTTCTCTACCTTCAGAAGTATCAAATTTTTCACCATCATCTAATGTTCCAGTATATTCAACTGAAACTTTGCTGCCTTCTTTAGCTACATTTTCACTCATATTATATCAACTCCATTGTTTTCTTGCCATATGGCGTCTTCCATGGAAAAATGCCCTATTATATATAAAGTTTTATATATTATCAACGCAATCTTTTGGGATATGGTGAATACAACAAATGTTCTGATCAAAGCTGTAATCTTTGACATGGATGGCGTACTTATTGATACAAAAGAAGCTCATTTTCATGCATGGCAAAAGTACATGGAATCAAAAGGTTTTGATGATTATAAAAGAACAGTATATAATCAATCAATGGGCAGACAAACCAGAGAAATCTTAGTTGAATATGTAGAAAAATTTAGTTTGAAAATAGATGATATTGAAAAAGATACTTTGTTAAAAGAGAGTCTTCTTGATGTTTCTGAGATCTCATTATTTCTAGGAGTAAAAGAAACCTTGGATCTACTAAAACAAGAAGAATTTAAATTAGTTTTAGCAACATCCGCAATAGGTGTTGATCTTAAGGATAGAGTAAAACGTTATGGTTTTGATGAGGATTTTGATGCTTTTATATGCAGCGACGAAGTGAAGTTTTCTAAGCCAGATCCAGAAATTTTTATAAAGGGGGCTGAAAAGGTAAATATTGCTCCAGAAAACTGTGTTGTTATTGAAGATGCAGTTCATGGAATTATTGCTGCAAAAAAAGCAGGTATGAAAGCAATCGCCCTAACAACAACTTTTCCTAAAGATAAATTTAAAAAAATGGAAGATGAGTTTAAACCAAACTTAATAATTAATAATATAGCTGAACTTCCTACTGCAATTAAGAATCTTAATGACTAAAAAATGAAATCACACAAGAATAAAAAGATCTACATCATAACTTTTGGTTGTTCATTGAACTTCTCAGATAGTGAAGTAATGGCAGGTCTTTTAGAAAAGCAAGGTTTTAAGATAGTTAAAGCTTCTATTCCAGATGATGGAATCAAGAAAGCAGATCTTGTTATTGTAAATTCTTGTACTGTTAAAAATACAACAGAAATAAATTTTAACCGCCTTTTAAGAAATTTAAACTCAAAAAATAAAAAAATAGTAATTGCTGGTTGCATTCCGCAAACAGATTCTGAAAAATTAGAAAAATATAGTCTAGTTGGGACAACACAACTAAACAAGATTGTGGGAGTTGTAGAAGAAACTATGGCTGGCCATATAGTTAAATTTTTGGAACGAAGTAAAACAAATCCAAGATTAAATTTACCAAAAATAAGAAAAAATTCTTTAGTGGAAATTATTCCTATTTCACAAGGTTGTTTAGGAAATTGTAGTTATTGCAAAACAAAGGCTGCAAGATTTGATCTACTTAGTTATGATAACAAAGCAATTATTTGTCAGGCAAAAGCCGCAATTAAACAAGGAGTTAAAGAAATTTGGTTAACTTCTCAGGATAATGCAGTATATGGTTATGACTTAAGTAAGGGTAAAAATAACAAAAAGTTAACACTTATTGATTTATTAAAAGATTTAATTAAGATTCCTGGAAAATTTAAAATTAGGATTGGCATGGGTAACCCCGAACATTTTGCAGAGATTATTGATGAACTTTTACTTTTGTTCAACTCCAAGCCAGGTTCAAAATTATTTAAATTTCTTCATATTCCTGTGCAGTCTGGTAATAATACTATTCTTAAAGCAATGAATCGTAAATATAAAGTAAGTGATTACAAAAAACTAATTAAGAAAATAAAACAAGAACAACCAAATATGACTATCTCTACTGATATTATTGTTGGTTTTCCAGGAGAAACAAAAAAACAATTTATGGACTCAATTAAATTAATCAAAGAACTTAAACCAAATGTATTGAATATTTCACGTTATAGTGCCAGACCAAAAACCCTTGCAGCATTAATGCCGCAAGTTTATGGTGGGAAAACAAAAGATAGATCTAGGTTATTAACCAATGAGTTTTATAAAATTGCTGAACAAAATAATAAGGCTTGGTTAGATTGGAAAGGGGAAATTATTATCGATGAAATTGGTAAGAAAGGAACAAATACTCTGATCGGAAGAAACCTTTCTTACAAACCAGTTATTATCAAGAAAATTTTCAAAGGAAAAAAGATTAAATTAGGTTCTATAATCAAAGTAAAAATAGTTAGTATAACAAAAAATTATCTTCTGGGGGAAGTCATTAAAATTTAATCCCTAATTATTAATTATCTTCTTAATCTTAATGTTTCATTTGTCATCTTAATGCTTTCTTCAGCATTTTCAAAGCCCATTGCTGCTCTTATTGCATCAATATTTTCTGGAACAATATCACTTTCTTGATGAACTGCTTGCATAAAGAATAATTCTTTTCCATGCACACCTAACCCTTTTTCCCAAACACAAATATCCATCATATCTCCCCTAAAAGTTCCTAAATCTTTTGCATAATCCATGATTTGTGCTGTAGATACAATACCTGAACTACTTTTTACAATTCTTATTCTATTAGATGATCTTAATGCTTCAATTACATCTTCTTTTGTTGCACCTTTTTCTTTTAAATCAACACTTAAGTTGTGCATGTGCATTAATGTTGTAGGAACAACAACTGCTGTAGTAAATACTTCTATGTGTGGTAACACTGTTCGGACATCTGGTCCATGGTGAGATGGTAGTTCAAGACAAGGGATGATAGCATTTATTGGTCCTCTTTTTATTTCTCCTGGATCAGTTCCTCTTCTGATTAAAGTTGCCCTAACTCTTTGTATCGGCCATTTTTTATCAATGGCATGTAATGTTCTTGCAAGGCCTGTGGTGTTACAACTTACAACTCGAATATTTTTTTGATTTAAGCATTCTCTATAGTTGCATTGTGCAACAAAACTTGCACCAATGTCTGCTTTTTCTCCGCCTTGGTAAATAGCTTTCAAATTTGGAAAGTTATTGTAATAGGTTTCTTGGTTATATTTTCCAATTTTTTTTGGCGTACAATCAACAACAACATCACAATTAGCAAGTAAATTTTTAATACTTCCTTTAACCATTATTCCATTTTCACTAAGTTCTGTTATATCACTAATTGCATAAATAGGAATTCCTTTTTCATTTGCAACCCCAATCTTATAATTGTAACTATGTGCAGTTATTCCTACTAATTCCATGTCTGATTGCTTTAAAACAGCGTCTGCCACTCTTTTTCCTACAGTTCCATACCCTACAATTCCTACTCTGTACATCTCTATCACCTTTAATTATTATCTCTCCTTATCATATATCTTTAACTTTTTCCCAATCTTCTAGGAATTTTTTAATTCCTTTATCTGTTAATTCATGTTTAAACATTTCATTAATTATCTTTGGAGGTATTGTTGCAATGTGTGCTCCTAACATCCCTGATTCCTTAACATGATTAAGACTTCTTACACTAGCAACAATTACTTCTGTTTTGAAATTATAATTTTTATAGATTTCAACAATTTCTTTAATAACATCCATGCCTCTTTCTCCTATGTCATCTATTCTTCCAACAAACGGACTAACAAAACTAGCTCCTGCTTTTGCAGCTAAGATTGCTTGGTTAGCAGTGAACATTAATGTTACATTACATCTTATTCCTTCTGTTTCTAAGATCTTAACTGCTTTTATTCCTTCTGCAGTCATTGGAATTTTGATAATGATATTTTTATGAATCTTACTTAATTCACGCCCTTCTTTAATCATACCCTCAGCATCTAGACTAACCGCCTCTGCACTAATTGGCCCGTCTACAATTTCTGTTATTTCTTTTACAACTTGCTCAAAGTTTCTTCCTTCTTTTGCAATAAGACTAGGATTAGTTGTTACTCCATCAACAATTCCAATTTCATTTAATTTTTTAATTTCATTAACGTCTGCTGTATCTACAAATATTTTCATTTTATCATCTCCTTAATTTTAGTTATTTATTGTTTTAATATAATCTCTTACAATTTGTGCGCTACCATTTGCTTTGAATGCATCAAAAAACTTTAATGCTTCTTCATAAGTTTTCTCTTCAATTTTTTTAACTACCTCGATATCGAGCGCATAAATTTTATCAAAAAATTGTTTTGTTGCAAACTTTCCAAACTTGCCCCAAATCTCATCATCTGATTTTGCTCCTTTTTCTTTTGCTTTTTCACTGTATGTTTCAATTACCCATTTAAAGACCTCATTAAAAAATTCAGGTTTTTCTTCTTTTATAATGTCCCAAAATAAGTTTTGCCAAAAAGTTCCAACATTCCCTTTAATAATATCACCGTGTGGGAATTTTTCTTTAATTAAATGTAATGGTGTTCCTGTAATTCCGTGTTGTGCAATTCTAACCTCACTATTCATGTCTCTTAAAGCTTGTGCTACTTCTTTTGTTTGTTGAACATCAATATTTATTTGTTCAATCATTTTTCCATTTTCATCATAAATATTTCCGTGTGTTGAACCATTAGCAATTGCTAGAATCTGTGGGAAAATCTCTGCATTATTTAGTGCTTTGATATAACCTTCTGCTTCTTCGGGTGTTGTAAGAATCATTCCCTCTGTATCTTTTCTGCCTATTTCTCCAACTTCTGCTTCAAAACCAAATTCAGAATTACCATGTTTTTCTTGATATTGTTGTTTAATGTGTTGTCCACATACAATTGTGCTTCTTATGTTATCTCCTAATTCTTCTTCTACACCATTTCCTTCAAAATTAAATAGGTGTGATGCATCAATTGCAAATGATGAGTAATCTGCATCAATGCAGGTTGTTAATAGTTTTTTAACTTCTACTAATTCTTCATCTGTGCCTTTTTTCACAGCAGTATGGTCTGCATGTAATGCCCAAACATCAAATTCTGTTTTAGATGCAGCTTTAGATGCATGTTCAGATAACTTTGCTGGTGTTAATCCAGTATAACCACCATTGGAATTACATTCTGATTTTGCTAATTCAATTACCAATGCACTATCACTTTCTTTTGCAGCCCTAAATAAACCATTCATGATTCCAACACAGATTCTTGTGTTGCATGCCATAATAATGCATCCTTTATCTTTTAATGCTTTGTATAAATATGCGCCGTGCATTGGTTTCATCTTATCACCTTTTTTTATTTTATAATTAATTTTATTTTTTAATTTTCCTCAATCATAACTTCATATATTTCTTTTTTTGTTTCAACATTATTTAATTCTTCTTCTCTTAATTTTTCTTTGTTATTAATGCTTTCTTCTTTCTCATTTAAACATTTTTTTGCTAATTCAATTTCATATTGGCTTCCAAAGTAAACTGGGCATCTTTGGTGAAGTGAATTTGGGATGATGTCTAATATATCAGCTTTTCCATTAATTGCAAATCCACCTGCTTGTTCAATAATAAATGCCATTGGTTGTAATTCAAATAATAATCTTAATTTTCCATTTGGTGCATCAATTAATGCAGGATAAGTAAAGATCCCTCCTTTTTTCAAAAGAATTTGATTAAAGTCTGGAACTAACCCACCAGAATATCTTAATTTATATTTTTCTTTTTCTAATTCACCAATATATTGTGCATGTTCTTTTGTCCATTTTTCTTTTAATCCGCCTGGCGCATAAATTTTTCCTTGTTCTTTCATCTTAATATTTTCCTCTCCAAGTATAAACTCTCCTTCTGGATTAAGAACAAACTCATGAGTTCCTTGTCCAGTTGTTAATACAAGTGTAGTTAAAGGTCCATAAAGAATATACATTGCTGCCACCATACTAGTTCTTCCTAAAAATTGTCCATAATGAATTCCTACAATTGTTCCAACAGCAAGATTTACATCTACTAAAGAACTGCCATCAAGTGGATCTACAGAAATAGAATAAACAGCTTCTTCTCCTTGTTCAGGTAAAATAACATTTATTGTTTCATCTTGTTCTTCACTTGCCATTTCTTTTACATAAGGGCAATGTTTCATTCTTTGTATAAATATTTCGTCTGCTGCTTTATCTAATTCTAGTTGTTCTTCTCCAGAAAAATTTGTTGTTCCTGCAAATTTTCTATTTGCTTCATGAATCTTTGAAGAAATATATTTTGAAGTGATTGCAATGTAAGAAATAAGTCTTCTAAGATTTAAATCAATGTTGCTTTTTGCTAAAAAAATTCTTAGGTCTGTTGTTATCATCCTCTGCATCATTACACCTTAATCTTATTTACTTTTTTTTCTTAACCATACAAAAAATTATCCTTTCAATAACCACCATAATAACAAAATAATCACAACTGTCCAAATAAGATAATTCAATGCTTTGTAAACAGGTATTGGTTTGATTTCTTTTGGTAATCCGCACCTATTATATTGCATTGTTATCACGCTTAAATATGTCTATTTCTTATATAAATTTTATGTATTATCATACTTCATCATACTTTACATAAACTTTATATACTATCTACGGTTTAGCAAGTTAACATGAAAGAACGAGTTACACTAACACTGGACACAAATTTATTAGCTAAAATTGATAAAAAAGTTGATGGATTTAAAATTAAGAACAGAAGTCATGCTATTGAATTAATGTGTAAAAAAGCGTTAGGGGAATCTGCTCCTAAATTAGGGTTAATTCTTGCTGGTGGAAAAGGCACAAGATTAAAACCAATAACAGATGAAATTCCTAAACCCTTATTACCTATTCTTGGTAAACCCGTAATTGAATATACTTTAGATTTATTTAAAAAATTTGGAATTACAAAAGTTTTGCTTTCAATTGGTTATATGGGTGATAAAATTAAGGAACATTTTGGTGATGGAAAAAAATATGGCCTTGAAATAATTTATGTTGAAGAAGATACTCCTATGGGGACCGCTGGCCCACTAAAATTAGCAAAGCAACATCTTACTGAAACATTTGTAATGTGTAATGCCGATGAATTAAAAGATATTGATTTAGATGAAATGTTTATGTTTCATAAAGAGAATAATGCAATTGGTACAATTGCTTTAACAACTGTTGAAGATCCTAGTATGTATGGTGTTGCAAAACTTCAAGGGAACAGGATTCTTCAATTTATTGAAAAACCTAAAAAAGAAGATGCTCCATCTAATCTTATTAATTCAGGTCTTTATATTCTTGAGCCCGAGGTTCTAGATTATGTTCCCGAGGGAGATTGCCCTGCATCAATGGAACGGGATGTATTCCCTAAATTAGCAGATGTTGCTAAACTTTATGGTTATCATTTTGCTGGGCAGTGGTTTGATACTGGAAATTTTGAAAGGTTTGAGACTGCAAGAAATCAGTGGAAAGGTTTCAGTTGGGAAAAAGATTAATTTTTTTGTACATAAAAAAATGAAGTGAGGTGTTTTTATGTCTATATTCAAAGCATATGATATTAGGGGGATTTATCCTGATCAATTAGATGAAAAGCTTGCTTATAATGTGGGAAGATCTTTTGTTACATTTCTTAATTGCAAACAAGTTTGTGTTGGTCAAGACGCAAGAAAAACTTCTCCCGAACTTTTTGACGCACTAACCAAAGGTATTATGGATCAAGGTGCTGATGTTATATCAATTGGATTGTGTTCTACACCACTATTTTATTTCGCAACAAAAAATCATGATTCTGGTATTATGGTTACTGCTTCTCACAATCCTGCAGAATATAATGGTTTCAAACTTTGTAGGGATGGTACTGTTCCAATTAGTGGAGATACAGGAATAAAAGAAATTGAAAAATTAGCTTTGGCAGGTGAGTTTTCTGATCCAAAATCTAAAGGTAAACTTTTAGATCATAATTATTTATTAGAATTTTTAGATTTTTGTTTAAAACATAAGGGGAATATTAAACCAATGAAAGTTGTTGTCGATACAGCAAATGGCATGGGTGGTTATGTTCTCCCAAAAATTTTAGAACAACTGCCACAATTAGAAATCATCCCTTTGTTTTTTGATATTGATATGAGTTTTCCTAATCATGAAGCTAATCCTCTCAATCCAGACACCATGAAGGATTTGCAAAAAGCAGTTTTAGACAATAAAGCAGATCTTGGTATTGCAATTGATGGTGATGCAGATCGGGTGATGTTTGTAGACGAGAGAGCGCAGTTAATTAGTGCAGATTTTATTGGGGCGTTAGTTGGTTTAGAAATGTTGAAAGAAAAACCAAATTTAACATTAGGTTATGATGTTAGGTGTTCAAAAATAGTTAAAGAAGTTTGGGAAAATGCAGGGGCAAAAACAATCATAACTCGAGTTGGTCATGCCTTAATTAAAGAAAGAATGAGGAAAGAAAATGCTTATTTTGTTGGAGAATTTTCCGGACATTTTTATTATGAAGAAACAAGTTATGTTGAAAATACTATCTTAACAACTTTACAAATATTAAATATTATTTCAGAAGAAAACAAACCTTTTTCTGAGATTATTCAACCATTAAGAAAATATTTTCAATCTGGTGAACATAATTTTAAAGTCGAAGACAAACTTGCAAAAATGAAAGAATTAGAGCAAGTATACAAAGAGAAGGGTGCTTTAAATACACATTGGTTGGACGGGATTACTGTTGAATTTGAAAATTGGTGGTTTAATGTTAGGCCTTCTAATACGGAACCCTTGTTAAGATTAAATCTAGAAACAGATACAAAAGAACTTTTAGATGAAACGTTTGATGAATTAAAAAAGTTTATTGAGAATTAATTTTATTTTTATTGTGTGAATTATTTTTGGCTTAACAAATTATATCTTTGCAAATGTTCTTCAGCAGATTTCCTTATCATGCCTATGTCTCCATGAAGATCTTGTCTATATTTCTTAAACTTTTTATACACAGATCTATATGTCACATCTGAATTATCTTGTATTACTCCTCTACAAATTTTTAATGTTGGCCAATACATTTCTGGAATTCTATCTTGAAGTTCTTTTAGAACAAATAATGGTTGAGAAATCCACCATCCCTTAATCGAAGCTTGTATGTCTGGATTTCTTTTAGTTTTTACATATTCTAAATCTAACATATTATCTAATTTTTCAATAATTGTTGCATAAGCTAAGGCAGCAGAACCATATGTTTTTACTTGATGAACAATTTCTACTCTTTCATTCATTGATAGGGCGTGTGATGATGACATTAATACGGATGCAACTAAAGCGTTAGTATGTTTATAGCCCCACTCAGTAACTGCTTCTGCAAATCTACCTTCTTTATACTTCAATCCTTCTTCTAAAAAATCATGAGTTAAAATAAAACCAATAATTTTGTCTCTGTCTTCTGCTGTTTCTCTTCCTAACTTTTTTTCATTAACTGCCAAATATGCAAATAACCATGCTGCACTTGCAGGATGGATCATAAAGGGATTTCCATTGAATCTTGGTATTCCTTTAACTGCTTGTGTATTCAATACAAATAGTTCTTTATTATCATCACTAAACACTCTTTTATCATCAAATACAAGACTATCTAGTTTATCAACAGCACTTTCATCTCCACCTTCAATTTCTCTAATTACTTCTATTAGCCCAACTCTTGCTTCTGCAAGATCTTTAACTAATTCTCTGTATCTTATTGCCATTTTAACTTTTTATCTAATTTTGCATTA